>JAUWAU010000009.1 GCA_030601885.1 Armatimonadota bacterium
ACCGCCTGAGCCGACTCTATGACGCCGACGCCGAGATTCTTCGCTCGGAGTTTCGGGGACAGACAGCGAGGTGTCAGTCCCCGAAACTCAGTTGGTCGCTCAGAATGACATCTACCGGCAAAGTCTCGTTGTAGTACTAGGAACGCGAGCCTGATCTGGTGGAGTTTGGGACATCGGGTTGAGGCGAGGTGTCTCGTGTTGTCGCGTTCACACCTAGAACTCCCATCATGTGGTGTGCCCTGCAATAACGGCGAAGGAGCTCGAGGGAGTGAAAGGTTTGTCCTTCTTCTGCGATAGTGGTTGTAACCTTTTGGTAGGGACGAAGTTGGCTACTTTTGGTGTGGATGCGACATCATGAGCACTCCCAGAAACGCGACCACCAGACCGTCGGCTGGCGACGGCAGATAGAGGACGCACGCGCACTCGGGCAGGCAGGCACTAGCGATCGTGAATTACGAACCGCCCCCGCACGGTGGCCCAGTGGTCGTCGTCCGTGAAGACGAGCGTGAAGTCCTTCCCGTCTGCGCTGAACCACTTGCTGGAGAAGTAAAAGGATATCGTGCCCCTGATGTTGCCCCAGTTATGATAGTAGGCCACCGAGGTCCACGGCCCCCACGGCTCGGGTGCGTCGAAGATGGCGAGGTTGCCGGCGGCGGCCTCCGTGTGCTCCGTGGTGAGCAGATACCGCCGCAGAGGGATGTTGTAGCTCACGCTCGCCGTGCGGACGCCGTTGGGGTCCTCGAAGACAGGCCTCCTCTTCGAGAGGTCCCCCGTCCACATGGGGTCCCCGTTCTCGTCGAGCCCAGCGAAGAACTCATACGCGCCGCGATCCATGATATTGGCCTTCGGCACGCGCGCGAGATCGACTCGGCCCGGCTTGTTCATCGCCCACTGCGTTCCCCGCGGGAAATAGGAATACACGTACTCATCAGGCGCGCCGGCGTAGTCCTTGGCGAAGTTGCAGAACGTGCCCGCATAGAGCTCGTCGTCACGCGTGAAGCGCCACTCGCTCCGCTCCCAGGTATTGCCTTTATCGGTCGATCTGAGCACGCGCGTCTCGCCGGAGAAGGCGTTGCCCGATCCGGGTCCCCACCACGCGTACAGCACACCGCCGACGGAAAGTATGCCATAGCTCTTCCCGCCGAAGGTGACCGGGTTCTCGCCGTCGTGTCCGCCCCAGACGTTATAGCCCCGGTAGTTGTCGGCCGGGCCTTCCACGCGCGCGAAGCCGAGGCTCACTCGGCCCAGGCTATTCGTCCCGCCGAAGCCGCCGCCGTCTCCCCAGACGGTGTACTGGTGATCGTCATCCGCCCAGGTGATGGGCCAGTTGTCGCTCCCCGGTGCGAGCTTGCGGTGGGTGGACCAGTCGAAGGTGACGCCGGTGATCACGCGACTGCGCGGGTAAGGCGCACGCGCGTCCGACTGACCAAGGAGGGGTAAGAGCATCGCCACCGCCGGCAACAGGGGCTGGGACGCAAACAAGAAGATGGGAGCCATCTGCACACCTCGCGCTGTGCACTATAGGCTGCCACGCCGGCTGCTACGCCGCTTCGTCCTTCTCGCCGACGACCTGCTTCACTGCCGCGACGATGTCGCCGACCTGCGGCATCACGTAGGACTCCATCGGCTCGGCGAAGGGTATCGGGGCGAACTTTGCCCCGACCCGCACCGGCGGCGCCTTGAGCTGCTCGAAGGCCCGCTCGCACACCTGGGCGGCGATCTCGGCGCCAAAGCCGCCGAACGTGACCGCCTCGTGCACTACCACGAGCCTTCCTGTCTTTGCCACAGACTCCAGGTCGCGCACCGGTGTGGATGGATCCTCATGGCTTTGGCCCAGCGGAGGCGCGACGATGACGCCGGTTCATTGGCTGGCTTTGGCGACGATGATCAAGGTGAGCAGTAGGGCATAGAGAAAGGTCGGTATCCCCCCGGTAAGGAGCCCGGTCACCGTGCCGGGGGTGAGACCCTGCCGCCGCCACGACCACAGGGCAACGAACACCGCTGCCGGACCACACAACACTAAGATAGGTACTACGAGGAAGCTCACCACAGGTTGGAGTACGGCTGGGGCTTGCCGGGGGCTCGCGACGCTGACGAATGCAAGCTTGCTGCTGTCCGGTGACCAGCAGAAACCTGACGGAGCGGTCCACGACTGCGTGAAGAAGAGCTCGGAAGGCACAAGAGTCCCCCAGTTCGCTGGATGCAGTGTCAGGCGCCGATTCCGCCACACTGATGCAACGTCCAGCTTCTTCTTCGCCGGCTCATGCGTGTATATCGTGGCGACAGAGCGCAGCCCCGTGCCATCGGCGTTCATCACGTACAGATCGGGATATGGGGCGCCCTTCAGGTGGGCCCAGAAGGCGAGCTTTTGCCCGTCAGGACACCAGATCGGCCCGCCGAGCATCTCGTAGCGCTGAGCCGGTGTGACTGCCGTCTGGCCGGTGCCGTCCGCGTTCATCACGTGCACCTGGTCACCGGCCAGGAATGCGATCTTCTCGCCATCGGGCGACCAGGCCGGTTCGCAGGAGCCAACCTTGGCCGCCAGGGGGACCAGGTCGGTGCCGTCCGCCTTCACGGAGTAGAGAGTTGTCCGGCCGCCCCATGCGTGGAATATGATCCTCGCGCTATCCAGAGACCACGTGGGACTGCCGCCACGGCCGTTTGGGGCGGTGATCCTTAGTGGGCCGGCACCCTCTGAGCTGATCACGGCCACGTGGCTGCCCTCGTCCCCCCATACGCCGTATGCGAGTTTGCTGCCGTCGGGCGACCACGATAGGTCGTTACAGTGGCCAGAGTCTTCTGCCAACTGCGTCAAGCCGCTGCCGTCTCGGTTCATGACCCATAGAGTATCCGTTGCACCCGGGTCAAGACCCCCGAAGGCGATCTTACTTCCGTCCGGCGACCAAGTGGGAGACGTGTATGCCATCCAGGACTCAACGGTCAGCCTGCGTACGTGCGTCCCGTCGGCAGCCATTACATAGATCCCGCCTTCCAGCCCAAAGGCGGAGAAAACGATGCTCTGCCCACCGGGAGACCAATCAGGGTCGCGGTACTGAGCTGGAGACTCGGTGAGCCGGGTCTTTCCACTGCCGTCCGCATTGACGAGGTAGATATGGTCCCGGGGCTCGGGACCGCCACCGCCGATGATCGGCTGGCCGCTTGTCACTGCGACCCCGATCCTTGCGATGAGGAACACCAAGCTGGCGACGCCCATTCCTGCCGCCCAAGCGCCCAATCCGCGCTGACGCCGGTTTGCCCAGTACCATGCGAGCGCTCCTGCTGCGAGTGGCACCAATGCCTCTATCACGCCGGTCATCGGATCTTCCTCCACGCGCACTTGGGCAGGCAGGGACTAGCGATCGTGAATTACGAACCGCCCCCGCACGGTGGCCCAGTGGTCGTCGTCCGTGAAGACGAACGTGAAGTCCTTGCCGTCCGCGCTGAACCATTTGCTGGAGAAGTAAAAGGATATCGTGCCCCTGATGTTGCCCCAGTTATGATAGTAGGCCACCGTGGTCCATGGGCCCAGGGCTCGGGTGCGTCGAAGATGGCGAGGTTGCCGGCGGCGGTCTCCGTGTGCTCCGTGGTGAGCAGATACCGCCGCAGAGGGATGTTGTAGCTCACGCTCGCCGTGCGGACGCCGTTGGGGTCCTCGAACACGGGCTTCCGCTCGGACAGGTGCTTTGTCCAGATGGGGCTGTCGTTCTTGTCGAGCCCGGCGAAGAACGCGTACGCGCCGCGATCCATGATATTGGCCTTCGGCACGCGCGCGAGATCGACTCCCCCTGGCTTGTTCATCGCCCACTGCGTTCCCCGCAGGAAATAGGAATACACGTACTCATCAGGCGCGCCGGCGTAGTCCTTGGCGAAGTTGCAGAACGTGCCCGCATAGAGCTCGTCGTCACGCGTGAAGCGCCACTCGCTCCGCTCCCAGGTATTGCCCTTATCGGTCGATCTGAGCATGCGCGTCTCGGCGGGGAAGGCGTTGCCCGATCCCGGTCCCCACCACGCGTACAGCACACCGCCGACGGAAAGTATGCCATAGCTCTTCCCGCCGAAGGTGGCCGGGTTCTCGCCGTCGTGTCCGCCCCAGACGTTATAGCCCTTGTAGCTGTCGGCCGGGCCTTCCACGCGTGCGAAGCCGAGGCTCACTCGGCCCAGGCTATTCGTCCCGCCGAAGCCGCCGCCGTCTCCCCAGACGGTGTACTGGTGATCGTCATCCGCCCAGGTGATGGGCCAGTTGTCGCTGCCCGGCGCGAGCTTGCGGTGGGTGGACCAGTCGAACGTGACGCCGGTGATCACGGGACTGGGTGGGTACGGAGCACGCGCGTCCGACTGGCCAAGGAGAGGTAAGAGCATCGCCACCGCCGGCAACAGGGGCTGGGACGCAAACAAGGAGACAGGAGCCATCTGCGCACCTCGCGCTGTGCACTATAGGCTGGCACGCCGGCTGCTACGCCGCTTCGTCCTTCTCGCCGACCACCCGCTTCACTGCCGCGACGATGTCGTCCACCTGCGGCATCACGTAGGACTCCATCGGCTCGGCGAAGGGGATCGGGGCGAACTTTGCCCCGATCCGCACCGGCGGCGCCTTGAGCTGCTCGAAGGCCCGCTCGCACACCTGTGCGGCGATCTCGGCGCCAAAGCCGCCGAACGTGACCGCCTCGTGCACTACTACGAGCCTTCCTGTCTTTGCCACAGACTCCAGGATCAGATCCATGTCCAGCGGCTGCAGCGTCCGGGGGTCAACGACCTCGACGCTGATGCCCTCGTCCGCCAGCCGCTCGGCTGCCTCGAGGCAGTAGTAGAGCTTCTCGGACCACGACACAACCGTCACGTCGGCGCCCTCGCGCTTGATGTCACCTTTGCCGATGGGCACGAGGGTCTCCTCGGCCGGAACCGGGCCTTTGCGGAGGTACAGCGTCTTGTGCTCGATGAACACCACAGGATTGTCGTCGCGAATGGCCGACTTGATCAGCCCCCGGGCATCGGCCGGCGCCGACGGCATTATCACCTTCAGGCCCGGTATATGGGCCATCCACGCCTCGAGAGACTGCGAATGCTGGGCGGCGTAGCCCGTGGCGCCTCCGGCGGGGGTGCGCACCACCAGCGGGAGTTTGAACTGTCCGCCGCTCATATAGCGCCACTTGGCCGCGTTGTTCACGATGGCGTCGGAGGCCTGCGTCAGGAAGTCACAGTACATGATCTCCACCACGGGCCGCAGCCCCACGAGGGCCGCGCCGACGGCCATGCCGGCGATGGCCGACTCCGAGATGGGCGTGTCGCGCACGCGCTCGGGACCGAACTCGCGCAGCAGCCCCTTGGTCACGCCGTACACGCTGCCGTATACGCCCACATCCTCGCCCATGACGATCACGTGCTCGTCCCGCCGCATTTCCTCCAGCAGCCCGGTCCGAACGGCCTGGGCAAAGATGATCTCGCGGATCTTCTTCATGGTGGCTCATCCTCTGCGGCCGGGTGCCACACGTCGCCTTAGGCGTAGATGTCCTCGAGCGCCTCCTCGGGCGCCGGCGCCGGCGACTTACGGGCCTCCTCGGCCGCCTCATCGATCTCCGCTCTGATCCTCTCGCGGTGGTCCACGACCTGGTCCGGCTCCAGTAGGCAGTCCTCCAGTATCTGCCTCTCCAGCAGGTGGATCGGATCGTGCTCGCGCCGCATCTGCAGCGGCTCCTGCTTCGAGCGATATGGCTGCTGATCGGCCATGTGGTGGCCCTCGAAACGGTAGCAGTCGAACACGAGCAGGCTCGGCTCCGACTCCTCGCGCGCGAGTCGCACCGCCTCGGCCACGGTGTGGTACACGACCACCACGTCCATGCCGTTCTCGCGCTTGCCGGGCATGCCATACGAGTCTGCACGGCGATGGATCTCCTCGATGGCAGTTGCCTGCTCGACGGGTACTGAGATGGCGTAGAGGTTGTTCTCGCAGATGAACACCACGGGCAGCTTCCAGAGGCCGGCCATATTGAGCGCCTCGTGAAACGCTCCGTTGTTCGCCGCGCCCTCGCCGAAGAAGTCGATCACGATCCTGCCGTTGCCCAGCAGCTTGCACGCCAGCCCGGCTCCCGCTGCCATGGGGATGTTGGCGGCCACGACGGGGTTTTCGCCGAGGAAGTTGATATTCTTGTCGGCGATGTGCATCGAGCCGCCTTTGCCCTTGGAGTAGCCATCCCGTCGGCCAAAGAGCTCGGCGTACATCCGCATCGGATCGCAGCCCTTCGCCAGGGCGTGCCCGTGCCCGCGGTGCGTGCTGATGACGTAGTCCGCCGGCTCGATAGCGTGCAGCGCGCCCACCGCCACAGCCTCCTGGCCGATGTACAGGTGCGTCCCGCCGCGCATCTGCTTGTTGGGATACAGCTCGTCGCGGATCTTCTCCTCAAAGAATCGTATCCGCAGCATATCCTCGTAGAAGTGCAGAAGCTGCTCGATTCGGAGGATCCTCACAGCGCATCACCTCCAGGCCTGCAGGGAGCGCCACCATGTCGGTGTCATACTTGCCTATACCCGCTCCGCTGCATGAAAGAAGTCACCTACGCGCGGTTTGCCGCCCCTTGCTCAACCGGGGCCCTCTGTCCGCCCGCTGCCTCGCGATCCAGTGTGCGGATGGTCTCGGTGGCAACGTATGCTGCGTTCGCCGGTCCGTCCGGTGCCACATTGTCCACCACGTCCGTCGGCCAGTGCCAGTGCGCCGTGCTCTCGGCCGAAATGGTCATGACGCGGTAGCTCCGCATGAGCGCCACGACGGCGTCCGACGAGATCACCCGTGCCGGTGCAACTGTCACCTCGATGTCCGCCTTCTCCGCCGCATCGCCGGCCACCTCGAGCAGATGGGCGTCGGCTGCCCTGGTTATGAGCATGCCCTCACTGGAATTGAAGCGCAGCTTGGGCGACGCGACGGAGTCGATGTTCAGGAAGTACGTCGTCGGGCGGTCGAACCGGTGCTTCTGCAGCAGCCGCAGCATCCCCACGAGGCCCGCCTCCTCCGCCCCGGTGCCGACGATCCATACGTCAGTGGCTTCCAGGTGCGGCAGCGCCCGGGCGACGAGGACGAGCGCAGCAACGCCCGAGGCATTGTCGCTGGCGCCGGGCACAACGGGAGCCAGAAAGTGCTGGTGGGCCAGGATTCCGAGACACACCAGTAGGTGGGCCGCGAAGGGCGCGGCCGCGTAGAGCATCGTCGTCGTCGCGCCGAATTCCTGGAGGATACTGACGATAGGAATGAGCACCATGCCGGCCACCATCAGCACAAACAACACCCTGAACGCCTTCACCATGCGGGGATGGAACACTATCCCAGCTCGGGCCGAGTCAATGTGGGCAGTCACGACGACGGTGCGTTTCGCTTCTCCCTGTGCCGTCCGTCGTCCGATGACGTTGCGGCTCGTGACCCGTGGGACCAGGCGCGAGGCGCACTCGATGGTGAGGTTCTCCGCGAAGAGAAGGCCAACCGCGACGAGGCCTATGACGGCCGCAGCTAATGGCAGAACGAAGGCCACACCGAACGCCACGAGCGAAAGAATGGCGAGCAACCCATAGGCGAGAGCGAAGCTGCTGGGAGTTGCGAACGGCTCGACCGTCGTCTCGAAGCCGGCCTTCTCCAAGTTTGCCGCGAGCCAGCTTGCGGCCGCGGCCTCCTCGGCCGATCCGGCAAGTCGGGGGCCGACGTCAACAGATACCTCTCGGACGAGCCGCAATGCCTCGCTGTTGTCGCGCCCGATCTCTTCCCGGCTGCGCGCGGCCGTTGACATGTCTCGCGCTCATCCGTTTCCCAGGCCCATCGGACGCCTCAGACAGCCTCGCGGGCTATCTCGCGGACGGCTGCCATCGCCTGCTGGACATCGCCCTCCCTGGTGAAGGGCGATACGCTGAGGCGAACGGCGCCGCGTTGCAGCGTGCCCATGGTGGCGTGCGCCCACGCGGCACAGTGCAGCCCGGGGCGACTGATGATATCATGGGCGCTCTCCAGCCGCTCGGCAACCTCCGCTGAGTCCAGGTCGCCGATGTTGAATGCCACGAGCCCGACGCGCGCTGCCGCGTCTCGCATCCCGTACACAGTGATGCCGGGCGCGCCCTCGAGTCCGTCGAGCAACATCGCCGTGAGCTTGAGCTCGTGCTCTCTGAGCTTGTCGATCCCCTCGCTCGCGATGTACTCCAGGGCCGCTCCCAGGCCGGCGATCCCCGGCGTGTTGAGCGTACCTGCCTCGAAGCGGTCGGGGAGGAAGTCTGGCTGCACGTCGCTCCCGGAACGGCTGCCAGTTCCGCCGCGCCGCAGCGGCTCCACGTCGATCCCCTCACGGATGTACAAACCCCCCGTGCCCTGGGGGCCGAGCAGGCCCTTATGGCCGGTGAAGGCGAGCAGATCCATCCCGTCAGCCTGCACATCTATGAGCAGGTGCCCGGCGGTCTGGCTTGCGTCAACGAGCATCGGGACGCCTCGGGCGTGTGCCGCAGCGCACAGTTTCGCGACCGGCAGGACTGTGCCGAGGACATTCGAAGCGTGGACGATAACGGCCAGTTTAGTGTCGCAGCGCATGGCGGCGGCGAATTGCTCCGCATCCAGCTCCCCGGTGGGCGCGCATTGGACGCGCGTCAACTCGACACCGTTCGCCTCGAGCGCTCTGAGCGGCCGCGCGACGGCGTTGTGCTCGATGGTGGTCGTGACGACGTGGTCCCCCGGGTGCAGCATCCCCCGCAGCGCGGTATTCAGCGCGTCTGTAGCGTTGAGCGTGAAGACGACGCGGGACGGATCAGAAGCGTTCAGCAGCGCAGCGGCACGCTTCCGCGTCTCGTACACGATCCGGCTCGCCTGCAGCGACATGGCATGCCCGGAGCGCTGTGGGTTGCCTCCGGTTCGCTCCAGACACTCCTTCACGGCCTCCACAACCCCGGGGGCTTTGGGGAAGGATGTCGCAGCGTTGTCCAGGTAGATCATGATGACAGGGGGCGGTTGTGTGGCGCAGCCTGCCAGGCTGCGGATCCTCGCCTGCTCAGGCGACAGGCTGGCGGCCTGTCCCACACTTCGCCGCACCTAGACGGCGATCACCTTCGGCGACGCGGCCAGCGTCTCGACGATCTCCTGCATGTTCGAGACTTCGCCGACGGCTAGTTTGTCCGCAAGCTTCAGGTGGTCCAGGCACGTGCCGCAGACGATGATCTCCACGCCTCGATCTGCCAGCTCCTGCAGCGTTTCAAGCACCTCTGAGCCGTCCGCCACCAGCTCGACGCCGCCGTTGGCGAAGATGACGGCGCTGGGAGGATCAGGCATCTGCGTGAGGCTGTACAGAAACGACTTCATGAGCATCTCGCCCAGCTCGTCGTAGCCTCGGCCGAACTGTTTTGACGATATGAAGACCGTCGTCGCCACTTGGGCATCCGCCGATTCTTCCGCCGCCGTCTCACCGGCTTTCTCGATGCGCACGGCGTACTCGCCGTCCCGCTCCTCGACGGCCACGGCACAGCCCATGCGGGCTGCCATGCGGGAGATGTTCTTGGCCGATATCTCCTTGTCAACGAGCACTTCGAGCGTGCCCTCGCCCATGGACTGCAGCGCGCTGCGGGTCTCGATCACCGGCTTCGGGCACACGAGTCCGCGACAGTCAACTTGACGTTCCATCGCTGCCTCCTTTGCTCTCTGCCCCGCTCCCAACGAACCGTGGACGGAAGTCATACGTGCCCGCCGGGCCGGCTCCGGTATTCTCAAGGCAACGGAGGGCCCCGTCCAGCACCTCGGGAGCCACCTGAATGGCGATGCCGCAGTCGGCCCGTATCACCGCAGGCTTGGGAATCACTCGATGCGCCACGCCGGCCGCTTTGAGCGCCTCCTCGGCCTGCAGCGCCCGATGGGTTGACTCGAACACGAGCAGCTTCGACCAGCCCTGCTCCGTCACGTCCTCACCTGATCTCTGGTTCGACCAGCAAGTGTGTGTCTCCTGCGGCGCCGCCGCGAGATCGCGCGGAAGGAGGAACTCGCTGACGCAAGCCGCAATTATATGCTAAGTTGGGCCGGTGAGCACAGAATACGATCACGTCGGTACAGCATCGCCGAGAGGTGGTCCCAATGACAATCCCCGCCGTTCGGTTCGGTGACCGCGAGGTGAGCCGTCTCGTCTGTGGCTCCAATCCCTTCATGGGCTACTCATATCGCTCTGAGGCTCATAGCCAATGGCAGCGCCAGCACTTCACCCCGCAGCGCATCTCCGAGGTGCTGGAGAAATGCCTCGAGGTGGGTATCAACACCCTGGCGGGCAACTATGACGACGACCGCACACTCGCACGGGCGCTCGACATCCTTGAGAAGCGCACGGGACACCGCATGCAGTGGATCGCCTACACCCACGGCGGCCGCGGGGAGAACCAGGAAGACTCCATAGCAAGAATTGCGGACGATGGTGCCTTCGCGTGCTACATCCAGGGCGGCGTGGTGGATTCTCAATTTCACTACAACTACGTCGGCTCCATCGTCCTCAATAGAGGGGATACCCTCGATCGCGTCATCCCGTGGTTAGCCCTCATACGCGAGAAGGGCATGCTGCCGGGCCTGGGGACGCACCGGCACCAGATCCTGCGACTCGCCGAGCAGCGGGGCTACGACACGGAGTTCTACGCCACGCCCTTCAACTTCAAGAACATCTACTGCTCCTATGCCGAGCAGTTCAAGGCCGTGCGCTCGACGCCCAAGCCCATCGTTGCCATCAAGCCGCTCGGCGGCAGCGGCGAGATCAAGGCGCCCGACGCTCTGACGTGCTGCTTCACGGGTCTGAAGCCCACCGATGTGGTCGCCGTCGGCGTGGAGAACGAGCACATCGTTGAGCATAACGCGCGGCTGACCGTCGAGATCCTCGAGGCCCTCGGCACGCCGGAACCGGCGCTGGCGTAGGCTACTCTCCAGAACCTACCGTTGCTTCCCCTGAGGCAAGCTCGCCGGGCAGCTCACGCCGCAGGTGCCACTGCAAATCTGCTTGACAATTCTAGTAAAATATCTTACATTGTAGTGGACCTCGCAACAATATACGTGGCATAATGGTAAAATATATTACGGAGATGAGGAAGTGCGGGGATCGCCCGGTGGACTCGCACTCATAAAGAAGCTAGTGGCCGCTGAATCGTGGGATTTCAGCGACAAGGTACGCCAGTTCCTCAACCAAGGCGAGTATGCGCTCGAGGATCTGGAATCATGCGTGCTCACGGGAAGCGTTCGCAAGCGAGAGAAAGACGATGATGGCGAGGCTGTGGACGGGAACAAGTATACCATTGTCGGACGAGGCGTGAGTGGCTTGCCCTTCTATGTAGTCGGGAAGATCCTGAGGGGTGAGGAGAGCCATTACTTCTTCTTCATCACTGCCCGCGTAAGGAGGGTGTGAGCGATGTTTGGCTACAAGTGCCAGGAGTGTCATCGTGGAACCGTGCGCGAAGCGACGCGCAAGGACTTCGAGGTGAAGTTCGACCGCATACCGTTCGTCGTCCCAGAGGCAGTAATCGGGGAGTGTGACGCTTGCGGAGCGGAGCATTTCCACGGTCGCGAGTACAAGCGCTGGCGGCAGCTGTTCGAGAAGCAGCAGGCCAAGACAGGTGGTGTGCTGTCGCCAGCGGACATCCGCGAGCTGCGCGAGGCGCTGGGCATGACCATGTCGGACTTCTCGGCGTTGATCGGCACGACGCGCCAATCCCTGCATCACTGGGAGAAGGAGGACCGCGAAGTGCCCCAGTCACGCATGGCGGATCTCATGATGCGGGTGCTGGAGGAAGGCGTGCGGCACGGAGCCGTGGACGTAGTGGCGTTTCTGCACGATAGAGCACGGGGAGCCGGCATTGAGCTGGCGGCGCCTCGCGCGGCGAGAGACGGCGCGCGCAGGAGCGGGCCTGCCTGGCCGGCGCCTGAGACGTACGACGGCCTCTATGGAATCGCCCGCCGGGAGTCACCCGCAAGCCCGTGCCTGCACACCATCGCCAGAGCCGCGTAGGCGAGAACGCGGTATGATTGCCATGTTTGTCACGTTCTACTCGTACAAAGGCGGCGTCGGGCGGACCCTCGCAGTGGCCAACGTCGCCTATCTGCTCGCCACGCACGAGGAGCAGCCGTGCCGCGTGCTCGTGTGGGACTTTGACCTCGAGGCTCCCGGACTCCAGCACGTATTCAAGTGCAACTGGCGAGGCGAGCGGATAGGTTTCGTTGACTTCGTGCACGAGTACGTCACCAAGGCTCGGATACCCGACATCCAGGACTACATCCACCCGACTGACGTGCAGAGCGTGGACATTCTGCCCGCCGGTAGCCTCACCAAGCGGTACTCGCAGAAGCTGGAGGCGATCGACTGGGAGGAAGTGTACGAGAGGCGTCGTGGCTACGACTTCATCAACGCGGTGCGATCTGCGATCGCCGAGATGGGAGCCGAGGACGGCCCCCCGACTTATGACTACGTGCTCATTGATGCCCGGACAGGCTACAGCGATGTGGGAGGGATCTGCGTCCAGCAGCTTCCCGACGTCGTTGTGCTGATGTTCAGACTGAACGATCAGAACATCAGAGGAAGCGCCGAGGTCTACAAGACGATACAGTCGTACGCTGCGAAGCGCGAGGACAGGCACATAGACGTCGTGCCCGTCATCAGCCCGGCGTGGCCCTTCGGCATCGCGGAAGCGAAGAAGTACGTGGAGAGGGCCCAGAAGGCTTTCGGGGGCAGAAGGCTGCTGACTATCACCTTCGAGGCAGCGCTCACGTACGGGGAGAAGATCATCGCGCGTGAGCGCGAGCGGTATCCCACTGGCCTCCGGATCTGTGACGACTACGGCAGACTCGCAGAGGAGATCAGGAGCCTCAACGAGTTCGATCCCCTCACATGAGTCGAGACGTGTCCCTCGCCGCCGACGAGGACAAGGCCTGGAGTCTACTTACCACGCTGGTGAGGTTGCGCCCTCGAGTTAGCTCCACAGGACACGTCATTCCGGCTCGAACGCGCCAAGGTGCTGGCGCAGGACGCCTGCTATGAGCAGGCGCTGGCGGAGACGGAGCGTCTGCTGAAGCTCGATCCTGATAGCGCGGAAGCGCACACGTTGCCTTGAGCGGCTGAATCGTCTTGATTAGGCCATCCGCGAATCAGAGCGTGCCATGGGCCTGCAACCCGATCACTCTGGTCTCGTGCTCGAGGTATACCCTCGCTCGCGTCGCGTATCCGCTATTGCGAGCGTGCACGCGCAGAGCTCGACCAGCTCAGCCTCCCCCTGCCGTACGCGGCCTATCCGCAATGACCGCGTCTTAGCTCAGGTCCACCCGGCCCCGGGTCAGGTCGAACCTCACGCTGCGCCGCCGATCCCCAACGCTGACCTCCAACGTCACCTGCGCATCGCTCTCCTCAACGACCTTTGCCTCCAGCGGCGCCTGGTCGTCCGCCTTTCGCGCCCGCAGCACGATGATGATGCGCGCAGCGGTCGCCTTATGCAACGGCGAGACGCTCACGTAGCGGAAGCTGGGCGAGCGCGCGCCGCTGCTTGAGGGGTAGTTGGTGCGGCGGTCTACCTTGGCGATGGTCCGGCCCGTCTCGTCCGTCGGCAGCACGAAGAGCATGTCTGCTGCGGCGCCCTCGTTGGTCACCGTTAACAGCCCATTCTCGCCCGCCGACAGCTCCCCGGCATACTGGAACAGCGCCTCGAACTCGCTGGGCTCCGCTGCGGCGAGGTCGTCCAGGATGACGAAGCAGTCCGGCTTCAGGAACACGACGTAACGCAGGAACTTCGTGAGCGCATCACCGTAGGCCGGCGCCCCGTCCGCAACCAGGTAGTCGTAAGCGTCCTGCGTCTCCAGCTTCAGGATCTCGCCATAGTGCTCCTCGCCGTACTGCTGCCCTCGGCCGTTCACAAGCACTGTACTGTGGGCGATGGTATCGTTGGCATCGTAATCCCAGCGCGGCCCGCGCGTGCTGAAGAATCCGTAGGCGTGGGCGTACGTCCAGGAGCCGGTGTCGATGATCAACGCCTTGCCGAAGGCGCTGAGCATGAACGAGTTGATGTCCAGGTGGCTGTGGTTCGCGGTCGTCGGCCCGCTCTTGAAGCCGAGGAACACGTCGTCGGCCTCCCAGCCCGTGCGCATGATGCCTATCTGGATGCCTCTGAAGAGCTTCGCCTTCGGCAGCTCTGTCGGGGGCGCCGTCGGGGCGTCAGGATCGAACCACGCCAGATCGGTCACCGACGGCCGAAAGTGCTGCCTGGCATACCACTGCCAATGCGGGCTACGCGTACCGGCCGCCAGCACGGCCATGAGCCACGGGTTGGGCCGCCTGGAGTGGCAGTCGGCGAAATCGAAACAGCCTCCATCCGGCGTGATCGTGTACAGCCCAAAGTCGCCGGTCACCTTCACATACGGATGCTGGAAGAGATCCACTGCCCCGCCGGAGACATTCTTGAGCGTGAGCCCAAAGCGCAGGGCCCTCCCGATGCCGTACGCCCAATAGCCGACGCCCTCATCCCAGCCACCATCGATGCCACCGCGGTCGAGCACCACCAGGCAGCCGTTCACGGCCTCCTCGAGGGCAGCTCTCGCGTCGGGATAGTCCTCCATTACAGCCAGCGCGCCGATGCCCATCTCGCCGCAGATCACCGAGCGCCAGTTGTGCGTCGAGCGCGCCCACCACTCGGACTGCTTTGAGTGAATGTCGAGGAAGAGCCTCACCCCGCGGTCCAGTATGGCCGTACGGATGGTGTCACGCTCCTCGGGGGTCAGATACTCGTACAGATAGTCGTAGGCGGTGCCCAACTCGGCGATGCGTCCGGCCACGCGTAGGTCCACCACCAGCGGCTTGTGATGCTCGTACACCCAGTCGGGCTGCGCAATGATGGCTTCGACCTTCTGCTTCGCCCGCTCGGCGCACGTGGTGTCGCCGGTCATCAGATACGCCAGACACAACTCCTCCAGGCCGGCGCGGTCGTTCTCACCGGCCCCCTCGAGCCGCTTCCAAAGCGCCTCGTCGGCCTGGGCCCGCTGCCGGAGGGCCGGGATGTCGGGCTTGGAGAAGTACAGCCTCGGATGTGAGGCATCCGTCGGCAGGTCCCAGGCCCGCACGGCGGCGATGAAGTCCGGCCGCGCCATCGCCTGCCCGATGGCAGGCGCCACGGCGATGAGCAGCATTGCTGCGCAGAGCGTCAGTGTAGTCATGAGATCCGATACCTCCTGCCCTCTGACACCAGGACGGCTTCGCTGGTGGGCTGGACGCCTCCTGCTCGGACCGTTCGGGAAACGCCCGGCGAGGGATAGGGGCGACCGACGTGGAAGCCTATCTACGTAACCACCAGAGACCGTGCTCTGCTCAGGGGCCAACACCGTACACGGCTTGCCGGGCAAGCCGTGCCACACTCAGGTGGAGCGCAGCATAGCACAAGGAGCGACGCGCGTTGGGTACGCCAAAGATCGTCGTCACCGACTACATCGAGCCCGATCTGGACTGGGAGGTGGAGCAGCTCGCCAAGCGTGATGTGGTTTTCGAGTGTCACCAACTGAAGTTGGCGCCGAAACAGGAGCTCATCGACCACATCCGCGACGCGGACATCGTGATAGTCAACATGACCCCGATGACGCCCGATGTCATCGAATCCCTGGAGCGCTGCCAGCTCATCATACGGCACGGCATCGGCTACGATAATGTGGACCTGGCCGCCTGCACGAAGGCCGGCATTCGGCTGTCAAACGTGCCCGACTATTGCCCCGAGGAGGTCGCGGAGCAGGCCATCGCGCTCATCTTCGCGTGCGCGAGGAGGCTGTTCCTGGGTCGGAGCATCCTCGAGAAGTCCAGCGAGAAGGGCCAGTGGGACTTCTCGCACCTCGAGCCCGTGTATCGCTTCAGCGGCAAGACGCTCGGCATCATCGGCTGCGGCCGCATCGGCTCCCGCGTATACCGCAAGCTCGGGGGCTTCGACCTGCGGCGCCTGGTGTGCGACCCGTACATCGACGAGCGGCGGATGGGGGCGCTGGGCATCGACCGGACGTACGATCTGGAGACCGTACTCCGCGAGTCGGACTTCGTCACGCTGCACACGCCGCTTAACGATGAGACCTTCCACATGATCGACGAGCCGCAACTCCGGGTGATGAAGGACACCGCCTACATCGTCAACACCTCTCGCGGTGGCGTCATCAACACGGAGGCGCTCGTGACAGCCTGCCGCGAGGGGTGGATCGCCGGCGCGGGCATCGATGTGTACGAGCAGGAGCCGCCGTCGCCGGAGCTCGAGCTCTTTGAGCTGGACAACGTGACCCTGGCGCCGCATCTCGGCTGGTGCAGCGAGGAGGCCGGCTGGGACATCCGCGAGAAGATCCTCGAGGACGTGTATCGCTGTCTGGAGGGCCGCCCTCCGCGGTTCACGGTGAACGAGGACGTCGAAGAGGTGCTGGCGGGGAAGGCATATCGCGACGTGTAGGCGGCCGCGCGGCGCTCACTCGCTGGAGGCGTAACATGGCAACCATCCAGAAGTACAAGCTCCCCGGTCCGAAGTCCGCCGAGTACCTGAAGATGTCGGATACATACGAGCCGGCGTGTACGTGCCAGCAGGCGGCACTGGTGTGGGACAGTGCCGAAGGCGTCATCGTGAGAGACGTTGACGGCAACGAGTATATCGATCTCACCTCCGGCGTGCTGGTGACGAACGTCGGCCACAGCCACCCGAAGCACGTGGCGGCCATTCAGGAGCAGGCGGCGCGGCTGCTGAATTGTTACGACTTCCCCACCCCCCAGCGCGTCGAGCTGGCGAGGCGGCTGGTGGAGATTACGCCTGAGAATCTCGACCACGCCTTCCTGCTCACCACGGGCAGCGAGGCCACCGAGGCGGCCATGCGGGTCTCGAAGCGTTACACGGGCAGACACGAGATACTCTCGTTCTACGGCGGCTTCCACGGCCGCACGTACGGCGCCATGAGCATGGCCGGCAAGATGGGCACCAAGCGTCGCTTCGGCCCCATCGTGCCCGGCTCCATCTACGCGCCGTACCCGTACTGCTTCCGCTGCCCCTTCGGCAAGAAGCCCGAGGAGTGCGGCCTGTTCTGCATCGAGTTCCTCGATACCGTCATTGAAGTGAGCTCCACTGACGACTTGGCCGCATTGATCGTGGAGCCGTACCAGGGCGGCGCCGGGTTCATCTTCCCGCCGGACGGCTATCTGACGCGCCTGGAGCAATGGGCGCGAGAGAAAGACATCATCTTCATCCTCGATGAGATCCAGTCGTCCTTCGGCCGCACCGGCAAGTTCTTTGCGCTGGAGTGGGAGGGATTGCGCCCCAACTTGCTGTGTCTGGGCAAAGGCATTGGCAGCGGCGTGCCGACGGCGGCGCTGATGGCCGAGTCGAGGATCATGGCTTCACTCGGGCGTGGCGAGATGAGCAGCACGACGGGCGGCAACCCGCTCTCGTGCGCCGCGGGCTTGGCTGTGCTCGACATCATGGAGGAGGAGAACCTGGTAGAGAACTCCCGGGTGGTCGGTGAGTATATGCTGGGGCGCTTCACTGAGATGGCTGACCGGTTCGAGATACTCGGAGACGCCCGGGGACGAGGACTGGTGATGGGCCTGGAGTTCGTCAAAGACAACGAGTCGCTGGAGCCGGCGCCGGAGCTCACCCGCGCCGTCGTCGATAGTCTCTGCGAGCACGGCGTGCTGTGCGGCTGTCTCGGCTGGCATGGAAACGTCATTCGCGTCGCGCCGCCGCTCGTAATCACGCAAGATCAGGCCGCTCGAGTATGCGACACGGTCGAGCAGGTCCTGGCGACGCTCTGAGCTTGGTCTGTAGGGGCGACCCGCCGGGTCGCCCCTACATAAGCTCGGAAGGCTGATTGTTCGATGGATACAGACAAACTCCGATCATTCCTCCAGACGCAGGCAGCGCCCGTGGCCGAGCTGCTCTGCGACCTCATCCGGTTTCCGTCCACCGTCGGAAACGAGGGCCCCGTGGTGGAGTATATGGCCGAGAAGTTCGCTGGGCTTGCCGACACCGTGGAGCGCGTGCCGATCCCGGAGGACATCAAGGACGATCCGGATTACTCATTTCCCCTGCGCGGCCTGGAGTACGGGGGCCGGCCGAACCTGCGCGTGATCAAGCGGGGCACCGGGAGCGGCAACTCGGTCATCTTCAACACCCACGTTGACGTGGTGCCCCCCTCACAGCAACACGAGAAGGCCTTTCAGCCGGGGATAGTGGACGGCGTCATCGTGGGCCGGGGAGCGTGCGATGCCAAGGGCCAGATCGCCACGTTGTACGCCCTGCTGCTGGCGCTCGATGGGCTCGACGTCGAGCTCGGTGGGGACATCGACGTCCACCTGGTGATCGAGGAGGAGATCGGCGGCAACGGCACGGTGGCGATGATGCGTCAGCAGCCCGCCGCCGACGCGGCCATCGTGATGGAGCCCACCGACTTTGCGATCATGCCACAGGTGCGGGGCGCCGTCTGGTTCGAAGTGACCTGCTACGGCCAAAGCGGACACAGCGGGGCGCCGGGCGGCACCGTCAGCGCGCTGCTGAAAGCCATTGAGGTCATACGAATCTTCACCGACTATCACGACCGGGCCCTGGCCGAGTCGCGGGGCAAGTTCCCGCTGTTCGACGAGTTCGATGATCCCGCGCCGCTCACCATCGGGCAGCTCGAGGCCGGCGAGTGGCCATCGGTGACTCCGGACCGAGCCACCTTCGCCGGGCTCCTGGGACTCATGCCGGATCGCACCAAGGAGCAGATGATGGAGGAGCTGCAGGAGGTCCTTCGCACACAAGGCGACGAGTGGCTGGCGGAGCACTCCGACATCGAGTTCACCTATCGCCACGACGCCAACGTGATCCCTGAGGATCACCCGCTCGTGAAGCAACTGCAGCAGGCCTGCGGCGAGGTGGGGCGGACGCCGAGAGTGTCGGCCATGACGGCGTCGTGCGATGCGTGGCTGTACAACAATCAGCTCAAGATCCCGACGGTGGTCTTCGGGCCCGGCGAGCTCGGCGTCGCGCACGGCAACCGGGAGCAAATCCGACTGGGCGACATCCTGACGGCTGCCGAGGTTCTCGTGCATTTCCTGAGGGATTGGTGTGGCAGCCGTGCGTAGACACAATTACAGGGCGAGCGGACCGGAGGTCCGCACTCCGTCGCCCCCCCGGCCTTGGCGGTACTCCATCCGCCCAGGAGGGCTACACCACCACTCGCCTTAAGAGCCTATCCTAAAACCAGCCACTCCAAGAAATGTCATTCTGAGCAACGCGAAGAATCTCGTCCCGGAGGCTATTGCGAGATGCTTCGGCAGGCTCAGCATGACAAATCAAGGGGTTTTGGGATAGGCTCGAAGTGAACAGTATTAGGGCTCGAGCTTGTACGCTTCGATGGCGGTGCCCCCGAGGATCCGTTCCCGCTCGGAGGGCGATAGCGTAGAGATGAAGCTGGAAACGACACGGTACCACTTCTCGTACGCAGAGGCGACGAGGCACACGGGCCAGTCGGAGCCGAACATCAGACGGCTTGGCCCGAATGCCGACAGAACCGCGTCGAGATACGGCTCCAGGTCGTCTTGCGTCCACGTTTCCTGATCCGCCTCAGTGACCAATCCGGAGATCTTACAGTACACGTTTTCGCGCTCGGCGAGCGTGGCGATGTTTTCGCGCCACGGCGAAAGAACGTGTTCCGCGATCCGGGGCTTGGCGATGTGATCCAGGATGAATACCTGATCAGAATGGCGGTCCACGAACTCAATCGCCTGCGGCAGGTGACGCTCGAAGATGAGGATGTCATAGGCAAGAGCAAGGTCCCGCAGCACGTCGATACCCGCGTTGAAATCCGGGCGAAGCATGTAATGCTCGTCCGCCTCGCCCTGCAGCACGTGGCGGACGCCCTTCAGCTTCCGATTGTCGGCGAAGCGCTCGAGGTCCGCCGTCACCGAAGGCGACACGAGCGGCATCCAGCCCACCACGCCTCGGATGAACTCGTGCGCGCGGGCCAGCTCCAGAAGCCATTCGGTCTCCTCGACTGTCTGTCGGGCCTGGACGGATACCACTCCGTCGATGCCTACCGTCCCGATGGTCTGTTTCAGGTCTTCTGGCAGGAAGTCCCGGCGGATCACCTGCATGTCCTCAGCGATCCAGCCGTACTCAACCGGGTCATACTTCCAGAAGTGGTGATGGGCGTCGATCTTCTCGAGCATTGCGTGTCCCTGCCGGCAGCCTTTCGGCTTCATGCCGACTCCAGTATCATGTTCGCATACTGCATCGTATCGCCGGTGCGGATCAAGCCGATGGCGCTGGGAACGCGCCTCTTGAACTCGATGTGCGGCTCGTAGGTAACCGGTATGCCCTCCATGGCTTTAGCGAATTCGTCACGCGTTTGCTCAGAGTTCTCCTGGAGGAACTCCTCGGCCATGAAGATGTGCCCGATGACGAAGTTCTCCCGAATCGCACTGAGAACGTCCAGCACCTGCGGGATATCGTCCACGAGGGCGATATCCACGGTTTCGATCATGGGCCAGAAGGGGAAGCCTCGATCCGCGATGACCAGCGTATTCGTGTGGCGGACACGGCTGATGAGGGAGTTGATCTGCGGGTTCAGTATGCCTTGCTTGATCATGCGCTATCCCTCGCGAGAAGCCATCGCTGCGGAACCGACGAAGACGAGCCAGCGGTCGTCTTGGCGCAGGCAGCCGGGGCATCGTCGGTTGGGTGATGCCAGTGCGGCGGCGCTCATTGCGGCTCCGCGGCGTCGCGGCACCATCCCATCATTTCGTCGGGCGCCTCCCCCTTGTCCTCCCCATTCGCGGTGGTGCGTGCAGGGCCTGGCAGAGTAAACGCGAATACAACACACGTCGCATCGCCCCGGACCGCAAGGAGGTCAGATGATGTCGCTGAGACGCATGACGCCGATCGCGACGCTGAGTGGTCTGCTTGGGCTCACGATCGTCGCGGCTGCCGGCGCAGCGCAGGAGTTCCACAGCGCGTGGCCGGAGGACGCCACCCGCGTCTGGGTCGGGCCGGAGTACTGGGCGAACCGGCTGCAGGACTGGCGTATCGCCGGCGGCCGGCTTGAATGTGTCGAGAGCAGGCCGACCAAACCCATGCGGACGGTTCACTTGCTCACGCGCTGCCTGGGCAAACGCCGCGGCGTTCTGCAAATGAGCGTGCGCACGGGGGTCATCGAGGGCGCTGCGCCGCTCTCGGAGCAGACGTGGAGCGGCTTTCTCATTGGCGCCGGAGGCCAGGAGCTGGACTACCGGGCTGCGGCTCTCGTCCACCACTCTCCCGGACGCGGCGGCGGGCTGATCGCGGCCATCAATGGTCGCGGGGAGCTCGTCTTTCGCGATAACACCGGCCCGACGAGGCAGGACGTGTTTCCGCTACTTACCGTGCAGTCGAGGCAAGGCAGCGCTGCCCCTCGCCGGGGAGGCGAAGACATCGAACTGCGGCTGGAGGCCGCACCGACCGGCTCGGCGTACACGCTCACGCTCTCGGCGCATGACCACGCCACGAGCCAGCTCCTTGGTCGCGTCACGCTGGGGGACGTCGAGCCGCAGCGGCTTGTAGGCAACGTGGCGCTCGTGTCCCACGTCGGCCCGCAACAGGGTGGAGCACGCTACTGGTTCCGGGACTGGCAGGTGTCGGGCTCAAAGGTCGAGCGTCACGATGAGCGCCGTTTCGGCCCGATCCTCTGCGCCCAGCACACTCTCAGCGACGGCACGCTGAAGATCACCGCCCAGCTCCCACCGTTGGGCGCCGATGACACCCCCACTGCGCGACTGGACGTGCGCTACTCTGGCGACGAGCCATGGCAGGCCGTGGCGAGCGAGAAGATCGTTGCCCCCGGCTGGACAGTCCCGTTCCGCGTCGAGAAATGGGACTCGAGTCGCGATGCGCAGTACCGGATCATCTACTCGCTCCGGGAGCCCGGAGGCAAAGCGACGGACTATCAATGGCGCGGTCGCATCCGGCGCGATCCCGTGGACAAACGCACCGTCGTCGTGGCAGCGTTCACCGGGAACTCCAACTGCGGCACTGGCGCAGACCGCACCAGGGGCGCCAACACCGCCGCGAGGCGCTGGACTCTCGACAACATCTGGTTCCCACACGCCGACATAGTCCGGCACGTGAAGGCGCACCGTCCGGACCTGCTCGTGTTCACCGGGGACCAGGTGTACAACTCCAACAGCCCCACCGCCACAGAACGCACTCCCGAGGACAAAGCGCAGCTCGACTACCTGTACAAGTGGTACCTGTGGTGCTGGGCGTATGCCGACCTCGTCCGCGACACCCCGGTTGTGTGCCTGCCGGACGATCACGACGTGTTCCATGGCAATATCTGGGGCTGGTCCGGACGCAAGAGCCCTGAGGGGAACCAGAACAACGGCGGCTACCTCATGAGCCCGGAATTCGTCAACATAGTCGAGCGCACGCAGACCAGCCACCTACCCGATCCGTATGATCCAACGCCGGTCGAGCAAGGAATCGGCGTCTACTACACTGCGATGAACTACGGCGGGATCAGCTTTGCCGTGCTTGAGGACCGTAAGTTCAAGTCGCCACCCACCCTCGTTCAGGACGCTGAGATCCGGGATGGGCACATCATGACGCCCGACTACGACCCGAAGAATGCCGACGTGCCAGGCGCGACGCTGCTCGGAGATCGTCAGCTCAAGTTCCTCCGAGACTGGGCGGCGGACTGGCGGGGAGCCAGCATGAAGGTGGCTCTATCGCAGACGCTTTTCGCCAACCTGCAGACGCGCGAGGGCAGGCTGGACAAAGACCTCGACTCCAACGCCTGGCCCCAGTGGGGGCGCAAGCGGGCGCTGCACGAGCTGCGACGCGGCTTCGCCTTTATGATCTGCGGCGACCAACACCTGGGCAGCATCATCCACCACGGCATTGACGAGTGGAACGAGGCGGGCTATTCGCTGTGCGTACCTTCCATCGCGAACTACTACCTCCGCTTCTGGGAGCCGGCCGAACCCGGACGCAATCGCAAGCCGGGGATGCCCGCCTACACGGGCGAGTTCCTCGACGGGCTTGGCAACCGGATCACCGTCTGGGCAGTCGCGAACCCGAAACGGCCCCAGCAACTCACCGACGAGGAGCGCGCCCGGCGCCCCCTGGAGCTCCACCGCAAGGCCCCCGGGTACGGCATCGTCCGCCTGAGCAAGAACGAGGGCACCATTACGATAGAATGCTGGCCCCGGCATGCCGGTCCCAAGGACCGGAAAGCTCAGTATCCAGGCTGGCCACTGACCATTCGTATGGAGGACAACTACGGGCGCGAACCGGCGGCCTATCTGCCAACGCTCAAGTTTAGCGGCATAGAGAACCCAGTGGTGCAGGTCATCGACGAGATGGACGACGACATCGTCTATACGCTTCGTGTGCGGGGCACGAGCTTCCGCCCCAAAGTGTTCAGGCGAGGCACATATACGGTGCGCATCGGTGAGCCCGGCACGCCAGGCATGCGCATCTTGAACAACGTGCACACCGTTCGGGGCGATGAGAAACAAGTGATATCGGTTCGGTTCTGACCGGCTGCGCTGACCGCCTCCGGCGAGCGACGCGGTCCTTCGCCCGGACCGGGGCCGTCTTCAGACGACAGCGATCCGACCCGGCGGAGCGCAGTCAGAGCGGCGAAGCACCGGTCACGTTGCCGGGCCAGCCCGATTCCCCCGGAGATGGCAAATGCGCCAAGTTCATCACGTTGGAAGGTGCTTCATAATGGCAGCCATGATGGCCGGCGGTACTGCGTCTGCCACGACTCTCGGCATCGAGGGCACCGCATTCACAGTGGACGACAAGCCCGCTTTTCTCGTGGGAATGAGCTACTACGGCGGGCTGGGGGCGCCTGAGAGCTTCATCGAGGCCGACTTCGACGATCTGACGCTCCGTGGCTTCAACTGGGTGAGAGTGTGGGCAACCTGGGGCGCGCACGATAGGAACGTATCCGCCGTGGACTCGCAGGGCGCGGCGCGGGAGCCGTTCCTCGGCAAGCTCAAGTGGCTCATCGAGCAGGCCGACAAGCGGGGCATCATCGTGGATGTGACGCTGTCCAGAGGGAATGGGGCGGTGTCGCAGGAGTCGGCCCGGCTGACGTCGCAGGCCGGCCATCTGCGCGCCGTGGAAACGCTCGCCCGAGCGTTGAAGCCGCATCGGAATCTCTATATCGATGTCGGCAACGAGCGCAACATTCGCGACCCGCGCTTTGTGTCGCATGAGCAGATCAAGGCCCTCCGCGACCGGATAAAGGACATCGACCCGGAGCGGCTGGTTACGGCCTCGTACGCGGGGGACATGTCGCGGGAAGAAGCTGAGGAGTACTTGCTCAGGTCGCGCGTAGACTTCCTCTCGCCCCACCGCCCGCGAAACGCGAAGTCGCCGTGGGAGACGGCGGAGAAAACAGGCCAGTTCTTCTCCTGGATGCGAGAGATCGGGCGGGCCGTGCCGGTGCACTACCAGGAGCCGTTCCGGCGCGACTTCAGCAAGTGGCAGCCCCGAGCCGTGGACTTCCTCGTGGACGCCCGGCAAGCGCGCGAGGCCGGCGCCGCCGGCTGGTGCCTCCATAATGGCAGTCCGCGGCGTGACTATCAAGGGGCGCGTCGCTCCTTTGACCTCCGCAAGGAGCAGGGACGGCTCTTCGGCCAGTTGGACGGAGACGAACACTACGTCGCCGACCACGTCGGGCGTCTGGTGCGCGCCAGGACGAAGACGTGGCTGGCGCTGATGGACGGACGCTGGCATATCAACGGCCGCGTGACATACCCAGACGCAAAGGCCGAGGGGCTGCTGATGAACGTGCGGATGGTGAACTCGGTGTTCGAGGACCGCAACGACCAAACGAGGCCGGACGGATTCGATTCGGATCGCAACACCGATGCCTTCGTCGCCCAAATCCCCGACTACGTGGCCCACGGCATGCGCGCGTTCACCATTTTCCTCCAGGGCGGCATGCCGGGCTACGAAGGCGCCATCAACTCCGCCTTCACGCCGGGGGGCGAACTCCGAGAGAGCTACATGAACCGCGTGCAGCGCGTTATCGAGGCGGCGGACGCGGCCGGTGCGGCGGTCATTCTGGGCTGTTACTACCAGCGCCAGGATCAGATTCTGCCTGATGCCGACGCCGTCCGGACCGGCGTTGCGAACGCGGCGCATTGGATCCTCGAGAACCGATTGGGGAACGTCCTCCTGGAGATCGCCAACGAGTATCCCCACAAGGGCTTCGACCATGACATCTTGAAGACGCCGGACGGCATCGCTGAGCTGATTCGCCTGGCGAAGGCGACCGCGCCCGGTTTACTCGTGTCGGCGAGTGGAATCGGAAACGGCAAGTGTGACAAGGAAGTGGCCGAGGCGGCGGATTTCATCCTCATCCACTTCAACGGCGTGCCGGTCGAGCAAATCCCCTCCCGTGTCGAGGCCCTGGGAGGCTATGAGAAAGCCATCGTATGCAATGAGGACCAGAAGGTGGAGGAAGTCGCTGCTCGAGCGGCTGAAGCGTCGGTGGCTGCCGAATGCTCGTGGGGGCTGATGTTGGAGAAGATCAACCAGAACGTGGCCTTCGAGTTCAACGGGCACAAAGACGATCCCGTGGTATACGCGACGTTGAAGGGGCTCACGACGCCGTCGGAAAGATGATGGCGGCACGTGCCCGCGCCACGGGATGAAGCCAGTCGCCATCCGTGCCCGATTCGATCACATTGCCCGGCTATTCCGCACGCTCGATGCGGAGGTCGTCGAAGCGAAACGTTGTCGCGTGCGGCACCATGATCGTCAGTCGCATGGCGTGGGCTTCTGCGGGCACTTTGAGAATCTGCTCCGCCGCGCGCCACTGGCCGTTCATGGCGGGGCATTCGAGCATCGGACCGCCGAAGTTCCTCGTCGAGAAACGGATATTGCGCGTCAGTTCGCCGGGTTTGGCCTTCCGCGTTGTGGCGCCGGTGCCGTGAAAGGAGAAGGCGCACGTGAGCGAGGCGTCTGACTTGTAATCCCAGTGGAAGCGAAGCGTGTCGCCGCCGCGGACGGCGATGTCGCGCCGCTGGATGTTGATTGCCTTTCCAGTGCCGCGTCCCTTGTCGGTCTCCCGCAGCTCGCCCCGCACCTGCATCACAACTGCCGCCTTCCCCGACACCTTGTCCTGCGCATCGAACCAGTGGACGACCTCAACGCCTCTCTGCTGGGTAGGCTTGAGCGGGCAGTACGGCGTCTCGCCGTCGATGAGTAGGACCGTGTCGGGAAACAGCGGCTCGGCAACCACCCGCAGCGGCCCGGCAATGCCCTCGAATCGATTGTCGCGGATCGTCACGCACGAAGCCTCGGGCGAAATGGCGATCCCTCGAACATGCTCTGCGCTGGCGTCGGTCGGCATCCGAATGAAATTCCGGCGAATGACGGCGTGCTGCACACGCTGCCCTATGGTGACCGCGCCATACACAGCGTCGAAGGCATTGTCCTCCACCACCACTCCGGCTGTTACCTTCTTCGCCTCCGATCTGGCCAAGGCCGCCGGCGCGTGGGTGGCGACCTCGACGCCTCGGCCGATGAGGTCACTGAACTGATTCCCTCGGACTATCGCCCCGAGGACGGAGACCGTGGTAGGAGGCCGGCCAACGTACTCCTGCGTCGCCCCGCTGACCCTGATGCCGCCAGTTCCGTCAAGTCGGTTATGCAGGCAGTAGTTGAAGTAACTCGGATAGGCCGTGTAAGCCTGCCGCTGCTTCGGCCACACCGGCTCGGGCCGCCCCGGCCATTCGCCGCCACCCAGTCTGAGGCCGCCCCGGCCACCGTGGCAGTAATTGCCGGCCACGATGTTCTCGTGTGCCGCGTAGTAGAGCGTCAGATTGACGCTGGCCTTGCCGCCGGGAGCGTCCTGGTCGTTGTCGAGGATGAGGTTTCGATAGTTAATCCGCGCCACAAGGGCGACGGTGGTATCGTTCGGAAGTACGCGAAGTGGCCGAGCAAGCTCGATGGTGTCGGTGGTGTTGGATACGATGCCTGCTATTTGGCCGACGCCGCGACCGCCGGCGATTACGAGGAAATAGTCGTTCGCCAGATCCGCCTTCAGTCTCGGGTCGTCGAGCATCTCCAGGCGCGTCGGCGAGCTGGCCCGACAGCGCCCCTGGTACACGAT
This sequence comes from Armatimonadota bacterium, assembly GCA_030601885.1. GTDB lineage: Bacteria > Armatimonadota > Zipacnadia > JAUWAU01 > JAUWAU01 > JAUWAU01. The sequence goes on from JAUWAU010000009.1 coordinate 27,107, forward strand.
CGTGCCGACGCTGGAGCCACGCTCGATGATGATCTGCTCGCCGACGTTGAAACTGGAGCGCGCGGCCGCCGGTCCCATGTCGTAAACGCGATTGCTCCGGATAACGTTGTGGTATTCGCTCCCCAGGTGGAGGTTGAAAGAGATAAAGCGGTCGATGCATTTCCCCTTGGCCTTATCTTCGCCGTGGACGTCGCAGCCTTCGACAATGGTCATCCGGCAGCCGTCCATGCCGAGCGCCGCGCCGCCGCCATCGTGCACGCCGGAGCCAACCAGCAGCCCGTTGCCCATGAGATCGCAGCTCCGAATCAATACCTGCCGACAGCGATAAAACCTACCGGCGACATGGCCGTTCAGGCGGCAATTCAACACGCGAATGTCACGGCCGGCGTCCACGCGGATCGCCGCGTTTCTTTTCGTCGCCCCCCAGATTTCGGTGATGTCCACGCTGCGGACCGTCAGCCCCTCGACCTTTGGACCTTCCCTGCCGGGAACGGCACGGATCCCGTTGGCAGTGCCGGCGGTCCCGCGCAAGGTCAGGTCCGCGACCTCTACGCGTGGGCCAGCGACCTCAAGTATTCCCGGCAAGACATCGTCGTAGGCATTCTTCAGGGGGACGGCGCCGTTGGTCGCCTGAAGCACTGTCTTGCCCATCCCGGCCCCGAGTATGCGGCAGTCGGCAGGGATCTGCAGTGGCGCTTTGAGCTTGAAGAGCCCCTCACTCAGCCGGAGCGTCCCGCCGCCGGCTTCTTCGAGGGCTTTGAGCGCTTTCGCGAGAGCATCGGTGTCATCGCCCATCGATCCGGGTTTGAGCTCTATCGTCTTGGACTTGGCTGTCGAGGGCGCGATCACGCTCAGTTTGATCGGATCGCTCCAGCCCCCGTCGCCGCCTGACCCATTCGTCGCGGACAACACGTAGGCTCCCGGGGGCGCGTTGTCCGGCAGGCGGAAGCGCACTTCGAAGGCGTCAACTGCTTTGGTCTCGACTTCCAGCGTCTCACCATTGTCCCGAGTGAGTTTTGTGCGCGGCCTGAAGCCCTCGATGTACAGGTTGCGGCCAAAGATGCGCACTTCCTCGCCCGAACGCGCACGATCGGGGAACGACCACCAGGCGCTGGCGCGGTTGAGGGCGAACGGCTCGCACCATCCGGCCCGGTTGCGCAGTTGGACCAGCAGCAGCCCGGCCGGCACGTCATCCGGCACGGTGGCCGAGAGTATGTCATTCTCAGCACTGTGGATGATTAGCTCGGTGCGCTGCCCCCTCGGCCCGAAGACAACGCCCCGGAGGCTCGAATCCAGGTTGACACCGGACGCCACAAACGACTGACCCGGGAGACAAATGTCGCTCCAGGCGGCCACCTGTGGCGCGTTCTTGTCATCCGAGGCGGGATAAAGCCCGGCGGCGTCGGGCGCCGCCGAGCCAGGCGAAGTCGTCAGCGCCGCCAGCAATGCGATGGCCGTGGCGCGAGGAATCAGGCGTATCGTCATCATCGTCAAGCGCTTCCTTGGGGGCGCAATCCCCTCCGTACCCGAGTGTGGTCGCTCGGCACTCTCACCGGGCCGTAACCGCAATGTCTCGATACTCGCGGAGTGCTTGCCGATATTCTTCGATCGCCTGCGGCGGAAGCACGTCTTCGCTGCGGTCGATCTCGCGTTGCACGCGTGCCATGAGGTACTCCACTTCTGCCCGGCGCGGTCGCAGGGGCGCGCCGGCTACCTCGATGTGGAACGGGCCTGTATGAGCGAAACGAACTCGTTTCTCGGGATCGTCCTCGAAACAGCGCACGGCCAGCCAAGTGGACCGGTCCGTCGCGAACGTCGCCTCGAGCACACTCTCGTAGGCTCCCGTCTCGGTCTTCCGGTTCCCTGGTTGAAGTTGCTGCACGACATCGCCTTCGGACACGATCTCAATACGTGCCAGCGGCTGGCTGCTGACGGCTGAGCCGGCAATGCGATACACCTGCCGAGTAGCATCACGCTGGGTGAAGACGTGGCCGGGATCGCAATCGTTCACGGTGACAAACAGCATGGGGCCATTCGTGACGAAGCTTCTGCCCTCCCGGAGGCCGCGGAACCAATCCTCGTAGCTGAATCGTCCATCGAGCTTCACGTAAACGCGGCTGAATCCCAGCGGAACCGGGTGTACGCCGGAAGCCGTTCCGGCCGTCGGTCGGAGTCGAAAGCCGCAGTTGAGGAGCGCATAGTAGTTCTGCAGGCCGTAGTCGATCCAGCCCCACTCGGTCCATCCCCGCTCAGTGCGCTCGATCTCCATGTAGTCAGCGGCCGGCTCTCCGAACGTCGGAAAGCCGAACTCGGTTCGCCAGACGTGGTTGTTGGCCAGTTCGTACAAGTCCACGCCCATGATGGGCGGCAGAGCCATGGACCACGGCCACGCGTGCTTGTCCAGTTCCAGCAGTGCGCCCTGGCGCCGCGCATCGCGGGCAACGTGACCAAGCGGCGGCACTCCGGCCTGCAGCAGCGTACGGTGCCCCAGCACGAAGAACGCACCCAGCACGTGACGCTTGCCGTCCACCGATCCGATCTCGTACTCGGTGTTCAGCGGATAGATGACGTGGGTTTGATCCACGACGATCGGTTTCGGCTCCGGGAGCACGCCAACGCTGCGCGGACCCGAGGCCGGCGGCGCAAATGCCTTCGTCACCCAGTGGAGCAGCGGAAAGGTCACATTCAGGTCCTCGGCCAGCATGACGTTCGGGAGCTCCTCGAGCGTGCGATGCACGTGAGTATCGCCCGAGTACCAGCCTCGCTCGGCCATATCGATCCATCGCCTCAATGGGATGGTCACACTGACCGGGCTGTCTGCCAGCACCACGCGGCGCGATTCGGGAAAGTACTCCTTGCCGCGCTCCGCGGTGACGGTGTAGCGCCCGGGCGGAAGCTCGATAACGAAGGGGTGGGCGGATAGGGTCGAGTGCATCTCAACGGACCGGGGGTTTTGTCTGGTGCGCTTGCGGTACGGCACAGCAGACCCGGTAGGCGAGGCGGAATCGGGGTAGAACCAGGAGCCGCGCTCATCCTCGATATAGACACGCGCCGGCAGAGGCTGCCGGGTTCGGGCGTCCACCACCTCACCGCGCAGGGGGATCAACGTATCGGCCTTGTGTGGCACGCCGGGGTTGGTCTTCATACTCATTTCACTGCCTTCCATCGCCGAACGGGCCAATGCCGGCGCTGCCGGCACAGTGCTGTCGGGAAAGCCCGTCCAGACGCTGAGTGCAAGAATCCAGGCAAGGGAAACGCTGACAGTTGGTGTACCGCACTTTCGCCGCGGGACGCGTGCGCCAATGCGAGCCATCTCACGCCTCGAAGCACTGGCTGAGCTTAGTTGAGCGGGTGTCACGTCCCGTGGTTTCGCGGCTTCGGCCGCCAATCCTGTGCCGCCGGCAACGCCGAACCATTGGGCGCCGGGCCGTCATCCGGAGGAGGAGCTTGCTCATCATCTAGCCAAAGTCCCGTAAGTTGCGGTGCAAGAAACGCGCATCGGCTCAGGGAGAAGGCGATGACCCCGAACACATATCACCTCGCGTGCGGTACCCTCGCGCTCCTGGCGGTGAGCTTCAGTTTCGCTATGGCCCGGGGGGCCGCGGCCGCGCAGCAGTCCGAGGATCTACGCCTCTGGTATCGCCAACCGGCCGGGGAATGGGTGGAGGCGCTGCCTGTCGGCAACGGCCGACTCGGTGCGATGGTCTTCGGGGGCACGCACAGTGAGCGGATCCAGTTTAACGAGGATACGCTCTGGATCGGCGAGCCGCACGATTACTCGCACCCCGGCGCTGCCGAGCATCTGCCCACCATTCGCACGCTGCTGTTCGAGGGGAAGCAGCGTGACGCCGAGCGCCTTGCCACGGAGCACTTCATGAGCGTCCCGCTGCGGCAGATGCCGTATCAGCCGGTCGGCGACCTGAAGCTCCACTTCCCCGGCCACGATAAGGCGACCGAGTATCGGCGCGAGCTTGACATCGATGAGGCCGTGGCGACGGTGCAGTACGAAGTCGAGGGCGTGGCGTTCACCCGCGAGGTGTTCGCCAGTGCGCCGGATAACGTGATCGTAGTCCGGATCACCGCCGACAAGCCGGGCGAGGTCAACTTCACTGGCACGTTCGAGAGCCCGCATGCCGATACTTCCACGCTGGCCGTCGGCGAAGGACAGCTTGCTTTGCGCGGTCGGCTGGGCGCACTGTACGAGCGGGCGAACGTGGAGATTGAGGAGCCTCTGAGATTCGAGGCCCATCTGCAGGCTTCAACCGACGGAGGATCGGCAGATGCGAGCAACGAGGCCATCGAGGTAAAGGGCGCCAACGCCGCGACACTCATCCTGGCCGCCGCCACGAGCTATCGGGGTTTTGAGGACGTCGGCGGCGATCCCGCGGCACGCTGTGCGGAAGCGATCGGAGCAGTGACCGGGAAGAGCTACGACGAGCTCCGCAGAGCCCATGTCGCCGATCACCGCAGCCTCTTTCGCCGGGTGAGCCTCGACCTCGGCGGCCCAGGCGCCGTTGAACAACCAACCGACGAGCGTCTCAAGGCCTTCAAGAACGGCGGCGACCCGCAGTTGGCGGCGCTTTACTTCCAATACGGCCGCTATCTGCTGATCGCCGGCTCCCGCCCCGGCACGCAGCCGGCCAATCTACAGGGCATCTGGAATGAACGCGTTAACCCGCCGTGGGAAGCGAAGTACACGACCAACATCAACGCCGAGATGAACTACTGGCCAGCCGAGGTCTGCAACCTTGCCGAGCTGCACCGGCCGCTGTTCGACATGCTCGACGAGGTGGTGATCTCGGGCCGACGCACGGCCAAGGTACATTACAATTGCCGCGGTTGGGTACTGCATCACAACACCGACCTGTGGCGCGGGACGGCACCGATCAACAACAGCAACCACGGCATCTGGCCGACGGGCGGGGCCTGGCTCTGCCAGCATTTGTGGTGGCACTACGAGTTCGGCGGGGACAGGAAGTTCCTCGCCCAACGAGCGTACCCGATAATGAAGGAGGCCTCGCTGTTCTTCGTGGATTACCTGGTCGAAGATCCCAAGACCGGCTGGCTCATCAGCACCCCAAGCAACTCCCCCGAGCAGGGGGGCCTGGTCGCCGGCCCGACGATGGACCATCAGATCATCCGCAACCTGTTGGCCAATACGATCGAGGCGAGCAGGATTCTCGGCGTCGATGCGGATCTTCGCCAGACACTGGTCGAGAAGCGCGCCAAGATCGCTCCGAACCAGGTTGGGCGACACGGGCAGTTGCAGGAGTGGCTGGAGGACAAAGACGATCCCGACAATCACCACCGTCACGTGTCGCATCTTTGGGGCGTGCACCCGGGCAACGAGATAACGCCCCGGGGCACGCCCGAGCTCAACGCGGCGGCCAGGAAATCGCTCGAATTCCGCGGCGATGGCGGCACCGGGTGGAGCAAGGCGTGGAAGGTGAACCTCTGGGCGCGCTTCGGAGACGGCGATCATACTTACAGGCTCCTCGCCGGCCTCATCTCCGACAGCACCTATCCCAACATGTTCAACGCCCATCCGCCGTTCCAGATCGACGGGAACTTCGGCGGCACATCAGGCATCGCGGAGATGCTGCTGCAAAGCCACACTAGCGAGATCCATCTGCTCCCCGCCTTAGCGTCGGCGTGGCCCGCCGGCAGCGTCAAGGGCCTGTGCGCGCGAGGTGGTTTCGAGGTAGACATCACCTGGAGAGACGGCAAGCTGGCCTCCGCGACCATTCGTTCGAAACTGGGCAGAGCGTGCAAGGTCCGCTACGGCGAGAGAGTCATTTCGTTGAAAACAAGACCCGGCAAAGGGTACCGACTTGACGGCGACCTCAAGACACGCAGTTGAGAAGCTGCGTACGGCACGCGAGGACGGAGAACTGTGAGTCTTATTGGCGTATCTCTGCTGAGATCGTAGCACAGGAGGTCCGGTGAATGGCGAAGCGACTGAATCGGCGTGAAATGCTGGGCGGGATGACGCTGGCGGGCATGGGCGTCTGGGCGGCAGGGAGGAACGCCTGGGCCGAGAACGGGTCGCCCAACGAGAAGCTCGACATTGCCGTTATCGGCGTCGGCGGCCGAGGGCGTGCCAACCTGAATGCCGTTGCCAGGGAGAACGTCGTGGCGCTGTGTGACGTCGATGAAGAGCGCGCGGGCGATGCATTTGAGAGGTTCCCCAAGGCCAAGAAGTATTACGACTTCCGCAGAATGCTGGACGAGATGGGCAAGCAGATTGACGCCGTGGTCGTCAGCACGCCGGATCACACCCACGCAGTGGCCGTCGCGATGGCGCTGAAGATGGGCAAGCACTGCTATTGCGAGAAGCCGCTGACCCATTCGGTGTACGAGTCTCGCGTGTTGGCGGAGCTGGCCGCCAAGCACAAGGTCGTGACCCAGTTGGGCACGCAGCATCACGCGAAGAGCCACTTCCGCCGCGTGGTCGAGGTGATTCAGTCCGGTGCCATCGGCCCGGTGCACGACGTGCGCGTCTGGATAGGCGGATCTCGCGGTGGCGGCGAGCGACCGACAGACACCCCGCCCATTCCGCCACACCTGAAATGGGACCTGTGGCTCGGCCCGGCGGCGTACCGCGCCTATCACCCCGACTACGTGCCGTACAAGTGGCGCTTCTGGTGGGACTTCGGCACCGGCGAAACGGGCAACCTGGGCTGTCACATGCTGGATCTCCCGTTCTGGGCGCTCGGGCTGCGCTATCCCACCCTGATCGAAGCCAAGGGCCCGCCGGTGCATCCGGAGACCACGGCGAAAGCAATGAAGGTCCGCTTCCGGTTTCCTGCTCGGGGTGAGCTGCCGGCGGTCACGTTCACCTGGTCTCACGGCAGCAGACCCGCTCAGTTGTCCACGGTAAGCGACCCTTCGAAATGGGGAACCGGTATGCTATTCGTCGGCGACAAAGGAATGCTACTGGCCAGCCTCTCCCAGTGGAAGCTGCTTCCCGAGTCGGGCTTCGCCGACTTCGAGCCGCCGGAGCCGAGCATTCCGGACTCCATCGGCCACCATAAGGAGTGGATCGTCGCCTGCAAGGAGGGTGGCCAGACGACCTGCGACTTCGGTTACTCGGGTGCGCTCAACGAGGCAGTCCTGCTGGGGAACGCGGCCTATAGGGTGGGACAGAAGCTGGAGTGGGATGCCGCGAACGTGAAGGCAGCCAACTGTCCCGAGGCGGAGCCCTACATCAACCGGCCCTACCGTGACGGCTGGGCGCTGTAAGTGCCGGTGCGCGCGAGCGAAGAGGAAAGATCTGACGAGCGCGGAGGTACGATATGCTGCTATCGCGACAAGCACGAGTTGATGCGGTGTTGGCCGTCGGTTTCATCCTTGCCATGGCGCCGGCGTCCGCCGGGGAGAACTGGCTCCAATACAAGTACGATTGCGGACACTCAGGCAACGTGGCCGACAGAGACGTCGTCACGCCCCTCGGATTAGCACGTGCAGTCCCGTTGACGGACGCCATCTTCACGGCACCGGTCGTTGCCGACGGACGCGTCTATGTCGTCGATGGGGCCGGCGTGGCCTTTTGCCTCGACGCCGAGACGCTCCGCGTCGTCTGGAAGGTCGCAACACGGGGTGGGAAGGCCAACTGCAATAACGTCTCGTCGCCGGCGCTCGCGGGGCGCTACCTGCACTTCGGCACGATGGCCGGCTCGTATTACGTGCTGGATGCCGGGAGCGGAGCAGCGGTCAAGGAGATCCGCTGCCGCGAGCCGATCTTCAGCACTCCGGTAGTAGCCAATGACAGGGTCTACTTCGCCACGCTGGGCTCGCAGGTCTATGCCCTGAAACCCGACGGCACGGTCTGCTGGACGTGGGATTTCGTCAGGGAAAGGCTGGGGTTCACCGGCGATCGTTGGAGCAGCGAGGCATGGCTCAAGCACAAGGGAGACCGAGTGACGTGGCGCGATCAGTTCTGCTGTTCGACGGACATCGCCGTGTACGATAACATGGTCGTCGTGCCGGCGGGCGGCGAGCTTCTGTGGCTCCAAGACGTCGGGAGCAGCGCCGAGCTTCGTGCAACGGGAGTGGTCCCCACGCTAGCCGGCAAAGAGAGCCCGGCCACCTTCGGGCTGAGCATAGGCGAAGACGGAGCTGTCTATCGGCAATGGCACCGGCGAGACAATACCGGGCGGGTGGAGATATTCCGGCGGCGAGATGGCGAGGTGGAGACGGACTGGGTGCGTGGTACGCGGACCGCGATCAACCTTCCTAACCTCCTGAGCTTCTGCTCGGTGAGCGTGCGGGGGCAGGATGTGTACCGGTGCCGGCCGGAGCAGGGCTTCGGCTTCTGCAGGCATGCTCCCGGCCAAGAGCAACCCGAGTACCTGGGAGGCTATCCTTCTATTGCTCCGCCCATCCTCCTGCGCGACCATGGCGTATACGGCGGCCTGGACGGCAGCCTGTACGTCGTACCGTTGTCGGGGAACGGCGAGATGTGGTCGTTCAAGACTGCCTTCGGAAAGGCCATCTCCGCTCCCGTCACCGTGTGCGATGGCCGTATCTACTTCGGCAGCGAAGATGGGTACTTGTACGTTCTGGGGCCGGGCGGCAACGCACCGCTGCCCTCCAAGGACATCGAGCCCTGGAGGATCCGGAGCCCGCTGACGGGCAAGTTGACCGATCCCAAATACGATTGGTTCACGAACTTCGGCAACTGGGCGAATACGAACTCGAACGACCAGGGCGTGAGGCCGCCCTTCAGGATCAAGTGGATTCGCCGCTACGAGGGAACGTTCAAACACCTTCCCGTGTGCGGCGGTGGGCGCCTGTACACGCACACGGCCGAGGGCCAGATCTTCGCCGTGGAGCAGGAGACTGGGCGGCTGTTGTGGCGGCGGTACTGGCCGGGGGTGCACATCTCATTTACGTCGCCGCTGTATCACAAGGGACGCCTGCTCGTTCCGCAAGCCGGGATGAAAGGCTCGCACCTGCGTTGCCTGGATGCCGCGACGGGAGAGTTGCTGTGGGACGCGCCGTTCACTGGATCGCCGAGCTGGAGCCGGCAGGCGCCGCCGGTGATCTATAAGGACCTCGCCATCTACATGTTCGGCTCGGGCAGATACGCGCCGCAGGGAAGTGCCAAGCCTTTCGTCTTCCGCGGCCCGCCGGAGCCGCCCCCGGACGGCGCTGAGACAATGAGCTGGATCTACACGCACGATAATCCCTACTATCCCGGAGACAACAAACCACTGGTGCGGGCCTGGGACCTGGAGACGGGCAAGCAGGTGTGGAGCAAGGATTTCTCAGACATCGGCTCTGGCGGCAACGATTCGGGCCTGTGTCTGATGGATGGCACCCTGTACTACTCCACCTTCTTCGGATATGCAGCAAAGAGAAGAGGGCTGCCCGGGCCAACGGGGCTTACTGCAGCTCTCGACCCACTGACCGCCAAAGTGCTGTGGTCCACCACCGACTACTCGGTCACTGCCGGCTGCACGATCTCGGGAAAGGACGGGCGATTGTACCTCGGCGGGTACAATAAGCCCCATGAAGAGACGACCAACCGCTATGTCCGCTGCCTCGACGCGCGAGACGGGTCGCTGATCTGGGAGTCCGAGCCGGTTGCGTCTGCCGTTAACGTGGTCACCGTCGGCGAGAGGCTCATCTTTGCGAACGCATCCGGCAAGGACGGCTATGTGATAGACAAGCGGACCGGGAAGATCCTGTCCACCTTCAACAAAGGCTACGCGTGCACGCGGTTTGCCATGTCAGAGCCTTACGTGATAGGTCCGAACTTGGACATGATTGACCTATCGGACGGCAACAGGCTGGTGTCGTCCGGGCCATGCGTGGACGTCCGAGAATGCGTCGGGGGGATCGTGTCGAACGGCCGGCTGTTCTATACATCCCAGGCCAGCGGCCTGCAGGTTTGCCAGGTATGTGGAGACGAGGCTGCTGCTTCCGCAGCGCCATGGACGGGCGCGAGGTCGCCGTAGCCGCCCTCGCGCCCAAGGAATCACGGGCCGCCCTGCGCTAACCCAGCGCATCCTTGATCGCCTTCACCTCCGCACGCAGGCACTTCCCGAACGCGATACTATCGACGCTGTGCACGATGAGGTTGGCGCCCAGTTTCGCCCACCGGATCTCCGGCTCAAGGCCCTCCGGCCACGTCACGTGAATCCCAGCCCCGACGTTCCGCTCCCGCGCCTTGCGAATGATCTCCTCGACGGCCTGCTCAAATGTTGGATGACCGTACTGTTCCGGTATCCCGAGGCTGCACGACAGATCGTGCGGCCCGATGAGAACGGCGTCCAATTGCGGCACCGATAGGATGTCGTCCAGCGCCTCCATGGCGGGACGGCTTTCGATGTTCACGATGAGCACGCTGTTCGCATTTCGTTCGGTGAGATAGCTCTCCAGTTCCGGTTCCAGTGTACCATCGCCGGCGAGGAATTCACTCAGGCGCTTCCCCTTCAGAGGACGGTACTTCACCGCACCCCGCAGCGCGCGCACCTGCTCCGGCGTCTCGACGTACGGGGCGATGACTCCCTGCGCGCCGCCGTCCAGCACCATGCACGCCTCATAGGGATCCGGGCTCGGAATCCGCACGACGGGCGCAAGTCCGCGAGCTGCATACGCAGTGCACATCCATGACAGTTCAGACCGGTTGAGCGGAACGTGCTCGGTGTCGATGAACACGAAATCCAGGCCCAGTCCGGCAACAACTCCGGGCCATCTCGGCGAGGGCGAGACGATCATCGTCCCGTAGACGTATTGCCCGTTTCGCAGCGCCGCTGACAGTTCTTTTCCGTTCATTGCGCGCTCCTGTTGCGGTGTTGGGCAGCCGGTCAGGCCACCGAGGTTACGCCTGCTTCTTGTAGCGCACCCAGAGCAGCAGGTCATTGAGGACGACCGTGGCTTCGTTGTCGGCTCGGATGCCTATGTCAAACCGATTGACGCCTTTGATGATCTGCTCGGGGCTCAGAGCGAACTGTAACCATCCGTCGGCAAGCTCGCCGTTCTCGAGCGGCGTCCCATTGCACTTCAGTGCGACGTCTTGTGCGTCGGCGAGCCCGGTCACCTCCAGCCGGAGCGTCAGTTCGAGCACGAGGCCTTCGGCCCGGCTCGCCGATACATCCTCACCGACGCTCAGCGTCACGGTTCGCCGCTCTCCTGGCTTCAGGTTCATCGGTCGCTCGGCGCACAGGCCGGGCAGGCGCAGATAACGCTCTCCCCCGGCCAGCCAGCGACCGGCGACGCGGGGGTTTCGGACGCAGGCGAAGTAGACCTTGTCCTGCTTCTGCAGTGCCGCGGAGTCTCCGAGCTCGCGCCAGATGGGTCCGGCGGGGTTGAAGTAGTTGAACATATAGAGGCCGTCGGCGCCCGAATGCCACACGTTCATCGCCCGAGCCCGGAAGCACTCGAGGCTCTTGCGAAGCTTCGCCGCCCCGCCCTTCTGAACTCGTGAATCGCTCAGGCACGGATACACGGGCACGTCGTACTGATGGCCCACCTTCACCATCTCTTCCCAGGGCTCCAAGTGGAAGTAGCCGCTGACCACAAGCATGTCGATCAGGTCCTCTTCGAGCCAGCGGATCAGGTCCAGGCCGATGGCTTTGCTATATCCCAGTGAATCAGGCACGCGCGCCGCGATGAGCAGCGGCCGGCCGCGCTTGAGGGCTGCCGCCTCGGTCATCGTACGGACCCGACGCAGCAGCTCTGTCATCATGTCGCAGTGCTCCTGCGTCACTGGGTCGCCCGTCATCTGCGGCTTGAAGTAGACCGGATGCCGGAAGAAGTCCAACTCGAGCCCATCGACGTCGTACCGCGTGGCGACGTCCTTCAGCAGCCGGAACACCTTGTCGCGCACTTCAGGCAGGGCGTAGTTCACCGCCGACCAGCGTCCCGCGCCGTGCGAAAAGGTGTCGCCCTTTTTGCCCATGAGGTATTCCGGATGATCCTCCTTCCATTGACAGAATAGCTGCGGAATGCTCGAGTCGTGAGTGTCGTTCATGCGCATGGACCAGAAGACTTCCATGTCGTGCTCGTGGCCGAAGTCAATCATGATCTGAAGACAGTCGCGTCCCTGCTCGACGAGCTCCCACGTCCACTCGCCCTCCCATCGCTTGTGGAGCTCTCCCTCGATCGTGTTGTGCTTGTAGAGATTGAACACGCCCGTGCAGTAGAAAATGGCGTCCACATGCGAGCTGGCGAGTGGCGACGTCCGCTGTTTCAGGAAGGTGTCGGGCGTCTTGGGGGCACTGGGATCCGTCCTGCGACAGTCGTTGCCATCGTTGTTCATTATCATTCGGCGACGACGATGGGCCGCGCGCTTCCGCACTTCTTTCATGGCTTTGCCTCGTTCGCTCTGGTTCGTATTCGCCGTTTCCTCAGCGACAGCTCGATCTGCGCAGCACATCGCCACAAACAGTGCCAACATGGCTATTCGTCCCATGGTCACTCCTCTTCAGTAGGCTTGGCATTGCCGGCCACAGTGCGGCTACCCCTCCTGGCCAAGGCCGAACACGTGCTGGGGCGCCAACGACAAAGCGGGCGGCAACTTTGAGTCGAGTGTGATAGCGCTGTCCTCAAGCACGCCCTCGTCCGCCTTGCCGATGGCGAGCGACCACATCTTCCCGGCGTTCTCACCCGTCGAAACCGTGATCTTTGCCTCTTGGGCCTTCAAGCTCGTCTGGCCGGTGGCAACCTGATTGCCGCCGGGGTCGTACACATCGACGCGCACCGTCTCGGCTCCCGCGCCGCGGGCCGCGAGCGTGAACTCGTCAACATTGCTTGGCACGTTGAAGTACAGTCGCTCGGCCCCGCCGATGATGGAGAGGGCATCGCCGGCGTAAAGGGCGAGAGGCACATTAGAGCTCGCCACGAAGTAGGCACAGCGGCCCGCCGAGACGATGATCGGGTAGAGGCCGTCATTCTCCGGCACAAACGTCACGGTACCTCGCTCGCCATGGGGGATAGTGCCGGCGGCGACGCTGTCCCACTGCAACGTGCGAATGTCCCACTCGATGTCGCCGGTATAGTTGCTCACGCGATGGTGTTGCAGCACTACCTTGAAAGGTTGGGCCGCTTTGCCGGCCACGAGCAGTATGTTCGCTCCACGGAGTCGAACTGGCGGGTACTCGATGGGTTGCCCGGTTACTTCCGGCGCGGCCAGGGCGGGCTTGGCGCCCGCGGGCGCCAGCATCGGAAAAGCCCATTCATCGGGCGTCTCGCGCCGCTCATGCTGCGCCTCGAACCGGCCCTCTGCTATCGCCTTGTTGGCCCAGGTGAACCACTTCCAATACGCCGCGTGGTCGGCCTCAGTGTACGTCGGGCCCTCGTAGAAGATCCAGTAGCCGTCCGTGACCTCGGAGATCATCACCGCGTTCTTCCCGGAGAACTCCGGGTCGGCGCCCCGTACCGCAGGGTCGATCCCGCCGGCATAGATGAACGGGATCCCCGCCTCCTGCGCGATCTGCATGCCCTGTTCCAGTATGTCCCGATTCCGCTCCAGCGCCTTCTCCTGCGGTACGAACCTCGTCCTGCGACCGTAGGTCCGAGGATCGGCCAGGATGAGCGGCGCCTCTTCGGTCGCCCACTCGGGGTAGATGGCCTCGATCATGAGCAGTGTGCCGGGCGCCGGATAGACACAGAACTGGAACTTCGGATTGAGCTTGTCCACCGCCTCGCGCAGGACCTTACACCGCTCGCGCCAGTGGTCGATCTGGAATTCGGAGAACTCGTCGTGCAGGCCTCGCTCGTCGAGCCAGCCCTGGCGCTGTGCCCGATCGAGTGCGGGCAGCTCGATGCCCTGGGCCTGCGCGAACTTGCCCATGATGATGTCGTCGTAGGAGAGGGAGTAGCAGTTGCCCTGCTTTCCCGGCGCGTAGTTCTCGTAATCGAGAAACACGCCCATCAGATTCGGCATCTCGGTGCTGATCTGCGCGTATTCAACGATGAGGTCAGTCATCCAATCCCAGAGCTGATCGGAGTTGGGACTCCACAGTGGCTGTTCGTTGCCGTTGGCCCAAACCAGCCGCTTTCCCTCGGCATCGCCACCGGCTCCCGCCCCAAGCGTCCCACGCATCCACGGCATGTGATAGATGCCGTACTTGTCGCACCACTCGGTGACCTGTCGGACCTCATCCATCCGGTCCCCGCCTCGTCGCGGGGAGAACACGTTGAAGCCTGCTTCAGCCGCCTCCTTCACCATCCACTCCTCCGTCACCCAGTCGGCCTGCGGCTGCATGACCTTATCGATGAGTATGGTCAGCTTGACGCCGCGCCCAAGGTCCTCTCGGGCTATCTTGGTGGCGGCAAGGCAACTCATCGCCACCACGTGGGTCACCATCATCACGACCATTGCCGGGACGATATTGCGTCTCATCGAATCTCACTCCTTATTTCGAGGGTGATGCTGGGAGGCGTGCTCTCGATAGTCCGGTCCATGCGCTTCTGCCAGTCTCGCAGGTATTGCTTGCGCCATCGGTTGACCGTCTTTGCGCCGGCGTACTTGCCTTCTCGCAGGGCTGGATCAGGGCCATCGGTCCAGTAGTGCGGCCCGTGTCCGGTCTGAACGAAGGATCCGCCCCAGCTCTCTCCGGACGGATCATCGGGGTCCCCGCGCAGCAGGTATAGCACCGACGGCGTGTCGCCCATCTTGATGTCTCGCTTCTTCGCAACGTACAGGTCGCCCAGAGCACCGTGCCCTTTGACATGCTGCGCAACGAACGCCTCGTTGCTCAGGTCGCCGCCCTGCGTTCCGCCGACGTACATCCCGCGGAATGTGGTGTTGGCTTCGATGAGCCAGAGGTCCGGATGCTGGTCATGTACGTACTCCCTGGCAGCCGGGTCGCTCTTCGTGTTCCACGATCCAATGTAGTAGACGCGGATCTTCTTCTTGATGCTCGGATCGTCGTGCACAGCCTGCGCCACGTCCGTGATGGAGCCCCAAACCAGCACGTACAGCGGCCGGTCGTCGTCCGCCTTGGCACGTTGAATTATCCACCTGGAGCCTTCCGTTGGCCGGCTGAACCCAGCCTCGGGCGCGGCGTCGATGGCTCCTTGCTTGGTCAGTCGCCTCAGTGACCCCGGGGTGGGATAATTCGATGAGTGCAGCTTCAGGTTCTGATAGTCTTTCTCGTAGGCGTCGATGACTTCAAGGATGTGCTCTGCTCGGCCTTTGTACGGCGGGGACGAGATCAACCCCTCGATATCGAAGACATCGGCATACAGCAGGAAGTGCACCATGGACTGGGAATCGTCCGGGTCCGACCCGCCGATGTCTGACGAGACGATCACGCGAAAGCGCTGCTCAGCCAACGCTCCGCCGGGCGGCGCCGCGGGAGCGTCAGTCGATTGGCCAGTGCTCGCGAGCGATAGCACGCCAGCAATACCCGTGAACCACAATGCAAGCATCCTCCTCAGCATCACTGGCTCCTCGCGCAGCGCCGTCGCCGCGCGCCGGTTCACCTACTCAATGATCGTGCCCAGCGTGATCGCCAACAACACAGGAATCGCCCGGTCTCCACGGCGCTGACCGCTGCCGTCCGTCGGGAGGACGAAGTCGATGGTCTCGATCTCGACGTCGGGTCGCGGATTGGCGGCCTGCATGCTATACAGTACTGCATTCTGCCCCTCGACGTTCTCGATAGGGCTGCTCCAGGCGACCAAAGCGGCCTCGAGCACCTTCGGCTCTGCTTGCATCCAGTGCTCTACGTGCTGCTCCAGTATGACCGGGATGTCTGCGGTCTTGCCGTCGGCGTAGTGGAGGACGTATCGCGCGACTTCGGGCAAAGCGAAGGGGCGCTTGCTGGCGCCGATTCTCTCACGCTCTTCGTCCTTGATAGGCCTCGTCACACGCGCCGTCTGGAGGAAGAACAGGATCTCCGCTTTCCGGCCGATCTTGATGCCCTCCACCGCCTGGTCCAGCCCCTCCGGCGCGCTCTTGGCCCCGAGCATAATACAGTCGGGGACCGGGGCGGTCGCGTAGTCCACCGGGTGGTATCTGACATTCGCCAGCACTTGCTCGCCAACTCTGAAGTTGCGCAGGTCCTGGCCCTTTTTGCCAAACCACCCTGGCTTCCCCGCTCTTTCGGTCATGTACTGATTGCAGTGGTCCGTGATGTTGACTGTCTCGTATCGAACGTTGATGCCCGGGATCGCTACCGTGGACGTGCGCGATCCCGCGCCCATGTTCTGGAGGATGACGCCGAGCGCCCGGAGCTTCTTGTCGGCGTTGACCGCGTTCGGCTCCTCCTCGATGAACTTCAGTTGGTTGAGGAACACGCCGCCCTTGCCGCGCGGGTAGGCCACGAGGCCGCCGACATTGTCGATGAATACCGCTCCGCGGGGCGCCTCGGGCCGGAGGAACTGCACGTTGTCGATGCCCACCAGACGAACGTCGGGGCGGTCCGGCCTCGTCTCGCGCCAGGACCGGAGGTGAAGCGTGACGGTCTTGTCGATTTCCCTCGGCCGGGGCAGCTTGACGGTCGTCAGAGCCGCCGAGTCCTCGAGCACCGCGCTGACGGCGCTGCCCTCGTCGCCGTCGAAGATGATGTCGATGTCCTTGATGGTCCAGTATGCGGCGTTGTTCCAGACCCGCACCTCGGAGACAGTCTCGGGCCGACGCAGGACGAACGTCAGGGGCTCAGCACCCTCCTCGGGGACCCAGATCTGCCGGATGTATCGCCAGAACTCGCTGCTCAGCATTCCGTTGACGAAGTTGTATGGGTCCTTGTCGTCCATGATCGGCTCGTAGACGAATGGGTCCCCGGGACCATCGGGCATCTGGCAGAACGGCGCGAAGTCCCGGCCGTCCACCACGCTCGTGTAGACGTGCCTCGATATCCAGTAGAGGCCCTTCCATTTCGCAATGTACTCGTTGGAGTACATCGCCAGGTCGCGGTTACCCAACGTTGCGGCGAGCTTGTAGTGGGGATTCTCCAGCGTCACGCGCTCCAGGCGGAACGGGCGGAGCATGTGGTTCATGCCGACGAGCTTGTTGAACTCCGCCAGGGATTGCCCCCGCTCTACGCCGCAGAGCATGATCCAGCCGCCGGCCGCCTGGAATGCCCGGGCCTTTTTCTTCAGCCGATTCAGGTCAGCGAGGCTCTTCCCGGTGGCGTGGACGACCGCGATCCTGTACTTGTCCCGATTCAGGGCCTCTTGCAGGCTCTCGACGACCTCGGAGAGCACGCCGGTCTCCTTCACCTTGTCAGCCAGAAGCGCGTTCTCGGGAGCGTAGATCGCCACCACGCCCGTGGCCGGCTGGTAGCGTGCATACGCCTCGATGGCGTTGCGCAGGAGAATATCGGCAGCCGGGTCCACGCGGAGCTTCGCGCCAACGCGGAGTTGGCACAACAGGATGATGCCCTGGCCGCAAGGCATCTCGATGAGTGCGGCGTTGTTGAGCATGTCTCCGCACTCCACCAGCGTCCTGCCGCCGCGGAGCGGCTTGACGTACACGTTCTTGTACGTGGGATGATCGCCGGCCCAGTCGATGAAGTCCTCTTTGTCGAGGTCCTTGAAGAGCGGCGTGCCGAGGGCCTTGGGATGCGCGTAACCGCCATAGTGCGTGGTTGTCTTGAGGGGCGCCGGTAGGTTGGCCCCAGCGGCCGGGACTTCCTGTTCGAGCACGATGACCCGTCCGCCCTGTGCCGCGAAGGAGAGGATGTCCTGGCCGAACGCCTCATCGGGCGTGAGCGTGTCGGGCCCGATAATCAACAGTCCGTTCTTGCCGTTCGCGTCCGCCAGCTTGTCGATCTTGTCGAACTTCGCGCCGATCTGTGTCAGGAAGCTCGCCAGCTTCCCGGACCTATCCAGGATGGTGATAGGGGCTTTGACCTGTATCGACTTCACAACGGGGAGGATCGGGATCGAGCGCACGTCCACGTAGTCCGGGGCGTCCGGGTGCGTGGCCTTCAGAGTGAGCAGTCCCTCGCGACGCCTTCTGGTCGCGGGCGGTCTGATAGAGAGGGCATATTCCCTGCCCAAACCGGGCTCTATCTCGAGATCGCCCTTGGCGCCGGCAATTCTGTTGCGCTTGATCTTGTACGTCCATTCAAACGTCAGTGGCGCGTCACTGAAGGTGTCGTTCATCACCTTGAAGAGCAGTTCGTTCTCCCGGCCGCCCGCGAGCCGATGTGTTTGCTTGCGCGGGATGACGCAGATGTCGCTGAAGATCTTCTGCGCGTCTTCGTACTTGCACAGGTTCATCCAGGGGAAGAAGCCGGCCACGCCGGCCCAGCGGTAGCCGCCATACAACATGCGGATGTATTTCGCCTTGCCGCGGTTGGCATAGTCCGGCCCGCGAAACACCTCGTCCCCGAGCACGTAGGATCCGTACCGCAGCTCGCCCGCATAGGCGCTCTCACCGACGACCCAGGGCTTCTCCCGTTTCCAGGGCCAGCGCCGGATCTTGGGAGCGTACTCGGTGAGGGTGTAGGCGTTCTCGGGGTAGTAGTTCAGGGAGCCCGCCGGATAATGCGGGTCGTTGATCTCCAGTCTTCCGCTGAGGTCGCCGGCGCCGCCGACGGTGTAAGGGCGAGTGGAATCGATCTTGCGAGCGGCCTCGATGACCTCACTCATCAACTCCTCGACCGTGTCGAGGTACGACCCGTAGATGTTCATGCCGGTGATGTAGACCAGCTCGTTCTCCACCTGGTAGAAAATCACGGACGGGTGATTCCGGTATGCGCGCGCGAGCTGTTCCATGTGACGGCGGAAACCGTCCCACACGGGCTGGTTGGGGATCAGCACGGGCTCGCCGGTGTTCGGATCTTTCGTTCGCTTCCCCAGCGTGCGGCTGATGTACATGCCGTCTATCATGGAGCAGAGGCGGCCCGGGATGCCGTTGCGGTCGTAGAACTCCAGGCGCTCCTCTCGTGTCGGCAGAAAAGCCGATGTCCTTCGGTTCTGGCTGAAGCGCGTGAATCTGTTGTTCTCCTCGCGGAATTGCTTGAGCCACTCGTCGCCGCTGAACGTCCTGCCGCGCACGCTTACCCAGTTCCAGAAGTTCCGCCGGACGCCGTTGATGTAGATGCCGGGGCCGTTGATGGTCACCTCGCGGAAACCGAACAGCTCCTCCTGCACGTCGATGGGTTTGCCGCCTTCGGAGATCGTGGTACGGAGGCGATACAGGTCGGGATGCGGTTTGGGCCACCAGAGCTTCGGATTTTCCCACTCGGCGCACACGGTCAAGGTGGCAGTGTCGTTTGCCGGAACGGTGAGGTCCACTGGCCCGAACGTTTTCTCTACCTGGTCGTTCTTGTCGTAGACGGCTTCACAGAGCAACTGGAGCTGGCGCTCCTTGCTCGTTGTGTTGCGGACCGTGACGTCCGCTTCGATGCGCTTCTTGGCGACTGAGGGCTTGACGAATACATCCTCCGTATAGGCGTTGCCAACGGAGACGAGGGTGACCGGATTGACGATGCCATAGTCCACGCCGTTGCCATCGCCCTTGGTGCTGGGATAGATGGGCGCAATCCAAAACACCCAATCCTGCCTATCCTTGGGACGGTTCCGAGTGCGGTCGAGATCATCTGCCTTGCCGTAGTTCTCAACGTCTACAGCGTAGTAGGGGCCCTTCACAGCCACGGCGATCTCGTTGATCTTCCCTGGCTCTACGTATTCGGACACGTCGAGGTCCCACGGGATCCAGACTCCCCGGTGAGTGCCGGCAAGCTTGCCGTTCACGAACACGCTCACCAGCCAGTTGGTCCCGGAGAAGTGCAGATAGAATCCGCGTCCTCCGTGTGCGGCGGGGACATTCACGTTCGTGCAGTAAATGACCCGGTGGGCGAACACGGTCTCCGTTTTGTCCCAGAGTGACAGTGGCACCCGGATACCCATCCAGCGAAGCGGATACTCGTCTGGTGAGGGAATGGCCTGGACAGGCAAGTGGGCGTCTTTGTCCATGTCGAGATCGTCGTAACGGGCAACCTGCCACAGGCCACTCAGTTGAGCGCGAGTCCGGGCGGGAGAGGTCGGAGCGGGCAACTCGAACACCGTATTGGCGGCCTCTCGATCGGTTTCCGAGTCGTAGGTCTCGCCGGGTTTCAGCCGACCCTCGGGGACGAATTCCCCCTTTGTGAGGGCGATGCAGTCGAGCGCCATGAGCATGCGCCCACTACCGGACGGCTCGCGGTAACGTATCTCGAGGTTCGCGGGGCCTGCATTCAATGTTAGCGTGCCGAGCTGAAGCCATGCCACCTCCATCCAGTCGGCCAACTCCATCACGTTAGTCGTTGCTGCGTCATTTGAGACCTCAGTCCATTGCCCGTCGCCGATGCGCCACTCGAGAGGCGCCCGAGCCCATTCGAACCCGACCCGCGCCCACAGTTGATACTGGCCGTCCTCCGGAATCCGCAGCCCATACCGAAGCAGAAAGCCCTCCGGCGGAACTGCCCCCTTGGCTTCCTCTGGACTCAGCGATTTCCTGATCCATTTCCCGTCCGACAGCAGCCCGGGGCGGCCGGTGGCCTCCGTCTCGAAGTCGGCGTTCGTATACGCCGGGCGCTCCGCTTCCGCCCACACGTAGATGGATGGCTCAGCGCCGTGACATGGCGACAGGAGCAAGAGCAGGAAGGACGCTGTCAACATCATGAAACCCAACTCGCGGCACCCGTGTCTGACGCACGCGGACATGGCAGCTCCTCCCCTGGCGCGAGCTACTTCGCCAGGTCGTGGGCGACATCTTGCCCGGTTTTTCCAGGCGGGCAAGTCACTGTTGCTTGTTGCGCGCCCCGCCCCTCTTCGCGGTCCGATTTTTCCTTTGCGCCGCCTTCACGACGTCATCGGGCAGCACGTTATGGCTGGACGCCCACGCCGCGTGGGCTTTTCGGAGTTCCTCGACCTTTTGCGGGTACCTCTCGGCGAGATCGAGCATCTCGGTGCCGTCCGCCTCGAGGTCGTACAAGTGCGACTTGCCGTCTCTGTCGTTGTAGTACTTCCATTTGCCCTGGACGACGGCCTGCTGCGCGTACAGGTCCCAGAAGAGGTGCTGGTGGCCCTCTCTCTGTTCGCCGCGGAATACCGGGAGCAGACTCTTTCCCTCCATCGGCGGGATGCTCCGCCCCTTGTACGTGGTTGGATACGCGGCATCGGCCATCTCCACACAGGTGGGCATCAGGTCGATCACGTGGCCTACCTGTTGGGTGACTTCACCTCCGCGTTTGACTACCTCAGGCCAGTGAACGATGCAATGCGCCGCCGTGCCGCCCTCCTGCAGGCTCCCTTTGCGGCCGACGAAAGGCGCGTTCGCAAGGCCTATGTGCGGCCCGGCAGCCCCGTTGTCGGAGAGGTACATCAGCAGCGTGTTGTCCAGCTCTCCGAGCTCTCGCAGTTTGGCGACGATCCTCCCCACGCCTCTATCGACGATTTCCGTCATGGCGGCGATGGTTGCCATGTGCGAGGCGGCCTTCCGGCCCATTGCTGTCGTCACCGTGGGTTGCGGTTGCCATTGCTTGTTGACGATCCCTGAATCCACGAGCCGGCGACAACGCTCTTCGTGGAGCACCAGCCAGTCCCTCTGGTACGTGCCCGCGTATTTGGCGACAGCGTCTTTCGGCGCCATGACGGGCCCGTGGGGCGCCGTGTAGGGGACATAGAGGAAGAACGGGTTGCTGTCGTGAGCTCGTGCTTCTTCCATCCACCTGATGGCGTAGTCGGTGATGGCGTCGGTGGCGTAGAAGTCGTCGTTCTCGCCCACCGGGTACACGTCGTTGCCCAGCCGGAACGGTCGGCGATCCCAGGGACGGAAGTAATCGGTGGCGCCGTGGATCAAGCCGAAGAACCTCTCGAAGCCCCGGCCCAGTGGCCATTTTTCCAGTTCCCCCCGGGCCGGCTCGCCCTGGTCCGTCTTTCGCTCGCCGCCCAGGTGCCACTTGCCCGACATCATCGTGTGATAGCCCGCCTCGCGGAGCACCTCGGCGAGGGTCACGCACTGGTCGCTCATGTACCCCAGGTAGCCAGGATAAGGCGTCTCGTCCACGGGGCGGCACAGGTCTCCGGCGCCGACGGCGTGCGGGTACTGGCCGGTCAGCAGGGAAGCCCGCGTGGGGCTGCAGCGAGCGTTGTTGTAGAACTTGGCAAAGCGCAGTCCGGCGTGCGCGAGGTGGTCAATGTTCGGCGTTCGGATCTCGCTGCCGTAGCACCCGATATCGGAGAAGCCCGAGTCGTCCGTCATGATGATGACGATGTTCGGGCGTTTCACGGCCGCGGCAGCGCTCTCGGCCGCACAGGGCCGCCTCGGAAGCGCCAGCCCCGCCGCGCCGCCTGCAACTCCGGCAAGGAAACGTCGTCGGCTGATGCGACTCACTGCGATGTCCCCCTTAGCTCACGTGTACATGAAGTACACGGTCGCCTTGCAGTCACCACCCACGCGCACGCGGACCCAGTGCGCGCTGAAGCCCGCGGGGAACTCCTCGTGCACGTAGCCCTTGGGCGGCACCACCATCTCCCTGTATGTGTGCCAGGTGCCGTTGCCGAGGAAGTCAACCTCGATGGCGAACTTCACCGGCGCTCCGGCGTCGTGGCTGAGGTGCACGACCTTGTTGTCGAAGCCCGTCATGAGGAACGGATCAGAGACGTCGCCCGACTTCACGGGCGTCTCCCACCACACTCCGCCCCAGCCGGCCGGCTTGCCCATGCGCCACAGGTCGTCGATGTTCCCGAACCACAGGCCCGACTGGGGCTGCCCGACTGCTTTGTCGGTCTGGTCGCTCGCCATCACGAAGAACCCCCGCCAGCAGCAGAAGTCCGGCACGATGCGCAGGTGCGAGGCTATCGGACGAATGCCCCACACGTGTCCGTCGTACGCGAAGGGCGGCAGGTCGTAGAACATGCCGTGGATGTCCATGATGTAGCGCTCGGTTTGGGCCGTGCGGATGCGCATCCACTCGGTGTTCCAGGAGTGGTCCCACGAATGGCTGGCCCTCGGCAGGCGGTACCGCAGCCACTCCCCGCGGCACAGCACGCGGAGGATGACGGATGCCCGGTCCCATCCGGTCGCGTAGAGGGTGCTGCCGTACTTGCCTCCGAGCCCGGCTGAGACCTCGATGAAGGGGTTGCGCTCGATAACGGTCCACTTCTTCCCGTCCCACTCTGCGAGCCGGCCGGCCCGGCGCGTGCCGAGGAACTCGGGCTCCTCGTACGTGTTGTTCGCCACCACCACCCGGCCCTGCGCGCTGTCGCCGCCCTTGAAATGGGCCTTGGCGCCCTTGGGGATCTCCAGCTCCTTGACGAGGTTGAACAGCTCCGTTGCCTCGAGCGTGTGCACGTCTACCTCGAAGAAGCGCCCTTCCATGGTGAGGAAGTAGACCTTGTTCTTCGGGTCGGTGAGGTGAGGGATGGTGGCCGTGAGGCGGTGTTTCTTGAGCGCCTCGATGGTGCGGACGTTGCCGTCCGGGTCGATAGCGTGCGGGCCGATGAACGCCTGGTTCGACGCCCAGTGCACCATACGGTTGGCAAACGTGCCGGTGACCGACGCTGGGTGCCGGCGCATCGTCATATCTTCGCCGATCTCGTATAGCCCGAGGCCCTCGCCGCGGATGTGGGAGACGTACCCGATCGCCCACAGCTTGTTCCCCCAGGGAATAAGCGCTCCGATTCCTGCCTCGCTGTCGCTCCCGACGCCCTCGGCCATCACGGTCATCTGCGGGAAGACGCCGTTGACCTCAATTGGTCGTTCTTGGTCGCCGTTGGTGCTCGACGATGGACTTCCCATAGCGGTGCTTTCCCCTTGGGCCGCGACTGAGTACGCGGCCAGGATGAGGCATATCAGGAAAGGCACGACATGCCAGCCGCCTTTTCGATTGGCGTTCATTCTCAGTGCCACCTTTCCTCCGCTCTCGTGCGTTCGTGGACTCCGCGCCAAGAGGACGACCCTCGGCTGGATGATGTCGTATAGCCCCGAGACCACCCCCGCGTCGCGTCACTTTTGCGGATCGAAGGACGGTATCTTGAGCTTCTCGCCGCCGCTGAGCGCCGATTCGTGGGCCACGATCCCCGGGGCCGTCTCCGCGACGGCCGTGTACACGTCGATGACCGGCTCGCGATCCTCCACCAGAGCCATAATGAACTCATGGGTCAGGAACGTGTGTGAATTCCCGTGTCCCGTCTTCACTCGCATGGGCTCTGGGAGCAGGTCCATGTAGTCCGGGTGCGCGGTCACGTTCGGCTTGCCCTCCTGCTTGACCACAAACGGCTGCCCGGCCCAGCTCGACATGAAGGCCGACATCGTGTCCCCGAACCACTGGGCGCGCTCGCCATGCGCGTGCAGGGTCCGCGAGCGGTTGCAGCGGCAGATGTTTCCTCGATCCGTTCTGAGCAGCGCAACGCCCGTATCGAAGGGGTTGTTGTACTGGTTGTTCTCGAATTCCGGATCGTCGTCCGGCCCCGCCCCCATGCATGATACCTCCACGAAACGCTCGCCGGTGACGCCGACCACGAAGTCCGTACAGTGCGTCGGATAGAGCATCGGCGGATAGCAGTGTCGCCACGTCGGCTTGCCCTGGTAGTACCAGAGTCTCTGGCGCTCCTTGCTTCCGGGGTCCATCGGGTGGTAGTACTCCACCTCGGAATACAGGATCTCGCCGAAGATCCCGTCCTGATAGAGCTGCCGCATGAGCATGGCCGGCGCGCGATAATGGCTCGTTTCCGCCATCATGTACTTGACGCCGTTGCGCTCCTTGGCCTCGATCAGCTCCTCGCACTCCTCCAGGCTCATACCCGCCGGCACCGCGGAGATGCAATGCTTGCCCGTGTTCATCACGGCGACGCAGTGGCGCACGTGATCCGGGGCTCCGGTGAACACGGCCACCGCGTCGATATCGTCGTCCAGGATGAGCTTCTCGAGCGACTCGTGGGACTTCTCACACTTGTAGACCTTGATCAGGCGCTCGCGTCGGTCGGTGCGCAGATCGCTGACCGCCTCGACGATGCAGTTGGGATCCAGGTGCCACTGAAACGAGGCGCCGAAGCCCCCTCCTACGATGCCCATGCGGATCTTCTTGTCGTATTGTGGACGCTGGCTGGCGGCCGGAGCGGCCGGCGAGGCGCGCGCTATCGCGGCGCCGAGCGTTGCGGCTCCGGTCGCGTGTAGGAAGTCACGGCGTGAGACATCTGCGCTGGTCATCTCTCAGGGCACCTCCTCAGTGCGTGCCGAATCGTCAAAAGGGTGCGCTCTCGGCGTTTTTGGCCCTCCCGTGCAGTACCGATGTCCGTGAGTCATGCAATCCTTGCTGCCCCAGCCTCTGCTGCTGGCCCAGCCAAGTATGCCTGCCATCGCCGCTGTAACATTCTACACGTCAGCCTCTCCTCCCTACAGCGATTCTGTTCCGGTTGGCCCTTGTAGACATCCCTGGGCCACCCGCCCCAGATGACGGTGAAGCAGGGATAAGGGAAAAAGGTAAAGGGAAAAGAAGGCGACGCCACAGTCAAAGCCAGACGTGAAGCCAGGCGCTCGCCCCTGTGGTCGTGATCCTCTGGCCGTCTTCTCCTTTTTCCCTTCTCCCTTTTCCCTGCCTTTCTCTAGACTTGCCAAATGGCACATACACGACGTATACTTACAGCAGCCGCAACTGGCACGAGGCAGGGCCAAGGGTAAAGGGCAAAGGGTCAATAGTAAAGGTGAAAATGGGGACAGTCACCTATTTCGTGGATATGCCACGGAAACGGCAAAGAGGGCGCATTGTATCCGCGTCACCAAAAGTGGCTGCGAGACACACGTCGCGAAATAGGTGACTGTCCCCATTTTCATCATGCTCTGGCCGTCTTCTCCTTTTTGCCTTCTCCCTTTTCCCTGCCTCTCCCGGGACTTGCCAAACGGCACATACACGACGTATACTTACAAGAGTCGCAACTGGCACGAGGCAGGGCCAAGGGTAAAGGGCAAAGGGTCAATAGTAAAGGTGAAGCCGATGGCCGCGGCCCGTTGGCGCAGTCCCCAATTCGGCAAGCCCCGGCGGGAGGCCGTCGAGGAAGGATTCCAGAGCAGGAATTAAGTATGGTCTCCCCGGAATAGGGGCCGCCGTTTTAGGCGAGAAACGAGACTTGCCGGGCGCAGGCGTGCAACGGCCGCCGACATGACAACGCAGGGGCGGGTACGGATGGCGCGGAGTCGTTCCAGAACCCTTGTTCTGGGCGCAGCAGTCGGCGTATCGCTTTGCGTCGTGCTCTGGCTCATACTGAGAGGGCCCGCGGCGCCGCTGAGCCCTGTCGTGGGTGCTGAGGCGTTTGCCGTATCCCAGGGCGGTGGACGGATCGCCTGCGTGAGTCGCGACGGCGCTCGGTTCTGGCTAACGATCACAGAACCCGGGGCAGAGGTCCGAGTAAGCGAGCTCGCGCTGCCGTTGTCGCGAGACTACGTGGGCGGCTGGCTGGCCTTGCCGCATCTCGTCCCGGCGTGGAGCGCGGACGGACGTTTGGCCTGGCCGCACCGCAGGAGTGGGCCGCAAGGGCAGGACTCGTGGGTGGTCAGGTGTGGCGTCCCGGGCGAGGAGGCACGAGAGTTGAAGCTGGCCGGCCTCGGTGGGCCAGACGCCATGCCGGCGTACTGCACGTGGGGTCCGAGTCCGCCCACGCGGTTGGCGTTTCTCGTGGGGCCAACGGAGTTCGCCCCCTCCGGGTGGAGCTTACTGGTTGTGGAGGTCCCGTCGGGGCAAGAGTTGACCCGGGTCCCCAATGTCGCCTTCGAAGAGATATCGTGGTCTCCGAGGGGCCGCCGGATCGCCTTCTTCCGGGTCGGACCGCGGGTACCGCGGGTCTCCTCCGCCGACAGGGAGCTCTGGGTGCTGGACTTGACCGACGGGCAGCAAAGCCGGCTCGCCGGCCAGGTTCAGGCGCCAGCGGCCTGGAGCAGCGACGGAGCCGCGATTTTCGTCAGCGGCCGGGTTGTGCGGAAACACAGAGCGCCGGGGCTGGCACGGATTCCTCCCGGCCGGTGGACAGTGGTGGTGGGCCGAGCAACCTTCCCGCAAGCCATACGGCGCGTGCCGCTGGCGGGCAGCCCGCGCGTTGTTACGAAGCCGCCGTCCCTAGAGACCGGCGAGGGAGACGCCTACCCCACGCTTCCTCCGGGCGGCGGCGCACTGGCCTTCATACGGCGGGGGGAGGCGCAAGACAAGGTGCTCGTTCGTGTTGGTGAGGAGGTCAGATGCGTAGCGGAGACCTCTAGGTCGCTGCACCACCTGCAGTGGGATCCGAAGTGCAAGGGCCTCTGGTGCATTGCGTATGAGCGGCGCCGGGGCAGGCACTGGACTGCTCTCAGCGATCCCGAGCTATGCTGGGTGTCTGTGGATAGCTGAGCGAGTACACGTCTTTGAATTCCGGGGGCACCTTACTAGATTATTGATGCTCCAGGCAGCCGCGTCCCCCATGTCGCCACTTGCTTCCTCCTCCTGTGCTCTGCCCCCAAGCGTTGTCCACAGGCACTGCCCCACGCCCAGTGGATGCTCCCGTGCCCCTCAAGAATCCCGAACGCCAAGACGGTGGCGTACCAGTGCAACGACGCCGGACCGCGGACGCAGATGACGGTGAAGCAGGGATAAGGGAAAAAGGTAAAGGGAAAAGAAGGCCACGGCACAGTCAAAGCCAGACGTGAAGCCAGGCGCTCGCCCCTGTGGTCGTGATCCTCTGGCCGTCTTCTCCCTTTGCCTTTACCCCTTTTCCCTGCCTCTCCCGGGACTTGCCAAACGGGACATATACAACGTATACTTACAAGAGTCGCAATTGGCGCGAGGCAGGGCCAAGGGTAAAGGGCAAAGGGTCAGTAGTAAAGGTCAAGCCGACAGCCGCGGGCCGTTGGCGCCGTCCCCAATTCGACAAGGCCCGCCGGGAAGCCGGCGAGCAAGGATTGCGGAGCACGAATTAAGTATGGCGTCCCCGGAATTGCGTCCCCGGAATTTGGGCAGACGATTGGGAGGAAGCGGTGGATGAGTGTCACCAGCTGGAGGGTGAGGGGGATTGTGATCTCTGCTGCGAAGAGAAAGCCCGCGAGATTTCGCCAAAACCGGGATTCTCAGCCGATCACTGTGCTGCGGACTGCCCGTAGGAGAATGAGCCGCGGAGCTAGTGCCCGCCGAGCGGGAGCGGTTTGGCTCAGCTCGTGCCTGCTGGCTGCGAGCGGGCTGGCATGGGTCGTGGGGATGCCCGGGTGCCGGCGCTCGGGCGAGTGGACGGCGACCGATATCGGTGTGCTTTTCCGAGTGGGCGAGCGAATGGGCCCCGAGGGTCGTGTCGTCGCTCGAGCAGCGTCGGGCGCGGAGCTCCCTTATCCTCTCATCGCATGTCCCTTCGCGACGGTGCGCGCGTATGATGTGGACACGCGCTCGCAACGCGGCTGGACCTATGTCACTGTATGCCTGGGTGTTGGGCAGCAGCCGACAGAGGAGGTCCTTGCATATTATGAGAAGAAACTGTCCTCTCCCGCTCTGGGCGGGGGCGGGGTGGACCGCCTCGAGGTCGCGCGCTACACAAGGCTAAAGCTCGGCCGAACGCCCGAGCAGGGCACCCCGTTCTTCGCGGTATTCGTGTACCGAGCCCGGATCGGGGATTCTGGGATTGTGTACGCCATCGCCGGGCGGCCGGGCAGGGCTGCGGGGGTAGAGACGAAAGCGGACCTGGTGCTTGCCATTCCTTGTGACTGGCAGGGCGAGAAGAGCACCGGGGGGGATGCGGGCACACGGGGCAGACCGGGGCGGACCGGGGACAGTGGGACTGTTGAAAAGCCGGAGCCTGACATGCGCTGACTGAGCGTAACTTTGGTTAATTTGGTAAAGTAATTCCGGAATTCTGGGCACATTCATGATAGGTATTTGTCAAGGGGAAAGCGGAGATTTCCCCCCGGCAGAGGTAAACGTCCCATCCTGGCGGCACGGATGGCGGTACTTGGTCAGCGAGCTTTTTTCATCTCAGTCCAAGAGGTCCGCTCTCGGGCGCTCCGGCCCACTCTACATGAGTTCGAACCGCCCGACCGCACACTTCTTGGCAATTCGGAATGGGTTCGCCTCTAGTCGCCGCCGCCAGGGAGTGCTGTTTGGCCCGCAGCCGCAGACGTAGTTCACGGCCGTGAAGCCCAGTTTCGGCCCGAGGCGCTGCCACATGGCCCAGTTCTCCGTGGAGAGCGAAACGGGGACGTCCGGGTCCCATCTGCGTATCTCGCTCAGGTGATGCTCGTAGATCTCTGCGCGGACCCACTCGGGAAACGGCTTGGCGCGCGTGTCCGCCACCTCGTCGGCGGCCGACTCGGCAGCTTCCACGTATTCCGGGTCGAGCAGCGACGCGTCGATCCGCCGCCTCATCTCGTCCACCGTCATCCACATGAAGCAGCAGAGGCTGATGACGTCTGGACTCGTCTGTTCGAAGAGCAGCCGGATGGTATCGCTCGCCTCCTGGCGCCAGTCGGCCACCGGGATGATGGGCTTGAACTTGTACCGAACGACGTATCCCGCCTCTTGGCACTTCCGAGCCGCCTTGATCCGCTCCTGCGTCGTGCCGGTTCGCGGCTCGAGCGCCCTGCTCTGCGTCGGAGCCGCGATGCTCCACACGATTATCGTCTTCCCGTTGTGGTCCAGGTCCAGCATCCAGTCCACATTGGCGCTCTTCGTGTGGATGATGAGATACCGGTCCTCGAGCGTGCCGAAGAACTCGATGAGCGGCCCCAGACAGCCGAGTTCAGGCTCCAGGCACAGCACGTCCGCGTCGTCCTCGAAGAGGTATGTCTCCTGCCACGGATGCGCCGCGATGAGTCGGCTCAAGTTCTCGATGTAGTCCTCGATGTTGACCATCGTGATGAGCAGGCCGCCAACGCCACAGTAGTGGCAGCGATGTATGCACCCGTTCTGGAAGTGCAGTCGCCAGCACGGGCGGCAGACCTTGTCGTGACGATGCTCGTCCTCGGGCAAGTTGGCCGGGAACCAAACGAACGGGCCATAGCCGAGCAGTCCATTAGCAGCATGACCACCGACCTTGATACTCTCGCTCTTGAGCCACTCCTGCTGCTTTTCACGCCGGCCATCGAACCGGAATGTGTTGAAGAGCAGGGCCGGGTCGCTGATCTCGTCCAGCGTGCCCATGGGCACTCGGTTTGCCAGGATCTGCTGTTCGTTGATGAGCGCGGGTAGGTCCTCATCGCGGTACACCGTCGGTGCGATAGGCTCGGTCAATGCGGACAGGACCCGCTCGAGCCTTTGGCGGTAACGGGCATGGCCCATTACGCTTTCGTGGGCGAAGATCGCTGGCGGACTCAAGTCGTACACGATGTTATGCCTCCCAGGCGAAGCGCACTCCGTGAGCCAATGAGCGCTGGTGTGAGCCTGCCTCTCACGGCGCCCCTTCGCTGCGCCGGCTTACGTCCCTTTTCCACATCAGGGCCCCGAGCAGCAGCGGCGCAGACGGGCTGGCGAGCGGTCAGCCTCCAGAAAGGCCGTGCCCCAGTGCCTGTCGAACCACACTGGGGACCGGCCTGGGATGCCCGCGGCGGCTCTGTCCCGGGATCGAGGGCGGCCTGGAGCAGCCTCCCTGCCGAGCTACCGCAAGAAGGCAAAGCGAAAGGAGACGCCAATGAAACGCGCATCGAGAGCGTTCAGTACCGGTACAGAAGTGATCGCTGTCGTCACACTAGCACTGCTCACCCTGTGCGCTGCCGCGGCCGACGCTGCCGCCGGGCCGCCGTATCAGGCCTCCGGCATCAAGATCGGCGAGGTCACGGACACGAGCGCCATCGTGTGGACCCGGCTCACGCGCAACGCGAAGCGCAACAGCTCCGATCTGCCAATGGTGACTTTCACGTACGAGGAGAAAGAGGATAAGGGCTCAAAGAACAAGCGAAGGAAGGTGCTCTCCGTCAACTATCCGCCGGGCATGACCGTCGCTGACATACGCGACGCCGTGCCGGGGGCGCCGGGTCAGGTGAGAGTGCTCTGCAAGCCAGAGCGGGGGGACGAATGGCGTAGCACCGAGTGGCAGTCGGTCGATCCGGAGCGCGATTTCACCCGCCAGTTTCCTCTGAACGATCTGCAGCGGGACACCGAATATCGCGTGCGTGTCCAGTGCCGCGCGAGTGAGAACGCGCCGGAGGGCCGGGCCCTCGAGGGCTGGTTCCGTACAGCGCCAGTCGCCGACACGCCGGCACGGGTGGTCTTCACCGTCTCAACCGGGCAGGGCTATCCAAGCCAGGACCGCCCCGGAGGCGGCTACAAGATCTACGCTGAGATGCTGAAGCTCAACCCGAGCTTCTTCGCCCACACCGGCGACATCGTCTACTACGACAAGCTCGCCAAGAGCCTCGGACTGGCGCGCTATCACTGGCAGCGCACGTACGGCCTGCCGACGAACGTCGAATTCCACCGCCGGGTGGGCAGCTACTTCATCAAGGACGACCACGACACCTGGCAGAACGACTGCTGGCCCACCATGAAGCGCGAGAACATGGGCACGTTCACCTTCGAGCAGGGACAGGCGGTCTTTCTCGAGCAGGTCCCGATGGGCGATCTCACCTATCGCACGTACCGCTGGGGCAAGGACCTCCAGATCTGGCTCGTCGAGGGCCGGGACTATCGCAGCGCCAACGATGACCCCGACGGACCGGACAAGACGATTTGGGGGGAAGAGCAAAAGGCCTGGTTCAAGCGCACTGTCAGGGAGTCCGACGCCACCTTCCGCGTACTAATCAGCCCCACGCCGCTCGTGGGCCCCGACCGCGAGAAGAAGCACGACAATCACTCGAACAAGGACTTCGCGTATGAAGGCAACGAGCTGCGCCGCTTCATCGCCGATCAGAAGAACATGGTCGTGGTCTGCGGCGATCGGCACTGGCAGTACGTGTCGGTTGACCCGGTAACAGGCGCGCGCGAGTACTCCTGCGGCCCAGTCAGCCACAAGCACGCCGGGGGGTGGAAGCAGGAAGATTTCGTACCGTCGCACCACCGGTATCTCAATGTGGTCGGCGGATTCCTGGCCGCCACCGTCGAGCGCATCGACGGCAAGCCGACGCTGACGTTCCGGCACTACAGCCCGGATGGCGCGATGCTCCACGAAGATCGGTTGGTGGCTGAATGACGATGCGACGCCCAATCGTCTGACTGACCCTACTCGCCGCCGGCGCCGACCCACACGACGGCATCGAGGCACAACTCACGAGAACTGGCTTCATAACCCATCACGCAGCGAAACGCGGATCTCCGCAGCCGAAAACGCAAACACGGGGAAGGCAGTGGTCAGTGGTTAGCGACGACCACGGCAAAGGCGAGGACGGCAGTTGTGAGTTGTTAGTCGGGAGTCATTCGCAACGGCGACGGCCAGGGCGACGGCACAGGCAACGGCAAAGGCGCCGGCCCACGGGTGACCGGCTACAGTGACGGCCAAGGAAAAAAGGCAGCGGCAAAGGCGGGACGGCGCGTCCGACAGCCACCATTTGCCCTTCGGGAACTGCGGGTCGCTGACGTCCCAGTCCTCGGTCTCCTCATCGACGGCAGCGTGCGCCCCGGCTGCAACGACGGGGCCATCCCCGCGAACGGCCTGCTGTACGTCGGGCCGTGGCTAACGAGCGAGGGCGCCGAGAACTTGCACCGCTTCCGCGAGCAGCTTCTGGAGCTTCAGCCGCAGCCCCAGCTTGGTCGCGGTGGCAGCCAAGTCATCCTTCACCACCTGACTGGTGGCAGCTTCTGACTCGGCCCTCAGCAGTTCGGCGGTCTCCGCGTCCCCGAGCTTCAGGAGACCAAAGCAGGCCGCCGTGCGGAGCCAACCACGCTCGGCGCTTCGAGACGACCTCGTCGCTGCACCACTCAAGCATCTCCGCTCAGCCGGCTTTCGATCGCGAGCAGATGCAGGCCCAGAATGACGGCTCTGTTGAAATCCTCGCCGCCGTTATACAGGTGGCCGTGTTGGAGCATGGCATCGACCATATCCTGCACGCTGGGCGCGACCTCGCGGATCAGCTCAGCGTCCTCCGAGAGCAGCGCCATGTGGAAGGCCACTGTAGGTATGCCGAAGCACAGCTTGCCGTTGACCTTTCTGCGCTTCCAGTCGTCGGAGGACCACATCTGCGGATCGAAGCTCCGGTACAGGTCGGAGACGGTCGCCGTGCTCTGAAGCGAGAGGCCAAAGGGCTCCAGGGCTCGCCCCATATCCTCCTCGGACCAATCGCCCGCCCAGTCGAGTCGGCGCCAGTACTGCTCGTCGAAGACGTTGGAGCGCAGCGCTCTCTCGGCGTGTGCGCGCCTGAAGCCGGCAAGCTGGGCGCGCCTTTCCGGCTCCGTTTCCACCCGAGACAACACGGCTAGCCCAACGGCAAACTGGTTGCTGTACAGCGTAAACGGCCGCTCGTCGGCGATGTTGTCCGGCTGTAGAAGCTTCCAGCGCGCAGCATCACGCTCCTGCCCGAACTTCTCATACAGCTCCCGCCAGTGCTCGTCACCGGTCACGTCCGAAACGGCCGCGAGCACCGAGAGCAGTATGCGTGCGGACGAAGGGCCCAGCCACGAAAAGCCGACGTGCGCAACCTCACTCCCGTCCTCGACCATGACCTTCCAGCCATTGCGCTCCATGCGCTGGGCCACCTTATGCAGCGCGTCCGCGATGACGGCCTTGTCGTCAGCCGTCGCCAGTGAGCTGTGGTAGTACCGCCACAGCGCATATACGAAGGTCGTGTGCTGATCCAGCGATGAGTTGCGGTAGTAGCTCTTACCGTTGGGATGTGGCCCCCGGGGCACAAAGCCCGCAACAGGGCTGAGCGTGGCCACGAGCTTCATGCCGGAGAAGATGTGCCTGGCTGTCTCAGCCAGGTACTCGTCTTCGGTCGCCTCGTATGCGTCGCACAGAGCGAAGAGGAACTGCCCGTTCTCAAGGGCCACATCCTGAATGCCCGATCCGTACCCGAACGGCACCGCCTTGCCTCGCACCAGTCCTTGTGCGATCTGGTCCGGCGGCTCCAGGACGCCGATGCCCTTCGGCCCGTTGAGTCTGCTGTGATAGACGAGGTTTGTGTTCGGACTCCCGAAGCCATCGATGTAGTCGCGGCACAACTGCTTCATGTTGGCTTTCAACGCGAGGTCATCTCCCGGGGCAGCATCAGCTCCGAACGGACCCAATAGAGTCAGAGCAGCCAGCACGCCGAGTCCAGCGCGGTGGTGAGCCATTGTCTGACTGTTCTCCTCCCGGGCGTGTTCTGCCAGCGGCCCGCGGGCACGAGCCGGCCCAGTTGGCTCAGTCTGCCATCCGGAGTGCGGTCCTCAGCGGCACGTCACGGCGGGCCTTCGCGTACCAGCCCTGGAGCGCATAGTCGTCGGTATGCAGGTAGCACCGGACCGTGACCGCATCGCTGCCGCTGTCGAAGGTGAACAGGCGCGTGAGGGGGACCGCCTTGCTCATCACGTGGTACTTGGTCATAGCAGCCACGTTGATGAAGGTGACACCCCACTTGCGCTCGACGTGGGACTTGCCCCCATAGGTGTCGTCGGGCTGGGCGTGCGTGTGTCCGCCGAGCCAGAGGTCTATGGCGTTCGGATGCTCCCGCAGGTAGTCGCTGAAGGCATCGCTGTCCGGCTCGTCCCCAACGAAGTACAGGTAGGAAGCGCCCTCCGGAGCGCCATCCTCAAAGCGGCCGTGATAGCGCCCCTCCACCCCCTCCCAGTGTCCGGAGGCGACGGTGGTGTCGCGGAGCATGTGATGGTGGCAGGTGATGATGATCTTGTCCGGATTCGCCTCGACGATCTGCTGCCACCACTCGAAGGTCGCGCGCGTCACCTTGCCTGCCGGATAGCCGCCGCGCTCCCGCCGGCCGGCAGGAGGGCCGCCATCGTTGCGATCGCTCATCATCAGGATGAGCATGTTGCCTACAGTGATGATGTAGCGCTCCCAGGTGCCCTCCACGGGATAGGGGCGCCGCTGGTGGTGAACACCGGATATCGTGGCATTGCGGCCCAGGGGATCGATCCATTTCCTGAACCACCACTGAGTTGGCTCATCCGGGCCACTGGCGTCGTGATTGCCGAGCAGATTATAGAAGCACTCGCGGGGATGCAGCTCGGCCGCGGCGAACTGCCGCACGACCTCCTGGCCATGGCGGTCCTGCGGCGTGCCCTGCTCGCCCATGAGGTCGCCCAGGTGGAGCATGATGTCCCACTCAAAGGGCGGCCCGCCGAGGTCGCCTCCGTGTTCGCTGTGGCTGATCGCCTCCGCGAGACTCGAGCGCCCACGCCGGATGTCGGTGTGGACGTGGGAACAGCAGCCGACCCAGAGGTTGAACTGAGACACGATCGCATCGCCCTCCAACTGCGCGTACGTTGAAAGCTGCCGCTGCCCCCCAAGTGGTTACGCATACGTCAATGCAGCCAGAGTGTCAAGCGTCAGAGGGGTGCACATGGAGGGCCACGCGCCCGTCCGCCGAACCTTGCGGCGTGGCCATGCCCTCTGACACGTGGGCAATAGGAGGCCGGAGGTCTGCATGAACATCCTGGGATGGATCATCCTCGGGGGATTGGCCGGTTGGATCGCCTCGCTGCTGATGCACGAGCGCCAGGGCTGCCTCGCCAACATCATCGTCGGCATCCTGGGCGGAGTGATCGGGGGGCTTCTCTTCTCATTGATCGGCGGCGTAGGCGTCACCGGTCTCAATCTATGGAGCCTGTTCGTGGCTGTGATGGGCTCCATCATATTCATAGTGATTCTGCGCTATCTACGCCGACGCCCATAGCAGACGCCGGCCACACCCATCGCGGACGAACGGAGTTGATGGTGGATGAAGAGGCTGCCTCTGTGTGCAATGCTCGTCGCTCTCACGCCCGGCCCCGCCATGGCCGCCGCCGTGGGCGTGGTCATCGAGAATGGGCGCATGAAGCTGGCGCTCAATGGGGATGCCACCTGGCGGTCCTTGGTGGAGAAGCCGAGCGGCCGTGAGTGCCTGGCGCAAGACACGACGCTCCCCCTCGCCGCCGTCCGGCACGCTGGTAAGAGCTTCGATGCATGCGCCGCGGCGCTGGATGCTGAGACGCTCACTCTCCGGTTCGCAGATACCGACACGGTGCTGCGCTACCGCATCGAACAGGCGGCCGACTGGGTGGTATTCCGCATCGAATCCATCAGCGGCACCCGCCCCGAGAGCCTCGTCTTCTTTCGCGTGCCAGTGGCTATCACGACGAACGTCGGGCGCCGGCTCAACGCGGCGTGGGACGACGAGACCACCCTATGCGTAATGGCGGCGAATCGACCAGCAGACTGCCGCGCCTCGGGCGGCAAGTTCGCCACATTAGCGGCATCGACGCAAGACGCCCCCGGGCCGCGGATCGAGGGCGCCGCGGCCGCCTTGATAGTCTGCCCAACAGCCCAGTTCAAGGCGATAGCGAGGCAGGCTTCCCACGCCTTCGGCCTGCTGACCAACGAGGATGACAACGGCACCCCCGTCAAGGATACGGATCTGCCGAGGGGCTCGTACTGGTTCCTGCGCTTCACGGAGGCGGAAGTGGACCAGGTGATCCAGTACTGCGAAAAGACCGGCATCAAGCAGGTGATGATGTCGTCGAGCTCATGGTGCACGACGCCCGGCCACTACGCGTTCAACACAAGCCGCTACCCCAACGGGCGCGAGGGGCTGAAACAGGTGGTGGACAAGCTCCACGCCCATGGGATCCTCGTCGGGATGCACACCTTCGTCTCGAAGGTATCCAAGAGAGACCCTTACGTTACGCCGATCCCGGATAAGCGCTTTTGGAAGGACCGCGAGACCAAACTCGCCGAGACCATCGACGCGGAGCAAAGGGAGATCCGCGCTGCGACAGACTTACGGGAGTGGCCCGGCAGCCCGATCTGTCCACAGAAGCGATGGGAGGGCGGGGTCGTCAAGCATCAGGAGGTCATCATCGGCGACGAGATCGTGCAATACGCGAGCACCGGGCCGGAGGGCAGGTGGGACACCTTCCTGGGCTGCACGCGCGGGGCCTGGGGGACGAAGGCTTCGCGGCACCGAGCCGGCGAGACGGGCTATCACTTCGGCGTGGATGGGTGCATCAATGGCTACATCATCGACCAGGAGACGAGCTTGATGGATGAGGTGGCCGACCGCATCGCCGACATCTTCAACTACTGCGGCTTCGACATGGTCTATTTCGACGGCAGCGAGGACGTGGATCGCCGGCGTTTCTCCTACTACGTCTCGAACTTCCACGAGCAGGCTATGCGCAGGTTCAAGAAGCGACCGATCGTACACATGGGAGGCGGGTTCACGCACCTGAACTGGCACTCCTTCGCGCGCACGGCGACCGTGGACACCTATCTCAATACGCTCCGTGGGGCCATCATCTCCGGCGCGACGATAGACAAGTGGCCGACTGTGAAAGACCACATCGACCGGTCCGTGCAGCGCGTGCTCGCCGCGCGCCAGGACATGACGCCGGGGGAACTGGGCTGGTTTGGCATCTGGCCCAAGGGCGACAACACCGACGGCCTGCAGCTCGACGAGATCGAGTACCTCATGTGCAAGTCGCTCGCCTACGACGCGCCGATCTCCCTGCAGACAGGCTTCGCTCAGATGGAAGCCCACGTCCTCACGTCCGAGGTACTCGACATCGTCCGCGAATATGAGAGGCTGCGTATGGCCGGCACGGTGCCGGAACATGTCACCACAATGCTCCAGCAGCAGGGACAGGATTTCGCCATGGTGCAGTGGCGTGGCGAAATCAACTTCGTTCCCGTCGAGGGGGTCCCGCTGGTTGGCGGCACTCACGACGTGCGCTCATTCGTCGGACACTTCGGCGACGGAAGCGTCGCCACCATCTGGCACTACCTGCGCGCGGGTCATGTGCTGCTCGAACTGGACCCTGCGAGCATCGCCCTGACGACACTCACGGGAGAGCAACTGCACTTCGAGACTGAGAACGGAAGCCCATTGATACCCGTCGGCTCGACACGCAACACGTTGATCTGCAGAGGAGTGAGCCCGGCTGAGCTGCGGCGGGCTCTTGAGAATGCCGAGGTGCGCCTGC
This sequence comes from Armatimonadota bacterium, assembly GCA_030601885.1. Classification (GTDB taxonomy): domain Bacteria; phylum Armatimonadota; class Zipacnadia; order JAUWAU01; family JAUWAU01; genus JAUWAU01. The sequence continues at coordinate 65,050 of JAUWAU010000009.1, forward strand.
GCCAGCCGACGATGATCTTCATCCCCGCTGCGGACTTCCGGCAGCTCGAGGGTCAAATGGCAAAAGGCTCAACGGTCGGGGTGGATGAGCCGGACGCGTTTGGCGACGTCGTTGTCTGCACGGGCAGACCCAGCACGGCGACGCCTAATCAGTGGTATGCGGAGTACGCGGTCGATATCCCCCACGACGGCCGCTGGACGATCTGGGCGCGGGTGCGATACCCGAGCGGCGCCGATCATTCCTTTGGCATCGTCCTGCCCGATGAGAAAGTGACGCTTGCAGGGAGCCAAGTGCTGGGCAACTGTGGGGTGAACGAGAAGAAGTGGCACTGGACGGGGCGAGGGAGCGGCGTAACGAGCGTGCCCCCGGGGCAACCGATCACCTTCAAGCTCGAGAAGGGCCAGCTCGCGTTCCGCATCTATGCCCGCGAGGGCGGCGGCACCATCGCCACAAACCCTCGGCTCGACCTGCTCTGCCTGACCGACGATCCGTCCGCCATACCGACCGATGACAACGTGCAGCGGACGGGCGACTGACGCCCGTCCGTGGGACAGCTCGCGAAGTGGACAACTCCATCCCGCCGCTACATGACCCGCAAGGCCTTGTATATAGATATGAGCGCCGGGCCGAGGAAGACGACGAAGAGCGAGGGGAAGATGAAGAAGATCAGCGGGAACAGCATCTTCGTTGGGAGCTTACCACCCAATTCGCGCAGCCGCAAGGTGCGGCGACTGCGAAGAGCATCGCTCTGCGCCCGCAGCACATTGGCAATGCTCGCCCCAAGCTCCTCCGCCTGATAGACCGCCGCACCGAAGCTGCGCAGATCATCAAGAGCGACGCGCTGTGACAGGTCGCGCCAGGCCTCGGCGCGGGTCTTGCCCAGGTTGATCTCTTTGAGCACACGGCCGAACTCCTCAGACAGCGGGCCCGGCTTCCGCACGGCCACCTCGGCGATTGCCTGATCCAGTCCCAGTCCGGCCTCCGTGCTTGCGACGAGCAAGTCGAGGCTGTCCGGCAGCGTCTTGCGCATCATGTGGTCGCGCCGATTTATGCGGGTTTGGACGAGATAATCGGGCAGCAGAAAGCCGGCGGCAGTGAGGGCGACGGCGATGATGAGATTCAGGACACCGTCGAAGTAATCGAGTCGGTAGATGCTGGCGGCGACAAGAAGGAACACGGCCACGGAAAGCCCACGGAGCCCGAGGAGCTGCGTTGCCGTGATGCCCAGGGGGTTGCCGGCGCGCTCGAGTTTCGCACGTGCCCCGGCCACGGCGCCGCCCGGCGTCAAGCGCTCGATGACGCCCCCAAGCCGGGACAGTGCCGGCGCAACAATGCGGGGGAAGAAGCTGCGGTCCAGGCTCTGGTCCAGGGGCAGATCTTCGTCCCGCACTACTGCCAGGGCTGCCAAACGCTGGCGAAGACGTGGGCGCACCGTGGGGTGCAACAGGCCCACGATCAAGGCGACCATGCAGATGAATGCAAAGGTGCAGCTCACGATCAGCAGCACGGGTCTCGCTCCCTTCAGAGATCGATGCTGAGCAGCTTGTGAATGACGACGACGCCCATTGCCATGAGCACGGCGCCCGCGCCCAGGATTATGTGCCCCAGCGGCTCGGTGAACAGGGGCGTCAAGTACCCCGGGCTCAGGTAGCTCAGCAAGCCGGCAAAGACGAACGGAAGGGCAAGCAGGATCATTGCCGATAGTCGGCCTTCGGCAGTGAGGGCCGCGATCTCGCCGGCAAGCCGAATGCGGTCTCGGATCACCTCGGAGAGGTTGCCAAGCACCTCGGTCAGGTTGCCCCCAGTGCGCGTTTGGATCTGCACAGCCGAGCACATGAGCTCGAAATCATGGGTGCCCGTGCGCTCTATCATGCGTTGCAGAGCGACATCAAGGGACAAGCCGAGTCTAACCTCGTCCACCAACCGCCGCGCCTCATCGCGCATCGGCGCCCGCATTTGATCCGCGACGTTTCCCACCGCCTGTACGAAGCCATAGCCGGCCCGGAGCGATGAGCAAATGAGATCGAGGGCGTCCGGCAGTTGCAGCATCAGTGTCTTCTTGCGAATGCCTTGCCGGACTTTGATGTACGCCCAGGGCGCAAGGCCCAGGACGAGGGCCCCCGTCGCCGACCCGATCATCTCATAGAGCATGTGCCCTGCTATCGACCCAACGGCCGCACCCAACCCCGTGAGCGCGAGCAGCTCCGCCGGGCGAAGCAGCAGGCCGGCCTGGATGATCTGTGCCTGCAGGCTGCGCTGGATTCGCGTGCCCGACAGTAGCCTCGTCAGCCAGGGGATAACGTCGGGACGCGCGCCGACCTGTCCCTCGGGGATATCGACCACCACGGGCTCCATATCTATAACCGCCGCGAGAGCGCGAGCCCGCTGCGGCCCAATGCTCGGCGACCACACGAGCAAGACCGCCACGGCGCCAAAGGTTGCGACGAATGCCACTATTGCCAATAGCCAAGGCGCCACTCTCAGCCCTCCTTCGTATGTCCCGCAAAGATGGCAGCGGGGAGCTCGATGCCCTGCGAGATGAGGCGCTCTACAAATAGCGGGCGCAGTCCGGTTGCCACGTGCTGCCCCACCACGCCCCCCTCGTCGTCCACGCCCTCCTGCTTGAAGACGAAGATATCCTGCAGCGTGATGATCTCGCCTTCCATGCGCTGCACTTCGGTTATGTGCGTTATCTTGCGCGAGCCGTCGCGCAGGCGCGCCTGATGTACAATGAGGTCGATGGCGGCCGCGATCTGTTCCCGGATGGCCCGCGATGGCAGCTCGGTGCCGGCCATCAGCACCATCGTTTCGAGGCGCGAGAGCGTATCGCGGGGACTATTCGTGTGCGCTGTGCTGAGCGAGCCCTGATGGCCGGTGTTGAGCGCCTGCAGCATATCGAGCGCCTCGCCACCCCGCACTTCGCCGACGATGATCCGATCGGGACGCATACGCAGCGCGTTGCGCACGAGCTGCCGGATGGTGATCTCCCCCCTCCCCTCGATGTTGGACGGCCGGCTCTCGAGGGGTACGACGTGGGGCTGCTGCAATTTCAACTCCGCCGCATCCTCGATCGTCACGATCCGCTCGCTGGCCGGAATGAACGATGACGCAGCGTTGAGCGTCGTTGTCTTCCCGCTGCCGGTGCCGCCCGAGATGATGACGTTGAGCTTGCCGACGACGCATCCTCGTATGAAGTCGCGCATCTCGGGTGACATGGTGCCAAAGCGGACGAGATCGTCCGGTGTGTAGGGGTCCTGAGAGAACTTACGCACCGTCAGGCATGGGCCCTTAATCGACAGCGGCGGGATGATGCAATTGACCCGTGAGCCATCCGGCAGCCGCGCGTCCACCATGGGGGAGCTCTCGTCGATTCGCCGACCCAGCGGCGTGACGATCTTCTGTATTATGCGCATCAGATGGTCGTCGTTGAGGAAGCGTCTCGACGTCTTCTCGATATGCCCATGGCGCTCGATGTAGACTTTGTCGTGAGCATTGACCATGATCTCCGTGATATCGGGATCATCCAGAAGCGGCTGGATAGGGCCGTAGCCCATCACCTCATCCAGCACTTCCGCCTCTGCCTGCTCCTGTGCGCGGCGGGACAGGCCAACGCCCACCTGGTTCGCGACCAGGGCGACGAGCCGTCGCACCTCGCCGGCCAGTTCTCTGGGCCCAAGACGCTCCAGCACGGCGAACTCGGTGTCCGCCAGCAGTTTGGCGTGCACGCGCGCCTTGAGCTGCAGTATCTGCTCGCGTTCGTCGTCGGAGGCGCGAAGGCGTTTTCGGGGCGCGGCCCGGCGTGCCGCCGGAACGGTTGCTACTCCCATGGTTTGTCCTTTCAGAGCGGATGGCGCCTCGGCGGCGATCGCTGCTACCCGTCGCTGTCCGCGGTCCCTTGGTATATTTCCGGCGTGACCATTATCAGCAGATCCGTCTTGCCTTCGATGAACTGTTTGCTCTTGAACAGATTGCCGATGATGGGTATGTCGCCGAGGATGGGGATCTTGCGGACCGTTCGAGCCACCTCACGCTGCAGCAGACCGGCAATGACCAGTGTGTCTCCGGACGACACCGTAACGGTGGTCTCAGCGCGCCGCGTGCGGAAGCCCGGCACCCTGAGGCCCGAAATAGTCACGCTGCTGCTCGGGTCGATGGAACTGACCTCTGGCGTAAGCTTCAGATGAATCCTCGGCTTGCCGGTGTCCGTCCTCTGGATGGTCGGTTGCACCTGCATGCGGACGCCAAACTCCTTGTACTCTATCGTGATGGCCGCCGCGCCTGCAAGGCCCGCCTGAGGCACCGGGACGGGCACCTCGCCGCCGACGAGTATCGAGGCTTCCTCGCCGTCATTGACCAGAATGTTGGGCTCGGCGAGGATGCGTGCCGTGTTGTTCTCCACCATCAGGTCGAGCTGGGCGCCGAAGTCGAGCAACTGGTTGAATCCGGTCCGGTTGACCTGCCCGAATAGGAAGGGCTGGTCAAAGAACTGCACTGATGGCACGCTGCCGGCGCGTTCCCAGTGGCCCCAGTTGACGCCGAGCCGGTCCAGGTCCTCGCGGTTGACTTCCGTCACCTTCACGCGCACGAGAATCTGCTGCTTATCGGGTGCCGCTGCCGTCAGCAGATTCATCACGGGAGTCTGCAGCGCCAATGTGTCGAGTATCTGGGCGACGCGCTCCAGGTCGGCCTCCGACGGGACCGCGCCTTCCAGAGCGATGACCTGCCCCCCGACGGTCTGGACGTTGACCCCATGGCCAACAGCGTCAGCCACGAGCGCTCGCTCGGCCTCGATGCTCCGGACAGACGGAGCGGGCTCCTGGATGAGGTCCACGACGTTCGTCTGCTGCTTGAAGGCAGCCACCAGGGCGCGGGCGCGCTCCGCCTCCGCAGCGGTCGTCGCCGTCCCTTCGACGGCGACGGTGTCGTCATTCACCGCCCAGACCTTGTAGTCACTGCCCAAGGCGTCGGCTATCTGCTGAACTGGCGGGCCGGCCGGGAGCGGCTGGGGGAGCAGCGTGACGAGGTTCACGATCTTCACATCGTCCCCGGTGCTGCCGAACAGACGCTGGAGGCGCTCGACCTCGCCCGCATCCTTCGCTACGCCCTCTACGCCAAGCGTTGAATCCGAGAGTACGACGAAGCGATACTCTGGCCCCAGAAGCGGGCGGAGACGTTCCACCGCCTTCTCCGAGGCGGTGATGTCGAAAACGCAAATGCCGATCTGGTGGAATCCCTCATCATTCCAGACGTATATGTCCGTTTTGCCCACGCCTCTGGCGTAGACAATGAGCTCTCGACTGGACACCACTGCGACGTCAGCCACGCCCGAGTCGGCCACCGCAACCCGCCGCATGCCGGGGTACGCCAGCACATGGCTCTGGCCGCTTAGCATCGACATGGACACGGGCCTAACGACGGGCTCGGCCGCCGCCGGTGAGAAGGCGAGCAGGCACACACAGACGGCCGCCGCCACGACAAGCCACAGGCGATACCCGCCCAGCGAGCCGATGAGATGGCAGCGGGGCGCTCTCACGATATGAAGCGTGGTAAGTTTACTCATTGACGTTCACCACCTCGCGCTCTGAGCCGCGGATGATTTCGATTTGCTTGGGGAACTCAGCAGGCTCCTCAGCTCCATCCGATACGACGCCTTGCCCCGGTCCCATGCCCGGCGGGGGCGGCTCGTTGTACCACCAAGGCGGGTACATGCCTTGATATGGCTGCTGGGCACGATAGGACGCGCTGGCGGCGCCAGTGTCTCTGGACTTGGGCCTCAAGCCAGTGACTTCCCAGGCCGTGGTCTTCTGCAAGTCGAGCGCAGCATGGTCCTCGATCGACCGGAGCGCCAGCCGGAGCTTGCCCTTGGACTCGGCGAGCACCAAACGCTGCGCCTGCTCCGGCGTCACTGCCAGCGTAGCGGTGGGCTGCGACTCCACGCGCGCCGGCTTGCCGCTGGCTTTCGGCCTATCCTCGGGAGTTGGCTGGGACTCTTGTCCGAGAGCCAGGAGCTCCACATCCTGAAGCACGGTGAGCGTTACCGTAGCATCGTCCTGGGTGATGGTGGCCAGAACGTCCACATGGTTGCCCGGCTTGAGAAAGCCCGCAACCCCGCTTACTGCGTCCAGGCCAACAGTGATAGCTCGCATGTGCTCGGGCACCACGTGTGCGAGGCCCAGCGATGGGCTGGGGTCCGCGATCTGATTCGCCTGGATCACTTGCCCTTTCGGCAGACTAACCAGGGCAACCCGTCCGACGACGTCCTCGATGCTGGCGGCGGCATTGCGCGGTGCGTTTCGGGTCCGGCGCACCTCCGTCTTGAGCTGATCGGCCTTGATGATGCTCTGTGGCGCGATGTCGGCACTGGCTTTGACCACCTCAATGTGCTCGCTGCCCGACGCCGTCCTGCCGATAGCGGCGTTGCCCACGTAGAGGTACATGGTCACGGCGGCCAAGATGCCGGCGAAGAGTGCGATGCATAGTGCGCTGCGGCGACTGAATTTCACGCCGCCCCACCTCCTTGCTGGGTTGGCGGTACCCCACGCCTGCGACCGACCCCATACGGGTGTGGCGCAGCCGTGGTGGTGTTACAGAATCAGCTTGCGTGCGTAGATGCCAGTATCAGGCGCCTGGGGGTCCAGGATGGCATCTGGCGACGGCTGGAACTCTATGAAGCGGGCGTGGAGGCAGTGATTGCTCCCGCCTGCCACCTTGCCCACACCATCGAGCCAAAAGACGGCAAAGCTTACCACCGTGAACGTGGCGCCGGTCCCCGTGCCAGACTCTTGTCTGACCACCGGCACCAGCATGATGTGTGGATTCCTGGGCGAGTGGAGCGCGAAGGTCTGCTCAGCCCACATCTGGCTGGCAGCGCGCTCGAGGCGGGCTGTGCCATCGTCGGCCCCGGTCTCATCCGCCAGTGCACTCACCCATTTGCCCGTGTTGACCCCAGTGTACGCGCTAACGATGTCCTCTACACGAACGATGGCATTCTCGCGTACCTCGTCGGCGATGTTGTAACCCCGCAGGAGCTGCCCAAACCAGTCATCTCCAGGGGTGGAGAAGTCCAAGAAGCCGAAGCTCCCGGGTGGGATGTCGGTGACCTGCCTGAGGTCGTCGTAGAGCAGGTCCACTGGCTGGCCGAAGCCCGGATTGGAGTCCTCCGATATCCATATGGGCACTGCGCAGATCGCTCCGGCCGGCCCCTGCACAGCGACGGCCCCGCGCGTCCGAAAGCCCTCGTCCAGGCCCAGCACCGGTGCGAAAGCGTAGCCGACGCGCACGCGGGCCTGCACTCCCACACCCGACGCGTGGGCGCCAAGCTGCATGAGAGCAGCGCCGTCCAGATCGGAGATGGTGCTTCCCGGCGGATAGTAGGTGACATCGTCGCCGGCGTTTACCTCCGCCGGCCATTCGGGCACCTGCACATTGTTCGCCTCAACGGTCCCGAGGGCCAAAGCTCGCGCGGTGGTGGAGTCGGGCAGCCCGGCGACGCCGGCGAGCGCCGCGCTGTCGGCAACGGCCTGCGCCCGCTGCGCGGCGATGTGCAGGCGGGTGACGTCGAGCGCCAGGGCGGCAGCGCCCAGCAGAGCGACCAGCCCAACCGTCACCAACGGCAAGACGGAACCACGCCGTCTCAAACGCAATAGTCCCAATCGCATACACCTCAACTCCTCGCTACTCACGTCGCATGACCATGGCGGCCGTGAGGATAATGCTCCCCGTGTCGGGATCGTCGGCAAGCCGGGCAAAGAGCGGGCCCGTGAGCAGGGCATGTGGATAGCTGAGGCTGACGCGCACCTGTGCTCCCTCCGGGGCGCAGTTCTGCGTGTCGCTCCCCGAGCCCACGTTCGTCAGAGGCAGCCAGGCCGACCAGGTGCCCGCGCTGTCGGAGAACGTCCGATATTCGAAAGTGCGTGTGATCTCCGATGTGTCTATCGTGGGAGCGCTGCCGTCGAGGCGGGCATCAATCGTTCCCATCGACGCACCCACGGCGGCTATGCGCGCCGCCTCGCGTGCCGCCTGGTTGATGCCCAGGTAGTCCTTGATGACGAGACCGAACTCCAGTATCCCGAAGAGCAGGATGATGAGCACGGGTGCGACAAGTGCCATCTCTACCGAGACAACTCCACGGCGCGTCATCGCACGAGATCGGCCAGAGAACATGGATGGACTCCTCCTCGGCGAGCCTATCTCACGACACAGGAGGCGGTGATGGCTCCGGCGGCAATGGCGACGGCGTACGGGAGCCGTAGCCCGACCGCGGCCGTCTCTAGCGGCGCGTTCACCTGCCACACGGAGCGCCAGTACAGCCACTGCCCAAGCTGTTTGCAACTGGCAAGAAGTTTGCGGCGGCCCGCTGCGCAGCAGACTGCGAGCAGGCCGCCACAGAACGCACTGAACGCGATGGCGTACAGAATGAAGACAGGGCCGCGTAGCGCCCCCACGGCGGCGAGCAGCTTGACGTCCCCGCCACCCAGCACATTGCCGATGATCGGTGAGAGGAACCACAGCGCCAATGCAATCCCAATGCCGGCCAGGCCGAAACCCAGGCCGGCGATGCCCGAGTCCACAACGTTGAGCACTATGCCCACCAGGGCACAGGGCGCCGTCAAGGCGTTCGGGATCTTGCCCCAGCGTACGTCCGTGGCGGCTCCGATGAGCAGCATCGGGTACATGATGGCCGTCGTGATTGCAGCCATGGGCATCGTTTGGGAACTCCTCTGCGCTGCCAGCTATCCGCGCGCGCGGGTCGCGGATGACCCACCTACTGCCGGCCGCGGCCCGGTGCCGGGCTACGCCGCCGCGCAACGCATCACTACGGGAACGTCGTATTCACGTTGTCCACGCTGGCACTGACCTTGTTGCCCATGGTCTGCCAGGCGAGGATGCCGACTGTGACGATGAGCACAAGCAGCAGTGCATACTCCACGGTGGTCATCCCACTGTCGTCACACCACAACTCTCGTAGCCTACGGATCATCGTTAGTGTCCTCCTTCAGGGGACGCGGCGTTGCCCTCCCTCTGCGACGTACGAGCGCTGGACGACGGCTGTCTGCCCAACTCGCTTGCGTCGAAGACACCGCGGTGGCTGTGGCCATGTACGTCAACATGCTCTGAGTGTACGGAGCTGGAGCGATCCCAGGTGCAGAGGTGCTTCGTCGAGGGTGCTTGGCAGCGACATTGATGCGATCTTGAACGCCGCGGCTACGACACGCTAGGGCAGTTGGGTGTTGACGTTGTCCACGCTGGCGCTGACCTTGTTGCCCAGCGTCTGCCAGGCGAGGATGCCAACCGTGACGATGAGCACGAGCAGAAGAGCGTACTCCACCGTCGTCATTCCGTCTTCGTCCCTCCAAAGCTCGGCAAATCTTCGCAACATTTTTGTGCACCTCCGTTAACTTGGTTGTAGCGATATACCACAGGGAGGCCAGATTCTGTTACAGCTTTTTTACACGGATCGTATGAGCACTCGTGCGCGCCTGCCAATACGGGCCTTGTAGCGGAGCTCCGCGTGGCGGGTAACGGAGGTGTTACGGGCCTGCAAAAACCATGTGTACGTCTCCGGCGTCGCGCGGTACATAGGCAGTGGATGGATGGTGCGACCATTTCTTACTTCCAGAACCTAACATATGGCAACTGAAAAAGACGGCTTGGTCAATCAGCTCTACTCGCACGTCCCGCCGCCGACACGGCGGCTCTTGTCGTTCGGCGACGGCGACGGCCGGCGCGAGGCAGCGCCAGCCTTGGGGGATTCGGAGTCTATTGAAGCGATGCTGCCTCAGGACCGGGTCAGGATAGTGGTCACCGAGACCGATACCGCAACGGGCGAGTGGCTGCGCGAGACGCTATCGGCGCATCCGCTCGTGGAGATCGTGGGCTACGCCCACGACGGTCTCGAGGCAGCACAAATGGCCACACAATTGGAACCGACTGTGTGCGTCATTCAGTCTGAGCTTCCGGGCATGAACGGGTATCAGACATGCGAGCTCATCAGCTTGGCAGCTCCACAGGTGTCCACGGTTGTGCTCGAGGAGAACTCCTCGTCTATCGACCCGCGGGGGCCCATGCGGGCGGGAGCCCGGGCGTGTGTGAAGGCCGGCACCGACGGACTCGAGCTGCTGGAGACGATCTCCGACATCGCCGTGATGCAGGAGCGGCGCCACACCCGTGAGTTCGCACTGGTGACGGACGCGACGAAGATGCCGGTTGCCATCGCCGTGAGTGCGGCCAAAGGCGGCGTGGGGAAGACGACCCTGGCCACCAATCTCGCCGTGACCATGGCCGAGCGGCATGGGGACGAGACGGTCCTCGTGGACTTCTACAGTCAGTACGGGGACGCGGCACTGCTGTTGAATCTCGCCCCGAGACGCAGCATCGTGGACTTGGCGGCTCAGGACGAGGAGCTCGATGAGGAGCTCGTCGAATCACATATTATGAGGCATGAATCGGGACTGCGGCTGTTGGCCGGATGCGCGGATTCTGACACGGGCTACGAGGGGCTCACGCTTGAGTTCATCGCGATGCTGCTCAGTCTTCTGCGGAAGCGATATCGCTTCATCATCTTCGACCTGCCACCCCTCCTGAACCCGGCGAACCTGTACGTCATCTCTCGCTGCCAGCACTTCCTGGCCGTCGTGAATTTCTTCGAGCTAACGACGCTCCGGGACACGCTGACGCTGCTTCAGAACGTTGTGGGCAAGTACATCGACAAGGAGCGCATAAAGCTCATCGGCAACCGCGTCTGCCCACAGAACCAATACATGGTCGAGGAGTTCGAGGAGGCGGCCGGGCAGACCATCTACCACCGGATACCGGACGCTTACGAAACCGTGCTTGCGTCGGTGAACAGCGGCGAACCCTTCGTGACCGGCGCTCCGCGGACGCCGATCAGTGCGAGTGTTCGCGCCCTTGCTGACATGATCACGCCAGCCCGAGTGCGACAGGCAGATGTCGCGCGGACGCGAAGCAACGCCGCCTCTACGCTCTGGGCGAAAGCTACGGCGCTGCTCTCGGCTCGACGATGACGGGCGCAGGCCTTACTTCGCGCCCTCCCCCCTGAGCGGCGCCCGCAGCCCGGAGGACTCGTACACCTCAGGGTTCAAGGCGTGGGGGCAGCGTTCCCCGCGCAGCACCATCAGGACGTTATCGACGGCCAGTTTGCTGGTGGCCCGAATTGACTCAATGGCGGACGAACCGCAGTGCGGTGTGAGGACGCAGTTGTCGAGCTGTAATAGCTCGTGATCTTTCGGCAGTGGCTCTTGCGCGTACACGTCCAAACCGGCTCCCGCGATCCAGCCCTCTTTCAGGGCTCGTACCAAAGCTGGCTCGTCCACCAACGCGCCCCTGCCAGTGTTGATCAAGTATGCGGTCGGCTTCATACGTCGCAGTTCGGCCTCCCCGATCATCCCCCGCGTTTCTTCGGTGAGGTTGGCGTGCAGGCTCACAAAATCTGAGGTGCTTATCAGTTCGTCCAGCGTCACGAAGCTGACGTTGTGCTCCTGGGCAAATTCCTCGTCGGGCATCGGGTCGCACGCGACCACGTCCATGTCAAAGCCCCGCGCCCGTCGGGCCACCAGTTTCCCGATCTGCCCCAATCCGACGATCCCGAGGCGCTTGCCCCATATGTACACGCCGCCCGGATACTGCCACTCGCCGGCGCGCACGGAGCGATCGGACGTGACAATACTTCGAGCCACGGCCATCATCAATGCGAAGGCGAGATCGGCCACGGAGTGGGCAAGGGGGCCGGGCGTCAGGGTGACGAGGACGCCGTGCCGCGTGGCAGCCGCTACATCAACGCTGTCGTAGCCGACTCCCCAGCGCGATACGACCTTCAAGTCCGGCGCCTGCTCGAACACCCCGGATGAGTAGTGGTCCATGCCGGCGATGACTGCAGAGATGCCTGGCAGGACTTCGATCAAGGCCTCTTCCGCGAGGGATCCCCGGTCGTCCGCCCATACAACTTCGCAGCCCGCCTCGGTTAGGATCTTCTCCGGCTCCGGCCCGGCCCGGCGGAGGATGCGTGAGGTGACGAGAATCCGGTGTTTCAATGTCGGCGCCTCCTGACGCAGCGGTGACGGGCGAAGGCTACGGCTTCACGGACTTGAACTTCTCGACCTGCCCCCGTATGGCGGGCTCGGTGGGCAGGCGCTCGATGCTGGAGGCGCCGAAGAAGCCGACTACTCCCTCCGTGTGCTCGAGAACGTACTGGACGTCCGGAGGCTCGGCGATGGGGCCGCCGTGGCAGAGAACCAGAATGTCCGCGTTGACGCTCTTGCCCGCATCGTGGATTGCCTGTACCCGCTTGGCGGCGTCGCCCAACGTGAGGGCCGTGTAGGCGCCGATGGCCCCCTTGGTCGTCAGGCCCACGTGGGCCACCAGGACATCGGCGCCGGCCTCGGCCATCTTGGCGGCGTCCTCCTCCGTGAACACGTAGGGACAGGTGAGCATGTCCAGTTCGTGGGCCAACCGGATGGCCTCCACCTCGAGGTCGTAGCCCATCCCCGTCTCCTCGAGGTTCTGGCGGAAGACGCCGTCGATGAGGCCGACGGTGGGGAAGTTCTGCGCGCCGTCGAAGCCCATGTCCTTGAGCTGGCGGAGGAACGTCGGCATCAGCCGGAACGGATCGGTGCCGCAGACGCCGGCGAGCACGGGCGTGTCCTGGACCACCGGCAACACCTCCGACGCCATCTCGACCACGATGGCGTTGGCATCGCCGTAGGGCATCAGCCCGGCGAGCGAGCCGCGGCCCGCCATGCGGTAGCGCCCCGAGTTGTAGATGATGATGATGTCCGCCCCGCCGGCTTCGGCGAACTTGGCCGAGATACCGGTCCCGGCGCCGCAGCCGATGATGGGCTTGCCGTCGGCCACCGTCTGGCGAAGCCGGCGGAGCGACTCCTCCCTGGCGATGTACGGCATGGTGGTCCCCTCCCTGTGCTCATTCTGCTGACAGGAACTCGAGCAGCTTGTTCGCCACCGCCTCGGCGAACTCGTCGTCGTTCACGTTGTTGTCCATCTCGATGACCGGGATGTCCGGCCGCAGGTCCTTCTTGAGCGCGTCGTACAGCGCCTGATCCGCCTCGGGCGACCAGAACTCCTTGCCCGGCGCATCGAGCATGGAGACGCCCTTGAGGGGCAGGAAGAACGCAACGGGCCCGGTAGACTTGTTGGCCTTTTCGGCGAAGATGCGGCCCATCTCCGCGTTCTCCTCCGCCGTGGTACGCATCAATGTGACGTTCGGATTCCAGTGGTAGAAGAGCCGGTCCTTGTACTTCTCCGGCACAGTATCCGGAGCCCAGAAGTTGACCATGTCCACGCAGCCGGGAACGATGACTTGCGGGATGCCCTTCTCCGCGGCGGCGTCCATGCGCGTGGCGCCGGCGGAGAACACGCCGCCCGCCAGCTCGTCGGCCCACTCCGTGGTGGTGATGTCCAGCACACCGGTGATGTACCCATCCGCCACCAGGCTCTCGAGCGTCTGGCCGCCGGTGCCGGTGCAGTGGAAGATGAGCACCTCATAGCCGCGCTCCTCCATGATCCCCTGGCAGCGGCCGACGATGGCGGTGGTGTTGCCGAACATGGAGGCTGCTATGAGGGGCTTCTCCTCGATCTCGGGGATGGTGGTCTCCACCATGCCGACGATCGCTCCGACGGCGTTGGCATAGATGGGCGCGCTGATGCGGTTGACGCCGGCCACGTCCACCACCGAGGGCACCATCATGATGTCCGTGGTCCCCACGTAGGCGCCCGTGTCGCCCGACGCAACGGTGCTGACCATCACCTTGGGAAACCCAAGGGGCAAAGCGCGCATGGCTGATGTCCCGACGGCGGTCCCCGCGCTCCCGCCCATCGAGAGTATCGCATCTATTCTCCCCTGGTCGTGGAGCTCCTTAACGACGACGGCGATGCCACTGGTCATGACTTCCATGGCCGAACCCTTGTCCGCATTCGCCTGAAGCTCCTCCAGATTGGCGCCGCCGGCCTTGGCCACTTCCGCCGACGCGACGTCGGGCTCGAAGGCGGGGGCGTCTACCACGCTCGTGTCAATGACCAGCACCTCGTGCCCGCGCTTCTCGATCTGCTCTTTGACGAAGGCGAAGTCGGGGCCTTTGGTGTCCAGCGCTGCTATGACGGCGATGGTCTTGGGCATCGTACGACCTCCCGCTGTGCCTGGATTGCGGAGTGTTCGGACTATGCGCCTGGCTTGCTCTCAGTCGCTCTCTGTCGGTTGGACCGAGGCAGACGCACGGATCTCGTCGATGGCTCGCCAATACCCTTCGAGGGCCGACCGCCCCTTCTCGGTGAGCCGGTAGCTCGTGTGGGGGATCTTCCCCACGAAGGCCTTGGACACCTCGACGTACCCGCCCTTTTCGAGCCGGTCGATGTGCGACGACAGGTTCCCTTTGGTCAAGGAAAGCGTGTTCAGCAGGAAGTTGAAGTCGGCCGTGTCGATGCCGGAGAGGAGCATCAGGATCCGCAGGCGAGTCGGCTGATGCACGTCCGGGTCCAGCTCGCTCATTGCTCTCCCTCCTCCACCACGTCCCCGCCCGGCGGGCTCGCCGCGAGCGCCTTGAGCCGGCGCAGGGCGATGCGGCTGTAGATGTGGCCGGCGAGGGCGGATAGAAGGCCGTAGCCCATCATTGGGACGAGCATGTTGAGCATCTCGTAACTGCCGCCGAAATGAATCGGCGCCCCGGCCGCGAGCAGGATGGCATGGAGACCGTAGAGCGCGGGCCACAGGAACATGAACGGGCTCCCGACACCGACCGACCGCATCTTCGTCCCCAGGTAGACGATGAAGGGAACTACATACAGGGCGGAGATGGGCTGCAGGTGCTCGATCCGGGTGTATCCCATGAAGCCCAGCCCGACATGGGCAACGATGCAGAACATGAACAGAAAGCCGACGAGGGGGAATTGGCGCAATGCCTCATGTTGGGTCGTGTCGGGTGACGGCCCGATGGACACCTGTCCCTCGGCGCGGTAGAGACGTTCGGTGATGCGGCGAGTGATCGCGGCGCCGCCCACGAAGCTGTACCACAGCCAGAACACGAGTATCGCCGCCAGAAAGAGCATCGAGACAG
This sequence comes from Armatimonadota bacterium, assembly GCA_030601885.1. Taxonomy (GTDB): domain Bacteria; phylum Armatimonadota; class Zipacnadia; order JAUWAU01; family JAUWAU01; genus JAUWAU01. The sequence goes on from JAUWAU010000009.1 coordinate 80,133, forward strand.
CGGCCAGTGGTCGGTGACCGGACACATAGGCCCATGCGGTGAGGTAAGATAAGCCGCCGATGCCCAGGAAGCCCAGGACGAAGATGACCATGTTGGCCGCCACGGGCAGCGTCCGGTTCTCAGCGTACCGGCGGGCCCAGGTGGGGATCTCGCGGATGTCCTGATCCTGCTCGTTTGCCTGCTTCTCAGCGTTCCGTGTCACTGGTCTCAGCCTCCCCGGCTTGCTCCTGGTGAGAATGGGGTCGTTGCTACATACTGGTTTATACCACAAACCGGTTTGCTTGTAAACCCCTTTGGGCAACTTTTTTGGGCCTTTTTTTCTCCGGGGATTACGGAGGGGATCGGGGCAGCGGCGCCCGGTGCTATGCAGTCAGTTCAGACGCGCTCAGTTCAGACGAGGCGCCTGGGCCGCCGAGCCGCCGGTCCAGTGTGGGCGGATCTGCCGTACGGGCTGGGTCTATGGCTCGGTGCCGGGGATGGTCAGGCCCATCTTCGTCAGCGCCTCGATGGCCGCTTCGCGGACGTCGGGGTCCTCGTCCTCCGCGGCATCGGTCAACAGGGGGATGAGCGGGTCCAGCCCTATGGCGAACAGGACCTTGGAACCGATGCGTGCGAAGGCCCGCACCACGACGACGCGGACCTTGGGGTCCTCGTCTTCGAGCATCTCGATCAGGGGTGCGAGGCGCTGCGTTAGAGTCTCTTCGTCCTCCAGCCTGGCCACGGTGATCGCCAGCGCGCCGACGGCGTATTCGGCGACGGTCGGGTCCTCGTCGCGAAGGGTCTGGGTGAGCGTGGGGAGGGCCGGCTCGAGCACCGTCGGGTCGAGGACGTTCAACGCAATTCTCCCCAACGCCTTCGCGGCCGCCCGGCGGACATTCGCCTCCCCGTCCCGTAGCGCCTGGGTCAACGGGGCGATGGTCGCATCCAGCGCCGCGGAGCCCGGGACGTGTGACGCGATCTCGCCTAGTACCTCGGCGAGCCAGGTGCGCACCGTCGCGCGCTCGTCCTGGAGGGCCTGAATCAACACTGGGATGGCAGGCCCCAGGGCCGCTTCGTCCCGGACACTGGGGGCGATTACCGTCAGGGCGTAGGCCGCCATGTGGCGCATGTCTGCATCGTCGTCCTGTAACGCTTCGATCAACGGCGCAATGGCGGGCCCCAGCGCCCCTTCGTCCTGTGTTATCCTCGCAAGGGACGCCAATGTCGCCGCCGCACTCATCCGAATGCCGACGTCGTCGTGGCGCAGCCCCTCGATGAGCCGCCCGGTGGCCGCGAGAACGGCCGGGTCGCGCGGCCACATGGCCGAGATTGCGAGGAAGGGCGTCTGCGCCGCCATGCGCACGGTCCAGTCATCGTGGTGCAGCGCCTCAGCTAGCAGCGGGATAGCCGGCTTGAAGAGCGCCGCCTCGTCATTGGCGCTCCGGCCCATCGCCATCGGCCACGCCATGATCTCGACCGCCCGCGCGGCGAGTACGAACACTTCCGTGTCATCGTCTCCCATGGTCGCGACCAATGACGGAACCGCGGCTCGGAGCGCAGACGGGTCGCGGACCTTGTTGACGATGAGCATCAGCGCTCGCGCGGCTCGCCGGCGCACGCTCACGTCCTCGTCACTCAGGCCCTCTGCCAAGGGCGAGACCGGGAGCTTGAGCAGCGCTTCGTCTTGGATGTATTCCGCGGTTCTCGCCAGAGAGCCCGCGACGGCCACTCGCACCATGGCTTCGTCGTCCTGCAGCGCCCCGCCCAACGCCGCGATGGCGGCTGCGAGCAGCGCTTCGTCCTCGACCCGCATGGGGTCGGCAATGAAGGCGATCCTGTTGCCATCCGGCGACCAGCTCGGCCCCACGTCAGGCCCGGGAGTGTGGGTGAGCCTCGTCTGTCCGGAGCCGTCCGCGTTCATCACGTAGATCTCCGGGTCGCCGTCCCGGTCGGACTGGAACGCGATCCTGCCGCTATCCGGGGACCAGGTCGGGCTCATATCAACTCCGGGACTGCGAGTAAGCCTCGTCTGTTCGGAGCCGTCCGCGTTCATCACGTAGATCTCTGGGTCCCCGTCGCGGTGGGAGTAGAACGCGATCCTACTGCCGTCCGGCGACCAGGCGGCGTAGTAGTCTCCGGCCGGGTTGTTGGTGAGCCTGGTCTGATCCGACCCGTCGGCGTTCATCACGTAGATCTCATCGTTCCCATCGCGGTCGGAGTAGAATGCGATCTTCTCCCCATCGGGTGACCAGGCCGGGTGCATGTCGACGGCCCGGTTGTTGGTGAGTCCGGTCCGACCCGATCCGTCGGCGTTCATGACGGAGATCTCCAGGTCGGGGTGGTGACCAGAGCGGAAGGCGATCTTGCTGCCGTCCGGGGACCAGGTCGCCTCCGCCTCCCATCCGCCGCTGATGGTGAGCTTCCTTTGGCCGGATCCATCGGCATTCATGGTGTAGACCGCATCGTCCTCGTCGCGGTCAGAGTAGAACGTAATACTGTTGCCATCCGAGGACCAGGCCGGCCACCGCTCCCATGCCGGGCTGTGGGTAAGCCTCGTCCGTCCGGAGCCGTCCGCGTTCATCACATAGACATCCAGATTGCCCCCGGCGATCTCGCCGAGCCCCTCCGCGGCTCGCCGGCGCACGTCGGGATCAGGATCCTGCAGTTGGGCGATGAGACGCCGCACTCGGCTCTCGGGATCATCCGGGAGCTCCGCCCGGCTCTCGCCCGGGAGGGCGGCGATCGTTGTGGGGGCGTCGGGAGGCGGCAGGGCTGCGTCGTCCGGCTGCTTCTCTGGTCGCGAAGCCATCGACACCATCTCTCGTCTCGAGGGCGGGTCCGGCCTTTCGTCAGTGCCGGCGGCGGTCGGGGGAGAGACTGTCGCAGTGGAGGGCGGCAGGCTTGCAGGGACGGTCGGCGGCGGCGAAGTGGAAAGGTCGGCTGGTTGGGTGGGCTGCGGAGCTTCCACAGCGGTGGTTGTGCCGCTCGGCGCCTGGGTCTGCTGAGTCGCCGGCGGTTGGGGCGGAGCAGAACGACTCCGTGCAACCTGATGCACCCCGACTCCGCCAACCACCGTCGCCGTCACCACGCACGCCACTTTCGCCTTCAGACTGGCGGCGGCAACACGAGCAACCACGGAGCCAACGAACGCGGCAGACGGCGGGCTCGACGGAATGCCTGCCAGCGCCAGCTTGCCCAACGCCGCAACCAATGTAGCCGGCGCGGCTTCCGCCGTCTGAGTGGCAAGGAGCGTCCCTAGCGCCGAGGCGGAGACGACGACCCCGGCCTGCTTCAGATGCTCGCGGAGCTGGGCCACCCCCTTCTTGATGCGGCGAGACACGGCGCCCTGCGACACTCCGAGCTCGGAGGCCAGCGCCGTCTGAGGCCTCCCTGAGAGAAAGTGCAGCACCAGCGGCTCGCGCAGCTTCTCAGGCAACCGCTCGATCGCCTGGTGCACCTCGTGCTTGATGTCGTCCCAGGATGCCTCATCTTCGTGATGGGTGGCGGTGGCGGACGCCTCCGCTTCGCATCTCCTGCGAATTCGTTCTCGCCGCACGACGTCAATTGAGGCGTTCACCGCCACCCTATGAAGCCACGCGGCGACCGAGCCTTTGATGGACGCCGCGGTGCGGGCCAGGCGCAGGAAGCACTCCTGGGTGACGTCCTCGGCAGTCGCCGGCTCGCGCACTACGCGGACCACCGCCGAGTAGACCATGTCGCGATGGCGAGACACGAGCTCGCCGAAGCACTCGGCGTCGCGCGTGGAGGCATAGTGCTCGATGAGCTCTGCGTCAGTGCCGGTCATGTCGCCGTCCCCTCGGTTCATCTGTCCCATCTACTAGAACAGACGAACGAGGATGCCGGACTATGTCCCCGCCGGGCGAAAAAGAACCAGCAAGAGCTGGTGTCGTCTCAGTTCACGGCCACATCGACGAAGATGATGTCGGTCGGGTTGCCGTCGGTCATCGAGACTTCGATCTGGTTGGAGCCGTCTTTCAATGCGCTCGGCGGCACGGTCCAGGCGCGGAGGGTCTCCGCCGTGCCGAGCATCGGTGAGTACGGATTCGGATACGGCTCTGAGGTGTCGCGGTTGGGTTCCAGGTCTGTACCGTTCAGCTTGGCGACCAAGCGACTCTCGCCAAGCGGCTCGCGGCTCTGGATTCGGAGCTTGCCGGGGCGCTTCCAGCCGCCGGCGGGCGGCGCCATGTCGAGCGTCAGGGCCACCGGCTTGCCTGGCTCGAGGCGCTTCGGGAGCACGCGCTGGCCGAAGAAGCTCCGGTCGCTGATGAAGTAGTGCTGCGGTTGGCGGGCCAGCCACTCGGGGTCGCCAAGGTGGCGGAACACGTGGAACGGCGGCTCGTTGAAGGGGCCACGCCCTTCGCTTCCGTGCTCGCGGTAGTACACGAAGTTGAAGGCGCTCACACCGTCGGCTCCGCGGGCGTGCGCGAGGTGCGCCGTCGTGTAGAACTGCTCGTCGGTGGTGCGGCGGAAGATGAAGTTGTCTCCGCCGCTCTTGGTGAGGCGCTGGCCGGTGGTGATGCAGTGGGTCATCTCGAGGTACATGGCGGCGTCGGGCGCGAGCTTCCGCATCTTTGGCAGATCGCTCTGCTGCTCGGTGAAGTAGGATGCGGAGAGGTTGAGCATGTCCACGCCGGCGGACACTGCTGCCGGGAGATCGATGCCGATATCCTCGCAGTCGGCCAGGTAGCACGGTATGCGAGCGCAGAGCCAGCGGCGCCGACCGGGCGCCGCCGTGCGGTCCAGCAACTGCCGGACCTGGGTGATGAAGCCGGCCATGATCTCCACGCGCTGCCCGCGGGTGGTCTCGTCGAGGCGGAAGAAGTTCGGGTGGCGCATGAAGTCGAGCTCGAAGCCGTCGATGTCGTAGTTCTCGCAGATCTCCCGGATGAACGCGAACTTGTAGGCCCGCGCCTCGGGGATGGCCCAGTTGTGCGGCCCCCGCTTCGGGTCGAGCCGGTACTCCGGGTGCTCGACGTAGAAGCGGCATATCGCATGAGGCCCACGGGTGTTCTTCGACGTGTCCACGTACGTCAGGTGGTGCTGATCGTTGAGGCGGAGGGAGATGAACGGCGTCAGTCCGCGCAGGCGGCAGCGCTTGATGAACACGTCGAAGAGGTCGCCGCCGCCGAGGATGTACTCGTGGACGGTGTTGCGCAGCTCGACGCCGTAGTGCTCGCGCCACCAGCGATGATGCTCCTCGAGGGGATAGACCTTGCTCGGCCACCACGGGACCCAGCCGTGGGCCGGCTGGAGCATGTGCACCTCCACGCCGGTGCCCGCCGTCTCGTCCACGGTCGCTTCGAGCATCTCGGGCCGGAAGGGCTCCCGCTTCTCGTGGTACGGGCTGGTGCAGCTCAGGATGTTGGTGGTGTCGTTGCTGAACAGCACGCGGAAGGGGGCTTTCCGCCGCTCGGGCTGGGCCAGAGCGGGGTGCGCCAGGAGCGCCGATGTGCCGATCGTTCGGATGAACCGTCGTCTGTTTATGGGAGCACTCATTTGCGAGGATTCATTTCGCCACCGGGAGGCATTTCCCTGATTCGAGGAAGGAAGTGCAGGTGGCTGGCGCGGAAGGGATGGCTGGCCAGAAGTCAACGCGGACGTGGGAGGCGTGCCATGTCGGACAAGAAGAAGCTGAAGATCGTCGTCATCGGGGCGGGGAGCAAGAGCTTCGGCCGGGGCGCTATCGCCGATACGCTCGGGTGCGAGGAGCTGTGGCCGCGTGACTGCACGCTCAGCCTGGTTGACATCGACGAGCAGGCGCTGGGGCGAATGTACGGCATTGCCAAGCTGCTGAAGGAGCATTACGGATCGCCGATGGCGATCGAGCGGACGACCGAGCGCACCGAGGCGCTGCCTGGCGCGGATTACGTGATCATGGCGGTGACGGTGCGGCGGTATCCGCTGTGGGAGCAGGACTACCGCGTGCCCATGGCGCTCGGCTTCCGCCACGTGCTGGGAGAGAACGGCGGCCCGGGGGCGCTGTTCCATGCGCTGCGCAACTTCGAGATCGTCGTGCCCATCTGTGAGGACGTGGCGCGGCTGTGTCCGCATGCGCTGGTGCTGAACTTCACCAATCCCGAGGGGCGGATCGTCATGGCCATCGACCGGCTCACCGGGGCCAAGTGCGCGGGGCTGTGCCATGGCTGCTTCAGTTGCTTCCGGAGGACGGCGGAGATTCTCGGGCGGCCGCGCGAGGAGCTGGACATGGTGACCGGCGGGCTGAACCATTTCTTCTGGCTCCTGAAGGTGGCTGATCGGGAGACGGGCGAGGACCTATATCCAGAGCTGCGGCGAAGGATTCTGTCCGACCGCGATGTGGAGGTCCCGCCGCTGGTGCGGAAGATGGTGGAGGTGTTCGACCACTTCACCTATCCGTCGGACGATCACATCGGGGAGTATCTCGCCTGGGCGCACGAGTTCACCGACGGCCGCTGGAAGTACGGCCAGGAGTGCCGCAGGGTCCAGCCGCCGGGCGAGGAGCCCGAGCCGGAGGACTGGACCGAGCCATATCTGAGCGGGAAGAAGAAGGTTGACAAGTGGCTGGCGCGGCGGAGCGGGGAGCTATCGGTGGGGATCATCGCCGGCATCGAGCGGGACCTGGGCACGTGGCAGCCGGCCGTCAACGTGCCGAACGACGGGCTATACGTCGAGAACCTACCAAAGAGCGCCGTGGTCGAGGTCCCGGCCATCGCCAACGCCGAGGGCCTCCAGCCGCAGGCCGTTGGCCCGATCCCGGAGCCGCTCGCCGCCATCAGCCGCACGCAGGTGACGATTCAGGAACTGCTCGTCGAGGGCTACCGGCAGCGGTCGCGCAAGCTGCTGCTGCAGGCGCTGCTGCTCGACCCAGTCATAGACAGCGTCCGTCAGGCGGAGAGGCTGCTATCCGTGATGCTGGAGCTGCAGGGGGAGTTCCTGCCGGGGTTTGAGTGAGGAAGGAGCAGCCCAAACTGCTTCGGGCGCCATGGCAAGCCGCACCACCTCTGGGCAGCAGATTGCCTGCGGCTTGTGTGGACGCGGCTCTGGCCCAAGTGCTCAGCTGGCATACGGGGACCGGCGCAGAGCCTCCCCGCAGGAAGGCCACGGAGGACCAAGTATGGCGTTCGCCGAATTCTTTGGCATCCACCTCAGGAGATTGAGGCGCACATTCGCGACCGCCATAAGGAGATCACCGAGATGCTTCGCGAGGTGACGGGATGAGTCAGGAACAGGCACAGACCAGAGAGATACTGGGCCGCGCGAAGACGGTTCGGGAGCTTCTTGGCGGAGCCAAGTATGCCATCGACTACTACCAGCGCGAGTTCAAATGGGGCACCGATCAGGTCAAAGAGCTCATCGAGGACTTAGCCGGCAGGTTCCTCAGGGACTTTGATCCGGAGCATGAGCGTGGAGAGGTGGCAAACTACGGGCACTACTTCCTCGGCTCCATTATCATCAGTCAGAAGCAGGGACACAACTACATCGTTGACGGGCAGCAGCGCCTTACCACATTGACGCTGCTGCTCATTGACTTGCACCACCTCGGGGGCGCCCGCGAAGACGACACCAACATTGAGGAGCTCATCTTCTCCACGAAGTACGGGTCCCGGTCTTTCAACCTCGATGTCGAGGAGCGCGCCGACTGCATGGATGCGCTCTTCAAAGACGAGCCATTCGATGAGACTGACGAATCCGAATCCGTGCGCAATATCGTCGCTCGGTACGCCGACATCCGTGAGTTCTTCCCAGAAGAGCTCACGGGCAAGGCGCTGCCGTACTTCGCGGACTGGCTGATGGAGAAAGTTCACTTGGTGGAGATCACGGCCCATTCGGACGACGACGCGTACACGATCTTCGAGACAATGAACGACCGTGGGCTGTCTCTGTCAGCCACAGATATGTTGAGGGGCTACCTGCTCGCCAACATCAGCCACGGAGAGAGCCGGGACTCCGCCAACGATGTCTGGAAGCAGCGGATGGGGGCCTTGCTGAAGCTGGAGAAGGATGAGCCAAGCGACTTCCTCAAAGCCTGGCTCCGAGGCCAGTACGCGCGGAACATCCGCGAGCGCAAGAAGGACGCAGTGCCAGGGGACTTCGACAGAATCGGCAGCGAGTTCCACCGGTGGGTGCGGGACAACCACGAGTCTCTCGGATTGCTACGGAGTGCCGACTTTGCCCGCTTCATTGAACGCGATATGGCCTTCTACGGGCGTCAGTACTTGCGGCTACGTACGGCCGCGGAGAACCTCGCCTCGCAGCTTGAGAACGTCTTCCATATTGCACAGCGCCGCTTCACGCTCCAATATCCCGTCCTGCTCGCCCCCCTCCTGCCGGAAGACCCGCAGGATGACATCGAGCGCAAGCTCCGCATCGTGGCTGCATATCTCGACATCCTCCTGGCCCGACGCATGTGTAACTGGCGCAGCATTGACTACTCGACCATGCAATACGCCATGTTCTTGCTCATGCGCGACATCCGCCGGAAGAGCGTTCCCGAGCTTGCGCAGCTCCTGCGGCAGCGGCTCGACGAGGACAAGGAGGATTTCGCCAACAACCCGCGTTTCCAGATGACTCAGATGAACCGGCCTACTATGCTATGGCTGCTTGCTCGCATGACCGACCATATCGAGCGCGAGTCGGGCATGCCCTCCCGGTACTTGGAGTACACTACGGGCAGGGGCAGCCGTCGGTACGAAGTCGAGCATATTTGGTCTGACAACCCCGAGCGACACACTGACGAGTTCCCATACGCCGGGGACTTTCAGGAGTATCGCAACCTGATTGGCGGCCTGTTGATCCTACCCAAGAGCTTCAACGCCAGCTACGGAGATCTGCCTTACGAGGAGAAACACGAACATTACAACACACAGAACCTGTTGGCTCGTTCGCTGCACGAGCAGTGCTACGAGCGCAATCCGGGCTTCCTGCAGTATGTGCAGCGCAGCGGTCTTCCCTTCGGCCCCCATCCGGAGTTCAAGCGTGCCGACCTGGACGCACGCCAGGAGCTGTATCGACAGCTTGCGGAGGAGATCTGGGACCCCGATCGGCTAGAGCGTGAGGCAGCATCGTGACGGAGAGCCCAGCGTTGGCGACCGGAACCGGCGGCAGCAGACGTTCTTCGGCGGCGAGCGCCATGAGACGTGGCTGGACCTGATGGCGGAGTGGTGTGGAGCTCACCGCCTCTTCGTCTCCAAGTTAATTCGCTTCACGCGGTAGGTGACGGTCTTCTTCTCCTGTGGCTTCAGGTCTACGAGGAATTCGATGGTGCGGGAGTCGGTGTTTTCGTACTCCTGGCTCTGCGCCTGCATCTCCCAGTAATCGGCGATGTGCTCGATGAGCTTGACCTGGACGGCCTCGTCCTTGTGGTTCTCCAGCTCGATCTTGAACTCCTCGTCCAGGTCGTACACCACGATGTTGTCGCTGTTGTCGCGGCGGATGTTGACCTGATCGGCGCGGAGCTGCTTGCGCTCCACCTTGATGTCGCGGGCGTTGCCGATGTACAGCTTCGCCTCTTCGTTGATGGGCAGGAACGGCAGCACGTCCTCGCCGATGAAAGCCAGCTCGCCCTGCGCGTCGCGCTTGAACAGGCGCACCTTCCCCGCGTACAGCACCTCGCGCCCGATGCCCGAGGCGGTATTGTTGACCACCACGAAGTGCTGCGCCACGGCGTCGCCGAACTTCCCCTTCTCCCACGTGTAGGCTTTCTTCACTTTGAGCGCCGGGATCGAGAGGTACTGCACCTTGAGCGTCTCGTTCAGGTCGAAGGACTTGTCCATGGGTTGGCCGACGCCAAGCTGGACGCGGGAGTCCTTGAACTTCTCGCCGCTCTCGTTGGTGATCACCGCCGACGCGGTAAACACGAGCGATTGCTCGTTGGCGTCGGTGATGGCGGTGTACTCGGGCTGCCAGCGGAGGCCGTTGAGGGCGTAGGTGACGCGGAAGCGCACGCCGGCCTCGACGGTGCTGTCAACTTCCCAGACAACGGAGTTCGACGAGCCCGGCGGGAAGCCGATGCCCAGGACGCTCACGTCGTCGGCGTTGGTCACGGGCACGAGCTCCAGCGAGCCGCCGTCCACGCCGGCCTTCTGCCAGCTAAAGGTGATCTTGTTGCGGCCCTTGTCGAGCGGGATGACCCGCTCCTCCTGCACCAGCGCCGCCGGCGGCGTGCCGAGGTAGATGCGCACGCTCTCGCGGGCCGGGATCGTCACCAGCTCGACGCGGGCGCGGGCGCGTTGTCCAGCTACAAGGCTGAGGGCGAGGAGGATAAAGGCGAGGTGCAGGGATCGGTTTGGCATGGCTTGTTGGCCTCCTGAAAAGGCAGTGGTCAGTGGTCAGTGCTCAGCAAAGCACTACGGCAAAGGCGGGCGAGCCACAGGTGCTCGCCTACAGTCACGGCTCTCGCAGGCTGGCAGCCTGCGCCACACTAGGCTGGTTCGGCGTTCTTGCCATGGCGCTTTGAGATGCGGAACTCGATGCTCGCGGTCGCCTGGCTCGCGAGCTTGAGCGGGAACTTGACGGTGTTCTTGTCCACCTTGACGTATTCGGCGTCCGTACTGATAGCCCAGACGCCGTCGATGTGCTCGAAGACCTCGATGTCGATCGCTTTCTCGCTCCGGTTGCGCACCTCGACCTTGAAGGTCTCTTCGGTGTCGTAGCCGGACACGCGGTTGTAGCGATCGAAGCTCAGCTCCACTTTCTTGTAGTCCATGAGCTTGCGCTCTACCACCACGAGGCTATCGCCACCCACGTCGAGCTCCAGCTCCTCGCCGATGGGTGTGTATGGCATCCGTGTGGTGGTGATCGGCACGAGGCCCTGGTCCGCGCGCGTGCGGAGCACGTAGGTGGAGCCACGCGCGAGAGGCGTCGTCCCGAGGGTCGAGGGCTCGACGTTGCGGAAGACGTAGAACTTGCGCGCGCTCCCGCCCCAGCGCGGCGGGTCGTACTTGTGGCGAACCATGACCGGGACATCGGGCCCGGAGATGGCCGCGAATCGATCGCGCCAGCCGTCCTCGATGTCGTGCCGGCCCTCGATGGTGTAGATGAAGTACTCGCCGATGCGAGCCATGCCGACGGCCGGCGGCGCCGTGAGCTTGGCCTTTTCTTCGGGCTTCGTCGGTTGCGTGATGAGTTTGCTCAGCGGCATGTAGGCAAGAGGTGGGAGCATTTCGCCCGGCAGCTTGTCGGCGAGCTCTGCCACCGGCTGCACGAGGTGCAAGTCGCCCACGACGAGCTTGGCCCGAGCGTTCTCGTAGTCCTCGCCGCTGCCGTTGATGAGCTCGATGGCGCCGAAGAGTTTCAGTTTGCTTTCGTCGTCATTGGCCACCACGCGGTAGTGCGGCTGCCAGGTGATGCCGGCGGTGAAGTAGCTGACCTCCATGAGGTAGTCCCCCGGCTCGGTGGCCTCGACGGCCCAGACGAGGGTGTTCTCGCGATTGGGGGGGTATGTGGCCTGGCGGATCAGGACCTTGTCCGGCGCCTTGACCGCGCGGATCTTGATGGACGTTGGATCGATGCGCGTGTCGGCCCAGGTGAACTCGATGGTGTTGAGGCCCTGGTGCAGCCCAATGGTGCGCCGATCGCGAACGATGGTCACGTCCTGATTGCCGTAGACGACCAGCTCGACCTCGTCCCGCTCGGGGACCATGGTGAGGTCCACGTCTCCCGCGACGGGGAGCGCGGCGACGACCAGGCCGAAGGCGATGGCAAGTGATCTCACGGGTTCTCTCCTCCCGCTCAGGCTATCCCTTCGCGTTCTTGCCGAAGTGCTTGAGCACGTGGAACTTGATGATCCGCGTCTCGTGCGACGGGATCTCCAGGGCGAACTTGACGGTATTCTTGTCCACCCTCTCGAACGCCGTCTCGCTCGTCAGCTCGTAGTCGCCGTCCTGATGCTCGTGCAGCTCGATGGCGATGGGTTTCTCGCTCCGGTTGCAGACCTTGATCTGGAAGTCCTCTTCGGTGTCCCAGCCCTTGACGCGGCCGTAGGAGTCGAAGCTCAGCGCGACCTTCTTGTAGTCCATGCGCTTGCGTTCGGCCAGCACCAAGACATCGAAGCCCACGTCCAACTCCGCTTCTGCCCCCACTGGCGCGTAGGGCAGGCGCGAGACGATGACGGGAGTGAGCCCTGTGTCCGTACGCGCGCGGAGCACGTAGGCCTCGCCGCTGGCCAGTGGCGCGGCGCCGAGGCCGGACGTCCTGTCGTTGGTGACGACATAGAACTTCCGCACGCGGGAGCGGTACAGTGCCGGGTCGAACTTGTGGAGCACGCGGCATGGCAACGCCGCCGCTTCCAGAGCCGAAAAGCGGACGCGCCAGTCGTCCTTCATCTCGTGCCGGCCGCCGATCTCGTAGATGTAGCTCTGGCCCAAGGCCTCAGATGTGACGGGCGGCGCCTCCGCGGGGCGCAGGCCGGGTGGCCCACGCGCCCCTGCGAGCCGTCGTCTGGCGTCGAAGTACCCCTCTGCCTCCGCCAGTTCTGCGAGTGGCACACCTGCGACAGCCACAGGTACGCCCTGGCGCGCAAGCTGCTGTTCGGGGATGCCCATGTAGGCGACATTGTCTGCGACTTCCGGCCCGAACTCCTGGGCGAGGCGCTCGACGTTTTGACGGAGTTGCGGGTCGAGGCGCATCTGCTGCTTGAGGTCCGTGTTCTGGATGGCCCGCCCAACCGCCTGGCCGAACTCGTAGCGGTTCATGGCCCGGTCGCCCTTGAAGCTCCCGGCGCCGTAGCCGGCGATGAGGCCGCGGTTGGTCAGCTCCCCGAGGGCCTCGTAGCCCCAATGGTCGAAGGCCACCTGCTCCTGCGCTCGCGGCAGCCCGCGGCCGCCGCCGGGAAGCGCCGTGACGTACTTGACATCGCCGCTGACGAGTTGAAGCTGGGCGTTCTCGTAGTCTTCGCCGCTGTGGTTCTCGATCTCGAAGGCAGCGACGATGCGCAGCTTCGATTCGTCGTCGTTAGCCACTATGCGGTACTGCGGGCGCCAGAAGAGGCCGTGGGTGAAATAGCTGGCCTCGGTGAGGTAGTCGCCGGCGCGCTCGGCCAGCACATCCCAGAGCAGCGTGTTGGTGCGGTTGGGCGGATACGTTGCCTGGAGGATGCGCACCTGGTCCGGCCGATCAACCGCTCGGAGCCGCACGCTGTCACGAGTGATCATGGTGTCGGCCCAGGTGAACTCGATGGAGCTTGGGCCTTTGGCGAGCGGGATGAGACGGCGGTCGCGCACCACCGTCAGATTCACGGCGCTGTAAATCACCAGGTGACACTCCTGGCGCTCGGGCAGCGTGGTGAGGTCAACGTCGGCGAAGGCGAACGAGGTCGCCAGCAGCGCTGGGAGGATCACGTGGATCAGCCGTGGCATCATGCGGTAGGCTCCCTTCCCTCGGAGCGACGCACGTCACTGTTTCGGCGCATCTCAATAGCCAGCCAACCAATCCATTGGACGAGGGAGGGCGGGCTTTGTTCCATCCACACGTAAGGACCCCCGTCTCCTATTCTTCGTTGCGTTCTTTCCAAGATCCCCGCAGGGCGACCGGGAGGATGCCGAGAACGTAACGGGCAACAGCATGCCGACAAACGAGATGCCAAGCGACGAAGGTGAACACAATGCCGTGGCTGGCGATGGCTGTACTGGCAATGACGGCGATGATGGTGCAGGCCGCTCAGGCTGCCGATCCTGAGAAGCTCGCGGCCGAGAGGGCCTTGCTCGAAAGTCTCCAGATCAAACCCGACCAGCTCAAGCCGCTGATGCTGGACACGACGCTAGTCAAGGGCGGGCGCGGGAGCGCCATCATCTGCCATGCGGACAATCCGGCGTGGCGGGATGCCGCGGCGATCGTACAGGCCGCCATAGCCGAGGCCACGGGCGTTACGCTGCCGATGCACACGGACGGCCAGATCAGCTATGAGCAAGCTGACGGTCAAAACGTCATCCTGCTTGGACATCTGGACAACAACCGTCTGGTGGCGAGGCTGTATCATAACTTCTTCGTTTGTCTCGACGTCGGGTACACGGGGCGCGAGGGGTACGTCATCCGCTCGGTGCACGATCCATTTGGCACCGGGCACAACTACATACTGGTCGGCGGCAGCTACCCAGAGGGGACGAGACAGGGTGCACAGGCTTTCGCGGATTTGGTCAGGGACAAGAGTCGGCGAGGAGAGCTGACGGTTGGGCGACTGCTTGAGTTGGAGTTCGATCCCACTGACCGTTACGAGGAGCCCTACGCTCCGCTGACCGAAGCGCAGCGAGACCAGGCGATCGAGTCCGGTCGCAGGCTCATGTTCAGCCCGGGGGAGGGGCGCAACGGCATCTCGCGACTCGCCGGCGCCGGTGTGCAATACCATCGCACGGGCGATCCGCTGCAGGCGGAGGTGTTCCGTGGGTTGATTCTCGCCCTCCTGGAGTACTACGCCACCGACGAGTACATCAACGCGGAGGGGCTGGCCCGCTACGACCGCGACTTCCGCGACTCGTGGACGCACAGAGTTGCCATTGCCTGGGACCTGCTGGAAGAGAGCGGCGTATTCTCCGACGAGGAACGCCTGGCGATCACCAATTATATCCTGCGTCTGGCGCTAGAGTGCGTGCTGTACCAACGCTGGGATCGGTCCGAGAACCTCGAGAGCTGGTCGCGCAACGAAAACATCGTGCACAATCACAACACCTTCCCGGCCCTCGGGGTGTACTTCGTCGGCAATTACCTCAAGCGGCACTACCATGTGGATTTCGTCGAGGATTGGCTGACCGTCGCGCATGGCATCTTCAACGGCCAGAAGCACTCCAGTAAGCCACTGGAAGATGCCGCATCGTATCAGTGGCTGCCCATCATCCACACGATGGTGTACTCGCTGGCGGAGGGCGACCTGACGTTCTTCGACGAGGGTCACGCGCGCGCGACCGCCAAGGTCGCACTCATGGTGATGGACAACGCCGGCTACCAGTCCGCCTTTGGCGATCACTCCGCCTACAAGGCCTCTTCGGGCATCGGCACGACGCTGCAGAAGATCGCGTGGTACTACAAGGACCCCGCGATCCTCTGGGGCGCGCGCCTGGTCGCCGCGAAGCCGCGGCACCCACTGGGCCAGCCATACTGCGTTGACTTCGAGCCGAGGCCGCCGGCGCAGCACGTGGGCTTGACGGTCTCGTACCTGCCGAGGCTCTGCTACGACTATGCCGCGCAGAGCTCGCAGTACCCGACGCCGCCGAATCTGCCGTGGGAGCAGACCTTCGACAAGCTCGCCTTCCGCGGCGGCCTGGAACGCGAAGACGAGTACATGCTGCTCGACGGCTTCGGCCGGGGTACGCACATGCACTTCGACGCCAACGCCATCATCCGCTACGCGGCCGGCGGAGAGCCGCTGCTGGTGGACGGTGAATACATCAAGAACGCGCCGAAGTACCACAGCAGCGTCGTGATCATCCGCGACGGGCAGGCGGAACTGACCCCGGCCGTCACCGGCCTCGGCCGCGCGGATCAGCTCGACACGACATCCTTCACTCGCACCTACCTGACCAAGTACAACGGCGCCGAGTGGACGCGGGCGATCGTCTGGCGTCGTGGCGACTATTTCCTCATCAGCGATGAGGTGCGCGCGCTCGTGGGCGGCGACTTCACGCTGCGCTGCTGCTGGAGGCCATGGGGCAATGCGACGCTGGAGGGCGGCAGGCTGACGGTCGAGCACCCGCCGATGCGCATGGTCATCGAGAACGCCGACGGCGCCAACTGCCGCTTGGAGACGATGAAGCTCTCAGAGCGGCTGCCCATCAGCCGCCTGTCACAGCAGGTCAGCCTCTCAATGCAGCCCGGCGATGCGTACCGCTTTATCAACTTGCTGCACGCCGAGCCGAGCAACAAGACGCGAGAGTTGGGCCTGCGTCGAGTTGGCGAGGGCTTGATCGTCGTCGAACGTCCTGAGGGTGCCGATGTGGTGGCCCTCGGCCCCGGCACAGGTGCGATCCCCGGGCTGAGCGCCGAGGCCGAGATGCTGCTGCTGAGCAGCGACCGCCTGGTGGCTGCAGGCTGCACGCTGCTGGCCGACGAGCGCGACATTCTCAGGTCCTCTACGCCCGTGTCCGTCGAGCTCACACCCGAGGCTGGCAGCGGCATCATCACGGCCTCCGAAGAGGCGGAGGTCAAGCTCCGCCTCAAGCCGGGTAGCACGTTGACGATCGGCGACTCGCAGACGCGTAGTGACGAAAGAGGCCTGGCGAGCTTCAGAATCGCAGCCGGCCGACACGTCCTCCGGTTCGATCCATTCGAGATGTGGGCTCCGCTCCGCTCCGCCGCTAGTCGTGTGGCCAACCTACCCGCGGTCCCAGCCGGGCGGGGACAGAAACGGATCGAGGCGCCACCTCTCGCAGCAGCCTGGCGGCACGCCGGGTTCGAGCCGCCGACGCAGATCCTGCCGGTAGTGTCCGTGGCATCTTCCGTCGAGCCTTACGGGCGCTATGGCCCGGTTGACAAGCTGTTCAACGGAAGGGCGAGCAGCTCTACATACTCGGTGATGTGGCCGGCGGGGGTAACGGCCGCGGTCACTGCTGAGCTGGGTGCCGAGACGATAGTAAGCGCCGTCGTGCTGCGCGAGTGGCACATGCAACCGGTGTGGGACATCGGCGCGCGCCAGCTCGAACTGAGCAGCGACGGCTTCGAGCGGGACATCCGCATTATCGAGGCGCCTTTCGAGAAGACGGGCACGCAGAGCTGGGGCAGCAACGTCAACACGCTGATGGAGATCCAGGTGGGCCAACGCGCGCGACAGATTCGGCTGACTATCTCCCCGGCCCGCGACGACTCACACGTGTACCTCGCCGAAGTGGAGATCCACGGAACGCGCCCTGGGGTCACTCCCGACATTCGGGCCATGGCCACCGGAGACCTCACCGGCGACGGGCGCGCTGAGGTCGTCGTGGGCAGCGACTCCGGGGCCATCCAGGCGCTCACGGCCGCCGGCAAGCTGCTCTGGGACTGGAAGAGCGACAGTCGGGCGGCGATTAACACCCTCGCATGTGCCGATGTGGACGGCGACGGACGGGCAGAGGTGATGTATGGGGGTGATGGCGCGCGGCTCGGTCTCCTGTCGCACGAGGGCACCGAGTTGTGGCACGCGCGCCCACCGGACTATCGTGGAAAACCGAGCGATGTGATGACCGTGCTGCCTGCCGACGTGGACGGCGACGGCCTGCCCGAGATCATCTGCGGGTGCACGACCTGGCAGTATTTCGCCTATGATGCCCGCGGAGAGATGCTGTGGCGCAACGTCATCTACGCTCATTCAGCAACCGTCGGCTGGGCCGACGACTTCGACGGCGATGGACTGCCGGAGATCGTCGGCGGCAACGCGTACTACAGGCTCAACCTGATAGACGACGATGGCAAGCGCATCTTCCGCGCGGACCGATTCGGGCCAGAACAGACCGCCGTGTCGTCGGCAGATGTCGATGGTGACGGTCTGCCTGAAATCCTGGTGGGCACGGACGGCGGCGAGGTGCTGTGCTTCGATGGCGACGGGAAGAGGCTCTGGACGATCAACGTGGGCGACAAGGTAACGCGCATTGTGCCGGTAGATTTAACCGGCGACGGCCAGCCGGAGATCGTGTGTGCAGCCGAGAGCGCCAACGTGTTTGCGCTTCGCGCGGACGGCAGCGTCCTGTGGCGGACGCCTCTTCCTGATGGCGTGGGCGACCTGGCCGTCATTGAGCGCGAGGGCGGGCTGCTGGTGGCGACGGCCGGTGCCGCGGGCGTCGTGGTGCTCGACGCCGAGGGGAAGCCCATTGCAGTGGGGGCGACGCCGGATCGCGCTGAGGCTGTCGTTGTCTGCGAGGGATGCGCCGTCGTCACCACCGACGCGGGAACGGTACACGCCTTCGATCTGCGCTAAGAACAGGGAGGGACGCGATGCAATATCGGACGCTCGGGCGAACGGGGCTCGAGGTGTCTCTCGTCAGCTACGGGAGTGGCCAGACGTCTGGCTATTTCCCCAGTCCCTCCTTGACGATGGCTTCGCATTCGTCGAGAACGTCTTTGCTTAGACGCACGCCGCTTGCCGCGATGTTGTGCTCGGCCTGCTCAGGAGTGCTCGCGCCGATGATGGCGAAGGTGATCCCGGGGTGGCTGAGCACCCAGGCAATGGCGAGCTGCGTGACACTCAGGCTCTGACGCTCGGCCACTTTCTGCAGCTCGGCGTGGGCCCGTTTCCAGCGCTCCCACTTGGGGCCGGCATGGCTCTTGCTCCGGCTGTCCCAGCTCGGATACTCGCCCGCGTCCTTCAGCCCCGGCGCCAGGCGACCTTTGCCCAGGACGCCGTACACGCCGATGGAGATGTGGTGCTCGCGGCAGAAATCAAGCCGCCCGTCATCTCGCAGGGACGCCTCCAACAGCGTAAAGCGGGGTTGGTAGTTCTGCAGCGGGGCGGCCTTCTGGGCGCGCTCCAGGTGTTCGAGCGAGTAGTTGCTCGCACCAATATGGTCAATGTGCCCCTCTGATTGGTATTTCGCCAGCGTCTCAATGGCGGTCTCTATCGGCGTTACGGTGTCGTCACGATGGAGCAGAACTACGTCGAGCCGGTCAACTCCGAGGCGCTTCTTCGACCCAACGAGAAACTGGGCCTGGGTCTCCGGACTGAGTGACCGGATCATCTCTTCGTCTGGCCCCTGCCAGAGGTACCATTTCGTCATGACCTTCGTCTTCCCGCGACGTTTGCCGTCTTCATCGTCGAGTGCGTAACGGATTAAGCGTTCGGCTCGGCCCATGCCATAACCCGTGGCGGTATCTATCAGGTTGACGCCGTTGTCAATGCAATACTTCATGGTTGCAATTGAATCTTCGTCGTTGACAGCCCCCCAATCCTGGCCTCCTGCCTTGTATGTCCCATGGACGATGTCCGAGACTTTGAAATCAGTGTCACCCATCTGCGCGCAATGCATTCTTCGTGACGCTCCTTTTGCTGGTTAAGTGTGATAACGAGCCGCGTCGCGGCGAACAGCTCCGTCCGCCTATCTCTCGTACTCGGCCCGTCGTTCTCGCATGTGCTCGGCGAGCTCTACCGACTGTCGCGCGCTTTTCAGATCGCCGGCAGGCCGCCGACCATTCCGTATGTCGTCGAAGAAAGACACATTCTCCGCATATACTCCGTTGCACTCGTATGTCTCGCCCCCGCCTGAGACTTCCGGGCCGGTGACCTGCCACTTCAGTCGGCCCTTCTCGAAGTGCTGAACACTGCCAGGGAAGTCCACCCCCTCCGGCTCCACCGGCACCCGGAGTGCAAAGGTGTTGTCGTATGCGTACACGGTGCCTCGCTCCACGACGACACCGGTGATGGGGCAGATGTTGACGTGTGCCGTGGCACCCGATTCAAAGGCGCAGTCCATGAAGACGTTGGCGACGTTTGCCCCGTGCTCAGGAAACTCCCGGTAACGCAATGTCACCTGAGCGTAGTCGCTCCCGGCAATGAATCGTGCCGCGTCAATGGCGTGAATGGCCGTCGTGCTAAAGTCAGCGTCCTTCCGGTCTACGCGAATGAGGTCGTAGCGGATATGCTGTATCTCCGAGGGATCAAATCGTTCGCTGAGCAAACGCTTCAGCTCTCGCATCAACGGCATGTATCGCCGGTTGAAGGCTACCTGGCTCGGCGCCCCGGTGGCGTCCGCGGCGGCGATCATCCGGTCGATCTCTTCGGTCGTCTCCCCGGGCGGCTTCTCTGTGATTAGCGGATAGCCCATCTCGAGGATCGCGCACGAGAGCTCGCACGTCAGCTTCCCTCGCATCATAAGGCACACGGCGTCTGGCCTCTCCGTATTCAGCATCTGGGCGAAGTCGGTATAGTGGCGGGCAAAACCGAACTTATCGCGATATCGGATCGCCTTTTCTTCGTCGATATCGCAGCAGGCCGTCAGCTCCGTATCATCGTGCGTCGCCGCGTACTTGGCGTACGATGGACCGTGCTTGCTGCAAGACCAGTTGCCGCAGCCGATTGCACAGATCTTGAAGCTCATTTCACTGCCCTCCCCATGACAGTAGGGCCTTGGGCGACGAGGCCTAATCGAAATCGACAATGGGAGGCGGAAGTTCTCGGTCGATCTTCTCCAGACAGTAGCCGAAGCCTGGCCCCCCGATCGTGCCGAGGCTCACTTTGCCATCGCGTCGTGCGTAGAGACCCGGATGCGCCTCGGCTTCGGCGAGCGACGCCTCGGGATAGAACTGCATGCAGTTCGTTTCGACACCCATGATCGTGCCCGCGTGGGCGGCCAGCAGCACGTGGGGGATCTGGGCGAGCATGGGATTGGTCAGGTCCTGCACCATCAGCGTCATGCCGTGCGCCTTCGCCCAGCACAGGGTCAGCAAGGCGCCTGTTTGCGTCTTGCACGTCTTGAGCGCGACCCCCGTCCACCCGAGCGCGCGGCCGAGCTTGACCAAATGCCAGTCATGGGCGCTCTCGTCCATGAATAGGGGCTTGCGCGCCGAGACGCTGTGGACGTCGATCCGGTGCTCTTCCAGGTCATACGGGAATGGCTGCTCCACGTATAGGATTGAGCCATACATCCGCGGATACTCGACGACGAGGCGGTCCAGGATCTCATTCACGTATGCGGGATCCATGACCGTGCAATTGAAATCACTCGTCAGCCAATCGGCATTCTCTTCGATGGCGATCTCCCCCACCCGCGTGAGCCGCTCGTAGTCCCATTCCGCGTCGTCGCCGCGCAGCTTGACCTTGAGGCAATTGAGGCCGTCGCGCCGTATCCAATCCCGCAGCAGGACCGGGTACCCATCGTCCGGCTCCGTCCCGTCGAGCTCGGATTCGTCAATGAGATCCTTTCCACCAACGAGATGCCACGCCGGCATCTCATTCGGGCGAGGCATGACGAGGAAATCCGCCGGATACTTGCCGCCGAACGTCACGTCCCCGCCGTCCGCCGGCGTGAGATACTCCGCCAGGTCCGCATTCATGTAGCTCGCATTGTACGTATCATAGACGGGGACCTGGTGCAGCACGCCATAGGCGTCATGCAGGGCGATGTCGAAGGCGGAGCAGCACACGAGAGCCGCCAGCCACGGCATGGGCTCGGCTTCTCCGCGCTCCTGATTGAGCCTCTGCAAATGCTTCTTCAGCTCGGTCTCCTGGAACGCATGTCCCACTTCGACGGGATGCCCACTGCTCTCGAAGCCGGCCCACGCCTCGGCAAGCTGGATGCAGAAGGCCTTGAGGGCCTCGTGGCGCTCCTCGTAGGTGAGGCTGCTGGGCCAGACCCATTGCACACTCAACGGCGTCTCGCCCCAGCCCTCGGCTACGTTCCCCTTCGTGTCCTCGACTCTCATGCACACCCGCGCACAGGTCACGTAAGTGAGTGTCTCCGGGCCGAACTTCAGAGGTACGCGTGTTTCGACGGGGAGGAAGTAGAGTGACACGTCTTTGGCTCGGATGTCGGTGTCCTTGGCTATCGGGACCATCTCCTAGTGGTTGGGCCCCCGTGGCTCTTCGATCAAAGGCCCATATGTGTGCGGCATTCGGTGCCGAGGGCCGATGGAACGCCAGTAGCCCACCCACTCGAGCGGCTCGCGAGCATTCAGATCGACCTCAGTCCAGAACACGCCCTGCTCCCCGTTGCTCGAAGCGAGGATTCTCCCAAGCGGATCGATGACTATGCTATTGCCGCCGTACACTGACGGCACCATGTAGACCCCGTTATCGCGCGCCCGCACCCGAAACACCGTTTCGCCCTCGGCGCGGCCGTCAGCATCAGGCTTGGTGTTCCCCCATGTTGGCGCGAAGATGATCTCGGCGCCCTTGAGGGCAAACAGCGCGGCCGGCTCCGGGAAGAACCAGTCATAGCATATCTGAATGGCGATGGTGCCGAAGTCGGTCTTGAAGACGGGGTAGGCGTCGCCCGGTGTGATGCCCTTGATCCACTCCTCGCGGGGAAGATGTACCTTCCGATAGGCCCCGGCGAGCCTGCCGTCTCGGTCCAGCAGGACCGCGGTGTTATAGAGCGTGTCGCCGTCGAGCTCGACCAGGCCGGCCACGACCCAGGTGCGGTTCCGGCGGGCCGCTTCTCCCAGGCGCTCTGTTTGGGGGCCCGGGATCGGCTCCGCGACGTCCGCATGTGACTTGCCAGTGCCAACCACGAGGATCGCCTCGCCCAGGCACACGATGTCGAGGCCAAGCTTGCCCGCGGCGTCGATCTGCTCGCACCACAGATCCATATTCTTCGCGGGCGTGCTGTTGCGCGGTCGTAGGTACACGGTGCCGACCTTCACCTTGCGAGGCGGCGGAGCCGTACCGGGGCGGATGCTCACCCGCTTCCAGGTCACGGAGCCGCCATGAGGCCACTTCACTTCGAGCGAGAGCCGGGCGCCATTGGCCTCGTCGGGCGCAGTGAGCACGTCCTCAAACCTGGCTGTCTTTCCCACCAAGATCGGACCCCGCACGAGCCGGCCGGCCGGATGCACCAGCTTCCCATCGTTGGTCCAGCCCACGCGCACCTGCACCGAACGATACGGCGACTGGATGCCGTCCAGCGTGCAGACAGCCTCGATGGCATACGCCTGCCCGCCCTGCACTCCCTCGACCTCCTGCACGACGCCGCCGAGAGCGTAAGGCTTACCCGGCGCCTCGACCAACAGGCCCTCCCGTACCATGCGAACCGTGCAACTAGCCCCTGGCCAACTCTGTGCCCAGGGCGACCAGTGAGCCGGGAGCGAGCCCTCTCCGGGCTTCTTGAACTCGGGGTTAAGGACCATCTCTTTGCCCCCCTCAGCAGCGTAGCCCGCGCACGAGCAGGCGAGCGCGCCTGTGATCGCACCAACTGCCAGTTGATACCAAGACATCGCTTCCCCACACCTCCAACCGGCGGATCATATCATACTAAGGCACGTCGTGAGACGGCAGTCCCAGGTACTCCGGCACTTCCGCCGATATGGGCTGGACGCCCACATGGCCGTCGGTGTTCCTGAAGATGGGATCAGGCTCCGGGACCTCGTCGTAGCCGTACCGATACGCCCGATAGATGCCCGAATCGAGCACCTGTGTGCCCCGGCCCCAGGCGAAGGGGCTGATGTACTCCCATACTATCTCGCCCGAAGGCGTCACCTCGAAGAGCCGGCCCTTGTGGCAATCGAGCGAGAACGTATTGCCGTTCGGCAGGCGCTGCACCGAGCCCCACGAGCTGCTGAAGAACTTCGACGTGGGCTTGAAGCTATGCGGCTCGTGGCCGTACTGCCACACGATCTCGCCGGACACGGGGTTGACCTCCACCAGCCGTGTGTCGAAGCGCACTCGGGACGGATAGCCCCCGCGGCCGCCATTATCGTAAATGAGAATGTTCCCATTGTGGAGCATCTCAGGATGGTGCGGGCCTACCAATTGCCCGTTCTCACTCCCCCACGTCCAAACGACCTCGCCGCTTTTCTTATCGATAATGTATATGACATTCGTGTTGCGCTGGCACGAGAGGATGTTGCCTTTGCGGAAGCGCTCATCGTTTTTCTCTAATCCGTTGCCGGGCAGGACCGCGAGCGTATTAGTATGAAAAACGTCTCGACCCCTTTCATACATTAGCTGCTTCGCCGCGTCGGAATAACCGAATTCGTTGAAATGGTCGCTCGTATACCACTCCCACACGATCTTCCCGGCGGAGTCCACTTCGATGAAGAAGTTCTCCGCGATCGTCTTATCGGAGACGGCAGCGACCTCCGACTGCTTCTCGAGAAGAATGAGCGTGTTACCGTTCTGCAGGCGCGCCATGTCATGGTGGATTATCCAGCCCCTTGGGGCCCGCCAGCGCCACACGACGCGCGCGTCCCAGTCTAACTCCACAACCTCCGAATCGAAGTCATAGCGGGAGAAGCTGTCGGGCATCCGGTCGGGGGAAGAAGCATCGTGGAAATGCGGAGTATGGAAGACAAGGCTCAGCCAGTTGCCGCTGGACAGTCGCCGCAGGAACCAGGCTTCGCCGTGCCTCTCGGGGTCCGCCTTCCAGACATGGACCACGCGGCCGAGCATATCGACGAGGAATATCAGAGACGAGCGATATGGAGTCACCACCGTATAGCCGTTGAAGCACTTCTCGGGTTTGAATACGGTTACGCCGGTGGGCCAGTCGAGGACCGAGCGATTGGGGATCATGGTTTCCTCCTGAGAGCGGACGATCGCATGATGCGGCCGGCGCCGGATACGGGCTGCTCATAAGCGCTCTCTGGATTGCAGGAACTCATCTCGGGTGCCGATCTCTCTAAGGAAATTGACGTAAAGCTTGTGCAGCTTCGCGACGGCATCGGGGTTTTGCCGGGCCACGTTTTTCTTCTGCTTCGGATCGTTCTTCACGTCGTACAGCTCGACCCGCTCGCCCTCGCGGAAGTACAGCAGCACCCACGGCGGGCACGTGATGGTCGCCGGCTGATAGCGCTCCACCTTTCGCTCAAGGTCGTCCACCACTCGCGTTGTCATGCCGGGCTCGTAGAGCGGAACTGTGGTCACTGCGAGCTTGCGGCCCGTTCGTTTCTTGCCCTGGACCACCGGAACGAACGATCTCCCCTGAACAGTGTCGGGTACCTTGAGCTTCAGCAACTCCAGCAGCGTCGGCATCACGTCGGGGGGCTGGATGATGGCGCTGGTCCGCCGAGGCTTGACGCCCGGGACGTAGAGCAGGAACGGCACGCGGGTGACTTCCTCGTAGAGCGGCGAGCCGCGGAAGATGCCCGCCTTGCTGACCGTCTTGCCCAGGAGCCCATGCTCGCCCAGGTGGAATCCGTGGTCCGCGGTGAAGAGGATGATGGTGTCGTCGAGGATGCCGAGCGATGCCATTCTCTCAATGAGGCGCCCCACCGAGCGATCGACCATGCTCACCTCGCCACAGTAGCAGGCATTGGCGATCCTGATGTCCCTCGCCGTCAGGCCGGCGTCGCGCCATTTCCAGTACGGCGGGCGAACGATGGTGCCGTCCCATTTCGGCATGTAGCGCTCCACGTAGTGCGCCGGCGGATCCCATGGCTCGTGCGGGTCCCACATGTCAACATAGAGGAAGAATTCCTCCTTGTGGTGCCTTTCGAGCCAGCGCTCGGCAGCGGCGCAGGTCATCGGCGCACAGTAGTCCTCCTCGTAGCGCCGCTCGTAGTTTGTGTCGGCGCGATCGCCTCCCTGGCCGCGAATCCACTCGAAGTCCTGGAAGCCCCGGTCGTAGCCGTAGCCCTGCCGGACGTAGAAGGGCACATCGACGACGGCTTTCGTCGTGTAGCCGGCGTTGGCGAGGATCTCCGGCAGGATCACCTCGTCCCTCGGCAGTGGAGCCCAGCCCAGGTAGTTCAGCGTGAATTTGCCCGTGTACACATCCGCGCGCATCGGCATAGTGGGGAACGAGGCGCAGTATGCCCGATCGAAGATGACGCAGTCCTGGGCAAACGTATCCAGATGTGGCGTGTAGATCCACTTGTTCCCGTAGCATCCCAGATGGTCGCGTCTGAAGGTGTCGGAGATGATGACGACCAGATTCATTGTGTCCCTCCCTGTGTGTGCGGGGCTAGCCGACGATCCGGAGATAGCTATCGAGCTATCTCAGTGATGTCGATGAGATGAAGCTGGCGGCCGTTGCCGCCATGCGGCGAATCGATGACGACGCTCCGCCCGTCGGGACTGGAGCGCGGATGGGTGTCGCAGCGCCACTCGCCTTTGTACTCGGGCGGCAAGTAGAAGTGACCGAGCGGCACCCTCCTGCCGGTGACGACGTGGTAGAGATACGGGTGCTGGTTGCGCTCGCCGTCGGGATAGGTATCGTTGAGGATCCACTCGTTCCCGGGCAGGTACGAGCAATGGCCGTTCTTCGTCATAACGCCCTCGCCGACGATCTCGACCTCTGGCGTGCGATCCTTGAAGAGATAGAAGGCGGAGCCATGTGAGGGGCGTTTCGCCCACGCCAGGATGTGCTCGGCGTCGCGCCAGATGAAGTGCGACATGCCGCCGAAGTCGTCCACCACGTGCAGGTCCTTGCCGTCCGGCGTCGCGGTGAACATGCGGGTGCCGAAGCTGCGCCGTGCCGAGGAGCGCCAGCGGTGCAGAAAGATGAATCGGGAGCCATCGGTGTTGAACAGCAGGTGGTTGAAGTAGTGCTTCGCATCGCTGAGGTCTTCGTGCGGATTCGGGATGTTCGCCACGTCGGCGATAGAGACGATCAACTCCTGCTCTCCCGTCTCCAGATCGACCCGAAAGATGCCGGTGTCGTCCGGCGCGGAGACGTCCTCATGCGGATCGGGCAGGCCCGTGTACCCATAGCCGGGGCGCATGTGGTTGACGCGGCGGAAGTCCGGCGAGACGGCCGTGCGGCCGTTGGGGCTGACCGTGTAGATCGGGTTTGGCAAGGTCCTCTTTCCCCGAGTGAGAACATCGAGGATGTGACAGACGAACCGGTCGCCCTCTCGGTCGTTCCAGAGGATCTCGGTGTTTGACCCGGGCAGCCACTGGAGCATGCACCCCTGCTGCCAGCACCAGGCGCGGCTTTCGCCGAGCTCGACCCACCGGTCGCCGTCTTGCAGGTCAACCATGCCGATGTTGATGACATCGTCCGGCTTCGGCGAGCGGTGCTCGAAGTCCACCTCCATCCCGAGCACGTAGCGGCAGCTCGGATCGAACTGCAGCTTGTCGTAGTAGCCGAACCAATGGAACTTCGGCCCGCGGGTGATGGGGCGGACAGGAGGGAGGGCGTCGGGGTGATCCACTGGCCCCCCGGGCGCAACCCCGGGGAGGCCGGCGAAGGTCAAAGCGGCCGGCCCCGCACATTGCAGGAACTGGCGCCGCGTCAATTCACTGTCAGTCACATCTCGCTCCTCCGCGTGTGCGTGTCCGGCAAGCTTGGCGCACTGACCGCCCAATCCCGGCCCGCCGTCAAGCGTTCCCGATATCTGCGAACTAAACCTCTGCCAGCGCCTTTC
Source organism: Armatimonadota bacterium (assembly GCA_030601885.1). Lineage (GTDB taxonomy): Bacteria > Armatimonadota > Zipacnadia > JAUWAU01 > JAUWAU01 > JAUWAU01. The sequence goes on from JAUWAU010000009.1 coordinate 107,025, forward strand.
TAATCCGCCGCGATCCGGGCTGCATTGTTCACTTCCGTGATCTCTTTGGCCTCTCCGCGGACGGTCACGGTCAGAGTGCCAGCCGCCGGGAGGCCCTCGAAGGCAATCGTGGCTTTCTTGTCGTTCAGGTCCTCGGCGCTGCCGAGGCCGGCGTGCGGCTTGGCCGCGTAGAGCTTGCCGGCCTCGTTCTTTACTTCAATGGTGAATGACCCCGTGGCCTTGCAGCCGAGGTTGTGGACAATGACGGTCAGCGTCCCACCATTGCGAGTTGCATCCTCGTGGCTGACGGCAAGATCGCAGCGCTCGTACAGCGGGACGTCCTTCTTGACACACTTCGCCTCCACTACGTACAGCTTGTGGCTGGGCAAGGTGACCGGGATCATCTCGTAGCGCTTCAACTCCATACGCTGGGTCTGAGCGGCGCCGTCAATGCGGTCATCGCCGTCTGCGTCCACGCCCATGCGCACATCGTATGTGCCGGGCGCCAGGTTCCACACGCGGAGTGCGCCGCTCTGGGGCTTCTCCTCGAAGCTGAACCCGACCCAGCGCAGCAGCTCCGGCGTGTCGTCCAACACGAGGGCGGCGAAGTCCGGCGAGAAGCCGACGTAGCTCACCGCGAAGTGCGGCACGGTGTTGTTGCGGGCGCCGGGCATCCCGCCAAGGTACATGAAGTCGGTGAGGTTCTTGTGGATGGCGACTCGATCGCCGGATTGCTCGGTCTTCGTGTACAGGAACATTGTGTAGTACGTCTGCTTCCACAGGAACTCGAGCGCCGCGGCCAGGTGGCTCTTGTCGCGGGTGTAGTGCCATGCGGCGTACTTCTCCAGCGGCACGTAGTCGCCGCAGCCGAGGGAGCGTGTGGTGCCGGTCTCATACTCGCGCTGGATGAGCTCGTCGAGCACGTCCGGAGGGCACTCCTGCAGATTCATGATGCGCAGCCACCAGGGGTTGGTCGCCACCCGGTCGGGGCGCTTGACGTAGCGATCGTCGCGCGTCTGCTGGTAGAGGGCGAGGGGAACGCCGGAGGACTGATCGCGCAGGGAGGGCGTTCCGTCGAAGTACTCGGACACGAGCTGTGTGAGCCTGCGGTTGCCGTTGTACCACATGACGTTCAGGCCCGAGTGCATGATGAGCGGGCCGTAGCTGGACACATCCGGCGAGTCCCGCACTTCCCTGTCCCCGAAGTCCTCGCCGCGCAGCCGGCGCTTGCCATCCTCCGGATCGGTGAGCAGCCAGCCATCGTACCGCCGCGCCGTCGCCATCAGCCGTTCGACGAGCACCGGGTTGCCGTAGTCCAGCAGCGCCGCATACGGCTGGACGTTGATGCCCTCCTCGTACGCGTGCAGTGCGTCTTTGGTGATGATGTTGAGGCCATTGTGGATCTTGGTCTCCCAGCAATGGTCGGTGATGCGCCGGACCGAGTCCTTGAGCTTGCCATCGGGGTCATGGATCATGGCGAGGCTGACCCAGTCGCCGACGAGATCGGTGTCGTCGCCGTAGAAGTTGCCCAGCTCGCCGTTGGGCACCTGGCGCTCGTCGATCCACCAGTTCACGAAGTACAGGAACTCGTGGAGAAGCTCCTTTTGCAGCAGCGCCCAGCGGGGGACGCGGGGGTCCTGAGGAAGATCGATGGGAAGCGACGCCCAGTATTGCTTGTCCCTCGGGTGCGTGAACAGCATGTAGCCGCGCGTCCAGCGATCGGCGGGGAAGCGGCGGTGCAGGTCCCACATGATGCGGGCGATGCCGTCGTACGGTGCCAGGGCGACGCGCAGGAAGGTGTCGTCGAAGGTGTTGTCGCCCCAGGGCCGTGGCTCGCTGAGCGCCGCGAAATTGTCCTTCAGGAGGCGATGCTGCCACCTCAGGTACGACTCGTTCGCCGTCGCCATATCTGGCCCATGCACCGTCGCGGTTGAGCCACCCGGCCCGCAGCGCACATGGCCGCCATCCCGGCTGACGAGCGTGAGCCACAGCTCGGTATCCGCGGGCAGAAGCGTCGGCGGGAATTGGACGGTCAAATCGAGCACTCCAGGCCTCTCGACCCGAACGTCCACGTCCATCAGCCCCCGCCACAGATTAAACGGATCGTGCAGGCGGACGTTCACCGTGTTGCCGGCCGTCCAGCCATCGACCTTGAGTTGCAGACGCACGGCGCTGAGCGGCAGGTCCTTCGGCTGCGGCGGGAGCATGATGTGATGAAAGCGAAGGGGCTCGATGGTGAAGTCGTGAGCCGTCGGGGCATCGAGGCTGGCCATCATCACGTCGCGCTCGTCGGGCCGATACCAGTGGATGAGTCGTACGCGGTTGTCCCCGGCGACGGTCTCGGGCCCCCGGCCGCTGAGGAAGCACTTCAGGACCTGCGGGTCCGACGGCTTCGCGCCGGCTCTCACATCCAGCAGAGCGATATCGTGCAGCTCGCGACGCTCCGACCGGTAATAGCTGCGGTCCTTCTCCGGGTAGACGCTCACCGCTTGCGCCGCGCACGGTTCGGCGAGGCGGAAGTTGCTGATGAAGCGCTCACCGATGAGCTTTGCGAGCATCTTGGCATCAGCGGGCCTCTCCCACGCGTCTCCCACACATAGCGCGGCGGAGTCGATCAGTCCGTTGGCGCGCACCCAGTTGAACCGTTCGCCGGGCGGGAGCTTCAGGTGCAGTGCGCCGCCGCCGAGGTATTCGTACCCGTGGTAGTGGACGGGCCACACCGAGTCCTCCCGCCCGTCAACCGCGCGCCAGCCGGAGATGCGCAGCGCCCGAGCGTCGTCAATGTCGGCGCGACGGATCAGTGTGGGACCGTTAACCGGAATGAAGTGGCTCCGCGGCGCGTCGGTCCACGAGAGGTGCTCCAGCCGGTGGTTTGACGGCACTGCCGGCCCCGCGGCCGCAAGGCCGGCGACGATCGCCTCGCCCGCCGCCAGCGCCTTGATCTGCTCAGGCGAGAGCGCCACATCGAAGACCCGCATTTCGTCGAACTCCACGCCCGCAAGCAGGAGCCGTCCGGCCGACAGGTATCCCGTCTGATAGGAGCCCTTGCCCCAGTTGGCGGCCCACTCCGCTCCATCCAGGTAGGCGCGCATGCCCCGGCACTCGTCCCAGACGAGTGCGACGTGGTGCCAATTGCCGTCATTGAGCCTTGCGCCCGATAGCTCCAGCGATGCATTACTGTAGTTGCGGTCCATGGCGGTCATGGAGAGCGCGTCTGAGCCGCGCTGCGCCCTGAGCCGAATCAGCGCAGGCGGACGCGACGTGTCGTTCCCTTGACTGCTGATCTCGAACGTCGGCGTGCTCTTGGCGACCCTGACCCAGAAGCTGGCCGCGCCGACGCGCAGGCACACATGCCCCTGGAACTTGAAGCACGCGTTCTCCTCGCCCCGCGCCCGGCTCCTTCGCTGGGCCGTCATCTGCTCGGGTCGCAGATTGAGGGCTCTGCCAACCCGCCCCTCGCCAAAGATGAACTCCCAGCCTTGCCGCGCCCGGTGGCCGGCTATTTCGTGCATCTCCGGGAACCCCGCCCCGCTGTCGGCCCGCGGGCCTTGGTCGAAGGAGGCATAGAACGTCTCGCCTCCCGGCGGAATAGGACCGCGCTCGAACTCCGCACCATAAGCAAAGCACGTCGCGACACACGCCACAACGACGATTGGAAGCAGATTCCTGCCCATGTCGTCTCCCTTCCAAGACGAGAGCTTCGCGCGAGTATATCACGCTCGGGCGGGGCACTCAAGCACTCGCTCGCCGGCGTAGGGAGCATGATGGCTCGGCGCTCCCAGGCTTTGCAGGTCGCACGTTACCCCCACGAAGGGGAGCCAACGTACCAGAGGGAAATGCTCCGCGTGATCGACTCAGAGGCGACAACAGAGAAGCGCCCGGTGAGCAACCGCCCCCTCACCCGCCGCCGGTTCCTGCAATTCGTCGCACCTGGTCCTCTGGCGCTTGCCGCACTCTCTGGGGCGGCGGCTGGAGCCCAAGAGAAGCCGACACGGAGGTCTGAGACCGCCATGCAAGTTGAGATCGCCCGACACGCGCTGGATCGCGTGCCCCTGTCCATCATCTTCGACGACTCGACCGTGCTCATCAACATGAACTACTTCTGGATGCGGGACCGGAACCTGGTGGACGGCCAGGGCCGGCGCTGGGAGGATGTGCCCGTCGTGCACCCGGAGTCATTCACGCGGGAGTTCGCCGAGTTCTGCCTGGAACATGGCGTGCGGGGCAAGTACAGCGTCGTGCCCTGTCCCGCGGCGCTCGGGCGCATCGACGAGGGGCTGCCGCTGTTCAGCAGAGCGCAGCAGGAGAGCTGGCTGGATATGTGCCGGGAGCTGATCGTTCCGGCGTACGACATCACCCCGGAGATGATAACGCACAGCAAAGTCGTCGATCCAAAGACGCTCAAGCCGGTGGAGCCGGAGATCTGGGAGCAGTACGAGTGGCAGACACTCCCCGTGGATCAGGCGGAGCTCGTGTTCGACTACATTGCCATTGCCTGCCAGATCCTGGAGAACGTCGGCCTGACGCCGGAGGGCGTCACCTCGCCGGGCGGCTTCGGCGGGAAGACGCTGGAGTTCTACGCCAAGGTGGCCGGCGAGGCGGTGCGGGACGTCACGGGCAATCCGACGCCGTACTTCTTCAAGCGGATATCACGCGGTGACTCGGTCGAGACGCCCGTCTGGTACGCGGACCGCGATGGCGGCACTGCCGTCGGCGAGATCATCGCCTCCACGGGCGACTGGACCGGCTCCTGGACGGGGTACGGTGAGGTGAACGCCGACAAGTACATCACCGCCGACCTGCAGGGCGGGCGCTTGCCCGAGGTGATCGACGCCGGCGATCCTGCCGTCCTAATCAGCCACTGGCAGGGCTTCTACGGCCTGCACAACGAGGACCGGCGTGGCTTCAACGCCTTCAAGACGGTCGTGCGGCGGCTGGAGGAGCGCGACCCGAAAGGCGAACGGACGCAGTGGCGCAAGTGCAGCGAGATCACCAACTACGCCTGCGCCCGGGAGATGGCCGAGCTCACGGTGGAGGACCACACGATCCGGCTCGACTTGCCGGTGCAAGTCCCGGACTTCACCCTCCGCATCGCCGGCTCCAACGTGCGCGGGGTCTCCGTGGACGGCAAGCCGCTCCAGCGCGCCGCGTCGCGCGCTGGCTTCAAGAGCGGCTGCTTCTTGCGCGAAGACGATGCCACACTTGCGGCCTTCGACCCCGCGGCACGCCGGACGACCGTTGATGTTGAGGCGTAGTCTGCGGGCGACTCAGCGCCGAGAGGATGCGGGAGTGGCGGGGGCCCCGCACCCCTGCGCCGGGCAAGCCGTCGTTTACAAGACCGCCAGCAACCTTTGAAATAGGTTTACGCAGCTTTTGCGAGACGTTGCCCCCCACAGGCAATAATACAGGTGATGATACTCCTACGCGTCTCCTTCACAATCTTGTGGGCTTACCTCTGGATGCTCTGCTCATGACGGCGCCCAAAGAGGCCGGCGCTCCCTCCGCTCGGTAGCGCCCTGTTGGCGTCTTTGACCGGTCCGGCAACCCGTCATGCCCCCCGCGCAGACGCTCTCGCCACCGCATGCTCTCACCCGCATCTGCCACGACACGCATCCTCGGCTGCCTTCAGCAGCGGATCGGCTTCTGCCCCGCCCCGGGCGTCCACACTTCACATCTCGTAGTGAGCCCCCGAACCCGCTCAGGTTCTTCTTCGCGTCCGACTAATTCCCTCGACCAGAAAGGGATCGATCGGCGCGTGGCAAAGATGTCGCCAAAGTGCCCCAGTGAGAGGAGTCCGAGCTTATGGCCAGGCATCTGGTGCCGACTCTGCTTCTGACGTGGATTGGCGTAAGCGTGGCGGTTGCCGCCGAGTACCCGCGGGGACCCGTTCCCCGGGGAGGCGAGACGTTCCGCGCCTCGTTCGAAAACGGGCCCAAGGCCGACCTGGGCGCCGGATTCCCGGAGATGCGTGCCTACATGTCACGGTCGCGAAACCGGCCGGAGTGGCAGTTCGACTTCATCGAGGGCCGCGTGGGCCGGGCGCTGGACGTGCGGCCGGAGCGAGAGTCCCTCACACAGGCGAGGAGGCAAATTGCGCCGCAGGGCGACACCGCGTGCTTCAAGGCACAGGGCCACCTCTGCCTGCGCGTGGGCACGATCAGCTTCTGGTTCCGGGCCACGGAGGGCGCGCCGGTCTTGGCGATCTCGTCTCAGACTAATGACACGCACGTGGCGCCACTGCTTGCCCTCAGCGACACCTCTGAAGAAGGCGCTGACCCCCTGCAGGGAGTGGCCCTTCGGACCATGCGCCGTGATTACAGCGATGCACGGCTGACATTGCCCAAAGCGAAGCTGAGCGACGGCCGATGGCATCATGTGGCCATCGTATGGGACGAGTACCACGGCGCAAAAGTCTACTTGGACGGGCGCGTATGGGCTACAAACTGGGGCAGGGGCGCCTATCAGACCGGCTATCTGTCGGCAGGGAGACTCGCGCTCGGCGGAGCGGCGTTCGACGAGGTACGCATATTCGACGTGGCGCTGTCGAATGCGCAGGTGAAGGCCCTCGCCGACGGGCGCTCCGACGTGCCGGGTCTGTCGGTACTGAAGCCGGACGTCCCCGCCGAACACAGGCTGGAGCAGCTCGGCTGGCTGCGTGCGCCGGGCGACCACTTCACCACGGTCGCCGGGCCCACGTTGATCCGTCGCGTCAACGTGGACGATGCACGAGTCGTCCTGATCTCCGGTTGGCGCGGCGTAGACGGACGACAGGACTCTGTATGGCCGCTGCACTACCACGGCTACCAATACCCCGACCGGCGCGGGCCCCTTCGGCTCAAGCTCGCGCCCGGCGGGCGCTTCAACCTGGTGCGCGTCACGGGGAGCATCGACGAGGCCAGCCTGTGCGTTGGGGACGCGTTCGTCAGGCCAGCCGACGCCCGCGTGCTCGCCGCCTTTACCGGCGAGCGCTTCATCACCAACTTCCACCTGGAGCGGGAGTGTTCCGAGTCGCGGGTGAGCGTCTACCCCGAGCAGGTGTCCAAAACCAGCAGGAAAAGCACCATGTACTACTGGTCGAAGAGTCGCGAGCTCCGCGACCTGGCGCTCCTCGATGTACGCCCGGGGCAGACGCCATCCCATCGCCCAGTGCTTACATACGGCATCACGGACGCACCTCCCGAGACGGTTGCCGGCGACAATCGGGTCCGGCTGATCCACTGGTATCGGCCCGGGGAACGCATCATCCTGCTGGGCGGCGATGAGGCGGGACCGGCGACGCGGGCCGCCATCGAGCCGCTGCGCTTCCTCCACTTCATGCTGCCGCCACAGCCGAAGGATCTTCCCCTCAGCGCGGTGCGGCTCCAACTAAAGGTGGACGGCTGGAAGGTTGGCAACACGGTCAACGTCCGTGTCCACGATCCCTTCAATCTGTGGCGGGCACTGAGCGACGTGGACGTGGCGGTCGGCACGCCGGGCGAGCTCGACCTGGCGCTGGAGTTCCCGCCCACGCTGCTGCCGGCCGGCACCGAGCTTTGGGTGACGCTCATCAGCCGCGATGGCGGGCGCATCCGGTGCGGCCGGGATGGCTCCAAGATCATCACCTACGGGCCGGACCTGGAACGCGCCAAGCAGTCATACCTGACCTGGCAGCACCGGCTCCTGAAGGACAACTTCGCTATGCTGAGCGAGCCGCGGCCGTGGGGCTACATAGCGGAAGACGATACGTTCCTCCGCGTGACGATGGCACCGTACGATGCCATCGCGCGGATCGTGCAGGATCTGCATCGCCGCTTTCCCACCGACCGATGGCTCCGCGGGTACATGGTGTACACGCATCCCAACTGGAAGCAGTATTGGGACGCGCTGCCCATCGATCTGCCGCGCGACCCGCGCGTGCCGCGGTGGGCGCTGCTGCAGAAGGAGCTGCTGGGCGAATTCCTCTACTTCGTCCACTGGTGGATCGACAACCGGCAGGCGCCCAACGGCGAGCTCGGCAGCGGCTGGGGCGACGACACTGATCTCGTGGGCGACTGGGTCAGCGCCCACTTCATCCACGATCCCGACGACAAGCTGGTGCGCTCGCAGCGCCTCGTCGCCGACTATTGCTGGCAGAACCTGATGCGCAACGGGCTGAACATCCGGCATACGGATGCACTGCACGCCTACGAGGACGGCCCCAATGTGCAGCCCTACGCCGCCCTCATGGACTACGGCAATCCGGTGCTATGGGAGCGCCTTCTCGCGACCGCCCGACGCTACGACGGGCACATCCTCACCCCGCCCAAAGACGGCAAGCGCTACATGGCCGGCACCTTCTACTCCGACGAGCAGGTGTCCACCACCTCCCGCTCCAGCAAGCCCTACCATGAACGCCTCATCCTGAACGCCGGGCTGACGCTCATGTGGTACAACGGCCACGCCGGACTCACCACAATGATGGCCGAGGTCCTCGATGGCGCCGAGCGAATCCGCGACTCGAGCGCCCGAGTGCAGCACGCGCTCTACCAGCAGACCCGCGACGAGCGTCTCGTCCATCGGTTCCCCAACTACGCCAGGAACCCGCTGTGGGTTCGCCTCTTGAACCTCAAAGAGTGCGATCCGCAGGTGCTGCAGGAGCTCATCGATCACAAGTACGAGCTGGGCTCCACCCGGGCTCTGGGCAATGGGAACATGGCGCCCCTCATCAAGTACGTCGCCTGGCACTACACCCGCGACAAGTCACACCTGATCCCGGCCCTCGAGTACCTCTGGAAGCAGACCTACTACACCATGTACCTGTATACGAAGACCGAGCAGTCCGGCGACCGTGTCGCCGTCCACAAAAACCTCACCGATTTCATGTACACCGGCGGCACACCGGGAGCCCGGAGCCACATCGTTCCGATCTTCGCCGTCAGCTACGAGGGACTGTCGCCCGAGTTCGCGGCAATGGTGCTCGACGACACACCCGAGTTCCTGCGTTGGGTCGGGTTCAACTTCGAGGACAAGCCCCAGACCGGCAAGCTGCGGGTCTGGAACCTGGTGCCCGGGACATACGAGGTTCGGATGGGCGTCGATGCCGACGGGGACGATCGCATCGACGGACCGGCGGAGACGCTCACGCTGGCTCTCAAGCGTTACGAGGCCATCCCCATCACCTTGCCCAGTCACACGCTGTACGTGGTGGAGGCGAAGTGCATCCGGAAGGACGTTCCGCTGTATGATCGCTGCGATTTGGCGATCACTCACGAGGACGCCACGCGCGAGGGACGCGCGCTCTCGGTAATCGTTCACAACATCGGCTGCCATCCGAGCGGGGCGTTTACGGTCGAAGTCAAGGACGGGGCCGGGCGAGTCGTGGCCACGAAACGCCATGCGAGCTTGGAAGGCGTGGCGGACCTTCAGGACAAGAAGGCCTCACTGAGCTTCGAGAACATGCCTGCCGACGGAACGCTCGAGGTCAGCGTACGGGGCCCGGCCAAGGAGATCACCGAGGTAAACAACGTGGCCCGGATCAAAGAGTAAGGTCGTTGCCCGGCGGCGCTCTTACATCTCCTCCAGGTGGCCATTCAACCGATAGGTTCGGCCCGCATCTGTGCTGAACTCAGCCACCTTCTCGGCGCAGCGGACCTTGCACGGCCCGGCCAGTTTGGATCTGATCACCGCAGAGGTCAGCTTTCCGTCGTCCCAGTTGATGTCCACCTCGAATCCTCCGCGCGCTCGCAGGCCGTTGACGTGTCCGTCGGGCCAGGCCTTCGGCAGCGCCGGCAGAAGGTGGATCTCGCCGGTGTGGCTTTGCAGAAGCATCTCCGCGATACCGGCGCACCCGCCGAAGTTGCCGTCGATCTGGAAGGGCGGGTGCGTGTCGAACATGTTCGGCAGTGTGGCGCTCAATGAACTTGCACCACCGACGTTTGCGCCCAGCGATCATGGAGTGTCTGCCTGCGGGGATGGCCCAGAATGGAGAGCGCGTCCACGATCAGCCATGCTGCGAGCGGAGACACGAGCAGAGCGGAGCGGGGGCCGGCGACGTGCGCGTGCGCCGCAGACCACAATACCCAGAAGGGGATGAGGAAGAGGAGCGGAACGAGGGGAGCCGACTTGGCTGCCCATCTGCGCCATGCCTGACGTGCATCGGGCCGCTTGGCTCCCGGTCCGACTACGGCGATGTGCAGCAGGGCCTTGCCCACGCTCTGGCCCCCGCGCTCCACGAGGATCCAGTCGTTCACGGCGGGGGCTACGAATGGCATCACAAGGCCCACGAATCCGAACACGTAGTGCAGAAGCCTCCCCGCTTGGCTAGAAGGCGAGTCGGATAGCAGTAGAGCAAGTGTGAATGCAACCACGGGGACGCCAACGACGACACAATCGATCACATGTGCCAGCAAGCGTTGGCGGAGCGTGGCCAGAGGAAGCTCCGGGGACGGATGCTGCGAGTCGGGCCGGCTCCTTTCAGGTGTCACTTCACATTCGCCTCCTCTTCTCAGGATAGCACTCGTCCTCGAGGCATCCGAGGGAGCCTTCGAGCAAAGCGCTAGGCTAGCCCAGCGGCCAGCCGGACGAGTCGGAGATCTCCGTTTGTGGCTCGAACGACAACTCCAGATCGCCGAGCATCTGGTACGTATGGATGCCCCTCTCGACCCGAAGGCCCATTATGTGTTGCTGGACGAACTCCTGCCCCTCGGCATACTTGCCTTCAAACAGCAACCGTCGCGCCTCGGCAAGATACGTGGCCGCGTCCGGTTTATCGCGCTCGATGGGCTTGCCGCTCCAGAGGCTGTCCTCGTTGAGCTGGATGCGGTCTTTGTTGATCCGTTTTCAAGTCAGATCGGATCTGGCTCGGGCAAGAATCCCGTCCAGGGCACGCTGAAGCTCGGGCTCGAGCTCCCAGTCGTACTTGCCCAGGAGCTCGCGAATCAACTGTTGCGCCTTCTGGCGTATCGTCACTTCCCCACCCGCTTGCCATTTGGCCAGAAAGCCACGCTCGAACAGGGCAGGATGCCAGTAGACATCGCGATACCGGCCGAGTGTATCGTCCAGCGCGGCGAAGTTGCCCTGGCGAAGCGCCTCGGTAATGCTCGCAACGCATCTGTCGGGATCGCATTCCCCGTGCATTCCTGCGACCATCCGGTGGACGTGGTCCCGTATCTCCACGTCGTACACGAGCTGCTCCGCACTGAACACCTCGTCCAGACTGAGCGTTCCGGCCACCCCGAAGCGGCGCTGTCCGAGCAGCGCCCCGGCGGTCATGAGGCTGGCCTTCTCACTGCACGCCTGCGAGCCCGGCAGCTTCGCGCTGGAGTGCACGCTCCCCACGGCCGGGTGCCATTTCGTGCCATGGAAGTAAGCGTTGACCTCCGATGATTGAAGCTGCAGCAGGAAGTCCTCGGGCGAGCCGAGACACATGGCCATATTGCGCAGGTCGATGGGGCACAGCCGCACACTCCAGCGTATTGGCAGGTGGATCAACTCTCGCAGCAGGATGGCTGTGCCGATCACCTCCGCTGCGAGCAACGCGTATGCGTCTCCGACGTTGATCGGCGTCGTACATCCGAGTGACGCCATGTTGCTGACCGAAACCGACGAGAGCTTACGCCGGACTTGCAGAACGCACTGCAGGCTTTCGCTCCCCAGCGTGAGGGGACTGGACACATACACCGGCAGCGATGTGACTGGCCTCCCCAAGACCTCGGCCATTGCCACGACGTACGGCAAGGCGGCCCTGGACTTGGGGTCAACGGGGTCCCGGGCGCCTTGGCAGTAACTCGCGCCCACCCAGTATTGAACGACGGGCTGCAAAGGCGGGGGCACGTCTCGCGGACAGCCGGGCGCCCTCGGGCCCACAGCCCTGGCGGAGAGCATGTGAACCAGCTTCGTAGCCTCTATCAGCCGGTCGGTGGTGAATGGCACGATGGTATCGCTGGAGAGATCGTGCGTGCTCTGAGGGTACGGGCTCACCTCCAGCCTGATTTCGGCGCCGTCCAGCTCGATGGACTGGGGCTCCTCCGAGAACTCGCCTCCGTTGGCAGCCCGTTCGGCCGCGAGGAATTCGTGCACGACATGGGGCTCGATCATAACCCGGTCGCCGCACGCCCGAAAGCCCGCAGAGCGCAGGCGCTGCAGCAATCCGTCGTGGAGCACCGCGATGCCGATCTCGCCCAGGATCCGCAGCGCGGCGTCTTCTATGCGCGCAAGCTGCTGGAGGCTCAGAAGCGGCTGCCGTCGGAAGAGGAGAGACCGGCGGCTCATGGCCCGTGGCACCCCAAGGATTCAGGCCTTCACACGGCGAGTTGCTGCGGAAGTAGAACTGACGTGTACGCCGGCGCGGCCGGCTCGCCTGCTGTTCGCGCGACATCAATCGACCCGGTTCGGGTCTGTGCCGTTGAGGTACTCCTCGACGTTTGTATAGCCATCGCCGTCCTTATCGGCCCGGCAGTCAGAGGCGTCCTTCGGATTGAGCCCGTGCTTGGATTCCCATTTGTCCGGCATTCCGTCTTGGTCGCCATCATTGGGCGGCGGCGCTGACTTCAACTCAGGCCACCCGCCGACATCGGACGGATGGTCAATGATCCGGCCCGTATGTGTCTTCACGTCATTGACCAGTCGCCGGTCAACCGCGTCGCGTTTCGGGAGCGTTGCGCCTGCTTCTGCGAGGGCAAGCTTGTATGCTTCCGTGTATGAATGCGTCGCCACGGGCGGCGCAACGTCGAACCGTTTGCTCGCCTTCAGGCCCTCGCGCTCGCGGGGGCCCTCCCATCTGACGCCCGCGTATTCATCCTGATCCAGCGACGTCCGCAGGGGGCCAATGTTACCATGCGCATAAACGCAAGTGTCAACGCCCAGGGACAGGCTTGGAATCTTCTCGCTGTTCGGCCCCATAATGTAGTAGTTGCCGACGAAGTTCAGATCGATTTTGTGATTCTCCTTCTTGTGGCTATGACCGGCTCGGACCCCGAAGTTGTAGACCACGTTGTTGACGAAATCAACAATTATGGGGTCTTCGTATTCACAGGGGAAGAGCGGGTTGCGCATATCGCCATGCGTAATGAGGTTGTGGTGCAGGCTGATGCGATTGGCGCCGCCGTCGATCATCAGCGACTTGCTATGCGCTCCGATTTGGCCGGCGGGCACGTGGGCTTGATGGCGGCTCTTGTTGAGGCTCTCGGAAACGATGCAATACTGGACCGTAATATCGTGTGTCTCCAGGTAGTACTGCTTCCGTCCCGTGTACCACCAAACGCTCTTGATGCTCAGCGTTTCGTCCACGTCCCAGCTCAGCGAGCAATGATCGATGATGACGTTGTTCGCGTGCTCGACGGAGATGGCGTCAACGTCATTGTAGTGCTGCGGGCCGTCGGGCCCGGGCCGAATACGAAGGTGGCGGATGATGACGTCTCTGACCGGATGCTCCGCATCTCCGATGGCCATAGAACAGCGCCGCAAGCAGATCCCATCGCCTGGTGCGGTCTGACCGGCGATGGTGATAAACGGCTCAGTGATGACCAGTTTATCCTTGAGAAGGATCGTGCCCGAGACGCGAAAGACGACAATACGTGGGCCTGGGGTCGTGCAGGCGGCGCGAAGGCTGCCGGGGATGGGTTCCTCCGTGTCCGGGTGATAGTCTTCTAGATTGGTCACAAAGATGACGCTTCCGCCCCGTCCACCGGGCGTGTCTGCGCCGAATCCCTCAGCTCCGGGAAAGGCAGGCAGTCTGTGCGCCGCGCACACGGCACTACACAGGGCAACAAGAGCAAATGCGGTCAGTGCCGAAGTCACTCTCGCCAATTTCATGCCGACATCCTTTCGCACGAATGATCGGCGCTCATCCGCCGGTCGCGACCCGCCGCCGAGAGCGCCAGAATACTACCACACTCGACTCCCCCTCGCAACGAGCGCATCGCGTGCTCGCGGCGCGGGTTCATCGATGAAGAGCCGTTGCACTTTGCTGCTGAGACCAGCCGCCCCAGGTGACTGAATATCGCTGCGGACAAGGGAAGTGAACTGGAAACGGCGAACCCACGTCTGCAATAAGAGTTGCGGGCGCTTTTCGGCCGGATTCCGGCAACGCCGGGCTCGCACCAACTCAACGGTGAGGCCAGCGCCGGTCGCCCAACCCTGAGAGACGAAGGAGGTGTCAGACGTGATCCGAGCTGGAGCTATGGCCGCGGCGTTGCTGCTCCTGACGTCGGTCGCGGCTCTCGCCCAGGGGGCCAGCGGCGGCCCATTCGGCCTCGCGACCTTCGACAAGACCCCGCCTCACGTCGGCGACGAGGCCCCCGAATTTGCGCTGCAGGACGAAGCCGGCAAGCTCGTTAAACTGTCGGAGTTCCGCGGCAAGAGCCTCGTCGTGTTGCAGTTCGGCGCCATCACCTGACCACCCTGGAGAAGAAAGACCTCCAGTTTGGAGGCCATATACAAAGACTACAGGGACAAGGGCGTCACGTTCTTCTACATCTACACTCGCGAGCCGCATGCGGGGCAGCGGCAGTTCGTGGACTACAAGCAGACCAAGAGCATCGAGGAGCGCCTGGCGTACGTCAAGCAGTGCCGCGAGGAGCTGGGAATCACCATCCCCTTCCTCGTGGACGACATGAAGGGCACCGTCCAGCGTGCCTATGGCAACTGCCCCAATTCCGGCTGGGTCATCGGCAAAGATGGCAAGGTCGTGGCCAAGAGGGCCTGGGCCAACCCTGAGGCACTCCGCGCTGATCTGGTGAAGCTCGTTGGGCCGGTGGAGAACCCGACGCAGCCCGCCGGCCCACAGCCATCGGGCCCCCGAGGTCCAGTGCCACAGGGCAAGCGCGTCGGCACCGAACTGTGCCTGGCGTGCCACAAGAACATGAAGCAGGACTGGGACAAGTCCTCCCACACCAGGGCCGTCGAAGATCCCAAGCTGCCAGAGGCGGATCGAGGCTGCGAAGGGTGCCACGGGCCGGGCGAAGCCCACGTCAAGTCCTACAAGGCTGCGGACATCATCGTCTACAAGCGCCTCGACGAGCGGGGCAAGGCGCGCATGTGTCTGAGCTGCCACAGGGACAAGCACCCTCCCAGGCAGTGGATGCTGACGCCGCACGCGCAGACCGAGAAGTCGTGCGTCAGTTGTCACGACGCCCACAACGACACGGACCACACAAACAGGATGCACAAGGCTGAGGTGGACCTGTGTCGCTCGTGCCACACCAACTTCGGCACGGCGCAGCAGGCATCCGCGAAACACCCCGTGATGAAAGATGACGCCAAGTGCACGGACTGCCACAGCCCACACGCGGTCGGGACCACGGGCGCCACACCAACGGGCCAGGCGGCACATCGCGGCGGCATCGCCCTGGCAGCACTGCTGCTCTGCGGCGGAGCCCTCTTCGCCGGCTTCGCCCGCCAGCGGCGCCCGTAGATGCTCGGTGCGCGTTTGCAAACTGGCCAATCAAAGGCATCGCACAACGCATGACGAACCACAGCCCCAGGACGTGACTGAGTCCCCGGGGCTGCCTGCCTCGCAGATTCGCCTTTTGTAGGGCGAGGATGCCTATCCCCGCCGGCCGCGGTGGCCGGCCTCCCCGCCCTCGCGACGATCGCCATTGTTCCCGGGGGGACCAGCGCAACGCGCTCAACTGCTGCCCAGCACTCCTGCTCAGAGGGTGATAACCGTGCACACACGCCTCCTTGTCCTCGCCGCCTCGCTGCTCGTCGCCGCACCGGCCTCCGCCGGTCGCATCGCCTTTAACGATCCCTACCCGGAGACCCACGCGCTGGAGATCTGGCAGCTCACCGACGACCCCATCACCAAGCAACACTCCATGTACCACAACGTCACCCCCTTCAGCCCCGACGGGCACTACTGCCTCTACCAGATCGTCCGCATGGGCCAGGCGCCCGGGGGCCCGCCGCCCACCCGCACCTTCGGCGTCTACGACCTGCACGAGGACCGCGAGATCTACGTGCAGCCCACCCGCGCCTACTTCCCCCTCTGGGGCAACGTACGCAACGCCATCTACTTCGTTGACGACACCCGCGAGGAGGACGCCACGCTCTTCCGGCTCGAGGTGCCGTCCTTCAGGCTGGTGCCGCTGCACACCGGGCCGAAGTCCTACATCCCCGCCATCAACTGCGACGATCGCTACCTCTTCGGCGCCGAGGATGGCAAGCTCTATCGCTACGAGAACCGCGAGCGCGGCGAGAAGAAGCTGATCTACACCCCGCCCGGCTGGCCGGCCGTGAAGGTCTCCATCCCCAAGAGCAGCCCCACGAAGCCCTGGATCCTGTGCCGCCAGAACAGCAACCGACCCGAGTCACCCGTGGGCACGCCCGCCCGCATCATCGTGGACGTCGAGGGCAAGCTGGTCAATCCTGCCCTCGGCCAGGACGAGCACTGTCACGCCGACTGGCACGCCTCCGGCGAGGCCGTCCTGCGCGGCGACGGGCCGCTCCGCGTGCGAAGAGTCATGGACCCGTGGCCGGGCGACTGGCTCTCGCTCGGGCCCGCGAGGGGCGGCGACCCCGCCCGCCAGGGAGCGTCCGGCCGCTGGGCCACCACCAACCAGTTCTCCAACGGCACCATCACCCTCGTGGACGCCCGCTCCGGCCGCTCCTGGCCCATCGTCCACACCGTCAGTCACATCCACCAACCCGCCTCGGACACGGCAGACCGCTCCGGACCCTACGACTGCGACCAGCACGGCAGCCCCGACGGCACCAAGATGTACTTCTCCACCAACTACGACATCCGCCACTACCCCGTCGCCGTGGTCACCGAGCGCGGCCGAGATGACGCCACTCAGCCGATCACCGTGAACAGCACGAAGGGCTTCCCCGACTCGGGCCTGCTGAGCTACTTCGGCGAGGTCATCCGCTATGGCTCGAAGACCGAGACTCAGTTCCGCGACCTCACCCGCGGCTACTACGAGACCCGCCCCCGCAGCCTCCTCGCCGGCTGGCCCATCTGCAACTACCTCGGCCGCGCCGACGAGGCCGATGAGGACCCGCTCAGCCACCAGCACCACACCGATGCCTACATCGCCGTCGTCCGCCTCCCCGACCGCCCCACGCTGCTCAAAGACCGCGAAGAGTGGGTCCTCTACCCCGGCCGAAATCACCAGGAGACGGGCGCCCTTGTTCTGTATCGCGACGGCAAGCGCGAGCGCGAGCTCGCCAGTGGCGCCGGCGACACGGAGCTGGATCTGCCTGGCGGCACATGGACCGCAGCGGCCGTCGAGTGGTCGGGGTTGGAGAGCGACCAGTCACGCGCGGCGCTGCAAGGCCCAGCGAGGCTTCGGGTACGCTGGGACCGGCCGGCGTCGTTGGACGAGCCGCAGGTGCATTACCGTGTCGGCGCCGCCGAAGTTGCTGCACGACCGATGGCTGGGGATTACGTCGTCGTCTACGCCGACGAGGACGGCGATTACCGCTGGGACACGGTGCGGAACGGAGAAGTTGTCGAGCGCCGCTGGGCCACGCCGGGCTACGCGGTTACCCTGATCGAGACTTTCCGGGAGGGCGTGCGTGCCGAGCGCAAGTTCCTCGACAACGCCGGCGAGAATCCTGAGCTTATCGAGACCTTCGACCCGACCACCGGTCGGTTGGTGAAGGTCCGGAAGCACAGTTGGGACGGCTGGGCCTGGGACGTGCTCACGTACGACAACGGGCGCTTTCTCGAGCGCGTGAAGACCGACTTCGAGACGTTCGAGTCACACTACCGGTTCAACGTCGAGACCCGCCGGCTGGAGCAAGTCGAGGGCTACCGCTTCGAGAACGGTAAGAAGGTAAAAACCTTCCCGCCAAGCTGACGGACTCGGGCGACTTCAGACTCCTTCGACTGCAATACGGGTCGTTACCCCAAGGCCAGCCCGTAGACACTGGCCCGAACCAGGTGGATCCGAAGCCGTACGGACTGCCCACGAAGCTTCGCCACCGATGCACCGCCCTGGAAGCTCACGGGCAAGCGCAGTCCGTCCTCTCGGATAGGGATCGCCTCTTTCTGCGACAAGCCGGGGAGGGGCTGCCCAGTTGCGTCGCAGATCTCTACGACGACACTTCCGGATTTGGCGTCCGCGTTCAGGAACAGAGCGGAGCCGCCCATCTCGAAGGGCCGGGTGAGGAGGTCTCCCTTGTCGGCCCGATCGGGCGGGACCGCGCGGGCGCCATTGGACTCGTGCCCGGTCTCCTCAACGCGCCCCGTCTCATAGCCGACGAGCCTGCCGCGTTTGAGCCGCACCGCGCCGATCATCCGGAGCCGACCCTTTTCCTTCATGCTGCGGATCTGAAAATGATGGTCCCAGTTCGTACCCGTGTAGTAGATGTACCAGTAATCGCCGATGGGGACGGGAGAGCCGGCGGAGATGAAGAAGACCATCCCACAGTCCCAGGCTCCCTCCGGGCCGAGCGGGATAAACGGGTCGCGCTTCGGCTCGCGCCTCCAGTGCACTCCGTCGTAGCTGTGCACCAACTCGGACCACATCGTACCGGGGACCACGTCGTAGAACGATGCGAAGCCGAGGTACAGGTCTTGATGAGGTGTCACCGTCAGACCGTAGAACTGTTTGTCCCTCCCCCGGGGATACCCCAGCGTATCTTTGCCTATATTGATGGTTCCCTGGGCCGGCGCGTCTCGCTCGTCGGTGTCCAAAACGACCCGATCGTTCCCCCAGTGCACCATGTCCTCGCTTTCGATGCGGCCCACGAGGCGGTTGACTCGCGATGGTCCGGCGTGGATCCGGGGTCGGATGTAGGCCACGTAGCGGCTGAGCCTCTCGTCGAAGAAGAAGTTGTTGTACGTATCGGACGAGCCGACGCGAACTGGGTTCTCGGGGTACGCCTTCCAGCGCAGGCCGTCATCGGAGTAGGCCAGGCACAGCCCGCCCGGCCGGCCCGGGAGCCTAGTGTTAAACATCGCCGTGTATCGGCCCCGGGCATGGGGAACCGATTGAATGGCCGCATCGAGCACACAGAACCCACTACATCCCCCCGCACCGTTGAGCGGCCGACCGTCCTCGTCGGTCTCGTCGTGCTTCAGGATGATGTTGTTCTGTTTGGTCCCCTCGTGCTCGCGGAGCCCGAGGGACGGCAACTCGAACGCGTGTCCATCCCGGCTCACCGCGTACCGAGTGCAGTGTTGGTACAGAGCGCCAGGCAGCTCCACGCGGTGCGGCGAGGCGTACCACATGACGACGCCGTCGTCCGTTGGCAGCACAGTACCCTTGCTCGTGGCCGGGCTCTCGCCGATGACCGGCTCGTCGAGGAAGCGCTCGGGTTGGGTGACCTTCCGCGTGAGGAAGTACGTGTGTTCGACCCACCGCTCGTCGATGAAATCGACCTCGGTCATGGCTGCCGCGTTCCTCGCGTCGTCATCGTCGCCTCGGGATGTGACCGGCGGCGAGCTGGCCACAGTCGTTGCCCCCAGCATGATGCCGCCCAGGAAATGTCGCCTGCTGATGCCTCTGCGCATGATTGCTCCTCAAACTCGTGCCGACGCGCAACCGCGGCTTAGGGGCGCACAAGCTTCGCCTCGATGCCCAATTGCTTCAGATGCGAGCGCACCTTCCCGCTATCCCAGACCTCCATCTGCCTGTCCCACGGCGCGACAATCCTCAGCGACTTCTTCGATAGCAGCCGGAAGCAGTCGGGAAGATCGAAGGCATTCAAGCCGGCAGCGGGCATGGACGATAGCGGCCAGCTCTGCACCGGCGCCTGAGTGAGCTCATGAAAGGACAGCAAAGCGTTTTTCAGCGTGACCTGCTTGACCAGCGGGTGCAGGCCGGCGGCGAAGGTGGCGATCACCGCCCCGAGGCCCCGCCCATAAAGGTGCACGTGCCGGTATCCCTGCTGCTTGAAGAGGTCCAGCGTCGCCAGGACGTCGTGCACGCGCCGGCCGAGATACGATTCGCCGAGCATCTCGCCGTGGCTCGCGTAGAAGTAGTCGGTGCCATACGGTGCGAAAAACTCGCCGGCCCTGCAGCTCAGGGCCATGGTCTGCCCCAACCCGCGCACGTCGAGCGCCAAGAGCGTCTCTTCGTCCGGCGCTTCGCCGTCGGTCACGTCCTCCTGGCTGGAGACGTGGGGCAGGTAGAGCACCGCCTCCTTGAAGCATGGGAGGTGGAAGTACCCGTTCGTCTTCGAGAATACGTGAAGGACGGCCTGAATGCCGGGCTCGGTCTCGACCGCAAAGCTCGAGTGGTGGGCGTATCGCGCCGTGTCGCTGCCTCGCTGTCGCATCACCCGGAAATGAGGTGCACTCTTGCGCTTCGGGAGTGACAGCAGCTTGCGAATCGACTCACGAAGCTTCGCCTGCGAAAGCCTCTTGCGCTTGGCCGCGGCGTCGAGCGCGGCCTGTTTGTTGAAATCGAACACGCGCCTCACGCCCAGCAGATGCACTTGCCCCCGGGGCGATGCCGCCAGCGCCTCCGCACTCTCCTCGCGCACGTCCGGCTCCCGCTTCGCGGCGCGGACCCGTGCGTGCTTGCCGAAGAATGCGTACATGGCCTCACGATTCTCGATGGTGTAGCCGTGATCACTGGGCCCAACGAACATGCGCACGTTGTCCTCCGCCCCGAGCATGGCGTACAGACGCTTCAGCTCCTCGTACGCCTGGGTCAGCCCCCGAACGTCGAAGTAGTCGTTCCTCTGGCCCAGCAGCAGCACGGGCCGGGGAATCTGCGCCACGAAGAAGTCGGCCATGTCCAGGCCCATGCCGAGGATGTTCGGCGGGATCTGCTCGGAGTCGGCGGGAAGCTCGTTCTCGAGGTCGGAGATATACTTCGTCACAAAGCAGCCGGGTGCTGCCATGGTGAAGCGGTCCTCGAGGGCGCAGAGGTAGGTCGTCATGGTCCCCCCGCCCGAGTTGCCGGTCACTCCCACACGCGTTGGATCCGCTTCGGGCCGCGAGAGCAGGTAGTCCAGGCCGCGGATGCCGTCCCACAGGCGCCACGTGCCGAAGAACTGCCCGAAGAGCCGCATTTGGTTGCCCATCATATTATGCTCCTGGCAGCAGCCTTTTGGGTGCGCCTTGCCCTCGCAGCCAGGGTACTGCAGCCGCTCGCCCTGACTGATCGGATCGTAGAGCAACACCATCAACCCCTTGCTCGCGAGCCCCTGAGCGAACGCCTGATAGAACGGCGCCGCCTTGCCCTCGGCCGCATGACCGCACGTGCCCAGCACGCAGGGGAACGGCGGCTCCTTGCGGCGCGGGATGTAGAGGCTGGCCGTCACGGGGAAGCAGGGGCGGCTCTCGTAGATTATCTTCTCGACACTGTATGCGTCGCGCATGATAGTGCCCGTCACGCGAGCGTTGAGCGGCGTTCGCTTTGGGAGCGGTCCGAACGAGCGCGCCAGCTTCCTGCGCACCTGCGCTCGAAGCTTCATCACGTCCTTCTTCGTCCGCACCTTGGCGAGCGCGCTCCGTCTTGCCTCGGCGATCTCTCGCACGCGCTGAACGTAATACTCCTGCAGCATGTGGCCGTACAGGTACTCGTGCATCTCCGATCGTCTCCTCGCGGGATTGCCCGGCTAGTACCTACTTGCGTAGGTCCACAGTAGAACTGTCGGGCTAGAAAGCCCGACCTACGCGGAGCTGGGTAGCGCCAGGCCCACGCTACGGCCTCCACGCGCGTAGGCGGGGCATTCTTGCCCCGCCGGGTTCCGTAGACGAACTTACGCAACCAAGTACTAGAAGGGCCCCAACGGCTCGGGCTTATTGACCGCCCGACACATGCGCTCGTAGAGCGTGCAGTACTTCGTGACGTTGTCGCCGGGCGGGATGATCTCGTCCACCTTCGCCAGTTCTTCCTCGGTGAGTTCGATCTCGCAGGCTTTCACTGCCGAGCGCAGGTGTTCGACCGTCCGTGGGCCGCAGATGGGCGAGGTGATACCGGGCCGCTGCATCAGCCACGCCAGCGAGAACTCGGCGAGTGTGACATCCCTGGCGTCGGCCAGCGGACGCAGCCCCTCGACCAGGTCCATGCTCTTCTCAGTGTACCGCTCGTGGCCGTCCCTCTGGCCGATCTCTTTGTACCGGTGGCCCTCGGGAGCCGGCTGCCCCTTGCGATACACGCCGCTGAGCACGCCGCCGGCCAACGGGCCGAAGGGCACGATGCCTATCCCGTGGCGCATGCACGTCCAGACGAGCTCCAGCTCGATGCGGCGGTCGGTGAGGTTGTACGGCGGCTGCTCGGCGACGAAGCGGGGCAGGCCGTGCTTGTCGCTGAGCCACAGCGCCTCCATGATGAGCGGAACCGGCCACTTCGAGGTCCCCACGTACAGGATCTTGCCCTGCCGGAGCAGTACATCCAGCGTGTCGAGGATCTCGTCCATTGGCGTATTGATGTCGGTGATGTGCAGATAGTACAGGTCTATGCGGTCGGTCTGCAGGCGGCGTAGGCTGGCTTCAACCGCGCGCGTCAGATGGTAGCGGCTGGCGCCCTGATCGTTGGTGCCATCGCCCATCGTCGCGACGCCCTTGGTGGCCAGCACCACGTCATCCCGATGGCCGTTCTCCGCCAGGGCTGTGCCCACGATCTCCTCAGAGACTCCTCTGCGGTATACATCGGCGGTGTCGATGAAGTTGACGCCGCTATCGATGGCCTCGTTGATTATGCGTTTGGATTCGTCCTCGTCTGCGCGCCCGCCGAAGTTCATCGTCCCCACGCAGAGCTTCGAGACGCGCACGCCACTGCGACCAAGCTGTCTGTATTCCATCAGGTACCTCCGAGTGCGAAGAGTGGTTCTCGCTCGGCTCCACGCCGAACGGCAGCGCCGCCTATTGCTTCAGACGCTCGTCGAGTATTGTCCTGCCCGTGCCACGCTCTTTGATTACGAGTCGGCCCGCAAGCGGCCCATCCTTGGTGAAGTCGGCTTCCACCTCCGTATCACCAAGCGTGACGGCGACCCGGATCCGGTCCTCTGTCTCGCTGACCGTGCCGTTTGGCCACTGTTGCGATCCCGAGTCTGTCGCGAGCAGAATGTGGAGGAAGTAGTCGCGCGTCCGAACGCGAGCGGGGCTGACCTCGATGCGCCAACGCCCGGCCTCGTCCAGATCGTACTTCTTCTGGGGAGGGTAGTTGACCCCGGCGACCTCGAACTCGTGCCCCGGGCCTCCTATGGCTGCGATCTGCGCCCCCGCCGGCAGAAGCGACTCCACGGCGAGGCGTCCCTTGCCGTTGACTATCTCGAAGCGGGTCCCGTCGATTCGCGGCTCCGGCGCGCAGTGCAGCAGCCACGTCTTCCTGAACTCGGGCCGCGTGGACTCGACGCGATCGAAGACGACGAAGCAATCGGGTCGGAGATACAGAAACGCCCGGGTGAACTCCTTGAGCTTGGCGGAGCTGTAGGACCGAGTCGCGTCGCCAACCACAAAGGTATATCGCTCCGTCGCCTTGTACGCTTTGATCTCGGCGCGATGGTGCACGTCCCCGGGTTTTACATCGGTGACGAAGCCCGGCCCGCCGCCGTAGAGCTGGCCGCCGTCGTTGGCGCCCTCGCCGGGGCGATTGTGCCCCCACACGCCACCATCGAACTGCTCCCGAGGATCCGTCACCGTGACGCAGTTGTGGGCAATTGTGCGGGCGTAGTAGTTCGCCCGGTGGGCCGTGGCGTCGTAGACGCCTGTGTCCATCGCGAGAGGCGCGTGCTTGTGGATGACGAAGCTGTTGTTGTCGCAGTGCTGGTGGCCGCCAAGGTATAGCGGGGCGCAAATGAACAGCGCGAAGGTGGCATCAGGCTGCCAAGAGCTGCGCATCGACACCCAGCCAATGCCGCGGAAGTGGTGGCTCAGAGCAAGCTCAGTGCGAGGCATCGGGCGGACGGACGGGTCGTACCAGAGAAGGTACGGCCACCACGTTCCGGCGCCCAATTGGTACTTCACCCCGGCGCGGTCGCGGCGGATCGCCTCCTGCTTGATCTGATCCGCCCACCAGCCGGCGACGCCATCGCGCCTCCTGCGCTGCAGCAGGGGCATGTACATGGCGATGTTTCCATCATAGGAGTCATGCCCGCCGATGTCGGCTGCGCTGACGCGGCTGTCATCGAAGGGCCTGGCGTTATGGATGAGCCAGTGGGCGTCGCCGTCCAGGCCGCTGAAACCCTCCCAGAGCTTCTGCCCCGTGGCTGACGACCACAGCTCGACGAGGTGGGCGAACTCGTACGTGAAGAACGCGTGGTAGCTCATGCTCTCATGCCAGCCCCCCTCCCCAGCGGCAACCATGTTGTGAGCGGGCATGAGGTGATTCACGAGTAGATCCAGTCCGTCGAGCGCTAGGCGATGTGCGGCCTCGTCGTCGATCCCCTCCTCCCACAGGGCGATGCCCGTGTACAGTATGGGGCCGTACTCGAGGTACAGGTGATTGTTGAACTCGGAGTGCCGCCACGTCCGGTAGCACTGCTGGGCGGCGTGGATCGCGGCGCGACCGTATCGCTGTCGCTGTTCAGCAGAGAGGTCGTCGTACAGCCAGTCGTAAGCCATCGCGAGGGACTTCGAGATGCGCGGCCATGTCCAGCTATCGCCCTTCGCCGTGGCGAGGTAGTCGGCAATGGCGACAGCATGACGCAGGATGTCTCGATCACGGCCCGATACCCGGTAGGCAATCACACCTGCCTGAAGCTGCGAGGGCGTCGCCCAGAGGTTCTCGTAGTAGTGGCTGCCCTTGGCCCATTCGAGGATGAACTCCCACACCTGCGCAACGGCGGGCGCCGTCCGGCATCGCTGGCGCACCTGCGCGATACCTTCCTCCGTGCAGAAGATGCGCGGATGCTCCCTGCGGATCTTCCGCAGCTCTGGCTCCAGTGCCGCCTGAGCCCGCGGATCGCGCCCGCGGAGGTCGGGCCAATCGGCATGGGCGCAGTCAGCGACGGGCACTGTGGCGAGCACAAGTGTCAAGAGGACGAGATATGGGCCCCGCATCGAACTTGACCTCACTTATGACCCGCCTGAGGCCTCGGCCAGACCAGTGACCTGGTCGGCGCCGGCCAGCACCTCGATGGTGGAGCCTTTGAAGGCGTCCCCAATGGGCTCACAGCGGCCGCCGAGATGCTCGGCGAGGAACGCCTCGGCCACGGCCCAGAAGGAGAGGGAGTTCTCCGGCCGTGCGAAGCCGTGGCCCTCGTCGGCGTAGAGCACATAGGTGACCGGGATATTGCGCTCCTGCATGGCCTTGACGATCTGGTCGGACTCCTGCCGGCGCACGCGCGGGTCGTTGGCGCCCTGGCCGATGAGAAGCGGCCTCGAGATGCGATCGACGTACGTGAGCGGCGAGCGCTCCTGCAGGAACGCCTTGCCCTCCTCCGTGGCGTTGTCGCCGACGCGATCCGTGAGCAGCGGCAGTATTGGGATCCAATACTCCGGAAGGTTGTCCATGAACGTGATCAGGTTGGAGGGTCCCACCAGATCCACCCCACAGGCGAAGACATCGGGAGTCATCGTCATGCCCACGAGCGTTGCGTACCCGCCGTAGCTGCCGCCGCCGATGGCGACCCGCTCCGGATCGGCAATGCGCTCGCTCACCGCCCAGTTCACCGCGTCGATGAGGTCGTCGTGCATCTTTTGGCCCCACTCCCGATTGGCCGCGTTCACAAAGTTCTTCCCGAAGCCCGTGGAGCCGCGGAAGTTCACGCTCAGCACTGCGTAGCCGCGGTTCGTCAGCCATTGGTGGATGGGATCCAAGCCCCACGCGTCCCGATGCCACGGCCCGCCGTGGACCCAGATGACCATGGGGAGGGGCTCCCGCGGACGGGCTCGCTCATCCGGATCCGTTCCGGCCGGAAGGCTGAGGTACGAAACCAGGTCCAGCCCATCGCGCGCCTTGATGACCACGGGATGCATGCGCACCAGCGGAGCTTGCTCGAGAGCTTGGCGGTTGGTGAAGAGGAATGTGGCCTTTTTCGCCTGACGGTCGTAGCGGTAATAGCGCACCGGGCCGTTGTCCATCTCGTATGCCACCAGCCACGTCGAGTCGTCGAGCGTGCGGCTCACGACATCGAGATCGCCGTCGGCGACTTCGCCCAAGGCTTCCAGATCCTGTGCAACAGCTTCGTCCAGAGCGTGCCACTCCTGCCGGTCGTAGTTGGTGGAGTACGCCTGAACGGTCTTCTCGGTCGGGTGGATCATCACGCCGCCGATGTCCACCTGTGGGTCCTCGGCGAGGACGTTCTGCTCCATGGTATCCAGCGCCAGCGCGGTCAAGGCGGCAGTATCCCGCCCGCGGCTGTCGATGAGGTAGAGGGTGTTGCCGGACTTGTCGAAGTCGATGGGATTGGTCGTCAGGACGTCCTCGGGGCCGATCGTCAAGAACGGCTCCGTCGAGCCATCCGGCTCGAGCCGGACCACAACCATGCCGCCCTCGGGGCTGAAGGATAGGCCCAGCCGAGGCGCGTAGCTGTCGTCCGTCATGATGCCGGCGAAGCCCGTGTTCTCCAGCACCAGTTCGCTTGCGCCGGTCGCGATGTTCACGCGATGGATGTCGTGTAACTGGGCGTTGCGGTCGTTCAGACCGATGAGGATCTCACTGGGAAACAGGTGGCTGACCCCTTCGATCCGGGCCTGGACGCCCTCGAAGGGCGTGAGGTCCTTTACCTCCTTTGACTCGAGGTCAACGCTGTACACGCGCCAGTTCTCGTCGCCGTCTTTGTCCTGGAGGTAGATAATGTGCCGGTTCGTGTATGCCCAGAAGTGGATGCGGATGCCGCGCCCGGTATCGCGCGTGACAGGCTCGGCCGCGCTCGGATCGTCTGCCGGGCCTATCCAGACGTTCAGCACACCGTCGAGCGGCGCCAGGTAGCTTATCTTCGTCCCATCCGGGCTGAGACGCGCCTGGGCTTTATCGGGGTTACCGAAGAGCACCTCGCGGGGGATGAGCGGCACGGCTCCCTTGGCCTGCGCCGCCACGGCGCACGAGGCGACGATGAGCAAGGCACACGTCACAATAGGGTCGATCTCCATTGGCAGACACTCCCATCCAAACCGCATTCTCCATCTGACCTGTGACCGCCTCTTATTCGCTCACACTATGCAGCACCCCCTAGGGCGGGGTGCGCTCATCAGGGAGAACTACGGAGCCGGATGGCTGATCCAGGCGGGGAAGATGGAATCCAGGCGCGCACAAGTGCACGCCCACGTCAGCTTTCGAGAGCTTCTGGCATCACGAGCCTCCGTGACCATACTCGCATCTACCGGCCAGCAAAGCACAGCACCTTGCCGTCTTTCGTGCAAAGGTACAGCCGCCCGTTGGCCGCGATCATCCCGTCGAAGACGGGCGGCGATCCGAGCTTCAGCCCCGTCAGCTTCTTGCCGGCGGCGGCGGATACGGCCCACAACTCGGCTCCCTTTCGTCCCTCGAAGGCGGCCAGCGGATCATTCGGATCGAGGATGTCGGGCGGCCCGGCAATGAAGAGCGTCTCGTTCGCGAGGACCATCGCCCGGATGCGAACCGGTATCCATGCGGTCCATTTAGGCGGCTGCGACCTGGTGAAGCCAATCCACTTGTCTTTGTCTACCGCTACTCTCGTCAGCTCGATCGTGCCCTTACTGCCCACATATGCTGATTGAGGCAGCCACTCCACCGGCTCGGGCTTCCCGTTCTCATCCACCAGAGCGGGCTCGTTGCTGTTGTCGTCGGCGAACAGCAGATAGCCTTCGTTGCCCGGGAAGAACATGGGACTGTGGCGGTTTCTCCTGGTGAACACCTTGACGCCATAAGTCCACTTGTCGTCGAAAACGAGAAGCTGCCCGCTCTTCGGGGCCTGGTTGGCGATGTAGAAGCCGGGCCATCTTTCGGAATACATCCAGAAGGACCGGTTGTACCACGAACCGTCCAGAAGTCCCGACGTGGCGAACAGATGCAGGCCTACTTTCTGGTCGCCCATATTGGTGATGTATGGAGTCTCCTGCCTCACCAGTTTGCCATCAAACTGCACTTGTCGCATGTAAACAGACGAGCCGTCGCCAACGAGGACCTCTGACCGCGCCCCCTCCACCCAGAAGCACTGGCCCGGGCCCTCGGTCAGGTCCGGATACGGGCCTTCCACGCGCGCTTCGTAGAGCGTCTTCCCCGTGGCCGGGTCAAGACCATGGAGGTATATGCCGCCGTCGAGGAAGGACGAGCGACCCGCGGCGAAGTAGACCACGCCGTTCTGCACGAGCACACTGCCCTGCACCGGCCAAGCCGACTCCAATTGGCCGAAGGCCCCCACGCGCCGGTCCTCGGGCGCCGCGCGAAAGCGCCAGGCCAGTTTCCCGTCGGACGCACGGAGACAATAGACCCATCCGTCGGCGGATCCAAACAGGACCAGGCCGCCGTAGACAGTCGGCGGCGAGTCCACGCGACCGCCGGCGGTGTAGCTCCACAGCGGCTTGCCGCTTTGCGCGTCCAGCGCGTGGACCGTGTGGGTATCCACCGACGCGACCAAGAGCTTGCCGTCGGCGACCACCGGCGGAGTGATTCTGCCTCCGAGCTCGGCTTGCCAGAGACGTTCGACGTCGGCGGGAACAGACGACCCGGTCGAGCCGCTGCGGGCGGGGTCATGCCGATAGGTTGGCCAATCATTGGGATGTGAACTCTCAGACCTTAGATCACGGATCTGGGAGTAGACGGGGCCGCGCTCGAGTCGGCCTTTGCCGGACGCCCGCCGCGGATTCTTCCGGGCCGCGGGCTCGGACGACAGGGCGTTGAACCCGAGGAGCTTGACTCCCGGCTCGCAGAAGCACTGGTCCGGCGGGACGTAAAGCAGCCCGTTGCAGGGCATGATGCCCAACTTACACGCGCCTCGGAGCCAGTTGTTCCGCGAGTTGCTGTCCGATTGGATGGCGAGGAACTCAATGCCCTCCTTGGCGCTCATGAGGTAGCGGTCCGTCGCCTTCCCCCGGTAACATCGGTGATGGTGCCCCACACTGCGCAGGTTCTCGTCCGATACCCTCGCCTTTTCTTCGCCAGTGAGCGGGTCGAGTCCGACGGGAGTCAATCCGCGCCAGACCAATCCGTTGGCCACGAAAAGGTCCTGGCTTGCGGCGCCTTTTTCCGGCTGTACAGCATTCACCCACAAGGCGTTCCCGGTTTCGGCGGAAAGCGCCTCCAGTTTCTGGGGACCTGAGAGCAGCACCACTCCATTGTGGACGACGAGCGTGCCGCCCTTCCCGCCTGCGCTCTGGGCACGCCACAGCTCCGCGCCGCTTCCGAGATCCAGACAGGCAATTGTCACACGGTCGTGAAAGAAGACGCGGCTGCCTTCGATCGCCAAAGACAACTGCACAATCCTCTGCACCGGCTTCTCCCAGATAACGTCGCCGGTGTCGGCCTCGATGGCAAGAAGGCGATCCGGAATAGTCTCCCCGCGTCGTTTGGCTTGCTCGGCCAGTGCGTCCTTGACGGAGAGGACCAGGATGCCCTCGCTGCACAGAATCTCGTCGGCGCCCTCGGTTCCCTCAAGTGTCCGGACGACCTCCCCGGTTGCGGCGTCAAGAACCGTAACCGGCGCCGCGTAGCTAAGCGTGACGTAGACACGGTCGCCATCGGCGACCAATCGTCGCGAAAGCGAGTTGGGAAAAGCCGTGCGAGTAGGTCCCTGCACCGTCCAGTCCTTGCCCTCATACCTCTCTCTGCTCCACTCGCGCCAACCCCAGCCGCGAATTGGCCGTTTCCACAGCAGCGCGCCGTTGAACGCGTCGCGGGCGATAAGCGACCACGTGTCGGGCAATCTCTCGTCGATTATGCCGATGACACCCTCGTCGAGAATGTAGAAGACGCGGCCGCGCGCCGAGACCAGGGCGCTGACTCCGGACGGGGTCTCATGGCTTCTGAGCCACAGTGGATTGGCCACCCACTGCATGCGGCGCGGCGGGCCGGCAACCGTGTCCTGGGCAACAGCGTTGTTGTCCGCCCCGTGGAGATAGTGAGTCCATTCGTCTATCTCCTCTGGCCAGGGCTTTACCGTCTTCGTCCACCTGCCGCCCTGCTTGATGTACGCCACGCCGTTGGGAGCCAGGACACGCAACACCTCATCCATGGGAATCTTGCCGATCTTCTCCGACACCACGAGGTTGACGAGGTTATCGGCGTACGGTAGGCGACTGCCGCGCCGCTGCTCGACTGATACGTTGCCGTAGAGCTTGAGCGACCGGATGTGCTCACGGGCCTTTTCGACGTTCTGCGCATCCGCATCCAGGCCATGAACCACATAGCTGTCATTTGCGCACAGCGCGGCCGTTAGTTTCCCGTCGCCGCAGCCGACGTGGACGATCAATCCGCCCTTGACGCCGGTGGCTTCGAGGATCTCTCGGGCCAAAGCGCGTTCAGACGGGTTGACGGCTCGCGCAGGGGTCCGCTGCTCGCGAGCGGCTCCCGCTCCGCGCAGGGCGCCCACAGACACCGACAGCACCACGATGCACGCGGCCGCCATGCTCAAGAAACCAAACCTCTGTGCCGTTCTCGACATGGTCCTGTCCCCTCGTTTCACCGGAGATTGCCTATCCCAATGCACAGCACATCGGGAATTCCGGGGCTAGACGGCATAGCGCCCAGCAGAGGCCCTTCGCTCCTATCACAGCAACGTGCGGGCACTGCTGGTTATTGCTCGTTCCGCAGGAATATGGGGCAGATTGCCTTTCTTCCCCTGCTATTCCTTGCCCATGCACAGCACACGCCCGTCCCGGGTTGAGATATACAACTGCCCGTTGGCCGCGATCATGCCGTCGAAGACGGGCGGCGAGTCGAGCTTGTATTCGGCCAGCTTCTCCCCGTCCGTGGTGGAGACGGCCCACAGGACGCCGCCTTTGCCGCCCTGGAGGGCCGCGAGGCCGTCGTCGTCCCGATCGGGCAGGTCAGGCGGGCCTGCGACAAAGAGCGTCTTGTCGGCCAGTACCATGGCGCGAACGAGAAGCTCCGCGTCCTTCGACCAGTAGTACTGGACCTGCGTCCCGGGGCCCTTCCCGCGTCGCCGCGCGACCGGCTTCTGGACGGGTTTGGGTGTTGCGTCAGCGGCGAAAAGGCGGTACTGAGTCATCCCAAGGCCCACGTGGCTGCCGTGCGTGGCGTACTGGTCGCGCCCGAATCCATAGACGTTTGGCGCGTCGAGCACGAGCAGGCGCCCGGACGGGACGCTGTTCCCGACCGTCGGCCAGCCACCATAACCGACGCCCATCCTCGTTCCGACAATCCAATACGTCCGGTGCCACCACGAATCATCCAGGAAGCCCGCCGGGCTGTACAAGTGCGGCACACTTGGTTCTTGCTCGACGCCGTTTCGGTCGAATGCCTTATGCCGCATATAGACGAACGTGCCGTCACTGGCCAGAACATCCGGCAGCACACCGGGCATGTTGGTGCCTCGGACGGTGTCCTGGGGCTCCTGTCCGGTCTTCGGATGGCGGCCGTCCAAACGCGTTTGCGAGAGCTTCTTTCCCGTGACGGGGTCCAGGCTGTAGAGGTATATCCCGCCGTCCACGAAGATGGATCTGCCGGCGGCGAAGTATGCGACACCGTCCTGCACCAACACGCTTCCGTGCACCGGCCAGACCGACTCCAACTGTCCGTAGGCCACGACCCGGCGGTCCTCCGGGGCCGCCCGGAACCGCCACGCCAATCGCCCATCGGAGGCGCGAAGGCAGTAGACGCATCCGTCAGCGCATCCGAACAGCGCCAGGCCTTTGTGGATCGTCGGAGGAGAATCCACTCTGCCGCCGACCGTGTAGCTCCAGAGCGGTCTGCCGCTCCGTGCGTCGAGCGCGTGCACCGCGTGCGTGTCCACCGAGGCCACGAACACCTTGCCTTCCGCGAGGACGACACTGCTGAGCTTGCCGCCGAGGTCGGCGTGCCACGAGCGCTTCAGCACTGCGGGAACCGCCGAGCTGGTACGGCCGCTGCGGGCCGGATCATGTCGATACGTAGGCCAATCGGCCTGTCCGGCCGCCTCTGAAGCAGTGGGCTTGCCATACGCGGGCCCGCGCTCGAGCCTCGGCCCCACGTGCTTCGCAACCTTCGACTCCCGCTTGGGCGCGAGGGCATTGAACCCGTTCAGCTTCGCCTGGATGTAGCAGGCACACGAATGCGGCGGCAGATAGAGAAGCCCGTTACACGGAAGGATTCCGTACTGGCAGGTGCCTCGAATCCAGTGGTGTGCGATGCCTTTTCCGGACGCCAGGTCGATGAACTCAACCCCCGCTCTGCCGAGCAGAAGAAACCTGTCGGTTGCCTTGTTTCTGTGGCACCGATGGTGACCCATGCCGACCACGAAGAAGGTGTCGTCCGCCGGGCGCTGCTTCTTGATGTCGCCCGTGGCTGGATCGCGCGCCTCGGTTATGCCTGGGTCCTTCGAACGCACGAGGTTGCCGGTCCACAAGAGTCCGCCCGCGATGAGCACATCCACCGGTGCATTGTACGCTTCACGACACGGGCAGCTCCAGAGTCGCTCTCCGGTCTTGGCCGAAAAGGCGATCAGCTCGCCAACAGGGGCGTCGCCGCCCTTCCGGCTGACTAGCCAGTCAACGTGTCGGGGCCTGGGGGTATCGTCCATCTCAGTGGGGGCTTCACGATCAGCGGAGTACACAACATCGCCGTGCACGACCACGGTCGGAGCTGACCAGGCCGGCCGCTGCTCGAGGCTGGCAGGCCGCGCGGCACGCCACAGCTCCTGGCCGGACCGGGCGTCCATGCAGATAAGTTCACCGGTGCTCTGGAAAAACGCACGCCCCCCACCAACGGCAAGTGTCATGGGCATCAGTTCCGCCGTGTCGGTGTCCGATCTCCGCCAGAGAACATCACCGGTATCGGCATTCAGAGCCATGATGGACCTATCGACCGGTGGCAGCGGTTCGCCCCGTCGGATTGCCGCGTTCATAGCGCGCTGGTGGTTTGGGTTGCCGACCACGAGGAACAGAACGCCTTCATGATGCAGGATTTCTTCCGTGCCCTCCGTCGCCTCGTAGGTCTTCACCGTCTTGCCTGTTGCCGCGTCGAGGGCGGTGAGCGGCGCGCCGTACCCGAGCGTGACGTAGACCCGGTCCTTCTCGGCGACCAGTCTTCTGTGCACTTGGGAGGGGCCGCTGCGGAAGTCCCGCAGATGCCACTCCCAGGACGCGATCGGCCTCTTCCACAGGAGCACGCCATTGAACGCATCCCGCGCAACGAGGAACCACGTCGGAGCCAATGCGACCGAAGCGATGGGCCCTTCGTCAACGATGTAGAATACCCGCCCGCCACTCGATACGGCGACGCTGACACTGGCGAGATGATCGTGACTTCTGGCCCATTTTGGCCCGCCGATCCACTGGACGTGGTGCGGCGGCGCCACGACGGAGTCGTTGGCCACAGCATTGCCCGTTGCATCATGGAGGAAGTGGGTCCACTCGTCGATCTCTTTGGGGCGCGGCTTGACGGTCTTGGTCCACTTGCGGCCCTTCTTGATGTAGGCCACGCCGTTGGGAGCCAGAACTCGCAGCACCTCATCCATGGGAATCTTGCCGATCTTCTCCGACACCACGAGGTTCACGAGGTTGTCGGTGTACGGGAGATGCTTCTGTCGCCATTGCTCCACTGACACCTTGCCGTAGAGTTTGAGCGACCGGATGTGCTCACGAGCTTTCGCGACATTCTTCGCACTCGCATCCAGGCCATGAACCACGTAGCTGTCGTTGGCGCACAGCGCGGCCGTTAGTTTCCCGTCGCCGCAGCCGACGTGGACGATCAATCCGCCCTTGACGCCGGTGGCAGCGATTATCTCCTGCGCCAGGGCATCGTGCCCATCATCGGCAGCGCAGAACGTGCCGAGTCCCAGCGCGCACGTCGCCATCAGCGCTAATACACTCATCGTCGTGACTGTGCATTTCACGGTTGTGCCGCCTTTCAGGGGACCCGCTCTACCGGACCACGGTCAGGTCGAAGTCCTGCTCAGCACGACCGTCGAATTGGTTCGTCACTCTGACCTTGACGTGTGTGGTTCCGACATCCCCTCTGGCCGGCGTTCCCGACAGGACTCCGGTCGCTTCATCTATCGCAAGCCACCCCGGACCATCGGCCAGCGTGAAGCCGTTCTCCTCGATGTCCCAGAACTTGTGAGCGTACTTCTTGTAGGTGACGGTCGGGTCCTGCCGGCATTGATAGTCGCCCAGCGAGCGGAGACTCTTGACCTCGTACCGATACTCGTCGCCCACGCGCGCCCGCGTGTCCGGCTGGCTGTAGACGAACGGGTGCGGCAGCTCGGCATAGTCGGAACAGCCGCTGGCCGTGCCGTTGGCGTCGATGGCCACCACGCGATAGAACACCTTGTTGGCGTTGTCGGCGGTGGCCGTCGGGGAGGCCACCACCATGGACGTTTCGGTGGTCTCACCGAGGAAGTTGCCCGGCGCCTTTCCGCGCCCCAGCACGTCGTGCTCGTCCTTGTGGATCGAGAAGCCCTTCTCGTCGCTGCCGTAGACTTCGTAGCTCACCGGCCGCTCGCCGCGCGGGTTGGCCTCCCAGTGAAGTGTGACCGCCTGGCCCTGTATATCGAGCCGCACATTGACCGGCACG
Source organism: Armatimonadota bacterium (assembly GCA_030601885.1). Taxonomy (GTDB): domain Bacteria; phylum Armatimonadota; class Zipacnadia; order JAUWAU01; family JAUWAU01; genus JAUWAU01. The sequence goes on from JAUWAU010000009.1 coordinate 141,458, forward strand.
CGCGGCCCGCGCCAACTGAACTGCCACGCCTCGCTCCAAGGCCCCCAGGCTCCCCAGTGGTCTCGGCAGCGCAGGCGCCAATAGTACGTCGTGTCCGGGCTGAATATGCCGGTGTACGGCACGCCCCACTCCGTGCTGGGAATGATGACGTCCAGGCTCGTCCGGTAGGGGAACTTGAAGTCGGGCCGGCGACTGACTTGCAGATGGTAGCGATCCGCGTCCTCTGCCGCGGGCCACGAGAAGGTGACGGTCGAATCTCCGATCGTTGCCCCGGGCTGCGGATACTTCGGTGCAGGCGGCGGCCCGAGGGGGTGCACTGCGTCGGTCTCCTGCCACTCGTGAGCGACGCGCACGCGGTGGCGGCCCTCGGTCTCGTCAGTGTACACCACACGATTCGTCCCGAGGCGCAGGCGCGGCAGCGACACTGGCGCCGCCAGGACATCGGTCTCGATCTCCAGCGAGCGCAGGTTCGCCCCGTGGGCGACTGTGGCTGACCCGAGTCCGACCCGGACCAGGTATCGGTATTTCGCGGGCGCGTTGTAAAGGTCCAGCGCCTCGTCCAACGACACCTCGGCCTCGTGAGTCCCGGTGCCCTGCTTGACCCACAATTCCCGCCACGTCTCGCCGTCAAGCGACATCGCGATGGTGAACCTGTCCCGCGCTTCGAGCCCGGCAAACTCGGCCCGGACCGTCCCGCCACAGATGGCGTACGGGACCTTGATCTCGTAGAGCACCTGCGCGTCCGCTGACTGGCCGGCCAGCTTGGCGCCCCTGTCGGCGGCGGTCGGCTCCGCTATGTCCGTCATGGCGGCAGTCTCGGCCCGAGCTGCCGCCAGATCGAGGCGCGGCCGATACACGAACTTCGAATTGCCGTAGAACTTGGGCCGGTGCGCTCGTTCCTTGTTCTGGGCGCAGTACTTGCCGATGTTGTCCCAGCGGAAGATCGCCCTCTCCCCAGGCCGTAGCGTATACGCGATCTCATGCCCGCGCAGCTTCGGGTGCGATGCACCATCGTCCGGCCCGAAGAGCGCCGCCGGGCTGTCGCTGCTTCTGAAGCGATCGACGACCGGCCCATAGTTCAGCTCCCGGCGCACCAGGTCGTGGTCGCGGGCGCACGTGTCCCCGCTCACCGGGATTTCGTTCTCGCGGTCCAGGTAGAAGCAGTCCATATCGACGTCCATGAACTGGTGGTCGCCGTCGATGAACGCCTCGCACTGCACGTGCCCGTGCAGCGATCGGTTCTTCGATCCCTCGAACCCGGCGTGGTGGAAGAGCGAGCAGCCCGCGTTGCCCGCATCGTCGCACAGGTTGAAGCCGAAGATGTTGAAGAGCCTCACCGGATCGTGCGGCTCGTTGTCGCCGAACAGCGGGCTCTCGTGGTACAGGTTTTCGCGCATGTTCTGCCAGATGAAGTACACCTTCTCCTGATCGGTGGTGGCGCCGCGGGTGAACTCCTCCAGCAGGCTGTCAAATGTGTACCAGTTGCCGCGGTCGTTGATCACCAACCGCGGGTTGACCACCGGAGTGTCGCCGATGTTCTCGATGGTCAGCGAGATGTTTGGCTGGAAGGTAATGTAGCAGTTGCTGCTGGGGAGGGTCTTCGTATTCTCCATGTCCAGCGTCCCGCCCATCTCGATGGCGTACTCGTGCCGGCCGGAGCGTATCTCCTCGACGTGCTCCCGCTGCTCCACGGGGAAGCGGGCCAAGCCCCCGAGCGTGCTCCTTGGATTGGCGGAAGCAACCTCATACTTGCGTCCGTTCGTCCGGGGATCCGTGTTATCAGAGGCCGAGAAATAGAGGCTCTCCCGACCCCAGTGCGAGTATCGGCCCTGGCCCTTCTCCCGAATGTCCCGGTGAGCACTGCGTGGAGGCCCGAGCGGCTTTCCGTCCTCGTAGAGCACGAGCATGGACTTGTTGCCCGTGTACTTGTCGCCCTCCTCGCCGAAGTCCATGGAGGCGATGTAGCAGCTTCCGTCCTCGTGGCGGATGCAGTCAGGGGGGACGGGACAGCGCGTTGGCTCGTCGGCCAATGAGCCGAGCACGCCGGCTCCCATAGCCGCAATTGCGCCCGCCAAGCTGCACACTGATTGTGTTCTCAGAACCATTGTTCCGGACTCCTTTGGTCTCTCACCATCCGATTGCCGATTTGGGATAGCACGACCTGTCGCGGCCCTCGGGTCTCAGCGGCCGATTGTCGCCCTGGATGCTGAGGCGTCAGATCAGCCCCTCGAGGTATTCCTTCGACCTTCCCATGATGCCGCTGATGTCGGTCTTGTCTTCGACCTCGAGCTCGATTGAGAGGAAGCCGTCGAAGCCGATGCCTTTGAAGAACGCAATGAGAGCCGGCAGGTCCAGTTCACCCTCGCCAAGCGACATGCCCTCATGCGCCCTCTGATCCTTGATGTGCAAATGCCAGATCTTGTCCTTGTACTTGTCCATCAAGGCCAGTGTATCGACGCCCGCCTTGTCAAAATGCCCATTGTCAATGCAGATGCCGACGTTCGGCGAGCGTATGGCCGAAAAGATCCGGTCGTAGTCCCCGAAGCTCTCGACGCACGAACCAAAGTGCGGCTCCACACAGATATTGACTCCGGCTGCTTCGGCATCCGGCGCCACAGCTTTCAACACTTCGATGGCGCCCTCCACCGAGGCCTTCATCTTCGGGGCGCCGCCGCTGCCCACGAACTTGTCAGTGCCCATTTCGGTGCCGATCCGGATCATCTTCCTGGCGTTGGCTATAGACGCCGCTATCTGCTCCTCGTTGGCCCCACCGAATCCCGGCCCGTAGACGGCCGCCGTCTGCAGCCCAGCTCGGGCCATCTGGTCCTTCAGGGCGGCCACGTCCGGGTCCGCTCCGGTGCGAAGCTGCCGGGGAAACCCCTGCAGCTCCGCCCACTCGAATCCGTGCCGGGGTGCGTCGTCGAGAAGAAACTCGATCTCATCGCGACCGGTTTTTCTGTAGCAAACACTTGCCGCACAGATCTTCACTGCGATTCAGCCCTTCCTGTGGTGTTCTCAGAGGCCAAGTCCTCTTGTCAGGACCCGATAGCACTTCGTGAGTGCTTCCCCCATCTCGCTGCCGCTCTCCTCGTCCGCGGACACCCAGCCGTCGTAGCCGATATCGCGGATTGCCGCGAACACCGGACCGAAGTCGATCGATCCCTCGCCAAGCACCGCGAACTCCCCATCTCTGATGTCCTTCACGTGGAAGTTGTCGATGCTGTCCGCGAAGCGCCGGATGACGCCTGCGATGTCCGAGATACCTGATTTGACGAGGTGCGCGGTGTCCACCGTCAAGCCGTACGGCACGTCTCCGGCCTGCTCGAAGAACACCGAAAGGTCCTCCACGTGCATCAGCGGGTTGTCAGCGTGGTTGTGCAGCGAGAGCTTGACCCCGATGTCTTCGGCCTCCCTGGCCAGCTCGGCCATCCGAGCCGCGATGCTGGCCAGACCGTCGCGATCCAGCCCCTCCCGACCGCCACCGAGGACAACGATTACGAGGTCGGCGGCTGTGCGCTGCGCGAAGCGCATCACCTGGCGGAGTCTGCCCTCGCCAGCATCGTCCAGGGCCAGGCTGGCGATCAACCCCGAGATGGCGCCCTCAAGCTCGGGATAGTCGGCAAAGATGCGCGGCGGGTCGTCGAGATAGGCGCTGTACTGGTTTCCCTTGAGCTGCAGCCCGTCGTATCCGCAGGCGCGAAACGCAGCGACCAGCTCGCGTTGTCGCTCGTCGTTGCGCGTGGGCTTGGAGAAGGCGATCTTCATAGCTCTGCCACATCCTCCGGCCGGCCGCTCTCGGCCGATCGTTCGATGGCGTCATGGAGGGCCATAGAGTGCGCCGATGATTCGATGCCGGACTCCGGCTCACGGTTCTCACTGATGGCGGCGACGAACTCCTGCAGCTCACCCACGAAGCCCTGCTCCACGTGCCCATGTCCGCTCTGGGTGAAGGACGGATTGTGTGCGGCGACCGGCTGGTCGCCGTTGAACGCCTCCATGATGATCGAATTCCGCACGCGCACCGTCATCTGATTGCCCCCGCAGGCCGTGACTTCCTCCAAAGCACCGCCCGGTCGATCGCTCACGCACAGGCTACCGACCGCACCGCTCTTGAACTCCATGCTCACGGCGTAGGCATGCGTGCTGCCAGCCGTCGCGAGGGTAAACACTGTGGTCACAGGGCCGAACATGAACGGCATGAGGTCCGTCGCATGGCAGCCCCACTGGAGCAGATAATCGGCGTCGCCCGGGCCCTTGGTGCGCAGAAGCGTGATGAGCGCTGGGTCGCCGAAATCCTCGCCGTCGATGATCGCCTTGGCCTTGGCGTACGCGGGCGCGAAGTGCTTCTTGTAGCCCGTCATGCAGATGCGTCCCGTCTTCCGCTTCGTCTCCAGCACCTCTCGCACCGCCTCAAGCGACTCCCCGGGCGGCTTTTCCGTGTACACGTGGAGGCCGCGCTCCATGATATCGACGGCGGCCTTCGCGTGGAACTCCTTGCTGACGCAGACCATGACGCCGTCGGGCTGCTCCTTCTCGAGCATCTCCCCGTAGTCCGTGTACGAGCGCGGAATGCCGAATGCGGCGGCGATGCTCTTCGCCTTCTCCAAGTCGAGGTCCGCATTCGCCACCACCCGGGCATCCGTCAGGTAGTGAAAGCATGGATAGATGTTGCGCGAGGAGTGTCTCCCGGCGCCGATCATGCACAGCTTGATCTCCCGGTCTGCCATGCGGGGTACCCTTCCTCCTCAGCTTCTGAAGTGCGGTCATCACTGCGTGCCGACTGCGACCGATGCAAGTTCGTTTTCGGAGGGTACTTGGCCTTCTGCTGATCTGGATATCCGTCCCGTTTGATGGCCCGGCCGCCGACGGATAGAGGAAGCCGAGGCAGATGTCGCCGTGCAGGCCGTCGAGCGAGGGATGGCCGCATCCGTGAGAGAATCTCGGGACGACTGCCAGTACGGGGCTGCATAGGTCCGTAATATGCCCGTCGGCGACTCGCGAAGGCGGATGGCGACGGCGCGAGGAACAACGAAGAATCTCACTGCGTGAGCCGATTCTATGACGCCGACGCCGAGATTCTTCGCTGCGCACGCATCAACGGAGGTCAACATGCGATGAGAAAGCTTCGGGTGGCTTCAGTTCAGTTCGAGCATGCCTCAAACGACAAGGAGGCCAACCTGGGAAAGGTGCGCGGCTTCGTGCAGCAGGCCGCGGAGCAGGGCGTGGAGCTGATCCTATTCCCGGAGTGCTGCATTACCGGCTACTGGCATCTGCGGAAGCTATCACGTGAGCAGGTGGCAGCGCTGGCGGAGCCTGTCTTTGACGGGCCCTCCTCCCAGGCCTTGGCCGAGCTGTCATCGCGGCATGGCATGACGGTGGGCGCCGGGCTAGTTGAGATCACCGACGACGGCACGATGTACAACACGTACGTCGTGGCGATGCCCAACGGTGATATGCAGCGCCACCGGAAGATCCATGCGTTCGTCAGCGAGCATATCGCGTCGGGCTCGGAGTACACGGTCTTCGACACCCCACACGGCTGGCGCATTGGCGTGCTGATATGCTACGACAACAACATCGGCGAGAATGTGCGCCTCACGGCGCTGAAGGGCACCCAGATCCTCCTGGCGCCCCACCAGACCGGTGGATGCGACTCCCCGGATCCCGAGACAATGGGGCTGGTGGACAAGGCCAAGTGGGAGAATCGCCACAGCGACCCAGCGGCCATCGAGGAGGAGTTCCGCGGCACTAAGGGGCGCGGATGGCTGATGCGCTGGCTGCCCACGCGTGCGCACGACAATGGCGTCTTTCTGCTATTCAGCAACGGCGTTGGAGTGGACGACGATGAGATCCGGACCGGGAACGCGATGATCCTGGATCCCTACGGCCGGATCATCATCGAGACCTGGAAAGCGGGCGACGTCATGGTAGTGGCTGACCTCGACGATGCCCTTCTCGAGAACAACACGGGCAAGCGCTGGATCAAGACGCGCCGGCCCGAGCTCTACGAGCCGCTCACCATCCCCACCGGCGTGGAGCAAGACACGCGAACGGTCAGATTTGACAAGAAGGGCGTGTAGCTGCCGGGCGTAACTGGCTCTCCAACCCGGGCGGACGCCCCATCTTCATCGCGGCTCATTCGGCTTCGGCGATGACGCCGTGATATCTGCCCATCCAATACGGCAATAGCCAGAACGTCCCGCACTCTTCCTCGAGATCGTTCCCTCCATCAATGCAGTACGGGTTGCCGTTCCACTTGTGCAGCGGCCGCTCCCGCCAGGACAGAGGTACGAGCAGTTGTGGCCTGCCCCCGCGATCCGGATTGGGATCGCGCTGGAGATCCAGGCGATGGCTATTCCTGATGTCCCACTTGACGAGGTCGAGCGGGATCTCCTGAAGCGATTCGACCGCGGCTTCCACATCGCACGAGCGTCCGGTTACGGCTCCATAGATGAAGTTCCAGAGCGGGCACTTCTCCGGTCGCTCGATTTGCCAGCTCCGCTGAATGCTGGCCAGGTAGATGGCGCGCAACTGCGGGTCGGCCTCGTATCTCAGCAGACCGTAATACGAAAGAAATGCCAGTTCGTCATCGGAGTGGTTGTTCTCAGCGCCCGGGAGATCGCCGGGAAGAATCTTCTGATCGATGGTGTTAAGCGCATAGTGGTGATTCTCAATGAGGTCGCGCGCTGCAGATTCGTATTTGTCGTCACCCGTGATGTGGTGGGCCACCTTGAGATAGGCGAGGACTTCGAGGGAGTTCAGGCCCCTTTCGGCGCGCCATTTGGGGTCGTCGTTCAACTTCTCCGGCGCCCACACTCCCCACCGCGTGGGCTTGCCGTCAACATCGATCAGGTAGTAACCGTTGTCGATAATGAAGTCGGTCACGCGCCGGACGGTATTGCGGATCATCGCCCTGTCCTCGGCATCGGCCACGAGGTCGTAGTAGATGGGCCAGGCGAAATAGTGACCATCCATTTCGTCCGACGATGTGTCGCCCTTCCACTCCCATTCGCCGTCCTCCGTTTTGTGCCACTCTCCGTCACGCGGCTTGCCGAAGTCCGGCTCCGATTTGTGCGTGAGCGCCCGCGCCGGAAAGCCGGGGATACCTGTTTGCCTCTCAAGTTCGAGGATCGCCAGTAGCGACTCCCGCGCGCTGCGCCTTGCCTCCTCCGACTTCGTCACTGCATAGCGGAACGACTCCGCCGCAACGTACATGGCCGTCCACAGCCCGTCATTGTCGTCGATGTTGTGCCGCCACTTCGTCGTGTCGCCCGGCTCCAGCAAGCGGCAGCCGGTGACGAAGCCGTGGCGGTTGTGTCGTGCATGGGTGAGCCGCTCATAATGCGCCGCCTTCTCCTCGAGCGTCGTCGTCCCGAACCGTATGTGACTGACTCCCGCCGCGGTTCGAAGGCGAGCCGAGCCGTCCGGCAGACATTCGATGGACTCAACACGGTCGTCCGGCAGCCAACGCTTGCTCGCGTAGTACTCGAACTTGCCGCCAGTCCAGCGGATCGCTCCGCGCGGGCTCCCGAGCCAAACGTCCCCATTCGCTGCAAGCGCCACGCAGGTCAGCTCCTCTATGGGCAAGCCATTGGAGCCGTTCAGAATGTGGCGCTCGCCACTCCGGTGCTCAACAACAACGCCCATAGCACCGACGACGTATCGATGACCCCACCGATCCCGAGCCACGCTCGCGGGCTTTGGCGCAGCGGACCCTCCGGCGGGCAGAAACTCGCGCACGGCCTGCTCGAATCTCGGCAGGAGGTAAGTTGAAGGATACTCACTCTCGGAAGCTGCAAGGACGGCCCCGTCTGGTGTCTGCATGACAACAAGTCACCTCAGGCGCTTTTGCGATGTGCTTTCTTCTCGACCCGACGATACCTTCTTGATCTCGGCGTGTATGTCCACGGGCGGCGCTGTGAAGCGGTCTACGACAGGAGGAAGGACGGCCAGGGAAGAACCGTCCAACAGCATTTACGATAGATGCCGGCTCTCAGGAGTGGGAGCGCGCCGCCGGCATCGGGGATCCCAATCCAGGGAGGTCCGAATGATGGCAAACATCTGCTCAGGCAGCCTCATCATAACTGCTCTGGTCGTCGGGGCCTTGTCCGCATGGGGGGACGAAAGTGCGCGCACGACGGCCTATCCCGTTTTCGGCATCCTCCAGGTCCACCCGGACTTGCAGCGCACCGAATTCGCACTGAGCGCCGACGAGACCTTCGAGGCGATACGCGAGCGTCGTCTCATCTACACGGGCGATGGCAAGTGGCTGAGGGCCGTGCGCGACGCGAAGAACCGGCTTGGCTGCGACGTGCCCGTGATCGTCTACATGGGCGGCTTCACCACGAACTACGGCGGGGCTACGGAGGTAGAAACGGCTTATCGAGGCGCTGTCGCCATGATCGATGTGACGACGCTGGCCGAGAGCATCAATGCGCAGACGACCGACGTGACCGTCAAGATGCCGGCCGATGGCGAATGCCCCATCGTGGCGAGCACGGCCGACATCACAGATGCCAGAGATAAGCGCAAGTACTGCTTCTGGCTGCGCGTGGACGACGAGATGATGAAGGTGCTGGAGGTGGACGAGAAGACCGGTCGGCTGAGGGTCGAGCGCGGATTCGAGTCGGCCGCCGCGCCGCACGAGGCCGGCGCCACCGTCTTCGCGCCGGTGTACCTCGGAGATCGCACTCAGCCGACGAAGTACCGCAGCTCGAACAGTTGGCCCGGCGGGCGCGACTACATTCGGTATGCGCTCGACCCGAGGGCCGACGACGCCCAGCGCTACAAGGCCGACCTGATCATCGCGCTCATGAAGACCGGCTACGACGGCGCCTGGCTCGACACCTTCCAGCCGCGGCCGTTCAATCTGTGCGATCCGTTGGGAAGCAAGATCATCTACTTCTGGGACTTCCGCACCGGACAGCGATACGACTGGGACTCCTACCGCACCGGCTTGCAGGAGTTCCTGCGCGGCGTTCGTCGCAAGGTGAAGGAAGCGATGGGCAGGGAGCCGTATCTGGGCGCCAACTCCGTCAGCGGCTCGTACCCCCGCGGCGGCAAGCTGCTCTTCTCAGCGCCGGACCGCCCCGGGCTGCTCGACGCGTACTGCTTTGAGGACTCCTACATCAGGCCCACGGGAGGCAAACGCCCTGACGGGAAGCTGGACGTCACCTTTGACCCCATCCCACTGAGGCGTTGGCTGAACGTGCAGCGGGGGGAGCGCGACGCAGCGCTTAGCGGCCTGCGGGCGCTGTGCATGATCGGCCCCGCCGGATACGTCTCCGCCGACATCAACCCGTCGCTGGAGAACTACGAGCAGTTGATCTGCTTCTCCTGGTGCTCCTATCTGCTGACGGTCACCAGGGAGCGCACCACCTACTTCGGCCTGCCGCTGCTCATCACGAAGCTCGGCGACCGCGTAGGCTTCCTGCCTCTCCCCGACCTGTGCTACTACTCAATCGGAGATCCGGTGGACAACGGCGACACGGCGAGCTTCAAGCTGCCGGGTCAGGACTGCTACATGCGGAGGTTCACCAACGGCCTCGTGGTGGTGAACCCGTCTGACGAGGCCGCGAGCGTGGAGCTCCCGGACGGCTACGTTGAACCGGAGTCAAACACCCCGGTCAAGCAGGTGGAATTGAGTGCCGGGGACGGCCTCTTGCTCCCGAGGGCGAAAAGGTAGCCGGCCAGGCTGCGACGCTGCGAGTCGCCTGCGGAAGCAAGCATACGCGGCAGTGTCTGGGCGATCAGCGCACCTTGTTGTTGGTTCTCAGCAGAACGTTCAAGGTATGGTTAGCCACGCGCACGACGTACTTATTCTCCTTGTCCTGCAGCGCCTGCTTCTCCATGTCCATTATGCACAGCGCCCGACCCGCTCGCCATGCCTCCTCTGCCCTACCGCACCACCAACATCCGCGTGCCATAGGGCTCCAGCGAGATGGGGATCTCTGCCCCTGCCGGCAGGGAATCCCAGCCGCGCTCCTCCGTGCGGTCGGCACGGTAGAGAGCTGCTGACTCGGCGGGGCGATCCAATTTGAGCGTGGCATCTTGCGGCTCAGCCGTCGTATTCACCATGACCGTGCCCACGGAGCCGTCCGCTGCTTCGAAGCTCCCCGCCGTCACGGAGGGAAGGGGGATGTGTACCTCAACAAGTGGCGGGCCGCCGGGCTTGCGCGGCTCTCCTTTGGGGTCCCGGCGCAGGAACCACAGATCAACGTCGCGGCACTCGATCGCCGGCGGACGGCGGCTGATGCCCAGTACCAGGTATTCGGGAAAGCGGGCGTACGGCTTGCAGTAGGAGAAGAATGCCTGCGAGATGGTCTTCTGCCACTCGTTGGAGCTTTCGAGCGGGACGTCGTGTATGAACGGCCCCGGTATCAGGCCCCTCGTGAGGTTGTTGGCCATCACGTAGCAACGCAGGCCGGGGTGAGGGCGCGTCCCCTGCTGGCCCTGGCCCTGGACACAGGCGGCGCCGATGGCGGTGACGTATTCGTGGTACAGATAGGAGAACAGCCCCACGCCGCGCGCGCCCGTGGCGCCGTGATCCACCTCGCCGAACTGCCGGCTCCAGTACGTGGCCATGTAGGGGATCGCCAGCTCGCTGGCGTTCTCCATGAACAGCCCGAGCTCGGGCTCGATGGGCCGGCCCTCTTCGAGGATGCGCGCACAGAGGTCGCGGAACTCCGTCCACATCCAATTGCCGTAGCCAGGCGGATGGCCGTGGCTCTTCCTGTAACAGGGCACATGCTGCCCTCCGCCGATCTCCTGGTCGAAGCTTATCAGCGGCACGCCAAGCCGCGCGACGTCAATAAAGATCCTCCGCATCACCTCGAGGGCGTCCTCGCTCCCATGGCACAACTTGGCTGACAGTCCCCGCCAATTGCCCCGCACGGTGGTCTTCTCGTAGTTGTCAACGAACCACGGAGTCCCGTCCGCGTTGTGGATCACCATGTCCTTGAGGCGCTCGAACTGGGCGCTGTCGTCGAACGCAGGGCCATTATGTGTCCTCTGCCGCTTGACGACCCACCACAAGCCCGATGTCATGAACGCGCTCCTGTCTCCCTGGGCCTTCAATGCCGCATTCGCCCGCTTCCAGGCCTCGTTTGACGGAACGGCGGGGAGATAGTTGATGCCCGCCCAAGTGCCCCGGTTCTCCCAGCCATAGGGAACGACGATGACGTGCGCCAGCTCGGTCCGTTCCCGGTAGGCTGCCGCCAGCTCGTGGATGCGCTCAAGATCGCGGCCCACCCATTTCGTCCGCCCCGGCTCATTCTGGATGGAGACGATCACGACCCCACAGCCATCTTTGAGGAACTGCGAAATGTCGTCGCGCTGCGCGAGCGTCTTGGCGCACCACGGCTGGCGCTTCGCCCATGCCTTGTATATGTCGGCGGCGTCTCGCCAGTCGCCCACAAAAGTCCTAAACACCACGTCGTACGGTGTCGCGACCGCCTCGCCGCGGAGCTCGGGGAACCGATGCAGGAGCGTCATCTCTACTGACCGGCCCTCGACGGTGCGCAGTTGCCACTCCTTGCAGTGCCCATCGGAATCGTAGGCGGCGAAGTACAGGCCCGCCCTGCCGTCGTAGAGTGCGCTGAACTGGGTGAACGCGTGGCCCGGATACAGCGCGCTTCGGGACTGGCTGCGCTGTCCCGGCGCGGGTAATACGGAGCCGTCGGACCACGGTAGAATGAGGCAGTCATCCGCCACGTCATCGCCCAGCGGCGCGCGGTAGGCAATCTGCGGAAAGCGAACGCCCGCGATGGCCCAGTCGGACTCGTTTGCCACCTGGAGACGCAGGCGCACTGTTTGATCTTCGCCGATGCTTGCGGTTACCCGGGCGGTCAGCGGGAGAGATGGGTGATCCAGGAAAGCCAATTCGAGCCGGTCGTCACCTGTTTCCTGCACGCGGACCTCGCCGAACTCGGCGGAGGGGACCGACATTCTCTCGCCTTCGTAGGGCTTCGTGAGGCTGATGTCAAACAGGGCGCGGAAATCCCGCGGCGAGACGAAGTCGAGGCCCGAGGGTCGATGAACTATGTGCGAGATTTCTCCGCTCTCCCGCCCGAATACGAAGGCCATATCCTGAGTCGCGAGCCCGATGCCGCCTGGCGATCGGAACACGCCGGCCCGTGGCGGCGCCGTTGATGGATCGAACGGAGGACGGGGATGCACGCGCATCTTGAGCCGCTCCAAAGCCGCCTTCGTGAGGGGCTGAAACGTCATGTCATCCACGAGCACGACAGCGCTGGACGGGTTTCGCGGCGATGTCCACGCGCCGACTCCGAAGCGTCCTTCGCCCTGTCCCGGAGATTCCCCGTCGATCTGCCACACTGGCTCCGGCGAGCCATCCAGCCATGCCTTCCCAAAGAGATGATTCTCCCAGCAGGCCAGTTTCACGTTGAGCCACCTGCCGCCGGTTGCATCATAGGAAACGTGCGCCGTGCCCAGAGTCGGGTTCCTCTGGTTCTGGCCGTACCAACAGAATCCGCGCGAGCCGCTGCGGCTCACCGAGACGCCCCGGAAGGAGCCCCGGGACAGCCGGCCGTACACGTAAAGCGCCGGAGGCTCTCCCTCCCAGGAGACCACCTTGAGGCGACACGATCCCACGAAGTTCGGCCATTTGCTGCTGTCGAGAAGCAATAGCTGCGTGTGGTGCGGACGCGTGGCCACGATCCGGTAGACATGGTTTCGGGCGCCCTCTGGGTCAGCGACAATCCCGGAGTCCCCGCCAGGCTCCTGCCAGCCACTGAGCGGCCTCTCGAAGTCGCAGGTCACGCTTCGGAGTGGCAGAACGGGGCGACGAGAGGCGCCTTCCACCGCGAGTGCATGCGCCGCCATGGCCGAGATCGTCATGAGCGAGAGGATGGCCGACTGGACAGTGCGCCAACGCATGGTCATCTCCACCGTTCTGTGTTCCTCTCTTCTAGCGTGCCACCGGTCTGTGCCGAGCCGTATCCTACGGAGGAGCTTGGCGACGATAGCGGAAACGAACGCAGACGCACCTGGCGCTCCACGGTCTGTTTTCCGATGTGTCCGGGGAGTTCCTCTGCCAGACTGGCATGTGCCAGCGCACTTGCTCCGATCGAGGCGCTGGAGCGACCGCGAATCCGCGCGCAATGCTCGCTGAGGAGGCGCGGAGCATTGGATTTCCTTAATGGCTTGCATCCGATAGTTCAGGCGCTGATAGGCGGCGGATTCACCTGGGCCATCACGGCCGTCGGATCCGCCGGTGTATTCGCGGCCAGAGAGATGAGCCGCCGAACGCTGGACGGCATGCTCGGGTTCGCCGCCGGAGTCATGATTGCCGCAAGTTACTGGTCACTGCTCGCACCGGCCATCGAAATGTCCGAGGAGAAGAGCATCCCGGCCTGGGTGCCGCCGGCAGTGGGTTTTGTGCTGGGCGGCCTGTTCCTCTGGGCGATCGACAAGACGCTGCCGCACGTCCATCCAAGTATGCGCACGGACGAAGCGGAGGGGGTGCCGACCGCCTGGCGCCGGGCGACGTTGCTCATCGTGGCGATAACGCTGCACAACATCCCGGAGGGCCTCGCAGTTGGGGTCGCATTCGGCGCTGCTGCCGCCGGGATGCCGGCTGCCACCGTGGCCGGAGCCGTCGCGCTGTCCATCGGCATCGGCATCCAGAACTTCCCCGAGGGCCTTGCGGTGGCAATGCCCCTCAGGCGAGAGGGCCTCTCGCGACTGAAGTGTTTCTGGTATGGTCAGCTATCGGCCATCGTCGAGCCAATGGCCGCCGTGGTCGGCGCGGCGGTGGTTCTCATTGCGCAACCTATCCTCCCCTACGCACTCGCGTTCGCCGCCGGGGCGATGATCTTCGTAGTGAGCGAGGAGCTCATCCCGGAGTCACATCGCGGCGGACGGACGCATTTCGCCACCGGAGGCGTCATGGTCGGTTTCACGGTGATGATGATCCTGGACGTCGCCCTTGGATAGCACCAGCCACGCCTGGCCCGGAACTCGGCGCACTGACGCCTACCCCATGAACTGCGACACATGTCGCAGGGCGAGTTTGATGTACGTCGGGGCTGTTGAAAAACCCCGGGGACGACGGCTCGTCAGCTCGTGAGCGGCCGCCCACCGCGCTGCGCGGACGGGCGTGTGGGCGGGGTTTTTCAACAGCCCCACGTCCACCCCTTCTCCGGCTGATTCCAGAACTTGCCGTGCGGCTCGACGCCGGCTTCATATGTTGCTCACCTCCGTGGCGAGCTACAGAACATCCGCCCAGCAGCGGGTCTCGGCCGCTCGGCGGGCCGCTTCGCACACCTTCAATACTGCCATCCCATCTTCGGCGGTCTGGACCCGGGGAGCGCGCTTGCCGCCTCCCACCCCGCTCCTCCACATCGCTTCGCCGCCGGGCCCGATTGGCCTTCAGCCGCGAAGCAGACGTGGAACAGAGGCGGGCTCGCGGGGACGGCGAACGTGCTTTCGCGGCGGCATGAGGCGAGAGTACGGTCCAGTGACGATGCAGGAAGCTGCTCTTGTCGTGCGAAACTGTGTGGTGAGGGCAAATGAGGCAAAGCGCGGTGGCGAAGGCGGACAGGCCGTCATTGACGCGGACGTTGCCTGCGACGACTTCTGAGCCCTCCTCAGAGCATACGATAGGCAGATCAGATTTGTGGGAGCGCTCCCCCCCATGAGGTGAATCATGCGACACTTGCCATGCCTCGCACTGCTTGCCTCTGTCTGGGGTAATGCCTCGGCGGTGGAACTGCCGAGTGCGCCTGACCGGGTGTCAATTGTGCTTCCCGACTACGGCGCCGAGCTGCGAGCTTTCGATGAGGCGGATCGGAAGCCTGTGAGCTGGTGGCCATACGTCGTCAACGCCGGATGGGGCGGAGGACGAGGCGGGCCCGAGCGCCGCGGCGGATGGCTGGACGAGAACTGGAAGCTCATCGATTACCTCGATCGCTCCGGCGACTACACCACCCACGAATACTTAAAGCACCGGGGCATCTGGTACGAGGTGTACGGCAGCAACGAATACCAGGAGACGATCCACTTCTACGAGGGCGGCGCGCGGGAGCTGCTGTGGGACAACGGCATCGCCCGGGACATGCATGGCGAGCGGGTGTTGAGCAAGCACTACAACATGTCGGTGCCATCCTGGGCCGAAAAGGTCGGATGGAACGCGTTCATCGTCTGCAACAACGCCCCTCGCTGGTCGGCGATCATCAACTACGACTGGCTCACCAGCCCCCTGCTCGGCTTCGCCATTAGCCAGGACAACATCGGCGGCCCGACTTCGCGCATTGGCGCCGGCGGACACGGAAGGTACTGCGACTACTGCAACGCCAAGTTCTTCCACCACCTCGAGGTCACCGATCGGCGCCCCGAGTTCCGCCGACAGTACGAACACATCCGCGACTACGTTCAGGACAACCTCGCCGACGTGCTGGCACAGTTGCCGCCGCAAGTGAAGCATCGTTTCAACGCTGCCGAGGCGGAGCTGCTGGCCAAGATGTGCGCGCCGCCGGTCATGTCCGAGTATCAGAAGTTCCTCTACCTCTGCCATCTCCACAACCTCGTCCGCTACTATCGCGACGCGAAGCTCGTGGCCGAGCGCATGGCACGCGAGTACGACGTGCATGGCAATCAGGGAGGCGGCTTCATAGGTCCGAATCCCTACCAGGTAGCGTTATCGGACTTCGTGGATACCGTATGGTTCGAGAGTAAGGGGCTGTCCGCGTACGACATATTCAAGTATGGCTGGAACAACGCCTGGGGCGCTTTCCGCTTCGAAATGGGTTGGGCGATGACGCGGGGACGCAGGCCATTCATGTGCATGACGGGCTTTCACAAGCACACGCCGGATATGGTGGAGCACGAGATGGCCGAGGAGTGCGCCGGTGGCGGCGTGTTGTTCGTCAAACAATGGAGCTTCGAAGAAGAGCCCGAGCTGCAGCAGAAGGTGACCGCGTACTTCCGCTTCCGCCACGACCACCGCGCCATCTTCACCCGAGAGAGCAAGCGGCGCTACACGCAGATCGCGCTGGCGTACTCGATCCCGACGATGATGTACCACAACTACCAGCACGAGGCCGCCGGCGCACCGATCAGCGCTCTGTCCGGCATGGCCCGGGCACTGGAAGAGGGCCATCTGCCATTTGACGTGGTGATCTTCAACCATCCCGAGATCCACGCGGACCGGGTCACCCTCGACGAGTTGAGGCGGTATCGGTTGGTGATACTGCCAGCACTCGAGTGTCTGACCGATTCGCAGATTGAACTGTTCACGCGGTACCTGCAAGCCGGAGGCACGCTGGGGATGATCGGCCAGTGCGGCGTGCGTGATGACAACAACTTGCCTCGTGCTGAGGCGCCGGCCGCAAGCTGGAAGAAGGCCGGGCGAGTAGTGGACATCCTCTCCGGGCGCAACTTCCTGCCCTCTCGAACGACAGAGAATGACGAGACTCGAGAGCTAACAAGAGCTGCCATCGAGGCCACTCGGGAGGCATTGGATGGCAAGACGATTCTTTCAGGGGACCTCCCCCGTATGCTCTGGGTGAAGACGTGGGAGCACGGGAGAGAGTTCGTGAGCCTCCACTTCGTGAACTACGACATCGACTTCGAGTCCGGCGCGGCGACATCGACGCAGCCCCTGCAACTGACTGTCGCTCTGCCCGGTAACGTGCCGGCGGAGGCAGCCGTCTGGCTGACGCCGGACGGGAAGCGCACGCCGATGGACATGGCGGTCGATGGGCGAGGAGTCACACTGACGCTGCCGTCGGTGCGGGTGTACGGGGTGATGCTCATCGGCCGGCAGGAGCTGGATAGCCAGCAGAGCGCCGTTTTGCCGGGCGATGCCATGCTGGCGCGGGCGAAGATGGCCAGCGGTGGTAACTGGGGGGACCTGGCGCAGCAAGCGGCCGCTGTGCAGGAGGCTGCAACGGGATGCGCAAGGCCCACTTGCACGGCGGAGGAGGCAGCAGATTATGCCAGGGCTGCCGAAGAGTTGCTCCAAGCAGTGCAGCACGTCGAGGACATGGCCTATCTCGAGCGTGCGCGGAATGCTGTGGACACTGATGACGCGCTGTTGGCCTTTGACTTCGGCGGCACACAGGAGCAGCCACCGTGGCAGATAGTTGAAGTCGATACTGCCTACTCGCCGGAAGCGGGCTTCGGTTGGCTGCCGCTCACTGATGACTCCGTGCCGACGCCGGAGGAGACGTACTACGCGATGGCGCAGCGATACGGCGACAAGTTCACCACCGGCCTGACAGCGGGCCTCCTGCCATTCTGGCCGTACAAAGAGCAGCCGCCGAGGCCATTGCGGACGAACCTTGGCTCTGGGACGCCGCGACGGTTCCGAGTCGATGTTCCCGCCGGCGACTACACGGTGCGGATCGTCACCACGAATCCCTCCTGGACCAACCGCAACTTCCTCGTGTCCGGGATGGTGAGCGTCAACGGCGCCGTGCGCCTCCTCGACGCCGTACACGATAGAGGTGCCATCGTAGCGCGCGAGTTCCTGGTGTCCGCTCCCGATGGCAAGCTGGAGCTGACCTTCGGCGGGCCGACCGGCTGGGCGGTGGCCGCTGTTACCGTTCGGCCCGGCGTCCGGACACAACACGATCCGCAGACGACTCAGGGCCTGCGCACCTGGCGCGTGAGTCCGCGGTATGCGAACCCGGACTGGTATCCCATCACCCAGGTCGTGGCGCCGCCCGAAGAGCGCCTGGCCGATGTGCCGGGCGCCGATTGGCAAGTGGTGAACGCTCCCGCCACCGGCCTTCCCGTTGTCGATCTGGGAACGAAAAACGACGCTGAGGTCGGCGATGTCGTCTACGCTGCCACGAGCATCAACTCCGACGCCCCGCGCGAGGCATATCTGCATTTCGGCGCCTCCAGCCAGGCCCAGTTGTGGCTCAATGGCGCGTCCATCGGCTACGTTCCCAACGAGAAGGGCCTGCGTCGAGACGAATTCGTGGCGCCCCTAAGACTGCGTGCCGGTCAGAACACTCTCGTGCTGAAGCTCCAGCGCTTCTGGGAACGCCACTGGATGTTCTACGCCAGCCTCACCGATGGGCCATGATCCACTGACGCCATTGACAGCACGGCTTGGTGCCGCGGCTCAATCCGGAATGACGTCGTGGAGCGAGGTGATACACCGTGCGTTTTGGCCACCACTTCTGGAACTGGGACAGAGCCTGGAATGACGACCTGGATCTTTGGCTGAGGCTGACCAAGCAGACCGGTTGGGAGGGCTTTGAGTCAAAGCCCAAGCACATCGGCGCGCCCCCGGAAGTCGTCAAGCAGAAATGCGAGGCCCTCGGGATCAGTTGTGCGGCCATCGGCAGCGACCGGGGTATTCAGGAGACCATCGACTACGCCCACGCGGCCGGGGCTGGCATCATCAGGGCCTCCGTATCGAAAGATGAGTGCCCTCGCTGGGTCGAGTACGCCGCCGAGCGCGGCATCATCATCACCATACATCCGCACCTCTCGAAAGACAGGCGCGGCAAAGGCGCCATCGAGACGCGCGAGGATATGCTCCGCTACCTCGATGAGCGTCCCGGCACGTACGGCTGTCCCGATACGGGGCACCTGCTGCTGTGCGGCTCAGATCCCATCCGGACCATCCGCGACCTGGGGCAGCGCTGCGCCTACGTCCACCTCAAGGACATCGATCCGGCGGCCGTCGGAAAGGCAGACAAGGGCGGCGACAACTTCTGGGAACTGGGCTGCGGCGCCCTGGACCTGCCGGGCGTGATGAAGGCCCTCGAGGAGATCGGCTTTGACGGGTGGGTGATGGTCGAACGCGATCGCCGCGTTGACGACTACGTCGCCAGCGCCTACGCCATGCGGGAGGTCCTTCACGGTCTGGGATACTGAACTCCGTCCGGGCGACAGACGGCAAACTGCCGGTTTCACGAGCGGGCCACCATGTCTGCCCGCCATCGGTTCGCGGACAACGGATTGGAGGGCTTGGGATGAGAAGGGCATTGCTATGGCCTATCGTCGTCCTCCTGTGCTGCGGCGCCATGCAGGCCCAGCCACAGCGCCAGCTCATCACGAACGGCAGCTTTGAGCAATTGGGCCCCGACGGCTGGGCGGCCGATTGGGAGCGGGTGGGCGAGGAGGTCGGCATCACCAACGATGCCCACGCCGGCAGGAACGCAGTCTTGCTGCGGCGCACGGAGGGGGCCATCGAGCGCAAGAGAGAGACCGGCCTCAACCGCCAGTGGCAGGCGCATTCGAGCGAACAGGGCACAATGCTGGCCGAGCTCAAGGGCGGAGTGAAGTTCTGGTACAAGATCCCCCACTCCCCGGCCGATGCCCACCTTCGCTTCTACATGATCCCCATGAGCGCCGACCCCTTGGAGAACACGGGCGGCGCGCGGCAGTGGTTTGAGATCCCGGCGGAGCACTTCGGGGACGGCGAGTGGCACCAGGGGATGCTCGCGTACGACTTCAGCGACAATGAGAACTGCCGCTGGGTGCACGTGTCGCCGC
Organism: Armatimonadota bacterium; assembly: GCA_030601885.1. Taxonomy (GTDB): domain Bacteria; phylum Armatimonadota; class Zipacnadia; order JAUWAU01; family JAUWAU01; genus JAUWAU01. The sequence continues at coordinate 160,934 of JAUWAU010000009.1, forward strand.
GTCTGCTCAGCGATGAGCCGGCCGAGTGGATCATCGACGACATCGCGTGGGTTCCCAGTGTCGGCGCGCTGGCGAACGTCGTTACGATGGCCCTCCAAGAGGTCAGGGGCCGGGAGGGGCGAGAGTGTGAGATCAGGGCGACCATTAAGAACATCGGCGATGCGCCCCTGCGCGGGAACGCGGAGCTGCGGCTTCCCGATTACCTGAAGGCAACTGAGCCGGGGCCGACTCAGGGGATGGGCCCAGTGGCGCCACAGGACACCACTGTTGTCAAATGGCGCATCAGCGGAGTGCGAGATCGGGAGGATGTGATCCACCTCCGCGTGACCGGCGGCGCAGTGCCTGCAGGCGCCAGCCTGAAGCTCGCGCCCGATCTCGGCGAGGTCTGGCTCGAGACGGAGCAGTTCGTCCTGTGGCCGAACAAGCAAACACGCGTGAGCCTGGTGGTGGAGAACAACGGCACGGCGGCGGCCAGAGGCCTGCAGGCATCGCTCGAGCTGCCCAGCGAGGCCACTGAGATCGGCGCCACCACCGATACGCTTGACCTGGCTCTGCCTGGGGTTCGGAATCGCCTGGACTTCCTCATCGAGGCCCAGGAGCAAACGCCGTCGGCGCCGCTGGTGTGCAACTGGGAGAGCGCGGATGGCGAGACGGGGCAGGCGCACACGCAACTCGTCATCGGCGCACCGCCACCTTCGCCCGATGCTGCGCCACGGGACGCCGCCAGAGTATCGTGCGCGACGTTCGAGATCATCTTCCCCCGCAGCGACTTTGGCTACGGCATCGGCTGGATATTCACGCGCCCCGAGGGAAAACTCGTGGGCGCGATGCCGTACCTGGGGCGAGCCGTCCTGAAGGGACGCGACCAGACGCCGATCCCGTTGTACGCCGCGGATTTCGCCGCGGACGCGACGGTGATGCCGCTCGGCGGAGCGCTCGCATCGACGGAGACGAGGGCCCCAGGCGGGCTGACCTTCGTGGTGGAGAATCGACAACTGCAACGCCTTGGGCTGCCCGGACCCGTACGGGTGAGCCTGGCCACTATGGGCGAGGCTGAGCCGAACGACGTCTTGGGCCGCACAATAACGTACCAGATCTCCTGCAGCGCGCCGCCGCGGCCGGTGCTCCTCGCCCTCGAGGGGCCGATGATCTGCGCCGGTGAGGGCGCCCTCGGCAGTGAACGGGAAGAGGCGCTGTATCCGGGGCTGGAGTGGCTGGTCGGCGGCGAGCATTCGTCCTCCACACTCGACATCGGCCTCGACCATCCGCACCGCATACGCTGCGTGGCGCATCCGCACATGGTCACCGTGCCGCTCATGGCCGTGCGGCGCGGGAGGACGTGCGTGGGGCTCCTGTGGCACACCCGGGGCCGATGGAACGACGGCCGCGCCCGGCCCGACCTCGATCCGGACCGGTCGGACATCGACCGATCGTCGGCGATCTTCGCCTCGCCGAATCGCTTCGAGGGGCACGCTTCGCACGCTATGGGCCTGTTCGTGCCAACAGTGCCTGAGTACGTGGCGCCCAATGACCGAGTGGCCGAGAAGACATGGCCTGCTGCGGGCGCAGAGGCCAAGATTGTGCGCCTCATCAGCGCCATCTACGTCAACCCCGAGTCTGACACTGTGATGGACGCCATGCGCGCGTGGTTTGACATCTGCGGGATCGCGCCGCCACGAGCGCTGCCGCATGCCGCACGTACAAGGCCGAGCAGCGTTCTGTATCGCGGAGACGCATTCCGGTTCCGGGGGTACGGCCTGCCGAGGTGGGCCAAGGCCGCTGAGCGCAAAGGCCGTTGGGTCGAGCCCAGGCGCGAGCAGTGGATCGATGAGATCGAGTGGAGCATGCAGGCCTATCTCACGACCCTCTGGGATGAGGAAGAGAGAGCGTGGCTGAACTTCATAGGCGGCCCGGCAATCAACCGGCGCACCGGCCCGCACGCGAGCTACCTGTATGACTGTGTGCTGGGCGCCGGGCTCACCGACGATCCCGACCTCCGAGAACAGCTCGAGGAACGCATCGCGCTCGTCAACAGGCTCTACCCGCACGTCGTCCCGCGCGCCGAGGACCTCGGCTTCAACTTCGGCCAGCCGGTCGCCTCGGTGGCTAACATATCGGAGCAAGCAGCGCGCCTTATCAGTTCTCAGGATCCTGACGGTGGTTGGCGCTTCCATCCCTACATCGCGAAGGGCGGCGTCTTCAAGGGGAGAGACTATGCGGAGCTGGGATACGACGGCCAGGAGGCCGTGGGCCTCGTGGCCCGGAGGGCCTGGACGATGCTGCGCTTCGGGCGCATGACGGGCGACGAAAAGGCCTTCCAGGCCGGCATCAGGGCCCTGCGGTACATGGAGAAGTTCATTGTGCCACGGGCCGCACAGGTGTGGGAAGTTCCGGTGCATACGCCGGACATTCTCGCCTCGTCCGACGCCTGCGAGGCGTATCTCGAGGCATACCGCATCACCGGGGATCGCCACTGGCTTGACCGGGCCATTTACTGGGAGGAGACCGGCCTTCCGTTCCTGTACCAGTGGGGTGTCGATCCGTTCCCGTGGATGCGCTACGCCTCCATCCCGGTGTTCGGCGCCACGTGGTTTAAGGGCTCCTGGTTCGGGCGTGCCGTGCAGTGGAACGGACTCCGCTGGGCCTTTGCCGCGCTCAAACTGGCCGAGGTGGACGACACATATCCGTGGCGCATGCTCGCCGCCGGGGTCACCATCTCGGCGATCTACCAGCAGGGCGATGGCGAGCGGGACCTGGCCATGTGGCCTGACAGCATCAATGCGATCGACGCCACCAAGTCGGGATGGATCTTTGCCCCGCGCCGCATCCTCCACAACGTGTACAAGCTCATGGGGTACGAGCCCGAGCCTGTAACGGCGCGCGTTCAGGCGCCGGGCGGCGCTGTTCTCGTCAATGCGTGTGGCGAGATCCAGGACGCCCGCGTCCGAGACCGGGCACTGAGCTTCACCCTAACTGCGCCCGAGCTGCTGCCCACGCGCATTGTCGTGTGCTCGCTGGCGGAGCCGGAGACCGTTACGCTCAACGACAGCCAACTGCCGCGGCGAGACCCGCTGCCCGCCGGAGACGTCATGGGATGGACGTACCACGCCGGCTACGGCATTCTCGAGATCAGCCCTGGGAAGCCGGGCACGTTCATCGTCCGAGTGTCCCCGGCTGATTATCAGCCGTGTCTGGTCGCGCCCCCCGAAGTAATGGGAATAGCCTTCGAGTTCGACACCGACGACGGCGGCTGGCGGCCCACGCACGACCTGAGTCTTTTCTCTATCGCGAACGGCATGCTGAGTGCGCGAGCCACGGGCCGCGATCCCTACATGATCCGCGCCAACTGCCGCATCGATGGCAACACCGTCGGCCGCATTCGCGTCCGCATGGCCGTTTCGGCCGGCACAGAGGCACAGTTCTTCTGGGCCAGTGGCGATTCACCCACGTTGACCGAGGACAAGAGCATCCGCATACCCATCCAACCGGACGGCCAGTTCCACGAGTACTACTTCGATGTCGGGAAGCACGCGGCGTGGCGCGGCAAAACGATCGCCGACATCCGTCTCGATCCGATGGCCGCCGCCGATGAAGCCGACATAAAGATCGACTTCATGCGCGGAGAGCGATAGAGTGGCGGAGAACGCCACCGAGCGCTATGCGGACGCGCTGATCGTGATGGGCTTTCGAGGCAGCGTGCTCGAACAGACGTTGACGCGCGCAGACATACCACAATATGCGTGACCGCTTGTCGGCACATGGCCGCCGGCATAGATCGCTGGGAGGTAGCGATATGTGGACTTTCTTGCTTCTCGGTGCAACGGTCGTAGGACCGTTCTCCGGCGTGGACTTGGACCGGCTTACTGATACGCCGATGCTGATCGAGGAGGACATGCTCCGGGCCGACGCCCGCGAGGTCCTGCGGTTGGGCACCGGCATGAAACTGGAGAAGCGGGACGGCCGGGAGGTAATCCTCACCCAGGAGGGCTTCGTCGTAGAGTTCGAACTCGAGCTCGAGCCCGGCAACTACCGTATAGCTGTGGAGGCCAGCGCCCCCAACAGGGGGACGGACTCATATTGGGCGTATGTGGATGGGAAGCAGATCTCCGCTCCGCTAACCATCCCCACCGACACGATGGCGGAGCGCGCCGTCGGGATCAGCATCGCGGAGAAGGGGAGGCATCAGTTGCGCCTCAGCTTGCGCGAGGCGCCCGGGAGCATTCTCGCGTCGCTCCGGTTCTCGAGCGTGGCGAACAAGATCTCTCGCCCGCCGATGCGGAAGGAATTAGCCGGCAAACACCCGCGCATCTTCTTCACGGCGGATGACCTGGGCGCCATGCGCGCGCGGCTGCGAGACGAGCGCGTGCAGCAGTTCTACAAGCTGCCCGGCACATTGACCAGGAAGCCTCCCGCGTTCCGGCCGGACCAGCGCAATGGCGGCGCGTATCGCGGCCTCGGCAACTACGCCTTCGCCTATCTGCTGAAGCCCGATGATGAGATGCTGGAGGGCATCATCCCCTGGCTCGAGACCGCCACGACGTACCCGCACGTCGGCGTGGACCTGGACGCCGAGTACTTCATGGAGGGCCTTGCGCTGACGTACGACTGGCTGTACCACGAGCTGCCCGAGGATCTGCGCGCCGGTGTGCGCGATACCATCGCCCGACAGTGCCGCACGGTCTACGAGGCGTCCTTGGTCGGTCGCACGGGCGGGGGGCTGGCGTTCCAGCAGAATCACTACTGGTACGCCCATCTTTCGCTGGCACTGGGCGCGGCAGCCATCTGCGGCGAGGTGCCGGAGGCGGAGCAGTGGTTGGCGTGGGCGTGGGATCGCTTCGAGCGCATCGCCCTGAGCTTCAGCCCCGATGGCGGCTTCCACGAGGGGCCGTCATACTGGGATTACTCGATGCCGACGCTGTATCTGTACACCGACCTGTACGAGTGGTGCACCGGCCTCCGCATCCCCGCCGGTGACGACGGCCTCGCCGGCCAGGCCGAATTCCGCCTGCATCACGTGTACCCCGGCCTGGCGCTGTCGGCAGCCCTGGAGGATACGGTGATCGGCAAGGGCGCCCCGCCCATCAAGCTGCTGCTCTGGGAGGCGAAGCGCTTCGACGCCCCGGTCGCGATGGGCATTGCCGAGCTGCTCAACCGTGGGGCCAGCTCCGACCGCTTCAACCTGCTGTGGCTGAACGAGAACCTCGCAAGCCGCGACGCGCGCGAGGTCGTTCCCCTGGCCAGGTACTACTCCGACATCGAGACCGCCTTCGCCCGCACCTCCTGGGACGATGATTCCACCTACGTGGCCTTCGTCAGCCGTCCGTTGGGCGGCCACAAGTGGGCTGAGCTGTGTGCCAGGTTCGGCCTGGGTGGCACGGGGCACAATCACCCCGAGCAGAATCACTTCGTGCTTTTCGGCCGCGGCCAGGTGCTCGCCGGCGACCAGGGCTACACGTACGAGAAGCTGACGCGCAACCACAACACCGTCCTGGTGGACGGCAAAGGCCAGTATGGCGACGGTGAGATGTGGCCGCGCCCGACGCCAGGGCGCGCTCATATCACTGACTTCGTCACTCAGGGCGACATCACTATGGCCCTTGGCGATGCAGCTTCGGCGTACCCAGCCGAGTTGGGCCTCACCCGCTTCGAGCGCACGCTCGTGCTTGCCGGACGCGACCTGGTGGTGGTCTGCGATCGGCTCGCGGCGAAGCAGCCGCGCACCTTCAGTTGGCTGCTGCATCACTGGGGTGAGGTGTCCGCCGGCAACGGTCGCTGGACGATCACGCGACGCGATGCTCAACTTGGCGTTGTGCCGGTCCTGCCCCAGAACGTCGAGGTCGCGACCAGCACATACAGACCTCGGTTCGTACACCCAACGCGAGACCACACGCCCGAGGAGCCGGACGTGAATCTACTCGAGCTCAATGCCGGCCCTACCACGGGCACCACCTTCCTCGTGCCGCTGCTCGTGGGTAGCGCTGGGGAGGCGCTGCCCGAGGTGCAGACCGTTTCCACTGAGACCTGCGATGCCGTCCGCGTCGGCGACACGGTAGTGGCCTTCAACCGTGGCACGGGCAAGATGGAGGTTGCACTGCCCTGGGATGAGACGCTCCGTACCGGGGCAAAGGCCCTCGTGGCGCGTGTGCACGACGGCGAGCAGCAAATTGTGACACTGCCTGTGGCGCAATGAGCGGGCCGACACCGTCCTGGCACCTGCGTGATGCGAATCACGGTCGGTTGGAGGGTAGCGGGGGGCCCGGAAGGTGTATAATGATAATGACCTCTGTCCCCCTAGCGACTCCAGAGGTGCAGGGCTCTCGCCTCGGCAGACACACGCTCGCCGAGGTCGAGGGAACGAGTGAGAGAAGGGGGCGTGAATCGATGTCCAACACTGTTCATGTGAGCAATATTGGCGTCCGGAGGCGACTGGCGGCATTCGGCTCAACAGCGTTCTTGGCTTGCGTGGCTGTTGGCCTGCTATTGGCTGTCGGCCAGGGGCCTGCCGCGGCCCGCACGTACGGTCGAGTCAGCTACATCGAGGGCGACCTGATGGTGCGCGGCGTGTATGATGACGATTGGAGCTTCGCCGGCCTCAACACGACCCTGCGCGAGGGCGATGCGCTGTGGACCGACGCGGACAGCATCGCCGAGATCGAGCTAGGCTATGGAACCTTCGTACGCATCGGCTACGGAACCGAGCTGTACATTGATGAGTTCCCGCAGAACGCCGAACTGCGTCTTGTGAGCGGTGGCGTCTACCTCTCCCGGAACCGACAGGACGGGCGCTTGCGCCTGACCACGCCGACGGCAGACATACTCGTTCGCAAGAATGCGCTGGTACGCGTGGACGCGGCGGAAGACGGCTCGACCCGGGTCAGCGTCGTTCGCGGATTGGCGGAAGTGGATGCGCCGGAGGCCCGCTTGAGCGAGGTCGAGGCCGGGTGGCGCGTCTACGTATACCCCGGGGAAGGCCCATCCGGCTGGGAGCGCCTGAGCCGACAGGACGAGGACGAGTTCGACCGGTTCAACCGGCGCCGAGACGCGTACTACGCTGAGTTGGACCTCCCGACCCACGTGGACCGCGACATTGTTGGGATCTACGATCTGCACCGGCATGGACGCTGGGTGACGGTCCGCGATGTCCGCTATTGGCGGCCGTCGATCCCGGATTGGCACCCATACCGCCACGGGCGATGGGGATGGCTGCATGCGGGCGGATGGTCCTGGCGCGACGATTACCCCTTCGGCTATGTGACCGGACACTACGGTCGGTGGCTTTGGACGCCGCAGTACGGCTGGGTGTGGAGGCCGGGGCACGTCTGGGGGCCTGGATGGGTAAGCTGGGTGACCTTCGATGACTACGTTGGGTGGGCTCCGCTTGATCCCTGGGATCGGCCCGCCTACGTATCCGTCGGACTCTCGGTACCCCTCGGCCGACACGGGCATCTGAGCATCGGCGCCTGCTCCTATGCGCCGCGGTCGAGCTTCTTCCTCAGCTACGTGCGGGCGCGGCCCTTCAGCCACACGACCATCAACATCATACGGCACAAGAACGTTCGCATCGTCAACAACTACATCACGCACAACGAATACACGTATGTTGACAATTCGTTCAGCCACAATGTGCACCACAATATCGCCGGCCTGCTTCGCCCGCGGGTGCGCGGCCGAGGCCCGGCGAGCAACGAAAGAGGGCACCGGGCGGCTGCGGTGATCCAAAAGCTGGAACACCCAGGAGAGCGCGCCAAGCGCTGGAGTTGGCGGTCGCGCCATGTGGACTTGGCGGCGCTGAGGCGTCTGCGCGAGGCACGGCCCGAGCACGCGGATGGTCACAGGGGCGATGTGCGCAAGGGCCCCGGCTCGACCGGGCGCGTCGTCGATCGAAAGCCGGCCGTCAGCGGCCGCGATCCGAGGGCCTGGTCCGCTCCACGCCGGCCGGAGGAGCGCATTGTGAAGCCGACGCCGGCGCCCTCCCGAGAGGGGATCTGGCATAGGCGCTCTGGGGCACCCGAAAGGGATCAACCCGTGACCGGATCGCGCCCACCGGATCGGAAGCCGCCCATCCGGCTGGGGCACGACAACAGGCCCGGCACGACAGACACGTCCGACCGTCGCTTCCGGATTGGGGACGGGAAGCCTGTGGAGCGGCCATCGGCGCGTCCGCCTGTGTCCGCCAGGCCGACTTGGGTGCTGCGACAGCCAGGCAGCGATGAACGCAAAGCCGGCGCGCCGTCCCAGGCATGGCGAAGTCGGAGCTCTGTGGCGGCGAGGCCGCCCGCGAAGCGCCCCGAGCCCGAGAGACGTGTATCGACAGAGCGCACGCCAGTCGAACGGCGGATGATTCACTGGGTTCGTCCGACATCCGGCAGCCAGGAGGCGCAGCGCCGACCAACCGCCAGCAGCGGCTATGTTCGGCCCGAGGCTAAAGAGCCAACCCGCCCGTCCCGCCCGCCAACGAGTCCCTGGACGAGGCGGAGCACCAGCAGCGTGAGCTCATCGGCAATGGCACATCCTGGCGTGGCGAAGCCGACATCCCGGGGCAGCTCCGTCGTTCGCTCCGAGAGCAGCCGCCCCCGTGCATCTGGAGGCTCGTCGGCTCCGGGCTGGACGAAGCGCAGCAGCAGCCCCGCGAGCCGCTCTCCTGCGGCGCGGGCGTCTGCTTCGGCGAGATCGAAAGAGGAAAGCAAACGTGAGGGCTCGTCAGCCTCGGCGAAGAAGGGGTCCGGCGGGTGGCGTGGTCGCCACTATCGCCGGTAGTGAGCCGACGCCGAGCCGTGCAAATGAGCGCCCCGTCTCTCCCTACGAGATGGGGCGCTTCCGTCAATCCGTCTCCGTGCACGGCTCTACGGCTGCTTCGGAGATTCGGCCCGTCGGCCCACTCGTTGTAGCCGGAGCAGCTTGCTCCGGCGGCCCCCAGCTCCCCGCCGGGCCCATCTTCATCGTTTCCGGGTGGCCCAACAGGGCCATGAAGAGCTGCCTGGAAGATTTCGTTGCTTCCGTATTGTAGGGCGGGGATGCCCTTCCCCGCCAGCCTTTGCTTCAGTAGACAGAGCCCGCGAACCTCAGCCCAGACATCTTCATTGTTTCCGGGTGTCCCACCGGGCCATGGCCAACTCCTTTGAAACTATGAGCATGCCCCAGGGGTTCAGGGCGGGGACTTGCACGATGGTAAATTCGCCCTCAGCCGTGCTCTCTACCTCAACTGATTCTGAAAGAGATGCATAGGCCTGCGCTTGCCATGCGCCGCGCCGTTGGCCTTTCTCACGCATTCTCTCTGCGCGAGAGTCCGCTTTCTGGTGTGTCGCCTTGTCGTAGTTAGGCGGGATGAGCAGCTCTACCGAAAGCGCCGCGCCCCCGAAAAAGCTCGCGGTGCGCAGCTTCAGCGCGAAGGACTTGGGTTCGCCCCGCATCCAGCGCTCGTTCCGCTTCTCGCTTTTCCTTCGCCCCCAATCGACCAGATGGATGACTACCGGCGCCTCTGCGTCGCCGGGCCGGGCGCGGACGAAGGCATACACTCCCCCGCTGCCGTCTTCGATGATCGCCGGTGGCCTGGCGCCGAAGCGTTCGTCCACAATCCCGGGACCGATGGCGGCGGCATCCTCGTAGCCGTCCAGGTATCGTGCGTTGGCGCGGACAAAGCCGTACAGGTCGGCGTACTCTTCCGGCCTGCCGAAATAGCGCCCCATTTCACCGGGCATCGCCACATCCCACGGCACGCTGGTATGGCCGCCACAGGCATAGGTGGTGGCGATGACCTTTCGCGTCAACCGCCTGTACACGTCGGGATCCATGGGCTCCTCTGGTTTGGGGGCACTCACGGTCTGGGCCTTGCCCAGCTCCCTGGCCGCCACCATCCGCGCCCAAAGGTGTTCCGGATGCGCCGTCTTCGTCATCAGCTCCGAGTAGCCGAAATCGAACGGCAGGAAGTGATGGTCCCAGCTCTGGCCGGAGCCGTTGTTGCAGGAGTACGGCACGTGCCGGCCGGCGTACTCATTCATCCACTCACGCATTTCCCGGTGAAACCGTTCGGTGGAGCTCTCCTGGAATTGCATGAACATCTCGTGGAGGTCGGCGGGCACGCCCTTGTATGGTTTTCCTTTGCCCAAATGCTCGCCGCCGCCAACGGAGAGAACATACTCGCGGAAGCTGAAGGTGTCTATCTCGGTGATGTTCCATTCTTTCAGTTGCGCAGCGTCCGCCCTGGTCTTCAGGAAATCACGAAACCCCGCCACGCAGTAGTCGCAATAGCATCCACCGTGCGTGACGGCGCCGTATCCGGCCCCGGCGTGTTGAATGCCGTCTGCTCCGGCGTCGAGGTTCTTCTTGACGTGGGGCTTCCAGACCCTCTCCCGCCAGTCCGGCTTGTTGGGGCAGCCGAAGACTCGCGGCACAGCCTTGTGCGCGAGCCACGGCGTTATCAGTCGCTCTCCCTTGGGGCTCTCCGCACGGCCGATGAGATACGTCTCGCCGTTTGGATCGGTTTGATCGTTCGCACCGACATTCAGGCTTATATACGAGAGGCCTTCCTCGTGAATGCGCCTGACGAAGGCGGCATCGTGGGTATTGACCCAGTCGAGGCGGGTGGCGTGGAATGCCCTGGCTGCCTCGAACGTGTCGTAAGGATCGCCGGCTTTTCTGGGATGGGGAGTGCGGCTGGAGACAGATACGTCGCTGTACTTCGGCGCGCCGGGGGGCAGAACGCGTGGCTCCGCCACCTCTGAGACCCGCGTCGGTCCGTCGCCGCCGGCCCGGATCACTCCCAGAGCCACTGCGACGGCGCCGATGGCGAGGACTTCGAGTCCTTTTAGGCGTGCCTTCATGGCCTGCTGCCGTGGAACTGCGTATCTCCGCGGGCCGCCCCACGTTTCAGCGCGGCGCCATATCGAGCAGCGATATCCCCTCCGCATACGCCAGCCTCCCCGTCAGTGCCTCGCGAAACTGCACCACCACTTGAGGCGCCTCATAGGCCAGCCACACGGTCTTCCCGTCCTCGTCCCTGAATCGCGCAACGTTGTTCACTGTGACGATCCCGTAGTAGTTCTCCGGCTCGATCTCGGCGGGCTCACTCGGATCAGCCGACGCCCACTTGATCTTCACCTTGCGCCCGCCGGTCTCATAGATGCCGGTGAACGGCGGGTCGCCTGCCTTCTCCAGAGAGTGACTGTCCGACGTCAGCGGCCCGCACATGAACTCCCACACGTTGTCGGTAATCTGAATCGCGAAGGTGCAATGCAGGTCCCCGGTCAGGATGATCACAGGCTTCTTCAGCGAATCGAACAGCCCTATGAGTTGCCGCCTCTCGTGCAGCGCTCCCGGGAATCCATCCTCCTTGCCCCTCCCTTGCCTCGCAAGTTCCTCTCGCCTTGCCCTCGGCTGCGTATGCTTCACCGTCCAGTTCACGCTCGACACGATGAACACGAAATCGGCATCCGTGTTGCGCACGCCGTCCATCAGCCACTGCATCTGCGCCTCGCCCAGGATGAACTGCTCCGGGTCGTCGTCCTTACTGGGGTCGTACAGCGTCCGCTCGCCGCGGCAGTCGAGCGCGAAGAAGTGACAGTTCCCCAGCGTCCAGTCGAAGTAGTGGTGCGTGCCGATGCTGTAGCTGAAGCCCTCCTCATCGTGCTGGAAGGGCGGTTGCACGCGCAGCCGGCGCTTGTCGACGGCCTCCTCCACCGCGTACACGCCGCAGTTCTTGGCGCCGATGTGCACGTGCACCGTGGAGGTGCACCGCGGCCTCAAATCGCGGAAGTCCGCCTTCGGATCGTACAGGATGTTCGTGTTCTGCCGCGCGCTGCCGGTCCCGTACCGGATCGGCTGGAAGTGCGGCCGGTCGTAGTCCGCCCACCCCGCATACTCGTGCCAGGCCCTCAGCCCGATGTCGCGGTAGACCCCGTGCGCGTTGGGCGGGTTGCCCACACCGCGCCTCAGGCCCACGTGGCCCGCGCCGGTCTCGCCGCTGATCTCATGATCGTCGAACGTGAACAGCATCGGCATGTTGCGGAAGAATCGGGCCATCGTCGGCTTGACGTCCAGGTAGTGTTTGTAATCCGCTCGGAACAGATCGAGCCCATGCGGCGCCGTGGTCCGAGTCCGGTTGTGCTCGTAGATATAGTCTCCGTTCATCACGAAGAACATGAGGTCGTCGCCGTGCCGCTCCTGAATCGTCCGGTACACCGGCAGCTCCGGCTCGTCCGGGAAGCTGCGGTTGCCGAACCCGACGCCGAAGGTGATGTTGAACAGTCCCATGGGGTTGCAGTCGGCGTTCACATAGGCGGACGGCTCTGGCAGCGTTCTGAACGAGGCGAACCCGGCCTCTGATTCCTCATCCGTCTTGATCAGCCTCTCCCCGACAACCACGCCACAGTAGTATCGCGTATCGGGTTCCAGCCCCGTGATGTCCACGAAGCCGGTGTTGTCGCGGTCGCCTGCTGTCCGCCCCTCGACTGCTTGACTCGCCGTGGACAAGGGCAACTCAGTACCGCAGACGATCTTGAAGCCCGTCTGCTCACTCGTTCGTATCCACACGCGCATGCTTGTCGCCGTCGGTCTGCCCACTATGGGGCCGTGGGTTATGACGCGATCCGCGGCAGCGGGACGGGCGGCGATTCGGCCCCCCAGCAACACGACGGCCACCAGCGACAGCGCCCTCATTGCGTTCATCCCTATTGGCCCCTCCGGCTGATCTGTCATCCTGAGCGCAGCGAAGGATCTCACCTCAGCCGACCCTCCGCTCGCCGCCTTCCCCGGTGCAACTCTCACAACGTACGTCTACATTGACGTCCGCACCCTCTGCAGCCTCTGCTCTTCCTTAATGTGCGTGTACTGCGTGAGCCGAATCCTATGCGACAGCAGCCGCTGCACCAGATCCAGCGTCACATGCTCGTAGCCCGCCACACCCGCGCGGTTCCGCTGCTCCTGCGGATCGACGGCGAGGTTGAACAGGTACTGCGCCCCGCCCTGTTCAGGATCAAACACCAGCTTCCAGTTGCCGGTGCGGATCATGGCGCACGTGGCCAGTTCGGCATACACGGCGTCGCGACTTGGGCCTGGCTCCGCGCGCAGCATGCTCAGAATGTCCCGCCCAACCCGGCGCCGGTCCGGCTGTGGTTCGATGCCCGCAAGCCGGAGCACAGTCGGATACAGGTCGAGATGCGACACGAGCATCTTACTGACGCGCGGCCCGTTCATGCGCTCCTGGCTGGGCACGCCCGGCCCGCACATGAGCAGCGGCACGCCCACGCTCTGCTCGTAGAAAAAGCGCTTGTCCCAGATGCCGTAGTCGCCCAGGTTGTCGCCGTGGTCTGAGGTGAAGATTAACACCGTGTCGTCGAACATGCCTCCTTTTTCCAGCGCCTCCACGAGACGGCCGACGTACCGGTCGATGAGGGCGCACTTGTCCATGTAATGGGCGCGCCGCTTCCGCGTACGCGGATCATCCGGCACACCGATGGCTGCCGGCATCGCCTCGGGATCATGCTGCAGCTCCCCTGGGTGCCACAAGGGCGGATGCGGACCGATGAACGAGAGATTCAGGTACAGCGGCGCGTCCTCGCTGTACTCCTCGATGAACCGGATGCCGCTCAAGCCTATGAAGCCGTCGGCGCTCTCGTCCTCCTCGAAGGGGTATCGGAATGGATCCGCCGCGCGGTTGCGCAGCGCCTCACGGAACTCGTCCAGACGCCCGATCTCGCGCAGGTAGTGCGTGTACTCGTCGTCGTTGTGGCCCCTTTCGCCGTCGTCCGCCACCTGGAACACGTGGTCGAAGCCGTAGCGCTTGATCTCCTCATCGTCCTCGGTCACATCCATCCCAATCCCGTAGCGGTCGATGTAATGGTGCTTGCCGATCATAGCGGTGTAGTACCCCGCCCGCTGCAGGTGGTGCATGAACGTGTCGTCGCGCAGCTCCGGGCCCACCGGATCGCTCTGGTTGCCGCACACTCCCGTCTGCGAGGGGTACATGCCGGTGACGAGAGACACCCGGGCCGGCTGGCAGAGCGGCGCGGCGCAATACGCCTTGGCAAACCGCGTCCCGCCCTTGGCCAGCCGCATCAGCTTGGGCGTGCTCGGCCCCAACGCGTCCCGGCGGAAGTGGTCGGTCAGGATGAGGATGATGTTTGGCTGAGTGCTCATCTGCGCTATAGTCCTCCGGATGCAGTCGCTGCTGGCCGTCCCGCGGGTATGAGAGTTTGCTAGCGACGGCCGCCGCGGTCCCGTTCAGGCGGCTGTTCCTCGCGCACGCGATAGTATTGCTTGTGGTCCTCGTCCACGGATTCCACGACGCCGTCTTTCATCACGACGTTGATGTTATCGCGATTATGCAGCACGCTGATGTCGGCGAGAAGGTCGCCATCAACGACGAGCAGGTCCGCCCTCTTCCCCACTTCCAGCGTGCCGAGCTCATCCAGTTTCCCGTAGGCTTCAGCGTTCGTGCGCGTGGCGGCGACGATGGCCTCCATCGGCGTGAGGCCGCAGTGCACGAGCTCCATCAACTCGACCATCGTCCGCTCGCCGATTCTCCACCACGTGCCCCCGGGATAGTCGCAGCCAACGCCGATCTTGACGCCGAGCTCGTGCGCCAGCCGGACGCCATCCCGGTGGATCTGCTGGGCCTGCTGCATCTCCTCCGCCTGCCACGGCCGATCTGACTGCGCCCAGTTTCGGATGTTCCGGTCACAGGTCACGGTCAGGGTCGGCATGTAGTAGAGGCCCTTTTCCTTGATCCCCTGCACGGCCTCTTCGTCGATGAACGCGCCATGGTGAATCTGATCGACGCCGGCCTCGATGCAGTAGCTCAGGCCGGGCTGCGTGTGGCAATGCACGGCGACCGGTAGGCCCCAGGCGTGAGCCTCGTCAACGAGGGCCTGCAGCTCCTCGTACGTGTAGTTGGGGCTGTCGCATCGTTCGTGCTCGGCCCAGAAGCCTCCCGAGGCAGCGGTCTTGATGAAATCGGCCCCGGCCATGACCATCTCGCGGACGGCCTTGCGGACCTCCCACGGCCCGTCCGCCGTGCGGAACTTCACGTGGCCGTTGGTGCAGCTCACGACGCAGGCAGCTACAAGGCGTGCACAGCCGCGCACCGACCCATCTTCGATGCCGTCGCGCAGCTCGATGCCCCGCGTATTGGCCGACACGCTGCAGACAGTCGTGATGCCGGCCTGCAGCGAAAGGCGGAGCACCTTTTGCGCCTGCGGAGTGCCGCCCACGTGGCCGTGGCCCTCGATGATGCCGGGGATGATGGTCTTGCCGGTTGCGTCAATGACCTCTGCCCCGCCGGGGATGTCAACCGTGCCTGCCTTGCCCACCGCCTCGATGCACTTGCCGCGAATGGCTACCGCGCTGTCCACCATCGGCTCCCCACCAGTGCCGTCGATCAACGTCCCGTGGACGACGACTTTGCAGTCGCTCATCATGGCTTTCTCGCAGAACGGCCATCCGGACCGGCTCTGAAGTTGCCGATGGCCTCCGACGTCCGAAGATAGCGGTCGTAGATCCGCAGCGCCTTGATCTCACCCTTGAAGCTCGGCCCGACGCGCAGCGTCTTGGAGCCGTTCACGTGCCGCAGGTTCGGGCTGAAGCGTCCCCAGCCGAACTGACGGAACTCCCCGCCGTCACACACCTTACCGTCCACCACGAAGCTGATGACCTTCGGCCCGCCATCCACTATCACGGCGACGTGATGGAGCATGCCAGCCTCCAGCATGCCGGTATCGCAATCCCAACGGTTCTCCGTGCGCCCGTCGTTGAGCACGATCTCGACTGTCCCACGCGTTGTCGTCTGCAGAGCCAATCCTTGTCCGCCCTCAGTACGGCTGTCGAGCGCCACTTGCCCGGCCTCCAGCGAATCGAACCGGATCCACATGTCGATGGCAAACCCTCGCCGCAGGTCCTTCGCGCCCAAATTCCCCCGCGCGCTGTCACGCGGGAGAAACGCGGGCAGTTCGGGCATATCAATCTCTTTCGGTACGGCTCCGCCGTCGTTCGGCAAGCTCAGTAACAGGCCCTTCGTGGTCATCGACGCATTCTCGAACTGCGCCCACAAGCCTTCCAGCACCTCGGCATCCACCTCGTGCACGCGCGCGACGTCCTTCTGCGTCTCGATCAGGAAGTATCGCCCGTCCTCCGCCACGAGGTCCGGGTAGCTCATGCGAATGTATGGATCATCGTCATACAGCACGATCTCCGGCTGCGACCACCGGATGACCTTCCCCTCCGCCGTGTCCACCTCCACGCCGCCGCACAGCCACACGGGATTGCGGTCCTCGTAGCCCTTCCCCCCGTGGCTGTGGAACCAGTAGATGTACTTCCCGTTTGGGCACTTCCAGGCGAAGTTCGCCGCGCGCGGATGCTTCATCAGGCGGCCGTCGGCGTAACGCTTGTACTGGGGCTCGGTCCACGTGTGGCCGCCGTCGCGGCTGTACGCGAAGCACGGATGCCCATCCACGGTCCGGTATACGCAATAGAAAGAGCCGTCGCTCAACACCGAGTAGCTCTGCTCTTCCGCGATGGGCCCGCCGCCAGGCGGGGTCCGCAGCCCTGCATCGCCATCGGGCAGCGTCTCCCAGGTGATCTTCTCGGGATCGCGCTCCGTGAGGATGTCTTCGCTCTTTAGCAACACGCCCTCGGAGCGAGTGAAGAAGCCCTCACCGACCCCTCCTACCTTATGGAGCGAGCAATATGCCGCACCGTCGTGGATGAATGGCTTGCCCACGTTCCAGAAGTAGCGCACCTTGCCGCCGTAGGGATTCTCCCGGTCGATCTCCATCTCGCGAACGGGTATGTTGTATCGCTTCCCGGACCATGTGCGGCCATGGTCGTCGCTGTATTTGAAGACGTAATAGCCCTGCGAGTCCACGCGCTTGGCCTTGCCGCCCTTGTACGGCGGGTCGTCCGCGAGCACCTCGCGGAGGTTGTCGGTGTTGTGGTTGTAGAAGCAATAGACCCGCCCGCTGGGCACCTTGAGCAGAACGGCGTACGACGCCTCCGGGCCGTCGGATGGCTCTACATCAGCAAGCTCCGACCACGTCTTTCCCTGGTCGGTACTGCGCGTGGTCACAACGTGCTGCCCGGCCTGCCCCTCACGGCCCGGCCCGGTGGTGAGCACACACAGCCACGCCCCGTCGTCGGTCTTCACGATGTACGGCTGGTCGCTATACTTCTCGCTGGGGATCTCCCACCCGCACCGGATGTTGCGCCAGTCCGGAGGCTTGTCCACTGAGGTTGCACCTCCTGATTCCATCGACGCACTCCTCGCATCGATGCCATTGGCCGCGCCGCGCTGCGACGAGAGCGACAACGCTGCCGCTCCCGCTGCCAGCGTGCCCAGGAAAGCCCTCCTGGGTAATTCTGGGGACACCATACTTAATTATTGGAGTCCGGTGCGGTGTGCGTTGAACTTAGGATTGGCCCAATAATTAAGCATGGTGTCCCCAGAATTGGCGACCGGATATGCATTGGCGCCAGACGGGGAACTGCGAGAAGAAGACGGGGAGAAGGTAAGCGGCGGTGAAGCCGATAAGCGCATACGTGAGAGCAGCAGCCCAGTGGGCGTCGCCCAGCAGGCTCTCCCCGCCCCGCTGCAGCGCGAACAGGACGAGGAGGGCGATGGCGACTTTGAGCACCTGAGTCATCAACGGCGCCGCGGCTTTGAACCCGCGAGCATCCAGCAGCAAATAGCCAAGCCCAGAGCCGAGCAGCGCGCCAACGGACTGCCGGCACACTTCGTCACGGTAGCCGACGAGGTACATGAGTCCGGCAACACCGACCACTACGACGGCCCATTGCCCCCCACTCAGCCGCTTGCCGCGGGAATGCCACCACCCGAGCATCGTCAAGTAAACGACCACCAAGACAGCACCGATCAGCAGGCCTCCGACGACGTCCACCGGCCAGTGTACCTCGCAGTACAGGCGCGAGAGGCCAATGAGGGCAATGAGGAGCAGGATCGGGGCTCGCACGCGCCATGACTTCTGGCGAATGGCAATGAGACTCCACACGACCGCCGCGTTCTGCGCGTGACCGCTGGGGAAGGAGTATCCGGCGGCGCTGGCTTCAGACAGCGGATGAAACGGGTGGTCCTCAATATCAAAGGGACGCTTGGTGTGGAAGGCGATCTTCAGCAGGGCGTTCGAGTACGCGCTGAGCAGAAACATCAGCATAAGGCGGAACCCAAGGCGGTGACCGACACACAGGTAGATGCCGGTCAGAAGTACCATGTAGGCCTCTGTCGAGCCCAGCCCTGAGGCGCCGATGAAGGTCGCGTCCGTGAAGGGCGACCGGAAGCGTTCCAGCCAGATCAGGAACTCAGCGCTTGACATGGCTCGTTGCCCTCTCAGGGACAATTCTGGGGACACCAACTTAATTATTCGAGTCGAGTGCGGTGTGCGTTGAACTTAGGATTGGCCCAATAATTAAGTATGGTGTCCCCAGAATTCCTGCTTCTCAAGCTCGCCTCAGATTCCGTGATCTGACGGCTTCAAGCCCGTCTTGTGTTTGCCTGTGCCGATCGGGTTGGGATCGTACTCGCCAACAAGATCGACCTTGGCTCTGGCCGGGATCTGGTCCTCCATGCCCATGCCCCAGTAGCAGGCGTTCACCAGAAGACGGCGGAATCCCTCGCTCTTCAGGTCGCCCCCATGGCCCATGGTGGTGGTGAAGACGCGGGCAGCCTTGCCCTCGGTGCCCGTATGGGTCTTTGTCCAGGCGATGGGGCGTGCCGGCTTCTCGGTGTTCGGTGGATCGTCCGGGTTCATGCCCACGAGCACCTGGCCCATGACGATTGGCTTGCTGTCGCCGGTGAGCGTCGTGATATCATAGACATCGGACGGCCCCCAGATGTCTTCGCAGCCCCGGACGATGGGGTGATTCTCCATGCCCTCGGCGATGACGCCACGCGTGCTTTCGTGGTTGTGATGGCCGTAGTGTCCGGCCCACGTCTCGCCCAGCACCTGACGCCCGTAGCCGCCCTCGAATTCGGCATCCTTGAAACTGTATTTGGCGTAGGGGCTGTCCAGGTTCTCCCTGTAGCTGAAGGCATGCGTGGCGGTCCGCAAGCCCACGATCGGCCTGCCGGAGTTGGTGTAGTCAATGATGCATTTCATCTGCTCGTCCGGAAGCTCGCGGAAACGGGTGAAGATCACCATCAGGTCGGCCGTTTCGAGGGCTTCGAGCCCCGGGATATTATCGAGTGTCTGGGGATCGATGGTGCCATCTTCCTTATTGATGGCCCAAAGCACGGTACACTTGAAGCCCTGATGCACAGCCAGGATCTTGGCGAGCTGGGGCATCGACTCTTCCGAGCGGTACTCCTCATCACCCGTCACGAAGACAATGTGCTTGCCCTTGCCCGGCCCGTCTTTCCCCTCGAACACGATCCACGGATCATCGGCCTGCGCGTTGCCGCCCACGAGGCAGGTGAGCCCCATGGGAGTCAGTGCCCAGAATATCAATGTGCGTTTCGTATTGCGCATAGGTCACCTCTTCTCATCTGTATCAGCGACTCGTTCGACCTTAGAGGTATTCACCCATTACTCGACGTTTCCTGCCTGCGCTCCGCCCAGCCGCGCGCTATGCTAACCAGAACGGCCCCGCGCCGCAGGAAACGCTGACGGGAAGTACGAATTGGCGCCCGTTGAGAGGTGGGTATTGGCATTCGGCCCTTCGAGCATGATATCGTCGTCCGTCTGACACGGACACGGCGCGCGGCGTACGAACTGCCGTGCGGCCGCCTGACGGACGCCGCTGAGCTACATCAGCCGTGACCCGTCTTTCCGGCCATGATAGGGAGGATTCAATGATTCGAGAGTACCGCAGTGATGACTGGGACCGCTATGTGATGGACTTTCGCCATCCGCACCGCGTCCTCGAGCCAGTCGAACAGGAAATCGCTGTTGTGGACGCCGCGCTCCGCACGCTCCACCAGGCAGGAGTGATGCCGCACGTCAACTACGACCATGCGAAGATGCTTGCGCACCGCGAGGCAGTGCGCGACCTCTTCGACATACCGTGGACAGCCATTACGCCCCGGATGCAGCGTTTGCTGTACGCCATCAATGTCATCAAGCAGCCGCGCAACATGATCGCCGCCGGCGTATTCTGCGGCAATACATTCATTTCGAACGCCGGCGCGGCGGTTGGGCCGGGGGCCTGCTACACGGCACGCAAGTTGATCGGCGTGGAGATCGTTGCGGCGGAGGCCGAGCGAGCTGAGCGGAACGTGAGGAAGATCGATTCCACCGGGACAGCGTATGTACTGGCGGCGGATGCCCTGGATATGGTGGCGCAGTTCAAAGACCCCATCGACCTGCTTTATCTGGATGCAAATGGGGGGCGCGGACGGGGCAAGGGCATTTACCTCGAGATCCTCGAGGCCGCGTACGACCGAATGCCAGCCGGCAGCCTGACCCTGGCCCATAACAGCGTGAACGGAGGCGAGCACATTCAGCAGTACCTGGAGTTCGTGCGGAATCCGGCCAAAATGAGCGCGAGCGTCAACGTTGTCTTCGATAAGGAGGGGCTGGAGGTCTCAGCCAAGTAGCTTGCTGAGCCCCAGAGCACGAGCTCAGCAGGACCTGGCCCCATCGTTTTCGCCGGGCCCTCTTCGCCGAACGGCCAAAGATAGCGGGCATAGCAGCCGTCTACCACGCCCACGCGGCGCCCAGCGGGCTCCCCGCGGAAGCGACCGCATCGATGAGGAGACGCATCATGACGAGGAGAACACTGACGCGCCGAGAGTTCGTGCGCCACGCATCGGCAGGGATCGCGGGAGCGGCGGCGCTGGCAACGCCACGAGGGCTGCGTGCAGCCGAGCAACCTGCGACGAAGCCGAACATCTCCCAGGAGAGAGCCATGAAGATCAGAAGCATCGAGACGTTCACCACCAGAACGGTCAGCATCGTGCGCGTGCGTACGGACGACGGGGCGGAGGGCTACGGGCAGATCGCCCCGTTCAACGCCGACATCTCCGCCACTGTTCTTCACCGGCAAATCGCGCATCACGCACTGGGCGCCGATGCGATGGACCCTGACGGACTCGCGGATCGCTGTATTGACCGCAACCACAAGTTTCCGTGGTCCTATGTGTGCCGCGGGCTCGGGGGCGTGGACACGGCGCTGTGGGACCTGCGCGGCAAGCTCGAGGGCAAGAGCGTGTGTGAGCTACTGGGCGGACAACCCCGGCCAATCCCGGCGTACGGCTCGAGCATGCGAAGGGACATCACCCCGAAAGACGAAGCAGAGCGGCTCGCGCGCCTGATGGACAGTCACGGCTATCGGGCCTTCAAGATCCGCATTGGAACGACGTGCGGACACAACACGGACCAGTGGCCCGGGCGCACCGAAGCGCTAGTGCCGACGGTGCGCAAGGCCATCGGTGACGAGACGGCCCTGCTCGTGGACGCCAACAGTTGTTACACGCCCGACCGCGCGATAGAAGTCGGCAAGATTCTGCACGACAACGGCGTCTGTCACTTCGAGGAGCCCTGCCCGTACTGGGAGCTGGAGTGGACGGCCGAGGTCGCCAATGCCCTCGACGTGCCGGTAGCGGGCGGGGAACAGGACAATTGCCTGGCCCAGTGGCGGCGGATGATCGGCATGGGCGCCGTGGATATCGCGCAGCCTGATGTCTGTTACGTCGGCGGGCTGACCCGTGCTCTGCGGGTGGCGAAGATGGCGGCCGATGCAGGACTGCCGTGCGTTCCGCATTCGGCCAATCGATCGATGGTGACGGTCTTTACGCTTCACCTGCTCGGCGCCATCCCGAATGCCGGCCCGCACCTGGAGTTCTCCATAGAACCCTCGAAATGGACGAGTGACGTGTTCTCCCCGGCCTTGGAGGCGGAGGACGGAGAGGTGGCCATCCCCGAGGCCCCGGGCTGGGGCGTGGACATCAACGCCGAGTGGCTGGCGAAAGCGGAGTACCAGATTAGCGAGAAAGCGTAGGCTGATCGGGGACCGGCGAGCTCCTCATCGGCCAATGACTCGGCACCTGGCGCGCATCGGAGGCAAAGCCATGGACCTGCAGCACCTGACCAACGTGATGGGCAGTACCTCATTGATGGCGTTCGCTGTGTTGGCTTTCGCGATGTCCGGCGGTCACGCCGCTCCCCGCGACCCGGCGATCTCGATCGTCGCGGACAGCGAACTCGGGCCGGGGGCCACACATGGCCTGGGAAAGATCGCGGCGGCGCTGCAGTCCAAGGGGATCGTCTCCGAACGCGCCGCAGCGCTGGACGCGGTCCGCGGGAGAAGCCTGCTCGTAGTAGGGCTTGCCGCGGGGCCCGGCGCAGCCACACGCCTGCTTCAAGCGTCAGGAATAGAGGCCCCAACGCTCCCGGAGTCCCTCGTCATCCACCACACCGAGTGGAACGGCAAACCGGCGCTCCTGGTGACCGGCGCCGACGACCGCGGGCTCATGTACGCCGAGCTCGATGTGGCCGACCGCATCGGCTGGACCGCAAGTGCTGATGATCCGCTCAGCGAGGTCCGGGACGCCCGTGAGAGCCCGGCCGTCGCCGAACGGGCGCTTTCGATATACACCATGCATCGGTCCTACTTTGAGAGCCGCTTCTACGACGAGGATTATCGGGCCAGATACCTCGACATGCTGGCCGAGAATCGGTTCAACACATTCGCTCTCCTGTTCGGCTACAGCCCCGCCGCCTATCTGGCGCCGCCCTACCCTTTCCTTTTCGACGTCGAGGGATTCCCTGACGTGAAAGTGGCCGGGCTGACCAAGGAGGATCAGCAGCGCAACCTCGATGCGCTGAACAGACTCATTCAGATGACGCACGAGCGAGGGCTGGACTTCACACTTGGCATCTGGGATCACATCCCGCGCGGCGACAAGCAGTCCCTTAAGGGCCTACCCGTAGGCGTGACGAGAGAGAATCTGGTCCCTTACACGAAGGCCGCTCTGGCCAAGTTTCTCAGACTCGTCCCCGACCTCGACGCCATCCAGTTCCGCATGCACGGCGAATCGGGGCTGAAACGGGACGAGTTCCTCCCGTTCTGGACGAACGTCTTCGAGGTGATCAATGAGTCCGGCCGTGACATCCGTGTGGACGCGCGCGCGAAGGGGCTCCCGGATGCAGTCATCGACAGGGCCCTGGAGATGGGGATCGACATCAGAATCACCACCAAGTACTGGATGGAGCAGATGGGCCTTCCCTTCCATCCGACGCACATCCACCCGAACAATCAAGACGATCGCCGCCACGGCTATGCGGACCTGCTCCGCTATCCGCAGAAATACAAGATGCACTGGAAGCTGTGGAACGGGGGCACCACGCGCGTGCTGCTGTGGGGCGATCCTGAGTATGTCCGGCGTTTTGCCGAGAGCACCCATCTGTACGACGGTGAGGGCTTTGAGGTCAACGAGCCGCTGGCCACGAAAATGGCGATGCATCCCGAGGAGGAGCCGTTCGAGCTGCTCCGGCCTGCGTATCAGTACTACGATTATGAGTTCGAGCGCTACTGGCACTTCTTCCAATCGTTCGGAAGGCTCGGCTACAACCCGGACACACCATCCGATATCTGGGAGACGGAATTCGAGCGGCGCTTCGGCAAAAGAGCCGGCCCGCTGGTACAGCAGGCACTCCATCGCGCCAGCCAGATCCTCCCGCGCATCGTCGCCTACACTTATCCATACAACCTCTTCCCCACTCTCAGGGGGTGGGCGGGGAAACACCGCATGGCAGACTTGCCGGATTACGCCGAAGCCCTCCCCAGCGACACGGAGCAGTTCCTCAGAATCGATGACGCGGCGCAGAACCGCATCGAGGGCAGGCAGTCAGCCAAGATCCACCCGGAGCAGAGCAGTGAGTGGTTCGCGCAGGCGGCCGGGGACGTCCTCGAGCTGGTGAGTCAGGCCGAGAAGCGGATCGGGGGCAAGAAGACCAAGGAATTCGTCTCCACCATAGTTGACCTGCGCATCCTCGCCAACCTGGCCCTGTACCACTCCCGGCGCGCGCAAGCCGGGCTCAGCTACGCCCTGTTCAAGCGCTCGCAAGATCTCAACGCCCTCGACGACGCGATCGACCACGAAGGCCAGGCCATCGCCGCGTGGGAGAAGATCGTCGAGGCGGCCGGGGACGTGTATCATGACAACCTGATGATGGGACGCGGGAGGATCAGTGGACACTGGCGGGATGAGTTGGTCGAGCTGAAAGAGGGCCTCAACGAGCTGCTGGAGGAAAAGGGAAGCTTCCGGCCGGAGCAGGCCGACGAGAAGCTGGCCATCGCTCACGTGCCCGTTCGCAGGCTCGCGCCCGGCGAGGACCTCGTCATACGAGCCACCGTGAGCGGCCCCCAGCCGCCGGCCACGGTCAGAGTCGCCTACCGCGGCGCACGGGGCGATGTCAGCTACGCGGGTATGGAACAGAGCACCCCGCTCCTGTATCGGGCCACCATCGCCTCCGCGGACGTAGGCGAGGGACTGAGCTACTTCATTGAGGCAGCGGACGACCGCGGCCGGCGGGCGAGCTATCCGAAGGTGATCGCGGGAGAGGGAAAGAGCAACTCCATTGCGGTGACGGTCACCAACGACAGCGCCCCGCCAAGGCTGACACACCAGCCCATAACCAGCGCTCGCGCCCAAAGGCCTTTGACCGTCACCGCCGAAGTGCGCGACCCTTCCGGGGTCAACTGGGTGCGTCTCCGGTATCGCAACGTCACTCAGTTCGAGGACTACCGCACACTGGCGATGGCGCCCACGGGGAAGCAGCACGAGTATCAGGCCGTCGTCCCCGCCGAGCACGTCGTGTCCGAGTGGGACTTCATGTACTTCATTGAAGTCATGGACAACGCCGGCAACGGCCGGATCTATCCGGACCTCGAGAGGGAAACGCCTTACGTGGTCGTGCGACTCCAGCGAGACGACGATGGTCACGAGTGAAGAATGTCCGGGCGGACCGATGCGAGATGCTTCGCTCCACTCAGCATGACAAGCACGTGTTCTTGGGGTAAACTCCGAGGCGAATAGCCGAGCAACGGAGGTCGCAGAATGTCTGAAACACTCGCCATCGCCGAGTCCCAACGAGTGTGGGGCACGTTCGACGATGTCAGGCAGCGACTGTTCAACCAGTTTCAGGACGTGCCGTTTGATCCGGAGACGGGGCTTGAGGTTGACGAGCTCCGGCGGGAAGTCGAAGACTACCTGCGGGCGCATGGCGACCAGCCTCGGGTGCTCCGGAAGGCCAACGCGTTTCGCATCGTGGTGACGCGCGGGCAGATCCACGTCGATCCCCTCCACTGGTTTGCCGACAAGCTCAACCATGGCGGGATCGTGAAGGCGCTCCGCGACGCACAACTGCACCCGGAGCGTTACGCCTCCCTCCAGATCCGCGTCACTGGCTGGAGCGCCTACTTCGTCACTCTGTCGACACGCACCCAGGACCACTTCATCACCCGAACGGTCCATGGGATGTAGGAGGAGGCGCGTGCATTCGAGCACCGGTTCGCCACTCCCACGACGCCGGAGGAGCATCCGACATGAGGATCACTGATGTCAAAGCCACGACGCTCAAAGGGTTCAAGCAGTGGAACTACGTGCGCATCGAGACGGACGAGGGCCTCACCGGATTGGGGGAAGCCCATCCAGGCCAGGGCGTCGTGGATGTAGTGCTGAAGGAATTCAGGTCGATGCTCGTGGGGAGCGACCCGAGGGACATCGAGCCGCTCTACACGCGGATGACCCGTTCCTCCCAGAGTCGCTGCGGTCTCGCGCTCGCAGCCATCGGCGGCATAGAGACCGCGCTCTGGGATCTGTTGGGCAAGGCGCTGGACGTCCCCGCGTGTCGGCTGCTGGGCGGGAAGTACCGGGACCGCCTCCGACTCTACGCCGACGTAGGGCGAGGGCGGGAGAACACGCCGGAGGCCTGGGCCGAGCGGGCACGCGAGGGCGTGGCCGACGGCTATGACGCTATCAAGTTTGACATCGACAACTCGGCCAAGGAGCTGGAGCTCGATCCGGTGAACCGGGAGTTGAGCACCGCCGAGCTTGAGAAGATGACGGCGCTCGTTGCGGCCGTGCGGGATGCCGTGGGCGATAGCATCGATGTCTGCATCGACTGCCACGGCCTCTACAGCGTGCACTCGGCCGTGAAGCTCGCGGAGCGGCTGGAGCCGTTCGACCTGATGTTCCTGGAAGACCCGGTGCCCAACGACAACGTGGAGGCGATGGCGAAGGTGACGGCGTCCACGTCAACTCCCATCTGCACGGGCGAGTTTCTGTATCGGCGAGACGGCTTCCGGGAGCTGATCCAGATGCAGGCCTGCGACATGCTCCACGTGGACGTCTCCGGCACTGGCGGAATGCTGGAGGCGAAGAAGATCGCCGATATGGCCGACCTGTACAACATGCCCTTTGCGGCGCATAACATCGTGTCGCCGATCGGGATGACGGCAGCGGCGCACGTGTGCGCGGCGGTGCGCAACCTCTTCATCATGGAGCTGCCATATCATGCCACTCAGGTAGACTGGCGCTGGGACCTGGTGCTGTCGGATGAGCCGCTCATTCAGGACAACGCGTTCGTGGTGCCCGACGGGCCAGGGCTGGGGATCGAGCTGAACGACGAGGTGGCGCGCGAGCACGTGATGCCTGGGTACAGCTACTTCGATGAGGGGGCGTGAGGTTGCATAGCGGAGGCTTGGGCCGCCGCTGCAGAACTGGCTTCATAACCTGTCCAGTTCCGGTGTTGGGGGGGACCACGAGAGTCCGTCTGCCGCCGAAGCAACAACCTATCACGCCGACCGCACGTGGTGAATGTCTATTCTGTGAGGGTTGAGCCCATTAGACCCCGCTGCGTGATGTGATGAGGCACTCCCGGTGCTACGACTCGAGCCAGTCGCACCATGCTCTCACCATAGCACCAGAGCCGCCGAGGGTCAATAATTTAGTATGGTGTCCCTGGAATTCCAGAGGTGCAAAGGTGTCGCGAGCAGGCCCCCAAGCCGTCGTCCGTTTGCTGTGGCAGAAGGAGCTTCCGCGGTCAAGGCGATTGTGGTTCGAGGACGCTTACTTCGCGTACGTGTCTGGCCGCTGCCTCTTCCGCCACGGCATCGCGTCAGGTGAGTTGACGTGGAGCCAGCAGCTGCCGCTGCGGCTGAGGGACTACTCGCCTTTTGGGAGGCGGGTAATCCCGCCGCTGCCGGAATGGCGACTCGTGTACGCGGATGCCCAGCGGATCCTCGTCGCCCTGTCCTTAGGTTACGGCTTCGGAACGTCCCTGCTGAGCCGCCTGCGGGCGTTCCGGCAGGAGACAGGTGCAGTTGTCTGGGCGGCTCCGGAGGGGACGGTGGGGGACGAGTACGGATTCTGGATCGATCCACAGAGGGATCTGATCCAGTGGCACTCCGCTCGCGATTTCGGGGAGGAGCGTGTCTTGGACGCGATCACGGGCGAGTTCACTAGGCCTCCCGCCGAAGGCGTCTGCTTTAGGCCACTGATGCTGCGCAACTTCAGGGCCGACACATCGCCGTACGCCATGATCGTCGAAGAGGGCCTGCCGTACCTAGTGCGCCGCGACTCCGGCGAGTTCCGTGTGAGGCTGGCAGATGCGCCCCGGCCCAGGCAGCACTGGGATCTCCAGGCGTACAGGCGGCGCATCCGGTACCTCTTTGCCGTCGGGGACGAGCCGACGGGGGTACTCGCCTCGCTCTACATCGGGCCACGCTATCTTCTCCTGGCCACCTCAACGGAGGAGGGGCTGTGCATAGAGGCTCTGGAGCCCCGCGCCGGGCGCCAGTTGGCTAAGCTGGTACTTCCCGAGCAAGTGCGCGAACCGTCGATAGATGAGTGGATAGACCACGTAGTGTACGTCTCGGCATACACCCCTTCCGAGAGGGTTCTCGCTGCAATCCGGGTGCGCGTGAGCTGAATGCCTGGAGCCACTCTCGCGGCGAGCCCGCATTGCCGGGGACAGGATAGGTAATTCTTGAGCGCGTTGGTCCTGCGACGTCCGCCAGCCCGTCCCGCAGCCCTTCTCGCCGCGAATTGCCGGGAGAGCATACGTTCTTCACGCGCCGATTCCTGGGCGTTGAGCACTTGGTGGGAGATGCCCTGGAGCCGTGTGCGCATTCAGCGCGCTTCGGGTGTGGGGCCTGCGCGGACCCGCGGAGAGCGTCGGTAGCCCATCCCCGAAGCTCGCATCCGTTGGTGCGCGCCGACCAGCCAGTTGCCCGGCGGGCTCCCGGCTTGTAAACCAGCACATGACGACCAGACGGATTGTGGCTTCCTTGCTCGCCTTCCTCCTGGGCGCACATCCCCTTAGCGCCGTATTGCCGCCCTCCGCCGTCCGAGCCATGAGCTGGGCCTCCCCCACCTCTGCCGCCACGGCGGAGGCCGCGTACGCCTACGACGGCGCCGGGAACCTGACGGGGATCGCGTACAACAACGGCATCGAGGCGAGCTACACCTACGATGCGGCGTATCGACTGGACACGGTGACGTGGACGGACACGGCCACGCAGGAGCTCGTGGCACAGTTTGATTGCACGGTGAATGCGCTGGGGCTGCGCACGGCCATCACCGAGGCGGTGCAGCAGCCGGGCGGGGGGGTGGACACCGACCTGGTGCAGTACGAGTACGACCTGCTGGGGCGGCTCACTCGCGAGACGCGCACTCGGGGCCAGGACGTCCTCGTGGACAAGAGCTACCAGTATGATCTCTTCGGCAACCGGAAAAAGGTCATCAACCACATCGGTCCCAGCGAGCAGGATGCCACCTTCAACGAGCTGCACCAGCTTGTCACCGACGGGAACTTGAGCTTCGACTACGACGACAATGGGAATCTGTACGAGAAGAAGCAGGGCGACACGGTCCTGACCCGCTACGAGTACGACTTCCTGAACCGGCTCAGCAAGGTCACGCACAACCCGGGCGAGGGGAACGAGCAGTGGCAGACGTACGAGTACGATGCCGAAGGCGGCTTGACCCGGACCGAGACCGACACGGGCGCCGTCAAGCGGTTCGTCAACGACCACCACAGCGTGACGGGATACCATCAGGCAGTGGTAGAGCTGGATGGCCAGAGCAGCGTCCTGGCGCGGATGGTATACGGCCTCGATCTGGTGAAGATGAGCCGCAGCGGCGAGTACTACTACATCTACGACCCGTTAGGCTCGACGCGGGCGCTGACGGATGACCAGGCCGCTGTCACTGATACGTACGCGTATGACGCCTACGGCAACATCATAGAGCAGGATCCCCAGCCGCCCAACGGGACAGAAAACGCGTACCTCTTCACCGGCGAGCGCCTCGACGCATTCACGGGCTTCTACTACCTCCGCGCCCGCTTCTACGACCCCCTGCGGGGCCGCTTCACCCAGCTCGATACCTTCCTCGGCTCACCCCAGGATCCGCTGAGTTTGCATCGGTACCTGTACTGCCACGCCGATCCGGCGAATCTATGGGATCCCAGCGGGCACATGACGGCCACCCAGGTCAATATATCAATGGCGATCGGTACTATGCTCATCGCCGTGACGGCTGTCGCCATCCTCCAGGCACAGCAGGACGCCACGAACACGCTCGGAGAGGCCCTGGCCGACTTGCTCACGAGGCAGTCGTATGCGTACTCCGCGATCGAGATAGACCTATGGGGCGAGGTGCCGCCTCTAGTGCTAGACAACAAGCAGAAACATGTGGAGAAGCACGCCAAGGGGCTCGGCATTGATCCTGACCCAGGTAAGTGGGGGGGCTCCGGATGGGGGTATAGGTTTGTCCCCTACGCCGCGGCGGCCAACGCTGTCATGCGGGAGATCAACACCAGGTTGGGTACGCGAATGAACCAGGCGTACTACTACGTCCAGCAGAAGGGCACAACAGTCACCCTCCGCCTGAAGCCCCAAGAAGTGGATAAGGCCATCAAGAAGTATGCACCCGACATGTATGCCAAAGGCGTTAAAGTGTGGGACCAGGCGCAGTACGTGGAGATAAGGTTCCGGGTGGCTGCCGGCGAGAATTGGGAGAAGGGGCGCACGGTGTGGAAGAGCATTCCCACATTCTTCACCGAACCCGAACCATAGGGAGACGAACGGCGTGCCCCCGGGGCCGCATGAATTGCTACTGAGGATGATCCAGATCCTACGTCTGTACGGCGCGGGCGTGATGGGGCGACTCGAGCCGCTCACGGTCGCCACCGACGTCTCCTGCATCTCTCGACTGGGCCACATGGTCAGGCGCTATGCGGCGCTCCCCGGCACGCACGAGCAGGACGTGCGAGCGTGGCGAGAGTACCATGCGTCGGCGTGCGAGGAGCTTCAGAAGCGGTGGGCGCGTTCGAGGGGGCGTGGGGGTGGGCGCGGTCCCTTTGGCGAGGCGCTCGCCGACGCCATCTTCCACTACAGGGCCATGGTGTGCGACGTACTGCGTGAGGAGCTGGCGCGAGGTCACCCGCCCGAGGTTGAGGGCGCGCACTTCACACGCGACATGTGGCTGGAGGAGGACCTCGACACGCTGGACCACGTAGGCAGGGCCCGGAGCAGCGTGCAGGCCCTCTTGCACTTCCTGCGGCCCAGACAGAGTGTCGAGGGGGAGGGCGAGGTGGAACGGGTCGACCGGGTGCTGGAATCACAGCTGCCGCGGCTGCGGCAGTACTTCAGCTTTCACGAGGGAGACGTATTGGGCGATTGGCAGCGGCAGCAAGAGAGGCTTGGGGCTCCGCCTGACTCCTGGTGGCTTTACCCCACCCGACCCCGCCCGCCGGGGGCCGGGGACCCAAACCAGGCGAGGACACGCCCTCTCTCCGCGCAACCAGGCGCGGTCTCGCTGGACGCAAAGCCCGTTGGCCGCCATCGCCGCACCGAGATCCTCCTGGCGATGATTCGCACGGTGGTGCGCTACGGCTACGGCCAGGGGCGGCGGAACCGCGACTGGGACCGGCCGGAGCTGCCCCGGTGGATAGGCCAGATCGTCTACCACGGGGCCAGGCTCGGGCATCTGGTGGGCCGGTACGCTGCTCTGCCTTCGGTAGCCAAGGAGGACCTCCTGCCGTGGGTCGAGTTCCACCGCTCGGCCCAGGAGGACCCGGGCCACCTTCAGCGGGCTCTGCGGTCCTCGATCGCCCAGTATCGGGCCGAGATCTCTGAGCGGCTGGGCCAGGCGGTGGAGAGGGGGCACCCAGCTCAGGTGAACGCGGCCCCATGCGCGCCGGATGCCTGGATAGTCAAGCACAGGCATATGCTGGACAGAATAGCGGAGGCGCGTGGGACCGCCCAGGCCATCGCTGACTTGGCCCCCAGGACCGCGTGGTTGGAGGAGTCTAGGGCGCAGCTCGAACGACTAGACGCCAAGCTGCGATCGACGATGCCACGCCTGCGCCACCACTTCGCATTCTACGAGCAGGACGCTCTGACCGACTGGGAACGGGAGCAGGAGAGGCTTTGCTTCCCGAGAGAGTGGTGGTGGCACTACCCAACGAGCCTGTAGTTCCGAATCCGGGGACACAATTCGGGGAGATTCATGATAGGCAGTTGTCAAGGGGAAAACGGAGATCCCCCCCCGCAGCAGTCATCGTGCCACCCCGGTAGCGTGGATGGCGGTGCGCACTCGACGAGCTTTTTTCATCGCAGTCTGAATTCCGGGGACAGCATACATAATTCTTCACGCGCCGATTCCTGGGCGTTGAGCACTTGGTGGGAGATGTCCTGGAGGCGTGTGCGCATTCAGCGGGCCTCGGGTGTGGGGCCTGCGCGGGGCGCCGGAGAGCGTTGGTAGCCCATCGCGCAAGCTGGCATCCGTTGGTGCGCGCCGACCAGCCAGTTGCCCGGCGGGCTCCCGGCTGCTAAACCAGCACATGACGACCAGACGGATTGTGGCTTCCTTGCTCGCCTTCCTCCTCGGTGCACATCCCCTTAGCGCCGTATTGCCGCCCTACGCCGTCCGAGCCATGAGCTGCGCGTGCCCCACCTCTGCGGCCACGCCGGCCGCCGCGTACGCCTACGACGACGCCGGGAACCTGACGGGGATCGCGTACAGCAACGGCATCGAGGCCGGCTACACCTACGACGCGGCGTATCGGCTGGACACGGTGACGTGGACGGACACGGCCACGCAGCAGCTCGTGGCGCAGTTTGATTGCGACGTGAATGCGCTCGGGCTGCGGACGCAGATCTCCGAGGCCGTGCGGGAGCCGGGGCCCAATGGCGAGCTGATCACGGACCTGGTGCAGTACGAGTACGACCTGCTGGGGCGGCTGACGCGCGAGACGCGCACCCGCGGCCAGGACGTCCTCGTGGACAACAGTTACGAGTATGATCGGGTGGGCAACCGGAAAAAGGTCATCAACCACATCGGTCCCAGCGAGCAGGAGGCCACCTTCAACGAGCTGCACCAACTGAAGGCCGACGGCAACCTGCGGCGCCGCCGTGGCAGCGATACCGCATTGGGAAAGCCGGCATCGAGAACCTGCTGGGGGAGCGATGTTGGCTCTCGCGACGGCCGGACAATCCGCCCGAGCCGCTGCCGCTGCGGGTCACAGAGAGGGGACGTGCGGTGTTCTCGCCCGAAACGATACGAGCGCTCGAGAGACAGTCTGCGGTGGTATCCCATGTGCCGGGCGATATCAACGGCGCCCTGCCGCTTTGCGAAAACGATGATGGCGCTTACATCATGGTCCATCCGATGGGGTACGGCGCGGTCGTCCGTCTCGGAGGAGTTCCTGTCGAGCCGGTTCCGGCGGCGCTGGCGGAAGCTGTTGAAGCGATACTCGACGGCAAGCTTGAGCTGGGCGGCCCCGTTTGGCGCTCGCCTCTATGCCGGAGGGTGGAGGCGATGCCACGGAAAAGATAGCTCGATACGCGAATGTCCGTTGGTCCAGTCGTTGCGGCTCCCGCTGGCCTCCGTGAACGCAACCGCGACTATGTGCCGGCGAAGCAAAGCACCTTGCCGTCTGCGGTGGAAAGATACAGGCGTCCGTTCGCGGCGGCCATGCCGTCCCACTCAGGTAGGGATTCAAGCTGGTATTCGGCCAGCTTCTCCCCGTCCGACGTCGAAACGGCCCATAGCAGCGCACCCCGCGTGCCTTCAAGAGCCGCACTCTGTTCTTTCAGCTTTGCCTGGATCGCTGGGTCGTCGAAGCTGCTGAACGATTCCTCCTCATCGACGACATCCGGTGGGCCGGCGATGAACAGCGTCTTGTCCGCCAGAACCATCGCCCGAACCATAAGCGGAAGCTGTTGCGACCAATCATGCGTGACCGCGAACTGCACCCCGCGCGTCCTGCTGCCGGTGAATCTCATGGCCCTCCCGAGCCTGCCGTGTGTGGGCTCAGCACCTGCGACCGTGCCGTCGTTCTTGTTTCCCGAGTCGTCCGTCGCATCGCCCTTATCGAAAGAGAGGCATAGGACCAGCCCGTGCTCGTCGGCAGGCGGCGGACCGGGACGCTCGTAGTGCCTCTGTATCTCATCTGCACTCAATGCGCGGAAGTAGACCCTCACCTCATCAATGACCCCGATGAGACCGAATGGGCTCTTATACTCGCCCACGGCGCCGCCCTGATCGGCGCCGATCTCCATGGCCTGTTTCGGGTTGGACGCAATGAGTGCTGAGGCGTCAGTGGAGCCGGAGAGCTTGCCGTTCACATAGATCCGGAGCTGCCTGTCGGCGGTCAACACGCCGGCGAGGTGGGCCCATTTGCCCACCACGTCTTCCCGGGCGGGCACCGAGCTTACCTTCTCATCGGAGCGGATCACGAACCGGGGCTTCCCGCCCCTCACGATGAGCGCATAGCCGTGTGAGGGCCCACCCCTCGCAAGGACCACTCCATCTCGACCGTCTGCCTTCACCCACGCTTCGACGGACAGGGGTTTGCCAGTTGGGTCAAGGCTCGGCGAGTTTGCGATCTGTACCTCTGACCGTCCGCCGCTCGCCGCCCGTGCCTCGGCGCGCGGGATGTCCCTGCTGGTGGCGAACAGGTGATACTCCAGCGGGGTTGTCCATCTGTAGTACTCCGGCAGGCGCCCATAACCGTACACGGAGGAGTCGCCCACCGCGAGGATGCGCCCGGCGGGGGCAAAGCGGCCGGCCTGATGGTAGCCGGCGTGCCCGCCCGCGAAGCTCCGGCCGTACACCCAATAGGCCCGGTGGAACCACGAGCCGTCCACGAAGCCCATAGGAGCGAACAGATGCGCCGTCTCGCTCGCCTGGACCGAGCCCTGCTCGGCGGGGTTGCCGGAATGCGGGCCGAGCTGCTGGCGCACGCCCTGCAGATCGAACACCTGGGACTTCATATACACGTGCCGCCCATCGCCTGACAGAACGTCGGGAAGCGCAACGGGCAGGTTCAGGATCTGGGTGCGCGCTTGCAGGTTCGCACCGGTTTCCGGGTCCCGGTCGTCGAGAACGGTCTCCGAGAGCTTGCGTCCTGTCTCCGGGTCAAGTTGCAGGAGGTGCAGGCCTCCATCCAGGAACATGGACCTGCCGGCGACGCAGTAGAGCACGCCATCTTGAACGAGCACGCTGCCGTGGACCGGCCAGACGGATTCGAGCTGCTCGAACGCCATCACTTTGCGGTCTCGCGGCGCGGCGCGGAAGCGCCAGATGAGCGCCCCGTCGGAGGCGCGAAGGCCATAGACCCAACCGTCCGCCGAACCGAATAGGACGCGGCCCTGATAGATCGTCGGCGGCGAGTCAACCCGACCTCCGGCGGTGTAGCTCCAGAGCGCCTTCCCCGAACTCGCATCGAGGGCATGCACGGTGTGCGTGTCCACGGACGCCACGAAAAGCTTGCCGCCGGCAATCACAACACTGCTGATCTTGCCGCCAAGATCGGTCTGCCACGCGCGTTTCAAGTTGGCGGGAACTGACGCTTTGGTGAAGCCGCCGCGCGTTGCATCGTGGCGATACGTGGGCCATTCATCTTGTCCCGTGGAGGCCGAGGATCCCGATGCCGGTTTCCCGTACGCGGGGCCGCGCTCGAGCCGCGCAGCGTCCGGCGCGCCTCGCGGATATGGCCTCGCTCCGGACTCCGGAGCGAGGGCGTTGAAACCGTAGAGCTTTGCCTCCGGGTAGCAGGCGCAGTCGTGCATTGGCGCATAGATCAGCCCGTTGCAGGGCATGATGCCGTAGATGCACCCGCCTCGAACCCAATGGTGAATCTCCCAACTGTTCGCCCGGACATCGACGAATTCAATGCCCGTTCTCGACGGCAGGATGTACTTATCGGTCGCCTTCGCCCGATAGCAGCGGTGATGAAACCAGTACGTCTCGACATTGGGCGCGAACTCGTTCTTGACCTCGCCCGTGTGCACGTCCCGGCCCGCGAAAACGCCCGACTCCCTGCCGCTGGCGGTTGCCCCCGACCACACCAGACCATCAACGACGAGAAGATCCTCCGGCGAGTTGTGTCCCGAACGAGGGTGTTCCGCCGTCCACAGCGTCTCGCCCGTTTGGGCAGACAGCCCCGCCTGCCGCCGGTCACCGCCGGAGAAGAGGACAACATCCTCGTACAGGACGAGCGTCGGCCCGAAGGCGGTCGGGATCGACGGGCGTCTTGAGACGGGCTCGGAGCGCCACAGTGTCTCGCCGCTCCTGCGATCCAGGCAGACGATCGCCTCGCCATCGTGAAAGGCCACGCGTTCGCCGTCGGCCGCCAGCGTCAGAGGTACCACCGGGTACTCCTTCTGCCACAGGCCCTTGCCCGTGTCCGCCTGGATGGCCACGATCCGCCTGTTCTCTTCATCCCACGGCCAGTCACGCGCCACCCGGGCCTTCTCCTCGCCGATGTTGTTGACGAGCGGCTTGAACTCGTTCCAGTCCGTCGGCGTTTCGTTGACCAGCGCGAAGAGCACGCCGTCGGAAGCGATCACTTCCTCCGTGGCCCGCGTGCCCTCATAGGTCCGGATGGTCTCACCCGTTGCGGCGTCAAGTGCCGTCAACGGGGCCTCGAGCCCGAGCGTGACATAGACCGTCTCCCCGACGGCGACCAGGCGACGCGGGAGATAGGCCGGTCCGCTTTTGAACGGATACAGATGGGGGTGCCAACGCGGGATCGGCCTCTTCCACAGGATGGTACCGTTGAATGCGTCTCGGGCGATGAGAGTCCACTTCGGCGGCAACTGGACGGAAGCCGTCGGCCCTTCATCGAAGATGTAGAAGATCCGACTACCCGTCGAGACCAGCGCGGTCATGCTGGCCATCCGATCGTGATGCCGCGCCCATCGTGGGCTGCCCACCCATTGCATGCGCCGGGGCGGCCCGACCACCGAATCATGGGCGACAGCATTGTTGCTCGCATCATGCAGGTAGTGCGTCCATGCGTCGATCTCCTCGGGGCGCGGCTTCACCGCCTTCGTCCACTTGCGCCCCTTCCTTATGTACGCCACGCCATTGGGGCACAGCACGCGCATGACCTCGCGCATGGCGACCCTCGCGCGACCGTCTGACACGAGCAGGTTGACCAGGTTATCGACGTATGGTAGGCGCTTCCCTTTCCGCCGCTCAACCGACACCTTGCCGCATAGGTTGAGCGACCGGATGTGCTCCCGGGCGCGCTCGATGTTCTCCAGATTTCGGTCCAGACCATGGACCACGTAACTGTCGTTGGCGCACAACGCGGCCGTCAAGCGCCCGTCGCCACAGCCGACGTGCACGATGAGGCCGCCTTTGACACCGCTGGCCTCCAGGATTTGCCGCGCTTGCTCAGTCTCCGCGGCGGCGCCGCGTTGCGCGTTGCCGACACGGTAGGCGACCACCAACACCAGCCCCAGAACAACCATCGCGGGAACCCAACGCGTTATGGCTCTTGCGGTCACCATCGGATCTCCTTTCTGGTCACTCGTTCTTGCCCAGGCACAGCAGTGCGCCGTCTCGGGTTGAGATGTACAGCCGTCCGTTGGCGGCAGCCATGCCGTCGAAAACCGGCGGGGATTCGAGCTCGCACTCCGCCAGCTTCTTTCCGTCCGCCGCCGACACGGTCCAGAGCAGCCCGCCTTTTCGTCCCTCAAAGGCTCCCAATGGGTCAGTGGGATCGACAACATCCGGCGCTCCGGCGACGAAGAGCGTGCGATCCGCCAGCGCCATCGCAGTGATCCGAACCGGCGCCCGCACCTGCCACCGAGGCTTGAAGGCCTGTCGAGTCGCCACCGGCTTCTGACCACTCGGTGGCTTCCGTGGCGGCGTCTCCTTCAAGTCGCCCGCGAACAGCACGTACCCTTCGCCGCCCGGATGGAAGACGTTCTGTCGTCTGATGCCGGGATAGGCTTTGACGCCGTAGGCAGAGGTGCTGTCGAACACGAGAAGCTGCGCGTGCGCCACGGCGCCAACGGCCCATCGGGTCCGGTTGAACCATGTGTCGTCGAGGAAACCGGCCGTCGAGAAAACGTGTGGCTTGGCCTTCTCGTTGCCGTCCAGCACCTTCATCTGCCGCATGTAAACCGACGAGCCATCGGTGACCAGGATATCGGCCAGCGCGCCGGGTATCGTCCTGCGGTCACCGGGCGGCATCTTGCCCGTGTTGGGATCCGGACTGTAGATCACTTGCCGGCCCAGGATCTCACCGGTTCTCGGGTCGAGAGCGTAAACGTAGATCCCTCCGTCCAGGTAGGACGACCTCCCGGCCGCCAAGTAGGCCACGTCGTCCTTGACGAGGATGCTTCCGTGGACCGGCCAGGCTGATTCGAGTTGGCCGAACGCTCCCACCAGTCGCTGGGTTGGCGCTGCCTGTCTCCGCCAGACAAGCTGCCCGTCCGATGCCCGCAGGCAATACACCCAACCGTCCGCTGATCCGAGCAGCGCCAGGCCGCGATGGATCGTCGGAGGAGTGTCCACTCTGCCGCCAGCGGTGAAGCTCCAGACCGGCCTGCCTCGCGACGCATCGAGGGCGACCACGCGGTGCTCGTCGATGGACGCCACGAAAAGCTTCCCGTCGGCAGTGGCCACGGGGCTCAGCCTGCCGCCAATCCTCGCTTGCCAGAGAACGCGCAAGTCGGCGGGGAGGGCCGAGGTCGTCGAACCGCTGCGTCGCGGATCGTGCCGGTACGTGGGCCAATCGTCAGGGCCCGATGCGGCGGCTCTATCGAGGCTGGCTCCGTAGGCGGGTCCTCGCTCCGGACGCCCGCTGCGAGGTTCGCGCTGCGCCGCCGAGCCGCCGGGCATCCGCGGAGCCAGAGCGAAGAATCCATTGAGTTTCGTGGCGATATAGCACTCGCACGGATGCGGCGTGAGGTACAGCAGTCCGTTGCACGGCACGATGCCGAACAGGCACCCCCCACGCGCCCAATGGTGCAACTGGTTCTCCCCTGTTTCGAGGTCGAGGAATTCCACTCCCCGGCGCGACGTCAACAGGAAACGCTGCGTCGCCTTGTTGCGGTAGCACCGATGGTGATGTCCAACGTTGAACGTCTCTCGTGTGGCGAACCGCCGCTTGACTTCGCCGGTCGTCGGGTCGAGGCCGAGGACTGCATAGTCCAGCTCATCCTGACTTGGGATGAGCTGGTGCTTCTTGAGCTCCTTGCCTTGTCCCTCCTGCGCATCCACATGCTCGTGAATCCACACCAGTCCGCCGATCACGAATACGTCGGGCTGATAGAAGTGCGCCCAGCCGCCGTAGCGATGCTTCCACAGCGGCTTTCCCGTCTTCGCAGACAGGGCGTACAAGGTCCCCGGTATGGAGTGCCAGGGGTCCCGGACCGCCATCTCCGGCTGGGCGAACAGCAAGACGCCATCGTGGTAGACGAGCACGCACAGGTCGTTCATGCGCATGCCGAAAAGGGCAACGTATTCAGGCGCCGCGGGCCGAGGCACGCGCCAGTGCTCATCGCCCGACTTCAGATCCAGGCCGATGAGCGCCTCCTGGTCGGCGAGGAAGATCCGCCCGTCACCGACGACCATCTCCAGGCGCCCGAACGGCTCCACCGAATCGGCTTTGGAGTGAAGGCCCCGGTAGTCGCCCTTCCGCCAGAGCGTCTTGCCAGTGTCAGCCTCCACCACGCACACGCTCTTGCTGATCGGGGTTCGGTTCTCGCGGTCGGGCGCCCGAGCTTCGTGGTTGGTGGCGAGAATGAGCAGCCCTTCGTGGCACAGGAGCTCGTCGGTGCGGTCGGTGCCCTCGTAGGTCCTGAGGACCTCCCCCGTAGCTGCGTCCAGCGCGGTCAGCGGCGCGTGGAATCCGAGAGTGACGTAGACGGTGTCGCCAACCGCTACCAGCCGCTTCGTCAACTGAGTGGGCTGATTGAAGCGGCCATGCCAGGTCGCACTCCACTGGTTCCAGCCCCACTCCGGCATCGGACGCTTCCACAGCAGCACGCCGTTGAAGGCATCCCGAGCCACCAGGAACCACTTGTCCGGCAGGCTTCCGTCGATGCCCGGCGGCGCCTCGTCGGAAATGTAGAAGAGACGGCCCTGGGAGGAAACCATCGCACTGACACTGGGAACCGTGTCGTGATGGCGCGACCAGACCGGTGCGCTCACCCACTGAAGGTGCCCAGGCGGGCCGACGACCCTGTCCGTCGCGACGGCGTTCCCGTTCGGCCCGTGGAGCCAGTGCGTCCATTCGTCGATCTCTTTGGGGCGTGGCTTCACCGTCTTCGTCCACTTGCGACCCTTGCTGATGTAGGCCACGCCATCGGGCACCAAGACGCGCATCACCTCGTCCATGGGGACCTTCGTGCGGGCCTCTGACACGAGCAGGTTGACGAGGTTGTCGGCGTACGGCAGGCGACGCTCTCTCCACCGTTGGACCGACACCTTGCCGTGGAGCCCACGCGACCGGATGTGCTCACGAGCCTTTTCGACGTTCTTCGCGTCCACGTCCAGGCCGTGCACCAGGTAACTGTCGTTCGCGCATAGGGCGGTAGTCAGTTTCCCGTCGCCGCAGCCGAGGTGCACCACCAGGCCGCCTTTGATCCCGCTTGCCTCCAGGATCCTTTGCGCCCGTTCGGGCTGTGGACCAGAGCTCGGCTGCGCTCTCCACAGGGCAGGGCTCAGCACCAACGCCAGTCCCATGGCCCATAATCCCCGAACGCAACGTGCCCTCGCCGGCCTACTCATTCGCCCATTCCTCTCTATAACTGGTTCGCGCCCATGCAGATCACCTTGCCGTCGGTAGTGGACAGATACAAGCGTCCGTTCGCGGCGGCCATGCCATCCCAACGGGGCAGGCAATCGAGCTTGTACTCCGCCAACCTCGTGCCGTCGGCCGCGGACACGGCCCAGAGCAGCGCGCCCTGTCGCCCGTCAAAGGCCGCGCGCTGTTGGGCCAGTCCTGCTCGAATTGCGGCGTCGTCGGGCTGGTAGAACGCCTTCTGCTCATCCACCACATCCGGTGGACCGGCGATGAAGAGCGTCTTCTCCGCCAGCACCATGGCCCGCACGTGCAGCGGAGGATCCCCATGCAGCCACTTGAAGTTAGCCGCGGTGCGGTCTTGCACCGGGAAGCCCTGCCGAAGCTTCCAGTCAGAGGATGAGGCGTTTCTCTTGTCGGACTTGGCGTTCATTTGGCCGGTGGCTTGTGTCACGCGGCGAATCGATTCGCCGCTGATCTCCTTGTCGGCAGCGTAGAGCTGATAGTCCAGCACGGAGGCATTGCACAGGTATTCCGGCTTGCGCCCGTAGCCGTACACGGAGGACTCATCACACACGAGCAGCCGCCCCGACGGCACCAGGCGGCCGGCACGGAACCATCCGCCATAGCCTCCGGCGACGCTTCTACCGAACAGCCAGTAGGAGCGGTGAAACCACGAGTCGTCCAGGAAACCGATGGTGCCGAACAGATGCGCCCCCTCGCCCTCCTGCTCCCTGACGTCCGTTGGGGCGACTTGCTGGCGAGTGCCACGGAGGTCGAACCGCTGGGATCGCATATAGACATACCGGCCGTCACTTGACAGAACGTCCGGCAGGGCCACCGGCATATTCAGCCCCTTAACGTGCACTTGCAGATTGTCGCCCGTTTCGGGGTCGCGGTCGTCGAGAACGGTCTCGGAGAGTTTGCGCCCCGTCCTGGGATCAAGCCGTAAGAAACGTATGCCTCCGTCGAGGAACATCGACCTTCCCGCAACGCAGTACACGACGTCGCCCTGCACGAGCACACTGCCGTGAACCGGCCAGACCGATTCCAATTGCTCAAAGGCCATCAACCGCCGGTCCTCCGGCGCCGCGCGGAAACCCCAGATCAGCCTGCCGTCGGAGGCGCGAAGACAGTAGACCCAGCCGTCGGCGGATCCGAAGAGGACCCGGCCCTCGTAGATCGTCGGCGGCGAGTCCACCCGCCCTCCGGCCGTGAAGCTCCAGAGGCCGTTGCCCGACATTGCATCGAGGGCATACACGGTGTGAGTGTCCACCGACGCCACGAAAACCGTGTCCCCGGCGATCACCACACTACTGAGTTTGCCGCCGAGATCGGCCTGCCACGAGCGTTTCAAGTCGGCGGGCACGGCCGCTTTGGTGAAGCCGCTGCGCGCCGGATCGTGGCGGTACGTGGGCCAGTCGTCCTGCCCCGGCGATGCGGAGGGCGCCGATACCGGCTCCCCATAGGCGGGGCCGCGCTCGAGCCTCTCCGCATCCGACGCTTGCCGGGCTTCCTGCGGGGTTGTGGACTCGGGGGCGAGGGCGTTGAATCCGTTCAGCTTCGACTCGATGTAGCAGGCGCAGGAATGGGGCGGCGCATAGATCAGGCCATTGCAAGGCATGATGCCGTATATGCAGCCGCCTCGAACCCAATGATGCGTAGTCCAGTGCTTGGATCGGACGTCGATGAACTCGATCCCGGTTCTCGATGGCAGAAGGTACCGGTCCGTCGCCTTGCTCCGATAGCATCTGTGATGGAACCAGTAGATTTGGACGTCGGGCGGGAACTCGCTCTTGACCTCACCCGTGTGCGGGTCTCGTCCGGTGAATACGCCCGAATCCTTGCCATTTGCGATCGCCCCCGCCCACACCAACCCATCGACGACGAGCAGGTCCTCGGGAGATTGGTGTCCGGAACGAGGGTGGGGGGACGTCCACAACGTCTCGCCGGTCTGCGCCGAGAGGGCCGTCATAGACCTGTTCCCGCCCGAAAACAGGACCACGTCCCGGTACACGACCAGCGTCGGTCCGAAGCACGCTGGGATAGGAGAGCGTCTCTCGACCGGCGACGAGCTCCACACCTGCTCGCCGCTGTTCCGATTCAGGCAGACGACCTTCTCCCCATCATGGAAGAATACGCGTTCCCGGTCTGTCGCCAACGTGAGGGGAGCGACCGAG
This sequence comes from Armatimonadota bacterium, assembly GCA_030601885.1. GTDB lineage: Bacteria > Armatimonadota > Zipacnadia > JAUWAU01 > JAUWAU01 > JAUWAU01. Next base: position 203,112 of record JAUWAU010000009.1, read on the forward strand.
TGCTCCTTCTGCCACAGCATGTTCCCCGTGTCTGCATCGACGGCGATGATGCGTCGCCTTTTCTCATCCCACGCCCACTCTCGGTTCGCGCGACCCGAGTTGTCCCATACGTACGTGTGGTTCTGTCTGTACTCGGGCCATTTCGAGGGTGAATCGTTGACCAGCAGGAAGAGCACGCCGTCCGAGGCGATCACTTCCTCGGTGTTCTTCGTCCCTTCATAGGTCCGAATGGTCTCCCCCGTCGGGGCGTCAAGCGCGGTCAGCGGGGCGTCAAGTCCGAGCGTGACGTAAACCGTGTCCCCCACGGCGACGAGACGGCGCGGAAGCTGGGCGGGGCCGCTCTTGAGCGGCCAGCGATGGGTATTCCACCACGCAATCGGCCGCTTCCACAGGATCGTCCCGTTGAATGCGTCCCGCGCAATGAGAGACCACTTCGCCGGCAACTGGATAGAGGCCGTCGGCCCTTCATCGAAGATATAGAAGATCCGTCCGCCGGCCGATACGAGCGCGCTCATGCTGGCCATGTGATCGTGATGGCGCGCCCATCTTGGGCTTCCGACCCACTGCAGGCGGCGGGGCGGGCCGACGACCGAATCACGGCCCACGGCATTGCCGCTTGCGTCATACAGGTAATGCGTCCATTCATCGATTTCCTTGGGACGGGGCTTTATCGTCTTCGTCCACTTGCGGCCTAGCTTGATGTACGCCACGCCATTGGGCGCCAGGACGCGCCGCACCTCGTTCATGGACACCTTGGCGGCCTTCTCCCATACAACGAGGTTGACGAGGTTGTCCGCGTACGGGAGATGTTTCTCTCCCCATTGCTCGACTGACACCTTGCCGTAGAGCTTGAGCGACCGGATGTGCTCCCGGGCCGCTGCGATGTTCTTCGGATCCGGGTCCAGGCCATGAACCACATAGCTGTCGTTCGCACGCAGGGCCGCCGTCAGTTTCCCGTCGCCGCAGCCGATGTGGACCACCAGGCCGCCCTTGATGCCGGTGGCAGCGATGATCTCTTTGGCCAGCACACGATAGGGATCGTCCGCGTTGCGCAACGAGCTGACTGCCACCGCGCACGTCCCCATCAGTGCCACTATGCCCATGATTCTGATCCTGTTTCTCACGCTGGATCCACCTTTCACGAAATGCGCCGTCCCGCCAGTCAGGAAGCGCCGAGTCACTTCCGGGCACGGTGTCAAACAGCCTGCACGGCCGTCCGTGTCACCGGCCCTATCAGCGTCTTTCTCCCGTGCCCCTCTGTATCCTCCGCTCGTAGATGACTTCAGCCGGGCATGCCGTCATCGGGGTCGCTGCGGGGGAAGGTGTCCCTTTGTCCTGTGCGAGCGGCAGCAGCCCATCTTGACCCCGAAAAAGGGCTTGTGTCACAGCGTCGGGCACGAGCAGCTCTGGGTGCTGAAAGCTGCAGTTGATCGTGACCAGGCTAACGAGGAGGTGACGATCTCCGAGCCGGTGAAGTGGGAGAGTCGTCGGCAGTTCCTATTGAACCTCGGACATGGTCGGACAACCGTCGATCAAGTTCCTCGAGGGGGCGACACGATGCACTGCCCAAAAAACCATCGTGCTTGGCGCAATGGGCTTGCTGACGTCCTTTTCGATCGTGTTCGCTGCATCTGCCGAGGAACAGGCTAAGGCGACGCTCCACCGCATCAAGGGCGGCGGGCATGGCTTTGGCGGCGCAACTGAAGACACGCCAAAGTCACTGTTTGAAATGGCCGCCCGCTTCTTCGACAAACACTTGAAAGGCGCCGAAACGGAAGACGAGACAGGCGTGAGAAGTGCACCTGTAATCCCCCGTCCGCGGCGCGATGCGACGAGCTTCGCTCGGGCCTACAGGCGGGCTGGAGGTTGAGCATGAAAGTGATCTTTCTCGCCGTGCTCGCGTCGGCAGCCGTGGGTGCCGCGCCAGACAACGCCGTCGTCTTCCGCGCCGACTTCGATGCCGCTGCAAGGCTGCAGGATTGGTCCGGCTCCGGCGGAGAGCTGGTTGAGGGCTATCAAGCGACGCGCTCCCTGGTCATCGAGCAGGCCGTCGGGCCCGAGCCCGGGTCGGTCATGCGCTATCATGAGGTGCCGGTCAACGAGATCGCCGGCCGGCTCATCACGCTCGAGGCTCGAGTCAAAGCGGAGGGGGTCGGCGAGCGGCCGCAGTCTTGGAACGGCATCAAGGTCATGCTGGTCCTCGAATTCCCCGACGGGAAACAGCATCCGCAACTGCCGGTGGAAGTCGGGACGTTCGACTGGAGGCATGTGTCCCGGTCGCTGCGGGTGCCAAGAGGCATTGTGAAGGCGACTTTGGCCATCGGGCTCGAGCGGGTGGCCGGCAGGGCCTGGTTCGACGACATCGTGATCCGCATCGCCCGGCCGGCCTGGGCCGGCGGGAGGCACAGGGAGACGATGTTCAAGGGCCACAACCTGCCGCGACTCCGCGGCGCCATGCACGGGCCCAGGTTCAAGGAGGAGGACTTCCGCGCCCTGGCCCTCGAGTGGGGCGCGAACCACATGCGGTGGCAGCTCAACTGGGTCCCGATGAAACAGGCCGAGGAGTGGGCCAAGGATCTGGATGCGTACGATCGGTGGCTGGACGGCGCCCTGGAGGACTGCGACCGTGCCGTGGACCTGGCCGAGGAGCTCGGTGTGCTCCTGCTCGTTGACCTCCACTGCCCGCCCGGCGGACGCGCCGAAGGCGGCGTCTGCCGGCTGTTCGGTGAGAAGAGGTATCAGGACAAGCTGCTCGAGGTGTGGGACCGCATTGCCCGTCGCTACAAGGGTCGCAAGGCGGTTTGGGCCTACGATCTGCTCAATGAGCCAGTCGAGGGGACGGTCGCGCAGGGCTTGCTCAATTGGCGCGAGCTGGCGACGAAGGCGGTCGAGACGATCCGGGCGGTCGAGCCCGGGAAGCCGGTGGTTCTGGAGCCCGGGCCATGGGGCAGCCCGGCGGGGTTCGATTCGTTTCGGCCATTGGATCTCGATGGCGTCATCTACAGTTGCCACATGTACCAGCCGCACAGCTTCACCCACCAGGGAGTGCGCGACAGCCCGGTCGGCCTCGTCTATCCCGGCCTGATCGGTGGCGAGCGATGGAACAAGGAGCGGCTCCGAGAGGCGCTGCAGCCGGCCCGCGACTTCCAGCAGGCCTTCAACGTGGCCATGTACATCGGTGAGTTCAGCGCCATCCGCTGGGCGCCGGAGAACAGCGCGTATCGCTACCTGAAGGACCTCGTCGAGATCTTCGAGGAATATGGCTGGGACTGGGCGTATCACGCCTTTCGCGAGTGGGACGGCTGGAGCGTCGAACACACTACCGATCCACAGAACCGGCAACCGAGTCCGACGCCGACCGATCGCGAGCGACTGCTGCGCTCGTGGTACGCGAAGAACGAGCGGCCCTGATCCGCACGCGCCGGGCCCGAAACCCGGGCCAACACGCGACACACTGCCGCTGGTAAACGCGACTGAGACCGCCGTCGCGCGGGCTGCCTCCCACGAAGCTCGTGCTCAACGGTATACCGCCTCACACATCGGGGCGTTCAGACGACGTCGGATAGATCGGCCAGGAATAGCTGTCTGGCCCCGTCCGGGGTAGCTTGGAAAAGGACCTTCTTGTAATCCCGACTCCAGGCCGGGTGGCCGTCAACGCGAAGGACTTTGTGACCGTCTCTTTCGCGGATCGTCGGCATGGTGCAAACGGTTTGCTCCTCTTGGGCGACCAGGTCGATGAGACGTATCCTCACCAGGTCAACTCCGTCATGCTTGTCGTTGGCGTCGGTGACGATGTACCGTTCGCTCGGTTCGATGGTGGGATGTCCTCCGCCGTCGATGGTTTCGCTCAGAATCGTGAAGCCGCTGCCGTCGAACGGGATCTTGCAGAGCCGGTCCTTCTTTCCATCAGGGCGCAGGTTTCGGATCAGGTGAACGCCGTCCGGGTGCCAATTAGGATGGCCGCCCTTGTGGCCCCACAGTGGGATGCTTGGGGTGATGTGGATCTCGCTTCCGTCGGGCTTGAGGGTAAACACCATGGGGTTGCGGCCTCCCCAGCCGTCGGGAAACAGGCAGCGCAGCACCTGCATGATTCGCGTGCCCTGCCGATTGAATTTCGAATGCCAGAGGTAGAATGTCCCGCCGTCCCTTGGAGCCGGCTCCGGGATCCTCTCCGCCAGGTCTGCGAGGCTTACCAGCAGAGCCTTCTCGTTCGTTTTCAGGTCCGTTTTCCAGAGGCCCTCGTCTTCAGCGGCGCCAGGCGGTAACTGTGGCGGGTTGTCCGGATCTTTCGGCGGCACGCCGTACCCGCGCTGCGTGATCTCGAATAGCTCCAAGGGAAAGCCGATGACGCACGATTCGTCGGGAGCCACGTCGTACGCCGGGCCGGCACATGCCGCCGCCGTATCGGCTTGCAGGTCGAGCCGCACGCATACGGCCCGCTCGCCCACGACGTCGTTCGTATACAGGTGCCGGTCGGTGGCGCCCCAGTGCAGATTGGCCCCGGTCTGAAACCCCCAACTCTTCGTCGTGTACAATGTCTTGATCGTACGTCCCGCGAGATCGATGACACAGACATCGGCCGTGTCTCCCAGCCTGGGCAGTCGGTCCTGAAAAGGAACGCGCGTTGCCGCCAGGTAGCGCCCCGAAGGGCTGAAGGGACATACGTCGTAGTACGTGTGGACGTAGAAGCCGTCGGCGGGCGTCACACAGGTCACGGGGCCGAGCGTTTCGCCACGATAGGGTCTGAAATCGAAGGGCTTTTCCTTCGATTCTGGCTTGCCCACGGCCCAGGAATTGGCCCCCTGGGCGAACGCCAACAGGCCGGCTGAAGTTCGGAGAAAGTCGCGGCGATGGCACTTGTCGTCCTGCATTTCCCGCATCTCCTGAATTCGAATTCTCAATCCGACCACCCGGGCAACGAGACGGTCGCCTGGTAGTTGGAGTAGTTGTAGAGGGGATTGCGCACCGGCCTGTACAGCCGTCCGCTCTTCGGGTTGTCGTCCTGCGTATAGACCCAGATTTCGTACGGGTCCCACACCACGACCTCATCGCGGCAGTCGCCGGTGATATCCAGGACGGCATTGCACATGTCCGGATGCCCGTCGTCGGGGAACGTGACCACGCGGCGACCCCAACCGTCGAACATGCCTCCCTCGTCCACATTGGGCGAGTGGACGAAGTACTCCTCCGACTTGCCCGTCCAGTTGATCGGCAGGCACATGCTGCCGTACTGGTTGGGTTCACAGTCGTGATAGATGTTTCCGTCGGCATCATAGAAGTGAAGGATTCCCTGGTTGCGCCAGAAGTTGATCGAGACCGTCTCCAGGCCGGGCAAGTCGTCGCGGAAGTTAGCGACCGCCGGGTCCTGCACGTGCCCGATATGATGGCGCTTGATGATTCGGCCTTGCAGATCGGTGAAGAACATGCCTTCGTCGCTGGCCGCGTTGAGGAGCCTCGGTTCGGCGTCCGGGCGAAAGCGCACGATGGCCACACCGTCGGCGTGGTCGTTCACCTTGCCGTCCAGACTCCAAAGCTCTGTGCCGTCGTCGTCGAATAGCGAATAGCCGATCGCCAGCTCGTCCCGGCCGTCGTCGTCCACATCGTAGGCGAACGGATAGTGGCCCGTGGTGCACTTGGCGGTCCACATGACGTTGAGCCTGTCGTCGAGCGCCCAGAGCTGCCAGTACCGGTCTTTGATGATGATATCGCGCGCGTGCCCGGTCCCGCGCAGATCGCAGAAGTAGAGGCTGTCGCCCAGAATGCGCGGATAGCGTGACCTGGGGTTGTCGGTCTCTGGCGTCGGGGCCTTGTACCGAGTCTCCCCGGTGGCGCCGTCGGCAACGACTATCTCGAAGTTCATGCAGTAGATGACTTCGCTGCGGCCATCACCATCGAGGTCGTGGATCTGGAATCCCACATCGTTCGTAAGATGATTCTTCCAGGCGTCGGGCTGGCCCACTCGCCAGAGCATCTTCCCGTCGAAGGTCATGGCCGTCAGACAGCTCAGTTCGCTGTGCCGATCTTTGGGCCCATGATGGACTACCTGCCCGATGAGTACGTCGATCTGTCCGTCACCGTCCAGATCGCCGAAGCGTAAGTTGCGCCCGACGCCGAACCCGTCCGTCTTGATCTTCTTCCAGAGCACCGGTTTTGGGTTGGCCTCTTGGAGCCGTCGCAACTCGGCTTCGCGCTGCGTGCGGCGGGCTTCGAATCGCTTCGCTGCCGCGCGTGTGGTGGTCACGGTCACATGACCGTACCGCGTGGGCACGTCGGCCGTCAGAGCGACCTTCCCTCGGGGATAAGTGGCATCGTCGGCTTCGAGAACCGTGCCGTTGTCGAGCTCAGCCCGAATGTGATCCTCCGCCACGGTTACCTTCGCGGTGAGGTATTGCCCCGGCGTCCAGTTGCACTCAGCACGAGCCAGCACTTCCTCGTACGGCTTGTGGTAGGCCGTCGCGTGGCGGACCATCTTCAGGATGGCCTCGCTGCCGTCTACGCCGAAGAAGTAGTAGCAGCGATCGTTTCGGTAGCGGAACGCGACTCCGCTGGGGCGCTCCCGCGCCTCGGGGGCAAACCGGACGGTGACGGTGTAGTCCTCCCAGAGCTCATCGCCGGCGACGACCATCGGATGCGTATAGGCCCGCTTGTTATCGTAGGTCTGCGCGAGCAGCGCATCGCCGTTCTCCCGACGGGCTCGCCATCCCCGTTGTGTCCCGGTGTCGGACGAGAACGTCGATACTGCCCAATTCCCTTTGGGGGCGGCCTCCGGCAGGTAATGGTACTCCGTGTGCGCGCCGACCACACCGAGCAACGGCCCCGATCTGAGACCACTGAAATCGTCATCGAGCAGCACGACATCTGCCGCCAGCCCCCCTGAGGCGAGCAAGCAGATGAGCGCGCCGCAGAGCATGAGCCGATATGGCCATCGGGCGGTGGAATGTCGCAGCGTGACACGCATGCCAATCCCTCCACGCTGTCGGCTTGTCGCGCCGCCGCCGAAGCAGCTTCGGCGCGCAGGCGGCCCTCTCGCGAAGGCGGAAGCCCGATCCACACCGGGTCGGAGGACCTTCTCCAGAGTTTCGCAGCAAGAAGGGGCTCCCCCTCTTCCGCCGCCGGCCCAGCGCTGTATCCAGTTAACTGTACCCGCTGCGTTGGCCCGGCCCAAGGGCGTCGCCATCAGGGCCGCGCGGACGCTGCTGGTCGAGCGATACGGCTACCTCAGCGGGATGATCACCGGGGCCAACATCGTCGCCGTCCTGGGAGGCGGCGACGGCAAGGCCGCCAAGGTCCGTGGCGTGACGCGCGAGACTCACGACAACGGCCGGTCCGGCCATCGATAGTCGCGCCCTCAGGCAGCAGTTGGCCAGTTCAGCGAAGCCCAGAAGAGCTGCATCCTGCCCCCGACGTCGAACGGGAAAACGGCCGTTCCCGCTCATCCGCTAGCTTACGTGATACTTCTTCACGACATCGGGATCCGGATCGATGCCCAGTCCCGGCTTGTCCGGGACGGTGATATAGCCGTCCTTCACCGGGAACAGGGGAAGCGCCGGGTTGTACTTGCTCTCCACGTCCGGGTAGGTCTCCATGATCAGTGTGTTCGGGGTCGAGGCAAGCAGGTGCACCGCCATGTGCGGGCTGCCATGGGGCGCGACGGGAATGTGAAAGGCCGAGGCCAGAGCGGCGATCTTGCGGTACTCGGTGATCCCGCCCGCCTTGATCGTGTCGAGATTCAGAATGTCCGCCGAGCCGGCCGTGATGAGGTCGCGGCACCCCCATCGGGTGAACTCGTTCTCGCCGGCCACGATGGGGATGTCCAAGGCCCGCCGCACCTCCGCGCAGCCCACGAAATCATCGGGCTCTACCGGCTCCTCGAACCAGTAGGGCTCATACTTCTCGACCGCCCGGCCGAACCGGATGGCTTCGAACGCGTGCCACTTGTTGTTCGCGTCGATGAGAAGGTCGATGTCCGGGCCGATCGCCTCGCGCGCCGCTCGGACCCGCTCGACATCGACGGCGAACGGTTCGCCACCGATCTTCATCTTGACCGCTCGGAAGCCCTGGGCGACATAGCTCTCCATCTCCTTGGCCAAGTGCCCGACGGTCTTTCCATCCTCGTAGTAACCTCCGGCCGCGTACACACGGATCTTCTCGCTGTATACGCCGAGCACTTTGTAGACTGGCAGATTGAGCGCCTTGCCGATGATGTCCCACAGGGCGAGATCGATGGCGCCCATGGCGGCGATGTAATCGCCCTTGGCAACCGGCTTGCGGTTGTGCCGGTACATGCGATCCCAGAGACGCTCCACGAAGAGCGGATTCTCGCCCTTGATCCTGGCGAACGCCGCCTCGATGAGCCGGGAGCCGCCGGCGCTGCTTCGCCCGATGATGCCCTGATTGGTGTGGAGCTCCAATTGGGTCATGCCGGGGGAGCCGCCCCCGCTCTCTATGATCGAGTTTCGCTTCCGCGGCGTCGTGCCCGGGAATCGGAGACGGAGGAAGCTCATGCCCGTAATGCGGAGGTCGTCGATGGACTCACGCGCCTGCTCCAAAGCTGCGGGCGCGTCGGCGGGACTTCCTTCACTCGTGTTGGGTGCAGTCATTGCTCGCTTTCGCCTCCTCGGCGCAGGGATTTCAGATGGGCGCTAAATCGACTCGACCGGCTTCGCGTCTCGAACGAAATCCGGGTCGATGGTGACGCCGAACCCCGGGCCCGAAGGGCAACGCACTATTCCGTTCTTGCACGCCAACGTGGACGTGTCGCATTCGACGGGAAGCCTGGGGTCGCCCTTGTACTCGTGGTGCTCGCCCGGATTCGGGATGCAGGAGACGAAATGCATGGCATGGAGGAAGCCCAGGCCGGAATTGGATATGTGCGGAGTGCACGGCATGCCCGCCTCGGCGGCCATGCGGGCAACCCGTATCGAGCGAACGAAGCCGCCGAAGTAGTGCAGGTCGGGCTGAATGACTTGCGCGACATTGTTCTCGATCGTCCATCGGAACCGGCGAATGCTGCTCTCCTGTTCGCCCAGGGCGATGGGGATCGTCAACGCGTCGGCGACCTGTTTCGTTTCTTCGAGATAGTCGAAGGGACAGGGCTCCTCATAGAAGCCCGCATTGACGGCTTCCAGGAGGCGCCCGATCTCGATGCCCTTGGGAACGTCGTAGGAGCCGTTGGCGTCGGCGTAGAGGGTCATCTCATCCCCGAGCTCCTCGCGGGCCAGGGCGATCAAGCCCTCGGTGCGGCCCGGGAGGGAGTCGGCATTCTTGCTCATGCGTCCGCCAAGCCTGAACTTGACGGCCTTGGCGCCGGTCTCCGCGACGAGCTGCTTGAGGTAGTCCACTTCCTCCTCGGGCGTGTTGCCGCGATGTCCGCTGGCGCGGTACACGTCGATGTCGCGTCGGAGCACGCCGCCGAGCAGCTCGCCCACGGATTTGCCGGCGACCTGTCCCAGAAGCTCGAGCACGGCGACCTCCGCGGCGGCAACGCAGACCCAGAGGGCTTGGCCCTGCATCTTGTAGTTTGACCCGCGCAGGAAGACGCCGTCGATGAGCGCATCGAGATCGCGCGCGTCTTTGCCGACGAAGTGGGGCGCCACGGACTGGAGCAGGATGGGATAGAAGCGGATCATCTGGGCGTTGTTCGGCGCGCCGATGCCGACCGCGCCGTCCGTGGATGTGGCGCGGACGAGGAACTCCTTCCCGTTGCGCAACAGCTCCATGGATTCGATCTCCACCGGCGACTTGAAGTACTCGGTCTTCAGCACGGGTGCTTCGGCGGCCTGGATGAGGCGCTCTGGGTCCACAGGTTGCTCCCCTTTCGCAAACAGATGTCCGGGCGTCGCGGCGAGGACGCCGGAGGCGACAGTTGATCTGAGGAAATCACGCCGGGACAGCTTCACGATAAGGCTCCCTTAGCCGATATTGCCCGGATCGATGGGATAGTATCCCCACTCTTCGACCATCTCCGTGATGCGCTCCAGGCGATCCAACCGGGCATTCGGCATCACGTTATCGGCCACGCCGAGCATGAACGCATCGCCCGGGGCAATCGTCCGGAACACGTTGTGCATGTACGCCTCGAATTCCTCGTCGCCGTATGCGTCCTCAAGAATCACTGACGGCACGCCGCCCCAGATGATCACTGCCGTGCCCCACGCCCGCCTCGCCTCCTCGAGCGTGCACGTCACCTGGGGAGCCGTGGTGAATGTCTCGGCCATGTCGTAGCCGGCGTCGCGAATGTGGTCCAGGATCAGACGCGAATCGTTGTCCGCGTGCAGGCAGAGCTTCTTCCCCCTCGCGTGAAGCAGCGCCGAGAAGTCCTGATAGTACGGGGTGATGTAGCGGCAGAAGAGCGGCGGCGGGGTCATGGAAGAGTCGAAGTGGCTCCCATGCCCAATCAGCCTCGCCGGCGCCTCGGCAACCAGCGGCCAGAGCCGCTCCCGCTCCACCTCCTCCATCGTCCTGAGCAGGTGCTCGACCTTGTCCGGATAGTCGAACAGGTGGTAATAGCCCGCCTGGTATCCGGCCAGCTTCTGCAGGAAGTGGTGGAAGGGACAGTCGCCCGTTGCCACCAGCGGATACCCATCGTCCCCGGTCTCGGCCTCGTACGACAGATAGGCATCGTACGTCGGGACGTACTGGGTGTGGGTCTCGAGGTACTCCACGGCCGCATAGTCGTCCGGGCCCTTGATCATGTGCTCAACTTCGAGCCCACGCACGCCAACGCGCTCCAGCTCCTCAGAGGTCTGATCGCGGGTCCAGACCGTTCCCGCCGGCGTCCGGTACGTGCTGATAACAGACTGCCCTTCGCGGCGGCTCGTGATCTCAACATCCCCTCGCTGCTCCTTCTCGAACACCCTCCCCTCGCGCGCCGGCGTCCCCATACCGAGTCCCTGTTCGATCTCTCGCAGCGACATGCCCTGGAACCGTTTCGGCAGCGTTCCCTGCATTACGTTCGCCCTGTGCCAGATGCGAAGCCTCGGGATCCAGGGGATGCGATCCGGGCTGCGCCCGTCCATGATCGCCAGCATCCGCTCGCGGTTGGTCATCGGTCGGCTCCTGGGAATGCCTTCAGGCGTTTTGCTCTGCAATGCCCTCTCGCCGTGCGAGACGATTCGCGCTTGGGCTAACGCATCACTTCATACCTTGACTACTATTATCACCAGCGAATCCGTTGCCGGCGCGAGTATCCGCCCACGGGTAATGCCTTTAGTCAAACTGTCCAGGAACTGCCAGGGGCTGACAGCAGACGAGGCCCGCACATGATACGCAGTCTTGCCGATGCTCAGGGAGGACTGTGCCTCTTGACTGCTCAAGAGCCGTCAAGGCAGGCGCATCTTTTCCTTCCCACGCGCCTCGGCCTGTCAACGGGCCTCGATTTGTGAGAGCAGTTATCCATGGCCGGTTCGGCCGCCCGGAAACGATGAAGATGGGCCCGACGTGCCACTGAGGCCCACCCAGGCTGGCAGCCTGGGCCACACATGAGTGGCCGATGTGCGAAATCTTCGAGACAGCTCTCCATGGCCCACTGGGCCACCCGGAAACGATGAAGATGGGCCCGGCGGGGAGCTGGGGGCCGCCGGAGCAAGCTGCTCCGGCTACAACGGGTGGGCCGACAGGCCGAATCTTCGAAGCAGGGAAGCATCAGGCAAACGAACTCAGGCGCTGACCCACAATGCCATGCTTCGAGACCTCCATCGGGCCCCCCGGTATGCTCGGCCGAGGTATGTGGGCCTCGAAGATGCTCAAGATCGAGATCACCGAGAGGTCGGCGGCGCCATATTCCCGCTGGATGACTGCGAGGGGATCGCAATGAGACAAGCGGCCATTACTGTGTCACTGGGATTATGCATGCTCACGTGCGTGGCTGTGTGCATGGCGCAGAACGACGACAGGGTCCTGGTATTGAAGAAGGGCGCGACCGCGTCGGGGCCGGCTTACGAGGGCGGCAAGGTGCAGTTCCTCGACGTGTCGATCGCCGACCAGCTCGTGCACCTCGGCGACGCCAGTGAGCTGCCGCTGCGCCTGACCATCAAGTACAATGTGCTCGAGACGGCTCCGG
>JAUWAU010000051.1 GCA_030601885.1 Armatimonadota bacterium
TTCCTGCTGCGGGGGTTGGAGAAGGTGCAGCACGAATGGCGGCTGATCTGCACGGCGCACAACCTGCTGAAGCTGGCCCCTGTCTATAGCGGGGCACCGTATGGTGCGGGGGCCGTGTCGGGCAGCCGGTGACAGTGTTGCCCGGGGCTCATGGGGAGCAGGAGCGCCTGGAGGGTGGAGCCAAGCAGGCACCGCCGCCCCCGCCACAGACGCCTGCGTCCGTGACCCAAGCACCCATCGCAACACCAAGGCTTCACCCCAGCACCGCGATCGCAACTACGACAACAATAACCAATACAAACAGCACTCCCGGCTGTTAGGCAGACAGGCTCCTAGAGCGCCGGAGCACCACACTGCGTCGACGGAAGGCTAGGGATCTACGATGCCGGACATCTCACCCCAAGACCCTAATGACCAGGGAAGACGTGAGTCTGTTGCGGTTGACTGCCTGTTCCTGGACCCAGAGAATCCTCGTCTGGCCTCGAGCGATCTCGAGGATCCAACGGAGGACGAGCTCGTCAAGATCCTCTGGCAGCAGATGGCTGTCGATGAGGTGCTTCTCTCCATCGCTGCCAACGGATACTTCCCCGAGGAGCCCTTGTTTGTCATACCACGTGGTGACTCGAAGGACGAGTACATCGCCGTCGAGGGGAACCGCAGACTGACCGCAGTCAAGCTGCTGCATGATGAGGCGCTCCGCACGAGTGTCCGCGCAACCGGGGACGAGATAGACGCCGCGATTCGAGAAGGCCGAGACCCGCCGAAGATGCTTCCGGTGGTGGTCTACAAGACCAGAATGGACCTTTGGCAGCACATCGGCTTCCAGCACGTCAACGGCGTCAAGCCGTGGGACTCATACAGCAAGTCGAAGTACGTCGCTGATGTGCACGAGGAGTATGGCATCCCGCTCTCCGAGATTGCTCGCAGCATCGGCGACCGGCACGCCACGGTGAAGAGGCTCTATCGCGGCCACACTGTTCTCAGGCAGGCCCAAGAACAGGCTGGCTTCTCCCCCGAGGACACGACTCGCCCTCGGTTCTACTTCTCGCACCTTTACACCGCGCTGGATCAGAGGGAATTCCAAGAGCTCCTGGGCATCGAGCCTGAGGATTCGCTCCAGAGGGACCCAGTGTCTGCTGACAAACTGGACGACCTAGCAGAGCTTCTCATATGGCTCTATGGCAGTAAGGCCACTGACCGAGAACCCGCTATCGAGCGGCAGAACCCAGACCTCAACTATCTGCGAGATGTCGTCGGCAGTCCAAAGGGCCTCCGCGCGCTTCGGGACGGGGAGAAGCTATACCGGGCTTGGGAGATAGCCACCGGGGAAGAGAAGCGCTTCGTACGGGCGCTGACGGAGGCTAGGAGCATCCTTGAGGAGAGCATGCGTTTGGTGAGCTACGCGGGTGGGTGGAACGCGGAGGTGGTGCAAGACGCTAGCGATGTGCTTGTTGCCACGCGTAAGGTCATCGACAGCTTGGGGCATCTACTAAGCCGAGAGAGAGAAGGCCAGAGTCCTCCTGAAGAGGAGGGCGACTAGGGTGATCGGGCCTCCTACTGACTTGCCTGCCAACATCCTGGGCTTGGCGGACTGGGTGGAATTGTCCGCTCTTACCTCATCTCTTACATCATCGGGCGGTCACTGCAGCGCAGGCGACCTGGAGAACGTGTTAAGCGATTCGGGCATTCTTGCGCCTCCTCCTCCTGGGATTGCAGGTGAGTTGGCAGGACCGAAGGTGGTGTCAGGGCCCCGACGGGGATTCCCGTTGGGTTCATATGTGGCAGACGATCTCCAAACACCAGAGTTTGATAGCCAAGATGATGCGCTGGAGGCTATGTCTCAGCAAGTGTTCGAGGAACTAGAGTACCGTGCCCGGGCGGGCGGCCACGGATACCCTTTCGTGGTCGACGGCGTGATACTACGCACAGACGGCAATTGGGACGATGAAATTGCCTACGTCTTCTGCCTGTGCCTCTCATACTTCGGGAGACGGCACGATCTACCGGACGCTGCGCGCGCACGTCGCATGTTCGAGCACGTCGCCACGGAGGCAGCAAAGAGCTTCATCCGCGGTGACGCGCTACGTTTTGGCTGGCCACGAGAATCGGGGATCGCTGGAGAACCTGCTGGTCTCCCAACGCCATTCGAAGACGCGATAAATGAGCTCTGTGAACGCATCGGGGAGGGCAATGGCTTCTGCCCCAACGAGTTCAAAGACCCCATATACCAGAAGGACGCCGGAGTGGACGTAGTTGCATGGCGCGACTTTCCGGACCGGCGTCCTGGCAAAATGCTTCTTCTCGGGAATTGTGCCTCCGGCCACAACTGGATCGACAAACTAGCCGAGCTCCATGAGGGCAGGTTTAGACGCTTGATAATGTGCGGGCTCTACAGCCCCATACTCAAGGGTTTCTTTGTGCCTCACCGTGTCGCGACGTCAGGTGCCTCGTGGGCCGACCACAACAGCGTGGCCGGCATAGTCTTCGAGAGGTGTCGGATCGCCAAGTATGCGCGCCTGCCCGAGTGGCAGGTGGTCTATTGCGCCGCCTGGTGCACCGCAGTGCTGGAGAGTGCTGGCAAGGGCGAACTGCAATGAGACACCGGATGCACGCTATCTGTCCTTACTTCGCGATGTTCCCAGAGGACTTCGTCGGGCAGCATGTCGAGGAGTTCACGTCTGAGCGAGACTGGGTCTTTGACCCATTTTCGGGGCGCGGAACCACCCTGTTCCAGTCTCTCCTTATGAACCGGCGCGCGGCCGCCATCGACATAAACCCTGTGGCATATTGCATCACAGCCGCGAAGGCGGAGGAGCCGGAACTATTGAGAGCGGTTCGAGAGATAAACCGGCTGGAGGCGGCGTTTGGGCGGTGTTCCCGTGCAAGGCTGAGAAGTGAACGGCAGGCACTGCCTCTGTTCTTCCGTCGGGCATTCTACTGGACCACCCTCGAACAGATTCTCTTCCTGAGGCGTGCGCTGAAATGGCGCTGCAACAGGGCGCACCGGTTCCTGGCTGCATTGGCATTGGGCTCTCTCCACGGCGAGCGAGATAAGCCCATGCAGTATTTCAGCAACCAGATGCCGCGGACCATCAGTACGAAGCCGGACTACTCGCTGCGCTACTGGCGCAAGCACAACCTGTGGCCTCACAAGCGCGACGTCTTCTCGATCCTGCGGGACCGTGCAGCCTATCGGTTGCATCAGAGCATGCCGTCCGCCGCTGGCAAGGTGGCCCTTACAGACGCGAGGAAGGCATCAAGGGCTTTCCCCGATCTTCGCGCACAGGTCCGCGCAGTCATAACGTCCCCTCCGTACCTCGACGTGACAAACTTCGAGGAAGACCAGTGGCTCCGGCTGTGGTTCCTGGGACACGAGCCTCGACCGACGTACCGCAGTATCTCCAACGACGATCGACATAGGCGACAAGAGCCTTACTGGCAGTTCCTGGCGGAGGCATGGGCCGGAATCGCGCCAATGCTGCAGGACGGGGCAACACTCGTTTGTCGGATGGGAGCCCGAGGCATGTCCGAGAGCCAGATAACCCGCGGCCTGGCCGCCTCCCTGAGACCCACATTCCCGATGGCCAGGCTCCTGCGTGGCCCCACCGCCTCCCCGCTTCGTAGAAGCCAGGTCCGCTCGTTTCGACCGGGCTGCAGCGGATGTCTGGGCGAGTGGGACTACGTCTTCGATGTGTCCGGCAGCTAGGGCGCTAGGCGCGGACTGACCCGCACGAGACCTGAATTCGGGAATCCGGCGACATTCATGATAGGTACTTGCGAGGCTGTGCACTTTGACAGCCTCTGGGGGAAACGGAGATTCGCCTCCTAAGACCAGTGGCTATCGTCCCATCCCGGCAGGGCGAATGGTCGCCACGTCCTCAACGACCTTCTCCTCATCTCGGCCTCGAACTGGTTTCACGACCCCCTTTGCCCAGAATCCAGCATCCCTACCCCGCCCTCCGTCTCCTGACCCGCCGCACACCCAGCCAGATCGCCAAGGCCACCCACACCGGCGCGCCGACGATGGCGATGTAGATGATCGCCGTGAATGCAGCTCGGGCGACCGTCACGAGGACGCGCCCGGCACTGCGTATATGGAAGGGTAGCCGCCAGCGCCCGGTTGGCCCGATGGCCGCCTCGCCGATCTCGGTCAACTGGACCTCGATGGTCGAGAGCGACACCTTGTGCTTCAGGTAGCGCAGCCGGCCCTGGGTGGCCTCGATATCGCCGCGGACGCGGCTGAGCTCCCGTTCCACCTCGAGCACGTCGGTGAGCTTGGTCGTGCGGCGCTCGAAGAGGTCGAGCAGGACACCCTCCTCCCGCTCCAGGTTCCGCAGGCGGGCCTCGAGGTCGATGAACTCCTCGGTCACATCCTGCGTGCCTATGCGCAGATGTCTGACTTCGCCGTGTTTCCGTAGCTCCGCCATGACGCGATCGAACTCTCCGGATGGCACGCGAAGAGTCAGATTGCACCGGGGCCAACTGCCCGGCTGAGCGAAGAAGCTCTGCGAGGCGACGAAGCCGCCGGCCTCCTGCGCAAGCTTGGCCACCTTCTCGACCGACGCATCCAGGTCCCCCACCTCTATCTCGAGGCTGCCAGTTTTGATTATCTTGCGTTCGATGCTCTCGTCAGCGGTTGCAAGCTGCAAGGCGGCCTTCGTCGCATCCGTCACTCGTGTCACCCGGGCGGCCACTTCGGCCGCCTCCTGGTCCTCGTATTCCGCGGCGTATTCCCTGCCAGCCTTCTGGCCGTAGATGCCGAACCACGCAACGATCAGGACGATCCCGACAACTACCAGAACGACGATCAGCAGACCCAGCGAACCCAGTTGGCCGCGGTCTGACTTGCCTGAAGTCGGCTCCGTATCGCTCATAGCCGCACCCTCTCTCCGCGATCTCCGGGCCCCTGGTCTGAGGCCCAGCGCGATGGCTGCATATGGCACGCGACGCGTGCCACACTGAGGACGTCTCGCACGCCGATCCTGTTCCGCCCAGCCGGCAGGAGGCCCTCCCCGGGGCGGCGAACGAACGTCCACGGTGCACCAGACATGAGCAAGCGAACAGTGAAGATCGAGCTCGGGATAAATGGCGCCTTCTGCACGCGGCGCTGGGAGGAGCCGGAGAATTGGATGCGGATCACGCGCGAGCTCGGCTTCCGCTGCCACGAGTTCTGCGCCGATGTGATCGATCCGTTCTTCAGCGGCAACCGCCAGCATCGGCTTCAGGCGGCACGGGCGGTGCGAGACGCCGCCCAGCGGCACGGCGTCTTCATCACGGACATCTACACGGGCGTGGCCACGCACCGCTTCCACGGCCTCAGCCATAGCGATCCGCGAGTGCGCGAGCGAATGCAGGATTGGATCACGGAGTGTATGGACATCGCGGTGGCGATGGGCACTGATGCCATCGGCGGGCATTGGGATGCGCTCTCGGTAGAGGTACTCGAGGATGCACAGCGCGCCGAGGCCACAGTGGCACGGACGATCGGCATTTTTCGCCGGCTTGCCGAGATCGCCGCGGCCAAAGGGCTGCGGACACTGCACAACGAGCAGATGTACATACCCAGCGAGACGCCGTGGACGCTGGCGCAGGCCGAGGAGTTCCTGATCGAGACGAATCGGGAATCCAACGGGGCGCCGGTGCGGCTGACGATAGACGTGGGGCATCAGGCAGGGATGCACTATGGCCTGGAGGGAGACGATCTGTCGTATGTTGAATGGCTCAAGCGCTTCGGCGCCGCCGCTGAGATAGTCCACCTGCAGCAGACCACGCCGGATGCCAGCGCGCATTGGCCGTTCACCCCGGAGTACAACTGCGCCGGGCACGTCGAGATGGACGAAGTGATGGAGGCGCTCAGCCACTCGCACGAGCACTACGCCGAGCAGCCATGGGCCGAGCACCTGGCGCCGGCCGACCGCGCCTACCTCATCGCGGAGATCATACCGGGCTCGACCAAGACCGAGACGGCGCTGCTTGAGGAGCTGGGCGAGTCGGCCGAATTCCTGAAACGGTGGGTCCCGGACGAGGGCATCGTGTGGGAGTTCGACGCGTAGGTCTCACCCTCGACGAGGCATCTCCCTGACCGCGACCGCACGTGCGGCCTTGCGCTCTTGCATGACGCCGCGCGTTCCCTTGACACGCGAAAAAAGTATGCGGTAGAATCCGACTCGCGGGAGCTCGGGAGGAGCCAGGGGCTTATGAAAGTCGGACTGTGCACTATCGCGCTGCGGGACAAGCTGCTTGAGGATGCGCTTAATGTGGCCAGTGAGGTCGGCTTCGACGGCGTGGAGATATGGGGCCGGGAGCCGCACATGAGTATGACGTACGACTGCGCCCGGGTGCGCGCGGCGCGGCGGATGGCGGAAGAGCGGGGTCTGGCAGTCTCCGTGTTTGGCTCGTACCTGCGCTTCGGCGGCTTGCCGGGCGGCAACGAGACGCAGAACGTCACTGTCGAAGACGCCGTGAACACGACGCGCGGTCTCGGCACAAAACTGTGTCGGGTGTGGGCCGGGGCGAGAGGATCACGGGAGGCGTCGAAGCACTACTGGCGTCAAGTGGTTGACGAAGCGGCGGCAGCGTGCGAGACGGCGGCCCAGTTCGGCATCACGCTGGCCGTGGAGATGCATGGGGGCACGCTCACCGACACGGCGAAGAGCACGCTGGCGTTGCTCAAGGACGTCGGTGCCCCGAACCTCAAAGCCAACTACCAGTGCAGCTTCGGTCCGCAGTCGGAGGACCCGCGTCGCCGTCTCGAGGCGGTCTTGCCGCACGTGGTGAACCTACACGCGCAGAATTACGTCGCCGCACCCAACCCGGAGGAGCGCTTGGAGCGGGTGGGCCTCGCGGACGGCATGGTGGACTATGGCCAGCTCGTCAGCGTGCTCGCCCGGGCGGGATACGACGGATACATCGAAGTGGAGTTCATCCCCGAGGCCGGCGGGGGGAGGAGTGCCGCCCTGCGGGCGGATTGCGACTTCCTCAGAGGCCTCTGTCAGTAACCCCTGGTCGTAACTCCCAGATGGTGAGAAGGCCCCGCGGGCGTCAGTTGATGCCGCATTTTACGACAACTCCACGCCACGGAACCGAGCGAGCCGCACAAACGTTTCATAGAGTGAGCGTGTGGGCCCCATTCAAAGGGGAAGGCAGGGGATGATTTGCATGTCAGCGGCCCAACCACAGATCGATGAATGCTGGTATCTGGAGCAGATCAACATTTTCGAGGGTCTTTCAGATGAGGACCTCTTGGAGATCGCCAAGTTGGCAACGAGGGCTCAGTATCCTCGGGATGCAGTTATCTACTCGCCCGAGGACGAAGCGGGCAGCATTTACTTGCTCGAAGAGGGCAAGGTGAAGCTGTCGAAGGTGGCCAACGACGGCAAGGAGATCACTATCGCGGTCCTGCAGGGCGGGGACGTCTTCGGCGAGCTGTCCATGTCCGATGACGAGACGTACGACGTGTTCGCCGAAGTGCTCGAAGATGCCCGCGTTTGCATCATCTCTCGCGATGACTTTGCCGAGCTCGTTCGGCGCAAGCCCGAGGTCGCGCTGATGCTGATTCGCTCGATGAGCGAGCGATTGCGGCAGGCGGAGTCCCAGATCGAGGACCTCGTGTTCCGCAGCGTACCTGCCCGCGTGGCAAGCTTGCTGACGAAGCTCGCCGAGGAACACGGCCGGATGGGCCGTGAGGGCATCACCATTGACTTGCGCCTCACGCACCAGGACATCGCCAACATGGTCGGCGCCACGCGTGAGACGGTGACGAACGTGCTGAACGGCCTTCGATCCGATGGCATCATCGAGATCGCACAAAAGCGCGTGCGCATCGTGGATCAGGACGCGCTTCGGAATGCGGCCCACATTGACCGTGGCTAGTTCTTCTATAGGAAAACATATCACTGCAGGCTGGAAGCCTGCGCTCCCGGCATCGGGCACATCGTCCCTGGCCGGGAGCGCAGGCATCCCTGCCTGCATGCCTTGTCAGCCGCCTGCCGGGGCGTGCTCGTCCTCCTATGCGAGTGCATTAGCTCGCCCGCGTAAGCTCGGATACAGAATGCTTGCTCCCTATCTGATATGGTCGCCACCACGGCGAGTGTCTGGGAGGGAGCGCCATGGTGCTTGGTGCCAGCCGCAAGCAGCAGAGAGGTGGCAACCGGCCCGAGCAAGACAAAGGCGAGGATGGCCCCAACATTCTTCGCGACTTCATTGAATGCGTCGAAGCGCGACGTTCGGCTCGCGAGCAGAGGATCCCCCGCAGCACACGCTCTCCCGGCCGAAGCGATCCGCGAAGAGTTGAAGAACCAGATTAAGGGCGGCGCGATCTCACCACACTGAGGCGCGCCGCTCGATTGTTCTTGACGCTTGGCACAGGCGGGCCGATGGTGTCGTGCTGTGCCTCATAGACACCACTGGGTTCGATCTCCTCATAGTATTCAACGCGTTGTACGCAGCGGCCTCATTTGACTTTCCCGCTTCCGGACCATACTGATGTGCTGCCCCGTGTCCCGTCGCCGTTGACTCCCGAAAGGCGCGGGTGCTATACTCGCGTAAAGGCCGGACGGGATAATCCTCGGGAGTGATCCGTCGAATGCACGCGGTGGTACGAAGTCTCTGGGGCGTGGCAGTGACGCTGGTCTGGGCTGCCATAGCACATGGCGCGCCGGTGACCCTCCGATACGTGTGGCAGGACGGAGACGTGGCGCGGGTGCGGACGAGGATCGAGGGGATGGGCGTCGTGCGCGAGGCAGGAGTGGAGCAGCGCATGACCATGTGGGCCGACATCGTGGCGCGGGAGCAGACAGGTCGCGTCGGGCCGGGGGGCGGTGCGACGCTGACGAGCGTGTGGGAATCGGCCACCTTCAACATCAACGGTGAAAAGGCCACGCTCGCCCCCAAAGTGGCGAGGCTGGAGAAGAGCGTGGGCCGATTTGGCGAGGTGTACTGGGCCCGGGAGCGAGGCCGGGACCGTGCCGCGCGCCAGGGCGCCGGCAGCTTCACCATCGATACGCGGCAGCTTGCCATTCTCGACTTCCTGGCCGAACAAGTGCAGTATCTGCAGCTCCCGGGCCACTCCGTGGAGCTCCACGAGAAATGGCGGGACATGGACCGGGTGGAGGAAGCAGACATCCGGGCATACATGAGCAAAGTGTCTGAGATCGTCGCCGTGGGCGAGGGCGCCGCTGATGGCACGTGTACCATCCACAGTTCCCTGAACGCGCCGCTCGAGATCGTCCTCGGGCGCGAGGAGCTGTATTTTCGCGGCAAGGTGACCGGGGATATCACGCACAACTTCGATTTCAAGCGCGGCCGGGTCAACAGCGCCGCCGGCAGTCTCAGTCTCGAGCTCAACGCCACCTGGCCGGGCGCCCCGCCGCCACCAGCACCGCTGGACACCTCTCGAGCACCAGGCGACGAAGCGCCCTTCGCCCGGGATGACGAAGGCACCACCCCCTTCCTACTGAAGATGCAGTTCGAGATACGTGTAGAGCGTGACTATGGCGAGCCGCGTGGTTGACCGCTGTGGGAGCTGTGCCCATGACCGGCACAGCTCTCAGCGGCATGCCTCGCGGGGGCACCGGTAGGGGGTGTGGAGGCGCCATGGCCGCTCAGCCCCTCACACAACCTCTGCAGATCTTCCTCCTGCTGGCCGTATGTGGCGTTGTGCTGGTCGTTGCAGCTCTCAGAATCTTCGCCATGTACAGCGAAGGCACCGTATCGCCCCTCGAACTCACGATATACATCGTCCTCACACTGGCGGCTCTGGCCGGCACGATGGGCTATTGGGGCACGGCGCCTGGCTACCTGCTTGCGGTGGCGTTCCTCGGACTTTGCCTCGGCATCCCCATGTTGCAGCGGCTCGCCGACCAGCGATTGGGAGCGCGGCTGCTGAGAGAGGACCTGGAGGAGTGCCAGCGGCTGCTGCGGTTCGATCCGCTGAACGCTGCCGCGCACTCGCGTCTGGGTGACATCTTCCTGCGCATAGGCCACCAGGACCAAGCGATCGACGAGTATGAGCAAGCGGCTGCACTCGCCCCTAAAGACAAGGCCATGCAACGCAGGTTGCAGCGGGTTATCGAGATGAAGCGGCGCCAGGAGGTCCCAAGCCGCTTCTGTCCCCGCTGTCGTACGGAGAACCCGAGCACAGCCGTCTACTGCCGCGAGTGCGCGACGCCGCTAAACGCTTGGGCAGAACTCTCGCACAGCTTGCGACGGATCACTCCGGTGCAGGCGCTGAAGTGGGGCGCGATAGTCGGCGGCGCCGGCGTGCTGCTCACTGGCGCCGGCATCCTTCTGCCCCGCACGGCCGCCGTACTCGTCGCTCTCTCGCTCGGCGTCGCCGCCGTGTTGTACCTGCATACGCGGCCACTGCGATGAGGCGGCACAGTTGATGTATCATCTGCTGATGATCACTGAGACGGTCAGCTAGTACTTGGTTGCGCAAGTTCACCTACGAAACCCGGCGGGGCAAGAATGCCCCGCCTACGCGGGTGGAGGCCGCAGCATGGGCCTGGCGCTACCCAGCTCCGCGTAGGTCGGGCGCCTGGCCCGGCGGTCGGCGTCCCGACTCGATCCGTAGGATCGAGGTCAGGGACTTTCTAGCCCGACAGTTCTACTGCGGACTTATGCAAGCTAGGGCATGAGCCTGGAAAAGGTCACTTTGAAGCAGGCGCAGGAGCGTGCCGCGGCCGATGTTCCGCCGCGGCCCATCCGCATGATAATCTGGCACCACTTCGAGGTGCCGACGGCGCGGGACTATGAGGGCATCGTTACGATGCATTCCGTGCGGCGGTACCATGTGGAAACCAGGGGCTGGGGGGACGTCGGCTACAACTGGCTGTTCGCACCGGACGGCGACATCTACGCCGGCCGCAGCCTCACCAGCGGCGACGGCGCCCACTGCATCGGGCACAATGACGACAGCGTCGGGCTCGGCATGTGTCTGAACGGAGACGAAGAGGACCTGGCGCTGTTCCCCGAGATGCAGAGAAACGTGCTCGCGCTGACGGTGACCCTGTGCGAAGTGTTCGGGCTGACGGCTGAGGCCCTTTACTTCCACCGCGACTTCGGCAGTAAGACATGCCCCGGAGTGCTGCTTGACCGCGCTCAATACCGGGCGGCACTGACTGCGGAGCTGCGGACGCCGCGGCAGGAGGGTGTACCCCCGACGGTGAACGACGATCCCACATCCGACATCCGGCGGTGACCGAGCGGCCATGCCTGCGAGTGATGTGGAGCAATTCGTCGAGCTGTGCCACAAGGGGGCCCGGGCCTTCTTTGATATCTCCGACGACGTCGCGATCGCCAGAGCGCCAGCGCGCCTTGACCTCATGGGCGGCATCGCGGACTACTCCGGATCGGTCGTGCTGGAGGGCACGCTCGCCGAGGCCGCCATCGTCGGCCTGCAGCGGCGCGGCGATGATCGTGTGCGCATATGGAGCCACGGCGCGACGCGGCATGCGTTCGACGAGCGCTTCGAGATGCAGCTCAGCGCCTTCCGCGGCGACGGGACACCCATCAGCTACCAAGAGGCACACGCGCTCTTCGCCGCGGAGCCCCAGACAGCCTGGGCGGCATACCTCGCCGGGGCGTTCCACGTGCTGATGGCCGAAGGCGTCGTTGATGAGTTCTCGCACGGCGCCAACATCCTTCTCAGCAGCGACATCCCCCCTGGCGCCGGCGTTTCCTCCTCAGCGGCGATAGAGGTCGCCACCATGTACGCCATCAATGCCGCATATGGGCTCGAACTCGCGGGGCTTGAGCTGGCGCGGCTGTGTCAGATCGTAGAGAACCGGGTGGTGGGGGCGCCGTGCGGCATCATGGATCAGGTGACGTGCGCCCTCGGGCAGCAGGGGAAGCTCCTGGCGCTCAAGTGCCAACCGCACGACATCCTCGGCTACCACGCTTTGCCGCCCGGCTGCGCCGTTTTCGGCATCAACTCCAACGTGAAGCACTCGGTGGGTGGCTCTCACTACACGCGAACTCGCGCGGCTGCGTTCATGGGGCACCGCATCATCACGCACCAGCTCGGCAGCGATCCTTATGGCGGGCACCTGTGCAATATTAGCCCCAGCGAGTACCGCCAGCGCTTCTTTGAGCTACTCCCTGGCAGGCAGCGGGGCAGTGATTTCCTCGCGGCCTATGATGACACGATCGATCAGGTCACAAAGGTGCAGCCGTCCGAGCTGTACTCTGTCCGGGCGTGCACGGAGCATCCCATCTACGAGAACGCCCGCGTGTGCCAGTTCATCCAGCTAGTTGACGAAGCCGCTGCCGGCCGTCAGAAGGCGCTGGAGCGTGCCGGGCAGCTCATGTACGCGTCGCACTGGAGCTACGGGAAGCGCTGTGCCCTCGGGGCGTCGGAGACGGATCTCATCGTGCGCTCGGTGCGTCAGCGCGGAGCAGCGGCGGGGCTTTTCGGCGCGAAGATCACCGGGGGCGGCTCGGGGGGCACGGTGGCTGTGCTGGCAGACGAGAGCGCGTGGTCCGAGGTCGAGGCGATCGCTCGAGACTACGAGCGGGAGACGGGCATCCGGCCCGACGTGTTCAGGGGAAGCTCCCCCGGCGCGTACGCGTACGGCTGCGCGACGCTGTCGCTTTGAGTGCCTGGGTGGTGCGGATAGCTTCCCCCATCACCACAGGCTGCCAGCCCACGCCCTGGCCCTCGCTCGCCAGGAGCGGCCAGACGTCGTTGGGGACTAGTGCCTGCTTCCGTAGGTCCGCGTCGGAATTGTCGGGCTGGAAAGCCCGACCTACGCGGGGATGCGGGCCGCGAGCGGCGCACTGGAGGCCGCAGCGTGGGCCTATTATGGCTGTGGACCTGGTGGCTGCTCCGGCTTCTTGAGGCCCACCTGCACCTCACACACGGTATCCAGCGGGGCCGTCTGGCCCGGGTTCTGGAAGATCGAGAGATAGAACGGACCCGTGGGGACATGGCCCTGACCCATGAGCCACATCGTGAGCGACGGGAATCGCTCCTGGGCCACCGACTCCGCGGTTCCCTTGCCATAGGTGTAGCCGACGAGTTGGGGCTCGACGCGCACGACCTTGATGTCGGGATGCCCCGGCAGCTCGCCGGGCTCCAGGTCATCGATGACGGGCACGCGGAAGGTGCCCTTCATCTCGTCCCCCAGCCCCTGCATCATTTCCTGCATGGACGCCAGGATGACGACGGTGGCGTGGTTGGGCAGAACGTTGATGCCGGCCTCGGCGACGGCTGCGAACACCTCATCGGCGATCGGTCGCAGGGCTCTACCGATCTCCCTCGGCCGCGCGGTGAAGATCTTCTCGAGCACCGTCAGCGGCTCAGTGGTCTTGACGCCCATTATCAACTCGACTGGCGGTTGCGGCGCCTGCGGCTGTGCGAAGGTCGCCCCACTCGCGAGCAGCACTATCAGCACCGCGGCCAACGCTGTCCACTTGACCGATCTCATTCGAAGAAGCCTCCTTGTCCCCGCCACTTCCTGTTTCAACCAACGTCTGGCATGTTGATGCTTGCTTCTGCTTTCGCCTTTGTTGCGTGCACCCGCTGCGCGTGGCTAATCGCCGCCTTTGGATGATGCAGGAGCTTGCTTTGGTTGTCATAGCGGAGCCTCCTGTCCGCCGGACGGAGGCCTCTGCACCTACCGCATTACCGCAGCGTATCGACCAGCCCTTTGGGCTCGGGGTACAGATTACGACACGGGACTGTCGCCGAAACGGAAACACCTACGGAATGTCGTCCACCCACAGCACATGCTCGCCCAACGGCCCATCCGCGACGGCTTCGTACAGCCTTCGGTCAGCCGTCACCATCCGCCCGTCCAGGAGAGCGGCAAGGGCGACATACAGGCAATCGTAAAGACTGCGTCCCGTCCGGTTTGCCAATGAGTAGGCCGAGTCTCGCAGACTCTCAAACGGATGCTTCTGTATCGGGAGTTGCGCAAGCGTTGAGCGCACGACCTCGCCATCCGCCTCACTAATGATGCCCCGCCGGATCCATTTGCAGAGGATGTTGTCTATTTCGAGCATTAGGAAATCAGGCGCGTGAAGTCGATGTTGCCCGCTCAAGAGGGTAAGAGCGGGCTGGGCATATTCCTCTTCAATGAACCACTTCGCCGCAACGCTTGCATCAACGACATAGACAGTCATGTGTCGCGATCCTCGCGGATGAGTGCCACAGTGTCGGGGAACTTGCGGCCCTTGAACCTCTGGCGGATCTTGTCCACGAGCGCGCGAGCGGTTGCCATGTCCACCGTCGTCTCATCGGCCGCCTGTTCCAAGATGATCTTCACCTCCGACTGAAGCGAACGTTCCTGCATTTTGGCGCGCCTTTTCAGCCGCTCAACAACGCGCTCATCCAAATTGCGAACCAGTATCTGCGCCATGACAAGCCTCCGCCGTGAACGAGTGCTATCATTATGATAGCATAGGAGCGAGGGTATGTCGAGAGCAGGGCCCGGGAGAAACCCGGTACGCGAGAACGCCCTCACCGGAGCGCGGGCCCAACCTCCCCCGGCACCAGCAACGCTTGTCGCCTCTGGGCCAGCAGGCCGGGGAGGCCGAAGAGGTAGAGGTCCGAGTCCTCGCAGCGCGTGATGGCGAGCGACCACACCTCCCCGTCCCGGCCCGTGGGAACATCCACCTGAAACTCCTCGCCGATGGCGTAGTTGCCGGCCTCATCGAGGCGCACCGTGCCCTCGGAATCCATCACCTGCAGCCGGCCGAAGCGGTCGGGCGTCTTGATGCCGATGCCAAAGGCGCGCGTGCCAGAGGGGACGTAGAAGTAGAGCGGCCCGCCAGAGCCGCGGATCATCGACATGGGTCGCTGTTGCGCAGCGATAGCTACCTGCTTTGTGCTGTTCCAATCGATGAGCACCGCGGCGCCGTCGGAGTCCAGCGTCAACCGGTAAAGCCCCGCCCGGGGCACCTTCAGCAACAGCGCCACAGTCTGCCCCGGCGGCACCATGCCCTCAGCGACCCTCCTCCCGCCGGCATCGAACAGCTCGTATTTCGCCTCGACCTCGCGCACGAGTCCGCCGGTCATCGTGCACGTGATTGGCTCGCCATTTTCGCTGAGGACCCAGAATTCGTTTTGGCGGCGGTAGTGGGGCGCGGCGGGGCCCGGCGGGCGATGGAGTGGGTGCCGGCGGCGCGCTCGCTCCATGACTTGGGGTGGGAGAGCGATGAGGTTCACGGAAAAGGCCCTGCGCTCCACGTTCAAGGGGCGTATGTCCCTCAAGTCCCGCGCAAACACGGCGGCTATCTCCTGCGCGCTAACGGCCTGGGCCGCCTTCCACACCTGTATCTCAGCGTCCGTGAGCTCGGGAAGGCGCTCCTTGAGCCGGGGGACCGTGTACCGGTCGATGAGCGGGATCACCATGGCCATGTGCGTAGGGAGGAGCTGCCAATCGAATCGCACCAGCGCCTCCGCCCGCAGGCGCAGCTCGGCCAGATCGCCCGGCGGCGTCGTGCCGTAGTCCCGGTAGAGCCGGACGTGATGCAGGTAAAGCTTCTGCAACTCAATGCGGCGTCGCACGTCGGGTTCGGAGGCACGCTCCGTCGCCTCCTGCAAGTCGCGCAGGGACCTGGCGAGGCGATCGCGCGAGACGGGTGGCTTGCCCCGCCAGCGCTCCCAGTAGCGGCGCATGGGCTCGGCGGCGCGCCCCCAGCAAGTGGTGTAGTAATCGGCGAGGATGTCTTCCAAATCACCATTCACGTTCCACATGAGCTTCGCCGCGACCCAGTAGTTCGGTCCGCGGGAGCCGAAGTTGTCCTCGGACTCGGCGCTCACGCCCAGCGCCTTGTGCTCGTGGAAGTAGCGCAGCGTGCGCGCCATCTCCTCCGGGTCGTACGTGGGCATCTGCCAGCTCCAGGCGCAGACGCTGTAGTACTCGCGGATGCCGATGTGGTGCACCTTCTGCGACCAGCCCTCGATGAGCTGCTCGACACTGTACGGGGGGCGGATGAAGCGGGTGGCGATGAAGACGATGACGCTGCGTCGGCCCTCGATGGTCGGCGGAGGGGCGGTGGGAGCGTACGCATAGAAGGCCACGAACTTATTTGGGTAGTCCTGTTCGACGGCCTCAGCGACGGCATTCGCCAGCATCAGCGCCCGGTCAGACGGGCTGCCAAGGGCCAGGCAGCGTTCGCACTCGCAGAAGCCCCGGCCGTCGTTGGGCGACATCGAGACCATCTTGGCGGTCGGGTCGTTGGCAAAGAAACGCTTTGCGTAGGCGATGGCCCGCTGAACGATGTCCGGGTGGCTCGTGCAGATCTGGGCGCTGTTGCTGCGTACGCCATCGACGAGGGCGAAGTACTCGGGATGCTCGGCGAAGAGCTTGACATTACGCCGGCTGGCAATCCGGTCGTACGCGTGACCCATGGTGCCCGTGAGCGAGCCGGGCATACGGTTGTGGCGCTGCCATTCGGCGTATTCGTCGCGCTGCTGCTGTGGGAGGCGCGTGCCGTAGCCGGACCAGATGCGCCGGCCGATGTATGAGGGCGTTTCGCGCTTGTTGAGCGGCGGAACGGTCACTGTCCGCATCTCTGGCACGCGCTCGCCCGCCTCGCCGGGGAAGAACCACCGGCAGCCGAGCTGCTCGAGCAGGTCCAGCGCGGCGTTCTGCGTGCCCAGGTCGGTATTGCCCGCGGCGATCACCCACTCGCCGCGAGTGCGCAGCACGAAGCCCTCGTCGCCGAGGCGGCGGAGCCCGGCGACTGGCGCTCGGGCTGCCTTGAGCCCTTCTCGGCCGAGCAGGATGAGCGCGAGCTCGCCGCCCGGATGTCGCACAATGGGCAGCTCGGCGCCGGACATCTTCTTGAGGTACTCCTGCAACTCTGCGGCCGCGGCCTGCACGGCCTCGGATGGGTCCGTTCCGATGACGATGGCCGCGTTCGGCTTGCCGTCGCGGACCAAGGTAATGCCCGGCGCCGCGAGGGCGCCTTGTACGGCCAGGGCCGTAGCCACCAGGACGGTGGCAGAGAGCCGGATCATCTGAATGCCTCCTGCGCTTGCTTCTGAGGCCATTCTTCATTGCGGATGGGGCGTTGCCTTCTTCGTGAGGCGTGCGTGACAGGGGCCACATGCGGCGCGGCACGGCATGCCACCTCGGCCAGGCAGGGGACATAGATCCCGTACGGGATGCCGCTTCAGACAGGCACCCCGCGCTACAACGCCACCGCGGCCAAGAAGGCATCTCCTGGGGCAGACAGCGCGCTGCGCATCGGCTCGTCACAGAACTGGCGGGCGACCTGTGCAGGGCAGTGGGGCCGAGAGGCGAATTGGGCGAGGGAGCAGCGAACCGCCAGAGGCCGGGGGGATGTCCCATGTGGATCCGACGCACGATACTGAACGTGGCCGTAAGCCTTACGGCTCTCGGGATAGCGTGTCGCCCTGCGCCCATCGCAGGCCAGGCCGACGCGGCCAAACTGACGGTCAGCGACTGCGAGAGCGCCTGGGAGGGCGGCGTGCCGGACGCTGAGCACGTCCAGCAGGGGGAGCACTCGGTCAAGTGGGCGCACGGAGATAGCCGCTCGGTGACGACGGGCGACATCCCGCACGACTGGTCGGGGTTCAACGCGCTGTCCTTCTGGCTGTACTCGGAGAAGGCCACCGGCTCGCGCTTCCACGTGCTTCTCTTCTCCGAGAACGCGGAGTCGGACGGCATCGACTACTACTCACTCGCGCTCAAGGTCGATTTCGCCGGCTGGCGCCGCCTTCTCATCCCCTTCGACGAGATCGGGCGCGTGCGCTCGCCGCTGGGCTGGGGCAACATCGAGAGGCTGACGCTTCATGCCGCCTGGGACCCGCGCACGGTCATCGATCCCGACACCGTGCTCTACATCGACGCCGTCGAGCTGACGCACTCGGCCGCCGAGGGAGGCCCGCGAATGACGGACGAAGAGCTATTCGAGGCGCTTGACCCGGACGCCGCCGGCATGGACCGGATGCGGGCGGCGCTTGCGAAGGGCGACATGGCGGCAGCGAAGCACGCCCTCGCCGAGCATATTCGCACGCGCCGAGAGCCCCAGTGGTTCACCATGCGGCGCGAGCGGCCGGCGGTCCCTGCCGACCGGCCCGATACCACCCGCGCCGATAAGATCATGGCCCACGAGCTGACCATCCATGGCGCCACCAAGCAGTTCGGGCCGCGTATCGAGTGGGACGCCAACCCCTTGAGCGAGGGCGAGGAGCGCACGAACGAGTGGAATGCGTCGCTGAACCGGCACTACCACATGCCCCCGTTGGTTTCGGCCTACCTGGCGACGGGCGAGGACAAGTACGCCGCCGAGGTCGTCGCACAGATAACCGCGTGGATCGAGGACTGCCCCGTGCTGGTGCACTCGTCGGGCAACAGCCCGTACCACTACGCCTGGGAGACGCTCAACGTGGCGGTGCGGATCGGCCGCACGTGGCCCGACGTGTTCCACCAGTGCCTCCCGTCGCCCGCCGTCACCGACGAGTTCATTGTGCAATTCCTCAAGTCGTGCTGCGAGCATGCCCGACACTTGATGAAGTGGCCCAGCAACGGCAACTGGCTCACCATGGAATCGACGGGCATCTTCTACACCGGCGTGCTATATCCCATGTTCCGAGAGGCCGCCGACTGGCGCAAGACGGCCATCGAGCGGCTGTACATGCAGCTCAATGAACAGGTGTATCCCGACGGCCTGGAGTACGAGCTGGCGCTGGGCTACAACCTGTTCTGCCTGCGCAACTTCACCGGCGTGCTCGATCTTGCCAAACTCAATGCTCGAATGGACGACATCCCCGAAGACTATCTGGCAACCATCGAGAACATGTACGAGTACATTATGTACGCCACGATGCCCGACAGCCGCGCGCCAGGGCTGAATGATTCGGGGGACGCCGCTGCGGCGCCGCTCCTGCGCAAAGGCCTCGAGTACTTCCCGGACCGCAGGGACTTCCTCTACGTCGCCACGGGTGGAGCGGAGGGCGAGCCGCCGGCGGAGACCTCGCACGCGAACCCTTACTCGGGGCACTACATCATGCGCTCGGGCTGGGGCAGTGGGGCGAGCTACCTGCTGTTTGATGCCGGGCTATTCGGCGCCGGGCACCAGCATGAGGACAAGCTGACGTTCGTGCTGTTCGCCAACGGCCGGCAGCAGATCATCGACGCGGGCAACTACTACTACAACGCCTCCCGCTGGCGCCGCTACGTGCTCTCCACCCGGGGGCACAACACGATCATGGTCGATGGCCTCGACCAGCACCGCCGCCGCAATCGGGAGACGTACATACTGCGCCCGCCGTTCGAGCCGCTCGATAATGAATGGGTCAGCGACCAGAGCTTCGAGTACGTCGTGGGCACGTACGACGATGGCTATGGGCCCGAGAGGAAGAAGATCGCCGCGCACACTCGGGGCATTCTCTTCGTGAAGCCGGACTACTGGATCGTGACCGACACGCTCCTCCCCGCCGACAATGAGCAACACACCTACGAGTCGCTCTTCCATCTGAACGCCGATGAGGCAACGGTCGATGAGCACACGAAGGCGCTGACCACGGCGACGGCAGAGCGCAGCAGGATCGCCATCGTGCCGCTGGCGGCGGAGGGCCTGGAGGTGAATGTGGTGAAGGGCCTGGAGGAGGAGCCGGTGCAGGGTTGGGCCAACAACCCGTGGCGGCCCGTGCCGACGGCCATCTATCGCGTCCGCGCGAAGGGCCCCGTGGATATGCTCCAGGTGCTGTATCCCGTCGCGGCCGGGAAGGAGCTGCCCATCGCCGAAGTGGCCGCGATCCCGGTGGAGGCCGAGGCGCCGGCGGTGGGCGCTGCCATACGCTTCAAGGATGGCGCCGCCCACTACTTCGTGCAGTGCAGAGAGCCCGGAACCGACGGTCGCAACGTTCACTTCGCCGACTTCGAGACGGACGCACGGATAGCGCTCGTGAAGGTCTCTGCCGCCGGCGAGATCGAGCAAGTGCTGCGCGTCGGTGGCACGTTCGTGCGGCGGGGCGGCGGGTAGCAGGTGCATCCGGGCGGCCACTTTACAGGTACTTCGAGGAGGGATCGATATGCGATCGAGTCAGCTTGCGCAGACAGCCACTGCGCTCGCGATGGCTACCGCGCACTTAGCGCTGCTGCAGCAGGCCTCGGCGCAGCAGATCGTGCGCGAGGGCGCCATGGAGAAGCTGGTGCTGGACGGTGGGGAGGATGTCTCCGCGTGGGCCATTGCCGAGGCCACGGTGACGGCCGACGGCAGCCATGTGAAGCAGGGCAGAACGGCGATGCACCTCGCTATTCCCGTCGATCACTACGCCGGGCAACCTGACTACCCCATCGGCTGGCCGCGGACGTATCGCGACTTCAATGAGCCATGGGAGCAGGGCTGGTCCGAGTTCGAGTTCTTCAGCTTCTGGATCTACACCGCGACCTCGCGCGACGCCCTGCCGCGGGACCCCGTGGGGCTTATCCTGTACACGCCCGACAAGCCGCGGCAATACAACCGGACGCTCACGGAGCTGCGGAAGGACGAGTGGGTGCACATCGTGATCCCGCTCACCGAGATCGCTCGGCACGACAACGTCACGCGGATTCAGTTCTACATCTCCGAGTCGCGATACCGCCACGGCGACACGTTGGACTTCTACGTGGACGACATCGCGTTGACCCGCTACGCGCAGCCGACCATCGACGCTTTCGCGGTCGAGCAGAAGGCGTTCTGGGCGGATGCAAGATGGCTGCCGGTGACGTTCCGCATGCTTGGTCTCAAGCCGGAGCAACAGTGCGCCGTTGAGTTTCAGGTACGACGAGGCCAGCGCGTGACGGCGAGGGCGACCACGGCGACACGTTGGACTTCTACGTGGACGACGCGGTCCGTGGGCGCTGGCGAGCAGCGCGTCTGGATCGACCTCGGCACTCGGCCGCTGCCGCCGGGGAGCTGTGAGGTTTCCGCACGCCTCAAGGGCACGCAAGAGTGGGTGAGGGCGCCCGTGCGGGTGGTGACGAGCCCATGGGAGTTGTAGGGCGAGCCCCGTGTGGCGCAGGCTGCCAGCCTGCGGTCTTGCATGGCGGCGGCCTGCCCCACCCGAGACGCCTCTCCGACATTGCGGCACGGATTGGTCGCCGATGTGCCGGCTGCCACGTCGTACGGCCCGCAGACTGGCAGCCTGCGGTCTTGCATGGCAGCGGCCTGCCCCCGCCCGAGACGCCTCTCCGACCTTGCGGCACGGATTGGTCGCCGATGTGCCGGCTGGCGCATCGTACGGCCCGCAGGCTGGCAGCCTGCGCCACACGCGAGGAGGCACACTCATGAATGCAGTGTTTACTGGAATCGGCCTCATCCTATTGGCCGTCGTCGCTGCGCTGCCGGCGCGTGGCGACGCGTACCTATTCGATCTTGGTGCCGCCGACTCGGCTCTGCGCGAGGGCTTCACGCGCGTGACCCCGGAGACCATCTACTCAGACGATCGGGGCTTCGGCTGGCGGACCGACGAGGGGCTCACCGCGCGAGTCAGGGCCTGGACCGGCGAAGTGGAAAACGCCAGTCGTGGCACCACGGAGCCGCCGCCCATTTACACGAATGCAATAACCGAAGATGTCATCATGGGCGATAATGAAGGCGAATTCGTCGCTCGCGTGCCTCCTGGACGCTACTGGGTTTACACGCTATCGGGCGTCAGCGAGCGCATGTCATCGCAGCACTTCGACTTCACTGTTGGGGTAGGCGAGGCCGAGGCGAGAGTCCAGATCGAGGGCGGCTATCGGTACGAAAAGCGGCTCCTGGAGACGGCGGCCGAGGGCGGGCAGATCACTGTTCGCTTTGTCCCTCGCAACCTCTGGCTGGCGAATGCCATCCTGATATGGCCGGTGAGCGAGGACGCGAAGGTGAGACAGGAGATCATCGAGCCGCTCGAGCGGGAGACGTTCCTCCTGCCGCCCGAGGAGTGGGCCAAGTGGAGCGAGGAGCCGCACGTTGACGACGCACCCTTCCCGGACATTCCGGCCGCCGACGAGCGCCGTGGCTACCTCATCCACCGTAGGCACTACCTCGAGCCCGTGTATCCGAACACGGTGCCCCTGGCGCACACGCTGAATCCGTCGCTCCGCGCCTTTGCGTCGCCCGGCGAGTACGAGCCGCTTACCTTCACGGTGTATCCGCTCAGGGAGCTGAAGGCTATCCGCGTCGAGGTCAGCGACCTGCGCAGTCGGGGGAACGTGATCCCGGCCGAACAGATTGACGTCCGGCGGGTGCGGTACATGCTCGCCCGGCCGAACTACCGCGTGCTGCATACGTACCGGGAGGTGCCCGACGTTCTCGAGCACTTCGATGCGCTCGATCTGGCTGCCAAAGTGAACCAGCGCTTCTGGCTCACGGTGCACGTGCCCGAGGACGCCGCGCCGGGCACGTACACGGGCGAGGCCAAGTTCGTCGTGCCAGGCGTCGAGGCGACGCGGGTCCCCATCACGCTGCGCGTCCTCCCCATCAGGCTGCGCGAAGACCCGGACAAGATCTACGGCATCTATTACCGCCACCCGTACGACCGCATGGCCTCGGCGCCGGACGAGGTGTCGCGGGAGTATTTCCGCCGCAAAGCGGAGCTTGAGCATGCCGACATGCTGGCCCACGGCACGCGGAACGTCACGTTGAGCGCGTGGTGCCCGCCGGCGGACGAGGACGGGAACTTCGCCTTCAACTTCGACCTGCTGGCGGAGAAGCTTTCGCTGTGGCGCAAGTACGACTTCAAGCCGCCCATCGTCATGGGCATCAACACGGGCGGCGTCTACCGCAAGCACATGGGCGAGAGCTACGGGAGCCACTTGCGCACTGTCAAGGACCCACCGCAGGCCTTCTGCGACGAGCTGACGGCCATGGTGAAGACGCTCGAGGCGGAGCGCAAGCAGCGCGGCTGGCCCGAGTTCCTGTACTACCCGATAGACGAGCCAGGTCGGTCCGAAGAAGCGGTGCAGTTCATGATCAAGGTTCTGAAGGCCGTGAAAGCGGCCGGCGTCAAGAGCTACCTGACGGCCGACCCGACGCACGAGGCGTTCCAGCCGTTCCGGCCCTATGTGGACGTATGGTGCACGCAGCCGTTCGATCCGGATCGCGAGACGATTCTTGCTGACACGCGCGAGCGCGGCGCACAGTACTGGTGCTACCCGAACCACGTGGCCGGCGAGAACGACCACACGCCCGTTGCCGGCGCGCGCATGACGTACGGCTTCGGCTTCTGGCGCTCGGGCTTTCGCACGCTCATCCCCTGGATCTACCAGGCCAACATCGGCGACCCGTTCAATTACCTCGACGGGTCCGCCATGGACTTCATGAACCGCTCCGGGCCGGATGGGACGCCGATCCCGGTGACGCTCTGGGAGGCGTACCGCGAGGGCTACGATGATTATCGATACATCTACACGCTCGAGCAGCTCATCGCTGAGGCCGCCAACGCCGGGCAGCCTCGGGCGAAGGGAGCCGCGAAGCGTGCTGAAGAAGAGCTCCGCTCCGTCTGGGACGCCATCGAGGTGCAGACGAAGTACAAGTACGACGACCTCTGGGCGCCGGAGGAGTTCGACGTGTACCGCTGGGTCGTGGCGTCGCAGATACTAGAGCTGCAGCAGGCCATGAAGTAGGAGCAGCCGTGTGGCACGGGTAGCTTGTCCCTGTCTAAAGCGGGACGCCGATCCCTGTCTGAAGCGGGATCCCGTACGGGACCCCGAAGGGGGTCAGGCGCCGTGGCACACGGGAGGAGGAACGACGGTGAGCGACGATCGGCCTCAGGCCGAGGCCCGGCAGGCCGTCTGCCCGCAGTGTGGCGCCGAGGTCCCCGAACACTGGCAGGCGATGGGCGTGTGTCCCGCGTGCAATAGCTCTCTCACGGCTCCCATAGCGGAGACGACGTCACCCGACGAGTCTGCCCCATCCACCGTGCCTCCCCCACCACTTGAGGTTCCGCCCGTGGCCGAAGGGCCCACTGAGCCGATCCAGGAGACCGCCCCACAGAAGTCGAGGAAAGGCATCATCGCCATCCTCGCTGCCATTGGCGTGATCCTGTTCAAGTTCAAGGGCCTCCTCCTCATCCTGCTGGGCAAGCTCAAATTCTTACTGCCTGCGCTGAAGTTCCTGAAGTTTGGGAAGATCCTGACGACCGGGGGCTCGATGCTCCTGTCGGCCGCCCTCTATGCGACGATCTTCGGCTGGCCATACGCGGTGGGCTTCGTTCTCCTCATTCTCGTGCACGAGCTGGGGCACATGCTCGTCATCTGGCAAAGTGGGCTCCCGACGACGGCGCCGATCTTCATCCCGTTCTTCGGCGCCGCCATCTTCTTGAAGGAGATGCCCCGTGACGCCAAGATGGAGGCCGCCATCGCCTTCGGCGGGCCGGTGCTGGGCACGGTGGGGGCACTTGCCTGCTACGGGATCTATCTGGCGACCCAGGCCCCGATCTGGCTGGCCCTGGCGTACGTGGGGTGCTTCATCAATCTGTTCAACCTGCTTCCGGTCCTACCCTTGGACGGCGGGCGCATCATGGCCGCCGTGTCCCCGAAGGTGTGGCTCCTGGGCATGGTCGGCATCGTCATCGTCTTCATCAAGTTCCATTCCCCGTTCCTGCTCCTGCTCGTCTTGCTGTCCCTGCGCCGGATCATCGAGGCCTTCCGTCGTCAGAGTGACCCGGAGAAAATGCGCTACTATGACGTTCCCCGCGGCACGCGAGTGTCGATAGCCGCCGCGTATTTCGCCCTGGCGGGCTTTCTGGGCTACCTGATGCTGTACGCCTTTGAGACGCTGGGGTAGGCGCCGCGACTGACCGCTAATCACCGGCCGCTGACCACTGTCCTCACCGGCCGCGTGAGCCACGTGTAGTCTGCCGCCGCGAAGCCGGCGTCGGGCTGCCCGGCGTGGATGACGTAGGCGAGGCGCGCGCCTTCTGTCGCACCCGTGCTAAAACCTATGCCGCCCCAGGAGCCGGCGTCCCAGTAGGTGATGTTGGTGAAGGGGCTCAGGGCGACGCACGAGTGCGCCCATTCATCCGAGTAGCAGGCATACCACCGCGGATCAGCGTTCTTCCCCGACACATCCTCGGCGTTGCCCTTGCCGTCCACGACGGCCCGATTGCCCTTGTCGTCCTCGAACTGACACCGCCGTCGGTAGTACGCCCGGCTGGTGTGCGAGATGGGCTTGTTTAGGTCCGTTTCGACGATGAAGTAGTCGTGGTAGAAGCAGTACGTCTTGGCGTACTCGTACTCGCCCCGCAGCTTCTTCCGCACCTGCACGACGACTCGCACGGGGCCTTTGTCGAGGACTTCGAGGCTCGTCACTTCGCCCACTTCGTCCACCCAGCCCGTCGCCTCGCTGGACACGCCGAGGGATTTGAGGAAGCTGCGGCGCGGCTCGATGCCTTCGAGCGAATGCAGCGCCGAGATGACGCCGTCGCGGAAGACGGCGCGGTATACGGGGCTCGCGAAGGCCTGCTGCTCATCGTCCCAGCTCAGCTCGCCCATGGGCTGTGGGCCTGACGGCGTGCCTGCCTGGCGGCAGAGCGCCAGGAAATGGCGCTGCGCTTTGGCTGGGGTGCCGCCCGGCATCAGCCAGCACAGTTCTCTGCGTGCACCGGTCTCCGGCCGAAACTGCGTCGGCACGGGGCCGATCAGATTGCCGGCCGCGTCTGTCTCGACGACCCGCACACTCGCGAGGTTGAGTGCGTCCGCCGCGACGCCGAGCTGCTCGGCAAGGTCCACACGGATGGTCACCGGCTCATCGTGGCGCGGGGCGTCGCCTGTATGCACCGTCACGGCAAAACGATGGGCCCACGAGGCGTAGTCGGCTGGGAGGAGCACGTCAGCCTGCGCGGCGTTGTTGTTGGTCAGCAGTTCCTCCCGACCACGCGCATCCGAGACGCGAAGCTCCAGGCGGTAGCGGCCGTCCATCCCCGGCACGATGGGCGTGAAGCGCACCGGGCGCTCCTGCCCGGGGTCCAGTTGGAGGGCGGCAGTCGCCAATTCGAGCGGACCGGCGGTCGTCATCGCGACAAGCTGCACTCGCGCGCGTGCCGCTGCGCCGCCGAAGTTAGCCACGCGCGCGCCGGCCTGCAGCGGCGTGCCGGAGGGCTGTGGGTTGCCTGCGATGACGCTGAAGGTTCCCGACACAATAGCCAGATCGGGCCGCCGCACAGCCCGGCCGCTCAGGAGCGCGTACGCCCCGGCCTCGCCGCGGAGCGTGAGCGCGTCTTTGCCGACATCCAGGTCAACCTCCCGCATGCGCCGCCCCTCCTCATCCAGCAGGTAGCCTCGTGCTGCGGCGATGTCCCAGCGCCGCACCAACTCCCGAGGCCGGATCGTCACCTCACCCTCGTCCTCAATGTTCACGATGAGCGTGCCCTCGCCGGCAACGCGCACCGTCAGCCGCACGGCCGTCCTGGCAGCGGCGAAGTCGTACTCCCGCCCGCCCGGATCGCAGAACACGTACCCGGGGGCCCGGACGTACGTGACCTGCCGCCGATCTGTCGCGGACGCCCCGGGGACAAGTGCCTTGTATTGCAGGAAGTCTTTCCCGGCGGCAAGGAAGCCGTTCGTAGGCAGAATGTACTCCTGACCCCCGTATCGGACTTCGTACGGCTCGTCGCCGAAGTTCACCGTCGCCACGATGCCCGACTCCCAGCGCGTCTCCTGCACGGCGTGATCGTCGGTGACGAAGCGATGGCTGAGCATCTCGTCGTAGAAAAGCTGCTGGTGCAGCTGGCACGTGGTGCGATAGCTCTGCAGCAGCCGCGCCCGCAGTTCCGGCTCCTGCCAGTTGAAGCTGAAGGGCCGCGAGACCCAGTACAGCGGGATGGTGCCGTACAGGACGTTGAAGGCGTCCTTTTTGTCGGCCATCTCTGGCGCCGCCGTGTAGAGGTGCCCCGTGCTGTCGCCCCAGTACCACGTGGAGACGACGCAATCGTGGAAGCACAGCTCCCACAGCGGGACGCGGTTGTAGTGGCCGATGCCGTACTTGAGGTAGTCGGCGCCGATGTCGTCGCGGGTCTGGGGGATGTTGGTGCCCACGTGCCCGGCGGGCCAGGAGTAGAAGCCGCCGCTCTGCATGCCCTCCCAGTAGTCGTACCAGCGCACCCCATACCAGCGTCCGTGCTCCCCGCCGAGCACCAGGCCCAACCCCTTCACATACGCGGCGAGGCGCTCGTTGGCCTGCCGGTACTCGGTGCGCGTGAGCGGATGCTGTTCGTCGTAACACTCTCGCAGACCGGATGCGGTGGTGACGTCCAGGAAGCGGGTGTTGTAGGGGTGATCGCGCAATACGGCGTCGATTTCCAGTTGCGCCGCCTCCACCGCGAGTGCGGGGCACATCTTCATGAAGGTGGTCTTCTTGTCCCACGTGACCCAGCCGCGCACCGGGTTCCCCCCGGAATCCTTGATGGCCGACGCCGGCAGCGGGGCCCGGTTGGATTCGCTCAACGGGCCGTCCTGAATGTCAACGTAGTTGTCGTACTCGCCGATGAGGTAGCCAAGGTCCGTGATGGCCTCCATATCGGCTCTCATCCATCGGCCGTTGATGAGGGCCCGCTCGATGCCGGCGGCTTTCGCCTCGCGGCAGAACTGCAGCCCCGGCACGCCCCAGAAGTCCGGGGCGCCGGCCAGTCGTGCAACCTGCGGCACCTCGCGCTGCTTCTGGCGCAGCGTCTTGAAGTACCCCATCTGCTTCGCGTACGCCCGGTAGCGCTTGCAGATGGCGACGTGTCCGCCCTCGTCCACGAAGGAGAGCCGAAAGCGCCTGGGATAGCGGAATTGGCCCTTGGCGCTCTGCCAGTACAAGGCCGGCGCGAGCACCTGGCGGCCTTGTACTGGCGCCGACTCGAGGCGCACCACGGCATCGTCCGGCGTCTCGGCAAGCAGCAGATAGCCCTTCGTCAGATCCGTCACGCCCACCCACGGCATATCGAGCGTCCCGTAGGTGGTCCATCGCGTGCCCTTCCAGCGCAAGTCGTCCGTTTCGAACATGACGCCGCTGCTGTATCGCGGGGCGATGACGAAGCCATTCTCGGCATCGAGGACGAAGGGGGCGAAGACGGTGAAGTCTGCGTACCGGGCGGTGCGATCGGGGACATCCACCTCGACGACCACGTCGGCCGCCTCCGGCAGCGTCACCGTGACGCTAACCGGCACGGTCTGCCCACTGGCGGCCGTGGCCTCCTTTTCGAAAGTAACGCCCGGGGCACGCGCGCGTCCCCCGGGGAGCACTCGCACGTTTCGCAGGGCGGCGGTTGCGTCGGTCGCGGTTGATGGCGGGACATGGCCGCCGGCGTCCGCGAGTGTGGCGAGGGCAAAGCTGCGGGGGTCAGAGTGCACCCAGGTGGTGGGATAGTAAAGTTGCGCCTCGCGCCCGCTCGCCGTGTCGGCGTCGTTCGCGCCGAGGGCGAAGCGAAGCTGTGCGCCGAGCCGCGCGGACACACGGAAGGCGCTCCACGGCAGCGACGCCTCGACCACGTACCCATCGCCCGTCTCAGCGACGGCCACGCCGGCGCCCCCGATGGCACCGCGCCCTTGCACGATGGCCACGGGATGGGCCGGCGCGAGCGCCAACGCCACCTGGGTGCCGTTGACCCAGAACTCGATGGAGTCTCTCTCCCACCAGCGCTCATCGGCGCGCGTGGCGAACAGCCGCTGCTCGTCCGTCACGCGAGCGCCGATGTACAGATGCTGCGCATCCCACATCAGCCACACGTTCCCACTGACGTCCTTGGGACCGTCCAGCTTCGCCGCGTCGGCCGTCATGTCCGGGGTGAGGACGAAGCAGGGCTTCGAAGGCCACTCATCCAGCCGGGCGTCTATCCGCGGCGCCTGCGGCGCCCGGCGCAGGCGGAGCTCGACAGTGGACGCCTCGGCGGTCCGTGCCGATCGCCACACGTAGCCGCTGCGCCTATCCGTCACGGCGATGGCGCCGGTGGATTCATCGAGCTCGAGCCGCAGCACGCTGCTCTCGATGAAGCAGCGCCCGTCGGCTCGCGTTACCGAGGGCCGCGCCTCTGAGGGGTTATCCGCCAACACCACCGCACACAGCAAGGCACCGGGCAGGAAGATGGCAACAGGCTGCAGCGTCCGCATGGCAAGCACCTCTTTCGCCGGGCCCACTGTGGCTGAGGTCGGTGAGAGCCCGCGCATCAACACCACATACCTTCTTTGGCGCGCGCCGGGGTCCTCTCCGCTGGGCCCCACCCTCGAACGCCGACGGGCCCGCTGCGCCGGGAGGATTCCATGTCGGTTCCTCTGCCGACGCAGCGGGCCCGTGCTCCGCGAGCCTGGTGGCACCGTCCTGGCAAGGGGCGACACATCGGCCACATAGATCACCGGGGTTGGGAGTGGTCTGGGGAAGTGCCTGCCCGGTGGCGCCGACGTCCTTGGTCTGCGGCTCCGAGCACGCGGCTCGGGAGGTCTCAGCCGCCCCACACGGCCCGGGCGAAGCCCTCGAGGTCGTCGTACTGGTGGCGCCAGGTGGTGTACATGACGCCGGCAACGCCCGGGATACCCTCGGCGTCGCGGAGCCACTGGGGAGTGTGGAATTCGCTCTTATCGTAGTAGCCCGCCAGGATCTGCTGGTGGCCGCGCTCGGCGAACCACGGCAGGTTCTCCTTCCGAGCTCGATAGAACCAGTTGACGATGACCACGTCGCTGGGCAGGCCCTCCCAGGAGCCGGCCCAACTGCCGTTGACGAGGTAATAGTCGCCTCGGGCGTTGTGGTTCGGGTCGAACATGTCGGACCAGACGTGGATGCGCGCGTCCGGGCGAATATCGC
The DNA here is from genome assembly GCA_030601885.1 of Armatimonadota bacterium. GTDB lineage: Bacteria > Armatimonadota > Zipacnadia > JAUWAU01 > JAUWAU01 > JAUWAU01. The sequence goes on from JAUWAU010000051.1 coordinate 29,722, forward strand.
GGATGATGCCCACGCAGCGGCGCACGTTGTCCGCGAGCATCTCGCCGGGGGTCATTCCGCGATCCTGGCACGCCTTGCACCAGTTTGCCACGCGCATCTCGTCGTGGCTCATGAAGAAGCCGTTGGGCTGCAACAGTGCGTTGACGCGCTGCACCTGATCTTTGAGGATCTCGTACACCTTTGGCTCGCTCAGGCAGCACATCACCTGCCCTCCGCCCATGATGACGGGATGGTAGAAGCTCACTCGCAGCCTCTGCCCCTCGCGGAGGCGAGAGTTCGGCGTGAGCTGCAGTGCGGGCCAGGCATGGTACAGCTCGTAGGAGCCCGACCAGGGGACCGTGCCGAGGCGCTCATCCGCTACCGGGGCGAAATCCCGCCCCTCCTCGTACGCCGTCCCCTCCTCCCCGCGCACGATCAATGGACAGCCGGGGCGGCGGAGGACGTTGAGCAGCCCGACCTCCTCCAGCTTCACCTCGTCCCACCAGAGCTTCCCGCCCCTTCCCTGCCAGACGCCCACATAGATGCGCAGTTCGGTGTTGTCGAGGCTGTTGAAGACGACGTCTTGCCGCGTCCAGTCCTGGGTGGGACGGATATCGAGGTGCTTGTACTGCAGCGACTTGCCGCTCTTGGTCAGCACGGCGATCCTGACGCCGCCAGGATTCTCGAAGCCCTCCGTCTTCGTCCATGCCTCGATGTGATAGCAGCGGAACGGAGCTACTTTGACGAGTTGATGAAACCGGCAGTTCCCGTGCTCGGGGGCGGCCGTGCGGATGCCCTCCATCCTCGCGGCAACTTTGCCGCCGTGCACTACGGTGGTGTCGGCAAACACGCTCTCGCCCACGTTCTCCTGCCAGTCCCAGCCACCAAACTTGTGTCCGTCCGCCTGCTCGAAGTCGCCGTTCTTCAGCGCCACGGGCGGATCGGCGATCACATCGGCCTTACCGTCGCGCACCACGAACAGGGCATCGCGCACGGGCAGGCCCTCGGCTAGATTCGGATCGTGGGCGAGAATGCCCGACGAGTAACCGATTGGCATCACGCAGGGGATGATCTCCAGCCCGACCTCGTCGGCCGTCTGCTTCACCGCGGCCACGTGGTCGAAGTACGTCTGATCCATTTCGTGCAGGCGCGAGAACTTGGAGTCGGTGAGCACAATGCCGTTATAGCCCGCCCCGGCGGCGCGCCGGAAGATGTCTTGGACCACCGGCACATTCTCGTCCGGGAGGAGATTCCTGCTGACGTACACCCACCGATGCTCCAGCTCGGCCCCCTGCATCATGCGACAGCCCAGGACCGCCGCCACGCTCAGAGCTACTGCTGCGACCGCGGAATGGAATCTCATATCGAATGCCCTCCTCTCCGCCGTCTTTGCCGTTTGCCCTTCGCCGTCCTCCTTCTTCGTCGCCTTTACTGTAGCCGGCGCCTTTGCTGTTGTCCTTTGCGGACCACTAACCACCGACCACTGACCACTCCCGTTCACCTGTAGGCCGGCGGCTTTGGCTTGCGTCTTCGTCGCTGCCTCCTCCGACGCAGGATGCTCCACCCTATATGGAGAATATCCTATGGGTATGGGAAGCGCGATCGGGGCGCGTGGACGACCTGCCTGCGCGCGACCCGACCAGAGCCAGAGCTTTCATCGGCGGCTGGAGCAAGAAATGCGTGTTATGTCCCCGGAATTCGCGAGGTGGGCCGTCGAAATTCCTGAGTTGTAAATAATTTAGTATGGTGTCCCCGGAATTCCGAGGCGCGGTGTCGCCGGGGCGACCGGGTTTGCCCCAAACCTGTTCGGTGAGGAGATTACGCCCGGTTGTGCCGATTCGCCGGGTCTGGAGGCCATTATGAGGTACTCCCAGTTCCGCCAGCTTGTGTCAGCCGGAGAGGGCAGGAGGGTGGACTTCAAGATCCAGTGCAAAGCATTTGCCTGCCGGGCTGTCGCGCCCAGAGCCGAGTTGGCCAAGGATATCTGCGCGATGGCCAACAACGGGAACGTGGCCAGCTACATACTCGTCGGGGTATCGGATGATGGTCGCAGGTTCGAATCTGTCACGAACCCGAAGCTCACCGACGACAACCTGCAGAGCTTCTGCAAGACGGCCATCTACCCCCCGCCCAAGATCAGAGTCCACGCAGAACGCTGGGATCACCCGCGCAGCGCCCATCGCGACAAGGACTTCGTGATCATCCAGATCGGCCCGCATAGCCGGCAGGCCTACCGTCTTGCCCGAGACTTCATCTCCTATAACGAACGGGTGGTTTACCGCCGCAACGGGGTGTGGGTACGCAGGGGGGCCACTAGGAGCCTGTCTGCGTAACGGCCGGGCTGTGGTATTTGCACTCGTTGTTGTTGTCGTAGTTCCGATGGCGGTGCTGGGGTGAAGCCTTGGTGTTGCGATGGGTGCTTCGGTCACCGACGCAGGCGTCTGTGGCGGGGGCGGCGGTGCCTGCTTGGCTCCACCCCCCAGGCGCTCCTGCTCCCCATGAGCCCCGAGCAACACTGTCACCGGCTGCCCGACACGGCCCCCGCACCATACGGTGCCCCGCTATAGACAGGGGCCAGCTTCAGCAGGTTGTGCGCCGTGCAGATCAGCCGCCATTCGTGCTGCACCTTCTCCAACCCCCGCAGCAGGAA
>JAUWAU010000022.1 GCA_030601885.1 Armatimonadota bacterium
GGTGTGATTGGTGCCGCAAGTAGTGTGACATAAGTAATAGTATATAATAAGACATTCATAGGCTACTATATTATATCAACACAACGGCCTCCTGTCAACATATAAGGACACAAGAAGGGGCCGGGGTTTTTCAGCGGAATCTACAGTTAAGGACCAACGCAGAGGCCGAAGAAGGCACACGGGGTGTGAAGATGGGGCCCGGCGAAAATGCCCGGGCCCCTTTCGTTTCATGGCAAAGCAGTGGAGCGGGACGGGTAGGCGGCGAAGACGGCAAACGTGTCTGGTGGCAGAAGGCAGAGACGGCCAGCCGGGAAGGCAGGGGTCAGTAGAGGCAGGGAGAAAGGAGAAGGGACAAGGGAGAAGACGAAAACGGCTAAGGCGACGGCCGACGGCAAAGGCGGGCCCAGCGGCTTCGACGGGCCCACGCGTCGGGGCCGGGATCACCCCGCCTTGGACGGCGCACCCTCAATCACCTTTAGGATGCGGGCGACTGCGTCGTCGTCGGGATGGGCTTGGTGGAGAGACCTCAGTTCGTCACGGAGCGCGCTCGCCTCCTCGCCCTCGGCGTTGATGAACGCGTTGAACAGACCGATGGCGAGCGGCTGCCGCACGGCCGCGTCCTCTGGGTGGGCTTTCTGGAGCGCCCGCAGCTCGTCAAGCAGTGCTGTGGCCTCGTCCCCCTCGGCGTCCTGTAGTGCGTTGACTAGCCCCATGGCGAGCGGCTGCCGCACGGCTGCGTCCTCCGGGTGCGCTTTCTCCAGCGCCCGCAGCTCGTCAAGCAGCGCCGTGGCCTCGTCGCCCTCGGCGTTCTTGAATGCGTTGAATAGCCCCCTGGCGAGCCGCTGCCGCACGGCTGCGTCCTCCGGGTGGGCTTTCTCCAGCGTCCGCAGCTCGTCAAGCAGTGCTGTGGCCTCGTCGCCCTCGGCGTTGTGGAATGCGTTGAATAGCCCCATGGCGAGCGGCTGCCGCAGGGCTGCGTCCTCCGGGTGGGCTTTCTCCAGCGTTCGCAGCTCCTCAAGCAGTGCTGTGGCCTCGTCGCCCTCGGCGTCGTGTAGTGCGTTGACTAGCCCCATGGCGAGCGGCTGCCGCACGGCTGCGTCCTCCGGGTGCGCTTTCTCCAGCGTCCGCAGCTCGTTAAGCAGCGCCGTGGCCTCGTCGCCCTCGGCGTCGTGGAATGCGTGGAATAGCCCCATGCCCACGAGCGGGGCAACTGACGGCTCCTCGCGGGCCAGGGACGCGGCCGCCGGCAAGCTCTCCGGCCATGCTGGGGACAACTGGGGGAGGAGCAGCGAGAATGCGGCGCCGGATAAGCCAATGTACGCAGGATGGACACCTAATTGGCCAGCCGAGAGGCCCAGGACAACGAGCGATTCGCCGAAGGGGAGCAACTCGGGGTCTGTGCGGTTCAGCCGGGCGGCGCAGCCGAGGACGAGATGCTCGATCTCCGGCCTGGCGTAGGCGCGAAGGGAGTCCACGGTTGTGGCGAACCGGCGGGCCGCCTCGTAGCGTGTGGTGTGGCCGAAGGATGGTGGGGCCTGCTGTTGGAGGACTTTGCGGGCCTCGAGGTCGGGAAGCGCATCGGGAGGCACGTCCTTGTCGATGACCAGCGGGCGCAGGGCCTCCCAGGAGTCGGGACGCATCTCGGGGAGGAGGGCCAGACGGATCGCGATCTTGAGGAGGGCGCGGTCGGCCTGCCGCAACGCTTCCAGCGTGCTTCGGAGTGCGGCATGCTGCGTCCCGCGTGCTTCGGCCGCGACGCGACGAAACTCCTGCTCGCTGCGCGGCCTCGCATCGACGACATCCGCCAGCGTGCCAGGGTGACCGTTGATGATCGTAAGAACCTCATGGGGGCCGAGGCTATTGTACCAGGCGTCGCGATTGTCGATGTGACGGCCGATGTGCTGGAAAACCTCACGGCCCTCGGCCGGGTCGTTCAGGTCCATGGGGCCAAGGGTGTGCATATGGGCCCGGCGGTGGCTGCCAACCAATCTCTCCGCCGCTCTGTAGCCCCCGAGCTCCCGGGGGTCGTCCTCGGCCGGGGGCTCCCGGACGGCGATGAGAATATGGCACGGGGGCCATTCATCATGCCGGTCGAGGAAACGGTGGAGGTTGTCCGCATCGCGCTCGATGCACCCGCTGCGCTCGAATGCGTCGAGTATCAGGACGGCGTTCTTATCGCTGATCTCGAAGAGACACTGCAGCAGATCGCGAGTCTGGTCGTAGCTGAGGGGCGGGTCGAAGCCCTCGGACTCCCCCTTCAGGTCGCGATTGGCTTGTGCGAGCCCTGAGAGGAGTCTGTGAATGCCCTTGGTCAGTCCGGATGGATCCAAGTCCGAGAAGAGGCCTCCCAGGTTCTCGGCCATGTCTGGGAACCCGGCTGCCAGCCGATCCTTCTGCTGCTGCCAGACGCGCTTGGCCTGCTGGCGGTAGGGCGCGTGGCTCAGCCAACGGAGGTAGAGCTCGTGGAGGGCCCGGCGGAGCGTGTTGGGCGTCTCCTCGACGGCCTCGTCCCAGCCGACGAGAAAGCCGCGCCCGTCGGCCGTCTGGTAATCGGGGTCGTCGAGCGTGTCGCGGAGCTCCTCAAGAAGGCGCGTCTTGCCTTGCTTGGGGAGGCCGGCGACAACGGTGAGGCCTGAACGCTCCACGCGGCCGAGGAGAAGCTCGAGGTCTGCTCTGCGACCGAATATGGGCTTGTCCGCTGACATGGGAAACTTGCCTGGCAGGCATACGGGTGAAGCGTCGTGGGTGCAGTGTTTTGGATTGTATTCGGATGGTGGTGCGGAGTCAAGGTCGGTAGAGGCAAGGAGAAAGGAGAAGGGAAAAAGGAGAAGACGGCAAAGGCACGCGGGGGACGTAGACCCCGCGCTACAGTTAAGGACCAACGCAGAGGCCGAAGAAGGCGCACGGCGTGTGACGATGGAGCCCGGCTGAGGAGGCCGGGCCCTTTTCGTTTCATGGCAAAGCAGTGGAGTGGGACGGGTAGGCGACGAAGACGGCAAACGTGGCTGATGGCAGAAGGCAGAGACGGCGGGCCGGGAAGCCAGGGGTCGGTAGAGGCAGGGAGAAAGGGGAAGGGACAAGGGAGAAGACGAAAACGGCTAAGGCGACGGCCGACGACAAAGGCGCCGGCCCACGGGTGACCGGCTACAGTAAAGGCAACGAAGAAGAAGAAAGGCGAAAGGCAAAGGCCGGCGCGGAACTGTTAGCGGACCGGCAGGCGCTCGAGGACTTCGCGCGGCGGGTCGCCCTCGGCGAGCCAGATGATGAACACTTTCTCTCCCTCGGCGTTCAGCCACCCGGTCTCGGCGTCCGTGTAGTGGGACATGCCATCGACCACATACGCCAGCCCTCCCCAGGTGGCGATTCCCCTGGGGTCGCTGGCGAAGGCGCCCACCGACCAGATGCCCAACACCTCACCAGTGTCCCTGTCGGCCCCAAAGACGAGGGAACGCCCGCTATGCACCTTTTCTCCGGCGTACGCCGCCGCCGTTAGCAGCAGCCGCTCGCCATCCCACCCCACACCGGCAACGTGACGCCCGAAGCCCTCGAAAACGTACGCGGGTGCGAAGCCATCCAGCAGACGTTTCGTCTTCGGGTCCGCCGCCGCCAGCTTCCTGCCGTCAAAGGCGAAGAAAAGCGTTCCGTCAACGTACTCGACCCCTTCAGGCATGCGCAGCACTTCGCCCCAGGCCTCCCAGCTCTCGACGTGCCCCAGATTCTCCCTCTGCAGCGACAGGTGGAACAGGTTGCCCGTGGCGTCGTCAGCCAGTAGGAGACGCCGCGCATCCGGAGGCCCGACGAAACTCAGTCCTTCGGGGCCGTCGCACAGCAGGTCAGAGTCCGGGAAGGGCTTGGTCGGGATGCCGCCCTCGAGACGTCCCGTCTTGGTGCTGACGATGTGAATCCGGCGCTGGACGTCGTCTGCCACGTAGATATGCTCGGCGTCAACGGCGACCCCCTCGAGATCCCCGGCGGACTCTCCGGAGATGTTGGGTTTCATATCGATGATGCCGAGCAACAGCGCATGGCGCAGCGGCAGGCGCTTCGCTGCCCCTGACGCCCCGGTGCTGACCGACACGGCTCTGGGCAACCCCAGGTCCTGCCTCCCCTGAGCCACATAGTTAGGGCTGACGGCGCCTTTGGCGCAGCCTACAATGTCGTTCACGCCCCAGTAGATGGTCGCCTTTACCTGACCTTCGGCGGCCTCCTCCGTCTCCTGGTCAACGCAGCCCACGCCGAACCGGTCGCAGTTGCGGATGACGTTCTCGCTAATGGAGGCGATGTTGTAAGTGGGGTCGGGGCGCGGCGAATCGATGAACTCGATGCCGTCCTCGCCGTTGCCCTCGATGACGTTGCGGCAGATGATGGCCAGCGTCGTCGTGGCGAGCCGGATCTCGATGCCGTCATCGCGGTTGTTGGCGATGTGATTCCGGAAGGTGAGAACCCCGGCGTTGCCATCGTAGTCAAGGCCGTCGTCTCGGTTGTTGCTGAGCTCGCAATCGGCGATAATCCCCTGCGTTCCCTCGAGGTCGATACCGTCGCCGTTTCGCAGAATCTCGCTGTCGTACAAGCGTAGGACGGTCTTGGTGCTGCTCTCGAAGCCAATGCCGTCCGACGGGCAGTCAACGATCCGACAGTTGCGAACGGTGAGCTCCGAAGCCTTGTCCACCTGAATGCCGGTCTCGGGGCCGGTGACGGTGAGGTGCTCCAGGAGCACGCGACCCGAGATGGTCACGGCGTATTCGGCCGTGCCTTTGATGATAGTGGTCGCGGCGCTATGTCCGATGATGCTGAGATCCTTGTCGATTGCCACATTCTCAGCGTACTCACCGGCGGCAATCCGAATCACATCTCCAGGGCCTGCGGCCTGCACGGCTGCCGAGATGGTGGGGTAATCGGCCGGGACTCCGAGCTCGGCCGCGGCCCCGGCAAGCGGACAGCCGACAACAAGTAGGACGGCCGGCAAAAAGAAGCAGACGTATCGCAAAACGGAATGACGCATCTTGACATCCTCCTATGGCCTTTGGGCGGCGGGGGAGAAGAGCGATGGCTCGCCCGAGTGCGCGGCGCCCACGCGCGCGGCGGCGTGCATCACCTGGCTGCCATCCGTTCCACTCCTCAAGCCGAGATTCTTCGCTCCGTTTCACTGAGGACCGTTTGCGGTCCTCGGCGCTCAGAATGACAATGCAGTTCAACCGCGGTCCTATCCTTACCTCCGCTCACTTCAGCGGGTGGCCCGTGTGGCGCTTTGCGGCCCGCTCCCATTTGTCTCTCCAGAGCTCATCGAGGTCGGCGCGCCACGTCTCGGCCGCCGCTTTGAGCTCGGCGGCGATGTCCCGGTGCTCGTCCTTGAGGTTGTTGCGCTCGCCCACGTCCGCCTCAAGATCCGCCAGGTGCACATCGTCCTCCGGCGGCGCGCCCTCAATGAGCTGCCCGTTGAGGACCAGCTTCCACTTGCCCCGCCGAACCGCCGTCTGGTTGGCCATCTCCCAGAAGATCTCCTGGTGCGGGCTCCCGGCGCCGTCCGCGACCATTGGCAGGACGTCGCGACCGTCGAGATCGTACCGCGCAGGATCGCCGCCGGCAGCCCGCAGGAACGTCGGGAAGATGTCCATCGCCGCGGCGGGATCGTCCAGCACCTGTCCGGCCGGAATGCGCGCCGGCCAGCTCATGAGTGCCGGCATGCGAATGCCGCCCTCGTACAGACTGAACTTGTGGCCCTTGAGCTTGCCCGCGGTCCCGCCGTAGTATGAGTCTTCCCTTCCGTCGAGCCAGTTGCGCACCTCACGCGACGGGCCGTTGTCGCTCATGAAGAAGACACAGGTATTTTTGCGCATCCCGTGGCGCTCGAGCGCGGCCACGATCTCGCCAACGCTGTCGTCCATGGCGCCGAGCATCGCCGCCATGATCTGGCGATCCCACGACAGATCCGGGAATCGCTCCAGGTACTTCTGCGGCGCGTGCATGGGATAGTGCGGGGCGTTGTAAGGCAGGTACATGAAGAAGGGCGAGTCGTCGCTGCTGGCGGCGACGCGGTCGATGTAGTCCACGGCGCGCTCGGCGATCATCTCGGTGAAATACCGGCCGTTGTCCCAAATCTCCTCGCCGTTCTCCCAGAGATCGTGCACGGGATTGATGCCTCCGGCCATGCCCCAGTAGAAGATGTGCGAGTAGTAGTCGATGCAGCCGGCGAGGAACCCGAACCACTCGTCGAAGCCGTGGTGGTGCGGGCGGCACTCCTCCGCCACCCCAAGGTGCCATTTCCCGAACATCGCCGTTCTGTAGCCCTCCTGCTTCAGAGCCTTCGCGATGGTGGGTGTCTCCTGCGGCAGTCCGCTGCTCTGGCGGTGGCCCGCCAGGATGGCGCGCACTCCCGCGTGGCCCGGATAGCGGCCGGTAAGCAGCGACCCCCGCGAGGGGGAGCACACGGGGGAGTTGGAGTACCAACTCGTGAAGCGTGCTCCCGAGGCGGCGACGGCGTCCAGGTGCAGCGTCTCGAAGTCCGTCGCGCCCATGCACGAGAGATCGCCGTAGCCCTGGTCGTCGGTGAGGATCACGATGAAGTTCGGCCGGTCGGATGTGCTCATGGCGTCAGTGCCCCTTTCAGCGGAGTCGCGGTGCTTGTTTCGCCGTTGGTATCCCGTATGTCCTTCCGAGGCTGCGGTGTGTGGTCCGAGAAAGAGGGTGGGGGCTGTGTGGCGAATAGGACCTGTTGGGCAACGTCTGCCAGGGAGGAGCATCATGACAGGTTGGTCCGTGTGGTCTGACTGCGGTTGGCTGACGGGCATTGGCGTGGCCCTGCTGGTGGCGGGGTTTTCGGCTTCGGCCACGGCGGCGCCGATTAGTCTGTACGTGTCCACGAAGGGCAACGATGGCTGGACGGGGCGGCGTCAGGAGGCGAAGGCGCCGGATGGGCCGTTTGCGACGCTGGAGCGCGCGCGAGAGGAGTTGCGCCAACTCAAGGCGGCAGGTGATCTCACTGAGGGAGCAACGGTGTACGTGCTGCCGGGGACCTACTATCTCAGTGAGACGCTGGCGTTGGGTGCTGATGACTCCGGCACCGAGGAGGCGCCGATCGTCTACCGCAGCCGGGAGCCGGGCAGAGCAGTCCTCTGCGGCGGTAAGGTCATCACCGGCTTCCGACCACACCGCGATGGGATACTCCAGTGCGACATGAGGGCGAATGGGCTGGCCGGGCGCCGGTTCCGCCAGCTTTTCTTCCGCGGCGAGAGGCAGATTCTCGCCCGCTATCCCAACCTCAACCCGACGGACCCGCACGGGGGCGAGTGGGCACATGTGGCGGCCGTCGAGGGCAAGGAGAATCGCACGGAGTTCATGTACGGCTCGGACGAGGAGCACGAGTGGGCGCATCCGGAGGAGGGCGAAGTTCCCATATTCGGCGGACGCGACTGGGCCTTCCGGATCGTGCCCATCGCCCGCCACATCCCCGAGCAGCGGAAGATCGTTCTCGGCAGCCGGACGTGGGGCGCGCTGGCGATCGGCGATCGCTACATCATCTGGGGGCTCTTCGAGGAGCTCGATGCGCCCGGCGAGTGGTATCTCAACCCGCGCACCGACACCTTGTATTTCTGGCCTCCCAGCGACATCAGTGAGGGCGAGGTAGTTGTGCCCGTCGTGGACACGATCGTGTCGATGGAGAATGCGGAGGGGATCACGCTTCGGGGCTTCGTCATCGAGGCCTGCGAGGGCGACGCTGTGCGGGTGATTGACTCGCGGCACTGTATCGTGGCCGGCAACATAGTGCGCAATTGCGGGGGGACGGGCATCGTCATCTCCGGCGGACAGCACAGCGGCGCCCGCGGGAACGACGTGTACTGGTGCGGGCATCGGGGCATCAGCGTCTCCGGCGGCGACCGCAAGACGCTGACGGCGGGGCATAACTTCGCCGACAACAACTACATCCACCACTGCGCGAACATCTGGCTGACCTACCGGCCCGCCGCGAGCGTCACGGGCGTGGGGAATACGGTCAGCCACAACCTCATCCACGACATGCCGCACGCCGGGATGCTGCTGAGCGGGAACGAGAACGTGGTCGAGTACAACATCGTGCACCACGTGAATCTGCAGTCGGCCGACACGGGCGGCATCTACTTCTGCTCTCGCGACTGGACGCAGCGGGGGAACATCATCCGCCACAACATCTTCCACCACTGCGGGGGCTTTGGGAAGACCAACTCGTGGGTGCCGGTGAGCAAGGGGAAGGTGGAGTTCGGATACCCGCACTTCACCTGGGGCATCTACCTCGACGACCCGACAACTGGCACGCTCGTGTACGGCAACATCGTCTACGGGGCGCCCATCTGCGCGACGCACAACCACGGCGGGCGGGACAATACGTGGGAGAACAACATCCTGGTGGACTCGCCCGCTTTCCGGGCCGGGATGCTCGCGCCCAATTGGTCCGAATGGCCGAGCATATACCAGAAGCTCAAGGCGGCTCGCTACCCCGGATCGCCGTATCTGGAGCGCTACCCGGAGATCGCCGACATTGCCGACACGCGACCCGAGGAGATGTCGGGCCTGCGCTTCGTGCGTAACATCGTCTACTACACGAAGGAGGGCTCCGAGTGGCTGCGGCGCGCGCGGGGCGGCTCGGCGGGAGACACCCGGCAGCAGCTCTACTCGATGCGCATGACCCGCGAGGACTTCGAGCGTAACGAGTGGGACGGGAACTGCATCTACGCCGAGCCCGGCATCGAGCTGCGCATAGACCTGAGCATGTCCCCCGAGCCGCGGAAGCAGCTCACGTGGGACGAGTGGCGCGAGCTGGGCGCGGATGCGCACTCGATCACCGAGGATCCGCTCTTCGTTGATCCGAAGAACCACGACTATCGCCTGAAGCCGGATTCGCCCGCGCTGCGGCTGGGCTTCAAGCCAATACCGGTGGATAAGATCGGCCCATATCAGGACGAGTTGCGGGCCTCCTGGCCCATCAAGGAGGCGCCCGGGGCAGCGGCCCTCGGCGACTTCGTCACCGTTCGGCACTACGAGCCGCCGCAGTACAGGCGCCTCGAGGCGCGGGAGTTCACGGCCCGTGACGGGGCGCCGAACTTCTTTGGCAAGGCCGCCGCGGGGAAGCCACTGAAGGTGGCCTACTTCGGCGGCGGGATTCATCCAGGCAGTGGTTGGCGCAAGGCCGTCATTGAGTGGCTAAAGGAGCGCTACGGAGATGTTACCGAGATCAATGCGAGCATCACGGACGCGGTGCGCGGCTCGGGCTTCAGTGTCTATCGCTTCGCCCACGATGTCCTGGCGCACGAGCCGGACCTGGTGCTCATTGACTTCGCCTCCGACGACCACGCCACCGACCCGGCCGCGATACAGCGCCACATCGAGGGAGTCGTGCGCCAGGCGCGGCATGCGGACCCAGAGCTGGACCTGATTGTTCTGCTCGCCTTCCGCCAGGGCTTTGAGAAAGACTATGCCGAAGGGCTGGCGCCGTACGCGGTCTCGGCGTACGAGCGGGTGGCGGAGCACTACGGCATACCCACGGTGAACATGGGTCATCGCGTCGCGCAGCTCTATCAGCAGGAGAAGCTGGTTATCAGAGGCTCGCCGGAGGCGACAGAGCCTCCGGAGAAGCTCGTCTTTTCGTCGGATGGCGTGCGTCCGGCACCGGATGGGAACGAGGTGTACGCCGACGTCATCACGGCGGCGCTCGAGAAGCTATCGGCTCAGGTGCGTCCGACGCCGCACAAGCTCCCGGCTCCATACACGCCGGACAACTACGAGCGGGCGCAGCTGGTGCCAATCACGCGGGAGATGCTCAGTGGCGAGTGGCGGGAGCTGCCGGCGGACGATCCGCTGCGGCGGAGCTTGTCCCGCCACATGGACACCATCTGGTTCACCAACACGCCCGGGGCAAAGCTCACCTTGAAGTTCAAGGGGACGGCGGCGAGCGTCTTCGACCTCATGGGCCCGGACACGGGCCGGGCGCGGATCACGGTGGACGGCAATGAGATCGCCATCCGTGAGCAGGTGGATCGGTGGGCCTACTATCAGCGGCTGTCCGCTCTGCGCATCGCCGACGGCCTGTCAGACACCGTTCACACGGTCACCGTGGAGCTGCTGCCTGATCCGCCCGACCGCACGGTGGCCATCGAGGCTGCCAAAGTCGAGGGACGCTACGATCCGAAGCTGTTCGACGGCGTTGCGTTTCGGTTTGGGTGGATTCGGATGCGAGGTGATGTCGTGCCCGATTAGCAGCCGGGCGGCAGGCGCGGGCCCGCCGGCTGGCGAAACTCCGGCGGCGGAGCTTGGCTTCTCTCATCAACGCACGAGACTGCGAAATCCGAGGAGCGGCGTGGCGATGTCAGGGATGGCAATAACGGACAGTTCAAGGCGCGAGGAACCGGGGGTGGCTGCCCGAGTTGATCGCCGTCACTTCCTGGGCGCGGCCACTGGACTCGCCGCCGCCGCAGTGGCGGCGAGGCGGGTGCAGGCCGGGCCCGATTCGGGGCGCCCCAACGTCCTCTTCATCTTCACCGACGACCAGCGCTGGGATACGATGGGCTGTGCCGGCAATGCGATCCTCAAGACGCCCAATATGGACCGCCTGGCGCGAGAGGGCTTCCGCTTCAGCAACGCCTTCGTCACCACCTCGATCTGCGCCCCGAGTCGCGCCAGCTTCCTGTGCGGGAAGTACGCCTATCGCCACGGCGTGCGGGACCTGGGGATCAAGCTGCCGGAGGGCCAGAAGACCTTCCCCGAGATCCTGCGCGAAGCCGGCTATCGCACCGGATACGTGGGCAAGTACCACCTCGGCGGCGATGAGGACGGACAGAAGCGCTTCGACTACTGGGGCGGCTTCCGCGGGCAGGGGCGATACGAGCAGGGCGAGCAGCACCTCACCGATGTGCTGACGGAGCGCGCTGTCAACTACCTGCGCGAGCAGGGGGACGCCCCTTTCTGCCTCGTGGTCGGCTACAAGGCCCCCCACTGTCAAGACGGCGCCAGGCCGGAATTCCGATACGCGCCGCGATTCACCAAGCTCTTTCAGGATGTCGCCATCCCGTATCCGCCCACGTACGAGGGCAGCTACGAGAAGAAGCCGGAATGCGTACGGACGTCGCTCGGGCGCACCCGTTGGGGCTGGCGCCATGCGACGCGGGAGATGTTCCAGGAGACGGCCAAGTCCTACTACCGCCTTATCGCCGGCGTGGACGAGGGGCTCGGGCGGATTCTCGAGGCGCTCGATGACCTGGGCGTGGCGGATAACACGGTGGTCATCTACACGTCGGATAATGGCTTCTTCCTGGGGGAGCACGGCATGGCGGGGAAGTGGCTCATGTACGAGGAGTCGATTCGGGTGCCGTTGGTGATGCGGTATCCGCGATTGGAGCGCGCGGGCGTGACGGTGTCGGAAATGGCCGTGAGCATAGATATTGCGCCGACGATCTTGGATCTCGCGGGCGTGCCGATCCCAACGGACATGCAGGGCCGGAGCCTGCGGCCGCTGTGCGAGGGACGGACGGACGCCAATTGGCGGACGGCGTACCTGTACGAGTACTTCGGCGGCCACAACGTTCCGCCCATCGAGGGCGTGCGAACGCCCGATTGGAAGTACATCAAGTACTTGCCGCACAAGGACTATGGCGTGGTCGAGGAGCTGTACCACATTGCCAGCGATCGGCACGAGATGACGGATCTGGCGAAGGACCCACAACATGCCGATGTGCTGGGAGTGATGAAGGAACTGCTCGAACAACTCAAGTTCGAGACGCGGGGGACGGGTCTTTAGAAGAACCTCGGCACGGTGATGGGCTCGTCCGAGTCGGAGGCGTCTCGGCGGAGTCCTTCGAAGACGAAGGCGCGCATGGCCAGCAGCTCCTGCCGGCCGGCGTCGTCCTGGTACAGCGTGCTGTGGGGGAGAATGTCGTCCAGGAGCTGTGCGGCGGCGACCGGGGGAATCCGCAGCCGCCTGAGCACCCAGAGCGCCTCGCGGCCGTACTCCTCCCGTCGGCGCGACTGATCGAATGTGCTGACAGGCTGCGTCTCGTAGGTGATGCGCAGCATCTCGCCGAAGATGCCGCCGGCCATGATGATCTCCACCGCCGGCACTATCTCCACGCCCCAGCCGAGCATCTGCAACTCGGGGTAGTCGCGCTCCGCCCGCCAGAGCCCCTCGACAGCCATCGCGGCCGCCTCCCGTGAGTACACCTTGTAGCCGCTCTGGATGTCGGGAACGCGGCTGTAGGCGTTGAGGTACTGCGTATTCAGAGCGCGACCCTCGCCGGCGAGAGCGTACTTGAGCGCCTCCCAGATCAGCTCCGCAATGATGAGCTCGTACTCGCCCCGCCAGAAGCCGAGCGGCCGATGCAGGCCGAAACGCCGGCCGCACACGGCCACCAGGTCCGCCCCTTCGGCTGCCCGGATCTCCGTGGCGAGGCGGTATAGGTGCGGCAGATCGTAGATGGAATGATCGCCGTCGTCGTCGCGGATGCAGAGGTACTGCAGGTCAGGCCGCTCGAGCAGCCGCTCGAAGCCGAGCGCCACGGCGCCGCCCTTGCCCAGGTTGTCCTCTTTCGCCGACACCTCGAACGTCTGCCCCAAGCGCTCCTCCGTCTCTCCCCGGAGCTCCTCGACAACGGGCGCGGCCGGCGGGCAGCCGTCCACCTGGAGCAGGACGTTCTCCATCCGCACGAAAAGCTCCACGTCGCTGAGCGCCAGCGCGAGCAACTCTTTCATGGTCGCAGGGGCTGTGGCCTGGGGGAACCACACCGGAATGAGCATCCCCAGCGATGCCTGGGTCTGTTCGCTCAGGGGTTGTGTCCTATCCGTCATTGCGTGCGCTCCGCACTGCAGGGGTCAGTGGCTGGTCTCCCGCACGTGCCGGCCGACGGCCTTCCTCTCTCCCCGCCCAAGGCGCGTGGCCCGTGAGCGGTCGCCTCTCAGCCATCATTCGGTTTGCGATCCGCCGGTGGATAGTTGAGATCTTCTCCGTCTACTTCGCTGATCCAGTAGAAGCCGTCTCTTGTGATCGCCATCGTGAGTTTGGCGGCGCGGGGATCGAAGTAGAAGCCCTCATGAATGCCGCCCTTGGGGTGCTTGAACAGAGTGCCTCGGTCGGCGCCTGCAGAATCGTACATGTGCACGCCGCGGCTCGTCTCAGCAATGTAGAAGTTGCCTTGAGCGTCCATATCGATCCCCTGCGGCCGGAGGTACCCTTGGCCAGAAAGGGGGATGAACCTGACGAACTCCGCCGACGGGAACTTGAACTCACCGACGTATTGGATCACCTTGCTCCTCTTCGCCTGCACGTCAGTGGAAGCCAATGCCAACGCACAGTAGAAGTGCTCTCCCACGATGTGGGGCCCGCCCGAAACGCAATACTCGCAGCCGTCTGGGCCATCTGGAATCGCTATGTCGCGGTAACCCTTGTATGTCAGGTCATCGGCAGAATACCACACCAGTCGCATCGGCGGATTCGCGCCGACTTTGGCGAAGGTGTACACGCTTCCCTGATAGTACTCGGGAGCGCCCAGGTGGTTGAAGTCCGTGCCCTCGAAGTCGGGATGATCGAAGGCTTTCTCGTTGCGGATTAGCCTGGCTTGAGGGGCGCTGAAGTCATCGGTCTCATACCGGAAGAGCTGCTCATTGTGAGTGACGTACCACACCGTCCCGGGCCCGCTCGTGACTCCTTGGTGCCCAAGGCCTTTTCGGGTTTCGTTGTAGACGAGTTTCGTGTCAACTATGCTCGCGTGAGTCGGCCGGCTGGCGGCGGCGATGCTCAAGGTGAAGGCAAGACAGAATGCCAGGCTGGTGAGAAGTTGTCCCGACATGGCGCTATCCTTTCCCTCCGGATGGCTCGCCGTGGGCGAGGTGCTCGCCTCGGCTTGGCTCTATGGCCTCACCTGCACGATGGCCACTCGCGCTCGGAGCTCGTCCTGCTCGGTGCCGCGCAGGTAGAGGACGCCAAGCTTGCCGTCCTCAGTAACGTGCGCGGCGACGTTCGGATACCAGTTGTCATCGGTGGCCGGGTCGCTGATGGGGCCCCGCTCCTGCCATTGCTCACCGTCAAAGCTCATCAAGCGCACATCGCCGGTGCGCCGCCGTTTGTCGCGGCCCACACGCAGCTCTCGCACATAGATGACGTGCAGTGCTGCCGGATCGACATGGGGGTCAATGGCGATCACGGCGGCACAGACGGGAGCTTCGTGCAGCACAGTGCCAGCCCCTGCAGCCGCTGGATCCCATGTCGCGTAAGGTGGAGCGAGATGGCGGTGGCGCAGAACGCCCTGGCCGTCGATGTACACCAGATGGACGGTGCCCGTGGGCTCGTCGAGCACGGCGCACATGCGCCGGTCATCGCCTTGCACGGCGGTCATCTTCGCGAGCATGGTGGGCTGGCGCTGCCAGGCTATGCCGTCGAAGAAGCTGCCCAGGAGCCGGTTGGCCTTCGAGCCGACCTCGGCGTACGTGCGGGCAAAGGAGTACGCCTTGCCCTCTGGTAGTGGCACAATGACGGGGACGATACTCCCCTTGGCTCGGACAGGGATCGGGACCACCGGGACTGTCCACTTCTCCAAGCGCCCCGGCAACGTGGTTTGAGTCAGTCGCGTGTCCTGCGCCAGTTGCTCTTCAGGCACGGAGCGATCCACGTGGCGGGTCTGCACCCAGAAGGCGCCGTCTGGGCCAGCGGCGGCGCAGATGTAGAAGTCCGTGCCCTGGGGGTCGATCATCACCGGGTGCACTTCGTCGCCAAGAGTGGCCCGGCCGTCCTGTATCAACACCTCTCGCACCACCAGGCCATCGCTTCTCCACTGCCGCTCGGCGGAATCGGGCTTGAAGTCGGTGTAGAAGATGAACAGGCGACTGTGCCGCGTGATGAAGGTGAAGCTCGAGGAGGATTCCATGGCGTTGAACCGCGTCGGCGCGGACCATTGGATGCCGTCCTCACTGGTGCGTATCTGGCTGCCGTCCTCGTTGGCAAAGCAGATCACCCATGTCCCATTGACGTAAGCCACCTTGCGCTGATGCCCGCGCGTGGTGCCGTGGTAGGTGCAGGGGCCGATGTCGGCGCACTGCACGGGAAGCCCTTGGCTTGAGGCGTGGCTGCAGGCGGCTACCGTGAGGCCGAGAAGAAACGCCGCCACGAGAAGTTGGCTCATCGCGTCTGCCCTCCCATCAACGAAAAGACGTCGTCAGCGGAGGTTCCGTGTCCGACTACCCCCTAACTCAATAACGAGCGTTCGTCACTGATTCCTCATTCGCTTCCGACAACCTGCACAGCGGTAGGCATTCGCCGCGGCGGCGACGAACTGTCCGGCAACGCCAGTGGACTTGACCAAGGAGCGATCCGACGTGCAAACGACCAATCTCGGTTTCATCGGCTGCGGAGGCAACGCCAGAGGCCACATGCAGCGGGCCGGCGCCGTAGAGGGCGTCAACATCGCGGGGGTTTGTGATGTGGTCGAGGACATTGCCAAGGAGCGTGCTGGGGAGTTCGGGGCCGAGGCGTACACCGACCACCGGGCGTTGCTGGAGCGCCGCGACTTGGACGCCGTCGTCATCAGCATTCCGGTGCACGCGCACGGCGCGCCTGAGATGGATACCATCGAGCGCGGGCTGCCCTTCCTGGTCGAAAAGCCAGTTGCCCGGGACATGGACACAGCGAGCCAGATCCAGGCGGCAGTCGAGGAGGCGGGAATCCTGACGGCGGTCGGCTACCAGCTTCGCTACTCGGGCGCCGCTGCACAGGCGCGGGAGTTCTTGGCCGACAAGACGCTCGGCCTGGTCGTGGGGCAGTATTGGTGCGGCACGGGGATTGGCAGCGCAAAAGGCTGGCTCCGACAGTTCGACAAATCCGGCGGGCAAGTGCTGGAGCAGGCGACGCACACTATCGACATGATGCGCTTCCTGGCCGGGGAAATCGAGGAAGTGTCGGCGTTCGCGGCCTCGCGGTTCCTGCACGAGATCGACTGCCCAGACGTGAACGTGCTTGCTCTGCGTTTCGCCAATGGCGCCCTTGGCGCGCTGACGACCATGTGGGCCTTCGACCCGAAAGATTGGTCGAACGCCAATCTGCTGTCCATCACCTACGACGGCGGCTGGATGCGCTGGAGCGCCGCGAAGGCCATCATCAAGCCGGCGGGGGAGGAGCAGGAGCAAGAGCTTGGCGGCGAAGGCCCCAACATCGATGAGGTGTTCGTCCGCGCCGTGCGGGCAAAGAACCAGTCCCTTATCCTGTCGCCTTACAGCGATGCGGTCAAGTCGATGGCGGTCTCCATCGCTGCTCTCGAATCGGCGGCGGAGAATGTGGCGAAGCGGGTGGGAGCCTGACGCACCAGAGCGAGCGTCGAGGAGCAGTTGATCGGCCTCAACTCAGCGCGCTGCCTGCGAGTCTTGCTCGGCCATGAAGGCCTCGACCTCAGCCCGAGGCAGTGCGCCCTCCATCGGGCCATGTCGTGAGGCGCCGAGGGCGCCGCAGGCGTTGGCGAGCCGACCGCATTCGTACAGCGATAGGCCCTCGAGCATCCCCACCACGAACGCGGCATCGAAGCAGTCGCCGGCGCCGGTGGGATCAACGGCTTCCACCTTGAACGCGGGCACGTCGATGCTCTCGTCGTCGGCGAGGACCGTGCACCCTTCCGTGCCCCGCTTCAGCACCACCACTTCTGCCGCCCCCGCCAGCAGCGCCTCGCATGCGCCGATGGGATCGCTGATGCCCGCGAGGATCTCGGCCTCGCTGGCGCTTGGCAGCACGAGCGCGGCGGCAGCGAGGATTGGCTGGCACACCTGGCGCACCGCCTCCTCGCCCCCGAGCAGCTCGGGCCGCAGATTCGGATCGAGCGAGACCTTCCCGCCGGCCTCTACGACCATCTCGCAGACCTCGTAGCATCGATCGCGCATGGCCTCGGAGGCCGACAGTGTGGAGCCGCAGATGTGCAGCCACTTCACATCCTCCAGGTAGGCGCGCGCGGGGAGTGGCATCCGGGCTGCCGCGCTGTTGCCGATGTGGAAGAGGAATCTGCGGTCGCCATCGGAGAAGTACGTGACGAAGGCGACGCCGGTAGAGAGCTCTTTGTCTCGATGCACATAGGTGGTATCGATCCCGTCGGCGGAGAAGCGCTCGAGATTGGCCTGACCGAAGTCGTCGTCGCCGACGGCGCCGATGAAGCCCGTCTTGGCGCCGAGGCGTGCCGCCTGGTCAATGAAGTTCGCCGGTGCGCCACTGGGGAAGGGGCCGATGAAATCGGCCGGAATGCCCAGCGGTGTATCCAACTCCTTGCGCAGCACGTCCACGATGAACTCGCCGATGGATAGGACCTCGACCTTCGGCATCACGTGCCTCCTGTGCCTGCGTGCATCCTGATGGGCTGACCAACTGCAGGCTGGCAGCCTGCGCTCCCCGGGACCGCAGGCATCCTTGCCTGCATTCCTCTTGGCTGCGTGACCCACCTGGTCGCGTCGCCCCGAAGGGCCGCTTAGTCCTCGTCCTGCGTTTCGGCCGCGGACTCATCTTCGGCTCGCCGTCTGCGAAACAGGCGCACGAGAAGGGCAAGCACAGTGTGGGGACGCACGCGAACATGTACCACCTCGACCTTCCCCAACTCCATGTCCTCGGGCAACTCGAGCGACGGCGTTTTCGCCAGCCCAAGCACTTGGCTGGGATAGACGCTGCGATGCCCGGCGATGAGGAAGGCCGCGGCGCAGCCCACGGCGGCGTACGTGCCAAAGGCGACACCGAGAGTCTCCAGTGCCATGACAGAGGCAGCAATGGGCGTGTTGGCTCCGGCGGACAACACGGCGAACATACCCATCGCTGCGGTGAGAGACGAAGACACGCCGAAAAGGCGCCCCATAACGTTTCCCGCGGTGGCGCCGATGAAAAACATCGGCGTGATGATGCCCCCACTGCCACCCGTCTCCAGCGTCACTGTCGTTGCCAGGATCTTGAAGAGAAACGCCAGCGCGAAGATGTGTGCCCCGCTGAGGGCCCGGTCAATGGTGTCTACCCCCAGTCCGGCGTAGTCCGTTCCAGCGACAGAGAGAAGCGCCGCGACGACGACTCCCCCTGCGGCGCCCAGGAGCAGCGGTCGCTTTCTGAAGCGTTCCGCGACATGCACTACGAGGTGCTGCACTTCCATGAGTACCACGGCGATCAGGCCGAAGAGCAGGCCGGCGCCCAAGCCCAGGGCCACGAGGGCGCCATGCGAGAGCTCGGTGCCGCCCACGATTGCCGGGCTCACGGGGTGCACTTCGCCGCAGACGAGGTGCGCCACCATGCCCGACACGAGGCAGGGAAACAACACCTGATACTCGAGGCGCCCAAGGTATAGCACCTCGATGCCGAAGAGCGCCCCGGCCAGGGGCGCCCCAAACACGGCGGCAAAGCCGCCACTGATCCCGCACACTACCAGTCGGCGGCGGTCGATGTCCTCCAGGCGAAGGAGATGGGCGGTGCCCGAGGCAAGCGCTGCGCCGATCTGCGCCGATGGCCCGACTTTCCCCACTGATCCGCCACAGGCCGCTGTGATCACAGTGGTCACGAACTTGACGGGGGCGATCCTGGCCTGCAGCTTGCCGCCGCTCTCGTGCAACGCGCGAATGACCGGCTCGGCGCCCCGCTGCGCCGCCTCCGGAGCCAGCTTGTCAACGAGCCACGCCGCGAAGGGGATCGCGACCGGCAGAAGCCAGTAGAAGTGGGGGAGGCGGGCAATCGTGCCCGTGGCCGATTCTAGCGCCCACACAAAGCCGCGTGTGCTGCCGCCCGCCATCGCGCCCACCACCGAGGCAAGCGCCGCCCACTTGATGATGCTCACCAGAAGCGTCGCCTCTTCAACCACAACCGAGCGCAGATGCTCTCGCTCCGTTGGCCGATGAGACTCCTCAGGGGTCACGATGCCGCCTCGCAATTTGCATGCTGCCAAGGCCTCTCACCGAAGGTACGCCAAAGCCGCTCCCTGTCGTGGCGGCGGGCCTTTGGCTCGCAAGACACATTATAGCACCATGGCGGATCGGGTGCGTTCCTGGTTGGCGCGAGCAGCGAAGGCCTCGGCGTGCGTGGCCGCTGGGGTCAAATCCGGCGCGCACGGCAGCGGGAGAGACGTACACGCCCCTGAGGGATTCGCGTGAAGGGCGGCTCATGTCATCATTGCGCCGGCGGTGACGTTGAGGGCCTGGCCGGTCATGGCCGAGGATGCGTTACTGGCCAGGAAGAGCGCCACGCGGGCGCATTCCTCAGTCGTGGCGAAACGCTTCATCGGGGAGCGCTCGGCCCATTCGGCGGCGAACTGCTCGGCCGTGATGCCGCGCTGCGCCGCCATCTCATTCATGGCGCGACGCAGCCGGTCCGTGAGCACGGGCCCGGGGCAGATGCCATTGACGCGTATGCCGCATTCGGCCACCTCGAGCGCCAGGGTCTGCGTGAGGCCCTGCATGGCCCATTTGCTGCACGCGTACGGCGCCCGGTTCGGGAATCCGCGACGCCCCGCGGCCGACGAGATGTTGATGATGACGCCCTCGCTCTGCGGAATCATGTATCGCAGTGCCTCGCGGCAGCAGAGCATGACGCCGGTGAGGTTGATGGCGATGGCCTCGTTCCATTGGTCGAGGTCGAGGTCGCTGACGGGGGCAACCTGGCCGACGACGCTGGCGTTGTTGATGAGGATGTGGAGGCCACCGAGTCGGTCAACGGTTTCGTCAACGACGCGCCGCACGTCGTCCTCGTTTGACTGGTCGGCCTGAATGGCGGCCGCCCGGCGGCCCTTGGCCTCGATGTCGGCGGCGGTCTTCTGCAGGGGCTCGGCTCGGCGCCCGCAAATGGCAACATCGGCCCCCTCATCGGCAAACAGCAGTCCGATGGCGCGACCGATGCCGACGCCTCCGCCGGTGATGAGAGCGACCTTGTCTTTCAGGGCGTCCATGGCTGGTCTCTCCATTCGCGCCGCTTCTGCCCGGCCGCCCAGAGGATGGCGTTGACCCATCGGATCGGCCATCCACTTCAGCTCCCTGCGCGGGACAGAGCGCAAGCTCCCTTTGGCTCTCGGATGCGACACTGCCTTTTCGCTGCGGTCGGAACAACACCTTTGATCGGCCGGGCCGCCCATGTGGCCCCCGAGACGCCGGCGACGAAGGACGAAGCGCCGACAGCATGGAAGACGGGGGCGAGCTGCGCTGGCTCTGCCGGCCGTGGCGGCCGGTGATGTACCGTCGCAGTGTAGGGAGGCCATGTCGTGAAGCAACTCAAGGCGCTGCGAGCAGCGCTCAGGCTTGCACTCATTCTCTGCATGATGGGGTGTGCCCCGATGAATCGTGCTCTTCAGGCAGACGTTCCGCGGTGGGAGCCGTACGATCTTGCTTTCACCAGCGACACGCAGCACGAGAATCCCTTCCGCGTCACTCTCATGGCGACGGCGACCGGGCCGAACGGGGAGAAGCTCAAGGTGCCGGGCTTCTACGACGGCGACCGCACGTGGAAGGTGCGCTTTGCGCCGCCGGCTCGCGGGCGATGGGAGCTGACGACGGAGTCGGACGATCCGATGCTGGACGGCAAATCGGCGACGCTGGAGTGTGTGGCCAACGCCAACGAGGCGGTGCATGGCGGGCTGCTGGTGGATCCCGACAGCCCGCATCACTTCGTGTGGGAGGACGGGACGCGGTACTTCCTGCTGGCCTACGAGTGCGACTGGCTCTGGGCGCTCGACATGGGCGATCCAGAGCTTCCGAACCTGAAGCCATTCCTGGACAAACTGGCGGCGCACGGCTTCAACCATATTCTCGTGAACGCGTATGCGCACGACTGCAGGTGGCGCGAGGGGAAAACCGGGCCCGACGACTACGGGCCGCCGCCGCTGTACGCCTGGCTCGGCAGCAACGAGGAGCCCGATCACACGCGCTTCAACCTCGACTACTGGCAGCATTACGACCGGATGATGCGGGCGATGCATAAGCGGGGGATCGTGGCGCACATCATGATCAAGGTCTACAACAAGATGGTGAACTGGCCGACGAGGGCCGGCGCCGAGGACGATCTGTACTTCCGCTGGGTGGCCGCGCGGTACGCGGCGTACCCGAACGTGGTGTGGAGCTTTTCCAAGGAGTCGCACAACGAGCGAGATCTGGACTACAAGCTGGGCCGGGTGCGGCTGATTCGGGAGACCGATCCGTACCGGCGGCTCATCACCACCCACGACGACGATGCCGCCTACCGGGGCGGCTATTACGACAACTTCCTCGACCTCCGCACCGACCAGCAGCACAGCAAGTGGCGTGAGACGATCCTGACTCAGCGTGCGCGGCGGGCCTGGCCGGTGGTCAACGTGGAGTACGGCTACGAGCACGGTCCAGGCGGGATGGAGGACAAGACGTACGGTCGCGTGCAGCCGCCCGAGGAGGTGATCCGGCGGGCGTGGGACGTGCAGATGGCGGGCGGGTACGGGGCGTACTACTACACGTACACGGCGTGGGACGTGATTCGGCCCGAGGATACGCCGCCGGGGTATGCGTACTGCAGGCATCTGGTCGAGTTCTTCAAACGAACCGAGTATTGGCTCATGGAGCCGGCGGAGGAGCTGGTGAGTGCAGGCTACTGCCTGGCGCGGTCGGGGGAGGAGTATGTGGTGTATCTGGACGAGGCGCAGCCGTTTACGCTCAAGGTTGAGGCTGCCGCGCCGCCGCGAGCCGAGTGGTTCCACCCGCTCACGGGCGAGCGCAAGGCGGCCGATCCCATCCCGGCTGGCACGGCATCGCTGACGCCGCCGGCCGAGTGGGGCGACGGGCCGGTGGCGCTGCACGTCGGCGAGCCATCGCCGGCGAGGAAGGTCGAGCGCTCAACGCTCACGCGGTCGCTGCCGAGCATGGAGGAGACGCATCATCGGCGCGAGACGCGGCCGGCGATCCCCGTGAAGGAGCCCGGCACCGGCACCGGGCTTGCCGGGCACTACTTCGGGGACGTTGGGCTGCTGGAGGAGAAGGCGACGCGGCTCGACGCACAGCTCGACTTTCATTGGGACGGGAAGTCGCCGGTCAAGGGGATCAGCGGCGAGCGCTTCAGCGCCCGCTGGACGGGGCGCATCGAGGCGCCGCGCGATGGCGAGTACACGTTCATCGCTGTGGCGAACGATGGAGAGCAGCTATGGATCGACGGGAAGTTGATCGTGCATGACTGGGCCCAGCACACCGCTCGGGAGGCGCGCGGAAGCATCACGCTGAAGGGCGGCATGCTATACGACATCGTGCTGGAATACTTTCAAAATGGCAAGAGCTCCGAACTGACGCTGTTCTGGGAGCCGCCAGGCGGGGAGCGGGAGGTCGTGCCGGCGAGGGTGCTGTATGCGGACGAGTGAGGGCTGCGGCAAACCACGAAGGCCTGCTTGCGCGGGCCCGACGGCCGCACCTCAAAGCTGGGCCGCCAGTTGAGCCAGTGCGGCGAAGTCCGCGTGTGAGTTGGCTGGGCCGATGTGGCGCAGGGCGTCGCGGGCGTGCTGGGCGATGAGCTTCGCAGCACCAATTGGAAGTCCCAGGTGTCGCACCAGCGACGCGAGCAGGTCCCGTCCGCTGAACCATGTCACGTGTTGATCGCCAGCCAGGAAGTCAGGATCCTTGAACTTGGCATGGAACTCATCGAAGAGGTCGCGCGCGCGACCCTCGTTGACTTGGGATGCGGGAGTGGCAAACCGTTGCACCTCGGCCACCACTTGCTCCCAGCACGCCTTCCTGCAGCAGTCGTCGGGCAAGCGGAAGGGGTCGCACCAATCGCGGCGCAGATAGGGCCATCCGCTCGAGGGCCGGAGTTGCCCCAGAGCCCAGCGAGCGACCTGGTAGCTTATTATCTCGCGTGCTCCGTCTTCAAGGTGTGCGGCGAGGTCCTTTTCCGAGACAGCAGGAAGGGTGGCCCCGATCGAACTGGGGAGAGCATCGTACGCGTCCTTCAGCACAGGTCCATCCAGGAAGTAGTTCTCGAGCTCCAGTCGCCCCCAAGCATAGATGGGCAGGTTGCGGTGTGCGCGCAGCAGGCCGGTCGCGTGCTCGTCGGGTGGGAAGTCGAAGTCGCGGTCGCGGATGGCTATGTATGAGCACCCGGCGGGCAGCATGGGGTCTTGCAGGAAAGACATCAGCGCCCTCTTGCTTCCCACGGGCCTGACAGTGACCGAGCGGCTGGCTACGGCGGCCCGAACGATGATGGCGTCCGGGCTGCCGGGCCCGCCCTCACAGAAGAGCAGCTTCGCGGCGAGCGTCGCCATCCACGGTCGCTCCCTCCACCCTGTGCAACACTTCCTCGGGCACCACGTTGACGACTTCCTGCGAGTGCGTGGTGACGATGAACTGGTTGTCCGTGCCCAGCTTCGGGAGGGTGTCGATGAGGAACTGCTGGAGCGGCGGGTGCAGGTGCAGCTCAACGTCATCCAGGAGAATCACCGACCTGTTGATCCGCCACCTCACGAAGTCCAGAAGGATGGGGAAAACCGCCCGCTCCCCGGAGGACATCTCCTCGAGTTCGTAGTACCTCGCACCGTCGTGGAGCATGAACCAGAATCCCTGGTCAACGCCAGGCGAGGGTGCCGCCGGTGTGGGTTCGAGGCCAACGAACCGCCTGCCGGGAAAGATGCGCGAAAACGCCGTGGCGAGGTCGTCGTAGAAGTCGCGCATCCCCTGCTCTAACTGGCGGAGACCGTGCTCGATGTCCTGGTGGAAGGACCGCCACTTGCCCATTTCCTCGCGCAGAGCGGCCATGTCCAGGGGCTGACGACAGCCTCCCCAGAGCGTGGTGGCGGGACGCCCCTCGTGGTACCACAGGATGGTCCCGAGCCGATCGAAGTCCTCGTGAGCAGCTGCCCGAGCGGAGAAGAGCTTGTGAGCGTAGCTACGACCCCGACACTGCCACAACGCCTCGGGGCTGTGCGCGAGGGCCCGGCCTGGCTCGTAGTGAATGTTCACCACCGGACTCTCACCGGGCGGCTGATATGGGAAGTCAAAGCCGCCCAGCGCCGCGAGCGTCTGGGCGACCTCCCGAGTCGCTTGTATCTCGTCCGTGCCAAAGCCAACCTCGAGCTCGATTCGAGTACGCCGCCCGGGCGGCGAATGCAGTCTTTCCAGCATGAACCCCGGCCACCTAAAGTCCTCCGCCGTCTTGATGCTGCCGGTGCCTAATCCGAGCGGCAGCGCAATCGCCTGGAGAAGCGTGGATTTGCCGCACCCATTCTCCCCGACGAGCACGGTCAGGTCTCGCGGCTCGCCGTTGGGTCCACAAAGGTCAAGCTCGTAGTCCGAGAACCGCTTGAAGTTGCGCAGCTTCAGCTTCCTGAGCTTCATGTTTCGCCACCGCTTCCGCCCTGATTTGGCCGCCCGCCGGGGTCTGCGATGCTCCCTTCGCCCCCGCTATGTTCCACACGCACGCGCGAGCCCCTCCCCTGCCCCGAGCTGCGGGCTGCTGCCGTGTCCAGGTGAGGGCGTAGGGTGTAGAACGGGAAGAAGCCTGCTGCTGAGAGGCCCTCTTCCTGAGCTGCTCTGAGGTGGCGGGCGATCACGGCGTCGGCGTGGACATATGACGGGTCCGCGCGCTGGATGTAGGTCACGCCGAGCATGGGGTAGATGCGGCTGGTGTCGCCGCCGAGCTCGCGATCGGCGATGATCCGCAGGCCGCGGCACTGGGCGCGGAAGAACGGCGTGCTCGGGGTGTACATGCCGACGGCCACGAAGTCCATGATGCCCTCGCGCAGCCAGCGGGGCCAGTCCTGCCCGGCGCGGTCCTTGTCCGGCCCAAACCGCCCCCAGACGTAGCCGCTGAACTTCGCGTCGGAGCGGGCGCGGCGCAGCGCCTCCCGCAGCTCTCGCATGTACTCGGTGATGCTGTCGCGCTTCCAGTTGATCCAGTCGGGGTCGTAAGTATCCACGTCTTCGATCGGCTTGCCGTACTTCGCCTCGAACCCTTTTGCGCAGAGCGGGCCGAAGCAGCCCCCGCCCGGGCGGCAGTGATCCAGCGAGACGCCGGCAACTTCGTACCGCTCGACGATCTCAGCCAGCAGCGACGCGTGATACGCGCGCACCTCCGGGTTGTTGTAGCAGTACCAGCCGTTCGGCTTGCTGCCGCGGTCGAGCGCGGCCCAATCCGGCTGGGCTTTGAGGTCGGCCTCGTGGGCCATGCCGATCTCGTACGCAGCGTAGATCTCGACTCCCTGCCTGCGGCCTTCTTCGACGGCGACTTGCATTCGGTCCCACTTGGCCTCGACGTTGGGGGCGATGCGGCTCGGGTATACGGTCTCCTTGCTGGTCCGTGCGTGTATCAGCAGCTTGCCTACGCCTGCAGCCTTGGCATCGGCGACCAGGCGGCGCGTGCTGTCGGGGCCGTGAGCGGCGCCCGGGGCGAGGGAATACGTGGGATAGCCCCAGCCGAGGAGTTCGAGAGGTGGCAAGTCAGGCGGATAGGCGGGCGGCCGGGATGCCGTCACCGGTACCGTCACGTCTATGGTCTCTCGCCTTTTGCCGGCGAGGGTTGCTACGTACACGACCGCACGTACTCGGATGGAGGCGGGCATCGTTCCCGGGAAACGGGCGAGATAGTCGCCCGTCGGCACGCCGTCGATGCCGACCTCCGGGTGGGCCGCCACGCACGTGCCGCCAGACTCCGCGCTCGGCCACAGGCGGTACAATGGAACGCTATTGGCCCGAGCATCTATGAGCCGCGGCCGGATTCTGACCGCGCCGACATCGCCGCGTGCGGAGACAGAGAACCGGTACGACGTGAGATCGGCCAGTGAGAAGGGCGCCGCAACGCCGGTAGGCCCCAGGAAGCTGCTCAGGCGCGTCACCTCGACCGTGTCCCAGTAGTTGAACGTCTGGCCCGTCTTGGCGTCGCGATACGGCTCGCCCTCGGGCTTCTCGGTGCTGTACACCAGGAAGCGCTTGCTGTACTCCGTGAGGAAGACGTATCCGCCGGGCGCCAAGTCGGAGGCTCTGTCGGAGAAGCCGCACATTCGCCCTTGCAGGTGGGTGCCGTGTCGCGACAGGTCGAGTCGCTCGTCCGTGTGTATCTGGGCCAACTCGCGCCGCTCGGGACAGTAGAGCGTCCAGTACTGGGAGCCCCACGCGGAAGTGAGGTAGACCGGGGCCGGTCGGTGCACGACTATGGAGAACCACAAGCGGAGGTTGGTTTGATTCCTGCCACCCAGGTGGAATACGTGCGCATTCCCCCACGGCCTGAAGTCGGTGAACCTGAATATGGGCCAGTCGGTGAACCGCCCCGCGCTGCCGGTAACGGCGAGCGGGATCTTCTTGCGCGGCACACGCGGCAGGTCCACTGGCGGGCCGAGGTACAGGTCGTCGATGTAGATGGAGCCCTCGCAGCCGCGCAGATAGACGCTGGGCCGAATGCGGACGATAGGCGCCCTGGGCTTCCAGCGATGCTCGCGGTACACCCAGCTTCCCATCTCGGATGCGTCGATCTGGAAGTGCCCGTACCACGACAGCGTCGTCCCATCGGCCATATCCGTTGGGAAGGTCACGCCGCCGCGTATGGGCCCGATCTGGCGCCGGGCGTCGAACCGCATCCAGAAGGCGGCCATGACCATCTCGGGCTCGGTCTGGTTGAGCTCGATGGGCTCGCCGTACCGGGCGCTGACGCTCAGCTCGTCCGCCGGCTCGTCGAGGCGAAGGGCCCCCTTGCCGGAGTGGACAATGTCCCGCTCGATGGCCGCCCCGTCCCACCGCAGCGGCTCCTCGGTCTCGAAGTCGGCGTTTTCGATCCAGTTCTCAGCCAGCGCCGGCAGCCCGGCGCAGACGGCGAGTGCGGTGAGCGCGATGAGGCGCATCGGGATTCTCTCCTCGGCGGCGGACGGGATTGTGCTGAGCATCTGAGGCGCGCCGGGACTCCCCGCTTCAAACCGGGCTCTCCCCTCCGTGCCCCTCCATCATATATGGTCAACTGGACCTGACCTTGTCAACTCAAAGGCGGGACATCGTACCCGTGGGGGCTGTGGGCGGTTCTTCGACGACGGCACCGGCGGAGGGAAAAGACGGGGCCGCGAGTCCGGGATTACAGGTCTTTGAGTTCCTGGAGGACTCTGTCGATGACTTCGTCCAGGGACATCTGCTGCTCCTCCGTCTCGATCTGGCTGAAGCGCTCCTGGCCGATGAGATCGGCGATGCTTTGGCAGTCGGCCTCGGCCCGCTCCCGCTCGGCCATGCCGATTTCGTCCATGAGGCGACGGGCGGCACAGATCGCCAGCGCAGCCGTCTCGGGCCGGTCCACTTGCTCGGCTAGCATGGCCATCTGGCCAAGCGAGGTCGCGATGCCGGCCCGGTTGCCCAGCTCGCGGTTGATTTGCAGGCCCATTTCGTAGTAGCGCTGGGCCTCGGCGTGGTTGTCCTGCAACTCCTCGATTCGGCCCAGTTGGTGGAGGGTGCTGGCGACGCGGCCCCGGTCGCCCAGCTCCCTGGCGATCTGCAGGCTTTCCCCGTAGTGGCGCTGGGCTTCGGCGTAGTTGCCCTGGCGCTGCTGGATGGTGCCCAGTTGGTGGAGGGTGCTGGCGACGCCGCCCCGGTCGCCCAGCTCCCTGGCGATCTGCAGGCTCTCCTCGTAGTGTCGCTGGGCTTCGGAATAGTTGCCGTGGTACTGCTGCACGGTGCCGAGTTGGTGGAGGCAGATGGCAATGCCAGCCTGGTGGCCCACCTCGCGGGCAATCTCCAGGCCCTCTTCGTAGCAGCGTTGGGCTTCGGCGTAGTTGCCCTGCTGCTGCTCGACGGTGCCGAGTTGGTTATGGGCGGCGGCAATGCTGGCCCGGTTGCCGACCTCGCGGGCGATCTCCAGGCTCTCTTCGTAGTAGCGCCGAGCGTCGGCGTACTTGCCCCGCAGCTGCTGAACCATGCCCAGTTGGTTGAGGCTCCTGGCGGCGCTGGCCTGGTCGCCAAGCTCGCGGAAGATCTCCAGGCTCTCCTCGTAGTAGCGCTGGGCTTCGGAGTAGTTGCCCAGGTTCTGCTGGGCGATCCCGGCGTTGTGGAGGACGGCGGCGCGGATCGGGGGATCGGTCGCCAGGGCGGATTCCTGGCCAATCCGCGCCAACAAGTGCCAGTGGCCCCAGCGGTGCAGCATCTCCCAGGTGTCGGTGAATATGCGTGCGGCCTCGTCGTGCTTGCCGGCTTCGTGGAAGTGCTCGCGGGCGCGCAGTGCGTTCCGGATGTCCTCGATGCTCGTCGGCTCGCCGTCCGTGGTCTCAGCCCGCTTGACGTAGAACTGTGCCGCCCGCAGGTGCAGGCTCTTGTGATGCGCCGGGTCACCCTTGAGCTCGGTCTCGTGGATGTACTCGGCGCAGGTGGGGTGGTACAGGCGTGCCTCGGCGGCGTCTTCATCGAAGATCGCCGGCGAGAGGTCCAGCTTCGTTCTGTCGGTCTCCAGTATCGCGGCCAGGTCCGTGAGGGATACCGGCTCTCCGAGCACCGCGAGCATTTCCGCGCAGGGGCGCTGGCTCGGGGTCAGCTTTGTGTAAGCGCCGTGGTATTGGTCCGCGAGCGTCCGCGGGATCTCCGTGAGGAGGTCGCCAAGGGTGTCGGCCTCGGCCATCGCCAGGTAGAGCCGTCCGGGGTCTCCCTCCCAGCGTTCGTCCACTTGTGGGTCCCAGTCGCCGTACTTGCGGCGGACCAAGTCCTCGGTCTGCTCGGGCGTGAAGCGGTCGAGCGAGACGAAGGTCGCGTCATCACGGATGTGTTCGTTCAGGTCCACATCGGCCCGAGTCTCGTCGCGAATGCCGATGACGATGGTGGCAGAAGTTCGCCTCAAGATGTCCCAGAGGAGGTCGAGTATGTCCTGCTTGTCGGCGACCTCCCTGATGCCGTCGAGGTAGATGGGCGTTTCGGCCTTGCCGAGGAGGTCGAGGAACTGCTCGAGGATGTGCCGCCTCTCTGTCGTGATGGCCTCGACGGCCTCGTCGCCCTTGAAGATGCTAGCCAGGCCCTTGGCGACCTTTTGCATCGTCTCCCAGACCTTATGCACTAGCCGTGGGCGCTTCCCCATTGCCTCCGCCAGCCGGATGCGGATGGACTCGGGCAGGTCGGACCCGTGGAACTCGAAGTAGACGCCGCGGCCGTCCTCGGCGAGCTTCTTCAGCAAGGTCGTCTTCCCGCAGCGCGCCGGGCCGTGGAGGACGACGATGCCGGAGGCCCTGACGAGGGCGTCGTATTCGTCTTCGCGGTGAACGAGGTAGCGGGATTCTCTTTGCGGCGGCACGGCGGCCACTCTCCGTGTGTGATGCTGTGAGTGCTTGACAGGTTGGCAGTGTAGCAGAAGGTGAGGTGGGGAGCAAGACGGCAGTGGTTGGTGGATAGTGATTAGTGATAGTGAATTCCGGGGACATATAATGCCAATTTCTTGACATTCCACCCGGTGCCCTGCGACTCTGGCCCTTGTGGCACGGATAGCGAGAGTTGTGCTTCCTGGAGTCGCCCACCACGTTACCCAGCGCGGCGTGCGGTCCCAGTTGCGTGCGATGCCGAGGAGCTTGTGGGGATACGGGACTGGCGGGAGTTGTTGCGAGCGATCCGGCGGAGGTGGCCAAGCTGCGGGAGAAGAGCCGGAGGGGTCGCCCGTGCGGGAACGAGGAGTTCGTGCGTTGGGCCGAGGGCGTGACGGGCCGTCGTCTGCAGCTGCTCTCCCCGGGCCGCCCCCGCAAAGGGGAGAAATAGGCATTATGTCCCCGGATTTCCGTGTTTCTTCATGAAATCGGGCCCGGGGAGCTCAGCAAAGTCGGTCACGACCTCCTGCACTCGTTCCGGAGATGCCTCACCATGGCGAGCCACAAGCTTACGCAGGCTCTTACTGATAATGTGGGTCGCCACGTAGTCCGGATCGCCGAAGATGCTTTCCAGACCGGCTGATGCTATGGCGCAGCCCAATGTCCCTATGGCCCGATCTGCGATGGGGGCAGCACGATAGGCCTGCGAATCCGCGGTCTTCACCAGGAGTCTAACATATTGCGGCCAGAGGCTGCGGGGCATCGCCGCGGCTGCCGCCACAAGTCCGCCCGTGAGCTTGTTCATCGCGTCGAACTGGCAACTGTCGATGAGAGATATCACATCCACGAACAGCATGTGGAGAACGTGCTCCTCCGATGTGGCCAGCAATTCGGATTCGAGACATGAGAGGGCGTCGGCCTTTACGTCTAGGGAGCCGCTCAACACTACGCGCCGAGTCGCTTGTGTCATCAGGACGCCAACTCGGTCACGCCGGAGGAGTTGTGCATCCCCTGCTACCTGAGAGATGAACGAAAGCGCCAGTCGTCGCGTGCTTGAGTCGTCGTCGCAAACGTGGGGCGATACCAAGTCTATCACGGCCGCCCGGTCGCTCTCCGATAGTAGCGACAGCCTAGCGTTGATGCCATCGCCGTGGGCTTCCCAGCGGAGGATCGTTCGGGCTGTCTCCCTCGCCAGGCAGCTGGGCTGGGGCAACGACACATCTGGCGGATGCCTCAGCTTGGCAGTGCCCTGGGCTGCGGGGCCGGGCGCTCGTGCGTCCTGGCTTTGGAGGGGGATGGGTTGGGACGCGCCGTCGCGGGGACGGCGAGCCTCGGCCACGATGGCGTTCAGGAGGCCCTGGTAGGCTTCGCTGTAGGGGTTGGTAGCGAAGTCGGCGTACTTGCGAGCCTTGAGGTAGCCGGGGAGGTTGCAGTCCTCGATGACGCAGGCCAGGATGAACCGCTTCTTCTTCTCGCGGATTTGCCTCTCGATGGCCTCCCGGAGCTCCTCCTGAATCCACGGGCGCTTGACCGAGGCCTTGGAGAGGACGGCGATGACGAAGTGCGCCTCGCCGATGGCGGTCTGGATCTCGTCGGGAATGGAGTCGCCGATGTGCAGTTTGGCTTCGTCGGTCCATACCTGACAGCCATCGCGCTCGAGATCGGCCCCGAGCTTCTCGACGAATTCGTGGTCGGCGCTTGTGTGGCTGATAAACACCTTGGGCCTTGTTGGTTGGTCAGGATGCATGGCACCGGGCCTCAGAAAGCGTTCTGTATAGCAATGCGATTGTATGTAGGAGATTCGACGGAGCACGCGGGTGGGCCTGCCCGCGTGATGGCAGTGGGCACTGGCTAGTGATCAGTGAGATGCGGGGACAGCAACGGCGGGAGGGAGCGGTGATGGCGGGTTGGGCGAGGAGAGCGAGGGGCTCGGTGAGCGATGGTCACGGTGTAGGGCGGAATTGGATGGCAGTCCCCGTTTCTCCGCGTGGGTTGGCTCGCAGCAGACGGAATCTTTGAGGTGACCGTCATGTGGCGGGGGCGTACGCGGAAACCAGGAAGATGGGTGGGGCGACTGGGGGCCGGGAATTCGGGGACAGACAGCGAAATCCGCCGGGCGGCCTCGCGAGCACCTGTCTCGCCGGAGATGAGTTTGCCGGAGTGGGTTGGCACGGCCCTGGAGTGGGATTTCGTAGTCAGTCCCCGAATTTCCGGCGTGCGTTGATGTCGGTAGAACGGAATCTTCGAAGCAGCAGTTCTTCAGAGGGTCTGCAGGAACCGGTCGATCTGCCGGGCGGCCTGGGTGAAGCGCGTCTCTGCGAGGGACATTGCGTCGTTGAGATATGCGAGGGCTGTGTCGTGGTTGTTGTGGATGTCCATGAGGCGACTGGCGACCTGGTCGCCGTCGGTCTGCTCGATCTCGAAGACCCATTTGGGGACGCCGATGTCGTACCACATCTGTCCCTTGATCGTGTCCTGGGGCTGGCGGAGGTAGATGGCGGGCGTGCCGTGGGCGAAGGCGATAATGGGTGAGTGGCACTCGAAGCTCAGAATGGCGCGGGCACGCCGGTAGACCGATCCGGCTTCGTCGGGGAGCCAGTACTCCTCGCGGCGAACCACGTGAGGCTTGACGTCGTCGGGCAGGGGATCGATGAGCAGCTCCTGGATGATGTCGAGCTCGTAGGTCATCTCGGGGCAGGCGAGCACCTTGTTGCCGGTCTCACGCACCCAGCGGATCATGGCTTCGCGAGCTTTCGCGTGGTCGAGCTCGGCCCACTTCTCGTTGAGCTCGGTCACCGAGTGGATCTTCTCCTCGGTCCACTTCACCCGGGGCTTGAACTTGTAGTACGGGGTCACGCGGAGGCGGGGCACGACGCAGATGAAGCGGCCCTCCTCGAGCCCGTGTGATTCCATGAACGCAGCCGCGCGGTCCTCGTCCCGCAGGTCGATGGCGAATGTCCCGTCGGGGCAGAATGCGCGCACGGGCTGCTCGACGCCGGCGTCCTTGAGGTGATCCAGGGATTTGGTCTCGCGGGTGTATATGAAGGCGGCCTGTGAGAGAATCCTGCGCGTGCGGTCGTCGGGAGTCTGGGTGGTGATGCCCCAGGCTCCGTACGGCTTGCCGGTGAACGCCAGCCACGCTTCGACATCGCGCGACGCCACCAGGCTCGGCCCGGAGCCATGGAGGAGGAGATGGGCCTGCTCGACGGCATTGGCGAGGGAGTCGTTGTCGGGTCCGTGCTTCGCGTCGAGCTTCCCGCTGACGATCTCGACCTGAGGAAACCGTCGATGGAGCATTGGCTCGACGCCGCGCTCCAGCGCGTTCGCCCAGAGGATCGCGCGATGGTGTGGGAGGAGCTCCTCGAGCAGCCTCAGCACGCCGGCCGTGTGAGCGATGTCGCCGATGTTCTCCGTCTGCCAGCCGGAACGGAGGAGCAACGTTCTGCGCGTGGGCTCAGTAGCCATCAGTCGGCTCGGACAGCCGCCGACGATCGCTGCCATGCCAGCGAGGAAGCGGCGGCGGGAGTGTTGGTTTGCATGGGTCTCTGGATGCATGGCTTGCTGGTCAAGTCGTGCCACACGGCGCGGTGCGTCACTTGGCCGGCTCGAGGGCGATGTTGCGGAACTCGATGGGCGCGCCTTCGCTCTGTAGGCAGATCTTGCCGCTGGTGACGTTGCAGTCGGTGGCTTCGTTCTGCAGCAGGCCGTTGATGGAGACGCGAATGGTGTCCCCCTGGCAGACGGCCTCGAAGACGTTCCACTCCCCCGGCGGCTTCTCGTTGCTCTCGTGCTTCTTGGGGACGCGGCGACCCTCGACCCCTATGTGCTCCTTGAGCTCCGTGCCGCCAATGAGCCAGAAGTCGCCGGCGTTGCCGTTCGCGAGTTGCCCCTCGATGCTCCGGGGCCAGACCTTGTCCGGTTCGCTCATGTGCATGAGCACGCCGCTGTTGCCGGGCTTCTCGCCCGCCCAGCGCCATTCGAGGCGGAGCTTATAGTTCGCGTAGTCAGTGGTGGTGCGGATGTATCCCCTGGGGTTGCCCACGCAGTGGATGACGCCGTCCTTGACCGACCACACCTCACTCACATCGTAGTCCGGCTCCTTGAGGAACATCTTCCATCCGGTGAAGTCCTTGCCGTTGAACAGCTCGATCTTCTTCTGGGGCACGACGGGCGGCGCGCTGGTGCCTTCCGATGTCCCCTCCTGCGCCACGCCCACCGTCACGGCAAGCAATAGCAGGCCTAGCCCGGCGAGCAGTACTGTGCGCTTCATCGTGGTCTCCTTTCCGTTCACAGCAGATCCCTG
This sequence comes from Armatimonadota bacterium, assembly GCA_030601885.1. Classification (GTDB taxonomy): domain Bacteria; phylum Armatimonadota; class Zipacnadia; order JAUWAU01; family JAUWAU01; genus JAUWAU01. Next base: position 33,493 of record JAUWAU010000022.1, read on the forward strand.
TAGTTGGCCACGACCTTGCCGAATGCCTCGATGTATTGATCCAAGAAGCCCTCCTTCGGGTCGATGTAGGCCGGCAGCCGCAGGACGCGCTCGTGGAGGCCCTCCGAGATGGGGAAGTCGCCGGGCTTGTGCGGCTTGAAGTTCTGGTTCAGCGGGTGGCGGTTGTTGCCCCAGATGTCGAAGCCCTCGGTGTAGATGGTCCGCAGGTGCTCCATGTGGCCGACCCCGGGGCCCGAGACGGGCGCACCCTCGGCGTGCACCGCCTGCACGAAACGCTTGGCGGGCAGTCCGTCGAGCTCCTCCGGGTTGTAGATGAGCCGCAGACCGCCGTAGAAGCCGGCCGGCCGGGCCTTCGGGTAGTCGTGAACCGGCTCGATGCCGGGAAGCTCCCGCAGCGCGTCGAAAATGATCTTGCGGTTCTGCCGGCGGCGCTCGTTGCGATACACGAGGGTGGAGAGCGATACCTTGGCGAGGGCCAATGCCAGTGGATGGGCCCGCCACTTCAGGCCGAGCACCTGGCTGTCGAGCTTCGCGTACTCGGGGAGGGTCAGCTCGTCCACGACACCCTTGCGGTGCAGATGGCAGAAGACGAGCTGGCGCTCGTACAGCTCCCGATCGTTGGTGCACACGATGCCGCCCTCGCCGCCGGAGACCGGCTTGCCGCCCGGGTCAGTTCCCTGGAGGCTGAAGCAGGCGATGTGGCCGACATTGCCGATCTTGTTGCCGTCCCATTCGGAGCCGTGTGCGTGAGCCGCATCCTCGACGACGACGATGTCGTGCTTCTCCGCCAGCGTCAACAGGCCGTCCATGTCGCACGGCCGGCCGCACATGTGAATGGGGATGATGGCCCGCGTGCGCTCCGTGATTCGCTTCTCCACGTCCGCCGGATCCATGAGCAGCGTCTTGGGGTCGATCTCGCAGAACACGGGGATGGCGCCCAGATGCAGCGCGCCGCAATAGGAGCCGATGTAGCCGGCCGTGGGCGTGATCACCTCATCCCCCGGGCCAATGCCGGCCGCCCACAGCGCACTGTGCAGCCCGGTGGAGCCGTGGTCAATGCTGAGGCAGTACTTGCAGCCGATGAACTCCCGAAACTCCTCCTCGAACTCCAGCGGCAGGCCCGCTCCTGCGCCGGAAACAGCCCCCTCGTCCAGTAGCTTGCCCACGAGCTCCTTCTCCTTCTCAATCGGCCGCTTCCATTGCTCGCCGCTGCTGATAGTGACTACCGGCGTGCCGCCGAGCATTGCGAGCTGTGACGCGCTTGACATCAGAATTGCACTCCTCTTCGGTGCGTATGGTCCATGCCGGAGCCCGAGTCCTCACGAGGAGGCCGACTCCTGGACCGTGGCTCTCGTGAGCTAATCGTAGCTTGGCGGTGCTGGTGGCTCGACTCCGGGTGGCGGCGGAGGCGGCTCCTCTCGCCACCGTCGCAGGCGGAAGTCCACCATCGTTGTGCTGCGCGGTCGAACGCCGATCTCCCGGCTTTGCGGGGCGTACCCCTCCGCGAACACTCTGACGACCGCTGGGCCGGCGGGCACGTTGAGGCTGTAGTGGCCACGGGCGTTCGTAAGCGTCGAGAACTCCGGCCGTATCGGCGGCGGGAAGATGTCCGGCGTCACCCCTATGGCGTCGGCCACTTCCTCCAGTTCGTCATCGAGGATAATGGGCCACCACGGGAGCTCCGGCGTCACTGTCACGCGGGCGCCTTCGAGAGGTATGGCGCCGGTCTCGTTCATGCCGTACACTCTGCCCTCGACCGTACCCACGCCCTCCGGGGGCGCGGGCCAGAGCACGAAGTCGGCCACGGCGGTGTGACCCGGCTCGACGTGGACGAATCTGATGCCGCCTCGCAGGCCCGGCACTGATACCGTGACGACGTACCCGCCCGGCGGCACGGCGCGCATGTCGTAGACGCCGTCCTCGTCGGTAAAGACCACGATGGGTGGCTCATCGCTCGGGGTCGGCAGCTCGTCGTTGCGGCCGCCGCTGTCGAGATACAACGGCCCCGGTGTCGCCACGACTTCGACGTCCGGAAGCGGCTCCAGCAGGCCGTTCTCCGTGCGCTTGGTCACCGTGCCGGTGATGCGGCCGCCGAGCCTCGGGTCGAGCGTGCCGAGGTCCGTGTCCTGCCCCTCCTGAACGACCACTGCAGCATAGACTCCCCAGATGCCATCGGGCGCGATGAGGCAGATGACGTGCTCCCCGGGCGCAACGCCGGGCACGCGAAATGCGCCGCTGGCGTTCGGACGCCGGGTCAGCTCCTGTCCGTCCAGGTAGATGGTGTAGCCTTGCGGCTGGCTGTCAGCGGCCAGCGTGCCCACGATGCTGCCGCCGGTCGGTGGGTTCAGTGCTTCATGCGACGATCCGCCGCACCCGACTAGCAGCAGCACAAGAGCGAGCAGCAGGCCAGAACACGGCAGGGCGCTTCTCATACCTACTCCCTCCTCATACGAGCAGTGCTCGGTGTTCAGTTGTGCGCCGGCTGTCCCTACTGATCTCAGCGACCGGTACCGGCAGCTCGCGCCATGGCCCAAGGCGGTTGCCTCTCGGAACAGGTCTTCGCCGTGAGGCCCCACAAGCCCTTCAGCAGTGACTTCAATTGCTACCATCAGTTGCCCCGGTCGCGAGTGGAGGAGCATCGCGTCAGTGGGAGGAAGCACCGCAGCGTGGCCGAGCGGATCTGCATTTGCATCGCCAACTACAACCAGGGCGAATGGCTGCAGCGGGCGATCGACTCGATCCTCCGCAGCACCATCGCCGACGCCGTCGAGATCGTGGTAGTGGACAGTGGCTCCACGCGGGACGGCGTCGCGGCTGCTCGCGAGCGATTTCCGCAGCCCCGATACATCGAAATGGGCCGCAATTGCGGGTATTCGACGGCATTGAACCGGGGGCTCGCGGAGACAGATGCGCCGATCGTCGTGTGTGCCAATGCGGATATCGAGTTCTCCCCAGGCACCTTGGAGCTACTGCGCGACGTACTGTTGAGCCACGGGAATGCGGCCGGCGCGGCGCCGCGATTTGTGTTCGGCGACGGCGCGGCGCAGCCGAGCGTTGAGGCCTTCCCATCCCTCTGGCAGGTCCTGCGCATGGCGCTGGTGCCAGGGACGCGAACGCGGCCGGCTCCCGAGATGGGCGGCCCAGTTCCGGTGGAGACATCGGTTGGGGCGTGCGTCATGTACCGGCGTGAGTGTCTCGAGGAGGTCGCCGGATTCGACGAGCGTTTCTTCCTATACTACGAGGAGGTGGACTTGCATCGCCGCCTCCGAGGCGCCGGATACGGGCTCGTGGTGGCGCCGGAAGCCGTCGTGGTGCACCATGGGGGTCGCGCTACCGGGGGGGCAACGGCCACGACCGTGCGGCAGCATCTGGCAAGCCTCTTCTACTACCTGCGCAAGCATGACGGCCGCGGGCAGGAGCTGCTCGGCCGGACGATTCTCGCCATCGGCTACCTGGCCCGCCTGGCGGTCAGCATTGCGCTGCTGCCGGTGATGTTGGTGGTGGCGCTCGCGCGTCGCGCGAATCCTCTGGGCGCGCTGGCGAAGTACGCATCGCTGCTGTCCTGCTGCGTGCGTGGGTGGACGGAGACAGAGCGGGGCGTAGAGCCCAGGTGACGAGCGCCTGCCGGTTCCGGCGGGAGGCAGGTGCGATGTCGCGGAAGATCGGCTGGCTGCGACCAAGAAAAAGCGGAGCAGCAGATTGGTGCCTGCTGCTCCGTGAACAGTACCGCGCCTGCTATGCGGGCGAGAGCGTACTGTGCCCACTATGAGCCGGATGATGGCCTATGTGCCGCTCTCTTTCAGCATGTCGTCCGCAAGTTGCTCGGCGTCCACCTCATACACGCCGTCCTGTACAGCCTGCCGGAGTGCATTCACTTTCTCCTGCCGCACCGGGGCAAGCTTCGCCAACGCATCGCGGGCAAGCTGGACCTCCTGCGCACGCGCTGAGAGGCTGACTCGATCAGCCTCTGGCGGCGCCTCGGCAGGCTCGGCCCCCTCGACCTTGTCTGCAGGTGTCGGCTCCGTCGGGCCGACAGGCTCCGGCTCGATCGGCCGAACTCCCTCTGGATCAATCTTCACGCAATCACACCCTCCTGCGCGCCGCAGCCCCCTCGCTCCCGAGCGTCGTAAGGATTATCCGCAGAGGAGTCATACATCGTGTCGCGGCGATGTCAATTTGCCGTTACGGTTTGCCTCCGAACGGCTCGACCAACTCACTTTAGACAGCAGACCATAGCGCTCGCGCCTGCTTGGCCCGGCTCTTCGAATGCCTGCCGCAACAAGCGGGTGCATTAGCGCCGCGCGCAACCGGCATTCGGCTCTCAGTTTCGCCCAGTGGGGAGCTGAGCAACGCCGACATTTTCTATGTTCGCCGCAGCCGTATCCGGCTCCTTCCTCCGTGTGACATGCAGGCACGCGGAGGTAGGTGGCGCGCGGGGCGGTACAGCGACCTCGCGGATTCGCAGACCGCGGCTCCGGAGCCGCATCGGCTACGCTCTGAGCCACGACGGGTGGTTCATGTCTGGCGGTGGCGGAGCCAAGTGGCTTGAAGTTGAGACGGGGTCGAATCCTGTCCCACAGCGTGTCGCTCAGGGCGTGGTGCCGCGGGAGTGGCCGCGCGTGCCCAGCGCCCGCACTGTGACAGCGCGGATGGGCCCGATTTGCTCCGGACGCAACTGGCCCACGAGGGTGAAGTGCAGTGGCCCGGCAATCCATTCGCTGGTCGTGGCCGTGTGGTGCAGGTTGATGGGACGGTTGGGCCGCCTGCGCTGGAAGAGCGAGAAGACATCGATGCCGTTGCCGAACCGCAGCCAGGCCACCTTGGCACCCTCCTCCTCGAAGACGGCGACCCTGTCTGACAGGAGCTTGAAGCCGGTAGGCAGGACCGCCGATGGCGGCACGAAGATAGCGAATCCCACGGCGTCATGCGCTCGGTGCAACGGAAGCTCCTGAAGAGGACCGGGGACCCTTTTCACCACCACGCCAGCCGGGGCCCGCCAGTCGAATATGTTCTCCGTCAATGTCGGGCTGTAGGTAATGCTCACAAAGCGCTCTCGCTGACTCGGCGTTCCGTCTGACCAGTATCGTTCCTTCTTCAACTCGACCCATTTCTCGCGATCAATCCAATACTGACGTAGGAGTGCGTTGCTCTGCCGAGCGCTTATCTTGACCAGCCAGGTTGGTCGCCCGGCGACGAGGCCGCCATCACCCAGGGTGAAGGCGATCTGGCTCTGTAGCTCGCGGATCTCTCTCAGGCGCCGGCCTTTCTCTTCCGCGCGCAGCGGCAGGATTTCCCGAAAGGCAATCCGGGCCCGCGGATCGTATCGCCATCGTGTTGCACCATCACAAACGATGAGGGCGCCCTTGTGGCTCGGCGGGGAAAGGGTCTCGATGCGGTAGCGACCGCCACTGTCCCTGACGATCTTTTGGCGCACGACTCTGGATCGGCCGCGCCGGAGCGACTCGATCTCGCGCTCGCCTGATAGCGTGACGTCGCCCTCCGCCTTGATTTTGGCCTCGAGGACCTGCAGCGCGGTGCGCTTGGGTTCGTTCGCCCTCTGTGCCAAAACGGGCAAGCTGACGAGAATCCCGAGCGCCGATAGCCCAAGCCAGTTTCTGACTCTCATCTCCATCGACCTACGTGCCGTTCTCGTAGCTGGCATAGATTAGCGCCCGGTCGTCGAAGGGCAAAGTAGTCGCGACGAACCTGCGATGGCGCTCCACCACGGTTGTCAGGTAGTCGTCGGTGGCGGTGGCGGTCACTTCCGGGCCGAGTGTAGGCGTCTCGCCCGTGCGATTCAGCACGCCCACGAGACTCACCGCCACAACCAACACCGCAACTCCGGCGGTCGCCGCCTGCCACCTGAGCTGCGAATCCAGCAGCCACTGCATGGCCCGGCGGAGCACTCCCGGAGCACCCAGTTGCTGCCGTTCTCGCAGCCTGAGGACGAGGGCGGGCATGAACTCGTCCGACGTTCGCCCGTGCGGCAGCTCCGCCACCAGTTTCTTGGTGCGCTGCATCTCGCCCAGCAGGGCGGAGCACTCGTTACACGAGTCCACATGCTCATCCACTCGCGCCCGTTCGCCAGGCGAGCAAGCGTCGTCGATGTATGCTGACAGCAGTCGTCTGACCTTCCTGCACGACATTTGCCTTAGTCTCCCATTCGGCTCGACCGCCCCCGCCGCTCCCCATTGGGCAGCGCCTTGGTTGGTCCTCTGCGGTCTGATGCCTCCGGCCTGTTCTTATTGTTCCACGTATCGCGTCAACCGCTGCCTGAGCGCCATGCGGGCATTGAACAGACGGCTCTTCACGGTGCCCAGCGGCACCCCGAGCACCTCGGCGATCTCCTCGTACGAGAGTCCCTGGATGTCGAACAGCACGATCACAACGCGCAACTTCTGCGACAGCGCACTGATGGCTTGCTGCACCTCGAGCTGCAGCTCCCGCCTTGCCACTGCCTCATGCGGCTCGGGCACCGTGTCGGCCAGCTCTCTTGGTACGGAACTGTCGCCTGTCTCGATGGGCGCATCCAGAGGCAGAGCCGGCGGCCCGGCACGTCGCCTCTTGCGCAGCATGTCCAGGGCCATGTTCGTCGCTATTTTGTAGAGCCACGTCTGAAACGTCGCCGTGCCCCGAAAACGGCGCATAGCCACAAAGGCGCGAATGAAGACCTCCTGCGTTAAGTCCTCCGCATCAGGCGCGTCGCCACACAGCCGCGCGACGTAATTGTATATCCTATCCTTGTACTTGGCGGCGAGGCGCGCGAACGCCTCCGCATCGCCCTGCTTAGCCCGTTGCACCAGGGCGATATCGCCGTTCGGCATCCTCTGCGTCCTTTGCTCGTCTTTTCATAGACGTTCGCGACAGCCTTGTGTTCATTCTTCGCGGCCAGTCTTGTCGGGCGGCTCACCGGCGTAGATGTAGCGCTCCAGGAGCGGCTGCCAGTCCGACCAGGTGCGTCCGTCGGCTGCGGCTTGCTCCGCTACGTCGCTGAACTGGCGTACCTTGGCGTCCATGATGTCGGCGTGGTGCAGCGCGATGGCCTCGGCCGTCATTGGCACAATGGGCGCGCCCCATTCTCGCTGGCCGTGGTGGCTGAGGATGATGTGCCGCAGCAACATGCCGAGCTGCGGCGGGAAGCCGTCCACGGCGTCAATGGCCTGGTGCACGAGTTGGTCGCCGATAACCACGTGGCCGATCAGACGACCCTCGTCGGTGTAGTCGATGTCCATCTCGTACTGCAGCTCCGTCATTTTGCCGATGTCGTGCAGCAGCGCCGCGCTGAGCAGCAGGTCCCGGTTGAGCTGCGGATGCACGTCGCACACTCGCTCACAGACCTGCGTGACCTCCACGACGTGTTCGAGCAGGCCGCCGAGGTAGGCGTGGTGCAGGCGCTTCGCCCCCGGCGCTTTCGTGAACATCGCCACGAACGCCTCGTCGTTGAAGAACGATTCCAGAAGCTGGCGCAGATGCGGGTCCTGGGTCTCTCGTATCGTCCGCTGAATCTCCCCCACGAACTCCGCGGTATCGCGCGTCGTGGCCGCGATGTAGTCCTCCGGGTCGATGTCCTCTTCGCGGCACTTCCGAAGGCGGTCGATGATAATCTGCGGCGTGCCCTGGTACTCGTCCACGCGGCCGCGGATCAGGATGACGTCGCCGGCCTCGAAGCGCTCCGCGAGCTGCTCGGCGTTGTCCCACGCCTTTGCCTGGATCTCGCCGGTCTTGTCGGCGAGTGCGATGGCGAGGTAGTGGCCCGGCTTGTTGCGGAAGGGGACGAGCGACTTGCTCCTCGCCAGGAATGGGCCCTCGATGGGTTTGTGCGGCTCTAGATCGCGCACGTAGACCTTCGCCATTGTCCGTTTGCTCCTCTGAATGCCACGCTTCGCCACGGCTGTTGCGTTGCCACTCTGGTACCTACTTGCATAGGTCCGCAGTAGAACTGTCGGGCTAGAAGGGACTCCGCCGAGGACTCCGCTGAAGCTACGTCCTCCGCGAAGGCGGAAGCTTCGTCCCTCTCGCGAAGGCGGAAGCCCGACCTACGCGGAGCTGGGTCGCGCCAGGCCCACGCTGGCGCCTCCACCCGCGTAGGCGGGGCATTCTTGCCCCGCCGGGTTTCGTAGACCAACTTACGCAACCAACAAGTACTAGAACTCCATGCCGGCCCGCGCTCGCACGCCCGCATCGTACGGATGCTTCAGCTTTCGCATTTGGGTCACGAGATCGGCAGCATCAACCAGCCAGCGCGGCGCCGAGCCGCCGGTGAGCACGAGCTCGGTGTGCTTTGCCCGGCTTTCCAGCAGGTCTATGATGTCCTGCCTGCTGACGAGTCCGAAGTTCAGGGCGTACAACAGCTCGTCGCCGACGACGATATCGAACTCACCTGAGGCGGCAGCCTCCCGGGTCGCCTCCAGGGCGCGACGCGCGACCGCCAGGGCTTCCTCGGTAGGCTCCCCGCGTCTGATCCACTCGCCCCAGCCGGACGCCCGGACGGGCATCCCGAAACACCGGACGGTAATGTGCTCGTCAAGCCGTCGCAGAGCGAAGTGCTCCCCGCTGCTCCGGGGGCGTTTGCCAAACTGGATCAATGCCCCGCGCAGCCCGCGCCCGGCGGCGCGCACCAGGAGCCCGACGGCCGCCGTGGTCTTTCCCTTCGCCCTGCCGACGTAGAGCTGCACGAGGCCTGTGTCGAGCGCACGCTTCGCCCCGGCCATGCCATTAGCTCCCTTGGCGACCGTGCTCCGCCGGTTCGAGGTGGCAGGTATCGCTGAACGTGAGCAGCACGACGCCATCGGCGTGCGTCTGCAGGGCCGTCACCGATGCGTTGGCAATGCGCAATCGCCGGCTGTTCGGCCAGGGAATGTCCAGGGCGGTTGCCAGGATCTGGCGGATCGGCCCGCTATGCGTCACGACGACTATGCGCCCGCTATCGCATCCTCCCACCATGCCCCCGAAGGCGTCCCACACGCGCCGGCGCAGCTCCTTCGAACTCTCGGCGCCCGGCGGACGGAAATGCTCCAAATCCCGCTCCCATGTCTCCAAGGCCACCGGGTCGTCCTGATCGGCCTCGTCGAGCGTCAGCCCCTCCCAGCGCCCGAAGCAGCGCTCTCGAAGGCCGCGATGCACCACCGGATTCAGCCCGTGCGGGCGGGCTATTGCCTCGGCCGTTCGGAAGGCGCGCCCCAGGTCGCTGGAGTATACTTCATCCACGCACGTCCCGGCCAGTCGGTCCGCCAGGAGCGCTGCCTGGCGCTCTCCCCTGGTGGTCAGGGCGCTGTCGCCTTGCCCCTGGATTCGCCGCCGTCTGTTCCACTCGGTCTCGCCATGCCGCACGAGCAGCACGGTTGTGGGCGTCGCTGCGCTCATGGCCATCGAACCTCCACGGGGCCAAGTTCGCTGAAGTCCGGCTGCAGCCGCAACGTGCCCATGGTCACCGTGGCCACGGCATCTGCCGCCGCCACCGGCGTTATCACACGGAGGCTGTTGGCCTTGAAGTCCACGTCCGTCAGGACGCCTATGCCGAGTAAGTGCTCCTGGGCGTCAGAAAGGCCCACTACGCCGCCGCGAATTGCCCTGAGCGGCAACACGGCGACCTCCTGATCGGGGAACTGCTCGCGCAAGGCTTCAATGGCCCCCGGCTGCGGGTACTGCTCGCACACCAGCAGGAGGCGCTCTTCTGTCATCTCCGCGTGGAAGCACTCAATGCCGAGCAGCTCCTCGGCGTAGGAGCGCACGTGACTCGGCGCTGCAGTGCCGGACAGCAGGCTGGTGCCGAGCACCCCGATCTGCCCCAGGGGCAAGGCCAGCTCGGCCGCGCCGGCGAAGTAGTTGCGGAATTGCTCTCCGCGGTGGCGCCGTCGCTGGTCCATATCGCGGCGTCGCGCGCGGCGGGACGCGCGCACGGTGTGGACCTGAACGTCGGTTCGGCTCGCGTGCGGAGCAATGAGATGCTGGATCTCGTCTCTCGCCTGGATGGCGATGATATGGCCCGGCGCCAACAGAGCTATCTTCGCCTCTTTGAGCGCCCGGGCGGCGGGCCCATTGATCCATCCGGACGTATCAACGATAATACAGTCGGCGCCGGCCCGGCGTGCCGCATCGGCCATCTTCCGCACGCCGACAGCGGTCTGCAGCATGTGGCCCTGCGGGCTGGTGGCCCCAACGAACCACATGCCGGCGGGCTCAGTGCCGTGGTCAGGAGGCGTGGTGCTGTCCACCAGGGCAAACCCGATAGTCGTTGGCGGTCCGAGCCACGACTGTCCCAGGTCGGCGTCCAGGATGGCAGGCTTGCGTCCCGCCTCCGCGCAGCAGTGCGCCAGGAACCGGCACAGCGTGGACTTGCCCGTGTCAACGGCGCCGAGCACCACGGCGACGCCGCCGTCGCGGGCTACGGCGTCGGCTGCGCCCTGCCAGTCCGGCGGGCGGTCGATGTCGGTGATCGACAGCATGCTGAGTCTGGGAGCCTACGAAGATGGGCTCCCCCCAGCAAGTTCGTGCCTGCCGCTAGCTTTCCTTCAGCCTGGTGTGTAGGGGTGAGCGCATGACGCGACGGAGCAAACTGCTGCTGGGGCTCGGTATCCTGGCTCTCGTGGGGGTGGGGTTGTGGCTGGCGCTTCGCGAGCGGCAGTCGCCCCGGGAACAGATCCTGGAGAGCATCATCGCTCTCGTGGACGCGGTCGAGGCCGAGGACGTCGCCGGGTGCATGCGGTTGATATCTCCGGACTACCGCGACAGCAAGGGCAACACGCGCATCATCCTTCGCCGGTTGGCGACCAACGGCTTTCGCGAGGCCCAGTCAATAGACATGACCCTGCATGAGCCCCAGATCACCGTCTCCGGACGGGACGCCACGGCGACTCTCGAGGCGGCGGTGACGGCAGTGACGAGCACCGGGCGGCATCGCTGGGAGCTGGAGCTCACCTTCACCTTCAAGCGCGAGCGGCGGCGCTGGCGGATCGTGCGCGCCGAGGGCTGGCAGCATCTCTCGGGCCAATGGTAATTGGGCGCGGCGTTAGTAGCAGCCGGGCTCATCGGGCGGGAGCGTCGCCGCGCGCGCCCACCAAGGTCGCGCTGGAACATTTCTGGTCCTGGCGCGTTCTGCGATAGGGGAAGTGTCGTCTGACACTCCCTTCACACCGATGACAAGGAGGAGGGAAAACATCCTGAGTACGAGAAGAGAAAAGCTGCTTGACCAATTACACACAGATTCGGAGGTGACTGAGGTGCGAGCGAAGGGGGTGAGTCTGCGCAATGGCGCCATCCTGTGGTTCGGCACTGCGGTGATTGGAGTGCTGGTCTTGCTGCTGGTACCTACGGTCGGCCAGGATGCGCTTTCGGGTGCAGCGGTCGTGCAAGAGCAAGGGCGGGTAACGGATGGATTGGTCGTGCTCTACGAGTTCAAAGAGGGAGCCGGCCAGGTCGTCAGTGAGACCAGCGGGGTGGGCCAGCCGTTGAATTTGACGATTAGCGACGCCACGGGGGTGACCTGGGCGCCGGGCGGCGGCGTGGATATCACGGGCGACCGAGTAGCGATCCGGACGGATGGCGCGGCGACCAAGATCATCGACGCACTGCGAGCCAGCAATGAGCTGACCATCGAAGCAGTTGTGACGCCTCGGGACACGACGCACACCGGACCGGCGCGGATCGTGTCGCTGTCGCGCGACACTTCGGTGCGGAACTTCACGCTCGGCCAGACCCGGAGCCAGTACATCATGCGTCTGAGGACTTCCCGCACGGATACGCAGGGGACGCCCGAGACAGAGACGGACCGCGACGTCCTGAAGGCAGAGCGGCAGCATGTCGTGGTCACCTACACAGCGGGCTCGGTACGCATCTATGTGGACGGGGAGCCGAAGGGCCTGGGAGCACGAACCGGCGATTTCTCCACGTGGGATCCCACGTTTCGTTTCCTACTCGGCAACGAAGGCACCCTCGACAGACAGTGGCACGGGAAGATCGAGTTGGTGGCGATCTATAGCCGCGGCCTCAGTGCCGAGGAGATAAAGCGGAACTTCGACGCTCTCGCCAACTGAGAGCTGAGGCTAACGCCGGCGAGCGCCGCGGCCGAAGGAGCTTGCCGACGCGTACTGATGACACGGAACGCTCTCCGCGTCCGCGGCCGCCGAGGTTGCCGCCTCGGCGAAGGGGCGATGATGTGTGCGTGACAGCAGCGCCTTGGTGCGGGTACTGGAGAAGCTGCGCATCAGGAAGCGCGGCCCCGAACTCACGCGCGAGCAGGCTATGAACGCCCTTCCGCTCCGCAACCCGAACCTGAAGTGGCGGGGTAACGACCGGGGCGACGTGGTGGTCACCCTCACGCGACGCCGGGACGTCAGGGGCCGGCTGGTCTCCTTCTTCTTTCACGTTCCCAAATCGCGTGACATAACACTCGACGAGGTGGGCTCGAAGGTCTGGACGCTGAGCAACGGTCGGCGCACAGTGACGGAGCTCATCGACACGCTGGCGACGGAGTACAAGCTCAACCGGCGCGAGGCCGAGGTGTCGCTCACCGAGTACCTCCGGCAGCTCGGCCAGCGAGGGATGGTGGGGTTGTTGGTGGATAAGGAGGACATGGAGGAGACAGACGCTCAGAAGGGGACCGCAGAGGCGGAGGAGTCGGAGGAGTAGGGGCACACATTGGCGGCGTTTGCTCCGACGATGCGTCTTAGGTTCCTGTGACCCGAGGTACGTGTGGGAAGGTGTTTCCGGATATCGTGGGAGCCACGGGCGTCGGATCGTCGCTGCGGTGGCAGGTCGCAGTGGTTGAAAAACACGAGCTGCTCTGGTACACTGGTTGTGACACAGTTGGATGGCCCTGCCGCTGAGGAGGTCCCGGCGGGACGGGCGCTGGAGGGTTCAAGGCGCGACCCCGTTTTGGACTCGGGTGGAAGTCCGGAACGGCAAACGGTGGCAGTTCTCGGGAGCGGGATGCAGCGTGAAGGCACTGCTCGTACTGGCGCTATTGATCGGGGCCGTCTGGTACGTGTGGTGGGTCTGGCGTCAGGCCCAGGAGGGGGCATTCGCGTCGAGGGCTAAAGCCCGCCGGCGGAGTGGTGCGGCGGGAGGGGAGGCTGAGCTGCGAGCGTACGTAGCGGCGATGCGAGCGGATGGGCGATCCGAGCACGAGATACGAATCGTCTTGCTACGGGCGGGATGGCCTGCATATCTGGTTGAGCCCTTGGTGGGCCCTGCGCCAACGGGAAGCCCCGCCGCAACACGGAGCCGGAGTGTTCCTGCGGGGGCCTCATTGCACGGGCAAACAACTGAGGCCCGGGTGGGAAGTGTCGGTCCTGACGAGTGCTGGGTCCCCCCCGGGGGACAGACCCTTGTGGCTGGGCGGACGATCGGGGGGGGGGATGATCTATGTGGGGCGAGGCCTCGCATCGGTTGGGAGCTCTGCGTTGCCTGAACCCGCGCTGATCGATCCAGCCCTCCCGGTAGGGGACAGCTCTCTGGGGAGACCGGCCACGTGGCCATACTGGCCGTCCTACGGGAGCATCTCGCCAGACTGCCGTGCCACCTATCTGGACTGGCTCGCGGATGGACGAAGGGATCCCGCCGTTTCGATCGGCTGCGTGTTCCTGTTCTACTACGGCCTGGAACGCAGGCTCTTGGCGGATCCGTCTACATCGCACCGCGCGAGGGCGCAGCGCTCGGCTCTTGTACAAGAAGTCGAGCGCTTGCTCGGCATCTACAAATGGCACAGCGCCCTCGTCGGGTACGCTACGGACTTGCTCGACCTCCTGGGCGTGGAGGGGGCGAGGGCGGGGGTGGGGGATCTCACGGCGCCGAATCTGTGGACCGGCGAGGCCCGGGCGGTACAGGAGTACCTTCAGACATCATACTTCTCCAAGGACACCGCGCGGGTGAAAGTGGGCCTGGCCACGATCGTGGCGGCAGGCCGTCCTGTGCCCTGGGACTGGGCACTGGCGTGGTACTGCAGCAGCCCCGAACGGAGCTTCCGGACTCCCGCGTGGCGGTGCGGGGATGAGTTTCGGGCACTCTTCCGCGCTCGATTTGATGAGCGGTTCGGAGACGGACTTGCGGTGAAGCCGAACAAGACGCGGCTCAAGGCTAAGTACCGACCTGCGAGTTCATCCTTCTGGCGCGAGGTCTCTGCGTGCGCAGAGGACCTCTGCGACGTCACTCGTCAGAGAGTGCCACTGCGCAAGGTGGCAGCTCTTGTCGAGGACTGCCAGACGGAGCTGGATGGCTACTCACGCTGGTTGGGTCGCAACCCGGGTGGACGTGGAACGCTCCCGGGCATCGCACTTCTGCCGGAGGAAGTCGTTCGCACGATTACGTTTGACGAGCTTGAGGCACTGCGGTCCTGCCTCGACGACATGCTCGGCAAGTCGAGATCAGTCGTCGTTGGGGCCCAGAGCCTGATGGAGCGTTGGCCGTCAGGTGACAAGGAGCGCTTTGCGAAGCGAGATGCCGTCGGACTGGCCCAAGCCGTGAGCAAGTGCGGCTATGGGATCGAGCCGGACGCGCGCTTCGGCGGGACGACCCCCAAGGCCGAGGATCCGCTGGTGGTGTTCCGACTCCCTGAGGGTTCGCCGACTGTCCCGACCGAGTCGTACCTCGCTGCCGTGTTCGCGGTACGCCTATTCATCGCGGTGGCCCTCGCCGACGGGAGGGTCAGCGACGGTGAGCACCAGGAGATCGTGGGGTACCTGAAGGCGAGTACGCCCCTGACGCCCGCCGAACGCGTGCGCCTCCGCGCCCACTCCCGCTGGCTCGTGTGTGTGAAGCCGGGGCTGACTGGAATGAGGCGGAGGATGGCCGGGCTCACGGCCGAGGAGCGTGCGGCATTGGGCGGCATGCTAGTTGCGGTAGCAGGCGCAGACGGAGTCATAGCGCCCCCAGAGGTGGCCGCACTGACGAGAATCTACCGGTTGCTGGATCTTCGGCCGGAGGAGGTCCATCAGGATATCCACGCACTGGCGGCTTCGGCCGCGTCGCCGAATGACCCCGTAACTGTCGCAGAGGCCGACCTAGGCTCGTCGGGATTCACGATACCTTCCGCGCCCGGGCACCGGGAAGATGAGCCCGACACCATCACGCTCGACATGGATCGAGTGCGGGCGAAGCTAGCCGAGACCGAGAGGGTCGCGGTGTTGCTTGGGAGCATCTTTGCTGAGGATGAACAGCCGGGAGGGATTCCCCCGGCTGCGGGGGAGGAGGGTCCTCTCGCGGCCGGTCTTGACTCAGCCCATTCGGCTCTACTGCGAAGGTTGGCGAAACGCGAATCTGTGGATAGAGCGGCCTTTGAGCGCCTGTGTGAAGACTGCTCTGTCCTGCCCGACGGGGCCCTTGACGCTCTCAACGATGCAGCCTTGGATGCCTGCGAGGAGAGCCTGTGCGAGGGTGATGACCCCATCGAAATCAACCAGGAGGTTCTTGAGGAGATGGTGGCGTGAGCGAACTCCCGCGGATTCGGCCGAAGGATCGGGATGCCATCTTGCAGTCGCTACGGGCCGGTGTCGTGCCGCGCGCTGGGCAGCAGCACATTCAGGTGGGGCGGGTGGAGGAGGTAAAGGCCCTCCTTGCGGACCTGGAGCGGATCGTCGACGGTGGATCGGCAATGCGCTTCGTCATCGGCGAGTATGGATCCGGCAAGACCTTCTTCCTCTACCTTGTTCGGTCCATCGCGCTCAGCAAGCGCCTGGTGACGGTTCACGCGGACCTGACCCCGGATCGGCGCCTTCAGGGCAGCGGAGGCCAACCGCGTGCGCTGTACGCTGAGTTGATGCGCAACATGGCGACCCGCTCGAAGCCGGACGGAGGTGCACTGTCGAGCGTCGTCGAGCGATTCGTTAGCTCCGCGCTAAGCGAGGCCCGGGCGGCGGGCAGCGCCCCCGAGGTCGTGATACAGCGGAGGCTGACGGATATCTCTGAAATGGTGGGGGGATACGACTTCGCGCAAGTCGCTGCGGCCTACTGGCGGGGTCACGACACTGGCAACGACATTCTCAAGTCCGACGCGATCCGTTGGCTGCGCGGGGAGTTCTCGACTAAGACGGACGCGCGGCGGGCGCTCGGGGTCCGCACAATAATAGATGACGCGAATGTCTACGACCACCTCAAGCTCTTGGCCCGTTTCGTGCGCCTCGCTGGGTTCGAGGGCCTTTTCGTCTGCCTGGATGAACTGGTTAACCTCTACAAGCTCGCCAACACTCAGGCTCGGAACGCCAACTACGAACAGATCCTCCGGGTCCTCAACGACAGCCTGCAGGGAGTCGCGGTAGGGCTAGGTTTCTTACTCGGAGGTACCCCGGAGTTCCTGACCGATACGCGCAAGGGACTGTATAGCTACCCGGCCCTCCAGTCACGCCTTGCGGACAACACCTTTGCCGTAGGCGGACTGGTGGACTACTCTGGGCCGGTGCTCCGGCTGGCCAACCTCACGAGGGAGGAGTTCTTCGTCCTCCTCGACAAGCTGCGGCACCTCCAGGCTGGTGGTGATCCCCAGGGGTACCTCGTGCCCGACGAGGCCCTGACGGCATTCATGGATCACTGCGCCAGACGCGTGGGCGACGCGTACTTCCGCACGCCGCGGGAGACCATCCGAGAGTTCGTCGGGTTGCTGGCCGTACTCGAACAGAATCCCCAGGCGTCGTGGCAAGAGCTTGTCGGCGGGGTCGAAATCGGGCATGAGGTCAATCCTGACCTCGTTCCTCTCCCCGATGAAGGCGAGTCGGGCGAGGGCGCACAATCCGCCGTGAGCGTGCCCGCGAGAAGCGACATCGCCAATGATGAGCTTACCACGTTCAGGCTCTGACGCGGAACAGCGGGAAAGCTCGGCGTTTGCCCATCTTCACGAGAAGGTCCAGCGCTGGGTCTGGAGCCGCCGGTGGCGCGAACTGCACGACGTGCAGGAACTGGCCGTTGAGCCGATCTTGGCGAAGGCCGATGTCATCGTCGCGGCTCCCACGGCGGGCGGCAAGACAGAAGCGGCATTCCTTCCCATCTGCTCCAGCCTCATGGGCGATGCGCCGGACGGCGTCGTGGTGCTGGCGGTGAGCCCCCTCAAGGCCCTGATCAACGATCAGTACGATCGCCTCGAACCCTTCTGCGCGACCCTCGGCATCAGCGTGCATCGGTGGCACGGCGACGTCTCTGCCGGGACGAAGCAGCGGCTCTTGCGGGAGCCCTCAGGTGTTCTTCTGATCACCCCCGAGTCCCTTGAGGCCCTGTTCGTGCTCCACGGTACCAAGCTGGCGCGCGTGTTCGCCGGTCTGAGTTACGTGGTCGTGGACGAGTTGCATGCATTCATCGGCAGCGAACGCGGCCGACAACTGCAGTCGCTGCTCCATCGGGCCGAACTGCTGCTCCGGCGGCACGTGCCAAGGATCGGGCTCAGCGCCACTCTCGGCGACATGCGGCTCGCGGCCGACCACTTACGCCCGGGGGCAGCGGAGAAGGTCAAGCTCGTTGTCTCAGCCGGGACGGGCCAGCAGATCAAACTGCTCCTGCGTGGGTATCGGGATACGCCCCCGGGGCCGGGCGAGGCTGACGCGGCTAGCGGCGACACCCAGGGCCCTCAGAGTGATCCCCCCAGCGCTGATGTGCGAGCTATCGCCGAGAACTTGTTCGCCAATCTCCGGGGCCGTCACCATCTCATCTTTGCCAACAGCCGGAGCAGCGTCGAGCAGTATGCCGATCTCCTGAGGCAGCTCAGCGACCAGCGGCGCCTACCGAACGAGTTCTTCCCACACCACGGCAGCTTATCGAAGGAGCTTCGTGAGGACGTCGAGGCGCGGCTGAAGGACAAGACCCGCCCGACGAGCGTCGTCTGCACGAGCACGCTGGAGCTGGGCATTGACGTGGGTGACGTTGAGAGCATCGTGCAGATTGGGACTCCACCGTCGGTGGCGAGCATGAGGCAGCGACTTGGGCGCTCCGGGCGCCGCGAAGGCCAAGCGGCAGTCCTGCGGCTCTTCATTCGAGAGCCGGAACTCACGGAGCGGAGCCCGCCGCAAGACTACTTGCGGGCCGAACTCGTGCAGGCGACCGCGATGGTGCGCCTACTCGTTGCTGGGTGGTGCGAGCCGCCCACGGAGGGCGCACTTCACTTGTCCACTTTGGTCCAGCAGCTACTCGGGCTGATCGCTCAGTACGGGGGCGTGCGCCCCCAAGAAGCCTGGGGGGCCCTCTGCGGAAGCGGCCCGTTCGGCGGCGTCAACCAACGGCTGTTCGCCAAGTTCCTGCGCGCCCTGAGCGAACACGACTTGGTCGAACAAGCAGCCGACGGCGCTCTGCTGCTTGGTGTGCGTGGCGAGCGAATCGTCAACCACTATAGCTTCTACACTGCATTCATGTCGCCGGAGGAGTACCGCATTATCACCGGCACGCGCACACTCGGCACGATCCCGATTGACTATCCTCTGGTGGAGGGCATGTACATCATCTTCGCCGGACGCCGGTGGGAAGTGGTCAGCGTCGATCCGGGGGGCAGGGCCGTCGAGGTCGTGCCCGCGGCCGGCGGGCGGCCTCCGTCCTTCGGCGGCACCGGTGCCTCAGTGCACGATCGCGTCCGCCGGGAGATGCTGTGCATCTACCAGTCTACGGAGATACCCGCCTTCCTGGATGCCACGGCCCGGGAGCTCCTCGCGGAGGGCCGAGCCGCGTTCGCCCGGTACGGCCTGGGTCAGCAACGTTGGCTCCAGCACGGGGACGACTGCCTGCTCTTTCTCTGGGCTGGGGACCGCGTCATGAACACGGTGCTCCTGCAGTTGGTGGCCCGGGGCCTGAAGGTCACGCAAGACGGCATCGCGCTCACCATCGAGGACGCGACGACGGCTGAGCTGTCCATTCATTTGAAAGCACTGGCCGACCAAGGCCCCGCTGGCGGTGAGACGCTTGCCTCGGTGGTCCAGAACAAGCGCTCGGAGAAGTACCATTGGTGCCTAACCGAGGAGCTACTGAGTCGAGACTACGCGTCGCGCTGGTTGGACGTCGCTGCAGCGCACCAGGTAATCGAACGGTTGGCGACATCACCGCTGTGAGGGGCGGCCGGGCGGCGCGTCGGGGTTGTTGGTAGACAAGGACGAAATGGAGGAGGCAGAAACGGAGAAGACCTCCTCCAAAGCCGAGTTATCGTCTGAGGACGAGTAGCCGCGTGCGCCGGTCGGCGCGCCGCCCCGAGTCCATCCCCCCGTGGCTTCGCCACGTCACAAGGCTGCCTACCGCTGGTCGCTCACCTCTCCGGCCCTCGGGGCGCCGGGCTTGATGGACTTGAGGAACTCCACGGCCCGGGTGATGTCGCCGACAGGGTCGTCTCCGGTCTCGCGCTCGATGGCATAGTAGCCGTCGTAGCCCTCGTCCATCAGCGACTGCACGTACACAGGCCAATCGACCCAGCCGGAGCCCAGCGGGACCTCCCTCCGCGTGCCGTCCTCCCGCACGAGGGCGTCTTTGGCGTGGGTGTGCACGATGTACTCCCCGAGCACCTTGACGCCGTCCATGGGCTGGAACTCCTCCCACGCCTCCTTTCGGTCGTACTGCTCGCCGCGCTCGGCGAAGAGCCGAACCGGCCAGAGGATGAGGTTGCCGGGATCGTAGTTGACTCGGAGCCCGGCGCTGCCGATGTCCTCGATGAGCCGCTTGAGCACCTTGGGAGGCTCGGGGCCGGTCTCGATGGCCAGGCACGCGCCGACGCTCTCGCCGTACCGCGCGATCTGTCCGGTCGAGTCCAGGAACACGTTCCAGCGCGGATCGCTGGTGTCCGTGGGCATCACGCCGACGTGGGCCTGCCAGATGTTGCACTCGAGGTCAATGCTCATGTCCAGAATGCGCTTGGCCCAGGCGATGTTGTGCTCCGCCTCGTCGGCATCGCCCAGGTCCACCTTCCCGCCCCAGGCCGAGACGGCCGACACCTCGAGGCCGAGGGAGCGGATGTGCTCCAGGAGCGTCTTGCGGGCGGCATTGTCCATGTTCTCCGGCGCAAAGGGTCCGCCACCTATGCTGAGGTGCAGCCCGGGCACCCCCATCTCGACGACCTTTTTCATGCCCTCGTACGGGTCCATCTTGAGGTTATTGAGCATCACGGCGATCTTCAGGTCAGACACGGTTGTGGCCTCCGATGGCCGCCAGCGTGGCGGCTGCTTGGCATCATCACGGCGCGCACAGGTGATTCCGCGGCGCGGCACCGCGCACCTTCTGAGTGCAAGCCGCCGGCTGACGAGGGCCGAGAATCGCGGGCGGCTGCCATTGCTCTTGGCGGGCTTTTGTGCTATCATTCCCATAGGTGATTGGGAACGGCGAGCAAAGTGGCGGTAGCGGACCCTTTGCTCCCAGGAGGAAACTCCTTCGTTGGAGTTACCATTATTCGTCAGCCTCGTGATACTGGGGCTGCTGCTGGCCGTACAGGCCTTCTTCGCTGCTTCGGAAATCGGATACCTTGCGATAAGCAAGACCCGTGCCACGCAGTTGCGTGCCGCTGACGGGCCTGGCGCGCAAATGCTCTATGCCCTCGCGCAGCGTCCCACGGTCGTTCTCTCCACGATCATCCTCGGCATCACGTCCTGCATATATGTGATCGAGGCGCTGGCCACGCTGGCGGCGGAGCAGGCGCTGCCTCCGGAAGTGGCCCACTATGTGGCATTGTTCGGCACGGCCATCGTGGTGCTCGTTCTCGCCGAGATGACGCCAATTCTGTATGCCGTCCAGAACCCGGAGGGTGTTGCCCTCCGCGCGGCGCCGATCCTGTGGGTGCTGACGCGCCTGCTTTGGGTTGGTGTAGTTGTCTTGACGGGCATTGCCTATGGCGCCAGTTGGCTCCTGAGTGGTGGGCGGAGGAAAGTGGACCCCTCGATGACCGAAGCCGACATAAAGGAGATGGTGGACATCGGGGAGGAGCAGGGGATCTTGGACGAAGAGGAGCGGCGGATGCTGCATGGGGTGTTCCAGTTCACGGACGCCGTTGTGGGGCAGGTGATGGTGCCGCGGACGGACATGATCTGCGTTGAGGCGAGTCGAACAGTGGGAGAGGCGTTGCGCACCATTGTCGAGCAGAAGCACTCGCGCCTGCCCGTGTACGAGGGCGATATCGACGACATCGTGGGTATTCTGTACGCCAAGGACCTCTTGCCCTACATTCGGCAGGGGAAGATGGATACGCCTGCCAGGGAGGTCGCGCGGGAGGCGCCGCGGGTCCCGGAAAGCAGCCGCGTCCGAAACCTGCTGCGGCAGTTGCAGCTTCAGCGTCGGGTGATGGCGATCGTCGTGGACGAGTACGGCGGGACGGCCGGACTGGTGACGCTCGAGGATCTGTTGGAGGAGATCGTCGGGGAGATCGAAGACGAGTTCGATAGCGAAGAGGAGGCGCCGGTACGATGTGTGGCGCCGGGGGAATACGTCTGCGACGCCCGGGCGAGCATACAGGAGTTCAGCGAAATCACGAATATCGACGTCCCGGAAGGAGACTTCGACAGCGTAGGTGGGCTTGTTTACCACCTGCTGGGGCATATCCCACGGCCTGGAGAGAAGTGCAGGCATGGCGGCGTGGAGTTCAGGGTGGAGCAGGTGGAGAATCGGCGGATCGCGAAGGTCCGGGTCGTACGGCTGGCGGAGAGGGCTGGGGCGGACGAGGTGTAGGCGACAAATGCGGCCGTGCCGTGATGAGGGGTACGTGCGCGAGTCGCCATCCCCTGGCAATGGCGCGGAGGAGGACGCAGCGAATTGGATGACCCTTTAAGTACGCACGTCCTCGGCGACCCGGCGCTTACCATGCTGGTCGCGGGGATAGTTGCGGGCCTCATTGAACACATAAGCGATCCGTTTGTGATCGCCGCGCTCGTGGGGATCGTTGCGGGCTTAGTGTGCGTGTTCACTCAGTCGTTGTCTGAGGCCGGGTTCTTGGCCGTCAGCAAGGTGCGCCTTCGCAGCTTGGCCGACGAGGGGAACGTGAAGGCGCGCATCGTCCAGCGCCTCACGGACGAGAGCGACGACTACCTGGGCGCGCTCATCGTCGCCAACACGGTGTGCATCATGCTGGTGTCGCACCTGACGACCCGGCTGGTTGTGCACGTGTCCGGCACCGATGGAGCCGAGAAATGGCTCCCGATGGTCTCGATCGGGATGCTGGTGTTCATCTTGGTCTTCTGCGAGCTCACGCCCAAGAGCTTCGCGAAACAGCGCTCGACCAGGAGCGCCCTGCTCATGGCGCGGCCGGTGCAGTGGTTGACGTTTGCATCCAGGCCGGTCATATGGGTGCTGACGGCGGTGGCCAGCAGGATCATCCGCCTCTTTGGCGGCGAGACCCGGCGCCGCGGTTACCGGATAACCGAAGATGATATCGTGGCAGCAGCGGAGGTGGGGGAGGAGGAAGGAACGGTCGAGCCCAGCGAGCGGCGGATGATCGAGCGTATCATTGGGTTTGGCACCAAGATCGCGCGCGAGGTAATGATCCCGCGGATTGATGTGGTCGCCGTGCCCGAAGAGGCGACAGCCGACGACGTGCTGGACATCGCTGAGGAGCGCGGCTTCTCGCGCATCCCGGTGTATCGCGAGACGATTGACAACATCACGGGGATCGTGTACGTCAATGACATCCTTGCCGCCATCGTGAACGGCCACGCCAAGATCGACATTCGCGACATCCTGCGGGAGCCGATCCACGTGCCGGAGACGAAGACGCTGGATGAGCTGTTCGCCGAACTGCAGCAGAGGAAGGTGCACATCGCTATCGTCCTGGACGAGTACGGCGGAACCGAAGGGCTCGTAACCATCGAGGATATCCTGGAGGAGATCGTCGGCGAGATCAGAGACGAGCATGACGCCGAGGAGTTCGTGGTTCGACGACTCAGCGAGTTGGAAGCGCTCATCGATCCTGGGGTGTCGGTGGCGGACGCGAACGACATGCTGGGGGTCAATATTCCGGAGGGCGACTACGAGACCGTCGGTGGGTTCGTGCTCGAGCGCGTTGGGCGCGTGCCCGATGTCGGTGAGACGGTGCGTGCAGACGGGTTTGACCTGGTCGTCGAGGATCTCGACGGACCGCGTCTCACGCTAGTGCGCGTGCTGAAGAAGCCGGGCGACGCCAGCCCTCAGAATGGCGAGGAGTGAGCTCAGGCGTGCCTTTGCAGGTGAAAGTGGACGACAAGAAGGCGCGGGCGAAGGCGCAGCTCAGCGATACGGATTTCCGCTTCCCACGGGAGAAGGCGATGTATTGGCAGGCCCTGGCGGGCGTCGTCATATGCGGCCTGATTCCTGCCGGCATTACGTTCGCCATCGTCAGCCGCAGCGAGATGCCTCTGTGGCAGATCCCGGCTTTCTTCGTGTTGTGGCCGGTTCTATGTTTGATCCTGGTACCAGCGCTGGCCGGCCGGCCGATGCGAAAGCGGATCAAGGAGGCCGGTCGGCAGGGGAAGGTCCTGCCGACCAACTACCCTGAGATCCACCAACTCGTCCGGTCCCAGTGCGCCATGTTGGGCATCAAGGAGCCCGACATGTACGTGCTCGACGACGAAGTGGCACAGGTTGTTACGATCGCAGGCGCCAAGCCTGTCCTGGTCATCACCAGGCCCGTTTTGAACGCTCTGACTGGCGAGGAGTTGGCCGCTGCCATCGCCCACGAACTCGGCCACATCAAGGCCGGGCACGTGCGCATGGAGAACGTGCTCATCTATATGGGGGGCGCACCATCGCATTGGCGGATTATCTTCGCTCCAGCGACTCTCTTTGGCTTCTTTCTTGGCACATGGGCGCAGGTCATCGAGCGCACCGCTGATCGCATTGCGCTGCTGCTCACGAACAAGGTAGCAGTTGTCAACACGGCCATAGTGAAGCTGGCCATGGAAGCTGACTCGCTTGCCCAGGTAGACCCCCGCGAGCTGCGCGCGTACCTCTCCTCCAACGGCGAACTCTCCACTGATTCCAGCCAAGTAGAGCGACACTTCCGCATTGGCACCTTCATTAGCCAGCAGCCTGGGCTGCGAGATCGTATCGCGCAGCTCGTGGAATACGCGAAGTCGGAAGAAGCGCAGAGCGCCCTGAGCAAATTGACGGCGGCGTCGCCGGGATAGCGCTTGCGCGTACACCTCGCTCGCGGCATGGCTGGGGCCACGGCAGCAGAGCCGTGCAGGCCTGACGGCCCGGACGGCTCTGCCGCAGCGACGGGTCGGGTCCGCCTGGTGCAAGACGCGACGGGGACGGCCAGCGAGCGACGCGAAGAGGCGCCTATTGGGCCTCGGGGTATGACCCGAGCACCTTGACGAACATGCACACGGCTCGGAGCTGCTCCAGGGCGGCGGCCACTTCGTCATCTTCCTGGTGGCCCAGGAAATCGAGGAAGAAGAGGTATTCCCACGGGGTATGCCGGGTCGGGCGCGACTCGATCATGGTGAGGTTGATGCTCTTGTCTTTGAATGGGCGCAGGGCCTCGAACAGGGCGCCGGATCGATGTTGCGTGGCGAAGAGCACCGACGTTTTGTCGGCTCCCGTGGGCGGGCATTCGAGCCGGCCGATGGTAAAGAAGCGCGTCCGGTTCCCTGGCACGTCCTCGATGTTCTTGGCGAGAATGCGCAGGCCAATATGCGCGGCAGGCTCGGGAGCTATCGCGCCGGCCTTGGGCGTGCGAAGCGCTCGCTCCGCTCCCGCTGTGGTGCTCGATGTCTCCACGCATTCAGCGCGGGGCAGGTGATTGCGGAGCCAGGCGCGGCACTGAGCGAACGCCTGGGGATGCGAGAATACGTGGGTGATCTCCTCGAGGCCGGCGGCGGACAGCAGGCAATGATGGATGTCCAGGTACACTTCTGCACAAATGCGCAAGTCAGTTTCGCTCAGTGCGTCCAGCGTGGGCGTCTCCACGCCTTGGATGGAGTTCTCGATGGCGACCAGACCGAAGTTGGCATTTCCCTTGGCGACTTCGCTGAAGATGTCGAGCACCGAGGGCGCCGGCAGGAATTCGACGGACGATCCGAACTTCTCGATGGCGGCCCGGTGACTGAATGTGTATGTGGGGCCCAGATACGCTACGGCGAGGGATTGCTCCACGGCGCGGCAAGCGGATACGATCTCGGTGTAGATTCGCGTTATGGCTTCCGGCGTCAGCGGTTCGCCGACGGCCCTGGCAACACGGCCGAGGACGTCTTTCTCGCGATGAGGCGCGTAGGCCTGTGCTTTCAAGAGGCCGACCTGTCGGGCAAGTTGAGCGCGCTGCGTCAGAGACTGAACGATCTGATCGTCAAGAGCATCGATCCGCTTTCGCAGTTCGTTGATGTCCATATCTCAGCGTCTCACCGAGCCGCCCGAACGCTCGCGGAGGGCATCATAGCATAAAGCCGTAAGCACAGTAAAGCGGCCGTGCGAGACGGTTGCGATATCGATACAGTGCGGCTGCAGAGGACGCGGCGAAAGCGAGGCACGCTGCATCGTGAGTGCGGACGAAACATTTGGTCGCCGTAGACGGCGGGGCGAGACTCATGCCGACGAGCGGCTTCGGGACGTTCCTGAGGATCTGTGGGAGACTTGCCCGAAGTGCCGTGAGGCGATCTACCGGAAGGAGCTCGAGAGGAATCTCAGGGTCTGTCCGAAGTGCGGCTTCCATTTGAGGCTCAAGTGCTACGAGCGCATTGCGATCACTGCAGATGAGGGCAGCTTTCGGGAGTTTGAGATGTCTGCAGCGCCGTACAACCCGCTTGGCTTTCCGGAGTACGACGGGAAGATCGCCGGCGATCGGAAGGCGACTGGGCTGAGCGAGGCGGTCGTGGCCGGGGGGTGCACGATCGAAGGCACGCCCACCGTGATGGCAGTCATGGACATGAGCTTTCGCGGGGGCAGCATGGGCTACGAGGTGGGGGAGCGCGTCGCCCGGGCGGCCGAGGCGGCACTGGAGCGACGATGGCCGCTCATCATCTTCGCGGCCTCTGGCGGAGCGCGCATGCAGGAATCGCTCATCTCCTTGATGCAGATGGCCAAGACGAGCGCGGCACTGGGTCGTCTCGACTCAGCGGGCCTGTCCTACATTACAGTGGTCACGGACATGACCTATGCCGGCGTGCTCGCGAGCTTCACCTCGCTGGGCGATGTCATTCTGGCCGAGCCCGGTGCTGCCATGGGTTTCACGGGCCCACGGGTAATCGAGATAACGCTCCGAATCAGGCTCCCGCACGAAGTGCAGACCAGCGAATTCCACCACGAGCACGGCATGATAGATGCGATCGTGGAGCGCAAGGATATGCGCTCCACCCTGGCCCGGGTGTTGCGGTGGTGCACCGGCGCCGCCGCACGCGACAGCGTTCTCGCCCGGGCAGCCCACGTTGAGGATACCCATGAGCAATAGGAGGCAGCAGGCCGGCGGGGATCGCCTGGGTTTGCTGTTGGAGTTGGAGCGAAACCTGCGCGAACTGCGACGCCTGCAGCGCCGCGGGGGCACGGACTTGCGCGAGAAGATCGTGGATCTGGAGCGCCGCAAGGATGAGTTAACGCCGCGCGTATTCGCCGAGCTGCGCGCATGGGACTGCGTCGCACTTGCCCGCCACGACGAGCGGCCGTACACGCTGGATTACGTGAGCGCGATCTTTGATGACTTCATCGAGCTTCACGGCGACCGACGCCACCGCGATGACCCGGCCATTGTGGCCGGGCTGGCCTTGCTCGATGGGCGACCCGTGGTCGTTGCCGGCCACCAGAAGGGCCGCACGGCGCGGGAACGGACGCAGCGGAACTTCGGGATGGCGCATCCGGAGGGCTATCGCAAGGCGCTCCGAGTCATGCGCCTGGCGGCCAAGCTTGGCCATCCCATCATTACGTTCCTGGATACGCCGGGGGCAGCTTGTCTCGAGGAGGCCGAGGCACGAGGCATCAGCGAGGCCATCGCCGTGAATCAACGAGAGATGTCGCGTCTGCCGGTGCCCATCGTCGTGGTCGTCATCGGCGAGGGTGGCAGCGGCGGCGCCATAGGACTGGGTGTAGGGGATCACGTGGCGATGCTCCAATACGCCTATTACTCGGTGATCACCCCGGAGGCCTGCGCAGCGATACTGTGGCGCGACGGGGAGCGAAAGGCCGAGATGGCGGAGGCGCTGAAGCTCACCGCCGCGGATGCGCTCGAACTCGGGGTTGTGGACGAGATCATACCCGAGCCCGTCGGCGGGGCGCACCGGGCCTACACGGAGATGGCGTCACGCGTCAACGGAAGCATTACGCGTGCCCTGCAGGAGCTGGATCGGCTGGACACAGAAGAGCTCCTGCAGCGACGCTACGATAAGTTCATGCGGATGGGTCGCATGGACTGACGCGTTGCTGCAGCGTGGCCGTGGGCGCTTTCTGCCGTGGGTACGACTACGCTGTGGTGCCGGAGGTGGGAGTTGAACCCACACGAGACTTGCGTCCCACTGGATTTTGAGTCCAGCGCGTCTGCCAATTCCGCCACTCCGGCGGGGTGGCGGAAGTATAGACCTCGACCGAGCACAGTGTCAAGCACGGGCTTGCCGTCGCCCGGCGCGGGAAAGTGAGAGGATGAAAATGCAGGATGAGCTTATGAGCGAAGGACAGAAGCCGGCGCCTGAGCAGCCGTTCGTTGGCCCATCGTCACAGGAGGACCCATCGGCGCCGCACGTTGGGCCGCCGCCAGGCTCGGGCCCAGCGGCGGAGCCGGGGAGTGCGCCCCAACCACCGGGCCCTCCGCAGGCACCGCAAGTGCCGCCAGCGCAGCCGGGGGCTGCTGCCGGCGCCGAGACGTGGCCGCAGTACTCATACCCGTACCAGTATCAATACCAATGGCCGTACACGTACGGGCAGCAGCCAACGCCAACGCCCAAGAAGAGCCGCACAGCGCTCATCATCGTTGTGGTTCTCTGCGGCCTGGTACTGCTCGGCGGGCTCATGATCGCTGCGATAAGCATGAGCTCAGGCGGCATTGCGACGCTCGCCAGCGACTCTATCGCCATCGTCCGCATTCAGGGCATCATCGCCGAGAGCACGGGCGGCGGCCCATTCGGCTTCGGCTACGAATCCGGCACGGAGACCATAGTGAACCAGCTCGAGCGCGCGGGCACAGATGCCTCGGTGAAAGCTGTTGTGATCCGGATCAATAGCCCCGGGGGCTCGGCGGCTGCCTCTCAAGAGATCTATCGTGCCGTGAAGCGTCTGCGGGAGAAGCACGGTAAGCCGGTCGTCGTCTCCATGGGCGATGTGGCCGCCTCCGGCGGTTATTACGTAGCTGCTCCGGCCGATCATATCGTGGCCAACCCCGCCACACTCACCGGCAGCATCGGTGTCCTCATGCAGACGATAAACCTCGAGGCTCTGATGGAGCGCTACGGCATCCGCGCAGATACCGTCAAGAGCGGGCCCTACAAGGACACCGGTTCGATGTGGCGCAAGATGAGCCCCGAGGAACGGACGTACTGGCAGAGGATGGTGGACGACGTCTACGACCAGTTTGTGCAGGCGGTGGTGGCGGGTCGCAAGATGGAGGAGGCCGATGTTAAGAAGCTCGCCGATGGCAGAGTGTTCACCGGCAAACAGGCAAAGGACAACAATCTCGTGGATGAACTCGGGGGCCTCCGCACGGCCATTGAGGCCGCCAAGAAGCTGGCTGGGATCAAGGGGCGGGTCCAGATCAAGGAGCTCCGGCGCAAGTCCTTCTTCGAGGAGTTCATGGGCCCGTCGTACCGCACCAAAGGGGACGTCGTGCGGCGTATTCTGGAGTACGAGCGCGCCAATCCGGCGCGGCATCTGCTGGAGACGCCGCTGCCATATGTTGAGTAGTTGAGCAGTGGAGTGGTGATCGTGGCGGAGAAGCTGGTTGCCATCGACGGCAATAGTCTGTTGCATCGGGCGTACCATGCGCTGCCGCCGCTCAGCACGAGCGACGGCGTGCCCACCAATGCCGTCTACGGCTTCGCCCAGATGCTCCTGGGCGTGCTGGAGGCGGAAGCCCCGGACATGATCGTGGTGGCCTTCGACACCCCGGAGCCCACCTTCCGCCACGAGCAGTACGCGGAGTACAAGGCCAACCGCCCTCCCCTGCCCGACGACCTCGTGCCGCAGATGCAGTTGGCACACAGTGTCGTCGAGGCCCTGGACATCGCCAGCATAACGGCGCCGGGCTACGAGGCCGACGACGCACTCGGGACCGTGGCGCGAGCTGCCGAGGCGGCCGGACTCGACGTCGTCATCGTCACCGGCGACCGCGATGCGCTGCAGCTCGTGACCGATGCCACCAGCGTGCTGGCGACTCTGCGAGGCATTAAGGACACGCGGCGGTACACACCAAAGGTCGTCCGCGAGGAGCATGGCTTGGGTCCCGAGCGGATCGCGGACATGAAGGCGCTGAGCGGCGATACCAGCGACAACATCCCCGGCGTGCCCGGCATCGGGCCAAAGACAGCCCAGAAGCTGTTGACTCAGTTCGGCACGCTTGAGCATCTGCTCGAACACCTCGATGAGGTCGAAAGCGAGCGGCTCAGGCGGCGATTGTCAGAGCATGCCGACCAGGCGCGACTCAGCCGAGAACTCGCCACCATCGTGACCGACGTGCCGCTGAAGCTGGACTTCGAGGCGTGGCGCGTCACCCAGCGCCGTCCCGAGGGAGCCCGAGCCCTGTTCACCGAGCTTGAGTTTGTCACGCTCCTGGAGAAGCTGCCAGCCGGCGATTCCGAGCAGTGGCAGGGCGAGTACGGCGTGGTCGAGGACGAGGCCGCAGTTCTTCAGCTTTGCGACGGCGTTCGCGACGCGGGGCGCATGGGGATCGCTATGTTGGCATCTTCGGAGCCGGCCACAAGGGCCCGACTCGATGGTGTGGCCATCGCCACGGCGCCCGGCGGAGCTGCGCTCGTTCCCGCGGCGATGTTGGTGGGGGACGCTGCCCAGGGATACACCGGCGCGGACGGCGGCCTGTTCGGCGGGAGGGCTGAAGCGAGCGGCGCGGCTTGGCGACTGTGCGAACTGCTTGGCGACGCCGATATCGAGAAGTACGGCGACGATCTCAAGCGAACCGCCGTCATTCTCGCGCGGCATGGGGTAGCGTTCGCCGGCGAGCACTTCGACAGCACCATTGCCTCCTACGCCCTCGCCCCCCAAAAGGCAAGCCACGACCTGGGGCGGTTGGTCACCGAGTACCTCAAGGCCGAACTGCCGCCGGCGCCCGGCAGGCGGCGGAAGGCAGGCACCGCCGCCGAGCGGGCCGAGGCGGAATCCGAGGACGGGCTCGATCCTGCCACCCGGCGCGCGTGCGCGGACGCCGATGCCGCCCTGCGCCTTGCAGAGCCCATGCAGGAACGTCTCTCGGCGGAGCACCACGAGAAGCTGTTCGGCGAGGTGGAGATCCCTCTGCTGCGGATACTGGCCGATATGGAGCTGGCCGGTGTGGCCGTGGAGGCGGACAGGCTTCGGGAGCTGGACGGTCAGATGGGCGGCAAGATCAGGGTGCTGTCCACGCAGATCCACCAGCTCGCCGGGCAGCCGTTCAATATCGACTCGCCCAAGCAGCTTGCCCGCGTGCTGTTCGAAGAGCTTAAGCTCCCCGGGGGCAAACGCACCAAGACCGGCTACTCCACGGATGCGGCAGTGCTGAGGAAACTGGCGGCGGAGCATGAGATCGCGCAGAGGATCTTGGACTACCGCAGCTTTGCGAAGTTGAAGTCCACCTACGTTGACGGTCTGCTGCGGCTCATCGATCCGCAGACGCATCGCGTGCACACGACGCTAAACCAGACGGTTGCGGCCACCGGTCGGCTGTCCAGCAGCGACCCGAACCTGCAGAACATCCCCATCCGCACAGAATGGGGGCGCGAGATCCGGGCCTGCTTCGTCACTGATCGGCCCGGCTGGAAGCTGCTCTCGGCCGATTACTCGCAAATCGATCTGCGCGTGCTTGCGCATCTGTCTGAGGACGAAGGTCTGCTCTCGGCATTCCGAGCGGGCGAAGACATTCATCGCCGAACGGCGTCGCAGATATTCGACGTGGCGCCTGAGAACGTCACGTCCGAGATGCGGCGGCAGGCCAAGACAGTGAACTTCGCCGTCATCTATGGTATGGGGGCGATGGCGCTCAGCCTGGAGTTGGGCATCAGTCGCGAGCAGGCCGAGGCGTTCATCAAGAGCTACTTCGCGAAACTCCCTGGCGTCAAGCGCTTCATTGAAACTACGCTGGAAGCGGCACATAAGGACGGCGCTGTGACCACCGTCCTGGGTCGGCGGCGGGAGATACCGGGCCTGCGCAGCGCCAATCCCGGCACGCGATCGTATGCTGAACGCGCCGCCGTGAACCATCCCATACAGGGGAGCTCCGCCGACATCATTAAGCTGGCCATGGTCGTTCTGGCAGGGAAGCTGGCGCAGCCGGGCGGCTCGGCTCGGATGATCCTGCAGGTGCACGACGAGCTGCTGCTGGAGGCGCCCGAAGGCGAGCTGGACGCCATCGGCGATGTGATTCGCGAATGCATGTCGGGCGCCTATGAACTCAAGGTCCCGCTTGTAGTGGATGTCAAGGTGGGGGATAATTGGCGAGACATGCAGCCCGGCACGACGTAGAGGAACGGCACGGGGCATCGTCGCTCCGCGGGGCACACTGGGCGCATGGGAGGTGAAGGTATCTGCGATCATGCCGGCGGCACGCGCGCCCAGCCGCCTGGGTTGGCGTTTGTGTTCGTGGTCATTTGACCTGACAACGATGTATGAGACTCACATTCTTGTTGGCTGACTCGACGCGTGAGTTGGCTCTTCTAACCAGGAAGGAGCAGGTGACGAAATGCGTTACGATTCTGGCGATGCCGTTGACCGGATACTGGATCCGGAGAGGGCGCTCAAGATTCTGGAGGAGCAGAAACAGGGGACGAGCGATGATGAGGCAGAGCAGCAGGCGCCGCCGGCCGCCGGTGCTGATGAGCAGCCGGAGCGCGACGACCAGCCCGAAGCAGCCGTGGAAAGCCAGGACGAACTGGCGGCCGCGGTGCCGGAGGTGCGGCCCGGTCAGATCATCAAAGGCATCGTGGTCCAGACCGGCGACGACGGCGTGCTCGTGGACGTGGGCCTGAAGTACGAGGGCACTATTCCTATCTATGAGTTCCCCAGCCCGTCGGACGTACCCTCTGTCGGCGCTGAGCTGGACGTGGCCGTCGTCCGGGTCAACGACGACGAGGGCACCGTCGTGCTATCCAAGAAGCGCGCCGACTACGAGAACGTCTGGCGGCGCATCCTGGAGGCGAACAAGACGGGCGAAGTCATCACTGCGATGGTCACGGAGCGGGTGAAAGGCGGGCTGCGCGTTGACTTGGGCATCCAGGGCTTCGTCCCGGCGTCGCATGTGGGCGTGCGCCGGCTGCGGGATCTGGATCGAATGGTCGGTCGGTCACTGCGGCTGCGCGTGACCGAGGCTGACAAAGATCAAAAGAAGGTCATTCTCTCTCACAGGCTTGTTATCGAGGAGGAGCGGCGAACGCGGCGCGAGGAGACGCTGGAACGCCTCGTCGAGGGCGGTGTGTTCAAGGGCCGTGTGCGCAACCTCACCGACTACGGCGCCTTCGTTGACCTCGGCGGAGTGGACGGACTCTTGCACATCTCCGAGATGTCGTGGACGAGGATCAAGCATCCGTCCGAGGTGCTCAGTGTGGGAGACACCATCGAGGTGATAGTGCTCAAGATCGACCGGGAGCGCGGTCGCATCTCTCTGGGCCGCAAGCAGATCCTCCCCGACCCCTGGAAGAAGGCGGCCAAGACTCTCAAAGTGGGCAGCATCGTGAGCGGTCGCGTCACTCGCGTCGTGCCCTTTGGTGCCTTCGTGCACCTCGAGATAGGCATCGAGGGCATCCTGCCAAATGCCGAGGTCAGTGAGCGGCGTGGCGTCGAGGCGAAGGACGTCGTCCGGGTCGATGACACCATCAACATCAAGATACTGAACATCCGTCCCGAGGAGCGGCGGATGACCCTCAGCCTCATCCAGGCGCAGCAGGAGCAGGAGCGGCGGGAATACCGGCAGTACATGCGCGAACAGCAGGCGCAGCGGCCGACCATCGGCGATCTGTACGGAGACGCGCTCAAGGAGCATCGCGCTGCTCTGGAGGCGCAACAGGCCGCGAACGATGAAGCGGCGCCCGCCGAGCCGGCGACGGCCGCAGCGGCTGACGCTGCGCCGGAGGCCGAGGAGCAGGCGGTACCAGCCGAGGCGGCGAGCGGGCCTGAGGAGTCGGAAAAGGCCGGCCCCCCGGAGGCTGAGCCGGCGGAGGAAGCCGAGGCAGTATCGGTCGCCGAGCCTTCGGCCGAAGCCACCGATCCGGCCGCAGAGCAGAAGGGCGAGGCGGAGCAGGAGTCAGAGGAAGTCGAGGAGCAGACGCCGGCAACCGAGCCAGAACAGGAGCAGGACGCGCCGGACGATGCAGCGGTTGAGGATACGGAGCCGACGGAGCCGACCCCGGAGTAGGCGTGGCCATGTGTGCAAGCGCGCGTGGGGAGGTGTCGGGACAGCGGTCACCGGTTATAATAGGAGTGGTGGGCGAATCCGGCAGCGGCAAGACTGTCGTGCTGGAGATGCTGAGAGAGCTGGGCGCGGCCACGATCGAGGCCGATGCCATCGCCCGGGAAGTGGTCGCACCGGGATCTCCCGTGCTCAAGGCGATCGGCCGGCGTTTCGGACCGGAGTACCTTCGGCCCGACGGATCGCTCGACCGCAAGGCGCTGGGGCAGCTCGTTTTCAGCGACGAGCAGGCGCGCCGGACTCTCAACGCACTCACGCACCCGGCCATGCTGTCGCGCATCAAGGCGCGGATCGGTGAGCTGGCCGGCGGCAAGGCCCCACCTGTGACCGTTGCCTTGGAGGCGGCCGTGCTGCGGGAGATGGGGGCGCTGGACCTGGTAGACGTGCTCATCATGGTGCGTGCGCCGCGCAGCCTGCGACTGCAGCGGATTCGCCGGCGGGACAGCCTGACCGAGGTTGAGGCCGAGGCGCGTCTGGCAGCGCAGGAAGAGGCCGGCCTGGGGCAGGTGAAGGCGGATTTCGTGGTGGACAATGCCGGCGATATCGCGCTCACCGAGGAGCAAGTGAGGGCTATTTGGCCGCGCATAAGAACCACCGTGCCGTGGCAGGAATGACGGCGCAGATAGGTTGCAACAACGGGGTGACTATGCTATAATGCGCCGCGTGGCAACCCTACCCAAACGCGCTAATCGCAGCTCAGTTCGCAGCTCAGTGCAACCCAGGGGACCCTCCCACTCCCAAAGCCTCTGCCGCCGTTTACAGACATTTTACATCGGGTTTTCGCGCCCGATACAAGTTGTGGGCACCACGATCACAGGTTGGTCACCCGCAATCGCCTATGACCAGGACTTGGGCGCCTCGGCTCACGAAGCGGAGGTGACGGGCCTGCTCGCCGGCTCGACGGGCCCGGCGCAGCGCAAGTCTGGTTTGTCGTTTGGTTCGGAAGCAGGGGGCATTCCTCTGTGCAGACAGCCGTCTGTTGCGTGAGTCCTATGGGACCCGGCTCACTGCGTCTTGCCGTGTGGCCCGGCCCGCAGCGAGCGCGGCGTAGAGTTGTGCGCATGCCGCTGGTGCGCAGGGCCGGAAGGGAGCGGTATCTCGCATGGGTGGTCAGTTCAAGCGCCTCTGCATCGCACTCATAGTGTCGCTTGCCTTACTTCCCGTCTTCAGCGTCGCACGCCCCAAAGGCGTCATCATGCCCGGGGGGCTGGACCGCACCAGCTACAGCGGCTATCTGCAGGTACCCGGGGCCTGGCACCCGCCAATCCGGCCGAGCATAGGCCGGCGCGTGCCCCTGGACCGCAGTATGCTCCCGCATATCTTCGATCAACTGCGGTCGGATTTGGCCCGCTCGCGTCAGGGCCCCCGGCCCGACACCAATCTGACGCCGTCGGCGACTCTGTCGGACGAGCTTCAACCGACGTGGGCGCCGGACCCAGCTCTGGAGCGCGTCGCCTTCGTCAGCAATGGGGTGGACGAGGACGGCTTCCCCGGCATCGACCCGGGCGTCACCACGCCGGACGGGACGTACAACATCTGGCTGATGCGGCCTGACGGCTCGCAGCCGTACCGCCTGACGATGGACGATGGCGCCAATGAGGTGGGCCCGGCGTTTGACACCGGCTCGCGCCTCGTCGCCTTCGCCTCCGACAAGACGGGCACCTACGAGATCTACACCATCGACGTCGCCTCGCGCGTGGTGAACCAGATCACCACCAGCCTGGTCGTGGCGGGCAACAAGCGCCACCCCACGTGGTCCGCCGATAGATCCATCATCGCCTTCCAGCTCGAGCGCTCCCCGGGCAATTGGGACATCTACACGATCGCGTCTAGCGGCATCGGCCAGCCGCAGCCGCTCATAACGGACCCGACGAACGATGTGGACCCGGCATTCCACCCCAGCGATGCGAACGTTCTCGCCTACACCTCCGAGCGCAGCGGCGCCAAGAACATCTACCTGTACAACCGCGGCGCCATGACGGACGAGCAGCTCACCAACGGCGGCGGCGATCCGTCGGTCAACGACAAGGATCCGGCGTGGCGGGCCACGGGCGACATGCTCGCCTTCGCCTCGGATCGGCAGCAGGCGCCCGGGGATGCGACCACGGAGTACAACATCTGGACGATGGCGCGCGTGGGGGAGTTGGTCGGCCCGCCGCCACTGCTGAAGAGCAACGCGGACGTGGGGGACACGGAGGGCGACGAGGAGCCCGCCTGGTCGCCGTTCGACATTGGCACACCCCCGCCAGGCGGCGGCAAGCCGCAGATACAGATCGTGTTCCAGTCCAGGCGACCCGGCGGGCAGGCCGTGAACGATGCCGACATCTGGTCGGTGTATCAATTCGACATCGTCCCGCCCATCATATTGGGGATGGACAGCGGTGAAGCCATGGTGGCTGAGCCGCGCCTGGCTTCTGCGGGCCAGACCGTCACGATCTCAGTGGCGTTGGACGATCTTGAAACTGGCGTCCGAGGCGCCGTGTGCCAGATCAAAGACCCCGATGGGCCGCTGACGGACGCTCAGGGGCTGGACCATCACCTGTATTTGGTGTATCCGGGGTCCCCCCTGGGTGGCACCGGGGGCACAGCGTGGGTGGAGTACGACTTCGAGACGATTGCCACAGTGCCACTGCGCAATGATGGTGTGCCGCCGGATGTGGATGCCAGCGACAAGGTATGGACCGCGGAGTTCCCCACGCCGGCGGTCCCCAGCGACTATATCATTGACGTCGTCACTGTGGACGAAGTGGGCAACACGTTCGAGTACGACAATATCTACGGCTTCAGCACCCAAATCTTCAATCCGCAGACTCACGTGCTCCTGGTTGATGACCACATGTCGTCTCAGAGGTTCCCATCCCTCCCATGGAGCCTCCACTTCTTCTTCGTCTGGCCCTCCGCCACCTACTACGAGTGGAACTGGGGCGGGTACGACCCAACGACCTTAATGCCGGAATTACCCGGTATATGGGTCCACGACTTCGGGACGTACGGAGGCGAGACCGCCTATCCGTGGGTCCTGAACTATAACTACTGGCCGGAGCACATCGATGTGTGGCGCATTCAGTGCCGCGGGCCCATTCCCAGGCACGTTGTGGACTACTACGGCCCGACGACCGAGGTACAGGTCCAGCCCGGCGACTTCACCCAGCCGCGCGCGGTCATCGTGAGTGACAAGTGCATCTGGTGGGGAGCGCCTAACGCCGGGAATGTCTACGCGACGCGCGGAGCTATCACTGACGCCGACACGCAGGCCGAACTGATGCGCTTCCTCGATCGCGGCGGACGCCTCTGCGTGACTGGCGAGGACATCGGCTGGTCCCTGACGGTGGACGGCCAGTATGGGAATCCCTTCCTGAACCAGTACTTGCAGGCGTTCTACCTGAGCGATGATCTGGACCCCATCAATGTCCCCAACGGAATTGAGGTGAACGTGGCCCGCAGCGGCGAGCCGCTATGCTACGGCGCCTTCCGCCACTACCGCTCAGGGAGTACGGCGCCACCGGCGGCGCTGAACACCCCTGACATCATCGGTAACGATCAGGACTGGCAGGATGCCTATTGGTTCGATGTCTTCGCGGACGTTATCGCCCTGGGCGCCGCCGGCGTGGCGGCGTATAACTACGCGGATGGCGGCACGCCGGCTATAGTGCGCCATGACTCGCCCCAAGGCTATCGCACCGTCTACTTCGCCTTCGGGTTCGAGAACATCTGCCGCCAGTATGTTACCTCGGAGCCGTACCCCTGCCTTAACTTTCGAGGCAAGATGACCCACAATGTGCTGTGCTGGCTGCGCACCGGCACGTATACCGGACGCGTGCTGGACAAGGATGGCCTGAAGCCCATCCCCTCGCGGCCCGTCGTTGAGGTCCTCGCCGGGGGGCCCACGTCCATAACTGAGAACGCCGTGCGCTGTAACGAGGACGGCTCCTACGTGGTCAACGGCGTACGGCCAGCGGACCGCTACCTGAGGGCCAGCGCTCCGGGCTACTACGACCACGCCGAGGCATGGAGTGTGCACGGGATGGGCAGCGTGCTGCCCACCTACCGCGACTTCGTGCTCAGCAAGGCAGACCCGGGGAGCATCTCGGGCACCGTGACTTCTGCGGCGTCGGGCCAGCCGTTGGCCAACGTGACGGTGGAAGCTTTTGAGCCAGTTAGCGCCGAGATAAGGGGCAGCACCCTCACGGCCGCCGACGGTACATACGCCATCGAGCAGCTTCCCAATGCCGACTACGAGGTTACGGCGGACGGCACGGCCGTGGACCACAACATCGAGACGCAGACCGTGACCGTTCTCCCGGCCCAGAACACGCCCAACGTCGATTTCGCGTTGACTTCCGCCGACGGCACCCTGGAAGTGACGGTCACCGATAGCGCCACGGCCGACCTGATACCGAACGCCACCGTCGAGGTCAAGGACGCATCGACGGGGGCGCTCGTGGACAGCGGCATAACCGACGGCAACGGACAGGTGAGCTTCAGCCTGCCGCCGAGCGACTACGCGGTGAGCGCGGGCGCGGCCGGATACGAAACGTCGGCCGACCAGACAGTGACCATCACGCCGCTGGTGACCACGCCCATAACGATCGCGCTCCAGGAAGTGCCGCCCGGTTCGATATCTGGGCTCATCACCCGCCAGACGGACGGCGCGCTCGTGGACGGCGTTTTGGTCGAGGTGTTCTCCGGCGGCGTGAAGATTGCCGAAGCCTACAGCCAGGCGGCGCCCATCGGCAGCATTCCCGAGCAGG
Organism: Armatimonadota bacterium; assembly: GCA_030601885.1. Taxonomy (GTDB): domain Bacteria; phylum Armatimonadota; class Zipacnadia; order JAUWAU01; family JAUWAU01; genus JAUWAU01. Next base: position 71,668 of record JAUWAU010000022.1, read on the forward strand.
CGAACTACCACATCCCGGACGTGAAGGCGGGCACGCACAGCGTCGTCGCCACCAAGGCGGGCTTGACGATGATTCCCGCCAGTCACACGGTGACAGTGGTATCGAGCCAGCGGACGGGCAACATTAACTTCTACGTCAAGCCGCTGCACACGTTCCCGATCGGGTTAAGCATGATGTCCGTGCCGTACGATCTGTCGGCACACCCGATCGCGTCTCTGCTGGAGGTTCCCGCCGGCGAAGTGAAGCTGGCCACGTACAACCCGACCACGGCGTCGTACACCTACTATCCGAACCCGCCTTCGGACGTGTTCCGCCTGGGCACGGGCTACTGGATGTACTTGGACGCGATCCGGGATCTGACCACATCCGGCCCCGTGGCGACGGATCCGTATCGCATCCCGCTCCTGCCCGGCTGGAACCTCATCGGCGCTCCCTTCGCAGCCCCGGTGGACTACGCGGCGGTGATGATTGAGGACAGTGGTGGCACACCGATGTCGCTGCAAGAAGCCTTCCGTGCCGGCATCCTGCAAAGCGGCCTCTTCACCTGGATGTTCGGCGGCTACCGCACATCGCTCTCGCTGGTTCCGTACACGGGCTACTGGGTGCTTCCCTTCGAGCGGTGCACTCTCGTGGTACCCCGGCCGCTCGCGGCCGGTCTTGCCGCCGCCGGCGCACAGTCGGTGGCGGTGGATCCTGCGAGCGCGGAACCCTTCCGCAGCCCGCGCGACGGTTGGAGCATGCGCATCGAGGTTGCCGCCGGCGAGGCCACGGACGCCGACAATTACCTCGGCGTGGCCTCGGATGCGACCGACGGATACGACACGTACTACGACGTGCAGGAGCCGCCGGCGCCGGTGGGCGGCTCGGCCATCACGGCGGCCTTCGTTGACGGGGGCGCCGAGGCGCTCGCGGCCGATATCCGGTCGTCCATTGGGAAGTCGAAGGAGTGGACGTTCGTCGTCTCCGCCAACGAGCCCGATCAGGAAGTCCGACTGACGTGGCCGGATATCTCAGCGATTCCACGGGGGTACCGCTGCACGCTGGTCGATGTCGATGCCGACCGCCGTGTGGCAATGCGCACGAGCCGGTGCTATACGTTTAGCAGTGGCACAGCCGGCGCGGTCCGGCGCTTCCGGGTGGCGGTGGGAGAAGCCGCCGCCGGCGGGCTGGCCATCACGAACTTCGTGGCGGCCGATGGTCGCGGCGCCAAGACGCTCAGCTACACGTTGAGTCGAGACGCCAGCGTCAGCGCGCAGGTGCTCAACGTGGCTGGCAGGCTGGTGAGGAATCTGGGACAGGCGCAGCAGCGGGCGGCGGGCCAGAACGAGCTCATCTGGGATCTGCGCTCCGAGGCCGGCGCCCGTGTTCCGAACGGGATATACCTGGTGAAGCTGGGGGCACGGAGTGCTGATGGCGAGGTGGTCGGGGCGACGCGCATGGTGTCGGTCTGGCGGTAGGGACGGTGTCCTGACTCGTCTTGGGGCCCGACGGCGGTCGCGTTTACAAAGCCTGGTGCATGTGCTATACTGGGCGCCGTTGTGGCTGGGCAGGAGTCTCCGACACACAACAGCTCAAAGGGGGCCTCGCAGCAATGGATAGACTCTACCGGAGGCGCTCCGTCAAGGCGCTAACGTACTTCGTTATCGCTGCCCTCATCCTTCCATACTGCAGTTTCTTGGCTACCCCCCGAGCCGAGGCGCAGGCCACGGAAGGCAGAGTGCTGACCATCGCCTTGCTGCCTCTGACGAACAAATCCCGTAAGTACCCGGGGGAGGCGCGCGCCCGTGCGGCCACCGATGCTATTGCCATCGCACTGGAGGCGAGCGAGCGGTATCAAGTGGTGCCGGTGCGCGAGGTGGAGGCGGCGCTGCAGGGGCAGGGCCTTCGGCTGCCGCTCGATGAGGTGGGCATGACGCGTGTCGGGCGGGCTCTGGGCGTTGACGGCGTGATGCGTGGCTGGGTCACGCGGATCGAAGTCAATTCGAAGGCCAATAACGCCACGGTGGCGATGCGTATTGAGTTGTTGGACGTTGAGGCAGAGACGATACTCAACGGCGGGGCCGCCGAGCGCACGACGGTGGCCCGACCGGGCATCACTGTCACGGACGATGAACTCATCAACGAGGGCTTGCGCGAGGCTGCACAGCGGGTAGTGGACGACATGATCACCCGCCGGATCGTGCAAGGCACCGTGCTGATAATAAACGAGGTGGGCGACAGTACGATAAACCTCGGTACGCAGGAGGGTATCGAGGTCGGACAGACGCTGCTGGTGCTCCGGCCCGAGTACCGGCCGGACACCAAGGAGATCGTGAAGCGGAAGATAGGCACGCTGCGGATTGTGGAGGTGGACCCGCACCAATGCACCGCGGTGCGCCACACGGGCCCAGGCGCACGGCGCGAGGACTTCGTTCGGGTCATGTACGAGCCTCCCAAGGTTGCGCGAGAGACACGCGCCAGGAAGACCCGGAAGAAGGGCCTGCGGCTCATCCTGGCGCTCGGCGTGTTTGCAGCAGCTTTTGCCCTCGCCACCGGCAGGCATCGGAATACCAGAGCCGCCGGCGGCACGGTGTTCCTATCGCAGTTCCGCGACGGTGAAGTCCCGTCGGTACGTATGGTCATCAAGAATCCGGCGATACCGCGCAAAGAGGAGATCGCGGGACGGGTCATGCACAGGGGCGAGTACCGGTACTTCCCGGTGGACTTCATCGGCGGCACGACCATCAGAGACGTCTTGGGGGGGCCCGGACATCCGGGCGGGAACGAGCTCATCTGGGAGGACAATCCAAACGATCCCCGCATGGTGCCGCCGGGGGCGCCGACGCCGTATAACTGGAATAACGAGATCGACTACTTCGACCCTGAGGCCCCGGGATTCACCACTATCAGCTTCGATGTAGATTTCACTATCACGCCGGTCGTTCCGGGGAGAACGTACTTCTACAGGCTCCAGAATCTGACGGCGCCTCAGCCGCCGCCCAACATTGAGATACCGAGAGGCGCCTTCGGCCGTCGAAGCCGCCTGGCCCAGTTGCGCCAGCCCAACAGCCCACCGGGGCCCGCCTCGGTCTCGCCGCCGAGCAAGCCCTTCGGGCCGGTGACCTTCTTCCTGCCGCCCGTACTGCAGAGCCCGGCAGGGGGCTTCACGGGAGCAGATCCGCAGAGCATTGAGTTCGTCTGGAATGCCTCCGAGGGAGCGGATGAATACGTGCTGGAGGTCTTCCAGGGCTTCTCGACGACGGGGCCGCGTATCTTCTCCAGAACATTGCGAGCCACTGGGCAAACACAGTTCCGTGAGCTGGTGGACTTCTCGCCGGACCTGCCGGGCGAGACGGTGTTCACCTGGCGCGTCGGCGCCCGCAAGATTGGCGACGAGCTGCCCCGGCGAGGGCCTAATGTGGGCAGCAAGATTGGGTGGATCTTCAGCGAGGACCGCAACTTCATCACCGCTCCTGCCCCACCGCCGCCGCCAACGTAGAAGAGCAAGGGGAGCGGCGGACAGAGAAGGGCGAAGGGCGGTACTCGTGTGAGCACAGCGTACGTCAGGCGCTCTCTGTGCCTGTGGATGAAGGTGGTGTTGGTCGGGGTGCTGTGGACGTCGTGCCAGCGGGCACTGGCGGACGCGCCGGCGGACTGGACGTTGATGGCGTATCTGAGCGGCGACGGGGATCTGGAAGCGGCGGCGGTTGGGTACGTGCGGATGTTGGAGAGCGTCGGGTCATCGGAGCGCGTCAACGTTGCCGTGCAACTGGACCGGTGCGAGGGCGGGGATGCGACGAGGCCGGACTTCGCTGATGCACGGCGCATGCTGATCGACCGGCGGCGGCAAGACGCGGACGGCATCGTATCGACCGCGGCGGAAGAGCTCGGCGAGGTCGATATGGCAAGTGCGGCGACGCTGGGTGCGTTTGTGCGGTGGACGCGAGAGCGCTGCCCGGGGCGTCGGTATGGTCTGATAGTGATGGGGCACGGGAGCGGCTTGGTGGACTTGCCGCACCCGTTTGTGCGTTTGCCGTCGCAGGTGTGTGGCGTCTGTCACGATGAGACGAGCGGAACGCGGATGTCTGCGGCGGATTTGGGGGCGGCGCTGCGCAGCTTCGTCAGGGACACAGGCGAGCCGCTCATCGATGTGCTTTTTCTGGATGCGTGCCTGACGGGGCTGCTTGAGGTGGTGTACGAGCTGCGTGGCGCCTGTCGGTACGTCACGGCGTCGGAGTACGTGATGCTTACGCCCGGCGCGCCGTGGGACCAGATCCTGGCGGGCCTTGTGGCGTGGCCGGACATGTCGCCCCGGGAGTTCGCGGCGAACTATGTCTGGCAGGCGGCAGGATACTGGGCGCAAGTGCCTGACGTGGCGGTGACGCATGCGGCGATTGACGTGGCACAAGCCACGGTGCTTGCACGGCGCCTGGGCCGGCTCAGTGAAGAGCTTACGGACACGATCGCCGAGTCCGCGCCCCCGGTTACGTACGCGCGAGCGGTGAGTCGGAGCTTCGGCCCGAATCGACAGTACGTGGACTTGGGGCAGTTTGCGCGGACGTTGGCTCGGACGCATCCCAGAAAGGCGGTGCGGCGTCTGGCGCGAGAGGTCGCGGAGGGAGTCACGTCGGCCGTGGTCACGGAGTATCACTCCGGCCCTGCAGAGAGCCGGGATCAAGAGCCAACCGGGCTTAGTGTGTTCTTCCCGCCCAACTTGAGCGAGCTGCCTGATGCGTATATGGCCTCCGCCAGCCTCGCTCGCGAGACGCAGTGGGGACAGTTCTTGCAGACGTATCTTCGACACGTGCGGCGGTTGTTCGATCGCGAGGCAGCGTGAAGGCAGTTGGTGGGGCGCGGAGGTGGGTGGATTTCATTGATAAGGTGAGAATGCTTCAGTCGAAGGGAGGAGCAGGCGTAATGCGGCACCCAAGGCGAGCCGCGCCTTCGCCTCCGCAGGCTGCTTGTGCTGCCATCATACTCTTGCTCATACTCAGTGCTGGAGTGGGAGCGGCCAGTGATCCGCTGCCTCTGGTAGCGCAGGGCCTGGGCGTCTTCGGGCCGCCGGAGGCCGATCTGACTGACCTTGCACGGCCACTCCGGCAGCTCCTTCGGGCGTCTGCGGGCACGCGAGCCCAAGTGGCAGATGCGGCTCGGGCACGAGGCGTGGAAGTATACGGTGACATGGCGAAGGTCGTCGTGCTGTTCGCCTCGCCCGCCGACGCTGCGGCCGCGAATCTCGCAGCCTACGGCGCCCGAGTGCAGATCCGTGCTGACAGGCGCGTGCAGGCCCTGGTGCCCATCAACAGCCTGGGTCTCATTGCGCAACTGCCCGAAGTAAGCACCGTCCGGCCTCCGTACTACGGAATTCCCCTGCAGCTTCCTCCCACCCAGGGAACGGTCGTTAGCGAGGGTGTCCAACTCACCAACGCCTCAGCCTTCCTGAACTACACCCCATCTCTCAGCGGCACCGGTGTGACCGTGAACGTGGTGGACCAGGGGTTCACGGGCTATGTGGCCCAGATAGGGTCGGGCGACTTGCCACCAAGCGTGGGGACGTTTGAGTTCGCCCAGAATCCGCCCGGTCCGGGCCTGGACAATTTCGGTGTGCACGGGACGGCAGTGGCCGAGATCGTGCACGACATGGCGCCCGGCGCCAACATCAACTTGATACGGGGCATAACCCTCATGGAGGTTGAGCAGGCGACCAATTTCGCCGGGTCGGGGAATGCCGACGTGGCGGTCATGTCCCTGGGGTGGCAAATCGGGCCTTTTGACGGTACGTCGCCGCTCTCGCAGGCTGTCACCCGGGCGCGAGACAACGGCGTGCTGTTCGCCGTCGCTTGTGGCAACCACGCCCAGCGGCATTGGGAGGGCAACTTCGTTGACACGGACCGTGACGGGTTCCACGAATTCGGCCCGGCCGACGAGGGCGTATCGCTCAACCTCGTTGGCGGCATGCTCCGGGCGCAGTTGAGCTGGTGGGATACGGCCGGCCCGGTGACGGCGCAGGATTACGACTTGGTGCTGCGGGACGCTTTCGGGGTCGAAGTCGCACGGTCGGCGCTGACGCAGAACGGCGACGATGAGCCGACGGAGCAGCTCCTCGCCACAGTGCCGCCAGGCATTTACGACCTGCAGATCCATGCCTACAACATCAATCCGGCGCAGGTCGATTTCCTGGAGATGTTCACTTGGTACGCCGATTTTGAGGTGATGCACCAAGTTCTTGAAAGCAGTGTCCTAATGCCAGCCGATGCGCACGGAGCATTCACGGTTGGTGCCACTCGCGGGGTGCCCGGCCAGCCTGACGGCCTGCTGGTAGATGATCTGGAGGTCTTCAGCTCGCAAGGGCCGACGAGCGACGGCCGCATGAAGCCGGATCTGACGGCGCCGGACTTCGTGAGCACCGTATCGTATGGGCCGTTGCCAGGTGGCTCCTTCCCAGGGACATCGGCGGCTGCTCCGCATGTGGCGGGGGCGGCCGCGCTGCTCAAGAGCGAGGACGGCTCCCGCGACCTCACCGTTATTCGAGGGTTCCTTCAGGGACTGGGAATAGACCTGGGGACCCCGGGGCCGGACAACCTATTCGGTCACGGGCGGCTTTCGCTGCGAGTCGGGCTCTCGCAGCCTCCTGGACCGGACGTGGTGAGCCCGATGATATCCCTTCTGGAGCCCACGAGCGGCGCGGTGTTGAGCTCGCGGCGGCCAACGATAGTTGGCTCGCTGCTCGATGACGGGAGCGGCATTGACGAGAGCTCGATCGTTCTGAGCATTGACAACGTGCCTCAGATACCGCCTTTTGATTTCGATGCCGCCACTGGCGTCCTGAGCTTCACGCCCGTGGTAGAGCTCGCCCTCGGGGCGCATGTGGTGACGCTTACGGCCGCCGATATCGACGGCAATCAGGGGAACACGGCAACGGTCGGCTTCCGCATCGCGTTGCCAATGCTGAGCGCCGGGCTCCGAATAATGTCACTGCCCTTCACCAATCTGCTGACCGCTGATCCGGTGGCGATCTTCGGCCGGCCGCTGTCAGAGATCGCCATCGCCCGGTGGCTGCCAGACGACACGGCCTTCAACAAGTATCACATCTTTCCCGATCCGTTTGCGAGCTTCGAGCCGCCGGACGCCGGCCCATTCGCGGCTGACCCCACTGTTCTGTCACCGCCAGCCGGCTTGGGCTACTTCGTGCGGCTCAACACGGAGGTGCCGCTGGCGATCAGCGGCCAGCCGGCCGATACGAGTCAGCCATACATCATCAAGCTGCGCCGGGGGACAACGGCCCCGCTGGGCTGGAACATGATCGGGACACCGTTCAACGCTCCCGTTGATCTGGCCACGGTCGAGTTCGTCGCCGACGGAGTGACGCACAGTCTGTCCACCGCCGTTGCCGCGGGGATCACCAACGGCGTGCTGTACACCTTTGTACCGGACCAGGCGGGCGGCGGTTTTTACCAGTTCAGCGCGCCGCTGTCGGGCACGTTGGAGCCATTTGTGGGGTACTGGCTGAACGTCACGAGGGATGTAGACATACGCATCTTCCCGGTGATCGCTGCCATGGCGGGGGCCTTGGAAGCGCAGCGGCTGGCGAGTGTGGGAGCAGCAGAAGAGGACGGGTGGCGGATTCGGCTCTCGGCGTCCGCCGGCGGACACCAGGATCCAATGAACTTCGCCGGCGTGTCGGCGACTGCATCGGTCGGGGCGGACGCCAGCGATATCCCCGAGCCTCCACCTATCACACGGCACGTCAGCGTGTACTTCCCGCACGGTGACTGGGCCGAGGCGGCGGGCAACTATGCCCAGGAGATGCTGCCGCGGGGCAGGCAGAGCCTCGAATGGCCGCTGGTAGCGGCCACCGATCTGGCGAGCACGGATGTCACGCTCCGCTGGGATCTGGCGGGGGCGCCGAGAGATATCTCCTTCGTTCTAACCGACCTCGACGCCGGGAACACGGTGGGGATGCGAACGACCGCTTCCTACACGTTCACCAGCGGGGTGGAAGGTGGCGAACGGCATTTCCGGCTCCGAGCATACCGCAAGGGTGGGGGCCTGCTGAGAGTAACTGGGCTGCGTGCGGAGCCGGCACGCGGCTCGGGTGCGGCGCTGTCCTTCGATCTCTCGTCGCCTGCGAGCGTAACGGTGGAGGTCCGCAACATCGCCGGTAGACTCGTCAGGCGGCTGGCGGAGGGGCAGCTCACCGGCTCCGGGCGGCAGACGATTCTGTGGGATGGCAGAGGAGAAACTGGCGCGGTGGCGGCGCCGGGGGTGTATCTGTGTCGCGTCGCCGCCCAGACGGACGACGGGCAGAAGGCTTCGGGCTTCACCCAGTTATATCTGGCCAGATAGTGGGAATAGCCGTCGGCTCAGGTCCACTGGATGGGCCGACGTGAGAACGGCGTCGTTATCGCAGGCCGGCTCTGTAGTGGCAGTGTGCTGGCGAGGCTCTCGGAGGAAAGGAGTTGACCGTCCTTGCTCACGCAGCGCATCGTGCGGCCGTTCGAGCCGGGCGGGATTCTAATAGCACTCATCGTGTCCGTTGTAGCGCTGTGTGCCGCCCAACCGGTGCTCGGGCAGTTCACGCACAACTCGGTACGTATCACCGCACCTGACCCCACCGGCTACATCATTCTGCACAGCTTCGAGACCTTCCGAGAGCCCGTTGGGGGGAACTTCGCGTGGAGCCCGGGCGGGCGCTTGGGCGTTGAGATTGGGCCGAACGGTGGTGCCTTCGCCGGCCGGCATATATTGACTGCGCCCCAGCCGGAGGGGACTGACCACGAGCACTTTACGTCGGTGCTGGATGTCATCATCGACGACGACGGCGCGCTCGGGCTAAATCCACCCATCGCACACAGCGGCGGGAACGCCTGGGAGCAGCACGAGAACACCAACGCCCTTGCGGACGCGCCCAGTCCGGCGTCTCTGGACTTCTTGGTCACCGAGCCCTGGCACGTGATCCCGCCACGCACGATCGAAGGCGAGTGGCAAATACCGGTAGACCAGGCCTCGAACCTTACTGCGCTGGAATGGGTGACCGTGCGCGAGCGCTATACCGTGCTGCGGGACACAGTCCGGGTGGAACTGATTATCACGAACAACACCAACAGGGGCGGCGCTGCCGGTCGATCGCTGGCCATCGGTGTCCGGCTGTTCTTCGACACGACCTTCGGCGGGACCGTGGCCGATGCGCAGCCTATCTTTAGCTCCGACCCGTCGCCGGCCTTCAGCGACGAGGTTGGCTTCGACGACGATCCGGCAACATCCGCTCCGGATGTGCCCGACGCGTGGATGGCCTTCGAACTCGGACGGCCCAGCGACACGACAGGGCTGAGTCTGAAGGGCACTTTGAAGGGCGGCGAGGTGGATACCCCGGGCGGCGCCAGTGGCGCTGCGGGGCCACCGGACCGAGTGGGCATCGGGCCGGCGTCCCGTATGAATAGCCCGTTTGACGACACGCCATTCGCTCCGCTGGCGATACCCTTCATTGGGCAGGACTGGGGTGTTGAGGTGTTCTGGGAGGTCCCGAACGTGGCCGATCTCCCACAGGGGCGCAGCCGGCGATACGTAACATACATCGGCTTGGGCAATGCCACGTCCGATTTTGCTCCCCCGTACGTGCTCGCACTGGAGAGCCCCCTGGAGCTGATCGTCGTGCGCGGCGACGACCCGAGCACACCAGGAACGATCGAGGAGTTCTTCTACACGTCCGACATCTCGACGGGCCAGCCAACCGGCATCAGCCGGGTGGCCGGATTCGCCAACAACACTGGTATCGTCACGATGCCGAACGTGAATCTTACGCTATCCGTGCCACCGGACTCGGGCATCGTCTTTACCGACGCCGCCGGGAATGAACTGCCCGGAATGACACGCGCCATAGCCGTTGGCGACGTCCTCGCTAATAGCGAGGGCCGAGCCAGCCTGCACATCCGCGTGCAGCCCGGCACGCGTCCCGGCGTGTACCCGATCCGGCTGGTAGGTCCAAACGGCAAGATGGTCGAGCGCCTGTTGACGGTGCCGGCTCTCCCGTCCCTGTCCCCGGACATTCTCAATCCCCTGGCGCCTATCACCATGATTTCTATCCCGTATCAGTTTCAGAACGCCGATGCGGAGAACGTTTTGCAGAGCCTGGCGCCTCTGGGGAGCGCGCTGGCATCCGTCGCGCGCTGGGATCCGGCTGTTAGCCAGTACCGATTCTTCCCGGACCCGTTCACCACGACGCTGCTGCCTGGGCGGGCGTTCTGGCTCATCAACCGCGCCCTGACCCAGATAAACTTGCCTGACGAACCGGATCGGAGCGATGTGCCTGTCGCTACCAGCTTCATGTTGAACCTGCAGCGCGGCTGGAATCAGATCGGTACGCCGTTCACCGGACCGACGTTCTGGTCAACTACTGAGTTCCTCGTGGACGGTGAGGTGAAGAGCTTCCAGGAAGCCTTGGGCGCCCGCATCATTCTGCCCACACTGTACAGTTACAATGAGGACACGCGGCAGTACGAGTTCACCGACAACGTGGCACAGATGCGGCTCGATCCGTTCAGGGGTTATTGGGTGCACGTCTTTAGAGACGTGGTTGCGCTGATCCACCCGCCGTCGCCTGCTGTGGGGCGCAGCGTCCCGGCACGCGCCGGTGCGGGACGGGGATCGATCCCCCAGAAAGGCACAGGCGATTGGGAGGTTGAGCTGCGGGCTGCGGTCGGCGATCTGAGCCGGACCGGTCGCATCCTGGGCGTGCGTGGCGGCGCTGCAGACGGCTACGGGCTTGAAGATGTGATGAGCCCGCCGCCGCCTCGTTCGCCGCAAGGCCACCTGGACATTGCCTTCGTGCATGATGACTGGGACGTCGCCTCCGGCAGGTACCTCCGCGATCTGCGTTCGCCAGCACGTGCGGCCCACGTGTGGGATGTGATGGTGGAGTCGGACCGGGCCAATGAGACGATCGTCATCGCCTGGCCCAACTTGGCGGAGGTCCCGAAAGATGTGCAACTGACTCTTCGGGACATCGATACGGGCGCCGTGCGGCTGATGCGCACGGCCGGCTCATATAGCTTCAGCCCGGGACAGGCCGGCGCGCAGCGGCATCTGCAGGTCGTCGCCGGACCGGCGCCCGGGGGCGATCTGCGCATCGATGCGATCACGTACGTGCCGGGCCGTGGGAGCCAGGGGAGCCTGGAGTTTCGGGTGAGTGCGGCTGCCGTTGTGGACGTGGCGGTGCTCAACGTGACTGGGCGCCGGGTTCGCACGGTGGTCGTCGGCAAGGCCATGGGAGTTGGCCGGAATGCCGTCGTCTGGGATGGCCGCAGCGACTCTGGTACTGCGGCGCCGGACGGGATATACATCGCGAAGATAACGGCGCGAACAGCCGATAGAGCGCAGTGCACCGCAACGCACGTGTTTTCCCGACTATCGCGTTAGCGCCGGAGTTGCGCGCGCTGCCAGGAGGAAACAGCATGAGTCGAATCAGAGCATCGCGCACGAGGGGCTTGGTGGTTTGGGCACTGATTGCCGGCATGGTACTGCCGTCGCTAACGGCAGTCCTGGGTCAGCCTGAGCCCGGTGCGGCTGCGGGGACACCCATGAGTGTGCTGGTCTTTTTCCTGCGTGACGAAACCGGAGTCGGAGCCGACTTGGAACGGATCGTCACGCAATCCCTCGCGCGGGCCCTGGCACAGGTAGGCGGCTTCGATGCCGAGGTGTTCGAGATGAACTCGCCGTCGGCGACGCGCCAAGTGGAGGAGGGCGTGCTGCGCACGGAAGACATCATGCCGCCCTACGAACCCACCAGCGCCGTCGCCGTAGGCCATGCGCTCGGCGCCGATATCGTGCTCGTCGGAGCCATTCTGGAACGGACCTTCGACGCCGAGACGAACGTCGTCTCTCTCACGATCTCCGGAACGACGTACGCGGTGGCGGCGAACGTCGATCCGGAGACGGGCACGCCGAAGGCCGAGCTGCAGGCGTATCGTCCTCCCTTCGGGGTCACAGGCAGCAGCGTGGAGCGCAAGATCCCGTATCGGGGGCCGGTGACGGATCTCGACCGGGAGGCAGCCGACGACGCGGCCCAAAAAGCAGCCGCAAGGATCACCGGCGTCGCTGTGGTCGAGAAGAAGGTCAAGAAGAAGACGTTCTGGGAGAAGTGGGGCCGGGTGCTGGTCATCGCCCTCGTCGTTGGCGGCTTTGCGCTCGCGGCGAGCGACGAGGAAAACGAGAGCAGGAACGACTCGCCGCCGCCGACCAACTTGGCTATGACGAGACAGAACCAAGGGGTGCAACTGTCGTGGGGGCCGCCGGCGAACCCGCCCAGAGAGATCTTTCGCTACCAGGTGCAGCGGCAGGTGAACAACGGGCCCCGCCACGACGTGGACGGCGGCCTCGTTCTTCCCACGCAATTCAGTGTCATCGATTTCGACGTCCACGTCGGTGATCGTATCGAATACTTCATTCGGGTCAAGTATGTCGGCAACGTGAATTCGCCGTTGGTTCGGATTGGCACCTGGATCGAGTCCGCGTGATGAAATATCTGTGACACGGTGTTCGGAGTCCTCGATTGTGGCAGGATACGGCGCGATCGTGTCCTGCCTATATTATTGTACTGAAGTTTTGTATGCTCGCCGAGCGATGTGCATGGGCAGGGCGAAGACGGGGCTGGCGAGGTCGAGCCATGGCCGATCACCGATGGAAACTCAGTGTCGTGGCCTGTGCGGCGCTGTGTGCGGTGTGGGGCCCCCATAGAGCCATGGGGCAAGCGGGGCGGCGTATTGGCCAGGTACGGATCATCCTGACCACCTCGGTGGAAGAGGCCGTCGCCGACGATCGATCCGAAGTGCTCGTGCGGGCCGAATGCCGAGATAGCGGCAGCCAGCGTGCCGTACCTGATGGCACGCCCGTGTTCCTCCGGACCGACCTCGGCGACCTCACCACGGACGGCATCCAGCGGCAGAAGCAGGTGACCGTGGAGACGGAGAATGGCTTCGCTGAAGCGTTCCTCAGCAGCAGCGAGGAGGGGACCGCCACCGTAACCGCTACGGCGCGGGGCGATAGCCGCGACAGCATCAGCGTCGAGTTCCTCCCAGAGGGAGGGCTGTCGGGGGGACGACGCGACGTGCTGCGCGTGAAGGCCACCAAGATCCCCCGTGATGCGTCAGACGAAGGGCCACGAGAGGGGCGGAAGAAGCCCCAGTACGGGTCGGTCAGCTTTAGCGTGGATCACCACATGATCGAGGCGTGGCACGCGACGGTGTCTCACCGGCGGCTGGTCATCGCAGCGCCGCATCTCATCGTCAGTGTCGATGGCGAGTACGTCAGAGCGTGGGATGCCAAGCTTCGCATAAAGCACCAGAGCCTGGAGGGAGACGACCTTTACTACTCGCTGCGCAAACGCAAGGGCGTGCTCTGGCGTGTCACGGACGAGGGCAAGGTCGAGCGCCTCACGTTCTCTGGGGCGACACTGAAGCCGCTCGACGACGCCTCGTTCGAACCGCCCCAGTCTTCCGATTACTCCCAGGAACTTGCGGACACGCGGGTGTGGCTCGTCTGTCGCTCGGCATTGGTGATGCTGCGGCGCAAGATCGTGCTGCATCGCCCTATGATGTGGGTGGAGGACACGCCTCTGACGCGCATGCCACGCTATCACGTCATCCGGCTCGACGGAGATCAGTCGAGCATATTGCAGTTCAATTCCAGCGGGGGCCTGTCCATCGATTATCCCTACTACCTCAGCGTGAGCAGCGGGGAAGCCCGTGCGGTGCACGTTCAGAAGGGATCGCAGATTGACTCGCTCATTCCCCGGGAGGGCTGGTCGCTGTGCCTCAGCGACGAGTATGACAAGAGCAACTCCAGCGGTAAGGTCTGGCTCGAAGGCTTGCCTGAAGACGACTGGAGCCTGCAGTGGCGTCATCGAGAGCAGGTTGGCCTACGCTCCTCGGCCAGTTATTACTTCGGCTCTCGTAGCCTCGATACGTTCCAAGCCGATGCCACATTTGGCACCTTGGGGAGGAAGGCACACACCAACACCCGCATTAGCGTGAGCGCTGTGCCACGGGCGCCCATGCATCTCAGAGCCACTGCGGACCACGTGCTAACGCCCAAGCCCATCGGGCGCACAGGCCTCTACCATCGCATTGGCACGCGCGTTTCCTTTAGCAGCCGCGACTACTGGGCCGATGGAGCGCTCTTCGAGCACCAGATCAGCAACGGACTCAGCATAAGGCCATGGCAGCCGGACCGCAAGACGAGAGTTCGACCTTCTATCGATTCGATTATCACGTGGAATACGCGGCCCAGCCTGGGCAACTACCTGCGCTTTCAGCTCGGCGCGGACAGACACATCGACAGGTCCCAGTATCTGAGTGTGCGGTACAGCGTGGGACGGCACTTCGGCGGCGGCACCAGTTCTCAGGGCCTCCGCCAGCAGGCGGATCTGGGCTATTCGCTCGGTCACGGCACGAAGTGGTCGCTCGCGTTCAACGGCACCTACGACATTGGAGAGCACGCGCTCTACGGCTACGGTTCGGCCAATTACCAACTGACGTCGCAATACCGTCTCAATGTCTTGGCCAGCATGTACCGATGGCGCCGAACCATCACGTCCTTTGACGACCTCGACAAGACAGAATTCGCCAGTGTCGGATTCAACGAGACCGAGTTCACCATCTGGCGCAAGATTGGCCAGCGCGACATCGGACTCCGGTACTCCACCTTCGACAACCGCATCTCCTTCGAGATTGGCGGCTTCTAGACGAAGCATCGGTCGCAGCAATGTTGGTACCTGGCCATTCCTGAGGTGCATCGCGCAATACGCCAAGGCGCTGCAGTAGACGCACACACAGGGGCGAATGCCCGTCAAGGGAGGATTCGTAGCAATGCCAGCAAGGCGCATCGTTCCAGTCGTGTACGCCGTCGTGATCGTTATGGCACTGGCAGTTCCGGCCAGCGCCCAACTCCTGTTGAACGAGATCCTGTTGCCGCCTCGGTCTCTGGCCATGGGAAGCGCCAGCACCGCAATGCGCAACGAGCTCGAGGTGTCGCTCGGCAACCCGGCCGGCCTGTCCCAGATGGCCCGGGCCGGCCTCGCCGCGGCTGGCGCCGTTGCCGGCGACATCAATTTCCTTGGTGCTGGCGTCTTTGGCATTAACACGGAGAGGGACAGGAGGTATGCCTTCACGCTGCTTGAGATGGACGACGACCAACTGAACTTCGAGAACACCATCGTCGCGGGCACGATCTGCCTCGCCATGGACGCGAGGCT
Organism: Armatimonadota bacterium; assembly: GCA_030601885.1. Classification (GTDB taxonomy): domain Bacteria; phylum Armatimonadota; class Zipacnadia; order JAUWAU01; family JAUWAU01; genus JAUWAU01. The sequence goes on from JAUWAU010000022.1 coordinate 86,894, forward strand.
GAGCGTCGGCGTCAACGTCAAGTGGGTCTTCAACAACCCAGCCGGAGCTGATAGCGACGACCAGTTCACCGCAGACGTCGGGCTGCAATATCGGGTGAGTCCGGAAAGCGAGCGCTCTGCTGTGGTCGGAGCCGTCCTCTCCAACATCTTCGACCAAGTCTCAGCGGGGGTCGATCAGGGCACCCAATTTGCCCTGGGCGCCCAGGGTGAGCTCGCGTCGAACATCACCGTGGTCGCTGACGTGGCCGACCTGTTTAATGCCGGGCCCGGGGGCGCCGTGTTTCGTGCGGGAGTGGAAGCCGGAGTGGGGGAGAACATCCTGCTTCGGGCCGGTGTCAACGAAGGGGATAGCTCGCTGGGCGCCGCCTTGCGGGCGGGCAAGGTGCGAATCGACGTCGGGTGGCGGAACGACACTGAGGTGCGGGAGGACATCGTGACCGTTGGCGTCTCTTCGAGCTTCTAGCCGAGGCCAGAGGGTCGCGTGGGCTTGGCTCAACCATGCCAAGCTGAGGGAGACGCCACGCACAAGACAGCGGCGCATTCGCACGAGGCGGGTTGCCGGTGGGCGACCCGCCTTGTCATTGTCCGGCTATCCCGCGCCGTGATATAATGCCTCACAGCACCGGCGGGGGTGATCTGCGTCGGGGTTTAACCAGAGGGCCGGGTGGTTACTAGTAGAACGTATGTTCCGCGAAGGCCGTGGGTCAGGGCCTGAGTGCAATGTCAATAGCGACGACGGCGCAGCAACCATTTGAGGTTATCTCCGAGTACACGCCTCGAGGCGATCAGCCGAGGGCGATAGAGGCTCTCGCCCAGGGCGTGGAGGCGGGCAGGAAGCAGCAAACGCTGCTGGGCGTGACTGGATCCGGCAAGACGTACACGATAGCGAAGGTGATCGAGCTCGTGCAGCTCCCCACGCTGGTGATCGCCCACAACAAGACGCTGGCGGCCCAGCTTTGCGCCGAGTTCAAGGAGTTTTTCCCGAATAACGCCGTCCAATACTTCGTGAGCTACTACGACTACTACCAGCCCGAGGCCTACGTGCCGCAAACGGATACGTACATCGAGAAGGACGCGCAGGTGAACGAGGAGATCGACCGCCTCCGGCACGCTGCGACGCAGGCGGTGCTGGAGCGACGCGACGTCATCGTGGTGGCGAGTGTCTCCTGCATCTTCGGCCTCGGCTCCCCCGAAAGCTACGAAGAGATCATCCTCGACGTGCGAGTGGGGCAGGAGATCGACCGGGACGACATTCTGCGCCAACTGGTCGTCATGCAGTTCTCGCGCAACGATATGACCCTGACGCGGGGCACGTTTCGCGTGCGGGGCGATGTGGTGGAGATTCACCCGGTGGACGAGGACCTGATCACGCGGATCGAAATGTTCGGCGATGACATCGAGCGCATACTCATGATCGATCAGCTTACTGGGGAGGTCCTGGAAGAGAAGCAGCGCACCATCGTGTTCGCCGCGAGCCACTATGTGACCTCGCGCGACCGCCAGGAGCGCGCCATACATAGCATACTGGCGGAGTTGGAGGAGCGCCTGGCACTGTTCAATCAGCAGGGAAAGCTGTTGGAGGCGCAGCGGCTCGAGCAGCGCACGAAATACGACATGGAAATGATTCGCGAGGTGGGCTATTGCCGCGGCATCGAGAACTACTCCCGGCACATCGACGGCCGCAAGCCCGGCGAGCCGCCTTACGTGTTGCTCGACTACTTCCCCGATGACTTTTTGCTCATGGTGGATGAGTCGCACCAGACGATCCCGCAGCTCAACGCCATGTACCAAGGCGACAGATCGCGGAAATACAACCTGGTCGAGCACGGCTTCAGGCTGCCCTCGGCGTACGACAACCGCCCCCTGACCTTCGCCGAGTGGGAGGCGCGGATCAATCACGTCATCTACACGTCGGCCACACCGGGGCCGTACGAGCTGCAGCACAGCCAGCAGGTGGTAGAGCAGATAATCCGGCCAACTGGGCTCGTCGATCCCGAGATAGATGTGCGGCCCACGACGGGGCAGATCGACGACCTCATCGGTGAGATACAAGCGCGGGTGGAGAAGGAGCAGCGCGTCCTCGTCACCACGTTGACCAAGCGCATGGCGGAGGACTTGGCCGAGTATCTGGCGGATCTGAGCATGAAGGTGCAGTACCTGCACTCGGATGTGCAGACCCTCGAGCGCTCTGAGCTGCTGCGCGATCTGCGCCTCGGCGTCTACGATGTCCTGGTGGGCATCAACCTGCTGCGCGAAGGGCTGGACTTGCCCGAGGTGACCCTCGTGGCCATTCTCGATGCGGATCGCGAGGGCTTTCTGCGGTCGGAGACGTCGCTGATTCAGGTCATGGGGCGCACCGCCCGCCACGTGGAAGGCAAAGTCATTATGTACGCCGACCGGATAACTGGTTCCATGAAGCGGGCGATGGATGAGACGAACCGGCGACGGGAGCGCCAGCGCGAGTTCAACGAGACGCACGGCATCACGCCTGAGACGATCCAGAAGAACGTGCGCGATACCATCAGAGCCAAGCAAGATGCTCGTGATCGGTCGCATCGCGACCTTACCATGCCCATTGCCGAGGAGCTCGAAGCCGAGGATCTGGCCGAAGTCGTCACGCACCTTGAGAAAGAGATGCGCGAGGCGGCCCAGAACCTCGAGTTCGAGAGAGCAGCCGAGCTGCGCGATGAGATCAAAGCCCTCGAGAAGATGCTGCGGGGCTGAAGCCACCCACCAATAGTTTGTCGCGGTGGCCCGTAGCCGAGGCGCCGCGGGACGCTCTGGCAGGCGCAGTGGCGATCAGGGCCTGGCGCACAACAGCACTGGCGGGATTATGGGCCGAGCGATGATTGCGAAGCGAGATCTGCGAACAGTTCCGGATGCGCCTGGGACGTACATCATCAAGGCCGATGATGGCGAGGTGCTGTACGTCGGGAAGGCGCGTTCCCTCCGCAAGCGTCTCGCTACATGGTTTGGCGAGCGGCCCAAGCACTCCCGGTGGGCCGACGTCATGATGCGGCGGGCGGCCGGTTTCGCATACATAGTGACCGCCTCCGACATGGAGGCCTTGATCCTCGAATCGAACCTGATTAAGGAGCACAAGCCCAAGTACAACGTCAAACTCGCCGACGACAAGAGCTATCCATACCTGAAGCTCACCCTCGAAGAGCCGTATCCCAGGCTGCGGATACTCCGCGAGTTGCCCAAGGACTCCGTTGTCGGCAAGCCCGGGCGACGCATGCTCCACGACCCAAAGACGCGGGATGTGCACCGGCTCCGCGAGGGGCGCTACTTCGGGCCGTACGGATCCGCCAAGGCCATGCGTCGCACCATGCGCATTGTGCAGGAGCTGTTCAAGATCTGCAGTTGCAGCCGCAAGCTCGTCCCGGGGCGCAGGAGTCGCGACGTGTGTCTGCAGTACCACATTGGCCGATGCATGGGGCCGTGCACCGGCAAGGTGTCACCTGAGGAGTACCGTGCCGTCCTCGGCGACGTCATCCTGTTCCTCGAGGGCAAGCACACACACATCGTGAAGCGTCTGCGGGAGGACATGAAGACGGCGGCGGAGGGACTCGACTTCGAGCGAGCGGCCCGGCTGCGTGACAAGGCGGACGCGATCGAAAAGGTCGTCGAGGAGCAGCGCGTGGTCGCCAGGCAGGAGCGGGATGAGGATGTCCTGGCCGTCGCGGCTGCTGATGGGCGAGCTTGCGTGCAGACCTTCAGAGTGCGAGCGGGCAAGTTGATTGATCAGGACCACTATGTGCTCGACCACGCCACGGGGCACGATATGCCGGCGGTGCTTGAGGGATTCCTGAAGCAGTTCTACGATCAAGCGACTAGCCTGCCGCGAGAAGTCCTGGTGAGTGAGGAGTTGGAGGACGCGGACGTGCTGGCGGAGTGGCTCTCATCGTTGGCAGGCGTCAAGGTGCGGGTCTTTCGACCGCAGCGCGGCGAGAAGAGGCGATTGGTGGAGATGGCTCGCAGCAATGCGGCAGCGGCGCTGGAGGCGCACCTGAAGAGCCAGCATGAGCGGCGACTCCTCGCCGAGGCGGCCATGGCGGAGCTGCAGGAGGTGCTGGGCCTCACGCGCATGCCGCGGCGGATCGAGGCGTATGACATCTCGAACACATCGGGACGCGAGGCGGTCGGCTCCATGGTGGTATTTCAGGATGCGGAGCCGCACAAAGCGGGATATCGACGTTTCAAGATGCATGCCACCGAGGGGCGGCCCAATGATTACGCAATGATGGGCGAAATGCTAAGACGGCGTTGCCGACGGGCTGCCGAGGGCGACGAGAAGTTTGGCGTACTGCCCGACCTGCTTCTGGTGGACGGCGGCCAAGCTCAACTCAACGTGGCCGTGGCGGCGCTGAACGAGTTTGGTATTGAGGATGTGGATGTCGTTGGCCTTGCGAAGGAGTTCGAACAGATCTACACTCCTGGTCGCCACCGGCCGATCGCGCTGCCGGATGACTCCCGCGGGAGGCGCCTGCTGGAGCGAGTGCGCGATGAAGCTCACCGCTTTGCGCGAGCCTATCACACGAAGCTTCGGGATCGCCGGGTGAAAGGCTCGGTCCTCGAACGGGTGCCGGGCATTGGGCCCGCGCGGCGTCGAGCGCTCCTGCGGCACTTCGGATCGATCGCCGCGCTCCGAGGCGCCTCGGTTGAGGAGCTGGCGGGTGTGAAGGGGATGACCGTGACTGCGGCACAGGCTCTGCGCGAGCACCTGCATGCGGAGGCCCGCTCGTAGCGTGTCGAGGGAGGTGTAGCGTAGCGGGGTTGACAAGACGCCATTGATTCGCTATATTTGCGTCAGGACGCGCGGTGGAGCAGTCTGGTAGCTCGCAAGGCTCATAACCTTGAGGTCGCAGGTTCGAATCCTGCCCGCGCTACCACAGCGTTCACAACGGGCTCCGGGATGCGATAGGAGATCTCGACCTCGTATCGCTCCGGAGCCAGTTTTATTTCGTCCACCCACTTGCGGATGATATCCTTCCGTTCAGCTGGATGTCCTTGGGACAAGACCCTCTCAGTCTGCCGTCTGTAGGAGATCGCCGTCTCCACGTTGATCTGAGGCGGCTCACCGACTCGCTTCGCCGCTTGCTCGAGCTCCTTCCGCTCCAGAAGCAGTTCCTGCAACCGACCATTGGCCCATGCTGCGTCCTCGAGTCCGTCCTCGATTGCCTTGCGGATGTTGGCGATCTTGCCGTCAATGGCCTCGAGCTTCTTGACCGCACGAGGGTCGTAACCCGTGGACTCTTCCCACATCTGCCGAAGCTCAGCATTGACTTGACGCGTGAAGCCCTTTGGATCCGCACATGCACCCAGTAATCCGCTAAGGCCCTCGATGACCTCCGACTCAACCAGGGCCTGTGGGACGTATACACCGGGTCCGCATCCCTTGCCTCGCCGATACGGCTGGCTGCCGCAGACGTAGTACCTTCGACCATCTCTGTGCAGTCCCGTCATGTTGCTGCCACAGCGCTCGCACTTGAAGAGGCCGCCACTGAGCAGATACCGTGAGGCGCGGCTCGTAGCATAGCCGACATCAAACCGCCTCCGCCTCCCGCTTTGACGGGCGGCAGCGATGGCCTTGGCCTCCTCCTCGGTAATAAGGGCCTCGTGTGCATTCTCCACGATCACCCACTCGGACGGCGGCCGCTTCGTCCCGTTCTTGCGGTGCACATTCCAGACGCTATAGCCGCAGTACTTGAGGAGTGCGTGCGGCTGCAGAAGCGAATTCCAGGTGGAGGTGCTCCAGTACCGGCCTCGCCTCGCCGGGATGCCGCTGTCGTTGCAGAAATCGCGAAGCTCATCGAGCGACGCACCCTTCGCGGC
>JAUWAU010000082.1 GCA_030601885.1 Armatimonadota bacterium
GGGAACAACGCGGAACTTCTCGGTAACAGTTAAGCGTGTAGAGGACGGGGCGCTGCTGATCAGCGGGCTGACAGCCACGCCGACGCGCGGCGGCACCTGGGACATCGGCTTCAATCTGTCAGCCGATGCGGCCGTGACGGCGCGTGTCTACAACGTCGCCGGCCGGCGGGTCGCGGACATCGCGCAGGCTCAGCAACTGGTCCGAGGCCGGGCAGCGCTAACCTGGAACGCCCGCAGCCTAACTGGCACTGCCGTCCCAAGCGGCACCTACGTCCTTTCGGTGACTGCGCGCACCGAAGATGGCGAACAGGCATCGGCGGTGGCATTGGTGCCGGTGAGGCGGTAGGGGAGAGCCGCAAGCGGCGGGGCCTACATATGCTCCGGGGCTGAGACGCCGAGTAGGCTCAGCGTGTTCCGCATCGCGATCTGCGTGCCGCGCACCACCGCCAGGCGGGCCTGGGGGAAGGTGGTCACCCCATGTGGGCTGTGAGCCCCGCAACCACCATCGCCGCCGCGAGCACACCATCCGGCCGGTGACCGCGCAGGGCCTGCGCATCGTAGTCCTCGCCACCAACGACAGCCCCGAGGCACGCGTCTACGAGGTGCGGGCGTATGGGGAACGTGGCGAGGTGAGGTGACGACGTGAAGGCCTCCGGCTTCATCCCGCATTGCCCTGCATAGAGTAGACGCCACCATTGGGCCCGCTCCTGGCTCCCCGAGCGGCCCGCACGGCCAGTGAAGGAGTCAACGGCGAAACCCAACAACAGCCACGTGTCCCTCGATAAGGAACCGAGCCGTTGACAGCGCCACGCGAGGAGCCCGGGAGCATCCGACGTAGCACCTCAGGTTTGCCGCCTCGAGAGTGTAGCGAACAATTTACATCGTGCCGAGCAGGAGAATGAAGCAGACAGGGCGAAGTATTGTGCAGGGCGGGTTGGAGAACGATTATGTGTGGAACCGCGGGCCAAGTGTGCCTCTGGGGTGATGACCAGGCGGCTGCCTCGTCCGCGCCATTCAAAACCCGTTGCTGGGGGGGAACAGGGATGGGACGATTTGTGCTCATGACAGTCATCTTGTGCGGCGTGGTCTCGTTGGCCGCTGCCGGAGTGTGCGCGCCGAGCGCGTGGTACATCCAGGCGCTAGACGCCGCGACGCACGCGAGCGGCGAGACCTCCCTCGCGCTCGATGCCAACGGGTATCCACACATCAGCTTCTTCGACGTCAATCCAGAGGCCCTCAAGTACGCTGTTTGGAACGGGAGCAGTTGGAACATTCAGACGGTGACCACCTCGAGCTCGCCAAGCACCTACACCTCCCTGGCGCTCGATGCGAACGGCGATGCCCACATAAGCTACTACGCGTCGTACGGGCTCAGCTACGCCGCCTGGAACGGGAGCAGTTGGGACATTCAGGACGTGGACGGAGGGGGCGATGTCGGCCGGTACTGCTCCCTGGCGCTGGACGCCAACGGCGACCCGCACATAAGTTACTACGATGCCACCAACCACGACCTCAAGTACGCGGCCTGGAACCGCAGCAGGTGGACGGTCGAGACAGTGGACAGCGAGGGCTGGGTCGGCAAGTACACATCCATCTCGCTCGATGCGAATGACTATCCGCGCGTAAGCTACCATGACTGGACCAACCAGGATCTCAAGTACGCAGCTCGAGGCATGCACACCTGGACCATCCAGACGGTGGACAGGATCGGCGCCGTGGGCGAGTCTACCTCGCTCGCGCTCGCTGGCACGGGTTATCCGCGCATCAGCTACTACGCTCGTCCGCCCTTGTACGACCTCAAGTACGCCGCTTGGAACGGCACGCGATGGAACATCCAGACGGTGGACAGCCAGGGCATGGTCGGGGACTTGACCTCGCTGGCGCTGGACGCCAGCGGCTATCCGCACATAAGCTATCGCGACTACACCAATGGAGCCCTCAAATATGCGGTCTGGAACGGCAGTTGGTGGGACATTGAGACCGTGGATAGTGCCGGGTCCGTGGGGCTGTGGAGCTCTCTGGTGATAGATGCCGACGGATTTGCTCACATAAGCTATCTGGTTGGAGGGCCCGCGACCGACGTCAAGTACGCCACGGCGCGCCCGCCGGCAGCGGCCTCCCACGAACTCCCAGCCGCAGGCTACTATATGATCTCCTTTCCGCTGACGCCCAGTTCAGCTACGGTGCACGACGTGCTCTGCGACGACTTGGGCGACGGGAACTACTACATGTGGCGCTGGCACGGCGGCGGCTATGCCGTAGTGCCCACGAGCCTTCCACAATGTCAATACGCCACGACGAGCACACAGCGGGCCTATTGGCTGCTCAGCGCAGCGGCGACGCTGGACATCGACGTCGGGGGCACGCTGGCGGGCGGTGATCAGGTGATCCCTCTGCAAACCGGGTGGAACATGGTGGCGGCGCCTTACGAGGCCACTTTGGACAGCCTGCAGGTGGACAACGGCGGCGACGTCCGCAGCCTCGCCGACGCCGAGGCGGCCGGCTGGGTGCTGGCCACGTTCTACTACTCCCACGACGGCACCGGGAGCTATAGCACAGTTACCATTGGCCAGACGCCGGCGGACACACTGGCCCTCTGGCATGGCTACTGGGTGTTGGCTGCCCTCGACTGTTCGCTCGTCGTCCCGGAGCCAACAGGCGGCGGGGCGACGGCCAGGAGAGTGGCCGAGCGCGCTCCTGCAGGGCTGGCGTGGACTCTCGACGTTCGGGCGCGCTGCGGTAGCTTCGTGGACAGGATCACTATCGCCGCCGCGGATGCAGCTTCAGATGACTTCGACGGCTTCGCCCTCGACAAGCCCAAGCCGCCGCCCTCGCCCGACGAAGGGAGGCTTCGGATCGCGCTGAAGTCAGATGCGGAGACAAACGGACCACTGCGGGCGATCGCAGATCTTGCGATGGAGACAAAGCGCACCGGACAAGAGGCGCCCGAATGGCAGTTCAGTGTCAGCGGGGGTGTCAAAGGCAACCCGGTCATGCTGAGCTGGCCTAACGTGAGCCGACTGCCCAGGGATCGACGGGCGATCCTGACCGATCGCGACACGGGCCACCGGACGTTCATGCGGACTCGAGCAGACTATCAGTTCGGGGCCCCGGGAGATGGCAGCAGCCGCAACTTCACTGTCACACTGGGGCCCGCCCACCAAGGGGCACTGCTCATCACGAGCTTGTCGGCGGCGCCGCTCCGAGGGAGCCGGGGAGCGGAGCTACGCTTCAGCCTGTCCGCGGACGCAACCGTTCACATCAGCATACTCAACGTCGCTGGCCGGCTCGTCGAGCGAGCGCGGGAGAGCCTCGCCGTCGAGGCCGGTGGACACACGGTCACCTGGGTGGGCCGCTCCATGAGCGGCACGGCGCTGCCCAATGGGCTGTACCTGTGCGTACTGAGTGCGAGGGCGCCTGACGGCGAGCAGGCACGACGGGTGTGCGCCATCGCTCTGCGCCGGTAGTGTCCGCACGCCAATATGCGTGCCCACTGGCCCGCTGCGAGCGGCCTTACTTCAGCTCACGGGCGGGCAGCCTGGTGCAGCTTGCGCAGGGCCGGATCCGGCTGTGTGCGGCCGCCCGCCAGCGCCGACCAGTTGAGCAAGAGCCTCACGCACAGCTTCTTACGCGGCAAGGGCGCCGCATGGTGCTGTGGGCCAGCGCCTGGGAGGAGGGAGATGTATGGCTCGTAACGTCCTCGTGATAGGGCTGTTGTATGCCGTGGTCTCGTTGGCTGGCGCCGGGGTGTGCACGGGCCGCACCTGGTACATCCGGACGGTGGAGAGCGCGGGCCCGGTCGGCTCTCACTCCTCTCTGGCCTTGGACGCCACCGGCTTCCCTCACATAAGCTACTATGGTGGAACGGGTGGGGACCTCAGATACGCGAACGGCACAACTTGGGACATCCAGACCGTGGACAGCGCGGGCGATGCCGGTTTTTATAACTCCCTGGCTTTGGACGCCAGCGGACATCCGCACGTAAGCTACTACTGCGGGGCCAATGGCCACCTGAGGTACGCCGTCTGGAACGGGACTTGGTGGGACATCCGAACGGCCGACAGCGGAGGAGACGTGGGCGCGTACACCTCGCTGGCGCTAGATGCGAGTGGCCATCCGCACATGAGTTACTACGACTTCGACAACGAGGACCTCAAGTATGCCACTTGGAACGGCAGCAGTTGGGACATTCAGACGGTGGACAGCGCAGGTCGCGTGGGACAGTACACGAGCCTGGCTCTGGACGCCAGCGGCAATCCGCACATAAGCTACTCCGATGGCACCAACCACGACCTCAAGTACGCCGCCTGGAACGGCACCAGTTGGGACATTGAGACGGTGGATAGCGTCGGTTGGGTCGGCGAGTACAGCTCCCTGGCCCTGGACGCCGGCGGCTATCCGCACATAAGCTACTACGACGGCACCAACACCGACCTCAAGTACGCCGCCTGGACCGGCAGCAGTTGGGACATTCAGACGGTGGACACGGGCTATGTCGGAAGCTGCTGCTCGCTGGCGTTGGACGCCAGCGGCTATCCGCACATAAGTTACCGGAACAGCCAGTATGGCGACCCAAAGTACGCCGCCTGGGACGGCACCAGTTGGGACATTGAGACGGTGGACAGCAGGGATTGCGTGGGCTCGAATACCAGCCTGGCCCTGGAGGCGAGCGGCCATGCGCACATAAGCTACTACGACTCCACCAACGGCCAGTTGAGGTACGCCACTACGCACGCGCCAGCACAGGCTTGGCACCAGCTATCCACGACAGGCTACTACATGATTTCGTTCCCGCTCATCCCCCCATTGCCGACGCCGGACGCGTTGCTCTCCGACGATCTGGGCGACGGCGGTTACTACATGTGGCGCTGGGAAGCGGGGGGCTATCAGACCGTGCCGACGAGCGCCCCGGCATCGCAAACCACTACGCTCGACATGCAGGAGGGCTATTGGCTTCTGGCGCCAGCGAGCACGATAGACATGACCGGAGCCCAGGCCATCACCGATCAGGTCATCCCGCTGCAGACCGGCTGGAACATGGTCGCGGCACCCCACGAGGCCACCATGGACAGCCTGCTGGTGGACAACGCCGGCGACGTGCGGAGCCTCGCAGAGGCCCAGAGCGCCGCGTGGGTGCTGGCCACCTTCTACTACTCCCACGATGGCACGGGCAGCTACAACACGCTCACCATCGGTCAGACGCCGGCGGACACGCTGTCGCTGTGGGTGGGCTATTGGGTGCTCGCCGGCCTCGATTGCTCGTTAGTGGTCCCCGTCGCGCCGCCCGCCGGCCCGACGGCGACGACGGCGGCGCTGAGAGAGACGGCCCGGTTCGCCTGGACTTTCGACATTCAGGCCAGCAGCGGCAGCTCTGGCGACAGCATCACCATCGCGGCGGCCGATACAGCGTCCGATGAGTTCGACGGCTTTGCGCTGGACAAGCCGAAGCCGCCAGCGGCGCCGGGAGAGGGGAGGGTGCGGATGGTGCTGACGCCAGACGGGCCGTTTGTAGGGCGGGGATGCCCTACTACTCTGCGAAGCACGAGTTCCCCGCCTGCCTTCGCCACCAGCTCCCCGCTGACGACCTCCGAGCTGGCGATGGAAACGAAGGGCACCGGGCAAGAGGGGCTCGAATGGGACTTCACCGTAACCGACGGTGTCGAAGGGGACACAGTGACGCTACGCTGGCCGCAGTTGAGCCGACTGCCCAATGACCGCGTGGCGGTGCTGACCGATAAGGATGCCGGCAAGCACACGTTCATGCGCACTCGAGCCCAGTGCGAATTCGCTGCGCCGGGTGCGGGAACAACGCGGAACTTCTCGGTAACAGTTAAGCGTGTAGAGGACGGGGCGCTGCTGATCAGCGGGCTGACAGCCACGCCGACGCGCGGCGGCACCTGGGACATCGGC
>JAUWAU010000039.1 GCA_030601885.1 Armatimonadota bacterium
CCCGCATCCCCGCGTAGGTCGGGCTTCCGCCTTCGCGAGAGGGACGAAGCTTCGGCGGAGTCCCTTCCAGCCCGACAATTCCGACGCGAACCTACGGAAGCAGGCACTAGCCCCCGCCGCCGCCGGCGAAGCGGACGCGCCACGCCACGTCCTGGCTGGCAGCGGCGGTGAAGTCCACCAGAAGCACCGATCCGTTGGTCTCCGTTTGCACGGTGAGATCCCCGGCCTCTGCCTCCGCCAGCGCATACCCCTCGGGAACGAATATCCGAAGCTCGTACGGATCGCCCTGGACGACCTTCGAGACGCCGGAGAGCGTCCTGGTGGCGTCCGCCCACGCCAGGTCGATCACATCGTAGGCCATCTGTCGCACGTGGCGACTCGTTGACATCAGCACCGGGTGCGGCTGCTTCGCCACGATGCAGTACACCTCGCAGTCCGGCGCCGAGAGCGTCCGGGTGAAGCCGCCCTTCTTCACGCCGAGGAAGCGCCGGGACCAGAACTCGTAGACGAGATACTCTCGCTCTGGCGAGAGGTCCAGGTCCTCAAACCGGATCTGCTGCGTGATCGGCTCTCCCGTCTGCTCGTAATCGACGTTGAACAACCCGACCACGTGCCACTCGCCAAAGGGCCTCGTCACGGCCATGTCCCACAGGCGCGCCGGGCTGTGCTCGAACACATCCACCGCTCGCGCGACGTCCGGCGTGGTCGGCCCGACGCGACGGATGATGTCCAGACGATCCTCCGGGATCTCCTCGTCGGTGAACGGCTCGCCGAGGTGCACCAGGTTCCCCGACAGCGAGCAGTACGAGGCATGCACCTTGGCCTGGTCATACGTGTAGAGCCCGCCGACGTAGACGTGGAAGCTGTCCGGGCTGTTCCACCATACGCGACCGTTGAGGAAGTACCGCCCGCTGATCTGCCGCGTCAGCCCGTGGGTGAAGGTCAGGCCGGGCCCGCCGTACCCCCGGTCGCTGTCGTGGCCGATGTGGATGACGTCCAGCCTGTCGTAGTTCAGCCCGGGGATATTCATCCACACGAGCGCGTACGCTCCCGCCGGATGCCGCCGCCCGGCGTCCCGCCACAAGCCCACCGCCGTGCGATACGTCTCGGCCGAGGTCATGAACGGGTCGTGCTGATCCGGGAGCTTCTGCCAGTTGTTGGTGAAATCCCAGCCGTAGCGCACGATGCCCGTCTTGCCCTCGAACGCCCTCTCGACGCGCCCGCGCTCGAAGGCGATGACGTCGGGGTGCGAGAAGTCGATCCGCCCGTTGACGTAGTACTCCGGATGCTCGTCGTGGATCTGCTGTGCCGCCTTGAACCAGAAGTCCGGCTGACCGTACCGTCGGACGAGCGGCGTCCCCGCGCCCTGCACGTTCACCGGCCCGGTCCGCGCATACCCGAAGTGCTGGAGTCCGAGGTCGTACAGCTTCTGACGGTTCGCCTTGACCCATGCGGGATCCATGAACGCCCGGTTGCCCTTGGCCCGGTCATGTTTGTAGTCGAACCCCCTCACGACGCTCGCCCCGAACGAGTTCCAGGCCGTGAAGATCGAGACCCGGTCGGGATTGTAGGGGTCGATAGGATGCTGCTTCATCAGATCGATGCCGTGTGCCCGGGCGATCAGATCGCCGAAGCGTTCCAGGCTGTCGGTGCCCCTCTCGCCGAAGTGCACCAGCATCCACTCGCCCTCGATGCGCGCCCCCGGCGGCATGATGCACCCCTCGTAGTCCGAGTACGCCGCCGCCCGGAGAGTCGTCTCAGTGCCAGGCGAGATGAGGAACCTGCCGAGGCCCTTGTTGTTGGTGAGACTGCCGAGAAGAACGGATCTCCCGGTGGTCCGATTCTTGGCCGCCGCATACCACCAGCACTCGAACTCCGTCAGCTCGCCCGCCTGAACTGTCTGGTACGGGTGCGCGTTGGACTTCGCATCGCCGATCACGGTCCACTCATCGACGCGTCCCCCGAGGCTCACTTCCCGCGCCACAATGGGCGCGCCCCGGCCCACAACCAGCTCCCGGCCCGTCTCGTTGGCGAAGCTCAGCCGCGCGATCAGCTCGTGCCCGTCGGTACTCAGAAGCAGATCGCACTCGATGCCGAGCTCGTCTGCCTTCGTGTACCTCAGCCTGACCTTCGTGAATCTCCCAAGCTCGTGCTCCACCGCCTGGCGGACCTCAAACTCGCTCTCATACTGCCCCAGATCCACCGGCAGGCCCCTAATGTGAATCCCCGGCCGAACGCCGGTCAACGCGCCGCCGCTGGGTTTGTGCTGCAGTGACCAGAGCCCCTGCTCGGGAACGAGGCGCAGCGTCAGGTTGGCCGTCTCGATGCTCTCCCCGGCGCCGGCCGGCGGCTGCCCTGCCTCATCGGCGCGAGCCTCGCCGAAGAAGGCGTACTCCGCCAGCCCTCCAGGCGAGCGGCGCGCGCCTCGAACGCGGATCTCATTGACCACCAGGTGGCGGAGGTTGTTCGGGCCCTCGCCGGCCCGCCGGTTGACGTGTCGAAGCTGCACGCCGAAAAACTCCGCCTCCACGGCAAATGTGAGTTCATGACGTTCTGCCGCGCTCGACGTCACCCGTATCCGTCCGACTTCCCGCGGCGTGCCATCGACGCCGATGACCTCGACGGCGGCCGTGGGCGGCTCGCCTCCGATGGTCTTCCCCGAGGCCAGCACGGCGACCGTCACCCGTTGCGCGTCAGTGACCCCGAACCAATCCCCCAGCAGCCCGTCATCCCAGAAGCTGAAGGACCCGTCGTCACGAATGTTGCCCCGCGCGCGGATACGGCACTCATCGGGGCGCACAGTCGCCTCCCCCCCTTCTTGAGCGCAAATAGCGGAAGCCGCGGGCACAAAAGCCAGCAAGCTCGTCACGAGAATGCTCGGCACAGGCATGGGGAAATCAGCGCTCCACGTCATCAGCCAGATCCCTCCCCCTCACCCCCACAACTTCCGATCCAGTGTCCGATACTGAATGGCCTCGGCAACGTGGGTGACTTGAATCTCAGGGGAATCGTCGAGGTCGGCAATCGTCCGCGACAACTTCAGCACCCGGTCGTACGCCCGGGCCGAGAGGCCGAATTGGTCGATGGCCGTGCGCAGGAGGCTCTCGACCTCCGACGACAGCGGGCACAGTTCCCGCGTCAGCCGCGAGCCCATCTGCGCGTTGCAGTACAGCGGGTTCGAGGGCTTCTTGTCCGCGCTCTCCGCCAGGGCCGCGAAGCGCTCCTGCTGCGCCGCCCGCGCCGAAGCCACGCGCTCTCGCACGGCCGCCGATGGCTCGCCGTCCTCGCGCCGCATCAGATCCTCGTGCGGCACGCGGGGCACCTCGATGTGGATGTCGATGCGGTCGAGCAGCGGCCCCGAGATGCGCGTCAGGTAGCGCTGGATCTGCACCGGGGTGCACCGGCACTGCCGCAGCGCATCGCCATGGTAGCCGCACGGGCACGGGTTCATGCTCGCCACCAGCATGAAACGCGCCGGATAGCACACGGACGCGGCCGCGCGGGAGATGGTCAGCTCTCCGTCCTCGATGGGCTGGCGCAGCACCTCGAGGGCACCACGGTGAAACTCCGGCAGCTCATCCAGAAACAGCACGCCGTTGTGCGCCAGGCTCACCTCGCCGGGGCGCGGGATGCTGCCGCCGCCCGCCAAGCCCGCCGAGCTGACCGTGTGGTGCGGGGAGCGGAAGGGGCGCGTGCTGATGAGCGACTTGCCGGCCGGCATCAGCCCGCACACGCTGTACAGCTTGGTGACCTCGAGCGCCTCCTGGAGCATCAGCGGCGGCATGATCGTCGGCAGCCGGTGGGCGATCATCGTCTTCCCCGCGCCCGGTGGGCCGATCATTATCACGTTGTGCCCGCCCGCCACGGCCACTTCAACGGCGCGCTTGACGTGCTCCTGGCCCTTGATCTCCGACAGGTCAACGTCGTATGCCGGCGACGACAGCGCCAGGTCACTCTCGTCCGGCTCGGCGGGCGCCGCCGCCTCGAGGCCACCCTCGAGCAGCTCTACGGCCTCGTACAGCGTCTCCACCGGATACGCGTCGAAGTCATCGACCACGGCCGCCTCGTTGGCATTGGGCCTCGGGAGTATCATCGCCCGCTGCTCTTCGCGCCGCGCCGCAAGCGCCATCGGCAGGGCGCCGCTGATGGAGCGCACGGTACCGTCCAGCGACAGCTCGCCCGCGACGCAGAACTGCTCCAGCGCGTCGATGCGTGCCTGATCCGTCGCCGCGAGAATGCCCAGGGCGATGGGGAGGTCGAATGCCGGGCCCTCCTTGCGCACATCGGCGGGGGAGAGGTTCACCGTGATGCGATCCAGGGGAAAGATGAAGCCGCTGTTCTTGATGGCTGCCCGGACGCGCTCCCGACTCTCCTGCACGGCCGTGTCCGGGAGCCCGACTACGGTGAACTGCGGCTGGCCCTTAGCCACGTCCACCTCGACGCGGACGGGCCACGCGTCAATGCCGAAGATGGTTGCGCCGCCAACTACCGCGAGCATGCGTTGCACCCCTCCGCCCTCGGCGCCTGTCGTTTGGCGCCTTGCCGCCAGAGGAGAAACAGCAATCGGCGCCGACCCGCGCGCCGTCCCCCACCTACAACTATTCGCCCTACATCGCCGGTCTCCTGTGAGAGGAGACGGATGTCAGGGGCCGCCTCTACTTCCCCATCCCCTTCAGCGCCTTCAGGCAGCGCTCCACGCACTCCAGCGGCGGATAGGCGTAGCTCTCCTGCTCCACGATGTACCACTCCGTCCCGCCGGTGCTCTCGCACAGCCTGAAGAAGTCGTCCCACCGCGTGTCGCCCTCGCCGATGAGCGCCTTGTCGTTGGTGGCGCTGTACTCCTTCAGATGCACCGTGTCCGCGCGGCCGGGGTAGCGCTCCATAAACGGCACGGGATCGGCGCCGCCGTGCAGGGCGTTGCCCGTGTCGATCTGCATCACCACATCGTCACTGGTGTTGCCGAAGAAGGTATCCCACGGCATCTCGCCCTCCATGGGCGTGAACTCGATGTGATGGTTGTGGTACCCCGTCTTCATGCCGTGGGGCTTCAGCCGCTCGGCGACCCCATTGAAGATCTCCGCCGTCTCCAGCCACGCGGCCCGACAGCACCGGCGCTCCTCGGGCAGGCCGGGCACGATGAGAAACTTGTTGCCCAGCGTTCGCTCGAACTCCACCGTGCGCTCAAGCTCATCGCCCAGCAGCGTGTCGAGGCGAATATGCGTCCCGGCCATCTTCAGGCCCAGGTCGTCCAGCATCCGCCGCAACTCGTCGGCGGACCGGTCGTAGTACCCGGCGAAATCGACGCCTTCGTACCCCATCTTCGCCACGGCCTGGAGCGTGCCGGGCAGATCGCGGGCGCAATCCTCCCGCACCGAATACAGTTGCAGCCCTATCGGAATGCGTGCCATGTGCGTCGCCTCCTGGTTGGGGCCGTGTGTCGCCGCGTTTGCCGGGCTCGGGTGCCACAGCCGATCTCAGCCCAGCACGCACTATTCCGTGCCCAAGCGGGACCACCTGCGTGGGCATCAGTGTACCCGGCCGGCAAGACAGGCCGAAGCCTTGCAAATCTGAGCGAATGCGGATATAGTTTCCGTGCGGGTTCCATCCCAATCCAGTCGTCCCCTGATCCTCAGGGGAAAGGAGGCGTTTCGCTGTGGCGGCCGGGGCCGAGAGACGCGCCGGCCGGGCTTGCGGCGCGGCCAAGCATGGCAGAGCCTCGGCGCAACAGCGCGTGTGCGCTGTGTCGTGAGAAGACAGTGTGGCTCCGTGTGGGCCCGGGGCAAGGGCGGCGGAGCCTGCTGCAAGAAAGGAGACGATAAACGGTGAGCGACAGAAATGATGACAGGCCGAACAAGGGCCGCAGCCCGCAGGCGAATCGACGCTGGTTCCTGCGGCGGCTGTCCGTCCTTGGAGGCGGGGCAGTCGCGGGATTGGGCGCGGCAAGCAAGCAGGCGGAGGCGCAGGCACCGAGGGGGGCTCGGACTGGCGCTCGGCCTCGCACCGGCAGGGCGGTCCGCCTCCAGGGCAAGGCGGCTACACCGCTTCAGTTCAAGGGAGCTTTCCAGTCCATCAAGGCGGCCGGCACGGCTGGACCGACGGCCAACAGGGCATGGGCCCCGGCGCTGCAGGAGCTGTCGGCGAGCGATCGAATCGCTGCCGTGGCGGCCATGGAGTTGTCGCAGCGCAATCCAGGATGTAAAGACATCGCCGGCAAAGCCGCCGCTTTGCTCCAGATTATGAACGTCGATGCCCTGCGGTCCGCCGGACGGGCCGGCAGGGGCGTCGTCGGCCCCGGGGCCGGGACCACGACTACCGAGTTCGCCGGTGGCGCGTGCGGCGGCGACTGCTCTGATACTACTGGTGCGGTCTGTGGTGGCGGATGTGCCGGCAGCACGGGATTCGGCTGCGGCGGGTCATGTCTGCACATCGCGGATACCCAGTATTCCATCGACAGGGCGGGGAATCTGCTCGGTGCCCGCGACTTCGCCAACATGCAAATCCTTGATGTGCGCGCCGCTATGACGAACGCGGCCCAAGCCTACGACGAGGTTTTCGGCGCCGAGGTTGGGCCAGCTATCGGCGAGCGGGCGGTGCGCTAGGAGCCACATTGGAGGGCGCCGCCCGTGCCGATCTTGGCGTCGGGAGGCGGCACGGAGAGGCGTGGTCAACAGAGGGCCGGGCTCTCGCCCGGCCCTCTGTTTCGCCTCACGAGCGATCATGCAGCGCAGCAAATCGCCACGAATTCATATTGTCTCCGATGGTGATAGACACGTCGCCTTTTGCCCCGACACGATGGCCGCGCTTGCCGTGGACGAGGGCACGCGTGCGGGCCTGGAAGCCTATGCTGAGACAGGGGATGCAGGCCGCGCTGCAGGATCGGCAGGCATCAGCAGGAGCGGCCTGGAGGAACTGATCCGGAAGCTGGTTTCTCCCCCGGCCGAACAGTGCATTCCCGACCTGCCCTCGGCGCCCGACTCCGCCCGGGCGCGGCAGGCGGCGGATGAGCCGCACCTGGACCGCCTCGTGCTGCATGTGAGCAACGACTGCAATCTCCGCTGTAGGTACTGCTACGCCGACGGCGGCGCGTACGGACGGCCGCGAGGCCAGATGCCGCGGGAGACCGCTGTTGCCGCCATCAACTGGGCCGTGCGGGCGCACGGGGGTGTCAGACGCGTCCAGTTCTTCGGCGGCGAGCCGCTGCTGAATCCCCGGCTGATGATCGAAGTATGCGAGTACTTCAGAGCTCTCAAAGACGCAGGCGAGATCAGAGAGCTGCCACGCTTCGCAATGGTGACGAACGGCACTCTGGGCGACGAGCGGGTCATCGAATTGCTGAGGCGCTACGATATGGGGGTGACCATCAGCATCGACGGCCCCGGGCCAGTACACGACGCTCTCAGAGGCGAGGCCAGCTTCGAGAAAGCCGATCGCTTCGCGCGTGAGTGTCTCGATGCAAGCGACCTCATGGTGGACTTCGAATGCACTTGGACGCCGGTCCACGTTGACATGGGAATCCGGGTCGTAGACCTCGTTGAGTTCTTCCACGAACGCTACGGCGTCCGTGTGCTGCATGTCGTACCCGTCTCGGCACGGCCCGACAGCGCGCTCCATCTCCCCGCCGAGCTCAGAAAGAACGCTTACACCGATGCGGCGCGCTACACTGTACGGACGCTGGCGGCCGGCACCCCGCGGGCTAACAGCCTCTCCCACCGCGTATTGGATGCGCTTCAGAAGAGAGAGCCGAGGGGACTCTACTGTCCGGCCGGCGTCGGCACGCTCGCCGTTGCCGCCGATGGCGGCCTCTATCCATGCTTCATGTTCGTGGGAGACAATCGGTTTCGGATCTGCCGCTTCGGCCCCGATGGCAAGATCCATGAAAGCCGGGCCGACGAGGTGTCGGCCATAGTGCACGCATGCAAAAAGGACGTGCACGAGGACTGCCTCTCGTGCTGGGCGGCGCCGCTTTGCAGCGGCTGTATCGGCGCGGATTTCATCGAAACCGGCGACGTGACACGGCGAGCAGGCTGTGATACGATGCGCGCAATCGCCGAGACGATCCTGCTCGAAGTCGCCGCGGCATGAGTGATGCATTGGACGGCCGGATCTGGGCACGCTGAACCCGGGAGCGGCCGTTTCCCTGCTACGGCGCCGACCAAACCAAACGAGAGAAGGAATGTATCATGTATTGGCGACGGAGGTCGCCTCGATGCAGCGCGGGCCGATCGGCCTACGGTTGCATGGGTTGGGCTCTGACGGGGAGCGCGCTCACTATTCCGTGCGTCGGCGTGCTTCTGTGGTCATCGCAAGGCGGCGCCGCGCGCCCGCCGGCGGAGAAGGTGTACCTGGGCGCGGTGCGCACCTTCGCCGACAACGTCCTGGCACACGGCAAGGACACCTACGGGCCCAACCACACGCCGCTTTTCGTTGACGGCATCAACATCGACACGCACGAGCCCGCGACGTGGTTGTACAACGGTGAGAAGTGGGTGCTCTCGAACCTCGCCAGCCAGCAGAATCTCTTTCGCGTCCTCGTTGGCCTGAGCGACCTCACGGGCGACGACAAGTACGCGGGGGCGGCGATGGCCGCCACGGCCTACGGGTTCGACAACCTGCAGCACGAGAACGGGCTGCTGCACTGGGGCGGCCATCGCTTCTACGACGCGGCGGGCGAGAGGCTGGTGGGCGAGGGCGTCAAGCACGAGCTCAAGTGCCACTACCCGTTTTACGAGTTCATGTGGGAGGTGAACCCGACTGCCACCAAGCGCTTTCTGGAGGCGTTCTGGAATGCGCACATCCTGCAGTGGGACATTCTCGACATGAACCGCCACGGCGCATACGAGACCAGGATGGGCCACCTTTGGGACAACGAGTACAAGGGCGGCCCCGTGTTCTTTGTGGGGAAGGGGCTGACGTTCTGCAACACCGGGAGCGACCTGGTCTACGCCGGGGCGATGCTATACAAGTTCACCGGAGACGAGAAGGCGCCCCTGAGCCCTGCCGGGCCGGGGCGGCCCGACTCGGAGAGGTCAGGGCCGCTGGCGTGGGCCAAGCACATGGGGTATCGCTACGTCGAGACCCGTAACCCCAAGACAGGCCTCGGCGGCTACCAGTACAGCCAGATAGCCAACGACCGGGCGCGGGCGCAATTCGGGCCGGAGTTCGGCGACCGGGCACTCGAGGGCACCATGCTCGATACCAGCCGAGCCGGAACGCGCTATGGCACCATGGGGCTCTGCCTACTGCGCCTGGGGCAGGCGCTGGGCGAGGCCGGCAGCGACTTCGTGCAGTGGGCTCACGAGGATCTGACCGCCTACGCCCGCTGGGCCTACGACGAGACCGACAACACCTTCTGCGCACTCCTATCCGACGGCACCAAGCTCACCGGAGACGACGTCAAGCGCAGCGGCTACTACAGCCCGGCCGGCTTTGACAAGGCGCCGGCGGGGGCCATCTTCTTGCTGGACTACGCCTTGGCCTATCGTCTCACCAAGGACCGGCTGATGTGGGACATGGCGCGGAAGATCGCCCGGGGCAATGGCCTCGGCGACATCGGTGAGTCGCCGGCAAAGCCAGGCAGGCTGAATCTGAAGACCGACAACGCGGATGCCGTGGCGCTCTTTGCCGTGCTGGAGATGTACGATCAGGAAAAACGTCGCGCGTACCTCAAGCTGGCGCGGCGGATCGGCGACAACCTTCTGGCCAAGACGTTCAATAAGGGGTTCTTCACAGCCAGCCCGGATCACCCCTACGCGAGCTTCAATGACATCACGCCCCTGGCGCTGCTGCACCTGGTGGCCGCCATGCGGGGCACACCGGATGCCGTGCCGGCGTACAATGGGGGCAGATCGTTCTTCCACTGCCGTTACGACGGCAAAGGAAGGACCTACGATAGGAGCGCCATCTATGCGCAGACTCGATAGCCGGGGGGCGACCGCGTAGTCCTGCGGCGCCGGTGCGGAGAGGCCAGAGCGCGATCGGCACGTCGAGGTCGGCAGAGGGCGGAACCCTCGCAGCCGCGAACAGAGGGTGGCTCTCAGGACAACGAACTCAAGGAGGTGGCTAGATGCCATTGCAGGTAGTACTCGTGGCGTGCTGTTTGGTATTGTTGACGCTGTTCGCCAGCGACGGATGCACAGCCGAGCCCAATGGGCCCGTGCGCATTGGCCGCGCTGCGCGGGTGCCCGAGAATCCGCGCAGCCACTACAGCCGGTACGTCAACTGGCGGCCGACCGACGCCGAACTCGTTCACCTGAACCCGCCTCGGATGAGCTGGCCGTACTGGCCCGACTTCCCAGGCAACTGGAACGACGAAGTGCACACATTCACGCTGCAGATTTCGTCGAAGCCGGACTGCTCCGGCCCGGTAGTGGACGTGACGTGTGCGTTCAACTTCTACAACACGCTGCCGGCGCTCAAGGGAGCGGACAGGTGGTACTGGCGGGTCGGCTACGACGTGGGCAGCGATGACGAGAAGTGGAGCGAGGTGCGAGCGTTCACGATAGCCCAGGACGCCGTCGTGTGGGACCGCTCGGCGCTCGCGAAGCCCGACCTGGCAGAACGTGGACACCCACGGATTCTTTTCAACAACGATACCCTCGAGAAGATGCGCCGCCTCGCCGAGACCGATCCCGACTCGAAGGCGGCGATGGAGTACATGCGCCAGCAGGCAGACGCGGTGCTGGCGAAGCCATGGTGGGACGACTTCCCCAAGACGGACCGCGATCCGGAAAAACCCAAGCAGTCGTTCTACACCATCGCAGGCGACCTGGCCCTGGTCTGCTTCGTGTGGCGCGTGATTGGCGATGACAAATATGCGGGTGTCAAGGAGAGCGCCGTCACCTGGGCGAGCTACCCGCCCCGGGGGCGCGCGTCGCCGGAGGGTCTGGGAGGCGACGGGAACGAGGACGCCACGCAGGGCAATGAGTTCCTGGCGCTGCTGTTCGACTGGCTCTACGAGGACCTGACAGACGACCAGCGGCAGGTGATGATCAAGTCGCTCGAGTGGCGCATTGACCATTGGATGAACTCCTTCGCCTGGCGGCGCAGAGGGCAGAGCGGCCCGTTGGTGCGGCTGACCTACCGCCGGGGCAACGAGCACCTGGGCGATGAGCGCCTGTATATGCAGTCATCGCCGGAGTGGAAGCAGTTTGAATGGCGGGCCCCGGCGGCCAGCGGGGCTACGTCCGTCACGGTTGAGCTGTTTAACTACTACAGCAAGGGCACCGTCTGGTGGGACGACTTCAAGGTCCGTCTTGCGGAGCAGGGACCGACCGTTATCGAACACCCAACCTCGTCTCCCCTGACCCCGGGGCGGCCGGCGGAGTGGCGCTTCAGCGACTTCGACACCGGGGGAAAGCCAACTGTTGATGCGCAGGGAGGGCGCGAAGGCGGGGTGGCACTGGGGATCGCCTGCGCAAGCAGCGCCGAACGCGGCTCCTGGGGCCGAAGCCTCAGTATCGCAGGCTCCCAAGAGCTCTACGTGACCGGATGGTACCGAACCGAGGGCCAGCAGCCGGCAGTCGTCAGGGCCAGATCTCTGTCCGGCTGCTGCAGCAGCCATCAGTTCGAGGGCAGCATGGACACCGCCATATGCGGCCTGGCCCTGTACGAGCACAGCGACCTGGGGCGCGAGTGGTTCGAGCTGATCCTGAACTACCTCATCGGCATCACCAACGGATTCGGCTACGACGAGGCGTGGAACGAGGGCGCCGGATACGGCAGCTCGAAATGCAAGTGGTTGATGAACGCCACGCTGTACTTCGACACCTCGCTGCCGGACGCCAACCTCGGCCGCAACCCGTACTACAAGCGCATCGGCGACTGGTTCAGCCGCATCATTCCCGTCGGGATGGACCATCACGCCTGGGGCAACCAACGGAACGCCTCACGAGGCAACCACGTGGCACACTTCCGCAAGTTCGCCTACCTCACCGGCGAGGGCCGGTTCCTACTAAATTGGCAGCAGTACGGGGGCGAGCAGTTCTCGAAGTTCCGCCCATGGATAGAGTACGTGCTCCCGGCCTACTACGAGAAGCCGACGCCCGAACCCGAAAAGGATACCGTCGCGCTGTTCGATATTGCCGGCTGGGCGATGGCGGCAACCGGGCCGCCCAGCCTTCGGAGCACCTACGATGAAGGCGCCGGCATCATCTTCCAGTGTCGCCCGCGCGGCGGTTACGGTCACTCGTTTAACTCCGACAGCTCATTCCAGCTCCACGCCTACGGCCAGATGCTCAACCACGGGGGCGGCAGCTCCGGAAACCAGGACGCCTACGCGTATCACACCATGAGCCACAATACGATACTGGTGGACGGCCTGGGGCAGGCGCAGCCGGGAACCGGACAGCTCTATCCCACCTACGGACGAATCGTGGGCTTCGCGCGCGGAGACGACTACGTCTACTTCGCCGGGGATGCGACGCGCTGCTATCCGAAAGAGCCCGGCAGCTTCAGGCGGTGGGGGCTGCCATTGGATGAGGTGTACGAGCAACGTGCTCTTCCACATCTCGAGCGCTTCATCCGGCACATCCTGTTTTTACGGGGGAAGTACTTCCTCATCTACGACGACCTGGCGTGCTCGAAGCCGGCGACCTACACCTGGCTGTATCACATTCGGCCCGAGGAGCCGTTCCAGTTCGATGTCGGCCGGCTCGCCGTTGACTACGCCGTCGGGGACGTGAAGGTGCGGCTGCAGCATATCGCGCACCCGGAGGGGCTCAAGCTCGACGACCGCAAGGGCCTGGACGCCTTCATCAACCCGTTCACCGGCGAGGACTACCGCCAGTGGCGCAAGGGCGACATTCTGTGCGGGCACAATCTCTGGATCAGCAACGCCGAGCCCGCAAAACAGTGGAGCTTCCTGGCCGTGGTGTATCCCGCCCCGCCGGACGGCGATATTCCGCCCATCGAGCGGATAGACGACAGCACGGTGCGCGTCGGCGACGATGTCATCTGCTTCGATCCGCAGAGCGCCGCGGTGCGCACGGCGAACTTCGTGGTGGACGTGGCCGCCATGCGCGAGCAGTGAACGCGGACGGTCGCAGACGACAGAGACGAGTAACTCAGGGAGGTCGCCAGATGGCAGTACGCTTGGTACTCGCGGTGATGTGCTCTATCTCCTTGCACCTGGTCGCAGATGACGGATGGACAGCGGCCGATCGCGGGCCGGTTCGGATGGGCGCCGAGGCGCGGGTACCCGAAAGCGGGCGCAGCCACTACAGCCGCTACGTCAACTTTCGGCCGGCCGACGGCGAGACTGTCCATCTTAACCCTCCCCGGATGAGCTGGCCGTATTGGCCCGACTGGCCCAAAACATTCGAGAACGCCTTGCACACATTTACCTTTCAGATCGCGGCTACCCGCGACTTCGCGCGGCCCGTAGTGAACGTCACCACCCCGTACAACTTCTACAACACCATCCCCGCGTTGAAGGGCGCGAGCCGCTGGTACTGGCGTGTCGGCTACGACCTCGGTACGAAAGCGGAGAAGTGGAGCGAGGTGCGGTCGTTCCTGATCGCACCCGATGCCGTGGAGTGGGATCGGGCAGCCCTGGCAGAGCCCGGCCTCGCCGCCCGCGGACACCCCCGCATCCTGTTCACCGAGGACAGCCTGGAGGAGATCCGTCGGCTGCGCCGCACCGACGCTGCATCCCGAGCTGCTTTCCAGTACATGAAGCGTCGCGCCAATGAGATCCTGGCGACCGACTGGTGGCGCAACTTCCCGAAGACCGATCGCGAGCCCGAGCCCGAGGCGCAGTTCTACACCATCGCCCACGATCTGGCGCTGGTGGCCTTCGTGTGGCTGTTGACGGAGGACAACAAGTACGCCGGCGTGACGGAGCGTGCCGTCACCTTTGCCAGCTACCCCATAGGTGGCAGGTCGTCGCCGGAGGGCGCCGGCGGCGACGGCAACGAGGACGCTACGCAAGGCAACGAGTACCTGGCGCTTCTGTTTGACTGGCTCTATCCAGTGCTGAGCGACCGGGAGCGGCAGGTGCTCATCAAGTCGCTTGAGTGGCGCATCGACTATTGGATGAACTCCTTCGCGTGGCGAGGCAAAGGCCGGGGCGGAGCGCTGGTGCGGCTCACATACAGCACGCCCGAGGACGAGCTCGGCTCCGAGCGCCTGTACATGGGGCCGGCTCCTGAGTGGAAGCACTATGACTGGCGCGCTCCGGTGCCGGAGGGCGCGACATCCGTCCAGGTCGAGGTCTTCAACTACTACACAAAAGGCACAATCTGGTGGGACAGCATCGAGATCCGCACGGCGGCGGAGGCGGAGAATCTGCTCCGGAACGCCGATTTCTCGCAGCAGACGGCTCCGGGACAGCCGGCGGAGTGGGAGTTCAGTGCGTACGGCACTGCTGGGGAGCCGCTCGTCGCAGAGGGGGGCGGCCGAGCGGGGACACCGGCCTTGGGGATAGCCTGCGCGAGCGGCAGCGACCGCGGCTCCTGGCGGCAATACCTGAGCGTGGCCGGCATCCGAGAGCTGCACGTGACGGGCTGGTACCGAACCGAGGACCAGCAACCCGATGCCATACGGGCCACCTCTCTCTCCGGCTGCTGCACCAGCCATCAGTACGAGGGCAGCATGGACACCGCCGTGTGCGGCCTGGCGCTCTACGAGCATAGCGACCTTGGGCGCGAGTGGTTCGACCTGATCCTGAACTACCTGATCGGCATCACCAACGGATTCGGCTTCGACGAGGCGTGGAACGAGGGCGCGGGCTACGGTACCTCAAAGGCCAAGTGGCTGATGAACGCCACCATGTACTTCGACACTGCGCTGCCGGAGGCCAACCTCGGGCGCAATCCCTATTACAGCCGCATCGGCGACTGGTTCAGTCGCGTCATTCCCGTCGGCATGCCCCACCACGCCTGGGGCAATCAGGCGAACGCGTCACGAGGCAACCACCTCAGACACTTCCGCAAGTTCGCGTACCTCACCGGCGAGGGGCGCTTCCTGCTCAACTGGCAGCAGTACGGCGGCAGGAAGTTCTCGACATTCCGCCCCTGGATCGAGTATGCCCTGCCGGCCTATTACCAGAAGCCCGCTCCCGAACCCGAGAAAGATCCTGTGGGGCTATTCCCCATCGCCGGCTGGGGGATGGCGGCGAGCGGCCCGCCGAGCCTGCGCCGCACTTACAGCAGAGGCGCCGGCATCATCTTTCAATGTCGCCCGCGCGGCGGCTACAGCCACTCCTTCTATTCTGACAACTCCTTCCAGCTTCATGCGTATGGGCAGATGCTCAACCATGGGGGCGGAACATCAGCCAATCAGGACCCCTATGCGGATCATACGATGAGCCACAATACCATTCTGGTGGACGGACTGGGCCAGGCGCAGCCCAGGGGCGGCCAGCTCCACCCGACCTACGGGCGGCTCGTGGGTTTCTCGCGCGGGGAGGACTACGTCTACTTCGCCGGGGATGCAACGCGGTGCTATCCGGGAGAGCCCGGCGTCTACCGGCAACGTGGCCTCGCTCCCCCGGAGACGTATGAGCCCCAGGACGTCAGCCACCTCCGGCGTTTCATCCGACACGTGCTGTTGCTGCGTCAGAAGTACTTCGTCATCTTCGACGACCTCGAGACATCCCGGCCAGCGAGATTCACCTGGCTGTATCATATCACCCCCGAGGAGCCCTTCGAGCTGGACCCGAAAACCGTCACGGCCCGCTGCGCCCTTGAAGATGTCCGGGTCGTGCTCACACACGTGGCCAATCGCGACAATCTGACCGTCGATGACCGCCAGGGGCTGGACGGACTGGTGAATCCCATCACGGGCGAGGACTATCGCGAGCGCCGCGTTGGCGACTTCCTGTGCGCCCACAATCTGTGGATCAGCAACCGCGAGCCGCAGTCGCAGTTCCACTTCCTGGCAGTGATCTACCCATATAGAGGGTCAGCACGCGCACCGCGCATCACGCCGCTGGATGACTACACGGTGGGGGTGGATGAGGACGTCATAAGCTTCGACCCCGCCACAGCGGCGCAGCACAAGGCAAGCTTCATCGTGGACCCCGCAGCGATGCGCGGCGGGCAGGGCCAATAGGCGACACCGATGTCCGGCCCGAGATACGCCCGAGTGTTTTCATCATGTCGGACGCCACCCCCGACCCGGCCGAGTTTGTCAGACAGTGGGGCACAGAGCCGCTGGAGTATCCCGCCTGCGCTCTGTGCGGCGTGGCAGACCGACGGCAGTTGCTGGTGGAGCATTTTGCAGGATACGTCTTCGGCGTAGTCGAGTGCAGCAACTGCGGCTTTGTCTACACCTGCCCGCGACTACCCCTCAAGCTGCGCGAGCAACTCCACACCCCCCGTTTACGCAACGCCCTCGTGGATGCCGACATCCTGGCGGCGCGCCATCGTGTGCCATCGGATCGCCCCACGGTGTTCGACTACCCCAGCCAGGAGGTGCATCTCGAAAGGTACCGCGTCGGGTTGGCCCTACTGAAGCGACGAATGCCATCAGGCCGCTTACTGGACATCGGGTGCGCCGGCGGGAGGTTCGTCGAGCTGGCTTCAGAGGCAGGCTACGAGGCCATCGGCTGTGACGTCATAGAATCGGCACTCGCCTACGGTCGTCGTCTTGGTCTGGACCTGCGTCTCGGCGAGGTGAGCGACCTGGACATCGCGCCTGCGAGCCTTGACTCCGTGACCCTGTGGAATGTGCTGGAACACGTCCCCGACCCAAGGGCCACGATGGCTGAGACAGTCTCCCGGTTGCGACCCGGGGGCATTGTGCTGATCGAGTCTCCCAACTTCGCCGTGTACAGAATCCGCGCTCGCCTTGGCTGGGCAGCCCGGCCCTCCGAATACCGCCTCGACGCCCACGAGCATATCAACCATTTCACCCCCGCCACGCTATGCCGCTTGCTGCGCGGCGTAGGCTGCAACCGTATTGAGTTCAGCGTCGCCACCGGAAGCGGAGCCCCCGGCGTTAAAGCCCGCATACGGACCTTCGTCACCCGCCTCATTTTCGCGCTGACCTTCAAGAGGGTGCACTTGCACTTCCCGCTGCTGGCAACAGCGCAGCGCGCGGGCTAGGAGCTCGGCTGCGCCGCGTGCCGGGCGAGCTGCCACGCGTGTACTGTGCTTCATATTGCGTCGCCCGTGCGCCCCGCACGGCGCCTCAGTACCGGGTACTACTCCCTCGTCAGCGCAGCGTCGCGTCCCTTGAACACCCCATTCCCGCCCGTGCCGATGTACAGCACGGCCGGATTCTGCGGATCGCACACGATGGTACCGATCTGCGTGCAGGTGAGCCCCTCGTTCTCCGGATGCCACGTCCTGCCGCCGTCAGTGCTCTTCATCACTCCGCTGCCTTTGCAGTTGTCGTGGTACGGATGGTCAGTCAGACCCGCATAGACAACGTTGGAGCTCAAAGGGCTCACCAGAACACACGAGCCGAACCGATCCTCCAGCACGAGCGACCAGGTGACGCCGCCGTCGTCGCTTCGATAAACGCCCCCCGGGTACTGCCTCTTGCTTTGGTGGTCGTAGTACCGCCGGACGGCGACGAACATCACGGTTGGATTACGCGGATCGATTGCGATGTGGTAGATGTCGGGGAATTCCGTCGCACCATTGATCTTCGTCCACGATCCTCCGCCGTCTTCGCTCTTGTAGATACCACCCACCGGGTCGCCGTCAGTGCGCTTCAGCCCCACGAATACCCGCTGCGTATTGCCTGGGTCGAGCACGATACAGCTTGGGCGAAGCGGGCCTCGGCCGCCGAGGCCGTCGTTGACGGGCTTCCACGTCGCGCCGTCGTCGGTTGACTTGTACACCCCGTTCCCCGCACTCGTGACATACAAGGCCCTCGCCCCGGGCGCGCCTGATGGGTCCAATACCAGGCAGGCCGTCGTTGCGTCAGGCAGGCCCGTCTCCGGCTTGCCCACGACGACCCAGGACTTGCCGTAATCCTCGCTCTTGGCGACTCCCCCTATCCCTCGCCTCCCCTTTCCCATGCCGCACCAGAGCACATTCGGTCGCTCGGGATCCACCACGACCGGTGCCAGGTCCCCATGCCACGGAATCCCCTCCACCCGCCGCTGAAAGCTCCCCCCGCCGTCCTCGGTCGCGAGAAGCCCAACGTCCGCGTATCCGAAGTAGACGCGGCCCGAGTTCGTCGGATCAACGGCGATGTGACTGATGCAGGTCGTCTCCAGGCCGTTGCCTTGCCACCAGCCAGGTCTGACCTGTCGGCAGAAGCACTGCGTCCATGAGTCCCCGCCATCGTCGCTGCGAAGAACGAGCATGGACGTGCCGACGAAAATCCTTCTCGGGTCGCGGGGAGACACTGCGAGGCACTTGATCCCCGGAATGCCCCCCATGGTGATCCAACCCACGTCCAGGTTCCCACCCTCGCCCTTGCGCGTGCTGCGCTCCCAGTGCGTGCCGGCATCCAGCGAGCGAAAGAGCCCGGCGCCGACCCACGAACTGGCCCCGGCATACACGCGGTCGGGATCTCTCGGGTCCGTTGTCACCTTGAGGAAGTTGCACGTGAGCTGTGGCGCAGCGGCGGGCTTTCCCACGTTGTGCGGGAGCTCCGCGGAGACATCGGTAAACGTCTCGCCGCCATCTGTGCTTCTGTACACGCCGCCACGCCAGGGCCGCTCTCCCGGCGTCGTCCAAACGGTCACGTACACGACGTCTGGGCGGGTGGAGCTGATGGCGACATCGGTGAGGCTGTCCGGCAGGCCGCGCCCTATCTTCCGCCAACTGTCGCCCGCATCGTCGCTGCGCAAGAGTCCCTTATCGGTCGCCGCCAGCAATGTCCGCGGCTGGTCCGGTCGGATCACAATCTCGAAGAAGCACACCCCGGCCTCAATCTTCGCGACCCCGTCCAGAGGTGTCCAGCTCTGGCCTCCGTCCGTCGTCTTGTAGATGAGACCATCGCCGGGGGTCCGCTGCCGAGGCAAGCCGGTGCCCGCATACAGAACGAGGTGATCCGACGGATCCATTGTCAGCGCACCGATGGGCGCACTGTACCGGGACTCGTTCGGCCCCGGGAATCCGTTACGCAGCCACTCCCACGTTCGACCGCCATTCACGCTCTTGAACATCCCGCCACGCCCGCCGATGTACAGCACGTTCGTGTCCGTCCCGTCCACGACGATCCGCTCCAGGTAGTCCGCCGTCAGCCCGTCGTTGTGAATCCTCCAGGTCCTGCCGCCGTCGGTCGATTTGTAGAAGCCTCCCACGTCGCAGCCCGCATACACGACGTCGCGGTCGCGCGGATCACAGGCAAGGCACGTTATCCATCCGCCGCCTCCGGGCCCGATGTTCGTCCAGCGAATGTCGCCGGCCAGCGCCGCGTGCCACGACGACGCCCACATGAGGACCAGCAGCGCTGCCAGCGTCGCGGGCACGGGCAAGCGCTTTCGATCTAGCATCAGCCTGGCCTCCACTCAGCAGCCTTGCGCACGCACTATGGCCCGGGGCGACCCACCCAGATAGGACTCGACCAGGCCATCTGACCGTTGGCCTGGATGACCCGCACGTAGTAGAAGTCCTCGGCGCGCACGCCTGAAGGCTCATCGTCGAACTCGAAGGACGCCTGGTACAGCTCCTCGGGCGCCAGCCGATGCACCAGCAGCGACTCGCAGGGGAACTCGCCGGTGAACTCGATGTGGGAGCTGGTCGCGAGCTGCTCGAGGCTGAGATCGATGTGCCGCTCGCCCGGCTCGGTGACCTCCAGATGCAGCCTGGCATCGGGCGGCCCTTCGAGCTCGAAGACCACCGCATTGGTCGGGGTCTCGTTGAAGGCGTCTTGTCGCGAGGTGTACGACTCCCAGCGGCACGACGTCTCATCCGAGTCCAGTATCCGGTTGCGCCGCTCCTCGTCGAACGGCCCCGATTGGAAACACGGCATGACGGCCACGATCTTTGCCCGCTCGGCCCGCAGGAGGATCCGCCAGTCGGCGACTCGTGGCATCCCGAACGCCGTCCACGGCCCCCAGCCGAACTCTACCCGGCACTTCCAGCGTCGGGACCAGCCGCCGTCGGATTTGAAGTCGTCCTCGGGGAAGTGGCGGTGGATGACGCGGTTGTTCCTCAGAACCTCCACGGCGCACACCTCGTCCCACCCACGCACGGCCACCGCGATGTGCCGGTCTCGCTCGGCAGCCAGGATTGACCCCATCGGCGCACCGTTGACCGTGAACGACAGCTCGATACGGTCGCCGGTCACCGCGTATGCTCGGCGGGTCCAGAGGGCCTCCCAGATCGCCTCTCGGGTGCGTTCCGCGGCGTAGACCCCGACGAGTCCCTCGCCGTACGCACCGGGGTAGCCGAAGTGATCGTCGGTGGAGGCTATCACGCCGAAGTGAAACCCTCGCTCCAGGCCGTACTGCATCGTGTGGTAGGTGGTGCGCGGACCGTTGCTGTGCCGGAGGTAGGCCCACGGGCCTCTGTCTCGCTCGGCCCCGCCGTGCTCGCTGTAAATCTCCACCAGCGGGGAGAGGCTCTCATCGTAGTGCTCCCAGTTCAGCCCCCGCCCCGGCAGCCCGCCCTTGTAGCCGATGTGATGCGGTATCAGAAGCGCCCCCGAGCGACGCGCGTGCTCGTAGAGCTTCTGCACGTCGTCCGTGTGGAACAGCTCGCCGTTGTCGTACGGGTAAATGACGCTCCGATCGCCGAACCGCGCCGAATGCCACTCGTAGCCGAGGAATGCCACGAAATCCGGCGGATCGTTCGCCTCAGCGATCAGCTCGCAGGTGCGCGGCCACTGCTGCGTGTGGTGCGCGAAGCCCTCGGCCCACTTCTCGTGCGCGTTCCCGACCATCTCCGGCATGTCGTGCCAATGCGCGTGCCCGGTGAAGGCGCAGAAATCCAGATGACTGTGCGCAATCTGCAGCGTACGCTCTAACGACCCCTTCGAGTAGTGAAACAGCCCGACCGAATTGTGGTTGTGCAGATCTCCCCAGAAGAGCTGATCGGCCAAGGCCTGTGCCTCCTTCACAAACGGGCGCAGCAGTGTGGCACGGGTTGACCACCAGCGACCCGTGGCGCCCGGGGCCTCTGCGCCTGCCACCCTTCGGCCCGGATGGCTGGATCACATGCTCGCCAGCACGCTGTGAACGTACTTCGCGGCCGACGTGACGCGCTCGACTGTGTTGCAGTGCTCGATGTTCATGGCGATGTCGATGTTGTGCTCGCCCATGCTGCGGAAGATCTCGGCGTAGTTGACATCGCCCTCCCCTATCGGCGTCTCGCCCTTCTTCTCCTGCCGGTACACCCCGTCTTTGATGTGGCCGTTGACCATCAAGTGGCCAAGCCGCTCGATCGCCAGCAGCGGATCGCTGCCGCCGATGTAGTAGTTCGTCGGGTCGTAATTGATGTACATGTTGGGATGTGAGACGCCGTCCAGCAGCCTCTCGACGCGTTCGAGGTCTTGCACGAAGCACGGTGGGTCGGCTTCCAGGGCGAAGCGCACGCCGCCGTCGGCACATATCTGCACGGCTTCCCTCGTCGCGTTGATGCAGGCCGTCCACGTGTCCTCCTGTGGCACGCCTTCGGGTGGCCAGAGCGTGCGCGAAAACAGCACGTCGATGCCAAGAGTCTGGCACAGTCGGACGCCCCCGGCGATGTTGTCCCGCACCTCGGTCAGCAGCGCCGGATCGCACATGTTGCTGTCGGCCGCAACGGAAGTGACTGCGATGCCCGCATCGGCTGCCTGATGGCGAAGCCGCTTCGCGTCGTCCTCGCTCGCCAACTCTCGCGCAGCCACCTCGATGGCCTGCAGGTCCAGGTCCTTGGCGAGCTGCAGCTTCTGCTCGAACGAGTAGTCTCGAAGGCCCGGTGTCCGGTACCCGATCTTCATGTGGTTCTCACCTTTCGAAACGATGGGCGTACGCATCTGCAGCGCCGGCAGTTTCGCCGTCGCATAGGCATCGGCCTTGGCGGGGATCAAGACACCAGCGACAGTCACGAGGTGACACGCAGGCGTGCAACCGGTCCGAGGCCATGAACACACCCCTACAAGGGCACGAGGAGGGCGGGTGGTGCGGATGTCTCAAGGTGCCGGCGTAAGGGGGGGCCTCTACGCCCGAGTCTTCTGCAGCTTCGCAGCGCCGGCATAGCGCGGGGGAGGTGATACGTGGCACAGCTTACCTCTACGGCGGGGAGAGAGCAAGCACACGCACGTGACCGTCCCTTGCTTCGCACTGAGCCTCTGCTGCTCTATTCCTTGTTGGGCCGCACCGCCAGGCGCACGTTCTGCACCGGGCCGCCGTCCAGGGACGCGACAATCCCGTAGCCGTCCACGTGAAGCCGCTCACCAGCGACGATGATGAGGGGTCGTCGAGGCAACGGCGCGGTGGGCAAGCTGTCCTCCGGCGTGTTGCGATACCACCAGAGCTCAACGTCGGCCTTCTCCCAAGGCGTCTCACCGTCAGCGCACAAGGCCACACCGCTCCGCTTCTCTGGCTCCGGTCGCCACAGCGCTCCAAACGACGGCTGCCAGAGCCACTACGGCGATCACGATCCACCAACGACCTCGTCGGACCCGTGGCATCGTTCCACCTCCTCGAGATCCCTCGTTCCGAAATGGCCACAGGCATCTGGCCCCGGCTCCGCCTGACCGGGGCCGAAGCCAATGCAGAGTGCCCCAGTGCAGACGCCCATGCCGAGGGACAGGCAGCACCACGATGACGATGGATGGGACAGCCTATTGGGGCTTTGGTTTGAGCTCCCAGAGCCGGACCGTTCGATCCTCGCTCCCGCTGGCCAGCGTCATCCCGTCAGCCGAGAAGGCGAGCGAGTATACGGCGCTCCTGTGCCCGCGCAGCGTTCGCGTCCTCTCACCGGTTCGGGCATCCCACAGCATTATTGTGCCCCTCCTATCGCCGCTCGCCAGGGTCTGGCCGTCCGGGGAGGTTGCCACCGACAATACTCCTCCTCGATGGCCTTTCAGCACGTGCTTCCCCTCGCGAGTCTGCGCATCCCACACGATGACCTCTCCGTCACTGCCCATCCGCGTGACGACGTTGGACATAGTGCCGGCTCCACTCGCGACAGTGCGCCCGTCGGGGGAGAATGCGACTGCATTCACGAGTCCACTGTGACCGCGAAGCGTTGCGGCCGGCTCGCCGCGTTCCAGGTCCCACACAATCACACGCGGATCCGGGCCTCCGGTGACCAGCATCCTCCCGTCCGGCCCGAAGGCCAGGGATTTCACCTGGCTGGTGTGTCCGTGGAGACTTGCCAGCTTCGCGCCGGTCCTGAAGTCCCAGAGAGTCACACCGCACGTTTGGTTGCCCTGATCCCATCTGCCGCTCGTGACGGCCAGTGTCTTCCCGTCGGGAGAGAATGCGAGCGCGTTCGCAGCATCGTCGTTCTCAGGCAGCAGCGCCGTTGATTCCCAGGTGCCAGTATCCCAGACGAGCACTTCCCCACGATCGCGGGTCTCGCCGTCTCCGTCCTTGGTGCCTCCGCTTGCCAGCCATTTGCCGTCGGGCGAGAAGGCCACTGCGCGGAGAGGACAGCCGTGTCCCCTCAGCGCCTGTTTTTCTTCACCCGTATCGGCGTCCCACACGGTCACCGTTCCGCCCGGACCGGCGCCCGCGACCTCCTGTCCGTCAGGCGATAGCGCCACGGCCGAGATCGGGCCCTCGTGCCCCATCAGTATACGACTGGGCAGTGTCGGTTGCCCACTCCACAGCCGGACCACTCCATCCTCGCTGTAGCTGGCAACCATGTCCCCCTGCGGGAACGGGACCACATCCCACACGATACCCATACGCTCTGCCGCCGCCTGCAGCTCGGCTCCCGACGCAGCGTCCCAGACTCGGAGTGTCCCGCCGTACCCGCCGCCGATCAGCGTCCGGCCGTCCCGGGAGAACGAGAGCGTGTTGACTCGTTCGCCGTGTCCCTGCGCCGTCCATACCAGCCTCCCCGCTGCGGCCTCCCAGACGCTCACCAGGCCGCTCTCCGTGCCCGCTGCCACGAGGGCGCCGTCAGGCGAGAAAGCCACCGAATACACGTCGGACAGATCTCCGCCATCGTCGGCTGCCAGCGTGCGCTTCAGTTTCCCCGTCCCCGCGTCCCACAGCTTCACCGTGCCCTCGTCGCCGCCGCTCACCACGGTTCTGCCGTCCGGCGAGAACGCAACATCGTGCGCGAAGTAGCGATGCCCGGTCCAAGTCCGGCTCTTCCCCGTGCTGAGATCAAACAGCGTGACGCGGCCATACTGCTTCTCAACGGGCGGCTGAGACATTACATGGGCGCCGCTGCCGATGACCACCGTCCCTGCGTCGGGCGACAGACAAATGGACTGCACTCCGGCCAACAATGGCTCTTCCAGTGTACGCAGGAGCGCTCCGCGACGAACGTCCCACTGCCTCAGTGTTCGGTCGTTGCCCGCGCTCCACAGCGTCGTGCCCTCGCGGCCGAAGCCGACGAAGGTGACCCGGTCGCTGTGGCCTCTGAGCGTGGTGCCGAGCGTCCTCGTCTCGACGTCCCAGATCCGCACTTCCCCACGCCTGGCACTCGCCACTTTCTCGCCGTCGGGGGAGACGGCAATCTGGCACTTGGACTGGTACTCCCGCTTTCCCCGCTGCATGGTCCACAGCTTCTCGCCCGTCTGCGCATCCCATAGCGCGACAAACGCACTTCTGCTCCATCCGCCGCAGCCTGCGACGTGCCTGCCATTGGGGCCAAAGGCCACTGCCGCGATGGGACTGCCGGCATCAGTCATGGTCCGCTTCAGCTCTGCCGTCGCCACATCCCACAACTGCACTTCGCTACCGCCGCCAGTTGCCAAGGTCCTCCCATCGGGGGAGAAAGCAACCGAGATGGCTCCGCCCACTCGCTCCGCCAGTGTGTGTATCAGTTCGCCGGTCTCCACATCCCACAGCCTTGCCTCGGTGTGGTACCTTCGGTCACGCAGTGCCTTGGTGCCCGCGGCCAGCGTCGCTCCGGCCGGGGGAGAAAAAGCCAAGGAGGTGATCCAGCTCTCCGTGTCAATGGTCTTGAGCGGCTCCCCCGTCTCAACGTGCCAGAGGCTGATCGTCTCGTCCACTCCCCCGGACGCCAGCCATTGCCCATCCGGTGTGAATGCAACAGCCACTACGTTCCGCTTGGCGGTCAGGGTTCGCGTTGGCTCGCCTGTGCGCGCATCCCAGAGCCGCACGGTGCGATCTCTGCTTCCGGAGGCCAGCGTTGTCCCGTCCGGCGACACGGCAACCGAGGTCACGCCACCTCGATGGCCTCTCAAGCTGCTCCTCAACGCGCCGGTCGCGAGGTCCCATACCCTTACAATGCCGTCCGAATCCCCGCCGACCAGCATCCTCCCATCCGGCGATACGGCAACTGACCAGACCGCGGCGTCACCCGCAATCAGCGTTCGCACGCAGGCTCCTGTGTCGGCGTCCCACAGTCTGATGGACCCGTCTCTGCTGCCGCTTGCCAGCGTCCTGCTATCCGGAGAGAATGCGACCGAGGTGGCTTCACGCAGGTGCATATCCGTCAAGGTGCACCGGAGCTCCAGTCCAAGGGCCGCGGGAAGAACTGCCCCGTCCGCTCCCGACCCAGAAGTCGACTTCGCCTCTTCGTTCCTTCGCTCTGCATCCCTTGCCCCGATGCGGGACAGGACCACCGCCCCGGTCGCGACCGCCAGCATGGGGACGAGCCACCAACTCCTATACACGCGCAAGGACCTCATGCGATACCCCTCCTCTCGGATCTTCGAGCTCCCACGGCGCTACTGTGTTCCCTCAAGCGCCACCGCCGCCCAGGCTATTCCAGAGCAGACGGCGTTGCGTGGCCCGACGCCGGCGTTGATGCACGTCCCAGCAGCGCGAGGCGAACCTCCCAGAAGGGGGCCAACGTGCGCCGCCGGAGGCAGGGCAACGGGAGGCCAGGACTACACAACGAGTCAACCCAAGAAAAGAGCGGCGGCGCCAATGCCTCGATGCGCGGCTATGAGGTGACGAACTGCCTATGTCGCCGGAGGGCCGGCGGCGTTTCGCAGAGCGCCCAACGCTGCCGGCGTGCGGATGCGCTGCAGGGTGACGGCGGCCGCCCGCCGGACGTCGTAACTATCATCCTCGAGCGCCGCCGCCAGGTCGGCTACGGCATCGACGGCCCGCAGGTCGCCCAGTGCTCTGGCAGCCCCGGCGCGAACGGCGGGCAGGCTATCGCGCAGAGCTCTGGCAAGCGCGGCCGCAGCATCGGGGTTGCCCATTTGTCCCAGTAGTGCCGCGCTTCGCGCCCGAACGTGACCGCTTTCGGCGCTCAAGCCGCCAGTCAACGCACGAACGGCCTCAGCTTCATCTGGCGTTCCCCGAAATTGGAGCAGCGCAGTCCCCGCCGCCGCGCATATCCTTGGATCAGTGTCGCCAAGCAGCGCCACCAAGGCGCTCGCTCCCTGCACCGCACCGGTGGCGCCGAGAGCGTGAATTGCCGCCAGGCGCACCACCGCGTCCTCATCGCGCAGCAGAGGCATCAGAGGCCGTACTGCGGCTGCGCCCATCTGCCCGAGCGCCTCGGCGGCATCGAGCGGGTCGCAGATCCCGCTCTCCCGGTGCATCGCCATGAGGAGCGCTTCCATGGCGCCCGGCGAGCCGACGGCGCCGAGAGCGTGCACGGCCGCGGTGCGCACGCCCGGGACCGGATCGCGCAGGGCGTCAATGAGCGGCTCAACGGCACGCGCGTCCCCGATGGCTCCCAAGGCAACGGCGGCCTGCCTGCGCACCTCAAGATCCGCATCCTGCAGCGCTCCGATGAGCGCATCCACGGCACTCGTGCTCTTGATTCGACCAAGCGCCGCCACAGCCCCGGTCCGCACCGTGACGTCGGGGTCACCCATGAGCTTCATCAGCGGACGCACAGCGCGCTCCTCGCCGATGCGGCCCAAGGCGAGTGCTGCCAGCCTACGCGTGCGAGGATTCGCCTCGGAGAGCGCGCCCACAAGCGCGCCAACGGCCGCCCGGCCCTGCTCCACCAGCGCCTCGGCAGCGCCCGCGCGGACGTAGTCGTAGCGATCTCCCAAGAGTCGCACGAGGGGCGTCAGTTCACCCATCGCAGCGCCAATGGTAGTGGCTGCGGCGAGCCGGACGCTCCCATCCTCCGCACTCAGGGCCGCGCGCAGCGCCTCGACGACGTCGGTGTCGGCACGGGCAGCAGCCTCCGAGAGCGCCGCGGCGCCAACCTCTCGGATCGCGGCATCCGGGCTGTTCAGCGCCGCCAGCAGCGGGTCTCGGGCGGCGGGCCCAATGCTGCGTAGGGCGGCAATAGACGTCCGTGCATCCTCCCAGGCCACGTCGTCGGCCAGTAGCGCCAGGATTGCTTCAGCTATCGCCGCGCCCCGCTTCGCTATCTGCTCACTCGCCGCCGGCGTGATGTCGAGGGAGCCCTCCGACAGCGACAGCGCCAGACACGACACGGTGGCCTCTGCGTCCAGGTCCATGCTGCCCGCGGTGGCATCCGCCCGGTGCAGCGCCCACGCGGCCGCACCGCGAAGTTTTGGGCTGGGGCTGGTCAGGAGCAACTGGAGCTCTTGGGCAACGCGCTCGTGCTGTGGGCGCGGGCCTGCCACGGACGTTTTGCCCAGGGCGTGCGCGGCATGCCACCGGACATCCACGTCATCATCATCGAGAGCCCCCAGGAGGGCATCGCGCGCCTTCGCCCATACGCTTGGCGAACACCATTGGGGCGCTGCAGCAGCCTGGCCCAGGATGCTAATTGCCCTCTGGCGAACGGATGCCGTTCCCCTCTGCGCCAGTCGGAAGAGCGCATCCGCCGCGTCCGTTGAGCTCGGGGCGGAATGCGATCCGCAGAGCATGATCACCAGCGCACGCGCCGAGCCGCGGCGGCAATTCACACTCCCGTTTTCCAGACCCCGCAACAGCGGCCTGACGGCCGGCCTCCCGATGCCCACGAGGGCCCCGGCCGCCGCCTGCCGCACTCGGCTCTCTTCGTCCGCCAGCGTTCTCATGAGGTCCGCGATAGCGGGCCTGCCCACGGCAGTCAGCGTCCGTTGCCCCTCGCTGCGTACTGCGTGGTCGCTGCTGTGGAGCTTGGCGAGCGCTGTTTCGATCGTGGCGGACTGCTGAGCTCCGCAAGGGGCGCACACTGCCCCGATGAATGCGGCGATGGTTGCGGCGACGGCGGCAGCGATTCGGCCTCTGTACCTTAGCATCGTGCAGGCTCCGGTGTGTCGGATGATCCCCCGCCAGCTCATTTGACCGTTCTCCCGGCTCCGATGTTTCGCCCAAATGAGCCGAGAGCCTGCTTGGACCCAGTCCGTCCCATCGCTTGACAGACGGAAAATAGAGGTGTTATGTTAGCTGGGTGATGGGGCAAAGGGGCCTGTGATGTCTGTGATGCTTGATGCGCGCAAACGCCGGATTCTCGCGGCAATCGTCCTCGAGCACCTGCGTACCGCGCAGCCGGTGGGCAGCGAGGTGATCGTGGGCGCACGCGGTCTGAATGTCAGCTCGGCCACCGTTCGCAACGAGATGGCAAAGCTTGAGGAGGCCGGGTTGCTCGAGCAGCCCCACACGTCCGCCGGCCGGGTGCCCTCGGACGAGGGATACCGCTTCTACGTTGACCGGATCATGCGGCCGCGCACCGTCCCCCGACGCGTGCGCTCCTGGGTGCACGGATGGTATAGTCGATCGGGGGACGAGGTGAGCAGCATCCTCGCGGCGACCTCGCAGCTTCTAAGCCGGATGCTAAAGCATCCGGCCGTGGTCGTGCCGCCGGAGACGCACACGTGGCAGTTCCGCCATATCAGTGCGTCCGCGGTGGACGCACACCACTTGCTGGTGGTCGTCGTCACAAGCACGGGGGACGTGCAGCATCGTCTGCTGCCAAGCTCGTACAAGGTGAGCGCAGCGCAGTTGCGTGAAATCAGCAACCTTCTGAACGCACGGCTCAAGGGGGCCAATGCATCCGCGGTCAGTCGCCTGGAGATGCGCGAGCTGTGCCGCGAACTCGGACATTTGAAGGTGCCCGCGGCCGTGCTGAAGCTCATCAAGGACAGCCTTGCGGCGGCACAGGAGCAGAGCGTCTATATCGACGGCATGCTGTACATCCTCAAAGAGCCCGAGTTCGCCGACCTGGACAAAGTGTCGTCGCTGATGGAGATGTTCCAAAGCCACGAGGTGTTGCGCACGATCTTTGCGCCGGCAGAGGCGTCCAACACGGTGAAGGTGACCATTGGGTCGGAGAACGCGCTTGACGATGTTCGGGACTGCACCGTCATCTCCACAACCTACGCCAGTGGCGCCGGCATCGTGGGGACAATCGGGGTGGTTGCGCCACGCCGGATGGATTACGATAACGCTATCCCGGCCGTTGCGCACGTCGCGGAGCAGTTGGCCGAAAGTGTCACGCGAATGGTAAATGGCTAGGTGCGAGTGGTCCCTGCAGCCAACCATACGTGTACACACCGCATGGCTGAGACCGGGTCTCAGCCATGTTTGCCTCAAGATTGTCCACCCCACAGCCAAGTCAGAAAGCCTGACCGAAACCACAACACCGGCCAGTCATGTATAGCGAACCCTCGACACCGCCTCGAATGGAGGCCAGATCATGGCGCAAAAGCGAGCGAAAAGCCGGTCACGGAGGCGCTCAGGGGCGAGGGCGAAAAGCGCCGACGACGACGGGGCGCAGCAGTCCAAGCAGGCCCAGGAGGTAGAAGCCGGAGGCCCGGACGAGAGCCAGCAGGAAGCCGCTGAGGAGAGTGCGGAAGCCGAAGTGCCATCCCTGGAGCAGCAACTCGCCGACGCCCGGAAGGCGCTGGAGGAGACCGAGAAGAAATATCTCTACTCCGTGGCCGACCTGCACAACTACAAGCGTCGCATGCAGCGGGAGCTGGCGGACCGCATGCAGTTCGCCAACGAAGAGCTGCTGCGCGATCTGCTGCCCCTGCTGGACAACTTCCGGCTCGCAGTCCGGACGAGCCCGGAGGATGCTGATGCCGAAGTCGTTCTCGCCGGGGTTCGGATCATGCTTCAGCAGTTCGAAGAGCTACTGAGTTCCTACGGCGTGCAGTCCATCGCTGCAGAGCCGGGCACCGACTTCGACCCCTCTGTGCACGAAGCGGTCGAGCGTTTGGATGCCGGCCCGGACCTTCAGGGCAAGGTCGTTGAAGAGGTGACGCGGGGCTACAAGTTTCGCGATCGATTGCTGCGCGCCGCCCGGGTGAGGGCCGGATCGCTTCCCGCTGAGGACGAAGATGTGGACAAAGGCTGACATGACGTGGAACAGGATGTGGGGAAACAGCAGGGAGGAACCCCGCCCAACGCGCGGAAACAAATAGATGGAGAAAGAGGATAAGCAGATCGGCGAGACGAACCGGCGCATCAACAAGTCCCGGGTCGAGTCACGGATTCGGGGCAGCGGGGGGGTATTTGCGTCGTGCTTGACAATGCTGAAGGGGCGAAGCTATAATTCGCCGCGACGTGGTGGCTCGTCACGGAGCCGCCCAACCCCGAGGGGGAGGCGCCCCCAATGCTGAAGCCTGAAGTGGAGGAATATGCCAAGATTCGCGTTGCGGGAGTTGGTGGTGGAGGCGCGAACGCCGTCAACCGTATGATCGAGGTTGGGCTGGTCGGCGTGCAGTATCTGGCCGTCAACACCGACCGACAGGTACTTGATCTGTCTGCGGCAGACACTAAGATACAGATTGGGGAGGAGCTGACTAAAGGTCTGGGCGCAGGAGGTGACCCGGAAATCGGCCGCCAGGCGGCGGAGGCCGGCCGACAGGAGCTGATGATGGCCCTGGACGGCGCCGACATGGTGTTCATCACTGCGGGGATGGGCGGCGGCACCGGGACCGGCGCGAGTCCTGTTATTGCGAGCGTCGCACGAGAGAGCGGAGCGCTCACCATTGGCGTCGTGACCAAGCCGTTCAGCTTCGAGGGGCCACATCGCGACTCGGTGGCTCAGGGCGGCTGCAAGGAACTCAAAGACGCGTGCGACACGCTCATCGTCATCCCCAACGACCGGCTGCTCGCGCTCACCGAAAAACAGCTCTCCGTTGTCGAAGCTTTCGCCTTCGCCGACACCATACTGCAGCAGGGCGTGCAGGGAATATCCGAGGTCATCGTGGTCCCGGGCCTCATCAACCTCGACTTCGCCGATGTCCGCGCAGTCATGGAGAACGCGGGCACGGCCCTCATGGG
The DNA here is from genome assembly GCA_030601885.1 of Armatimonadota bacterium. Lineage (GTDB taxonomy): Bacteria > Armatimonadota > Zipacnadia > JAUWAU01 > JAUWAU01 > JAUWAU01. Next base: position 31,136 of record JAUWAU010000039.1, read on the forward strand.
CATTGGGCACGCATCGGGGGAGCATCGAGCCCACGACGCGGCGCAAGAAGCCATTGCCAGCCCACTTCTGGAGACGTCAATTGAGGGCGCCCGCAGGGTGCTCGTGAACGTCACCCACGGGCGCGACTTCCTCCTCGAAGAGCTCCGATTGGCGATGGAGGTCATCAACGAGGCGGCTGCCACCGATGTGGGGCAGGCCGACCTGGTAGTCGGCTCCGTAATCGACGACACGGCCGAAGGCGATGTTCGCATCACCGTGTTGGCGACGGGTTTCGATGCGGAGCGCCAGGCAGCCACGGAGCGGGCGGAAAAAGAGAAGACTGCGGAGGAGGGGCAGAAGAAGGCTGAGGAGGCCGATGAAGAGGAGGAGAAGCCGGTCGCACCGCGCGCCCCGCTGCCCACCTACGACGAAGATGACATTGACATTCCGGCATTCCTGCGCAGGAGGTAGCCGGCACCCGCAGGGACACGGGGGCGCCTTGTTCGTCTCACCGCCGACGCCGGGGGCTGCACCGAGAAGAGATCACGGCACCCAAATGAGGCGATAGGCAGAGCGCCGGGCAGCGCGCCCGGTGCTTGTGTTTTGTCGCCCCAGGATGCCGAAGGCACTCGCGAGCATCCGCTCCGGAGCGCACAAAGGGCCTACGCAGCAGTGCTTGCGCGGCTGCCCCCAAGCATTGACGGGAACTCACGCCCCCTGCACGCCGTCCTTAGCATTATAGAGTGCTGACGCCAGCAGAGCCGGGGCCACCCCGTACGGAAAGAGGGCAGGATGCCATGTCGGGACATTCCAAGTGGCACAACATCCGGCTCCGTAAGGGACGCCAAGACGCCCAGCGGAGCAAGACCTTCAGCAGGCTGTCGCGAGAGCTCATCGTGGCGGCGCGCGAGGGCGGCGGCAATCCCGACCTGAACGTTCGGCTGCGAAATGCCATTCAGGCAGCCCGCGACGCCAGTATGCCGGCAGACACCATCGACAAGGCGATCAAGCGGGGAACGGGCGAACTGGAGGGTATTGCCTACGAAGAGGCCACCTACGAGGGGTACGGCCCGGCGGGGGTGGCTGTGATGCTGCACGTGCTCACTGACAATTCGAACCGGGCCGTGGCTGAACTGCGCAACATCATGCGCAAGTGCGGCGGCTCGCTCGGCGAGGCCGGATGTGTCGCGTGGATGTTCCAGCAGAAGGGGGCCATCATCCTCGACAAAGAGGGCGTTGACGAGGAACAGTTGATCGAAGCGGCTCTTGAAGCAGATGCGGAGGACATCCAGGAACAGGATGGCACGTTTGAGTTGACCTGCGAGCCGAGTGCGCTGCAGGAGCTGCGCGCCCGCATCGAATCGCTCGGGCTGACACCGATGAGCGCCCAAGTGACGATGGTCCCGCAGACTCTCACGCAGGTGGACGGAGACGATGCCGAGCGTGTCCTGCGCCTGATGGAGGAACTGGAAGAGCACGACGACGTCCAGCGGATCTACGCCAACTTCGACATACCTGACGATATCCTCGCACGCCACAGTGGGGATTGAGCGGCTGCCACCCGGCGCACGAGCGGCGGGGGGTCAGCCAACAGCAGCCGGAGCCGATCGGGGCCCCCGGGGTCAACGGCAGCGCGTGCACGGGGGCCTATCCTCAGGGCGCAACCAACGAGTACCGGACAGCGTATTGTGTAACGGGCTGCGTGGCACGCTCATGTAGCCGGCCCGCCCATGGGGGACCGACCAGACCACGAACGAAAGCCGGGCATCGCGCCAGAGGCGCGCAAGCGTGCCCGGGCTGGTGCACACGAATCCACAAGGGGTGTGAGCTTTGAGAGCGAGGCTGAAGTGGGCAGGCGCTGCCGGGCTGCTGGTTGCGTCGGCGATCTGGGCCAACGCGGCGTTCGGGCAGCCTACCATCGACATGTCGGTGGTGCCGGCGTTCGACGGGCACGTCAAAGAAGGCCGCTGGTTTCCGGTGACGGCCGTAATCAGCAATACGGGCCCCCGCGTCCGAGGCAGCCTCGAGGTCACCACCGAGGGCAACGGGCGACACACCACATTCAGCACGCCCGTGGATCTGCCGCGTGGCTCCCGGCTCGCCTACACGCTCCACATCCTCAACGAAGGGCTCGCGGGGAACGTGCGGGTCCGCCTGCGGCTGCAGGGCCGCCGGCCGCTCGATCGCAAGGTGCCCATTCGTTCACATCCCCGCGAGGACAGAATCGTTGTGCTGATCGGGGTTCGTCCCTCCAGCCCGATCGCGCTCGCCGGCCTCAGAGTATCCTCCGTGCAGCCGCGTGCACGCCCCGCAGCGGGTGCTTCCGGGCAGCTCCAGGTGGCAGCGACCACACCGGCCGTGGGCACGGTAGCTGTGGCTCTGCACGCTACGGATCAGGCGTCAATCGCGGGTACCGGCGGTCTGCCGACGCGCGTCCAAGCTTACCACAGCGTGGATGCCGTCGTTCTGCCAGGCTTCCAGCCCAAACGAGTCAGTTCAGAGGAGATCGATGCGCTGAGGAGGTGGGTGGCCTCGGGGGGCACGCTCGTGGTGAGCGCCGGGGGCAGCGTGCAGAGCCTCAAGGGATCCTTTGTGGAGAAGATGCTCCCCGTGACTCTCCAGAGGGAGGGGACGATTTCGAGCCTGGGCGGCCTGGCTCGGCGATACGGGATCGCGACACCTCCTTCGGGGCCCGTGCTGGTGGCGCGGGCAGTGCGGCGTTCGGGCACTGTGCTGGCGAGCCAAGACGGTGTGCCGCTGGTTGTGGAGGGCCGCTATGATCTGGGCCGAGTGTACTTCCTCGCCTTTGACGTCAACCGACAGCCGGCTCGCAGTTGGGCGGAGGGCATGACGGAGCTGTGGCGTGAGATTCTCACCGCCCCACCCACGACCTGGCGCCTTGCCGAGAATGCCTGGACCGCCGATGCCGATCCGTGGGGCAGCATGACGGTGTACGGACAGCCAAGCTCTGGGGCGCGGACGCTCGCCGACGCCGTGCGGTGGATACCGCAGATGGAGGTCCCATCGTTCGCCTTCGTCGGGGCCTTCCTGGTGTTGTACGTGCTGTTTCTCGTGCCCATCAACTACTTCGTACTCAAGGCCCTGGACAAGCGGGAGCTGTCCTGGATCACCACGCCCGTCATCGTTATCGTATTCAGCATCGGCGCATACATGGTCGGGCGAAGTGTGAAGGGCGGCAAGGTGCTGGTCACGCAGGCGGCCGTGGTGCAGGCGCGCCCGGGCGCCGGCACTGCCGTCGTGGACGACTTCATCGGCATCTTCTCTCCGAGCAGGACCCGGTACCAGGCGGCGATGAAAGATCGGCATGCCACGCTGACGGAGGTCGTCGCGAATCCCAACGCTGCGGCCCCCAGTCGCCTCTTCGTCGTCGAGAAGGACACTGTCGCCGCTCCCGCGCTGCACGTGGACATGTGGGATATGAAGGTCCTGCACTCTCAGGGGCTGCTCGATCTGGGCAAGGGCATCGTTGCCGAAGCCCACCTCACTCCCGACGGCACGATAGAAGGGCGTATCAGGAATAACACGCCGTACGCGCTGCAACGCTGTTGCGTCGTCCGAGGGCCGTCGAGCGCCATCATTGGCGACGTGCCCTCACAAGGCTCCGCACGCTTCACCGTACTGCTCAGCGATCTGACCAAAGGTGACCCGGGACGGCAGGGCAAACAGTTGCTCCTGGGCGGGGGAGTGACCGGCGCCGAGAGCGCCGTGCAGCGGGAGATCAAGACCCAGGCGGCCAATGCGCTCCTCGGGGCCGGCCAGCAACTCCTGGGGCGCACGCCTGCGGACGAGTTGCTGGTGGTGGGGTGGATCGCCGACGCCCGCCGCGACATCATCAGCCTCAAGCCCGGCAGCGACGATGAGGCCCACGCCGCCGTCCTGGCCCTGCGGATGCCCATCCGCGTTACGGGCTCGACCTTCGACATAGCCGCCTCCCTGACACGAGCTACGATACGACGTGCGGCACCGAACGCCAACGTCAGCTACGAGGAGGACGGCACGATACAACTCGCCAGCGGGTGGTTCGAAGCCGACGTCCGCCTCCCCATCAGCGGCAGGGACGTCATCGCTGATAGTATGACGGTGCATTGTGCGCGCAAGGGTGGTAAAGTACGCCTGTACGCCTGGCATGAGCCCCGGTCGCAGTGGCAGGCTCTTGACCTCAAATCCGGCAAGAAGACCGCCGAGGTGCCCGAGCCACAATCCTTCCTACGGCTCCCCGAGGGCACCGTCCGTCTGAGAGTGGCGAATGTCGGTGGTGGCGATGAGGCGAGGATAGCCACGCTGGGTGTCGAGGTGCAGGGCAGACGGCGGTAAGGCAGTGCTCGGGGATCAGGCGGATGCCGGAGAATCCTGTCCTGACAAAAGAGATGCGCAGTCGGATGCGGGGCGCGCGGGGGGCAGTCATCCAATTCGTCTATGTCACTCTCATCATCGCTGTCAGCGGCGTCATGTATGCGTTCTTCCGGTTGGAGTGGGCCGGCGGGTCCGGCGCAGGCGCGAACCCGGCCATGGCGGCGGAATTCGGACATGCGCTCTTCATTGGTATCTCCGTCCTGCAGGCGGGTATGGTGTGTCTCTTGGCGCCCGCCTTCACTTCCGGCGCCATCACGGGTGAGCGCGAGCAGCGCAGTCTCGATATGCTGCTGGTGACCAACCTGAAAGCGCGGAGCATCCTGTTGGGCAAGCTCGGGTCCGCCCTGGGCTACATTGGCCTGCTCATCATTTCCTCGGTGCCAGTGCTGAGCGTCTGCTTCCTGTTTGGTGGCGTGTCACCGGACGAGTTGATAGCGGCATATGTGCTTATCGGGACCACGGGCGTCTTCTTCGGACTGGCGGGGCTATTCTGGTCGTGCGTGTTTCGGCGCACGCTGCAGGCAACGGCGGCGGCCTACGGCACGGTGGCGCTCCTGTGCATCGTCGTGACGGTGATGGACGGCCTCATTTCCCAGTTCACGCGGTACAGCGTGGACGGCCCCGTTCTCAGCTATGTGAACCCCATCATGGGGATCCTGTCCATCGTTTTGCCAGAAGCGGAGACCAGCACGTGGAGCGTGTTCGGTGCCGTGCCGCTCTGGGTGGTGACCATGAGCTTCCAGGCGCTGGCCGCGCCCGTGCTGCTGGGGGCCTCGATACTGCTGCTCAGATACCGTCAATAGGGTTTGCCCGCCTCGGGCGGGCTTGCACAGAAGGGGTGGGCAATATGATACTCGAGATGCAGGGCCTTTCGAAGCAATTCCGCAATGTGACGGCCGTGTGGAATCTATCCCTGCAGCTCGAGGAGGGCGACATCTTCGGCTTCATCGGCCCCAACGGCGCCGGCAAGACGACGACCATAAAGATGCTGGCGACGCTGCTGAAGCCTACGGCCGGCACGGCGTACATCGACGGGCACGACATCCGGACACAGCAGGAAGAGGTGCGGGGACTCATGGGCTACATGCCGGACTTCTTCGGCGTGTACGACGACGTCAAGGTGTGGGAGTACCTCGACTTCTTCGCCGCGGCGTACCGGATCGAGCGGAGTCGCCGGCCGCAGATAATCGAGGACGTGCTGGCTCTAACGGACCTGGGGGGGAAGCGCGACGCCTACGTTGAGGAGCTGTCGCGGGGGATGAAGCAGCGCCTGTGTCTGGCCAAGACCCTGGTGCACGATCCGAAGCTACTGCTGCTCGACGAGCCGGCGTCCGGCCTGGACCCCCGCGCGCGCATCGAGATACGCGAGCTGCTCAAAGAGCTGCGCTCCATGGGAAAGACCATCTTCATCTCGTCCCATATCCTCGCGGAGCTCTCGGACTTCTGCAACAAGATAGGGATCATCGAGAACGGGCAACTGGTGGTCAGCGGCGACGTGCAGGAGATCCTGCAGCAGATCTCCGGACACATCACCATCGTCATCAAGGTGGTCGCCGATGCGGAGCGGGCGCGCCAGGTCCTTGCACCCATCCCGCACGTCGGGAACGTGCGTGTGGTGGAGCAGGACAACACGCTGCTGGTCGAATATGTCGGCGAGCGGGACCAGATAAGCGAATTGCTGCAGCGCCTGGTGGGTGCGGGCCTATCGGTGACGTCCTTCTCCGAGGAGGAAGCTGACCTCGAGGACATCTTCATGAAAATGACCCGCGGCATCGTGTCGTAGCTGCTTGCGTGACCGGGGGATGCAAGGGGGCTCGGGCCATCGCCACAGCGGATGGCGTGTAGGCGAGCGTCCCCGCCGCTTTGCTCACCAACTCATGCCACCGCCGTGGATGCCCGCATAGCGATCGGAAGGCCGAGACGGCTTGCGCTACAGTTTGAGAGCGGCATTTGAGAATCCTGTGCTTGTCCTGGACCTGCGCACCCGCATGCGCGGGGCCCGTGCGTACGTTATCCTCGCCATCTATCTTTCCATCATCGCTGTCGTGCTGGCATGCGTGTATTACGGCATGCAGAACGCGCCATGGAGGCCGGCGAGTGCGTCTCCGGGCAGAGCCAAGGAGATCAGCCAGGCCTTCTATAAGGGCCTCTTTGTGACGCAGGCGGGCATCGTCCTCCTCTTCGTGCCGGCGTTCACTGCCGGCGCGATCACCATCGAGCACGAGCGGCGGACCTTCGACATGCTCGTTGTGACCCGTCTGAGCCCGAGCGCCATCGTGTGGGGCCGACTCGCATCCTCCACCTCATTCACCCTTCTGCTACTTCTGACGTCGCTGCCGCTCGTGAGTGTATGCTTCCTGCTCGGTGGAGTTTCGCCACATGAGGTGCTCTCCTCATACATCGCCCTGGCGTTTTGTGCCTTTATCGTTGGCGCCATGGGCATTCTGAGCTCAACGCTCGTCACGAGGACGGTTCCGGCCACCGTGCTGACCTTCACCTTCGTCTTTGTGTACCTGGTAGGCACGGCGATAGCCGGGGCTCCGTCCAGCATTCCTCCAGCCGCCACCGTGACGCCCTTTGTCTGTCTGAACCCCTTCATGGCCATCTTCTACGGCAGCGACCCGGCGGGCTTCTTCGCCTTTTCCGCTTCAGTGCCGGCGTGGCTTACCGGCGGTGCGATCGGCATTCTCGGCAGCCTGCTCTTGATCACTATGGCCGTGGACCGACTTTCAACCCATTTCCGAGAGCGAGATCCCTGGCGCTCCCGCCTGCTGCTGGCGCTGCTCTTGCTGCTGACGGCGTTCTTGGCCATGGGGTGGGTCTGGGCCATTATGCCACCCATCGGCGGATCGCTGGGCATTTCCGGACCCGCACTGCAGCTCTACGGCAGCGCCGCAGCCTACGTGGGCGTGCTCATGGCCGGCATCGGCGCACTGTGCCCCATGATGTGCAGCGGCGATGGACTCGGCGGAGTGGGTCGCGCTGCGCGGGGCCGACTCCGCGATGCTCTCAATCCGCTCCGCATTCTTCGGCCAGGCCCGCTGAACAGTGCCTTGTACCTGGCCCTCGTCATGGTGGCTGCCGTGCCGCTCATGTTGCTTGGCTTCGGCCTTGGAGGCATGAGCGTCTCGTCGCCCGATTGGGCGCGTGTGTCCGCCCTGCTCGCGATAGGCGCCGTGACGATGCTGTGTTGCATTGGGTTGACGTGGGCGCTCTCGGCGCTGTTCGGGAAGCGCCCAGCGGCGGCCGGGACGGCATACGGGCTCATATTGATCCTGCTTGCCGTTCCCCCGTGGGCGAGTGCCATGTGGGCCACTGCGCGGATGTCCAGGAGTCAGGCGATAGACTACCCCTGGATTACGAATCTCATCTATCTCAATCCCTTCGTGGCGCTGTACGATGTCGCGATGCCTGACACCATCGGCAAAGCGTTCCAGGGCAATCTGCTCTTTGAAGGGGTTATGCCGTTTTACGGCGTCACACTCGTTGCCCTGGGCGCCATGACTATCGTGTTCATGCTTCTGGCGCTGGTCGCGACAGGCGTGCGACAAGCTCGTGCGTGGGCCCGACAGACACCGGTGCCGCCGCCGGGGACCGTTCCGGGCCCGCCGTACGGACGCTGATAGGCGAAGGGCGATCGACCATTGGCCAACTGGCTGACGCACTTCACGCGGGAGAACCCGGTGTTCGACAAGGAGATGCGCTTGCGATGGCATCGGGGGCGACTGTGGATACTGCCCGCCATTGCCGTCGGGGCGGCTGTGGCGCTCATGCTCATCGCGGCCGCTTTCGGGTTTATCGAGCGCGATTATTTGCACAGGACGTATCCAGTTATCGCGTGCGTCATGGGATACGTGATCGCCGCCGCGGTGGCGCTGCTCGTCACGCCGGCGCTGACTGCCGGAGCTCTGGCAGGTGAGCGACAGCAGAAAACGCTGGAGATGCTGATGATTACGCGTCTAACCTCCTGGCACATCGTCATTGGCAAGCTCGCGCCGGCGCTGCTCACCGTTGTTCTGGCGATCGTCCCGTGCCTGTGCCTATCGTCTTTCTTTGCAATCATCGGATCCGCGTTAGACCCCACTCGCCGCTTCTGGGAATATTGGACCACTGCCGGCCTGTACTGGCTCACGGTGCCGCTGTGCGCCATCTTCGCCGCCTGCACGGGCATGTTCTTCAGCGCCATGTGTCCCAACATACCCAGCGCCACGGCGTGGGCGTACGCCGTCACGCTCGGCACCTACTTCGCATCGCGCCACGGCCTGCAGTTCATGGCGGCGCTCGGCCTCATCAACGTCGATCCGCGTGCGCATAACGTCGCAGACCTCGTCGGCCGGGCCGCTATCGTGTGGATCGTATGCGCCTGGCTCGCCGCTGCCGGGCTCTTTGGGGCCCGGTGGCGCCTGGAGCGCGAGGCCGAAATGCAGTGAGCAGCGGAACCAAAGGTGGCTGGTGAGCGTCAATCGTTGTAAGAGGCGGTGAGAGCGCATGTCAGACGAGGAGAGGCTGCGCGTAAAGGTGGAAGCGCTTGCGAAGAGGCTGCAGGGCCTCTACGTGCAGTCGCGCGTTGTGCGCTGCGTCACGGTGGCCGCTGTTGTATGCGTCCCGCTCATGTTGCTCCACAAGGCGCGGCCCGTGTACCCCATCTTCGGCAACTTCTTCGAGCTGGTGTACGTCTGGGCCGCTGCCCTCATCGGGCTCGGCGTGCTGACCGGCCTCCTGTGGGGGCTGATCCTGCGCATCACGCCGGCACACGCTGCCGCGCTCACGGACAAGCGGTTGCGGCTGCGTGAGCGGCTCAGCAGCGGCATGTGCTTCATGGGCAAGCCGGATCGTGCGGGCCTGGTGCCGGAGCTGATGGCGGATGCCGGGGAGGCCGCCGATGCCATAGAGCCGGGCCGCGTCTACCCGTATCGGGTGCCGCGGGATGTGCGGTACTTCTGCGCAGCCGGCGCCGCATTTGCCGCCCTCGCCCTTCTCCCCCAGATGCACCTGTTCATGTCCACCGGCGATGTTGCGGTGCGCGAGAGCATGAAGCAGCAGGGCGCCGCGATCAAGAAGGTAGCCAAGCAGATCGAGCGGGAGGCCGAGCGCCAGGACCTCGAGAGCAGCAAGGAGATGGCTGAGAAGGCCGCAAAGCTGGCGCGAGAGCTGGAGCGGGCGAGGCTCTCGAAGAAGCAAGCCCTGCTCAAGACGCGAAAGCTGACCGAGGAGATCCGGCGGCAGCAGCAGGAGCTGGCTCGCAAGAACACCCCGCCGTCGCTGGATCGGGCACTCGGCGACCTGCAGAACATCGTGCTGGAGTCCAAACATGGGAAGGAACTGGCCGGCAAACTCGCCGACAAGAAGTTCGCCGAGGTCGCCGCGAAGCTGGCCGACATGGCCGCCAAGCTGAAGCAAGGCGATCTGCCGCCAGAGGAGCAGGAGAAGCTTCAGCGCGACCTGGCGGCCATGGCTGCGGCGCTCGGGGTCAAGCCGCTGGCGGGAGTGGCCAAGTCGCTCCTGCAGGCGGGGAAATCACTGAGCAGCTCCGACCTCAAGGCGGCCGCGGAGAAACTGGCGGACTCAGCGGAGGCGGCGCAGGAGCTGGCCAACTACCAGGCGGACGAAGAGGCGCTGCGCCAGATGGAGGAGGCCATGAAGCAGGCGCAGCAGATGATCGCCCAGGCCGACCAGCAGTGCCCCGAATGCGCCGGCGGCGGGTGACAAGGCTGCGGCGGGACGGGTCTCGCCCCGCAAGGTGCTGGCCAATCCGGCGGCAAGGGCGGCCCAGGCGGTGGCCCAGGTGGCGGTGGAACCAAGCCCGGGCCGGCCGCGAGTGGCCCGTACGGACCGAAGGGCCCGATTTCCCCCGAGCCATTTGAGCCGCTCAAGGGCTCTGTCACGCACGAAGACACCATGTCGCCTTCGAAGACACAGCCCGGCGAAACGATCGTGGATCCAATTCGCTCCGGACCGGCGAAGGTGCCCGCCCTGTCCGACTACTACGAAGTGGTGCCCATGTACCGCGAGGACGCGGAGGAGGCCCTCGCCAAGGAGAGGGTACCGCGCCGCTACGAATTCGAGGTCAGACGCTATTACGAGGCGCTCGACAAGGGTCCGTCGAAAGCCTCCGACGGCGGCTCCGACGACGCGGCGTCCACCGATCAGTAGTGAGGGGCGTCCGTCTCAGAGGCAGGACCGAGCGGATTCCCGCTACGCGAGCTTGTTGACGAGCTCCGCCACCCGCTGCCCCAGCGCGCTGCACTGAGGCGTTGAGCGCTCGTCGGGCGCTTTCACCGTGACTTGCGGCGTGTTCGCCTGTTGGCTGTCCGCTTGGCGATCCCTAACTCCTCCAGGACGTCCACCGCGGTCTCGATGTCCCCGTCGGACAAGTGCCACCCCAGCTCTCGCGCCTCCGCTTTTGCGCGCCTGCGAGTGATCTTCCCTCCGGCCACTGCCAGTAGATGGTCCACCTTCGCGGCGCACGAGAGCTGGCGATAGTCGGCGCCCGTCTCGCGAATGCGGTGGACAATCCTGGCCACCCGGCTGAAGTCCTCGTCATCCCGGCGCTTCAGAGCGTTGATGTACTCGCGACCGGCATCGGTTAGTTCGTATGTGTAGCGGACGTGCTCGAACTGGTCGGCTGGGAGCGAGGACGATCGCAGCTCCTGGCGGGATTCCGAGACAATGCCCCTGGCAACAGCGCTGTCGATCTCGGCCGCGACAAGGCGGCTGTAAGGCCCGTAGTAGTGCGGTCGGTACCCGATCAGCGTCGCCAGAGCCTTTGACACGAAGGAGCCCATCTTCTGCAGGTATGTCCTGCCCTCGAGTCGCCCGTCGCAGGCATCGACTATTCCTAGTACGATGTGTTCAGCGTTCATTGGCTCCCTTCCCTTTCGCGCTGGTTGATTGCGTCACGCACGAGGGGTCGCAAACGCCTACGCACAGCGTTTCTGTCTCCCCTCGTCTTCCCGTGGAGCGGGAGGTAGACAGTAATCTGCTCCTGCCCCCGCAAGGGATTCGCCATGAAAATATCGGAGACTTCATGGAACCAGCGAGACCGGCCCGGCGCACTCGCCACCAGGATCTCCTCAGGATGGATTGTCGGCTCCACGGAAGAAGGCCTCGGCGGATCGGTGCGGGTAACGTCAACCGCGACGAAATCCCTATCCATCGAACATGTATTCGCCATGCGCTGCTCCAACTCCTCTTGCTCGCCGCGATTCACCAGAACGCCCTGATAGAGCGTGCTGACGCCCCCCAGTGGCAGCGTTAGCACGCTGCGCGGGATGGCGCGCAATCTCAGTGCCGAGACGAGCTTGCGGGCCCGCGACTTACTGCCGCCTGCCATGATCGCGTGGATCAGGTCGTCGTCCCTGTAGGCCTGCCAGCGAGACGAGAAGGCCCTCTTCGAGCCTTTGTACGTGTATAGCTCTGCGATCTCGCCAATGCCCTCGTGGGCCGCCAGGAGGATTGCTCGGGCCAACAGTGTGTCAGTACAGCGCCGGACCCGGTGGCGATAGACTTGAAGGGTCATATGGTATCTGGCCATGAGGTGTTGCTCCAGTGCCCATACACTCTCCTCCTTGATCCCCACATACGACTCGCCCCGGATGCCTGGAATCCTCACTAGACCGTTGATGACGCGGTCAAGGTCATAGACTCCATACTTTACGCCACAGAAATAGCTGTCCCGAAGCAGATAGTCCAGCTTGTCCGCGTCGAGAGGCCCGGATATGATGTCCCGTTCTGCGGTCCGCTGTGGATGACTCACCGTGTCGATCAAGGGGATGATCTCGTCTTGACGTGAGCCCAAGACGTCCTCTAGCTCGCGATCGTGCTTGATTATATCAACGGTGATGCATTCGTGCAGTTTCTCGGTCTCGATACGCTTCCTCCGGGCATATTCTTCGCTCAAAGCGGCCAGCGGGATCTCCGACACGTGCGAGAAAGGGCCGTGGCCGACATCGTGAAGCAGAGCTGCGAGTCTTATGTTCTGACGCTTCTTGCCTTGGAAACCCAGGGCGTCTGCCATCTTGCCGGCCACATGCATAACGCCCAGCGAGTGGTCGAATCGGGTGTGCACGGCGCCAGGATAGACCAGATACGCCATCGCGAGCTGGTGAATGTACCGCAGCCGCTGCATCACGGCGCAATTGATGACGCGCTCTTCAAGATCGTTATACTCGATCAAGCCATGGATCGGACATCTCACTTCCATGTCGGGTAACCCCGCTCTGGTGATGGCTAAGGCGCCCTTCGCCGTGCACGCGCTACCCAAGCGCCCGGCGCTGGCACGGCGGAGGCTGCGCATGAACGCCAGGTTAAGCCCCGGTGCCGGTGCGCGCGCGGATCAGTGCCCCAACGGCCTGCGACGGATGCCATGCGATCTCGGGGTTATGTGTCCCTCCAGCTTGTCGTCGGCGTCTGGGCCGCCGCGGCCGCTTCGCCTATGCGAGCTTGTTGACGAGCTCCGCCACCCGCTGCCCCAGGGCGCTGCACTGAGGCGTTGAGCGCTCGTCGGGCGCGCCTATGGCCACCGGCCCGTAGTGGTCGCCGTCCGCCGTGCCCGGCACGATCATACCGTGAATGAGCATCATCTGCAGGATCCCCATCACGGTCGTTTCGTTGCCGCCGCCGATGTTGGCCGATGAGGCGAAGGCGCCCCCCACTTTTCCCGTCAGCCGCCCGTGGAACTTCACGCTCTGGTCGAAAAGCTGCTTTATCTCGGCAGACATCAGGCCATAGTACACCGGCGATCCGACGATGATGCCGTCGGCGTCCAGCAGGTCCTCCGCTTTGGTGTCCTCTACTTTCTTGAGCTCCACATCGACGCCATCGATCTTGGCGCCCTCGGCCACGCACCGAGCCATCTTCTCCGTATTGCCTGTGCGGCTGTAGTAGACGATGAGCACTTTCGGCATTGCTCCATGCCTCCTATCGGCGTCATGCAGCAGTTCGTCATTCGGGCCGCTCTATGGCGATGTCCACCCGCTCGGTCAGCCTCGCCTCGAGGCCCTGCAGCATCGAGGCGAAGCCGGCAGGGGTCGTGATGCCATCGGTCTCTTGCTCCCACGCGGCCACGAGCCACCATACGATGGGCTTCGTGCCGATCCCCTTGAACAGGACCAGATGGTTGAAATCATCTTCGGTCACGCCGGCAAGGTCGGAGGTGCGGTACACGACGCCGAGGCCGAGGTCGTCGTTCAAGTCCGACTGTGCACCCCATGTGCCCAGATAGCCCTTGCCGCGGAGTGGACGCAGTTGGCGCCCGGCCGGCAGCTCGGTCTTCGGGAGGCCGGTTGCAGCACGGAAGTCCCTGAGCCCCTCGACGACCACTCGCTGCTCGGTCCACCGATGGTTGGCCCAGATAGTGAAGCGGGCCGTCACATCGGCCTTCCTGCCGCCGACTCCCGCGGCCCAACGCCGGTATGCCACCTCGACGATAGCCCGAATGGGCCCGCGAGCCACGATGCGGGCGCTGCGCCCGCACTCCTCGGGCTTGAGCAATTCGCCATCGCGCCAGAGAGCGAATCCGCCCGCACCCAACGCCTCGCCTATGTGCAGTACGTCCATCCCGGCGTCGCTGAGCTGATGGTAATCGTGCCCGGGTGTGGCGAACGTGCTGAGCGAGAGCATTGGCTCGACCTTCCCGAAGACATCCACCGCGTTTCGAGCATCCAGATAGAGACGATACGCGATGATATTCGACTCCCAGCCGGGCCCCTCGTATCGCGGGGAGAGAAAGGCGTGCGTTTGGGGAACGTAGTCGAGCGGTCGCGATGCGTCGCCCGGCTCATAGTACAGGAACACCCGCTTGCTCTCCCTGGGGCCTAATCCCACCTCGAACGCGATCTCGTCCACCTGACCATCGCCGTCCAGGTCATCGGCCTGAGATGGGACGTCGTTGCCGCCCGACTCCTTCTCGTGGTCCGACTCGGCCGCCGGGTCAACGACGACGAAGCAGTGGGGGTTGAAGTCCTCTGCCTCCTCCTGGAGATCGCCGACACGGAGCACCACCGGCTCGTCGGGGCGCTCGCGGGATGTGGTATTTCGCACCGTAACGGCGATGCGCTGACTGTACGTCCAGCCATTCTCGTACCAGTCCCGGGCCTGCTCCCTTGATTCTTCGGGTTGGGCCTGCGAGAGACACGGCATCACGAAGATGCCAGCGATAGTGGAAAGAATCGTTGCGCGTCGCATCGCTCGGTCCCCCTGCCGCATGGTCGCGGCTGTGCGGAGTATCAGCATTGGGCACGGTGGCCGTAGCGGCCACCTCTCATCCTGCCATCCACCCGCCATCGACGAACAGCAGATGGCCGGTGACATAGTCTGATGCCTTCGACGCCAGGAAGACGGCGGCGCCCTTCAGGTCATCCGGATCGCCCCAGCGCTTGACCGCCACCCTGGCCATGATGCGCGCGGAGCGCTCCTTGTCCTTTTGCAGCGCCTCCGTGACGTCCGTCCGGAAGTATCCCGGGGCGATGGCATTGACGTTGATGCTGTATTTCGCCCACTCCACCGCCAGTGATTTGGTGAGCTGGCCGATGCCGCCTTTGCTGGCCGTGTAGGCCGCGATCAGGGGCACACCAATGGCGCTGAGCAGCGACGCCGTATTGATGATCTTCCCCCCGCCTTGCTCGATCATGACCTTGGCGACCGCCTGTGCGCAGAAGAAGGCGCCGCGAATGTTGATCGCCATGATCTCGTCCCACATCTCAGGCGTGTATTCCTCCGCGGGCGCCCGGTTGATAAGGCCGGCGTTATTGATGAGGATATCAATGCGGCCGAACTCATCCTTGACCCTCTGTACCATGGCATTGATCTCATCGAGGTTCGTCAGATCCGCGGGCACAACCAGTGCCCGGCGGCCCAGGCCGGCGATCTCGGCCGCGACCACGTCCAGCAGCTCCTTGTTGCGGGCCACGACGGCCACGTCGGCGCTCGCTTCTGCCAGCCCGAGGGCCATCGCCCGCCCCAGCCCGCGGCTTGCGCCGGTCACGATGGCTGCTTTGCCGTCGAGACGAAAATCGTCGAGGATCACTATGCTGCCTCCTTTACGACAGAAGCAAATCCTCGTGTGCCACGGCTGGCTCGTCCCCGTCTGACTCGTGCTACGTAGCGAGCTACTTCGCAGAGTAGCAAGCGGGACCCCGTACGGGCTCAACCCGTGCGCCCCATCGCCGGCCGCCAGGCGCGCAGGCGACCTGGATCACACCGACAGTGCTTGGGTCAGCCTACGATGCGCTTGCGCCACTGCTTGGCGAGAGCATCCAGTTGGCGCAACTGCTCAGCGCTGAGATGCGGCTCGGGCGGCGGCTCGCCAAGTATCTGCTCCACGCGCTCCCGGGCCTTCTCTTCGAGGCTCTGCGCTCCTTGCCCACGCCACACCTCATGTGCCTGACGGCTGAAGAGCTCGGGGAAATGCAGCTCGTCGCGGTAGTGCGCCAGCGTGTGCTCGTGCGCCAGGAACCCGGACTCGAATCCCAACTCTTTGATGGCCTCCACCGCCATCGTCTCCGCGTCTACCCCGATCCCCCGCGTGGCGCGGCGTATCAGCCCGGCGATCTCGTTGTCAATCACCGCCTCTTCCAGGCACATGGACAGTGTGCCCTCGAGGTTTCCCACCCCCCAGATGATGCTCGCGCCGTGCAGGGCGTCCATGATGCCGGTGAGCGTCTTCTCGTGCGCCGCTTGTGAATCCGCCATCTTCGCTTCCGTGCTCATCCACGAGGCGCTCGGCAGACCGTGGAAGGCCGCGATCTCGGCCCCGGCCGCGTGCATCAGAGCGTTCTCGGGCGCGCCGGTGAGGGCGACGCAGAACTTCATGTCGAAGGGGTGCATGAAGCCCAGGTTGAAGACGCACGGCCTGCCGGGCTCCAGCACTTGGGCGATCACGATACCGCTGAGCGCCTCCGCGTTCGCCGTCACGAGGGCTCCGGCGAGCGTGATGGGCGCGGTGGCGCCCGCGGTTGGCTCCGAATTGATCATCATGGGTATGCCGTGGCCGGAGGTGACCACGAACAGCTCAAGGGCGGTCTCCGACCACGACAGCGGGCTGACGGCAGTATAGCCCAGGCTGAATATGGGCCGCTCCCGCAGCAGCGTCCCGTCCAGCAGCACCTCCGCCATCTCGATGATGGCCTGGATGCCCATGGGCGTGTAGACACAGGGGCGCAGATGCTTCCCAGACGTGTGCTCGGCCATGATGCGAAAGCCCATGAAGTCGCGAGTCGGCGGCGGCAGGTCGGCCATACTGGGCCCGACGATGGCGTGGACGTTGTCGAGAGTGTTGACGACGCGGCAGATATCGACGAAGTCGTCGGAGACCAGCTCGCGCCGGTCTCTGCCACGTACGAAATGCATTGCATTGCCGGTCCAGAACACGCTCGGCCCGCGTGCCTCGAGCACCGTCTCACGGCCCTGTGGATCGCAGAGCTTGATCTGCCTCGGGCACTGCTCCAGACACTGCTGCACCAACGCTGCCGGCATCTTCACGGTGCCTGTTGCCACGTCGGCGTCCGCTCCCGCCTCGCCCAGCCGTTTCACGACCTCCTCATGGTGCAGGCGCACGCCGACGGCAGAGAGCACGTCGAGGCTGGCGGCGTTGATCTCCCGAATCCTGTCCTCACTCAGAATTGCCACGAACGTGTACACCTCATTTCAACCCGAAGATGCCGACTCGCGGGCGTGGAGGGCGAACCCAGATTTGGCCCACCGACGGGCGATTCCCTTCTTTTCGTGCTCGCCGTTGCCAGACATAAGGGCCCGTC
This sequence comes from Armatimonadota bacterium, assembly GCA_030601885.1. GTDB lineage: Bacteria > Armatimonadota > Zipacnadia > JAUWAU01 > JAUWAU01 > JAUWAU01. Next base: position 48,245 of record JAUWAU010000039.1, read on the forward strand.
CCCGGATGCCGTTGCTGCACTGTGTATGGGCCCTGCGGAGCCTTTTTTCCCCTCCGCGAATGTTAGGCGGACGACATCCCGCTGGGGAACCGGCGGAAGCGCGGCGACGTTCTGCACACATTGACCGCCTCGGCAGCGGGATGTGCGGAGGAAGAGGCAGCGTCGGGCCCGAAATACGGTCGCGGCGTTGACGCACAGATCAGATCTATCAAACCTAAGGAGGCAGCGCGCACGATGAAAGTGCCCTGGGTTGATCGCGACGAATGCACCGGTTGTGAGCAGTGTGTGGAGATCGCCGCCAACACCTTCGAGCTGGACGATGACGACATCGCCGTCGTCAAGAACCCACAGGGCGATCCGGAGGACGTGATTCAGGAAGCCATCGACGACTGCCCGGCGGAATGCATTCACTGGAAGGAAGAGTAGCGCCGCGAGAAACGTAGGGGCGACTCGGCGAGTCGCCCCTACTGAGAATCGCCGAGCTCGCGCTTGCGGCCCGTGGATCACCGCAGCAGTCGCTCGGCGCTGACGCGAATGGCGATCTCCGTGAGCCGGCGCTGCTCGAGCGGTGGCGTCGCCACGTTGTTGTTCTGCACCTCGGATGTCAGCTTCGACAGCCGCCGGTAGATGTGCCCCCAGCGCTGAACGAAATACTCGCGTTGCTGCCCCTTGTAGCTGAGCGGCCTCGGCTCTGGCCGGGGATGGCCACCGGCAGTTGCCCATGCGGCCACGATCTCCTCCGCCCACGCCGCATTGCTCTCGCGGATCTCCGGCGGTAGCTCGTCCTGGAGGACCGGCAGAATGACCATGCAGTTGCTCGGCGAGTTCACGAACTCCGTCTGATGCAGGTCGAGCAACTGGTCGTACTCATGTCGATCCAGCAGCATGTGGATCAGCCGGAAGAAGGACGACTCCCAGGATCGGTTCGGCTCAACGTACTCGTGCTCGTTTATCTGCTCGTACACGATGCCAATGCGCTTCGGGTGGTCCTCCCGTGTGCTCCACCTATCCACTCGCTTGAACGCCTCGCCCGTCTCGGCGTCGATGCCTCGCATCCACTTCCAGAACTCCTCGTTGCTCCACTTGGTCCCGTCCCAGTAGCGTTCCGGCGACCGGGAGCGCCCGTCCGGATTCCCATCCGCGATGAAGCTCAGGAGCGTCTTGCTCAGCAGGGCGTCAACGGCAAGCTGCGTCGGGTTGCCGTCGAGGCCGCGGCGTTCGAGGAGCTGATTCATCACGTTCATACACGCAGCGGTGGGCGCGGGCTCGTGGGCGTGCGGCTGGGAGAAGATGTGCTTCTTCTTTTCGGCATCCGGCACGGACTTGTCGGAGATGGTCACGGCGTACGCTTTCAGGCCGCAGTACTGCTGCACGTGGTCCACGTGAACCAGTGCGGGATAGCGCTCCTGCCATTCGAGTATCTTCGGTTCCACTTCGTCCGGCATGACGAGCCAGGATTGCATGAATGATTCACTCCTGCGGGTGGCATCGGGCCGGCGGCTTCGACCGCCCACTCGCCCGGCTTGTCCCTCAGCATCGACGGCCGCCATTGCCAGCGCCACGCCGCCGAAGGCCGATGCGCCATGGAGGAAGCCCCGCCGCGTGAGCTTTACTCGCCCCATGTTCTCGCCTCTGGCCATGACTGTCGCGATCACTAAGCGCTGCCCGACTTGTCTTGGCGCTGGCGGCGCAGTCTGTCTCTGACGAAGGCCAGTGCCTCGTCTCTCGTCCGCACCTGGTCTGCCATGTGCGCATCCTGGAGCGCGTCCAGCATCTCACCAAGCTCCGGCCCGGGGCTGAGGCTGAACTCGTCCAGCAAATCGCGGCCGGTGAGCAAGCGTGGCAGCTTTTGCTTTGGGACGTACTCGTCGAAGTAGAAATCCAGGAGCCGGCGCACCAGCTCCGTCATGGCTGCTTCCCAGTCGGCAGCGACCCCGGGCCCGCGCATGGCCTTGCCGTGCGCCAGGGCGAGCAGCAGAAGCCCGATGCTGTGATGCCCGGTGGTGCGGAAATAGCGCGCCATGGCTCGACGCCGCAGCTCGCCGCGCCCGGCGGCGTCCAAGAGCCCCATGGGACGCCGATGATGCTGCACGAGGCCGATGAGGCAGTGCCGATCTCGACGACTCAGTCGCAGGCGGTCAGCGATATGGCCCGCCATCTGCGCGCCTGCCGCCGAGTGCCCGGCGAAAGTGACGCGCCCGGCATCGTCTTCACCCTTGACCACCGGCTTGGCCACGTCGTGCAGCAGCGCCGCGAGCTTCAGCACCGGGACTATCGAGCTGCTGGCGAGGTAACTGGCCATCTCGCGCGCGTGGCCGGGGAAGTAGCGATTCGGATGCTGAAGAATCGTCTCGACTTGCTCGAAAGCTGCCAGTGAGTGGTCCCACACGTCCAGGTGGTGGCGCTCGTCTTGAGCCACGCCCTTCGTCTCGGCCATTTCCGGGAGCATCACCGACAACACGCCGAGCTCGTCCATCTGGCGCACCAGCGGCGCAGCCTGCGATGCGGCGAGCATCTTGAACAGCTCTGTGTGCACCCGCTCAGGCGCCTCGTCGCCGAGTTCCTGCGCCGAGCGCCTGATGAGCGCCGTGGTGCGCTCTTCGATGGAGAAGCCCAGCTCCGCCGCGAAACGAAACGCGCGTACCATCCGCACCGGATCGTCACGCATGGCCCTATCAGAGGCCGCCCGGACGAGCCGCGCTTGGATATCCTCGAGGCCGTGGAGGGGATCAACGATCACCTTGGCGTCACTATCCGAGACGCGGAGTCCATACGCAACCGCGTTGAGCGTGAAATCGCGTTGGAGAAGATCCTCGGCGATGGGCTCGCCCCGAGGGTCGGCGAAATCGTAGATGTGCTTCTTGACGACCACCCGCGCGGTCTCGTGTTCTTCGTGCAGCAGCACGTACGTCCCGCGGACCTGCCCCGAGAACTCGCGACCGAAATCCGCGGCGCCCTTCACGACAAAATCGACGTCGGCGCACTGACGATGCAGGATCACATCGCGAACGAACCCGCCGACCACGTACACGTCCACGCGGCGCGCCGCTGCCAGGTCAACGACCGCCACGATCCGACTATCCTGGTGCAGTGCCTGTCTCACGGCCTCGGCTATCGCAGATCGATCCATGCTTGCATCCATGTCACGTCTCCGCAAGCCCAAGTGCTGAATGAGGGCCACTCCCCTGTGGAGACCCCCAAAGCGCCTTCCGACGCGGACGAATTCACACCGTCGGCACGTCCACCCAGGATCCCCGCTCGGACGATTCCATTGCCGTGTGCATGATGGCCTGCACCGCGGCGCCATCAAGGAGATCAGGCTCGCATGGAGTGTCGTTGGAGATGTGCGTCAGGAAGCTGTGCAGGCAGGCGATGTGCAAGCGGATCCAGCCGACGGGGAGCTTCGGCGACGGCAAGGCGGCCGGCTCGGGATACCGCTGAACACAGGCGATGCGTTTGAAGCCGCTGCTGCCCCCGAGATCGCCGCTCGGATCGCCTTCGTCGAACGCCCACAGATAGTTCGGCTGCGTAAGGTTGAACTTGAGCGCGCCGCGGCGGCCATAGATGGCGAACTTCAGCTCGTCGTCCGCGCCTGTGGCGAATCGGGAGGCCTCGAGGATGCCGAGACCGCCGGACTTCATTCGTGCGCGCATGCAGATATAGTCGTCAACCTCGACCGGCACCCGCTCCAATGCGCCCGCCGCGACCGGGCGCTCGCGGATGAACGTCTCGGCCGTGGCGTTGACCGCCCCGAAGTCGCCCAGCAGATGGCGCGTCAGATCGATGATGTGCGAACCCAAGTCGCCGAGGGCGCCGGCACCGGCGCGCGCTCTGTCCAGCCGCCAGCTCATCGGCCGCTCCGGATCGGCGTACCCGCAGTGAAGGTAGGCGACGTGAAAGTGGTACAGCTCGCCGAGAAAGCCGTCTTCGATGAGCTGCCGGGCGCGCAGCACGGCCGGGCAGAAGCGCACGTGGAACGTCATCTGGTGCTTGGTTGTGGCTTTGCGCGCCGCGGCGGCGATCGCGCGGGCCTCGTCCAGGCTGAGGCACAGCGGCTTGTCGCAGTAGACGTGCTTACCGGCGGCAAGGGCCTCGAGCACGACGGGCCGGTGCAGGTCGTTCGGCGCGCATACGTTGATGACGTGAATGTCGTCCCGGGCAAGCAGCTCGCGATAGTCTGTTACGGCCACTTCGAAGCCGACCTGCTCGGCGGCCTTCGCCGCCGTCTGCGGCGCGGACGTACAGACGCCGACGAGCCTGGTGGGCAACGGAGGCGGATCGTAGAAGAGCGACATGCTGTTGTAGGCATGCGCATGAACTTTGCCGATGAAGCCGAAGCCGACGATGCCGATGCCGAGTTCTTCCATGCCCGCCTCCTTATTGGTGTCACCGTGAGCGAACGCGAAGGGCCTCGTTTTTGCGGGCCCCACCCCTGCCGAGATTCTTCGCGAGGCTCAGAATGACGACGGCGGCGGCAGCGACGCCGTACGGGACGTCACGGCCTGTGCGTGCTTCACGCCGTATTGCTCGGCGAGCTCAGCCTCCGCCTGCCAGAGCCTCTCGCCTCCGGCCCGGTTCGGCCCGCCACAGCTCGCCGATGTACCACTGTGGGGCGCACGGATCAGTCTTCCTCATCTTCCTCGTCCCAATCGACATACTGCGGCGGGCCCTCTCCAATGCGCTTGGTCACTCTCGGGTACTTGCCTCGCGCTGCTTCATCCTGAATGGCGACGACGTTGATCTGATGCCACCAGTCGTCGCCGAAGTCGAACCAATACCCGAAGGCCTGATCGACCTTCAGCCCCAACGAGCCGATGGTGGTGTCGGCCACATAGCCGGCAGGCTCGTCCTGTTCGGCGAAGGGGAAATCCATGGGCAAGGCGAGAACATAGCGCTTGCCATTCGGGTCGTGCGGGCCCTCGCCGAACTGAAACTCGTACAGGTGCTCGTCATAGCGGTCGAAGGCCGTGAATATAGCCTCGTGCAGGTCTTGCAGGGTCTGATCGCCGCGGATCTCGATGGTGCGAGAGATCACCGGGTTCTGCTCAATGAACTTCTCGGTCGAAGGCCCGGACACGATGAACACTTCCAGCGCATAAAGGCGATTGTCTTTCCGCCGGGTTCTCTTGGCGTTCTTTTTCGCTCCAGGTTTCACACTGGTGACCTCCTCAAAGTCGCCCTCACAGTCACAGCGCGGCGCTGCATCGGGCCACGGATTGTTGGGGGATCATGTCCCATTGGCCCTATTCCCCGGGATGCAGGACTATCCTTGCGTTCGTCCGCAGCAAGTCCGACAGGGGGCAGGAACGCCGTGGTCGGTCCGCGAACTCTCACATAGGAGCGTTGCGAGCAACGGAGGTTATGGTCATGCACAGAGGCGACGGCACGCCCCCGGGCAAGCTCACTCGTCGGGACTTCTTCCGGGGCGCATCAGCTCTCGGCGGGGCGGCCCTGGGAATGGCAGGCGTCGGCGCCGAGGCGCAGGGCCAGAAGATGCCCCTCCGTGTCCTGGGCCGCACGAAGCTCAAGGTGTCGGCCATCAGCTTCGGGACGAACGGAGTGGACAACCCGGCCGTGCTGGAGGCCGCTCTGGACGCCGGAGTCAATCTCGTTGATACGGGCCCCTCGTACCAGCAGGGCAACGCCGAACGATCGCTCGGGCAAGTGATGAAGAACCGGCGCAAGGACGCCTACCTCATAACGAAGTGGGGCCTGAAAGCGGAAACAACGAAGGCGGAGCTACTCACCTCGCTCGACGGGAGCCTCCAGCGCCTGCAGACGGACCATGTGGACGTCATACAGGCGTTCATGGTCGATGATCCCAAGCTGCTTGATCGGGAGGAGCTACATGCCGCATTCGCGGAGGCAAAGGCCGCCGGCAAGGTGCGGTTCCTCGGCGCGTCCAGCCATGGGCGCAGCATCCCGCAGGTCGTGCAGCACGCGGCAGCGTCGGGCAAGTTCGACGTCTTCATGCCCAAGTGTAACTTCATGGAGCACTCGCCGCTTGATCCGGTGATGGCCGACGCTGCGAAAAAGGGCATGGGCTTCGCGGTGATGAAGGTCCACGCCGTGTCGCGGCAGCGTGAGATCCGGGACGCGGGCAAGGCGGAAGCCTTCAAGCACGCGGCTATCAAGTGGGCCTTGGCAAATCCGGCTGTGGCAAGCGTCTGCGTGACCATGTCGCGCTTCGAGGACGTGCCGAGTACGACGGCGCTGGCCACGCAGGAGCTCTCGGACGACGAGCGCGGCATGCTCGAGCAATACGCGCGGGCCCTGTCGCCCAAGTATTGCCGATACTGCGGCCAGTGCGGCGCGGCGTGTCCGGAGCAGGTTGCCATCGCTGACATCATGCGATATCGGATGTACTTCAAGTACTACGGCCTCGAGAAAGACTCGATGCTCCTCTATGCGGACCTGCCCGCCGAGCGGCGAGCGTTGCCCTGCATCGGCTGCACGGGGCACTGCGTGGGCGGCTGCCCATACGGGCTCAACACCCGCGAGCGACTTCTCGAAGCGCATACGCTGCTTACCTGAGCACATCGGCGCCGAGGACAGACAGATGGGACTGCATTCCGTGCTTTGCCTCATGCTCGCCATTGGAGCCGGGGCGGCCCCGGCCAACACGCCGGCCGCTGACAACGCCGGTGTGGACGCCGACAAGGCTCTCGCAGCATACCTGCCGGCCACTGGCGCCGCGCCGGGCGTCAGGATGGTCGAGGAGCCTACACTCTACCACCCGGACGACCTCTACGAGTACATCAACGGCGCGGCCGGGGGTTTTCTGGCTTACAACTTCCAGCGCCTCGCGACGGCCACGTATCGGTATGGTGACCGACTCGAGCAGCAGCTTGTCATCGACTTGTACCAGATGCCGACGCTCGCCGACGGCTTCGGCATTTACAGCTCCGAGAGCTCGCCCGACCTCAAGTTCATGAAGCTGGGAGCGCAGGGCTATATCGCGGGGAACATGTGCATATTCTGGAAGAACAGACACTACGTCAAACTCGCCGCCCGAAGCAATACGCCCGATGCCCAACGCGTGCTTCTCCGGATCGCACGAGGCATTGCGAAGCGTCTCCCTGGGCCCGTGGCAGCCCCGAAGCTGCTGAAGGTGTTTCCCCCCAGGGGCCTGATCCGGCACAGTGAGAAGTATCTGGCGCACAATCTGCTGGGCCACGCGTTCATGCCCAGCGGCTTTGTTGCCGACTACCATCTTGAGGAGGAGCACACGCGGCTATTCGTGGCCATTGCCGACGAGGCCGATGCGGCGGGCGATGCCCATAGGCGCCTCCGGGACTTCTTCGGGGAATACGGGGAAGTATGGCGCGATGTGACGGGACTTGGCGATAACGCCTTCATCGGCAAGGAGCCCTTCTACGGCCGGAGCATCATCGTCCGGCAGGATCGAATCATCGGCGGAGTGCTCGCAGCACCCGGCGACGAGGAGGGCGTGCGGCTCGTGCGCGATCTGCTGCGGAACACGGCGGCCCGCTTGAAGCGATAGTAGCAAGAGAGAAACTGCTGAGTCTTTTCGGCTGCAGGGTTGCACATCAGCGGATTCTGCGGTATGCTATCAACGTGGCTGTTACAGAGTGTTGCTAACCTGGTTGCAGTCCTTTTACATCTCGGGGGTACCCTCGGGTAGCGATATTGTGCAGAGGGGGGCCGAAGGTGCGTGCGAGCCATAATACGTGGGTGCTAGGCGTGAGTGTTCTCGCAGCCGCAGCGCTCATCACGGTGATGACGTGCTCGGCGGGTGCAACGTACCACCAAACGACGAGTTTCAGTGGGCAGGCAGCCGGCCTGGTGGTGGTTGACCATACGTCGATCAGTGCTGCTGCGATGCATGGCGGGGCGGTTCAAGGTCTGGATCTCATCGCCGCTCAGCACCTCAGGCTAGGCATGCCCCAAGACCTCGAAAAGGAATGGACCACCGCATTGGGTGGCTTCAGTATCCTCGGCGCCGTGTCCGCCGGAGTCGGACCGACCCAGGACGATGACGATGACGACGAGGATGATGACGAGGACGATGACGACGACTGGGATGACGATCCCGACGACGATGACGACGATGAGGACGAGGATGACGAGGAGGACGAGGATGACGAGGATGACGATGACGACGATGACGACCCCATAGAGGACGATCCCATAGATGACGATCCCGACGACGATGATGACGACGACGACGATGACGACGACTGGGATGACGACCCCATCGACGACCCCGACGACGATGACGACGGTGACGATGATGACGACGACTGGGATGATGACCCCATAGATGACGATCCCGACGACGACGAAGACGATGATGAGGACGACGACGGGGACGATGATGAGGACGACGACGAGGATGAAGATGAGGACGACGACGAGGATGAAGATGAGGACGACGACGAGGATGAAGATGAGGACGACGACGAGGACGAGGATGAGGACGACGACGAGGACGAGGATGAGGATGACGACGAGGATGAAGATGATGAGGACGACGACGAGGACGAGGATGAGGATGACGACGAGGATGAAGATGAGGAGGACGACGACGAGGATGAAGATGAGGAGGACGACGACGAGGATGAAGATGAGGAGGACGACGACGAGGATGAAGATGAGGAGGACGACGACGAGGATGAAGATGAGGAGGACGACGACGAGGATGAAGATGAGGAGGAC
>JAUWAU010000059.1 GCA_030601885.1 Armatimonadota bacterium
GGAAAGCCGCCGCCGAACCAATGAGACCGCAGTGGGAAGGTGCGGTGCTCCAGAAGGCTTTTCCGTACTGCCTCATGCCGAGAAGCGTACAGAAAGAAATCTTCGTTTGGATTCAACCTACGCCCCGAGGTGAGCGTGGGAAGCCAGGACACGGCGATGACGACGCAGACGACGGTAAACGCCAGGAGGTCGAGCCAGCGGTCGTCGGCAGTCATTCGCCTGTCTGCATGGCCCGTCCGGCTGGCTCGGCGGTGGCCCTCCGTTGTGCGCTCCTCGCCCATAGTAGCTGTCGCCCATTCACGCGGACAAAGGGGGCAGCAGAATCAGGTTCACTGTGCCTTTGTCGATAGCGGGCCCCGCGACATGTCGCCTTTGCCCCAACGCTGCAACCGTCTCCCCAGGAACGTCCAACACGCCAGTATCCAGCCGGCCAGGCTCAGCACACTGACGGCCAGCCCTACCACGAAACTCCGTGGGAGGTAGCGCAGATGAATCGTATAGGAGCCGATCTCCTGCAGTCGCAGCGCAATGAGGCCGTCTCTGTCGAACAGCTCGCCTCGATCAGTCCTCCAGGCCGCGTGGTAGTTCTGGTTGATCACCAGGATCCCCGGCTTCCGGACCGTGACCTCAACGGTCATGGAATTCGGCCGAAAGGTCGGCGCCGCCACCGACGACAGCCTCTCTCCCGACGCTCCGGCTTCCGTCACGAAGTATGCTTCGCCGCGATACTCAGGATTCGGGATCAGTCTGTTGCGGGCGTCCACGAAATACCTGGGGACGGCGTTCTCAGGAAGGGTGATGGCCGCATACCAGTCAATGGTGCCCACATTCCGCAGTACGTTTAGATAGCCTACCGCGCCCGGCGGCTCTGACCGGTTGCGCAACAGACCCAATCCCTGAACGTTGAAGAACTCCGGCTCCGGAGCCCAGCCCTCGAACGCTATCTCGACCGTGTATGTGCCGCGTTGGTCCGCCAGTGCCTTGGGATAGAGGAAGCTCACCCCTACGATGATCAGGACAACAGCACAGATATGCTCCAGCCACCTATATCGGAATCGCTGCAGCAGCCAGAAGAACTGCCCGGCCCCGATTGCGATCGAGAAGACGATCTCGAAACCGAAGTACTTGGACGGCCGACCGATCGAGCGGAATACCGGCAAGCCTTCCAGCATTCGGAACAGATTGAGCGAGACCGTGTCGGCGAGCACGAGCCAGACGCACACGACCAACACAATGGCCCACGGCAGGCACTTCTTCCAGAAGAAGCAGCACCCGATGCCCAGCAGGATGAGGGGAAGCCATCCGACCGTCATATCCCCGGAGAAGCCGTGCCAGCCGGACACCAGATGCCACAGCGTATGCCACTTCAGCCCGATTGCGCCCTTCAGTCCGACGTGCCCAAATGGCTCCACACCCATAAGTCCGCCTCTGGCGTCGAGGAGCTCCAGCACAGCGAGGATCCGCACCATGCCGACGAAGAAGGCCACAGCCAGAACCAGCACGAGAACCTTCAGCGCTCGGGCATCGAACCTCCTCGTGGGGGCCAGGGGGGCCAACCTGTTGAACACCGGCACAGCGTCCAGCAGGCACAACACGCCGAGGTAGAGCATGGCCACGAAGAAGGTCTGCTTGCCATCAGAAAGCATCGTGTACAAGAGCAGGGGCAACAGGAAGAGCGCCGCTCTGTGCCCGCGGCAGGCCAGTGCCAGCAGGAGCATGCACAGAGGCAGGTAGGCGGCGCCGATATCGGTGAGATTGCCGCCGGCCATCCGGTGGGGGACGAAGAGGCTCGTGCCCACCATCAGCGCTGAGAAGAGCGCCCCCCATCGCGTGAAGTCCAAGATGTAGCGGGTCAGGGCGTAGGTCCCAAGGCCGCTGCCGAGGACGGCGAGGAAGGCGATGAGCTTGGGGCCCATCACTGAGCCAAAGGCCACTGACAGCAGTACGAGAGGGTTCAGGGCGGGGTCCTCCGGCTCCCCGAGCGTGGGAAAGCCGCCGCCGAACCAGTGAGACCTGAGGGGCAAGGTCCCGTACTCGAGGATGCTCTTGCGCACTGCCTCGTGGCGAGATGCATGCAGCAGGAAGTCATCGAGCGGATTGATGCGATGTCCCGAGGTGAGCGTGGGAAGCCAGGCCAGGGTTGTGACCAGCAAGACGACGCCGAACGCCAGGAGGTCGAGCTCCCGCCCACCGGCGGTCACTCGCACCTCGGCATCGGCTCCGGCGTTCGAGATGGAATCGGCGCTCCTGTTGCGCTCCTCGCCCATAGTAGCGGTCGCCCATTCACATTTCGCTCAGCGGCTCCGCCTCCCGAGATGACGCACCGAGCGTATCATGGGGCGGCTTCACCGGGGCGCGACCCGCGCTGATGTGTTTCCGAGGCCCGGCGAACAGCTACCCGGGCCGCTGCCTTGGCTAACCGTATCATCCCGCTGCGATTTCTGTCCTCGGGATATAGCTGCGTCGAGTCCGTGATGTACAGCCCCTTTATCGGCGACGAGATACCCGGGACCTTGCCGGAGAAGTTCGGCGGGCAAATCGCCTGCGCGTGCACGTCTCGGAAGACGCGGTACTCATCAATCGCCTCTCTCCGGAAACGCAGGTTGAGCGCCTCGAGCGCCTCCACGCACTCAGCGTACAACTCCTCGTCGGTGGCACGGTACCGGTCGCTCGAGGGGTCGAGGTACATTGGGACATAAGCCACGTGCGTCCCGAGCGGAGACGTGTCGTCGAGATTTCCGTACTCGATGATCCCGTTGAAGGGCGCACGTCCATCGTTGACGTTGACCCAGAAGCTGTCCGTGAGCCGACGGCGCAGGCCCAGCATTATGCATACAACGCCGATGAAATCGATCCCCAGCAGTTCGTCGCGATAGGAGCCAGCTTCGTCCGGCAGGATGCTCGCCAGACACGGAAGCGGCACTGTGGAGACAACCACATCGGCCTCGACATGAGACGCGTCAATCAACACCGCGCGGATCGAGTCAGCGTCCACGGCGAGCCCGGTCACCGGGCACCCCGTCACTACATCGCCGCCTCGGCCACGGATCTCTCGCACGAGGGCAGTCGTAATACTTCGCGTCCCACCCTCCGTGTAGCCCATCCGCTCCCCAGCCAGAGCGTGGCGACGCGACTGTGACACGCGCCAGATCCTGTGCCATAGCCACGGGGCGGAGATCCGGTCGCGCCATTCTCCGAACTTCGCAGACAGCAGCGAATCCCAGACTACGTCGTAGGTATGTCTCCCGAGGCGGTCGATGAGCCAATCCCTGGCCGTACGCTGCTCCAAGCTCCGCCAATCGCGCAGCCGCCGGCAGTGCAACGCAAAAGCAGCCAGTTGCGCACGCTGAACCGGGCCGAGCGGCTTGAACCTGGCAATGTCCCATGCCGTGGTGAACGGATACAAGGTGCCGTCGAGGAGATAGCTCGTCCTGGTTGGCTTCCAAAAAACCGGGACACCCAGCTCCCCGCACAGCTCCAGCAGGTCCCGGTCCCCCCCGCAGATGAAATGGTAGTACTTGTCTACGTAGCTTTCCCCCAGGCGTACCGACGCTGCCAGCCCGCCCAGGTCCGACGCGGCCTCATACACCGTCGCCGGCACTCCGGCCTTACACATCTCATAGGCGACTGTGAGACCGGCAATCCCGCCCCCGATCACGCAGGCACGGGGACGTGGATATCCTCCGGACACAATGGCTCACGCCCCGGCGCATCTCGTGCGCTCGTACCGGCCGGCGGGCTCTTGTTCGCCGGCCATTGACCCCCTCCACCCGCGCTCAGCGAGCCGCCCGCCACTGGCGCCCGTAGCGGGGATGCCGCAGGATCTCCCGTACGCGTCGCCGCCCGGGCCCCAGGTAGTACCACAACAGGTACCACACTATCGCGCCCCGGCAGCACAGCCAGAACAACGGCGTATCGAATACCAGCTTGCGAAGCCACGACTGCCGGAATCCCATCTCCCACCTCGAGACCACGTTCCGTCGCGCCGGTCGAAACGCGCACGCGGCCGCCTCAATCTGCGTCCCCTCTATCTCGATCGACGCCGCATCAGCTACTCCCAGCCCGATCTCGGCGCAGTTAGTAATGTGCGGAATCTCCGCCGGGTCAAACCCCATGATCTTCGCCTGCACGCTGTCAATGGCCACCGGATCGCCTGAGGCCAGCACCAGATCCATCACCTTCGGGATGCCCGACTTGGGCCCGTCCCCCTCCAGCCCCACGGTCCCATCCGTCACCGCAAAGACCGGACGCACGACTTGATTGATGTCGGCTATGGCGTCGTCCACCACCGGGTGATACGAGTGCCGCATCTTCGGCAGGCAGCCCCACTGGTTCTTCAGCGCGCCGGTGATTGTCGTCTTGTCATGCGTCTTCATCACGGGGATCGTAACCATATTCGTGCGCCGCAGTATCTCCGGCACGCGCACCCGCTCCAGGACTCGAGGCTTCGGCACCGCGATCTCCTCGAAGCCGCACTTGCTCATGTTTTGCCAGGTCGCGCCGTGCTTGCGGATGACCTCAGCAACCCCCGTCTGCACCAGCGCCTTCTCGCAGTTCACCAGCACCTGATCCGACTCAACCACATAGATCTTGCCAACGTGCCCCTTGATGACCTCGATCACACCATCCAGGACCCAGGGAGACGTGACCGACCCGGGAACGAAGAGGTCCCACCCCAGATTGACCTTCAGTGATACGTCCGCGCCCCGTTCCAGGAAGTCCCGCCAACCCGCCGCCTCCATCGCCCCGCGGACTGTTTCCTGGACTGTGCCTGCGACCTTCCTGATGCTAACCAGTGGAGCGTGCACTTGACCTCATGCCTCGAGCGTTTCCGGGCCCCTCCCCGCCCCTGCGGGGGCCACTCGCGGAGCTGCCTCGGCTTGTGAATGAAAGCGGGAATGCGTGCTTTCTGTGCGCTCCTCGCCCACCGGCATCTCCGCCAATTCGCGCCCCACTCTCACATCGGGGGCTACGGCCGCCTGCCTGCCATCGCAAACAGCGCAGTGGCGGGTGGCGCGCACACGCAACGGCACCAAGGCACGGGGAACAGGCTCGAGGTCTACGTCACAGCGAGACCGCGAAGCAGCAGCTCGATTGCGGGGTCTCTTGGCTCCAAACTCAAGTCACGGACCCTCCCCGCAGCACGCCACAGTATACCACGCGGCATCGGCAGCGGCAACCGCGCCCGATGATCTCCCAGTACGGCACGCGATCGGGCGAGCCGAACCGCATCGTCTCATGAAATCGCTCTCGCGCGGTCATTTGCATCCCTCCGAAATAGGCAGCCGTAACGTGCGACATACGTTCCGCCTCCACTGCGGGCGTCCTCCCCCCAGCGGCTGCGCCGGCGCAGGAGTAGGGCGCAGAGATCGTCTTCTCGGCAACTGTGGAAGACCCCGACGGCGTTCAGGCCGTGGAGCTCTGTTATGCCTTCTTCAAGGAACAGGAGGGATATCTTTCGTCGCCGGTGCACATGCTTGGCGCGGACCGATGAAGAATCCAAAGGAGCAGTGCCCAAGATGATACGCAACAGGCCCAGGCTAGGCGGAGCCTCTACATCTCGCCGAGCGTTCCTGAAGCGGTGCGCCGCGGGAACTGCGGCGGCCGCTGAAGCAATGATTGCCGCCCGGGCATTGGCCGCCGACGGCGAAAAGCCAAACATCGTCCTCATCATGGCTGATGACCTCGGGTTTGAGTGCCTCGGGCCTTACGGAGGGACGACGTACAATACGCCCCACCTGGCCGATCTGGCGAAGTCCGGCATGCGTTTTGAGCAATGTCATTCCACGCCGTTGTGCTCGCCGTCGCGTGTGCAGTTGATGACGGGTCGGTATCCCTTCCGCACGGGCTGGGTGAATCTCATCGGCAGGGGCAAGAACCCTCTGCGCTTCCTCGATCCGCAGGAGAGGACCTTCGGCCATCTCCTGCGCGAACACGGATATGCCACGGGGATCGCGGGCAAGTGGCAGCTCTGTGATTTCGCCGAGCATCCCAATCATCTCAAGGAGTGCGGCTTCGATGAGCACTGCTGTTGGACGTGGGTCTACGAGGGCAAGGGGAGCTCGCGATACTGGAATCCCAGCATCATACAGAACCGTGAATTGCGCCAAGACTACTTCGAGGACAGGTACGGCCCGGATGTGTACTGCGACTTCGTCATCGATTTCATTTCCCGGCACAAGGCCCGCCCGTTCTTCGCGTATCACTCAATGGCGTTGACCCACAACCCGCCGCACAAGACGCCGGACACCGCGGTTACGCCGGAGGATCGCCGTGGCGATAAGCGGGGTGCGGACAGCGATTTCATTGGAATGGTCGCCTACATGGACAAGCTGGTGGGCCGAATCGTCGCCGCGCTGGACCGGCTGCAGCTCCGGGAGAAGACGCTTATTCTCTTCACGGCGGACAACGGCACACACAAGAACTACGTGGCGCAAGTGGGAGAGCAGGAGGTCCGGGGCGGCAAAGGCACGATGACCGATGCGGGAACGCGCGTTCCGCTGATCGCCAACTGGCCGGGCGTCGTTCCCGCCGGTAGCGTTTGCGGCGACCTCATCGACTTCAGCGACTTCATGCCCACGCTGGCCGAGCTGGCCGACGCCCCCCTCCCGGCTGAGCCGCCCATCGACGGGCGCAGCTTCCTCCCGCAGCTCCGCGGGCAGCCTGGCAACCCGCGCGAATGGGTCTTTGCTCAACTCGGGGATAAGCGCTGTGTCCGCGACAAGCGGTGGAAGCTGCACAACGACGGTCGCATGTACGAGATCACGAAAGACCCCTTCGAACAGGCACCGCCCATCGACGTCGAGACCGCCGGGCCGGAGGCGGCCGCGGCGCGCCAACGACTACAGGCGGTATTGGCGCGGCTCCAATAGGGGAGAACAAGCCTGAGCGCCGGTACCGAACAGCCGCCGACCCCTACGCCTGGGCTGCTGCTCTGACCCATTCCTCTGTTTCGCGGCCGCGCTCAGGACTTGTTCCGGGACAGGTCGTTTGGCTTCGTATCGGTCGCCGAGAATGAGATGGTTCGGGTCGTAGCGGCGGATGGCGTCGTGAGTGGCCCTGTAGTATCGGCTGGCCATGTCGAACAGCTCTGCCGTGACTTGCCGGCCAGCAGCGCGAGAACGACGAATGCGGCAGCCCAAGCCTTCCCCGGTGGTGGCCTGGGGAACGATGCAGTGCTGCCTCAGGCTTCGGCTCCGGCAGAGCGCGATCCTCTAAGAGTCTTTCTCACCGCCAAAGCGGCGAGCACCAGCCCCACCAGCCAGACGCCGGCATTCACCGCCAGCAGCTTCGGCCACAGTTCGGCCGCGTTGGGGACGAGGCCGAGGTACGTGAGCCAATCAGCGATGAAGAGCACGCCGAGGGCGATGATGAGGAGATCGGCGAGGGCCCGCTGCGCGCTGCGCCGGCCGCATCGCGCGCACCAGATCAGCATCAAGCCGAACACAATCCCAATGGCGCACCCCGCGCCCGCCCCGTACAGCAAGTCCATGACGATGACGACCGCGTCGTGAGATGTGGAATCCGAAGCCAGCGCCGCCCGTGCCAGTGGTGTCGCTTGCTGGCTGAGCCAGCCGCCGGTCAGGATGCCTATACCGGGGCACAGCGTCAGCGCCAGGAAACAGCGTGTCATCATCGGGAGATACCCTCACCGAAGCTCGTCGGAGGCTCTGTCTGTACATCACATATACCCTATTCGCTAATCGAACCCATGTGCGGTGGGGGCCGCCATACCCGGCCGGCGGGATTCCTCGGTCGGTGCGGCGGAAGCGCGCTGTTGGGCTGTTGGCGAGCCTTTGCCTCCACAATAGCCGGCCGGGAAGTACGCGAGCCTCACGGCCGGGCCCCGCGGCCTCGCAGCGACCCAACCGGGCATTACACCCTTCTCCTTTTGGCTGGCTTCTTCTTGGCGGCCTTCTTCTTCTTTGCCGGGCGTTTACCACTTGTGACGCCTACCGGCTTGCCCCTCTTTGCCGAGTCCCACGCGGCCTCCGTGAGCTGGATGACGCGCAGCCCGCAGATGGGCGGCGCCTGCGGCTCCTCCTCGCCGAGGATCGACCGGACGAAGTTCGTGTCCGGGTCCGAGCCCTTGGGGAGGTCCTTGTCGTCAACGATGCGCTCCTTGGGGTCGGCCTGGATCACATGCGGACCGCGAATGAAGAACGCCGCCTTGTCGCACCAGATGCTGATGTCCTCGTGCCACGTCACGGAGTCGCCGACGACGGAGACGTTGCATAGTGCCCCGTTGGTGAACTTGACGCTCACCGCCGATAGGATATCGACGCGGGTCCCCCGATTGTCTATGTACGCGTGGACCTCGGCCGGCTCCAATTCGGTCATCCACAGGATGATGTCGATGAGGTGGCTGCCGCTGTCGTTGAGCTGGCCGCCGCCGGAGAGGGCCGGATCACCGCGCCAGTGCCTTGTTGCCGGCACCCAGTTCTGGGACTGCAGTACGCTGATGAAGTGCACCGGGCCGAATTTGCCGGTTCCGATCTGTTCGCGCACATAGCGGTATGGCGGCTGGAAGTGACGCTGGTACGAGATCATGACGACCTTCTTGCGCCGCTTCGCGGCCCGCACGATCTTCTCGGCGTGCTCCACCGTGCACGCCATCGGCTTCTCGATCAGCACATGCAGATCGCGCCGAAGCGCGGCGGTGACTTGGTCGAAGTGCAGCGTGTGGGGCGTGTTAATGCTCACGGCCTCCAGGTTCTCTTCCTTGAGCATCTTCTTGTAGTCGTCGTACACCCGCCATTTGTTGGCCAAGCGAGGGTAGTGCTCATTCGTGCGCTGAATCATTGCCTCACTGATGTCGCAAATGGCGGGGATGTTGACTCGCCCGGTACCCAGCAAGCGGCCGATGTGGCCCTGGGCTATGCCCCCGACGCCGATGATGCCCACGTTGATCTTGTCGGCTGCCATTTTGCCGTGGCCCTCCTGTGCTGCGATCCAAATTGTAGGGCGGGCGCCTGCGGCTCGCCGCCTTTCGCCTGAGGCAAGCACCGCCAAAACGCCGGCACAAACCATGTTTCGCCCGGCATCTCCGCACACCTGCGCGGGGGACCAGAAAGCCCCCTGGAGGGCGCCTTCGCGGCCCGGCTCCGGGCTGCATTTCACCGCCTCAAACGCCGTCAAAGGGCCTGGGGCAACACGGGCGTAACAATCTTACACAAGCAGGTGCGAAAAACGCCTATTTTTAGGCATTTTTCGGCTCTTCCTGCGGGAAGTTTTTCGTTGACTCTTGCCCCGATTTCTGCTATAATCAAGTATCTTCCAGCGGCGGCTCCAAGTGCCCGGATTTTGCAGCATTCTCGATGCACTCGGGAGGCACTGGTGAGCCGCTTTTAGCGTATGTCGCCGAGGATGATCGGCTAAATGGCAACGCTCAAATACAAAGCACGAGACATCAAGGTACTCAAGGGACTCGAGGCTGTTCGCAAGCGCCCGGCCATGTACATCAGCACCACAGGCCCTCGGGGCCTGTACCAGATCGCCGAGGAGGTTATCGCCAACAGCATCGACGAGGCCCTTGCCGGCCGCTGCACCAAGATCGACGTGACGATACACAAGAACCAGAGCGTCACCGTGGTGGACAACGGCAGCGGCATCCCGGTGGACATGCACCCCGAGGAGAAGCGCCCCGGCGTCGAAGTCGTGATGACCACGCTGCACGCGGGGAGCAAATTCGGCGGCGGCGCCTACAAGGTATCGGGCGGCCTGCACGGCGTCGGCGTCTCCTGCACCAACGCGCTCTCGGAGTGGCTCGAGGTGGAAGTGCGCCGCGACGGCCGCCGCCATTTCCAGCGCTACGAGCGCGGCGTGCCCGCCGGACCGCTCAAGCGCGGCGGAAAGTGCCATGGCACCGGCACGACCATCACCTTCCTCCCGGACCACGAGATCTTCGAGACGATTGAGTCGGACTACGAAGACCTCGCCCGCCGCCTGCGCGAGCTCTCATATCTCAATCCCGTCGTGCGGATAAGCCTCACCGACGAGCGCTCCGGGCAGAACGAAGTCTTCCACAACAAGGGCGGCATCGGCGCTTTCGTCGCCTTCCTCAACGAGAACGCCGCCAAGGACTCGATCCATCGACCCATCCAGTTCCACGGCGAGCGCGAGGACACGCGCGTCGATATCGGGATCCAGTACAACGCGGGCTACCAGGAGAACATCGTCTCGTACGCCAACAACATCCGCACCTGGGAGGGTGGCACACACCTCTCTGGCTTCAAGACCGCCGTCACCCGCGTCCTGAACAACTACGCCCGCAAACAGGGGATCCTCAAGGACAAGGACAAGAACTTCATGGGCGAGGACGCCCGCGAGGGCATGACGGCGGTCATCAGCGTCCAGCTCATGCATCCGCAGTTCGAGGGCCAGACGAAGGGCAAGCTCGGCAACACCGACATCGAGGGCGTCGTCAATTCCATCGTCGGCGAGGGGCTGAACGACTACTTCGAGGAGAACCCCACCGTCGCCCGGCGCATTGCGGGCAAGGCAGCCACCGCCCAACGCGCCCGTGAGGCGGCCCGCAAGCAGGCCGACTTGATCCGGCGCAAGTCTACCCTGGACGGCGCCGGCCTCCCGGGCAAGCTCACCGACTGCTCCTCGCGCAAGGCCGAGGAGTGCGAGCTGTTCATCGTTGAGGGCGATTCGGCCGCTGGGCTGGCGGTGCAGGCCCGCGACAGCCGCTTCCAGGCTGTCATGCCCATCCGCGGCAAGATAATCAACGTCCAGAAGTACCGCCTCGATCGCGTTCTGGACAATGAGGAGATCAGGGCGCTCATCACCGCCCTCGGCACCGGCATCGTCGTCGCGGGCAACGGCAACGGCAACGGCAACGACAACGGCACGGGCAATAACGAGCCGGACAGCAAGTTCGATCTCGACAGGCTCCGCTATCACAAGATCATCATCCTCGCCGACGCCGATGTGGACGGCAAGCACATCCGCACGCTCGTGCTCACGTTCTTCTTCGAGTACATGCGCCCGCTCATCGAGGCTAGCCATCTCTACATCGCCGTGCCCCCGCTGTATCGCGTGAAGCAGGGCTCCAACGTCCACTACTGCATGGACGACAAGGAGCTCAGCAAGCTCACAAAGAGCCTCGGTCGGCGCAAGTACAACGTCACGCGGTTCAAGGGCCTTGGCGAGATGATGCCCGACGACCTTGCAGGGACCGCCATGGAGAAGGAGACCCGCGCGCTGCGTCGGCTCGAAGTGCGGGATGTCATAAAGGCCGAGCACATCTTCGGCGTCCTCATGGGCGACAACGTCGAAGAGCGCAAGAAACACATTGCAGAGCATGCACCGGACGTTGAGTTCCTGAACGTTTGATCCCAGCCGTGGCGGCGAACCCCGGCCTCGCACTCAGGCACGCCGCGGCTAGGCGGCTCCCGCTCGTCGCCGGGCGTTTCGTTCAGCTCTCTGTCATTCTGAGCGTCGAGGACCCTATGAGGTTCTCCCCAGCCTGATGCGGTCCTCAGCGAAGAATCTCGCAACTGTTCAGCGGGCAATGCCATTCTAAGTACACCCACCACCCATAGCGAACCGCACGGAGACCACCAATGGCCGAATCAGCCGAGAGGTACGAACTCACTGACATCGAAGACGAGATGTCGGCCTCGTACGTCGAGTATGCGATGTACACTATCGTGGACCGGGCGCTTCCGGACGCGCGCGATGGCCTGAAGCCGTCCCAGCGACGCATCCTCATGGCCATGAACGACCTCAACCTCCGACCGACCGGCGCCCACCGAAAGTGCCAGAAGATCTGCGGCGACACGTCCGGCAACTACCACCCCGCGGGCGGCGAGATCGTATACCCAACTCTCGTCCGCATGGCCCAGGACTTCAACGCGCGCTACCCGCTCATCGATGGGCAGGGGAACTTCGGCACCGTCGATGGCCACCCGCCTGCGCAGGCGCGCTACACCGAGGCGCGGCTCTCGCCCCTCGCCGTCGAGATGCTGCAGGACATCGATAAAGAGACGGTGGACACGCAGCCGAACTACGACGAGACGCGACAGGAGCCCGTTGTCCTGCCGGCACGCTTCCCCAACCTGCTCTGCAACGGCTCCGCCGGCATTGCCGTGGCGCTCGCCACCAACATGCCGCCGCACAACTTGACTGAAGTCTGCGACGCCCTCATCTACCTCGTGGACAACCCGGACGCGAGCATCAAGCTCCTCATGCGCCGCATCACCGGCCCTGACTTCCCCACCGGCGGCATGATACTCGGCCTCAAGGGCATCCAGGACGCCTATGAGACCGGACGCGGCAGCATCACCATGCAGGCCCGCACCGCCATCGAGCCCATGTCCGGCGGACGCAACGCCATCCTCATTACCGAGCTGCCATACCAGGTCAACAAGACGACGCTGCTGCAGCATATCGCCAAGCTCGTTCAGAACCGAAGGGTGCAGGACATCGCCACGGTTCGCGATGAGACCGACCGCAAGGGCATGCGCATCGTCCTGGAGCTGCGGCGCGACGCCAATGCCAACGTCGTCCTGAATCAACTGTACAAGCACACCGCGCTCCGCACCAACTTCAGCGTCAACGCGCTTGCTCTCGTGGATCGCGTCCCGCGCGCCCTGACCCTGCGCGACCTACTGCAGCAGTATATCGACCACCGCAAAGAAGTCATCCTGCGCCGGACCGCCTATCTGCTGCAGCGCGCCGAGGAGCGCGAGCACATCGTCACCGGCCTCATTATCGCCTCGGATCACATAGACGAGATCATCGCCACCATACGCCGGTCCAAGGACCGACCCACGGCCAGGCAGCGGTTGCAGGAGAACTTCAAGCTCAGCGAACGCCAGGCGCAGGCCGTCATTGAGATGGTGCTGGGACAGCTCACCGGACTGGACCAGGCCCGGCTGCGCGACGAGCTGCGCGATCTGCGGCAGCAGATCAAGGAGCTAAAAGCCATCCTGGCCGACATACAGATGGTGCTCGACATCATCAAAGCCGACCTGCGCGAGCTCAAGCGCAAGCTGGGGGACGAGCGCCGGACGCGCATTGTCCCCGACGAGGCCGACGACATAGACATCGAGGACCTGATCGCTGAGGAGGAGCTGGTCATCACGGTCACCCGCGATGGCTACGTGAAGCGCCTGCCCCTCGATACGTATCGGGTGCAGCACCGCGGCGGCAAGGGCGTCATCGCGCTTACCAAGAAGGAAGAGGACACCATCGAGCACCTCTTCGTCGCCACCACTCATCATCTGATCCTGTGCTTCACCGACCAGGGCCGCGTGTACCGCCTCAAGGCCTACGAGGTGCCCTCTGCCAGTCGGCAGGCGCGTGGCACGGCCATCGTGAATCTGGCCAACGTGGAGCCGCGGGAGCAGATAACGGCGCTCGTGGCGGTCAAGGGCTTCGATCAGGGCGGCTACCTGGTCATGGTCACCGAACGGGGCATCGTCAAGAAGTCGGAGCTCGCCGCCTACGACACCCAGCTCCGCGCCCGAGGCCTCATCGCCATCAACCTCGACAAAGGTGACTCACTCCGCTGGGTCAAGTGCAGCGACGGCAAGCAGGACGTGCTCATCGCTACACAGCAGGGGAAGTGCATCCGCTTTGCTGAGACGGCTGCTCGCCCAATCGGCCGTTCGGCGCGCGGAGTCATCGGAATCCGGATGAAACGCGGCGACAAAGTCGTCGGCATGGACATCGTCGATCCCAAGGACAAGCGCTGTCTGCTCGTCGTCACGCAGAAGGGCCTCGGGAAGCGGACGGCGCTCAAGGAGTACGCGCGCAAGGGCCGCGGCACTCAAGGCGTGAAGACAGTGAATATCACAAAGAAGAACGGCCCCGTCGTGGGAGCGTTCGTCGTGGATGCCGACGACGAGCTGATGGCGCTCGCCTCCGACGGCAATCTCATCCGGATGCCGGTGGCTGGCATCAGGAAGACAGGGCGCGCCGCCCAAGGCGTGAAGCTGGTGGCGCTCTCCGGCAACGCCACCGTCCGCGCCGCGGCACGCGTCCTTCAGCAGACCGTAGACGACGCCTAGCCGTTGTTGTTGTGCCTTTTTCGTTCCTGACCACTGACCACCGACAACTGACCACTGCCTTCCATGCAACCCTTCTACATCATCGACCACACGGCCGACGTGGGCATCGTCGCGCAGGGCCACGACCTGCGGGAGCTGTGCGAAAACGCCGCCCGAGGCATGATGGCGCTCATCGCCGACGTGGCCCACTTGCGACCGACGTCCGAGCACAGAATTGATGTGTCTGCGCCGACGCATGAGCAGCTCCTCATGGCGTTGCTGCGGGAGATCCACTTCCTACACGAGACGGAGGGGCTGCTGTTCACCGAGGTGAAGGTGGAGAGCTGCGAGGGGCAGAGGC
This sequence comes from Armatimonadota bacterium, assembly GCA_030601885.1. GTDB lineage: Bacteria > Armatimonadota > Zipacnadia > JAUWAU01 > JAUWAU01 > JAUWAU01. Next base: position 14,362 of record JAUWAU010000059.1, read on the forward strand.
TCATCGCGCTGGCGCAGGCAGCGCCGCTCGAGGGCGCCGAGGACCACGTCCTCAACGAGATCAAAGCCGTGACGTATCACGGCATGGATATACAGCGCGAAGGCGATGTGTTGAACACTCAAATCATCTTCGACACGTGACGGCGCCAGCGTCGCGCCCGCCGACCGGTGTCCTTCAGCCTCCCGGTTTTCCCGACTCCCCTTCTTGGCAGCACTACGCGTCACCCCGCCAAACCGTTCGCTCCTACTTCACGGAGACGGCGCGTGTGCCGCGAATTCTGGTCTACGAAATACCTCTCAGACGCTATGATTGCGGAACTACTACCTCGATCCCTGCTGCGACCTCTGCTGCGACGCCATCTCCCAACGCACTACCATAGCATGCCGTGGCTCAGACGAGTCTTAGGTTTTCCTTAGGATTCTCGCGATATTGTGTCGCGCGGAATGCGCCTTGCTGTACACAGTATTAGTTGCCGTTTACGGCGAGGGGGTTTTGTTCATTTGGCGGGGTCGCGCTGAACGGCTATGGAGCGGGCGGTGAGTCGGCGATGCGTCGAGAGCAGCAGCTTTTCCACGGTGCAGCGACGCTCCTATGACGGGAGGAAGCGGCGGCATCTACCCGGGGGCCGTCTGGAACACCCACGGTTCGAGGAGACGTAAGAGCGTCCCGGGTAGGCGGGGGAGCGGAGAGTGAAGAACGTCCCCTGCTAACGATTCGCGCGTTGGGTGATGTGGCAAGGAACGCCTGGCGCCACTGGGCGCCCCAGTCTGGCCATCCCGTTGCCATCACACCACCGGCGCCAGCCGCCAGGAACCAAGTGTGGTGTCCCTCCAATTCGCGGTAGATCTTGTACTGCTTGAAGTCCGGGTCGCTGTTGGCCGACCAGCTCAGCGTGAGGCGTAGGCTGACCGAGTTGGCATCCTCACAGCGGGTGCGGCTGGGGCGAGATGAGGCCCTGTGATGGAGAACAGGAGCGGTTAGGACGAGGGGCGATCAAGGCGAGACAGCTGGCAAGAATTAAGTAAGGTGTCCGCGGAATTCCTACTGCCTATTCCACCCGGAATGTAACCTCGTTGGAGCGGATCGGCGCCCCGGTCCAGCATTGCAGGTCCTCGGTCTCGCTTAGGTCCATCCGTTCGGGCGACTCGACAATCAGTGGCGTTGGCGGGTATATGGCTGTCAGCCGGTATTCACCAGGCTCGAGCCCGTAGTCCGCGGGAGAGATGCTGGACCGAAACACCACCCACTCTCCAGGCGTATAGAAGTCCCGCCTTTTGGTCGGCGCCGATTCTTGCCTGTGCTGCAGGGGTCGCAGGTGGCCCTTCGCATCTCTGATCTCGACCGTGTCTTGCTCCGGGCGCCATCGCCCAACCGTAATGGCCTCTCTGCCCGTGTCCGTCAGCTTTACCGCCAGCCGCAGAGCTCCGTCCTCTGGCACGACGCCACGATCCGCGCTCAAAGAGACCGAGAGCCCTAGCTCCGGCTCTGCCTCGCGCGCCCTTCTCCGCGCTTCGAGAGTCTCGCCCGTAGGAGGCGTCACGCGGAACGTGACCTCGTTGGAGCGCACGGATGTGCCACCCCACTCGGGCAGGCCCTCCGTAACCGCCAGGTCCCTGAGGTCCTGCCGATCATACGCTGCGACCAGCGGCGAGTTCTTGTAGATCGCCAGCATCCGGTATCGGCCAGGAGTGAGCTCATACTCGCGCTCAGGGCCGATCCCCCCACCAACGCCGATGCTCTCCCGAGCCCCCAGGGTGTAGAAGTCCTCCCGCGCTAGCTGCTCATAGTCGATCTCCCACTCAAGCGCCTTGACCTGCCCTGCCTCGTCCCTGATCTCCAGCGCGTCGTGGTCCTGAAGCCACATCTCTACCGTAATGGGCTCGGTGCCGGTGTTCGTCAGCTCGACAGTGAAGCCCAGCCACCCGTCCTGCGAAACGGTCGGCTCGTCCAGGATCAGAGACATCGTGAGCCCCGCATTCTCTCCTGCACTGCTCGCCGCCTCAAGCGGCTTCGGTGCCTTCGAACATCCACTGCAAGCGACGGTGGTGACAGTCCCGACAAGGAGCAGAAACACGCCACACAGACACGAATTCGCGAGACTGCGCGATGTCGAATTCACGCTCATACGGGGTCCTCTTGGCAGAGGCGCTGGCGGTCGGCTCATGTGGACTCGCCCTCTGGACAGCACTCGTCCTCGCACTGCTCGGCCACGTCCTCGTCGCCTCCTCCCGGGTGACCGATATGCACCAGTTCGTGCAGTAGCAGGCACCTCGGTGACGGGCACCCCTTGCGCCCAATCGGGAAGCACATGATGATTTCTTGGGCATTCTCTCTCGAGGCGCCGCATCTCTTTCCGCCCTTCTTGCTTATGCAGTCGTCGTCCCCAACCTCCCTGCAGATGATCGTTACGTTTTCGCATGCCTCGACGTACCCATCACGGAAGCTATCTGCAATACATTCTGTCTGTTCATCGTCGCACGCCCACTTGAGGGCCTCTTCCAGCGCCTTCTTCTGCTGTTCGTCACAGTCCTCAAACCCGACGCTTGCCGGCACTGACGCATGGGCAGGATCATATGGCCTCCCGTGGTCGAGTCCCAACCCGACGTCGCTGTCTGTGTACATCCCACCTCGGCCGACGAACCCGAAGGGATTTGCCGTCGACCCGCTGGAGCCAGTAACCACCCCGAACGCGTCGTACGCGTACGTGTCCGTGACGTTCTGAGACGCATCGGTCAGGGCCCTCGCGGAACCGGCTGCGTCGAAGTGGTACCAGTACAATGCACTGCTTCGCTGGATGGCGATGAGGCCGCCTCGAACGCCGCGGCGGTACTCCGCCACCTCGCTGTCTGAACCATCGGTCTCGAAGGCCACGCCCCCTCTGGCGTACAGGAACTTGGTCGTCGTGGCCCCGACTACCTTCTTCACGCGCCTCCCACCGCCATCATACCGCATCACCGGGTCATCGCCCGTTGGAAAGTCCACCTTGAGCATCTTGTCGCGGAAGTCCCAGGTGTAGTTGGTGGTCTCCTGGTTCACCGTCTTGCTCGCCATGTTGGCGGCGTCATCATACGTGTACGCGATGTTGCCGGCGGCCGTCATCTGGTTCATGTTGTTGTACGTGTAGTCCGTATCGCTCTGCGCTACCTCATCGCGCTTCTTCGTTCGATTGCCCACGGCGTCGTAGGTGTAGCTGTAATCGTAGAGCGTCTGCTCGCCGGAGTCCTCCTTCGTCTCCCGCGTCAGCCGGTACAGGTCATCGTAGGTGTAGTCCGTCACGTCGCCGTTGTTCTCGGTGGCCATGGTCGGATTCCCCAGCTTGTCCTGCTCGTAACTGATGCTCAGGAACGTCGAGTTGTCGCTCTTCTTGTGCGTGATGGCCGTCATCCAGCTTCAAGCTTTGCGTACCTGCCACACCCGCAAATCTTGAGCAAGCCACAGCACCGCATGCGACTATTGTAAGTATACGTCGTGTATGTGCCGTTTGGCAAGTCCCGGGAGAGGCAGGGGAAAAGGAGAAGACGGCCAGAGGATCACGACCACAGGGGCGAGCGCCTGGCTTCACGTCTGGCTTTGACTGTGCCGTCGCCTTCTTTTCCCTTTACCTTTTTCCCTTATCCCTGCTTCACCGTCATCTGCGTCCGCAGGCCAGCGTCGTTGTACTGGTACGCCACCGTCTTGGCGTTCGGGATTCTTGAGGGGCACGGGAGCATCCACTGGGCGTGGGGCAGTGCCTGTGGACAACGCTTGGGGGCAGAGCACAGGAGGAGGAAGCAAGTGGCGACGTGGGGGACGCGGCTGCCTGGAGCATCAATAATTTAGTGAGGTGTCCCCAGAATAGTCTATGGGTCAACGTACCTCCAGCACGAAGGGAAGCACGATGGGGAGAGCCTGCAGGGCGGAATCATCAAACCAGCGTCTCGTTCATTGGGCGGACGAATCCGGGAACCGAAAATGCGGCGTCTCGTCCTTGCCGCCCAACGTCGCAACAAAGCACGGGCTCTGTCACCATGAAGTTCATAACCTCCAGGACAATCGTTCAGCTCGTCTTCGTCGGGCTCATCGCCTACGTCGGCCTTCGGCATATTGTCGTAGGCGGAGGGCCGACGGGTGCGCCGTCCATCTGCAGCTACTGTCCGCTCGGCGGCGCCGTGACTAGCTACAGCTATTTCACAGACGGGACGTTCATCTGGAAGACGCACATGACCAGTCTCATCGTGCTGGGTGGCGTCTTGCTGACGACGCTGGTCACTGGTGCCTTCTGCGGGTGGATCTGTCCGTTCGGCGCGGTGCAGGAGTGGCTCCGGAAGGCTGGGAGAAGGGTCCGATTCCTGCACAGGCTCGAGATCCCGGGCGTGCTCGACCGGGTGCTCCGCTACGCTCGGTTCGTCGTGCTCTTCCTGGTGATGTATGGGACCATTTCGTACGGCTACCTGGTCTTCGAGAAGTACGACCCCTTCAAGAACTTCTTCCACTTCCGCATGGAGGGCACGTGGCCGTGGGTGCTGTTTGGACTGACCATCGGGCTGTCGCTGGTGATCGACCGCTGGTTCTGCAAGTACCTATGCCCGATGGCGGCGATTCTGCAGCCGTTCATGGCGCTGTCGCCGTTCCGCGTGGCCAAGTCCCAGGAGTTATGTACCTCCTGCGGCAAATGCCAGAGCACCTGCGTGGTGCCCAGGTCTCTCGGTCCCGGCAGGGATGGTCAGATCGCGATGGGCTACTGCACGCGTTGTCTGGACTGTATAGACGACTGCCCGGTTCCCAACACGCTGGAAGTGCACCTGGGCGGCAGCTCGCGATGGCGGAACGCGCGCGAGGAGAAGCAGGCCGCGTAGACGCAGATCCGGAGCTCGTCCCGGAGACCACAAAGAGCCGAGGAGATAGCGACATGAAGATCAGCCCCAAGCTGTTCCCGCTGTTCGTGCTCCTGCCGTTCGCGCTGGCTCTCGGCGCGGCAAAGGTCAGCGGCTATTGGCAGCCCAAGGGCGGCCGAGGCTGCGGCGGGGAGAGCCCCGGATACCATGGCGGCCGACACGACGATGGGGAAGCGACCGCCGACATAGACCGCACGGCCCCCGGCCCCGGCGAGGAAGGCTTCGAGTGCCCCCTTGAAGACATCTGCGAATTCAAGCAATGCGATCCGACCACGTGCGGCATCTCAGATGGGGAGTGCAGTGCCAACCTTGTCCTCGACTCCGAGCCGGCAGGAGGGGAACGACGTGGCATGGCCGGAGGGGGATGCGACGATGGCGATCACGATGGAGATGGCCACGGGCATGGCCATGACGCCGGCATGTTCCGCGGATACAACACCCTGGCGGATGCCGCACAGCACTACGGTCTATCGTTCAAAGAGGTCAAGAAGCGTCTCAGTATCAGCAAGGGCGTCCCCGCCTCGACGCGACTGAGAGCTATTGCCGACGAGGCGGGCTGCAGCGTTCATGACCTCCGCGACCTGTTGGAGGGAGGTGAGTAGACCCTGTCTCGAGACCCCAGCACGATGAAGCAACTCATTGTGAACCCGCTGAAAGGAGAGATTCACATGCACACCATGGTAAACCGATCAACAGTCGTAGCTATTCTGATGGCCCTCCTGCTGGCGGTCCCTGCGCTGGCACAGCAAGGCCAAGGCAACCGGTCTGGGCAGCAGCGAGGGAGAGGAGGAGGGAAGGGAATCCTCATCAAAGCCGTCATCTCGCTCAGCAAGCTCAATGCGACGAAGGGCTACGAGTGCACCGCGGATCAGGCGAAGAAGCTCCTGCCCATCCTGCGCAAGCTGGCGGTTGCGAAGACCATGAACAAGGACGAGTCGGGCAAGTACGGCGAGTCGATTCGCAAAGCACTCACCGAGAAGCAGATGAAGAAACTGAACGCCCTCATGGGCACCTGCCCCACGCCTGGTGAGTTCCAAGGCGGCGGAGGGAAGGGCGGAGTCGGCGGTCCGGGGAATCCCTTCTACGTTGCCTCGGGCAAGAAGCCGGAAAAAGGCAGCGGCGCGGAGGCGTTGCATGCGCTCATCGCGGCACTCCAGAAGACGGCGAAGTAACGGGCCTCACCGGGCGGACACCGGTGAGCCGAGAGGAGAGGCGGGCAGGTTGAGACCGGGCGGGTCAGAGCCTGCCCGTCTGTGCTGAGACGGCGTGCACCGCCAGGATGGCAGAATTTGGCGGGAACCAATCTGGCGGCGGGTCGTCCTGGCCCCACAGTGTTGCGGATAGATTGGAATGAAAGTCATCGTCGGCGAGGTGGTCTCCCGCGCGCAGAAAGGCGAACGTGCTGCCCAGCGCGAGCTGTACGATCAGTACGCCGACGCGATCTTTGGCTACGTGCTTAACCTGGTGGGCTCTCGGGAGGAGGCCGTCGAGTTGGCCCAGGAGATCTGGCTGCGCGCGTTCCGCCGGCTGCATACGTTGCGGGATCCGCAGGCGTTCCATGCCTGGTTGTTCCAAATCGCGGCGAACGTGGTGCGCGACCGCCTGAAGCGCGCGAAGCCGCCGACGATGGTCAGCCTGAACCAGCCGTCTGGTGACGATGAAGACGAGGAACGGGTTCCTGAAGTCGCCGATGCATCGGGGGATCCGTCAAAGGCCGCCGCGCAAAACGAGCTACAACAACGAATCCAGGAGGCGCTCAAGAGGCTTCCGCCGGAGAGGCGCGAAGTCGTGATTCTGCATCACCTGGAAGGCTTCGACGTGAGAGAGATCGCCGATCAACTGGGGATCGCCGTGGGAACCGTCAAGTCCAGACTGGGCCGAGGCCGCGCAAGGATGCGGGAACTGTTGGCAGATCTGATAGAAGCCGCTTAAGGACGTGAGTGCCGTGGAGTGCGGAGAGCTCAAAGGACTGCTGCCGCTCTACGATGCGGAGGCACTTGGCTGGTGGAAGCGACGCCGGGTGCAACGCCACGTGGATGGCTGCGCCGAGTGCCGGCGCGAGCTGTCGGCGCTGAAGGCGACTGCCGATCTGATCGCCCAAGCGCCGCGGACGAAGGCGCCCGTGGAAGTCTGGCGCGGGATCGCGGCCGCCCTGGATGAAGAAGGGGCCCAGGAAGTGTCGCGCGGCTTCGTCATGTCGCGTCGTCTGGCGGGCGGTCTCGCCGGGGCAGCGCTCACCGCCGCCGCCGTCGTAGTTGGAGCGATCGTTCTCCGGACGCCTCCCGGCGAGCCACACGTCTTCGACCGGTCGGAGCCATTCGTGCGCTATCACAGTATTCTGGCGCAGAACGATCCCCTGTCGGACCAGGTGGGGCTTGACATCCGCAGTGCAGTCATTGCCGCTGACAAGTCCGATGGAGACGGCGCGCTATGAACTCCATTCACCGACAACTGACGCTCTGGTGCGCGGCATGCATTGCGTGCCTTGCGGTGAGTGCCAACGCCGAGTCGGGACTGGACTGGGTGGAGAAGGCACGACGGGCCGAGGACGCCACGGCGTACGTCGGCACGATGCGCGCCGTGACGTTGCTGGAAGACGGCAAGCACGAAAGCCAACTGGGAGTGTGGGCCGACGGACGGGGACGATTCCGGCGGGAGTACAAGTCGGGCCCGGTGAAGGGACTCATCGTCATTGTCACGCCCGATACGACATGGCGCAGAGAGCCTGGACAAGCCTCATGGCTTAGATTGCCCGGACGACACGAGACGGCTCCAGGCAACGTGAAACTGCTCGCCCAGAACTATGCGGCAAAGGCTCTGCGCGAAGAGGAGATCGCAGGCTGGCCCTGCCAAGTGGTGGATATTCGAGGGAGGCATCCGGGCAATCCGCGCAAGACGCTATGGCTGGAGACCAAGACCGGGTTGCCGTTGCGAACGGATCAGTACAACAGCAACGGCGAGCTGGTCTCGAAAACCTACTTCGTCAAGTTCGCCTTGAAGTCAACCGCCGACGGGGCCCTATTCCAGCCGCCGGCCAATGCGACGATCCAGAACACCCCGCTTGCCGAGAGCCTGCGTCCCCTCGCGTCGCTCGCAGAAGTGGAGCGGGCCTGTGGGCATCGCCCGCGTCTCCCCACGAATGTTCCACGGGGGTATGTGCGGGACGCCTACTTCGCCAGGCAGTGCCGGCGAAACATCACACTGCCGGCGATCCGCTACTTCGACGGACTCAACTCGATCATGGTCTTCGAGCGGGCGGGGGGACGTCAGGGAGGTCGCGGCTGGGGCCGAGGGCGAGGCTGGGGACGCGGCCGCGGCTGGCAGCGCCACGGTGGCCGGGAGGACTGTCAGTTCCAGGAGACGCCGCAGCAGAAGGTGATCCGCTTCGACGCCGGCGCGAGAAGCTACCTGATCATCGGCGACCACGATCGGGACGCGCTGGTGCGCATGGCGGAGTCGTTTAAGTGAGGACGCATCGCAGTGTCGGAAGGGCCGGTGCGATGCCGGGCCGCTAGATCCCCCACGCGCTTCTCCGAATTCGCGGCCGAGCAGACTCCCTGGGGTGCGGGAACTTATCTCGCTCGCGGCCGCCAGCACCGGTGCTGATGGGTGCCCGTGAAAAAGGCGGAACCCTCCGTCGTCGGTCTCGTCCTTGCCACTCAGTCAAGGGAGGAACGAGAGAGGAGAGAGTACCGATGACACGCACAATGTTGACGTTGTTGACAGCTCTTGCAGTATCAGCTCTGCTGACCGTCCCGGCGATGGCGCAGGCGACGGCTCCCGTCGCTCCAAAGGCAGGAACGACGGGCGTGCAGGCCACGGCCGCGAAGGATCAGATCGAGTATCTCAAGGAGGTGCAGGACCTACACTCGAGGATCCGAGCGGCGCAGTGGGATCTATGGAGCCTGCAACAGCAGAACGCTGACCAGAAGAAGGTCGCGGCCAAGACAAAGGAGCTGACCAGACTCCGCACGCGGCTTCACGAGCTCAACGTAGCGAACCGGCCTGCCGTGGGCTTCGGTCCAGGCTGGGGCTTTGGTCGAGGCCGATGTGCGTGGGGCGCCGGCCCCGGCTGGGGTTTCGGTCGCGGCCCATGTGTGTGGGGCGCCGGTCCCGCCTCGGGCTTCGGACGAGGCCCGGGCGTATGGGGCACGGGCCCGGGATACGGGCGGCAGTATGGATGGGGCGGCGGCGCGCGAGGGTGGCGGGGTGGCTGGCGGGGCGGCCCCGGCCCATTCTGTCCGTACCAAGCCTTCTAGCTGCCAGCGACGCTGGATTGAGTGGCATGGCGGCGCGAGTCGTCTCGGCTCGCGCCGCTGTGTTGATTCGATAGCCGAATGACGCGCATGTTGCTCGTCAACCCGGCAGATCCATGGCGCCCTGAAGGAGCGTCCGCTGTGCGGGCGGAGTGACGTCGCAGAGCCTGCAGCACACTTGCGCCGTGCACGCGGAGACGATCGGATCGCGATGAGCAGCAATGACGGGGCAACCATGGATTCTGTGGTCCCGCAAGCTCTCGGCCGGGAGATCGGGTCGGATGAGTGAGCGTCGGGCCGAACCGGGCGAGCGTCACGAGGCGCTGCTCCAGCGGTACTCCGCCGCCTGCTTCGCCAGCCCTACGCGCACCGGATTCAGCTCGATGTAGCGGGCCGCCGACACCGTGTGGGCCTCGTCCAGGGGAAATGACGCGAACCGTCCCTGCCACAGATGTCCCCGCCAGCCCTCCCGCAAGTTCACCCGCCGCGTGTAGCGCCGGTGGGCCTCGCCGATGGCACGCGCCAGGCTTTCGGGCGTCTCCGGCACCGCGATCAGGTGCACGTGGTTCGGCATCAGGCAGTAGGCCCACACCTGCACGCCCTCACGCTCACACCACTCGGCCATGATGTAGAGGCAGGGAAAAGGGTCAAGGGAAAAGGGAGAAGACGGCTGA
>JAUWAU010000058.1 GCA_030601885.1 Armatimonadota bacterium
CACCCCCCCCCCCCCCCGCCGGGGCCGCGGGGGGCGTTGGGCGTCCGGTCCGGGGAGGCGGGGGGCCGCCCCGCCTCTGCTTGGCACGCCCCGCCCACGGGGAGTCGCCATGGTCCTCAACGAGCGCCTCGGCTGCCTGGCGGGACCGGCCAAACTCGTCCATTCTGAAGTAGGCGTATGCGATGTGTCACTTGAGCATAGGAGCGTGCTCGCCGCTTGGGTTGCGTTTGTAATTCCGGGAACATAATACGTATTTCCGCTCGCGCTATCAGTGCCACGTCACTGAGGATACCAACGGCCACGTTGCACCGTCAAGGAATCGGTACTATGTCCCCGGAATTATCAGGACTGAGCACCTTCGGTCCTCTCGCCTACAGCAAAGGCAAAGGCGGCGGGGCACGGTCGCCGACGCGCCAAGGGACTCCGCCGAAGCGGCTACGTCCCTCTCGCGAAGGCGGAAGCCGCTATGGCGACGGCGCGAGACCCCGCACTACAGCAACAGCAAAGACGGCGGCCCACAGGTGACCGCCTACAGTAACGGCGAAAGGCAAAGGCGGGGCGACGGCAGAGGGTCGCCCCTACTGAGGGTGGACAATCTTTCCGCCGAGGATGGTCATCTCGGCGCGGATGTCCTTGATGGCGTCCTCGGGGCAGTGGAGGAAGTCGTCGCTCAGCACCGCCAGGTCGGCCAGCTTGCCCACCTCGATGGAGCCCTTGATGTCGTCCTCGAAGGTCATGTAGGCGTTGTTGATGGTGTACATCCGCAGGGCCTGCTCGCGGGTGAGCCGCTCGTCGGGCCCCAGCACGTCGCCGCGCTCGACCCGGCGCGTCACGGCGTTCCAGATGCCGAGCCACGGGTTGTAGGGGTTGACTGAATCGTTCGGGTCGAGCCCGATCATGTGGTCGGAGCCGCCGGCGAGGACGATCCCTGCCTCGAAGAGCGACGCCAGAGGCATGAAGCGCCGCAGGTGGTCAGCACTCAGCACGCGCGACAGCGCCGCGCCGTCCTTGTAGTGCCAGGCAGGCTGGCATTGCAGCACCACGCCCATGTCGCGGCAACGTCGCATGCCCTCCGGCGAGACGAAGTCGGCGTGGATGACCTGGAAGCGCCGGGGCCGCAGGTCGCTCTCCCGATGGACCTCGGCGTATGCGTCGAGCAGGTGGTCCACGGCGGCGTCGCCGACGGCGTGGGCGGTGAACTGCCAGCCCTGCTCCCAGGCGCGCCGGACGGTGGCGCGCAGCTCGTCCTGCGAGCTCCTGAGGTCGCCGCGGTAGGTGGGATCGGTGATGTGGAAGATCCCCGTTGGCCCGTAGGGCGTGGCCAGGTACGCCGTCCCGCTGAGAATGCCGCCATCGATGCCGACCTTCGCCGCGCCGATGCGGATCATGTCGTCGCCGAGGCCGGTGGTCAGATCTCGGTCGTCCAGGGCGCGCACGATCTCGAGGACGTCATCGGCAGAGCCGGCGCGACAGGTGAAGTTGCAGCGCGTGGTGAGGCGGCCGGTGCGGTGCAGCTCCATGTAGGCTCGTGCAGCCTCGGTGCCGACGCCGCCCGAGACGATCCCCGTGATGCCGACCTCGTTGTAGCGGTGGAGTAAGTCCCCGAGCGCTGCGACCTGCTCCTCGAAGGTGACCGGGCGCGGCTTTGGCGCCAACGCGGCGAAGCGTCGTGAGCCGCCGCGCACGAGCCCGGTCGGCTCTCCGGTCCGAGCGTCTCGCTGTATGCTTGTGTCGCTGGGGGGAGGCTCCTCGTTCGTAATCCCCGCGAGCTGCAGCGCGCGGCTATTGACTATGACGGCGTAGCTCTGATCCACGAGCACGGGGTGGTCCGGGGCGACCCCGTCCAGCTCCTCGCGCGTCGGCAGGCGCTCCTCTCTCAGCCGAGTGGGGAAAGCCTTTGGGACGCGGATGAGCTGCCCCTTCGGGATCTGCTTCACCCTCTCGGCCACGTAGGCGAGCACGTCCTCAACGGACCGCAATGGCGGAACCTGCTCGTGCAGCGCCGCCGTCGCCGCGCCGAATACGTGTGCGTGGCCCTCGATGAGCCCCGGAATGACCGTCTTGCCGGCGAGATCGATCGTCGTCGTTCCCGGCCCGGCATGCCGAAGGACGGTTTCGCTGTCGCCCACCGCCACGAACTTGCCGTCCCGGATAGCAACGGCATCGGCGATGGTGAAGTCGTCGTCCACGGTGACGATGCGACCGTTGTGGAGCACCATGTCCGCCTTATCTCCCTTCGCAGCGACGACGCAGGCGCAGAGCAATGTCGCCACGAGGCCGGCTGGAAAACAGGCACTGGCCAGGCAGTGCATGATGGATTCTGCACTCTCGTCGTCTCAGGTCGGCGGCTTACGCACCCTTTCCGCTATTCGCTTCCCGTGGACTCGGTCCTCCAACTTGGGCAACGAAGCACGAGGAGACCGGTAACGCAGCCTCTAACATTCCAATATGACTCCACATTTGTGCAACGGAGCTGCGCGACGCGTTCCGGTAGGCATGTCGCGCTCCGCCGGCCACTCCAACGCACCAAGGGGCGCAGGTGCCGACAGGGAAACATCCCCGGTACGCTGCAGCCATTCGCAAAGGCGGTGACGTCATGGCGTGGGTTCCCTCAATCATTGCACTGCTCATCCTTCTGTCCGCGAGCGCTGCCGCTATGGCAATGCCGAGCTTCGCCCGGCCGTCCGATCCGCCTCGCCCCGAGCATCCGCGGCCTGACTTTCATCGCGGCCGACGCCACGGCGTTGATTGGCTCAACCTCAATGGGCTCTGGCGCTTCCAGTTCGACCCGGAGGATGTGGGGGAGAGGGAGCAATGGTTCACGAGGGACGACTTTGCCGAAGAGATACTGGTGCCGTTCTGCTGGGAGAGTCCGCTTGCGTGGGGGGAAGGGGAAAGGGCGGGCAACGACGTCTGGTACAGCACCCGCGTCTACCTGGAGCCGGACAAGGTGACACGCGAGAACTACCGCGACGCGCCTCGGCATCAGATCGGCTGGTACGTCCGGCACTTCGAGGTGCCGCCGGGATGGGGCGACCGCGATGCTGCAAAGCGGCGCATTGTTCTGCACTTCTGCGCCGCCGACTGGGAGACTGCGGTGTGGGTCAACGGCGAATTCATGGGACGGCACGAGGGCGGCTACACGCCCTTCGAGTTCGATGTCACTGACGCTCTTGCTGAGGGTCGGAATCGTCTGACGGTTCGCGTCTTCGACCCGCAAGACCACAGCCGGCAGCCGGTCGGGAAGCAGTCCAACTGGTACACCCGCACCTCGGGTATCTGGCAGACAGTGTACCTCGAGCCGCGGGGCGCTACCTACATCAAGAAGCTGCACATCACACCTGACGTTGACGGGGAGCAGGCGCACTTTGACGTTGAGTCCACCGGCCCCGGTGAGCCCACTGGCCTCTCGGTGACTCTCACTGCACCTGACGGCAGCGTGAGCGAGCACGAAATCCCTGGGCTCCAGGGCGCCGTGCCGGTCCCTGCCCCAGCTCTCTGGGAGCCGGAGTCGCCGAATCTGTACAAGGTGGCCGTCTCGCTCCTCGGTGGTGAGGACGGTGCGGCGGCCGAGCCGCTCGATTCGGTGAACACGTACTTCGGCATGCGGAAGGTGGAGCGGCGGAAACTTCCGGGGGCTGAATACGAGTACGTGTGGCTCAACGACCACCCAGTGTACCTGTGCGGCGCACTCGATCAGAGCTTCAACCCCTGGGGAATCTACACGTTCCCGACGGACGAGATGATCCGCAGCGACATCCAGCGCGCCAAGGACTTCGGCTTCAACTTCCTGCGGCTGCATATCAAGATCGACGAGCCGCGATTGTTGTACTGGGCCGACAGGCTCGGCGTGCTCCTGATGTGCGATATGCCCAACTGGGGCCACAGCGGGCTGAGCCCGGCGGCGAAAGAGCGCTGGCTGCGGATGCTGCGCGCGGCGATCGCTCGCGACTACAATCATCCCAGCATCATCTCGTGGTGTCTTTTCAACGAGACATGGGGACTCGGCGGCAATGACTACAAGGAGGATGGCGAGACGCAGGCATGGGTCAAAGCCGCCTACGAACTCGCCAAGGGGCTCGACCCGACTCGCCTCGTAGAGGACAACTCGGCCAACCGCCGCGACCACGTTGCCACCGACATCAATAGCTGGCACTTCTACATCAACGACTACGCCAAGGCGCGGGCCCGCATCCGCGAGGTCGTGGACAACACGTTCCTGGGCTCGGAGTTCAACTTCGCGCCGGGACATCGGCAGGGCACTCAACCGCTGATGAATAGCGAGTACGGCGGCATCGGCGCACGCGCCGGCGACCGCGATGTGTCGTGGTGCTTCCGCTTTCTCACCAACGAGCTGCGCCTTCACGAGAAGATCTGCGGCTACGTGTACACCGAGCACATGGACATTGAGTGGGAGCACAATGGCTTCATGAACTACGACCGTACGGTGAAGGAGTTCGGCTACGACGTGCGCGACCTCAACGCGCTCGACTTCGTTGCCATTGATCACCCGCCGGCGAAGGTGTACGCGCCTGGGCAGCAGTTCCGAGCGGACGTGTTTTCAAGCCACTTCTCGCCAGATCCGGTGGAAGACGCCGTGCTGAAGTGGCGGCTGGAGGTGCTCGGGCCGACCGGGGAACGCAGCGTGCCGATGCAGATGACGCGCCCCATCGCCTTCCCGCAGTACCGCGTGACCAAGGTCCAAACCATAGAGTTCGAGGTCCCTGACCGCCGTGGCCTGGCGCAGCTCGTGGTGGAAGTTCAGGACGTGAGCGGCCAGCCACTGGCGCGCAACGTCCTCGATTTCGAGATCTTCCCCGGGGAGCTGCCGCCGACACAGCAGACAGAGCTTGGTGGCTGGGTCCTGCGCTTCCATCCGGCCAGCTACATCCGCGCAGACTGGAACCTTGAGGTCAGCCCGACGGCTGAGGGGGACGGGCATCGCGAGATCGTCGCCGGCCGCGAGGTGGGGTTCTTCGACTATCTGGTGCAGCTCCCCGAGCAGGTAGAGGCGAGCGACGTTCGCGACATTCGCGTGTGCGCGGAGCTCTCCGCCGCGCGCCCCGGAGTGCCGCAGACCGATCCGGACAAGCACCCATCCGAGGTGACCATCAGCATCAACGGTATCCCCATCGCCACCGAACGGCTTGAGAACGACCCGTGTGACGCCCGAGGGGCTCTGTCGTACATCCACGGCCTCTCAGGCGAGTACGGCTATCTGATCAGCGCGAGCACAGGAAAGCGCACCCAGGAAGTTATCGCGAGCGCGCCCAGAGAGGGCCTGTTGATCGTTCGGCTCGAGGTGAAGGCGGGCGCCACGCACCGTGGTGGCCTCACCGTCTACGGGGGGCGGGCAGGCCGGTATCCGACGGACCCGTACGTGAGCATCGCGACGCGGTAGTCGTTATCGGACGGATGCGACGGCGCAATCGTCCCGGTTAGCTACAGGCCCAGGATCTTTCGGATGCGGGGCGGCAATTCCCAGCGCACGCCTCGCTTCTGATCCGGCTGCAGCGCCAGGATGAGGTGCAGTTCGCCGGCCTCCTCGTGGAGCACGGCGCGAGGGCCCTCCAGCGGCAGCCTCAGCCATATTGGCTCCTCCGGTCCCACCAGAGCCAGAGGACGTGCCGCGTTCAGGCGGGGCCATGTTCTCAGCGATTGGCGCAGCTTGAGAATCGTGCGGTGCGCTCCCTCCCGCTCGATGGTCGAGAAACCCACCTTCATGCCCTTCTCCATGGTTCGCACCGTCACCATTTTGTCCGGCCGTGGCCTTCGAGGAGGCGCGAGGATGGCAAGCAGCATGCCATCGAAGAGCCCGTCAGGCGGCGGTACGCGCGACGGCAGCCAGATGTCGAGCACAGCCTTGCGGCCACGGAGGATGCGCGTGGCGCGCTTCTTGAGCAGATCGGCGCCCTGGACGATGTCGTACCGCGCAGCTCGCGGAAGCTGAACGAGCTTGGCCGTGTACGCGGGCGTCGCGTCCTGGTCGGCACGCACTGCCGGGCTCGTTCCGACCGCGAGAAGTGCTATGACGCGGCAGATGGATATCCTCATGGATTCTCTCCTCCGCTTCCGTGTACACGATGCGTCGCCGCGGTAAGACTTCGTCGGTGCGAAACGGCCTACGGCCGGGAGCCCTCGGCTCTTGCCGGCCTCGACCGATGCAGGACAGTGCCGACCTGCCAGCGAAGCGAGAGCATCATAATACAGTTGAAGGCGTTCGTAGACATAATGGGGATGGGCCCTCGTGCTTTCGGGCGAGCCGCCGTGCCGCCAGATGCCCCGGTTGGTGATGTTGCATGAAACGCAGGTACTTTCGCACCGCCGCGCTCGGTGGCCTTCTCGCGGCTGCTGCTGTATCGATGTCGCATGTGGCGAGCCAACCGGCGGCGGGTGGCGCCGAGGCGCTCCGGGCTCAACTGAGCCGGCTCGAGGCGTCGGTGGAAGCCGCGCGGCGTACAGGCAGGGCTGCGGAAAGCCTCAGCTACAGAAGCTGCTGGCCGCTGGCGAGGCTAAAGTGTCGGCGGGCAAGCCTTGCACTTGCACCGGCAAACTACTGGGGGCCGGACGAGACGCTCGCGCGCCAGCAGATCGAGCTGGGCGTCGCGGCTTTGGAGCAACTGCAGGCCGGCGAGGTCGTTGGCGAGGGGCACACCGGGCTCGTCGAGCGGGCGTACGAGAACCAGACTGATGGGACGATACAGCCGTACCACGTGTACGTCCCCACGTCCCACGACCCCGCCCGCCCGGCGCCCCTGGTGGTCTTTCTTCACGGCTACGTGCCCAGCATAACGATCAACGAGCCCTGGCTGCCTTATCCTGATGACATCCGGATGGCCGAGCGCCTCGGCCTGCTCTTTCTCATCCCCTACGGCCGCCGTAACTCCGACTTCGTCGCCGCCGGCGAGGTGGATGTGCTGGAGGCCATGAAGGCGGCACAGGCCTTCTACAACGTCGATCCCGACCGCATCTACCTCATGGGGGTGTCCATGGGCGGCTACGGTGCATGGAACATCGGCCTGCGGTATCCGCATCTCTTTGCCGCCCTCGGTCCGGTGAGCGGCCACACGGACATGGCCCGCTGGCTGCACCGTCCGCGCGACGCGATGCCGTTCTGGAAGCGATGGCACTACGAGTGGGACAATCCCATTGACCTGGCCGAGAACGCCTGCGGGTTGCCGCTGCACCTGATGCACGGTGGGCGGGATCTTCTCATTTCTCCCGACCAATCCGACGAGATGGTGCGGCGGCTGCGTGCGCTCAGCTACCCGATCGACTACACCAAGGTGCCCGGTGAGGGCCATTACGTGTACTGGGGCCCGAAGGTATACGACACCACGATGAAGTGGTTCGTGCAGCATCGACGCGTGCAGTGGCCTAAACATATCGTGTACAAGACCTACAGCCTGCGGTACGACACGGCCCACTGGGCGACGATCGAGCAGTTTCTCCAGTGGGGGGAGCCCGCGTTCATCGAAGCGCGCGCCGAGCCGGAGAACCGCATCATAGTCCGGACGAAGAACGTGGCAGCTCTGACGCTGAGGCTCAGCGAGGAGCTCGTCGATCTGGATGCGCCCATCACGGTCATCGAGGGGCAGCGCGAAGCCTTCGGCGGCCGGGTGCCGGCGTCACGGACTGTGAGGCTCTCCCTGGACATGGACTACGAAGCTGCGCGCACTGATGGTCTGTGGAAGAAGAAGGGCCTCTGCGGCCCGGTCGAGGATGCGTACAACTATCCGCTCCTCATCGTTCGCGGCACGAGCAGCGAGGATCCTGCTGAGCGGGCGGACACGATGGCGAAGGCCGACAGATTCGCGGAGGAATGGGACAAGTACGCCGACGGCCGCCCGCGCCTCAAGGACGACGCCGCGGTGACAGAGAGGGACATCGACAGCTACAATCTCGTCTGCTTTGGCCGCCCGCGGAGCAACCGCATACTTCGGCGCGCCGCCGGAGGACTGCCGATCAAGTTTGACGGAGACGCGTTCGTTATCGGCGACCGCAGCTTCTCAGGTGGCGACGTCGGGCTGGTGATGATCTACCCCAATCCCCTCAATCCCAGTCGCTACATCGTCGTCCAGAGCGGGGCCTTCCACGGGGAGAGTCTGCCGATCAACCACAAATACGACTTGATCCCGGACTTCATCGTCTTCGACGGCGTCGTATTGGACGACCAAACCAATCGAGCGCTGTGCGCGGGATTCTTCGACCGCCGGTGGCGGCTGAGTGATAGGCTGACGTGGTATCTGGATGATGCCGCCCCGCAGCCAGCTGCGCTTGGCCCAGGTGCGATGGAGGCACCAGGATAGGCTGGTACAGAGGCTGGGCAGCAGGCCGCGCGGGACGCCGTGGCCCCGTTGGATGCCGGGCTCTGGTCGACGCGAGTGTTGCCGCCTGCAAGAGGGGGTGCCGGATCCATGCGTGTAGAAGCTGCACATGAGCGTGGCCCTGGAATTGCCAGCCCGTTCTCGACGGGCGGCGGTGGGACGCACTTCGAGCAACTCGTCGGCGCGTGCTACCTCGTCGCCCTGCTAGCGGCGGAGGTGCCATGGGGTGCACAGGGCATCACGCGCGCAGTCGCCTTTCAGAATCGCTGGCGTGGCGCAGCGCTCGACGACCTACTGATCACGTCCGACACTGGACAGGAGACGTGTCAGCTCGCCCTCGAGGTCAAGCACGCTTTGCCCTTCTCGGCTGCCAATCACACGTTTCGACAGGTCGTGGCCAATTGCTGGCAGACCTACACTGGCGGATACGGTTGGGACTTCGAGCCACAGCATGACAGGCTCGGGATAGCGATCGGCGTATGGAACGCCAACGTGCCCCACGTACAGACTACGTTGGAATGGGCGCGCGCGAGCACCTCCGCCGATGAGTTCCTCGCTAAAGTCAGCAGCCCAGGGCTGAGTTCGAAAGGGAAGCAGAAGTGTGTGGGGGCTTTCCGCGAGGCGCTGAAGGCAGCGGATCCTGCGGCTACTGACGATGATCTATGGCGGCTGCTTCGTTGTCTGGTTGTGCTGCATTTCGACCTCGAGGGCGAGGGTAGTCGGGACAGTGCCCTCTACTGGAACCGCCTTCTTGACCTCATCCAGCCACGCGAGTTGGCTGTTGCGAGGGCGCTGTTTGATCGACTGACGAGCATTGGTGCAGAGCTAGGCCAGGTCGCTGGCCAAGTATCACGTGCCGATCTGCTCGGGCGACTGCCAGGCTTTCAGTTGGTGGACGCCCCGGACTGCACAGACGACCTCCGCCGACTACGCGAACATACACGGCATGCTCTTGGCGACATTCGTGTGGACATCGCAGGCAAGGTGCGCCTGCCCAGAGACAAGCTGGTCTCCCAATCGCTCGAGGCGATCCGGTCCGCTTCGGTCGTCGCCTTGGTCGGAGAGCCCGGGACTGGCAAATCGGGCCTCCTGCGTTTACTCGCAGACCGACTGGGAAGCGAAGGGGAGGTACTCGCAACAAGCGCAGACCGGCTGCCCGGGACGACCATCGAGAGTTTTGAGTCGACTCTGGGACTACGGAACAGCTTCCAGACGCTGCTGTCTGCGTGCGCCAGCGCGCCACTCAGATGCCTCCTCGTTGACGGCGCCGACCGTGTTATGGATGCCGAAGACCGACGCCGGGTTCTCGGCGACATTGCTCGCGCACTCTGGCAACACAACCAGCGGGTACAAGAGGTCGGCCTAAGCGACGAAAGCTGCTGGACCCTCGTCTTCGCTTGTCGTCGTGCGGGCCTCGGGCCCATCATGGAGAGCGTGTCAGGGCTCAGGGAGCAAGGCGCCTCAATGCGCATTGTCGAAGTGGAAGGCCTCTCCGCTACGGAACTCGACGTGGTCGCATGTGAGCTGCCCGAGTTGTCACATGTCTTGAGGGACCCGCGCTTGGCGCCGCTGCTATGCCGCCCACTCATGCTGGACATCGTCGCGCTGCCAGCCTTTGGAACTGACGCGGCCGCCGTCACGTCCCTTGTGACGGAATCGCAGGTCATGGAGCGATTCTGGCACTGCATTGTCCGCCGTAGCGAAGGGGGGCGGCCCGGTCGGGGCGAGCCGGCAGCACGCGAGGCCCTGAGCCTCAAGGTAGCAGAAGCCGCCCTGGAGGGTCGGGACCTGTCGCTCGTCGAGGGACCCGACGCGGATGCGCTCCGTGGACTGGTTGCCGACCGCGTACTCGTCGAGAGGCATGGCGCAATCCAGTTCGCTCACGACGTGTTCCAGGACTGGGGCCTGGTTCGCCTGCTCCTCGCCCAGCGAGGCAGGCTGACGGAGCTGCTGGGGTCACATGCGCCCTCGTTACGGCTCGTTCGCCCCTTGGAGCTGTACGCCGCCTGGCTCCTCGAGGTCAGAGAAGATGCGGATGCCTGGGAGGAGCTGCTCGCGGATCTGGATGGTGCGCCTGCCCCGGGGCCGCGCTGGCCTCAGGCAGCCATCGACGGCATACTCTCTTCGCCCGTGCTGTCGGAGATTGTACCCGTACTCAAGGAGCCCCTTGCCGCCGACGAGGGAAGTCTTCTCATGCGATTCCTCCGTGCCCTCCGAGCACGCCACGGTGTTGTGCCCTCCGACTTCCTTGCACTCTTCGCCGACCTGCCGGCCGCGATGGTGAGTGAGCTAATGGCTCATACTCGAAGGCCCCACGTCCAGAGATGGGCGCCAGTGTTGGGGTTCGCCATTGACCACGCGTCCGCGCTATCGCAAGGGGCACTCGCCGAGTTGGTCTACGTCTTGGCCGACTGGCTCCGATGGACTCCCGAGGACGCGCCCTGGCGACTACAGGCTGGGCGACTGGCCTTGAGGTTGCTCAGCGCCTCCGATTCCGGCTCTGCACCGCTTGTTGCCCACCCCGACCTGAAGAAGCAGCTCACTCAAGCAGTTCTTCACGCCGCCGATTGCATGCCAGATGACGTGGAGGCATTTGTGCGCTGGGGAGTCGCCTCGAACGACAGTGAGCTCGCTGACGCCCTCCTGCAGCCAGTCGGGACATCGCTCTACAAACACCTGCCAGCAGTCTTGGCCGAGGCGACCACAAAGCTCCTGTGCGTGCAGCCAGATGGACGGGAGCCTGACGCCTTCTTCGGTGAGCGCTGCGGGATCCGGACTGATGTGGGCGACTTCTTTCCCCCAACGTTCTGGAAAGGGCCGTTCATGGTCCTGCTCATTCACCACCCCGACGTGGGACTTGACCTCATCCTGCAGCTAACGGAGCACGCTACCTGCTGCTGGCGCAATGCGGTGGCCGAGGGAGTGCCCGTGCCGCAGCGGATTGCCCTGGAGTCGGGGGTGCGTGAAGTCTGGGGAGATCCAAGCGTCTATTGCTGGTCAGAATGGGGGAGCAATGGACCGGCTCCCGTCATTTGCGCCCTCATGGCCTTGGAGGAGTAGCTTTCTCGCCAGATCGGCGAGGGAGCGGATGGGCGTGAGCTGTTCGACAGGATCCTGTCCCGGACGTCTTCAGTTGCCGTAGTGGGAACGTGCGTGGTGGTAGGTATTGCCCACAGCAGAGAGTGCGCCGCGGCCCTTGTCCCGATCCTAGAGCAACCTGCATTCTGGTTCATGGACAACCAGCGGTACATTGAGGACCAGTGCGCTCCAGGGACGACCGGGGCCCTTCTGTCGATCACAGGCGGCCCGGAGGTCGGCGAGCTAACGGAGCGGGCGTCACGGAGGAGTCGCCTCCAGCGCCTTGGAGACTTCGCCGCGTCGCTCCTATTCGCAGCGGACGCGAAGGTTCGCGAGCGCTTGCGACGAGCAATAGAGTCGTTTCCCGAGCGCGTGCCGTTCTTCTTTGAGAAGGAACAGGACTGTCCAGAGCGTGTGAAGAGCAGAACGGAGGCCTGCGAGGTGTGGGCGGCCCTGGCCGACCCCGCCAACTGGAAACGGGTCCGCACCTCCGACCGCGCCGCAGAACTGCTCATCCCCCAGATTCCTGAAGCCCTGCAGGACAAGCTACGAGCGGACCAGGAAGCACGACACGCGGTGCTCCGCGATGTGGGCATGTGTGGCTGGGCGGTGCAATGGATCAAGCAGGGAGAGTTGGGGGAGTCATTCTCGCCCGAGGATGCGCTGGCATTGGCTCAAGAACGTGCGCGCGCTGATGACGTCAACGTTCCGCCTGCAGGCTTCGAAGAGGAAACGCGTGTGAATGCCATCGCGCTCGTGGCCGCTGCACTCGTCACTCGACACTTGGCTTGGGCGCACAAGGAGGGACACTTGGAGTGGTGTCGGGAGCAGTTGCTACGAGCCGCAACGCGGCCGGAACCGGCGAAAGAGGTGGACATTCCTGAATCTAGGTACCCATGGGGATTCCGGCGCTCAGCGGCGCGTGCGCTACCGGCACTGCTCTTGATTCGCGGAACCGACGGACGTGTAAGGCAAGCCATTCTGAGCCTCGCCTCCCACAGACACAACGAGGTGCGGGACTATCTGTTCCTCGCGCTGCGCGATCTATGGTTGGTGGCACCACGACTGCTCTGGGCTTGCATGGCCCGCGGGGCCGCCTGCTCCCTGCTCCCACCCAGGGACATGGGCATGCCGCTCGCTCACCGGCTTGCCCAAGCGGCGTGGTGGCGCCTCAGACAGGGCATCCTGCGACGCACTGCCAGCCCCCGGCCCTTCGAAGCATTGCTGAGGCTCTCACCAGGTGAGATGGATCTGACTTCGATGAGTTCGGTCCTCCTCGCCTTGCCTGGCCCAGATGCGGACTTGGGCCAGCGAATCAGCCGGCAGATTACCTCGGTTCTTCGTGCTCTCGTGGGATTCACCAGCAGGGCGCACAGATGGCAGATCGAACAGGAGCTTCATGAGGAGTCACATGGTGTATTTACGTCTGAGCGATATACGCATGCCTGGGATGCCGGCCTCGCGCACCTGCTCGCACGATGGGTGTTGCCAGGACCGTCCCCTGAAGCTGAGCAGGAGCTGTTGCGCCCAATACTGGGAGCTTGGCCTGACAGTGCGCCCGTGCTGGAACAGCTCCTCCATTGCCTTCTTCTCCGAGGGTGTGATCCTCCGCTTGACGCAGATCTCGTGACGCTGTGGCCCCGCCTGGCCAGTGCCGTCCTTGACTCCGAGTTCTGCGATGAGCTGCCGTACCACATTGAGCGGGAAGCGTGCCGGGCCCTTGGCTTGCTCATCTTCGCCGATGACAGCATCAAGTGGCGTGCAGCCGAATGGCCGCGGCTCCGCGAACTGACCGACGTTGTGGACCACTGGTGCG
Source organism: Armatimonadota bacterium (assembly GCA_030601885.1). GTDB lineage: Bacteria > Armatimonadota > Zipacnadia > JAUWAU01 > JAUWAU01 > JAUWAU01. Next base: position 13,222 of record JAUWAU010000058.1, read on the forward strand.
CGAAGGTAGGGCATCACCGGGACTGCTTCCCGAGTCTAATAAAGCTCGTGCTTTCGATGGGAATGCCGCTCTTCGTCGACCACGGCCTCGACTGGCTGACAAGCTGCCTTGGTCGTAGCGACCGGCGGGCAGAATTGCTTGACGACGTCGGCAGCCCGTTGGCTGAAGTACTACACAGAGCTTGGTATCAGCACAGTGATGCCCTCCGTCGTGACGCGCGTCGCTTTGGTCCATTTGTGCGGCTCGTTCACGAGCTTGCGGCACAAGAGGTCGCATTGGCGGTGCAACTCCAACGCGAGCTGCGCGAATAGCGGGCAAGACCGAGCACTGCAGGGTGCGCAGCGGGCAGAGCAGACGAGTGCCCGCACGGGGTAGGCGTCGGCAGTGGCCCCTGGCAGTATGGCTTCGTGGCTCGTCGCAGCCTGGAGATGCCTGAACCGGCATGGCCTCACTTGCTGCACGGGCGGGCTTGAGCCGCAGGACCCGGCGAGCGCCCGAATCTACGGCAGCGTCTCCACGGTGATCTGATCGTTGGTGAACACGCAGATATGTGAGGCGATGCGGATTGCCTCGCGGGCGATGTCAGCGGCTGAGAGGGAGGAGTGGTGGAGAAGGGCGAGGCCGGCCGCCTGGGCGTATCCGCCGCCGGCGCCAATGCCAATGACGTCCTCGTCTGGCTGGATCAGGTCGCCACTGCCCGATATCAGGTACAGGTACTCGGCGTCTCCCACCACCAGCAGTGCTTCGAGGCGCCGGAGCACGCGGTCGGTGCGCCAGTCCTTCACCAGCTCCAGCGCCGCCCGCTGTAGGTTTCCCTTGTACTCCTGCAGCTTACCCTCGAACTTCTCAAATAGCGTCAGAGCATCGGCTGCCGAGCCGGCGAACCCGGCGAGCACCTGTCCATCGTAGAGGCGCTGCACTTTCCGTGCCCCCTCCTTGAAGATGGTGTGCTCGATGCTCACCTGGCCGTCGCTCGCCATCGCGATGCAGTCATCTTTCCGCACGGCTACGACGCTCGTTGCATGAACCTTCATCGCTCGGTCGCTCCCAGCGTTTTCGCTGCCCGGGTCTCCAGCGGGTGGCCCGCCTCGTATTCCCGCTTCAGTTGAGCCAGAGTGACGTGGGTATAGATCTGCGTGGACGAGAGGCTTACGTGTCCGAGCAGCTCTTGCACGACCCGCAGGTCGGCTCCTCCATCCAGCAAGTGTGTGGCGAAGGTGTGGCGCAGGACGTGCGGGCTGACGTCGAGCTGCAGGGACGCCGTGAGCAGATGCTTGTTGAAAAGACGGCGCACGCTTCGTGCGCTGAGCCTCCCGGCCCACTTGTTCAGGAAGAGGGCCTCATCCGCCGTTTGCCGGCCTCGTCGGCGCGCTTCGGCCAACAGCACGTCTCGTCCGTTATCCATGTAGCGCCGCAGCGCATTGACGCAGTGCTGACCGATGAACACGATGCGCTCCTTGTCGCCCTTGCCGATTACCCGGACCTCACGCGTGCCGAAGTCCACGTCGAAGACGCCAAGGCTCACCAGCTCCGCCACGCGCATGCCGGAGGCGTACAAGGTCTCGAGAATGGCCCGGTCCCGTTGCCCGAGGGGGATATCAGTGTCCGGTGCTTCCAGGAAAGCCATGATTTCGTCGTCGTACAGGAATCGCGGCAGCCGCTTGGCCAGCTTCGGAGTGGCCGCCGCCGCCGCCGGGTTCGCCTGCACCTTCCCCTCGCGCAGCAGGAATCCGAAGAAAGAGCGCAGGCTGGACAGCTTCCGTGCCACCGACTTGCGCGAGTACTGCCCCTGCTGCAGGTACGAGAGGTATCGGCGAATGAGCGGGTAGTCCACGGCCCGCCACTTGAACGCGCCGCCCTCGCCGAGAGCGCCGGCGAGGAACTCGGCGAACTGCTGAATGTCGCAAGCATACGCCCGCAGCGTGTTGTCCGACAATCGCCGGACGCTCTGCAGGTATCCCAGGAAGCTGTCGATGTCTCGAGCAGCCATGTGGCATGTCACCGCAGTGGTCAGTGGTTAGTGGTCAGCGGCAAGCGACTGCAGCAGCCCGTGGATCATCCGTGCGATCTCGCTCGCGGCGTCGAGCATCGTCCGGAGCAAGGCTTTCTCCAGATAGCCTAAACGTTGGCCGATCTCTAGTGTCTGCTTCCGTAGGTCCGCGTCGGAATTGTCGGGCTGGAAGGGACTCCGCCGAGGACTCCGCTGAAGCTACGTCCTCCGCGAAGGCGGAAGCTTCGTCCCTCGGGCCGTCGCCAAAGGGGCTTTGGCCCGTCGGCGACTCGCGAAGGCGGAAGCCCGACCTACGCGGGGATGCGGGCCGCGAGCGGCGCACTGAAGGCCGCAGCCGCGTAGGCGGGCCATTCTTGGCCCGCTGCCTTTGACACGCGAACTTACTGAACGAAGAACCGTTCATGCCTGGGGTACGCCTCGGTTGCACGGCAAACTGCAACCACGAGGTCCATCGCCTTGCGCCACACATCCAGATCCCGGTACGATCTGATTTAGGGCATTGCTCTTCCTTTACCGATCACTAACCACTGACCACTGACCACTGACCACTGCCTCCAGCGCGGCCAGTGCTCGGCTACTGTAGGCGAGCTTGCGCTCCAACTTCCTCTGCCCGCGCCTCTTCTTCATGGGCGGCAGCAGCCCGAAGTTGGCATTCATCGGTTGGAAGTGGCGCCGGTCGGCGTTGGCGATGTAATGCGCGAGCGCGCCGAGCATCGTCTCCTGCGGGAACGTAAGCGGCTGCTCTCCCCGCATGTGCTGCACGGCGTTGATGCCGGCAATGAGTCCTGAGCCGGCCGACTCAACGTATCCCTCGACGCCGCTGATCTGCCCGGCGAAAAACATCCGCGGCACGGCGCGGCACTGATATCGCTCGTTCAGCAGTGCCGGCGCATTGATATACGTGTTGCGGTGCACGACCCCGAAGCGCAGGAACTCCGCATCCCGCAACCCGGGAATCATGCGGAACACGCGCTTCTGCTCGCCCCAACGCAGCGACGTCTGGAACCCGACCAGATTGTACATCGTCCGCGCGACGTTCTCCGCCCGAAGCTGCGCAACGGCGTTCGGCATCTCGCCGGTGCGCGGATCAGTCAGCCCCACGGGCTTCATGGGGCCGAAGCGCAGCGCATCCTTGCCTCTGGCCGCGAGCACGTCCACCGGGAGGCATCCTTCAAAGAACTCGCGTTTCTCGAACTCGTGCGGGCCGGCTCGCTCGGCCGTCACGAGAGCCTCGTAGAAGTCATCATATTGGCCCTCATCGAGTGGGCAGTTCAGGTAGTCCGCATCTCCCTTGTGGTATCGCGAGGCGGCAAAGCACTCGTTCATGTCGATCGTTTCTGCCGCCACGATGGGCGAGACGGCATCGTAGAAGAACAGGTAGTGCTCGCCCGTGATCGCGTACAGTGCCTTGGCCAGAGGCGACGAGGTGAGTGGCCCGGAGGCGACGATGACGGTGCCTTCGGGAGGCACCGCCGTCACTTCCTCCCGTATGATCCGGATACCGTGGCAATTCTCGATCCGGCGCGTGACCTCGGCCGCGAAGGCGGCCCGGTCCACGGCGAGAGCGCTGCCGGCCGGAACGCGTGTCTCGTCGGCGGCGGACATGATAAGAGACCCGAGGCGCCGCATCTCCTCCTTCAGCAGGCCATTGGCGCGGTCGAGCCGATCGGAGCGAAGCGAGTTGCTGCAGACGAGCTCGGCCAGCAGGTCCGTCTCGTGGGCCTCGGTCCGCACCGCCGGGCGCATCTCGTACAGCGTCACCGGGACGCGGCGGCTCGCCGCCTGCCACGCCGCCTCAGAACCCGCCAGTCCGCCGCCAATGACGGTAAGAGTGGGTGCCTTGGAGTGGTTGGCGGTGAGTGGCAAGTGGACGGCCTCCACGTGGGCTTCCTGTGCCGGGGCGAGTGTAGCAAAGGGGGTACGCAGTGTCAATGAGGGCACGGGCAGGGACGCGGTGCGGCGGCGGGCGCGATCCGCCAGGGGAAGATGCAACGAGGCGATCCCTGATCCGACTCGGGATCGCCCCTCTCGTGTTGCGGTCTTTCGGCTAGTTGACGACGTTTACGTGCTCGGCCCGCGGGCCCTTGGGGGACGACGCGACCTCATACTCGACGCGCTGACCCTCCTCGAGCGTGCGGAAGCCGTCGCCTTCGATGGCGCTGAAATGGACGAATACGTCCTCGCCCTCATCCGCCTCGATGAAACCAAAGCCCTTGCTCTCATTGAACCACTTCACAGTACCAGTTGCCACGAGCTATGCCTCCTTGGCGTGTGCTCGCGCCGGCTCATCAGGGCCGGCTGCGAGTCATGGCATTTGTAGCCGTCCGTTGGCCAGTCCGACCTCGCCAAGGTGCTACGACCGTACACAGCCATAGAGACGCCTGGCAACTGTCCGACTCCGTCGGGTCCGGCTAGCATAATGTCCGCTCCCCGTACGAGCCTCCCAACACCGAATACAGGCGAGGAAGCGCCGGTACAGGGTGCGAACGGTGGGAGCATGTCACATTTGCCGCGGTCTGTCAAGCATGTTCTCATCAGTCGGGAGCCCGGCGTCCAGGACCGGGCGGGATTTGTTCCCTGGCTCGTTCACCGAGGGCGAGCCGTCAGGCTCCACCGGCAGGAGGTCGGGGCCTGGCCGTCGGTCAATCGTATCTTGGAACTGGTAGGGCATGTGAGAAGGCGTGGGGTGCGAGGCACGGCCACCGCCTCCGCCGCCGGCCCTGCTGCAAGCCTCTCGCTGTGCCGTCGGCAGGTGAGTCATGCACGCGTTCGCAGCGGATCAATGCGCCTATCCGCCGCCGCCGTTGTGGTTCGCCTCCCTCAATGCGGCCATGGCAGGCGCGCGGGAGCGCAATTCTCCGCTGGTACTGTTCTTCGTTGCCCGGTGGTGCGCGTGGTCGGCGCGGCTGCTTGCCGAGACGCTCGCCGACGTGGGTGTCCGTTCCATGCTGCAGTACGCCGCGTGTGTGCGGATCGAGGGAGATCAGAACTTGCCAATCGTTGAGCATTGGGACATCGACATCTATCCGACGACCCTCGTGCTGGCGCCGGACGGCGGGGAGCTGGGCCGAATACGGGGCTTCGACGAGCCGGCAGCATGGGCGGGAAAGCTGCACCACATTCTGATGCGGGGAGCAGTGCCGCCGGGAACCAGGTGATGACGGACATGGCACTTCGGATCGCCGTAGTAGGCCTCGCCGGAGTCGGTGGGACGCACGTCGCGAGGTTCGAGCGGATGGAGCAGTTCGAGCTGGCGGCCGTCTGCGACATCGACACTGATGTGCTCGAGCGCGTTGCGGCCGACGTATCGGCACAGGCCTATTCGTCGGCGAAGGAGATGTTCGAGAAGCACGACCTCGACGCCGTGAGCCTCTGTACGCCGCCCAAGAGCCATCTGCTGCTGACGCAGCTCGCCGCACGCGGTGGAGTGCACGTCCTGTGCGAAAAGCCGATGGCAACGACGGTGGAGCAGTGCGACGCCATGATCGAGGCATGCCGGAAGACGGGCGTCACGCTGATGATCGCCCACAAGAAGCGTTTCCTGCCGGTGGTGGCGCGCCTCAAAGAGCTCATGGACGGCGCGCTCGGGCCGATGAGCTATCTGCTGCATCGCTACCCGCACCCGGGGATGTCGCAGAAGGAGTGGTTCTGGGCCGAGGAGGACGGCGGCGGGCCGGTGCTCGAGAACGCCGTGCACGCGGCCGACTTACTGCGATTCCTCATGGGCGATGTGGCGACGGTAAGCGCCGAGGGCGGCACGTTCTTCGCGCCTGAGCGCGCGCCGCAGCTCGACTGCGCGGTCTATACGGTGCGTTTCGCCAGCGGGGCCATAGGCACGGTCGGCTGCGGAATGGTCTCGACCCCGAAGATGTCGCACGAGGATCTGTTCGTCGCCGGGGAGCACGGCGTCGCCGAGATCGGCGGGCGATTCGATCAGGCAGATCGGCTGATCTATGTGCTCCGAACCGATCCGGATGACGTGCACGAGGAGACCTTCCCGGACTCGGACCCCTTTGGCGCCGAGTTCGAGCACTTCTACGAATGCGTCGAGCAGGGCTGCAAGCCACTGGCCAGCGGTCCTGAGGGGCGCGAGGCCGTGAGACTGTGTCTCGCGGTGAAGCAGTCGGCGCGGACGGGGCAGCCCATGACGCTCCGCGCCGAGGCGTGACGAGCGCGGCTCCGACGAACGCCACGAGGAGGGCTACTGGGATGGACTGCCACAAATGCCGGACGACCGTGAGCGACGACGCAACAACCTGCCCGAAGTGTGACGCGCCGCTGACGTGGCGCGTGCTGATGCCCGACGGGCAGCAGTTCGGGCCATATTCGACCGAGGCGCTGCGGCAATACGTCGCCGACGGTCGTGTGCCGGCGACGGCCTACGTGGTGCAGGAGGCCACGAGCGTGCAGATGTCGCTCTCGCAAGCCGGCTTCGCCGCTCCTGCAGCAGCCCCACCTACTGTGTCGGTCGGCCCTCCTGCAGAGACGCCGCCCGCACGGCGTGGCGTGTTTCGCCAGTACTGGTACGTTTGGCTCGTTGTGGGCGTTGTCATTCTGGCCCTCGTGGTCCCGGCGCTCATCGGCTTCAGCATTATGATGCCCACGTTCACGCGCGCCAGAGGGAAAGCCCAGCAGACAGCCTGTCTGAGCAACATCAAGCAGCTCGGCCTGGCGTGCCTGATGTATGCGGCCGATTACGACGAGGTATTCCCGACGGCCGTTGACCCTCAAGGGTTCCACGACCAGATCTTCCCCTATGTGCGCAACGAGGGCCTTTTCAAGTGCCCCAGCGCGCCGGACGAGCAGGGGTACGCGTTCAACCCGAAGCTCGCCGGGGCGAACATAGAGGACCTTCGGCGACCGGCGGAGATGCTGATGCTCTGGGACGCCGGCGCGCAGCCGGGCGGCGTGGCGCCCGTTCCCGGGACGACTACAGGTCGTCATAATGGCGGCGATAACGTCGCCTTCGCCGATGCTCACGCCAAGTGGCTCACCACAAATGGCATTGGCGCCCTGTCTACTGACGTCCCCGAAGAAGAAAGCACGGGCGATTGACTTCCGCCGTTCTGCTCCGAAGATGTAGCCCTCCGCCTACCCTTTGTAGCCCTCCGCCTACCCTTTGTAGCCGGAGCGGCTCGCTCCGGTGGGTTACAGCCCATGCACATCTTCATCGTTTCCGGGTGTGGTGACGACGTACATCCGCTTCCCCCCGGGAAAGTGGCAGCCACCGGCGCTCGGCGGCGAGCTGCAGGGGCAGTGGTTTTCGAAGCAGTCATCATGGCGCAGTGTGCGCCACTCTGAAACGATGAAGATCTCCGCCCCGAGGTTGGTGGCTCTGTCTACTGAGCCAAAGGCTGGCGGGGAAGGGCATCCCCGCCCTACAAGTCGGCCTGCGGCCGAAATCTTCGGGGTAGCGAATGGGTATACAGCGGTCCGATCACCGGTCTGCGGTTCGGCGCCGCAATCTGTGCGAGACTACTCATGATCGGACGGCTGCAGCCGCCTCTCGTGCCTGCTGCTCGACAACTTCGGCCGCATCGCCATCGCGGAGCACCATGGTGATGGCGCCGCTCTTACACTTCAGAGCGCACAGGCCGCAGCCGAAGCACTTCGACTCGTCTGCCTCCGCACCGTCCCTGGCGTTGAACCGACACACCGCGCTGCAGGCGGCGCAGCCAATGCAGCTCGCCTCATCCAGACGAGCGACGTAATCGCCCTTTTTCAGCGCATTCGGCTGCCCATATCGCATCCGCATGGCATACGCAATGCAGTTGTGGCAGCACGAGCAGATGGCGTACACTTGCTGGCCGGCGAGGAATATCTTGCTGTGATAGAGGCCCCACCTGCTCGACAGCTCGCGCAGACGCTCCAGCAGCTCCTCCTTGTCGATCCCGTGGTGCGCGTCGGCATTCCTGGTCGTGAAGACGTCGTGGGCGGCGTTGATGCGCACGCACTTCTCTGATCCGTGGCCGCATTCGTCGGGGAAGATCCGCATGCAGGGGCACTCGCCGATGGAGCAGCTCTTCGCCTCGCGTACGATGTGCTCGACTTCGGCGAATGTGATGACTTGCCCACTCTCCACGCTCCGCGCGAACCAGTCAGTGAGGCGCTTTATCGGCCGCCCGATGAGCGGGCGCAGCGACAGCTCGCCGCCCCATTTGAACACGCGGAGACTGAATATCGGGACGGTGGCATACAGGTGGAGGATGGCCCGGTGCAGCCAGGTGCTGTTCTGGTTCGTCTCATGCAGATGCGACATGGTTCTTGCCCCATCAAATGTGAGCGTACATGCCGCTCCTCCCGAGCCAGGCACAACGTCGCGCATTTTACCATCTTGGCGTCGGGAAAGCCAAGGGGCGGCGCCCGGGTTCGGCTTGACGGAGTAACGGGCACTCTGATAATGTTCATCCGCGGCGCCTGAGGCAATCAGGTGCCTCCTGAGGCCGGGTCATGAACGCAAGAATACCTATCGATCGCGAGAAGATAGCCGAGTTCTGCCGGCGCCACCACATCCGCAGGCTGGCGCTCTTTGGTTCCGTGCTGCGCGATGACTTCCAGTCGGAGAGCGATGTGGACGTGCTGGTGGAGTTCCAGCCAGGCCATGTGCCCGGACTCGCGTTCTTCGCTATGCAGGACGAGCTCTCCGAGATCCTGAGTCACAAGGTCGATCTCAACACGCTGGGTTTTCTCAGCCCATACTTCCGCGATCGCGCAGTGGCGGAGGCCGAGGTGTACTATGTCGAGGCATGAGGTTGGGGTGAGTCTCCGACACACCCGGGGCCGAGCCGTCGAGGCGCTGCAGATGACGGGCGACCGATGACTGGGAACTCGCTGCGCCTATACCTCGCCGTGCTCCGCGCCCTGGCCGCGGCCGCGTGGATACTCCACGCGCAGCCTCAAACGCGACATACGCCTGCGCGCGACTCACGTATGGGCACGGTACACCGCCCACAAACGGCTGGTGCTTCTGGAGACGGCCTTCGAGTGAGCTTGGCCGGTCGCTTGGCAAGGCATTACCTGGTGTCCCCGGGATTACCGGTCAGTGAAGAAACTTCACAGTGTAGGTGTGACTCCGTCACCGCGCTGGGAGCGCAGGCATCCTGCCTGCACGCCTTTGGGCCTCTCTTGTAGCCCAGGCAGCCTTGCCTGGGTGCCTTTCGGTGCAGTCATCATGGCGAGATGCGCCACCCGGAAACGATGAAGATCTCCGACCTGAGGTTCGCGCGCTCTGTCTACTGAGGCAAAGGCTGGCGGGGAAGGGCATCCCCGCCCTACAACTCGGCCTGCGGCCGAAATCTTCGAGGCAGCTCTCCATGGCGCGTTGCGCCACCCGGAAACGATGAAGATGTCTGGGCTGGTGCACAGCCTGTGGGAGCGCTGAGACGGGGCTGTGGCGAGCCACAGGTACTCGCCTACAGAAAGGCACACGACCAAATCTTCGAAGCAGATCTCCGACCTGAGGTTCGCGCGCTCTGTCTACTGAGGCAAAGGCTGGCGGGGAAGGGCATCCCCGCCCTATCCATGAAAGGCTGCCATCTGTCAAGGCACCTCGTTGGAGGGCCTGAGAGCTTCTTGCGGTAGGTCATCGGCACTCCCTGTGCCCTTGCCCGCAGGGCTTCTCGTGGCGGCGCACAATTAGACAGGAATTGCATACTCCCGCCGATTTCCGGTCTAATCGCAATCGCCGAAATGGCCCCCAGAACCGGCGTAGAGGCCGTTTTCCAGAATTGGATTAGCCGGAGAATGCTAAATGGCAGTCATTTACCAGCTAATCCTCTGGCGTCTCCGGGTACCACCGGGCGCCCTTGGTTCTGCCGACCACATGGATCCTACGCTCGCGCTTGAGCTCCGTGAGAAGCCACCGCACTTGGCGGACAGTGAGGTCTGGGAGGACCTGCCTCAACTCGGACAGGCGACTCCCTTCTGCGGCGTTATCCGTGATGTGCTTCAGCAGAAGCTCCTTATTCGTCTCGCGATCGAGGCCACGGCGCCTCGTGTACTCACCCCGCAGCCCCCTCGTGCCGACGCGATACACTGCATGCGTTTCGCGTCGGCATGCTGCACAGGACCAACCAACCGCAGCCCCTCGCTATCCGCGGTCAGGATCAGCGGGAGTTCGGCCCGCGGACAGATCGAGGATGGTGTGTATATCGCTCATCAACCGCGGGTCCCGCTGCCTCCTCAGGACCTGCCTTGATAGTCGACCATCGAAGACCTCATCCTCAGCCAGTTGGTCCTTTCGGGGCCGTGCGCCAAGGAACCAACGGCCAGTCTCGACCAGCAAGCCCTGCTTGAGCCACCGTCTGAGATTGCCGTTCATCGCGTCGCGTGCCTGGCGCACCCTCCTCGTGACTTTGGTCTCCGTCTCCAGGAACTCCCGAAGGCCAACAAGCGAAGTCCGGAGAGCATGCGTGTTTTTCACCTGCGGTAGCGTCAGACCCACTATCGAGGTTTGTCCTGTGTTCACCGGCACCTCAGCGAGCCACAGGGGTCCGCTCCCCCTTGTGTCGATGCTTGTGAAGTAGCCCCAGTTCTCCCTGAAGTGCACGTCCAGATCCGTGGGGAATGCCCGCTTCGCTACTGTCCCCATGACCAGGAGAAGGACCCCGTGCTCATACTCCCACGACAGCCCTAGGTGCTGCCAAGCAGAGAAGTTGGTGACACACTCCGACTGCAGAACACAACGCCAAACGTACTTGATCCTCCCCACAGGCAACGCGACCCGGCCGTGATATAGGATCCCACCGAGCTCCTCAAGGCATTCCGCCAGATCGCGCGCGACAGCTGCTGACTGCTCGCTCTTCGGCAGCTTGTCGTACTCGACGTTTGCCTCAAGCGTCTCTGTGCCCTCCCAGGTGCGCCCCCTCACCAGGCGGCGGATCTCCTCCGGCGTTGCCAGGTCGCTAGGAGCCTGTCCGAGTAATCGAAAAATAGTCCTTGCATAGTCTCAAACAAATGTGCTATAATAGGAGGTATGAGCAAAACCTTTAGGCCGTGGGATGTCAATCAGCCGTTGCTGCTGGCGCCGTCGGTGCAGGAGTTGG
>JAUWAU010000074.1 GCA_030601885.1 Armatimonadota bacterium
CCTATCGGCAGCCTACGCGACGGCCCGTCAACCCGCTAAGCGGTGAACCACCAACCGGAGAGCCGTGTGCGGGAGATCCGCACGCACGGTTCGGAGGGGGGAGGGCTCAGGAACTCAACTGGGCCTTCCTACCTCTATCAACGCCACCGCAGCTCACGCGACCACCAGGGACCTGATTCTGGATGCTGCCTGCCTCTACCGCTGGATCGGAAAGTGATGTAGAATACCAGCGGCATCGCTCTGCGGCACCGTCAGCAGCTTGTCACGGCAGGAGGCCCACCATGATGACCGATGATGCTCGCGCCCCACATCGCGCCTGCAGTGGCTGCATGTCGCGTCGCCGGTTCCTGGGGACGATGTCCACCGCTGCCCTTGGAGCAATCTGTTTGGGCGGGCGGCCGGACAACGGTTTTGCCGCCGGCGACCTCGACGAGTGCATTGACCTCGCCGGCCTGCGTCCGAGCCCTCTGGTGCACATCAGAAGCGTGGTTATTCGCCGTCCGCCTCCGTATTGGCTGGGATGGCCCGGCACGGCATATGACCTCGAAGGACACCGGCAAGGCTACGCCGCGGCGTTCGCCGATGCCGCCCAGCACGTTGGGGTAGAGCTGGTGCAGGAGCCAGAGCCGCTGGAAAGCGATGAGGCGGTCAACCGGTTCGCTCAGAAGCTGGAGGCCGACCGCCCCGACGCGGTGCTGGTGAGCCTGCAGCATTTGGGCGTCTGGAGCTGGGCCGACCGGATCGCCGGCGCTCGCGTGCCCACCATCATCTTCGCCCCCGTCGGCACTGCCTTCACGCAGCACCTCCTGCGCATCTCCCGCCGACCGGGCGTGCACGTTGTCTCGTCCCTCGAGGTGTCCGGCGTCGAGCAAGCCCTCAGGATGGTGCGGGCCAAGCGACAGCTCGAAGCAACGCGCCTGCTGGTGGTCAAGGGCTCCGAGCGGCGGGAAACGGTGCTGGACCGACTGGGTACCAAGGTGCGCTACATCCCGCGCCGCCGACTGCACGAGCTGTTCGCGCAGATGCCTGAGACCGAGGAAGTGCGCCGCGTGGCCGCGGCAGTGAGAGACTCGGCCAGGAAGGTAGTTGAGCCCACTGGGCAGGACCTGCTCAACGCGGCACGTGCCTTCACCACCGCCAAGCGCCTGCTGCGCGACGAGGGGGCCAACGCCCTCACAACGGACTGCCTTGGCATGGTCTCGAGTAGGGTGGTGCCCACCCCGCCGTGCATGGCCGCCTCGCTGTTCCAGGACGGGGGCGTGACCTACGGCTGCGAGGCCGACGTCTTCGGCGCCATGTCGCTGCTGCTGACCAGCTACCTTTTCGACAAGCCGGGCTTTATGAACGACCCAGTGCCCGAGACGGTCAAGAACGTGCTCCTGGCGGCTCATTGTACCTGCGGCACCCGCCTCAATGGCTTTGCCACCGCCCACGAGCCATACATCCTCCGGAGCCACTCGGAGTCTGACGTGGGCGTGTCGATGCAAGTGTTGTGGCGCGAGGGCCAGCCGGTGACCCTGGTGCGCTTCAAGAATCCCAATGCGCTGATTCTGGACACCGGCACCGTGGCGGGCAACGTGAACACGCCGCCGGCGGGCGGGTGCCGGACAGACTTCGAGATCGAGATGGATCGCGTCGAGGACGCCCGCGATGTATTGGGCTTTCATCAGGTGGTCTTCTACGGTGACCACCGCCGCGATGTTGAAGCTTTCTGCCAGTTGTACGGCATCCAGGTAATCAACTCGCCGGAGCGCGCGCCGAGGGCGGAGGAGGCGTGAGGTCGATCTGCTGTCTGCCGATCTGCCGCCGGATGGGACAGTACGCATCAGCGGCGAGGCCGGGGCCTGTCGAGTGGACTTTCTCTATCCATGACCGTGGCTTGCGCGCTTGCGTTTTGGCCTACCGTGGACTATAATTCGCAGTTGTCGGTGGTTAGTGGTCAGTGGTCAGCATTGCACAGCAAGGCGAAGATGCGGCCAAGCCTGCGCGCTACAAATAGCTTCGTCTTGGCGTTTCTCCTGCTGTCCCAGCAATGGCGACTGACCACTGGCCACTGATCACTGTGGTGGCCGGGAGATACGCGATGACACTCATGCGGACGATCAGAGATCTCGCCGGCGAGACGGGTGACGGCGTGCCGGCCGAGGTGCAGGCCGTTGCCGAGGCGGAACACGTGCCCGTGGCGGCGGTTGTCGATGGACTGCGCCGCGGCACGATCGTCATCCCGCGAAACAGCGCCAGCGCGGGCGTCAAGCCGACAGGCATCGGCGCCGGGCTGCGCACCAAGGTGAACGCGAACCTTGGGACATCGGCCGATTTTGACTCCACCGAGGAGGAGCTCACGAAGCTCAGAGCGGCCCTGGATGCCCGCGCAGACACGGTGATGGATCTCAGCACGGGCGCCGACATTGACGGCACGCGGCGTGCGATACGCGAGGCATGTGACGTGCCGCTCGGGACGGTGCCGATCTATGAGGCGGGCATCGAGGCGATGCGGGCGCACGGCAGCGTGGATGATATGAGCGAGGAGTCCATGTTCGAAGTGCTCGAGCGGCATGCGGCCGACGGCGTGGACTTTGTGACGCTGCACTGCGGTGTGACGCGGGAATCCGTCGAGCGCTTGCGCCGGCAGGGCCGCATATGCGACATCGTCAGCCGCGGTGGTGCCTTCCATGCGCGGTGGAGCGTTGTGCACGGCCGTGAGAATCCGTTCTACGAGCACTTCGATCGCGTGCTGGACATTGCGGGGCGCTACGACGTCACGCTGAGCCTCGGTGATGGGCTTCGCCCGGGGGCCGGCGCCGATGCGACGGATCGCGCGCAGGTGCAGGAGACGATCATTCTGGGCGAACTGGTGGACGCGGCCCGTGCGGCGGGCGTGCAGGTGATGATCGAGGGCCCGGGGCACATGCCGATGGATCAGATCGCTGCCAACGTCACGCTGCAGAAGCGGCTCTGCGGTGACGCGCCGTTCTACGTCCTGGGGCCGCTGGTGACAGACGTCGCCCCCGGCTACGATCACATTGTCGGAGCCATTGGCGGCGCCATCTGCGCCGCGGCGGGCGCCGACTTCCTGTGCTACGTGACGCCCACCGAGCACATCGGCCTGCCGACTCCCAAGGACGTCGCCGAGGGCGTCATCGCCTCGCGGATAGCCGCCCACGCTGCCGACATCGCCAAGGGCGTTCCCGGAGCCCTCGAGTGGGACAACGAGATGTCGCGGGCCCGGCGTGCGCTGGACTGGGAGAGGCAGACTGAGCTGTGCATTGATCCGGCCCGTTTTGCGGACCTGCGCCAGGCTCGGGCATCGGCCTCGCCCGACACCTGCTCCATGTGTGGCGACTATTGCCCGATGCGCGACGAGTGGCTGGCGCCGGCACATGAGGCCGCTTCGACGAGCACAGAGTCGGGACGGTGAGCATCGCTGTAGGGCGCGTTGGCGACCGGCGTGCGCCTACCAAGAAGGAGCGAGCGACGGCGCCCGCGCCTTCATAGAACGGTAAACATAGATCATCATGGGTATCATTGCGATTCGAAAGAAGATGGGGCGGGGGATGAAGTACCTCTTCGGCGGCTTCCTCGTCGTATTCGCCGTCGGCATCTTCATGGGCTTTGGTGGCGGCGGGGGTCGTGGACCGGGACCACGTGGCTCCCGGCTGGCAGCCGAGGGGCCGGCGGTGATGGCCACCGTGGAGGGCCGGAAGATCTCGCGGAACGCATTCTACGGGCGATACGTGGCCTATCGGGGCGGCCGGACCATCCGCGCGCTGGGCAAGATGCGAGACGTGAAGCTCAATATACTCGAGCAGATGGTACACCAAGTGCTGATCGCCAGGGCTGCCAAAGCAGAGAACATCGAGGTGAAGGAAGAAGACGTCAATGCAGCCCTCACGGCGGATGTGGATCGTTGGATTCAGGGACAATACCCCAGCAAGAGCAAACTCGCGGCGTACCTCAAGAACGAGGGCATGACCATTGAAGAGCTCCGGGGGCGCATACGCGGCAGCTTCGCCGGTACTCGAGACTACAACCAGATCGTCTCGATTCAGAAGCTCCAGGCAAAGGTGTCCGCCGGCGTCAAGCTATCCGAGAAGGCTGTCAAAGAAAGCTATCGCGAACGCAAGGTGCAGCTCATCCTTGTCCGGCCCGAGGGTTCGCCGCTGCCGTCCTCCCCGGCCATTGACACGCCAGCCCCGACCCCCCTGACGGGAGCAGAGGACAAGGCTGCCCGGAAGAGGGCTGACGATATTGTGAAGCGGCTGCGGGCCGGGGCCGACTTCGGAGAGGTAGCCGAAGAGGAGTCGGCTGAGCCGCGCTCTGCTGCCCAGGGCGGCGATGTGCAATATCACCGGCGTGCCTCTCTCGATGAGTCGCTGGTGGCCACCTACCTGGCGCAGTGGCCGTGGTACATTCCCGTGTCCCGGCCTGAACGCGTGAATCTCGCCGTGTACCGGGCTGCACGGACGCTGGAGAAGGCGATCTTTGAGGGCAAGATCGGCGAGGTCTCGGCTCCGATACGCACCGACTGGGGCTACGTGATCGTCAGAGTTCCCGAGGCGAAGAACAACGTTCCCGAGGACTTCGACGAAAGAAAAGAGCAGTATAAGAGGTCCGTCGAAGACGAAGCTCGGCGGGCAAGCTGGGCTCGCTATTACTACGGCAAGCTTCGCGCAAATGCGGAGATCGACGTACAGGATGCCGAGCTGCAGGCCTACCTGGCGCTCCAGGAGGGCGACAAAGAGAAGGCGTATACGCTGCTGAAGAAGGCCGTGGCGGTAAGCAAGGCAGGCAGCGAAGACGACCCGGGTGATGCGGTGCAGAACTTCGAGCTGGGCCGCCTGGCGGAAGCGCTTGAGAAAGACGAGGAGGCTGTATCTCACTATAAGGCCGCTGCCGAGACGTCGGGCGCGGCCCACGACGTGCACATCGCCCTCGGCAAGCTCTACGGCAAGCTCGGAAAAAAAGCCTACGCTCTGCTGGAGCTCAGGGCCGCCAGCGATGCGGCCGATACGAAGCTCTACGAAAACGTCGCGGTCCACGAAGAGCTCCAGACGCTCTATGCCGAGATGGGCAAAGACATACTGAGTGACGAGCAGCGGGAATGGGTTGACGACTTCCGGGCCGAAGAGATGCGTCGGCTCGAACGCCTCCGAGCGGGGTCGTAGAGCGGCGAGGCAGCTTCAATCCTCCGGTTCGCCACGGGCCTGCCCGGGGAAGGCGGCTGGCAGAGTCGTGGGGCCCGGTTAGCCTGCTCCCGCTCCGGCCAACTCCCTGATCCGCGCTGCCTGCAGCGTGAGCAGCTCGGGGATGTTAAGGCCCGCCGGGCACTTCGGCAGACATTCCTCACAGTCGTAGCATTCGTGTACGCTCTCCAGCTTCTGCACAAATCCCCGGTTCTCGTAGATCTCCCGGCCCATGCGCATTATCAGCGAATCGCCTATCATGATGCTGACGATGTCGATCCCCTTTGGGCATGGCAAGCAATCGCCGCAGCGGCGGCAGTATTGGCTCGTCAGCCGGGTGCGGAGGCTCTCGATGGCCTGCCGGTCGGCATCGGTCAGCGCGGGATCTTCGGTGCCCACTCGCGCGTTCGCCTCGACTTCCTGAATGGTGGCCATCCCCGGATCGGTGCAGGAGATCTCGGAGTGCGACAGGATCCATTTGATTGACGCAGCGGGGCAGTCGAAGATGCCGCCGCCGACGGCCTTCATCGCCACGATGCCGATGCGGCTGTCGGCGCACAGCGGCAGGAGCGTCTCCAATGCGTCGGTCTCCAGCGGATTGAAGAGGGTCTGGACGACGTCGATCACATCGCCCGCCTGCCGGACTAGGTCAACAAGTACGGGGCGGTTGTGCCCTGAGACGCCGATGAAACGGATCTTTCCCTGCTTCTGGGCCTGCTGCAAGCCCTCCAGTGCCCCGCCCGACCCCAGTGCCTTCGCTATGTCGTCTTTGGTGGAGAGGTGGTGCATCTGGTACACGTCGATGCACTCGCGTCGGAGATTGCGGAGCGAATCCTCGATGTCTTTGCGGATCCCCTCCGCGTCGCGAGCAGAGCTCTTGGTGGCAACGAAGCACTGCTCGCCGGCGAGGGCGCGCCCCATCTTGACTTCGCTGTCGCCGTATCCGCGGGCCGTGTCGAAGTAGCTTATGCCGAGCTCGAGCGCCCGTCGCAGTACTGCGACCGCATCAGCCGCAGTCCTTGTCATAACGGGAATCCCGCCGAAGCCGATCTCGGAAACTTGCAGTCCAGTGCGTCCCAGCGATCGTGTACGCATACTCTCTCCACGTTGGCGTGCGATGGAGTTGATCCCGGCGACGGGCCCGCGCCATGCCGGCGTCCGTTGGCGCGGCTTGAGGGACCTGTGGCCCCGGGTGCGAGCCGCGCGGCTCAGGCCCGGTCGGGTGCCCTACTGCTCCGCCGCTTTTTCCTCTGCCGGCGGGGCATCTTCTTTCTCGGCGGGCTGCTCTGACTGCTCTTGCGGCGCGGCCTGCTCCTCTGCCGGCTCATCAGCGTCCGCTTCCTCATCGTCAGGCAGCTCGGTGTCGTCCTCGATGTCAACTTCGAGTTCTTCCGGTGTTGCGAGCAGCGCCTCGATCTGAGTCTGTTTAGCCTCGATGAGCGTGTTGAAGTCGTCAATCTCCTGACAGCGCCGCAGCAGATCCTTGTTGGCCACCTTGTCCTTTCGATGGAGAGCGTAGACCTTGCGGCCCATGATGTTGTAGAGCTCACTTCGCTGCGCTTCTACCCGGCGCACCTCGTTTCTGAGAGACACGACTTTGCGCTGCCGCTCGAGGTATGCGCCGGCCGACTGGCCCGTGTCTCTTGCGCCGGTGGAAACGCGCCGCCACATTTGTCGCAAATTCGCCACGAATTGTTGCACTGCCGACACCCCCATGGGTCGTGCGGGATTGTCACATCGCGGGCAAAGCCTGATCTATAGGAAAAGGAGGCGCGTGCGGCGGTCGTCCAGTCGCGTCAGGCCCGCATCGAGGGCCATGCGCACCGCCTCCTGGAATTCATTTGGCGTCGGTCGCCTCGCAATGGCTTCCACCTCTGCGGCCCGGTGGCAGGGCCGGTACTGGGCCATGACGTTCACGTACGTATTGGGGCTCAACGAGGCGAGGAAGGCCATGGTGTCTTCGGTGCCCGCGAGTTCGTTGGGCAACACCAAGTGCCGCACCAGCAGCCCGCGGACGGCTATGCCTCCATCGTCGAGCTCCAAGTCCCCTGCCTGACGGTGCATTTCCCGAATGCTCTCCTGCATCCGTTCCGGATAGTCCGCAGCGCCGGAGAGCTGCTCGGCCACCTCCGCACTGGCGTACTTGGCGTCCGGCATGTAGATGTCGAAAACGCCGTTCAGCAGCTTCAGCGTCTCGACGGATTCATACCCGCCGCAGTTGTACACCAGTGGCAGTCGGAGCCCTTCGGCGGCTATGTCAAGTGCTTCTACGATCTGTGGCACGAAGTGCGACGGCGAGACGAAGTTGATGTTATGACAGCCACGCTGCTGCAAGGACAACATCATCTCCGCCATTCGCTGTGGGGATACCTCGACGCCCTCGGACAGATGGCTGATATCGTAGTTCTGACAGAAGATGCACAGCAGGTTGCAATTGGTCAGGAAGATCGTGCCTGAGCCGCCGTGCCCCACGAGCGGCGCCTCTTCGCCGAAGTGCGGGCCGAAGCTGGACACCTTTGCTCGCCGTCCGGAGCGACAGTAGCCATGCTCGTCCTGCAGCCGGTTCACGCGACACGTGCGCGGACACATCTCGCACGACTCCAGGGCAGCCACCAGCGTTTCGGCCCGCCGAGCAAGCTCGCCCGTCCGGTGCAGTGCGACATAGGATGGTTCGCGCGTCGCCATTAGCTCCCAGCCACGTGATATGCGCTGGCCTCCGGCACCAGCGCGTTCAGTTGAGCCGAAGGAATGGGATTCGTCAGGTTCATGTGCGCCGGCGTTATCGATATTGTGCCAGCCATGACGGCCGCGATGTCGGTGCCCTCGGGCGCGCCGTCCAACTCCGGCTCCCCGGCAAGCCAGTAATATGTGCCTCCGCGTGGGTCCCGGCGTTTGTCGAGCCGTTCGCGGTATCGCATGCGGCCAAAGCGGGTGATGGCCACTCCGTTGATGCGGTGCCCCGGGAGTGCCGGCACGTTGACATTGAGGAACGAGTCCGGCGGGAGGCCATGCTCGAATATGCGCTCGGCGAGAGCGCGGGCGAATCGCGCCGCAAGTGCGTAGTCCGGGTCGGGCGGCAAGGAGGTGCCCATGGGGAGGGACGCCACGGATATGGCGAACGCCGGCAGGCCCATTATGACACCCTCCATCGCCACAGACACGGTGCCGGAGTAGAGTATGTCCTCGCCGAAGTTCCCGCCCCGGTTTACGCCGCCGATCACAATGTCGGGAGTTTCCCCAACGAGGTCAAGGCAGCCGAGCACCACACAATCTGACGGAGTGCCGTTGCTGACGTACGCCTCCACGGCCTCGCCTGGCACGTCCACATCAACCCGTTGGGCTCGCAATGGCTTGTGCAGCGTGATGCTCCGGCCGACGGCGCTGCGTTCGCGCTCGGGGGCCACGACGGTGACGTGGCCGATCCCGGCCATCGCCTCCGCGAGGGCGAAAAGGCCGGGACTGTTTATCCCGTCGTCATTGCTTATGAGGATGCGCCTGTGTCGTTGTCCCATCCGGTGTCTCCCGGGTGGCAGAGCCCCCGGTGCGGGTGGCTCGCGCTCACGAGGTGTTGGCACGGCTGAAATCGACCAGCACGGAGCTGCTGATGCCGTCGATCTCCTCGATGCGAGCGAGTAGCTCAGGCGTAACGCATTGATCCACGCTGAGCGCCATCACCGCCTCGCCGCCCATGCGCTCTCGCCCGACCTGCATCCCCGCGATGTTTATCTCATTGTCGCCCAGCAGCGTGCCAACTTTGCCGACGAGCCCGGGCCGGTCTTGATGCCGGATGAATATCGTCAGTCCCTCAGGCACAATGTCGATGCGGTAGCCGTCCAGCTCCACGATGTGTGGCTCCGCCCTGCCGAACACTGTGCCGGCGGCCGTCGTCGTCTGCTGTTGCGATGTCACCTCGGTGACGATGAGACTCCCGTAGTCGCGCGCTCCGGTGACCTTGCGTTCCTGTATCTCGATGCCTCTATTCCGCGCGATCAGTCGCGCGTTCACCAGGTTCACGGGCTGGTCCAGAGTTGGCGACAGCAACCCGGCGAGAAACGCAGGAGACAACGGACCGGTGGCCTGCTCGGCCAACTGGCCGCCGTAGGTCATTTCGACGCGGATTATGGCGGCGGGCTGGAGTTCGGCGTGCATCTTGCCCATCTGCTCCGCCAGCCCCATATACGGCCTGAGGCTCCGGAGCACCTCGGGCGCGATCGGCGGCATATTGACTGACGTGCGCGGCGGGCCGCCGCCGAGCACTTCCACGATCTGCTCAGCGACGTCCACCGCTACGTTTACTTGGGCCTCGGCCGTGGATGCGCCAAGGTGGGGCGTGGCGATGAGGTTATCGCAGGCAAACAGCGGAGTGTCTCCCGGGGGCTCTGTTTCGAACACGTCCAGAGCGGCGCCGGCGATGGTGCCGTTCTGAAGCGCCCGACACAGAGCCGCCTCGTCCACGATGCCGCCGCGAGCGCAATTAACCAGTCGCGCCGATGCCTTCATCAACCCCAGCTCCCGGTCGCTGATGAGCTTTATGGTCTCGGGCGTCTTCGCCGCGTGCACCGTGACAAAATCGGCGCGCTGCAGCAGCTCGTCCAGCTCCACCTTGTCCACGCCAAGGCGTGCCGCTCGGTCCGAGGTGAGCAGCGGGTCGCACCCCAGCACGAGCATTCCCAGCCCTCTGGCCCTCTCGGCCACAAGCGCCCCTATTCGACCAACGCCAATGATCCCCAGCGTCTTCTGGTACACCTCAGTGCCCATGAAGTCGCTCTTGCGCCACTCGCCGGCTGCCATAGATTGGTTGGCCTGCGCAATGTTGCGCGCCAGAGCCATCATCAGCGCGATGGCGTGCTCGGCCGCTGCCACCGCGTTTCCGCCCGGGGAGTTGAGCACGATGATGCCCCGCTCCGTGGCGGCAGCTACGTCGATATTGTCCACGCCCACACCCGCGCGCCCAATGACGCGCAGCTCCGCCGCCGCGGCGATGACGGGCTCCGTCACCTTGGTCGCGCTGCGTACCACGAGCGCATGATATGGCGCCACCTTCTCGCAGAGAGCCTGCTCTGGCAGCGGCTCGTCCAGCATATCTACATCGGCCGCGCGCGCCAGTATCTGCACGCCCTCATTGGCGACTTTGTCGCAGACCAGCACTTTCTGGGCCACTTTCGCCCCTCCACAGATGCTACGGTGATTCGGCGAGGGCCTCTATGGCGGCGGCGAGGCCCGCGCCGCGAGCAATGGCGACGCCCACGTGCGTGAGCGCGGCTTCCAGGCAGCTTATCGTCGTCAGTATCTCCCGCTCGGTGACGGCGCCCATGTGGCCAATGCGAAAGATCTTGCCCTTCAGCTCCTTTTGTCCGCCGCTGAGGAGCACATTGTACTTCTCGCTCATCACCTTCCGCATGCCGTCCGGGTCGAAGCCGTCGCCGCGCACCGCGGTGACTGTGTTCGAGGCGTGAGCGGGATCGCCGAAGAGGCGCAGCTCGAGGGCACGAATGGCCGCCCGCACGGCCGCCGCCATCCGCCCGTGGCGGGCGGCGAATGCGTCAACGCCCTCCTCCATGATGATACTCAGCGCCGTGTCCAGGGCGAATATCATGCTCACGGCGGGGGTGTACGCCGTTTGCCCCTCCTCGGCCCGGTCGCCCATGGCCCTGAAATCCCAGTAGAACTTGGGCAGCGTCGATCGCTCCACGGCCGACCATGCGGCATCGCTCACGCTGACGAATGCCAGTCCGGGTGGCAGCATGAAGGCCTTCTGCGAGCCCGCAACCACGACGTCCAGTCCCCACTCGTCAGTCTGGCACTCGATGGCCGCCATGCCGCTGATGGCGTCAACGAGCAGCAGCGCATCGTGCTCCTTGACCGCGGCGCCGATGGCGGCCATGTCGTTGGTGACGCCGGTAGACGTTTCGTTGAACGTCGTCAGAACGGCCTTGATGTCGCCGTCGGCGGCGAGCTTAGCGGCTATGTCGTCGGGATTCGCTGAGCTGCCGGGCGTGTAGGCGAGCTCATCAACCTCGGCGCCAAAGCGCCTCGCGATCTCACCGAATCGCTGGCCGAAATTGCCGCAGTTCACCGCCAGCACCTTGTCGCCCGGCGAAAGGGTGTTGACGATGGCAGCCTCCATACCGCCCGTACCCGAGCAGGCGAAGATAAGAACGGGGTTGTCAGTGCGAAAGATCCGCTTGAGTCGGGCTTCGCACGCCAGGTGCATCGCTGAATACTCGTCGGTGCGGTGTCCGATCATGGGCTTCGCCATGGCAGCCAGAACGCGCGGCGGCACGTGGGTCGGGCCCGGGATCATGATGAGGGTCTCCATTGCCGACATGGCCGGCCTCCTTGATAGGGGAGCCTACTTCCAAGAATGTGATAGGGCCGTGACGATCGCGGGCACGAGGGTGAGTGGAAACGGCTCAGTGCCCCTGCCGTCGCCGAGTATCTCAGCCTGCGTGCCGGTCGTGCACGGCTAGTACCTGCTTCCGTAGGTCCGCGTCAGAATTGTCGGGCTGGAAGGGACTCCGCCGAAGCGGCTTCGTCCCTCTCGCGAAGGCGGAAGCCCGACCTACGCGGGGATGCGGGCCGCGAGCGGCG
Organism: Armatimonadota bacterium; assembly: GCA_030601885.1. Lineage (GTDB taxonomy): Bacteria > Armatimonadota > Zipacnadia > JAUWAU01 > JAUWAU01 > JAUWAU01. The sequence goes on from JAUWAU010000074.1 coordinate 11,775, forward strand.
CACTGAAGGCCGCAGCCGCGTAGGCGGGCCATTCTTGGCCCGCTG
>JAUWAU010000043.1 GCA_030601885.1 Armatimonadota bacterium
GAGCCGGGGAGGCATCCCGGCCAGCGAGTTTGACATCGATTTCGAGCGGCGGGTGCATGAGCACTACCAGCAACTGATGCGGGATCGGCAGCGCGGCCACATAAACTCGCGCGCCAAACCGCCGCCAAAGCAGCGGCGTCAGCTTGCTCCGGCGGCCTCTCGGCCGAGCGCCCCGGGCCGCCTGGGCAAGCTGCCCAGGCGACAATGGACGACGTGCGCTTGCTCATCGTCGCACTAAACGCCGCCCGTCGCACAGCGTAGTGTTCAGCTCGGCGAAGCCCTCCCGGCAACTGGAGAACCCCATGCCCTGCGCCACGGCAAGCGCCCGCACGCGCTCCATGCATTGCCGACGGATTGGCTCCCGCAGGTAGTAGTAGCCGGAGACTCTACGGCTGCGATCGTAGGACGCAGCCACCGCCGCGGCGAGCTCAGAGAAGCGCTCCCGGAAGCGCTTTTCGCTGCTCGGCTGCAGCTTCAATGTCGAGGCGATGATGTGCTTGACGCCGACGGCGGCCAGCTTGTCGATGAGCCGAGCGAGGTCCTTCTCGGCGTCGTTCAAACCCGGTATGATAGGATCAATTCGGCAGAGCGTGGCGAACCCGGCCCCCGTCGCCCGGGCCAATGCGGCCAGTCGGCGCTGCGGCGACGGGCAATAGGGCTCTATCTTTCGCGCGAGCTTGTCGCAGTCCGTGGTAATCGTGCTGCCGATGACGCTGCGGGCGGGATCGAGAATGTCCAGATCGCGAACGAACATGTCCGACTTCGTCAGCAGCAGAATGCGAAAGCTCCCTCGCATCACCGTGGCGAGCGCATGGCGGGTGATGCGCAGGTCCGCCTCGTTAGCCTGGGGAGCGTTCGGGTATGGGTCGGAGGAGTTGCTGACGGCTACGAAGGCGTCGGCAAGCGACGCAAGCTCTGCGTCGGCGCCGTCCTGGATCTGGCGAATGTCCCGCTCAAGCCGCCGGAGAATGTGCTGCTTCGGACGCACTCTATGCCGGCCCCAATACTTCCAATTGTACGAGCTCGTGTAACAATAGAAGCACTCGTAACCGCACCCGGAGTAGATGTCGAGCGAGAGCTTCGGCTCGCAGGTGCACCGGGGCGATGACCAGGGGTCGAAGCAGTTCAGCACTGCCAGCTTATTCGAGAGGCGCCGCTTGTCGCTCTTGTTCCACACGTTCTTGCGCCCGCCGCCGGGAATGTGCCTCTACTTGTGGACGGTTGGGTATAGTATAGCACGTCGCCAGCTTCTCGTTGGGCACGGGGAGGGACCGCGGCGGATCCGGACGAACCTGGAACACGAGGGAACGTCCCCGCCGGCGTGGCCTATCGTGGCATGGACAGGTGAACGCTATGCGCAAGGTAGCACACGGTCTTCTCATAACATTGTTGCTTGGGTCCAGCGCTGTCGTCGCTGCGCCAAAGCGGCCGGCAGGAAGGATGAACGTCGCACTGCCTGCAGCGTCGGATTTCGCCTTTGAGTGCGACTTGATTTTCCGGCCCGACAGCGGCGGCGCGGCCGCGCGCATCGTGTACGCACAGGACGACGCCCGCAGCGGCTATGAGCTGCGGATCTCGCGGCACAAACTCACGCTGACGCTGCTCCAGGGCGGAAAAACGACCAGGCTCATCGAGGGCGTGAAGGTGCAGCCCGCGGGCACGGGCCGGATGGATGTGAGCGTGCGCCGCGAGCAGGGCCGCACTACGATCGAGGTGCGCGGAAAGCCGGCCGCGAGCGTCTTCGATGATACGCTCGCCTCCGGTGCCGTCGCGTGGGGAACGACCTCGTCAGCAGTGGAGATGAAGAACGTGTCCGCTCGGGCGCTCATCGTGCCCGAATACGAGGCGCGGCCCGACGAGATCGTGGCGTACACCTCGGGTGCGGCCCTGATGCGATCCACGTTCAGCGCCGCGGCCTCCCGACGAGTGCGGGCCACATTGCCCGCCGGCGTCAGTCGGGACAGCATCGAGATCATCGATGGCGGCCAATGCGTTCCGCAGTATCGGATCATGAACGATCCGCTCGTGCGCCTCGCGGCTGGTCGAGGCACTGTGCGCGAGCTCACGAAGGAGTTGACGGTCGAGTGGGAGTCGCTCCAGCCCGGGGAGCGGGAAGTCACCATCGAGTGCCTCATCAGCGGCATCGCCTGGCGGCCGGCCTACAGCCTCCGTCTGCTGGACGATACACGCGCAGAGTTGACGTTCGAGGCTGTCATCGTCAACTCGGCGCTCGACCTCGGTCAAACGGCTGTCGCCGTCGTCTCCGGGGTGAAAGGGGGATCTGCTGGGTTATCACCACCTCGCCCGGCATTTGGGGGGAGTCTCGGTGCCGGCGGGCTGATGGCAGCGTTCATGCGGGGCAGCAAGCCCGACCTATATCACTCCTACGCCATCCCCGGCCGCCACGGTCTGCCCAAGGATACCACCACGGCCATCGAGCTCCTGCGGAAGATCGTCCCGTGCACACACTCCTATAAATGGGACTCTCGGCTCTCCCAAAGTGTGGCGGTCGTGTACCATGTGATGAATGACACCGAGCTGCCATGGGCACACGGCAGTGCGCGCGTCTACAGGGCGGGCAAGCCCATCGGAGAAGACGATATCGAGTGGGTGCGCGTTGGCGACGAGGTGGAGCTCGAGATCTCGGGGGCGAGTGAGATACGCGTCGAGCAGAACGCTGAGGTGGAGAAGGACACAACCCGTGGCTACAAGCAAGAGTACCAGCACACGATCCGATACGAGATCGACTCCCCGGTGGCGGGGCGGCTGGAGCTGATCGCCCGGAGGCCGCTGGACGCGGAGGATGAGACATTCAGCCTCGAGCCCACGGAAGTGGAGTCGGATCTGTATCGCTGGTACATCGACCTGGAGCCGGGGGAACGGCGCGTCATCGTCCACGAATACCGCGACGACACCAGCTCGGCAGGATACCTGCCAAGCCGTGGCTGAAGCCGACCTGGGTGCTATGCGTGGCGAACTCCGCGTACCGCGAGGGCGGATACAGCACACCGCGTAGAGCGCGACGAGTGCTGCGGCCGCTGCCGATGCGCGCCCAGTCAAAGCAGCGCCGGACCTCGCTGCCGCATCACACGGGTCGCATATGGCGACGGTATGTGCTATACTGGCTCGCCTCCAGGCCGATGGCAGCCAAGCGGCAGCAGACGAACAAACTGAACGATCTCTCCAACCGCGAATGGCTCCGGCGCACGAAGAGCTTCTGGATCAGCGACGCGGGCGGTGAGGCGAGTCCGGAGGGCGACGCAGAGGGGTTGGCAAAGCTCCTGGCGCGCTTCAGCGAGTGGCTGCGTCAAGAAAAGGGGGACGAGGCGGCAGAGGCCCTGCTCGGGCAAGTGATCGGCAGCTTCACGTACAGTCAGCCGCCGCCTCGGGACGACCTCAAGAGCCAGCACCCAGCGACCTTTCCGGAGGGCGACGTCCAGAAGCTCGTCGAGCTGTTCACCAAGCGGGGCGAGGCGGTGCTGGATCCCTTCGTGGGCACCGGATCCGCGCTCATCGCCTGCGCGCGCTGCGGCCGGGACGCGACGGGGATCGAGCTGACGGAAAAGTGGGTCGAGATCGCCCGGAAGCGGCTGGCGCGAGAGCACGCTCAGGGGTCGCTTTTTGATGACGGTGACTCAGCGGCCCGGATCGAGATCGTGCCCGGCGACGCGCGCGAGAAGCTCGCGGCGCTGCCAGATGACTCTTTCGACTTCATCGTCACAAGCCCACCATACTGGCGTATCCTGCGCAAAGGCGGCCTGAAGGTTGCCGCCGAGCGCGTTGCGAAGCGCCTCCCAACCACATATAGCGAGTCCGACGCCGACCTCGGCAATATCGGCGACTATGAGGCGTTCCTGGCCGAACTCGAGGTGGTGTGGACGCAGTGCTGCCGTGTGCTCAAGCCTGACCGGTACATGGCCGTGGTGGTGTGCGACTTTCGGCACGGACGCGATTTCTGTCTCTATCATGCCGACATCGCCGAGCACGTTCGCCGCGCAGGCCTGCGCCTGCAGGGCGTGACGATCCTCGCACAGGACAATAAGAACCTCTACCCGTACGGGATCCCGAACGCATTCGTATCGAACATCCATCACCAGTACATACTGATATTCCGCAAGGACGGCCCGAAGGAGGCTGCGCGATGCTAACACGGGAACAGCAGGCCGCGCTGCTGCGTCTGGCTCGTGAGTCCCTGCGCGCGTGCGTATGCCACGAGCCGATGCCCCAGACCGACGTCACCGACCCGGCACTGCGAGAGAAGCGGGGCGCCTTCGTGACGCTGACCAAACACGACGCGCTCCGCGGCTGTGTTGGCTTGGTGGAGGCCATCAGGCCACTGTACCAGGCCGTGATCGACATGGCACGCTCGGCCGCGCTCGAGGATCCGCGCTTTCCACCCGTGCAGCCGTCCGAGCTGGACGAGCTCCACATCGAGATCTCCGTACTTGGCCCTCTGGAGGCGATCTCTGACGTTGAGGAAGTCCAGGTTGGGAAACATGGCCTCGTGATCCGCAAGGGCTTCCATTCCGGCCTGCTGCTGCCCCAAGTAGCATCCGAGCGCAATTGGCGCCGCATTCAGTTCCTCGAGCAAACGTGCGTCAAGGCCGGCCTGGGCCGTGACGATTGGAAGGACGGAGCGGAGATATCGGTGTTCACCGCCGATGTTTTCGGCGAGGACGACGCCCCGTAGGCGCAACGCCCGCAACGCCGTGTGCCGTGTGGATGCCGCTGTTGCGCCATGGGACTGCCGGCCTTCGCACTCGGCGTACGGCTGTGGTGTTGGTCGTGCATCTGTTCGACCAACGCATTGTCGCAAGGTCCCCGCATCTGGTATAATCTGTCTAGAGACTCCAGGAGCTGCTGCCGGGAGCGACGAGGCCGACCTCGATGCACCTGTGCGATCCTACAGCTCCCTTCGAAGTCTTGGCCGCATGATTAAGTACGAGAACGTTTCGCTCCAATACCCAAACGGCACCCGTGCCATCAATAATCTCGACCTTCATATTGGGAAGGGCGAGTTTGTCTTTATTGTGGGCGCCACCGGAACGGGCAAGTCAAGCCTGCTCAAGATGCTGTACCGGGATGTCCTGCCCACGTCCGGGAAGGTGGTGGTCGCCGGGCGAGACGTGGCCCGCTTGCCGGACCGCCAAGTGCCCCTCCTGCGCCGGACGATGGGCGTGATCTTTCAAGATTATCGCCTACTCCCCGAGAAGACGGTGGCGGAGAACGTGGCGTTCACGCTGGAAGTGCTGGGCACGAGCCGCCGGACGAAGGTGCGCAAGGTGCGCATCGCTCTCGAGCTCGTAGACCTCTGGCACAAGGCCCATTGCATGCCGGAGGAGCTTTCCGGCGGCGAGCAGCAACGCATATGCATCGCCCGGGCTCTGGTGAACAGCCCGCCGCTGCTTCTGGCGGACGAGCCGACGGGTAACCTGGACCCAAGCACCTCCCTGGACATCGTAAAGCTGTTGGAGGCCATCAACCGACGGGGCACGACCGTCGTCATGGCGACGCACAACCAGCGGATAGTGGACTCCATGCAGAAGCGCGTCGTCGCACTGGCGAATGGCACCGTCGTGCGGGACGTAGCACGGGGCGTGTACGACGATGGCTCTTGAAACGCTCGGCTTTCTCAGCCAAGAGACGTGGACAGGCGCCAAGCGTCATCCGCTGATGAGCATTGCCTCCACCGTCAACGTGGGCGTGTCACTCGCCATCCTGGCCGTGGGCGCGCTGGCAATCCTGAACGTGAACCGCGTCGCCGACCACCTGCTGGAGAAGGGGCAGATAGGCGTTTTCCTGAAGGATGATGCGGTCGCGCGCGCCGTGGAGTCACGCCTATTAGCGGACGAACGGGTCGAGACGAGCGAGTTCGTCCCCAAGAGCGAAGGGCTCAGGCGGATGGGCGAGATGTACGGACTGCCCCTGGAGGGACTGCTTACTCGCAATCCCATCCCGGACAAAATGGTGGTGACGCTGCGCCGTCCGGAGCAGATTGCTGACGTGACCAGGGCGATCCAGGGCATCCCGGGGGTGGAAAAGGCGATCTATGGAGGCGTCGCCCAGGATAGGGTGGTAGCCGCCAACAAAGCGCTGAAATGGGCCACGATCGTCGTGGGTGTGCTGTTGGTCGCCGGCACGTTTCTCATCATCCAGAGCACGGTGCGACTCACCGTGCACGCCCGGCGTCACGAGATACGCATCATGCAGCTCGTGGGGGCAACGAATTGGTTCGTCAGGGTGCCCTTCGTGTTGGAGGGAGTTCTGTACGGCGTGTCCGGCGCCGCACTGGCAGCTCTGGCCGTGCAGATCGCCTACTTCTGGGTACAGGATTACGTACAGCGGCACCTCTCTTTCATGCCCATGGTACATGGCAGTGGGCTGTTCGTTGTAATGACGCTGGCGCTCATCGCCGCGGGGTGCGCCTTCGGCGCGGCGAGCAGTCTCATATCCATCCAACGGTACTTGCGCGAGGCCTAGCATGAAGGCGGTACGCTCCACAAGGACATCGATGGGCCGAGCCGCGCTCGCGGCGGCGCTGCTCCTCGGCCTATCGCTGGTAGGTGGAAGTGGTACGCCTGTCGGCGGGCAGAGCGCCTCGCAGCTCCGAAAACGGCAAGCCCAGACCAGCTACGAGAAGAGACGGGTCCAGGCGCGGCTCCGGCTCACCAAGCAGGCACAGCAACAGCTCCTGAACCAACTGAGGACCGCCCAGCAAGATCTGAGGGCGGCGCAGCAGCGCTTGGACAGTGCCGAACAGCAGCTTGCCGCCACGCGTGCCAGGCTGCGCGTGGTCAAAGAGCAGCATGCCGCGACCAAGGAAGAGTACGAGCGGGAAGGTTCGGCCTTCGGCGAGCGGCTGCGGGCGCTGTACGAGCGCGGCACCAACAGCTATCTCGCCGTGGTACTTGAATCCGAGAGCTTCTCCGATTTCAGCGCGCGCACGTACCTGACTCAACTCGTCCTGGAGAGCGATGTGGAGACGGTACGCCGGCTTCAGGCCCGCAAGAACAGACTCGAGACCCAGCGGCGGGCGCTGGAGCAGCAGGAGCAGGCCGAGGCGCGCTATCGGACTCAGGTGCAGGCCGAGACCGCGGCTGTGCAGCGCCACGCTCAGCGAGTGACCGCAACGAAGGCCACCGTTGACGCGCAGCGAAAACGGCTCGAAGGGCAACTGACCCGAATCGAGCAGGAATCGCGCGACATCACGCGGATGATCCGGCAGTTGCAGCGCCGCGGCATTCGCTACACGGGCCCGAGTCGCTGGACGAGCAAGTACTATATGCCGGTCCGCGGCCGTATCAGCAGCCGATTCGGGAAGCGCTGGCACCCGATCTCGCACAAGTGGTGCACGCATACCGGCATTGACATCGCCGCGCCCACTGGCACGCCGATCCATGCCGCTGCCGACGGGCTCGTCGTCTACATCGGCGCCCAGCGCGGCTACGGCAACATCATTATGATTGACCACGGTGGGAATCCGCGCGTGCACACCGTGTACGCGCACTGTCGGCGCGGGAGGCCCTTCGCGGTGGGACGAAACAGCAGGGTCCGACGCGGACAGATTATCGCATACGTGGGCAACACCGGATACAGCACCGGCTCCCACGTGCACTTTGAAGTACGCCGCGGGGGCGTTCCGGTCGATCCGCTAAGACTCAGATAACTGTCCCATTGGTCGCGGTGGGTGCCTACCGAGCAAAGCGGGGGCCCGGACGATGACGTTTCAGCCTCCCCGCGCAGCGGGAACAGCGCCGCCATCCCAGGTGTCTTACTCCTTAGACAGCGGTTAGCGGGCCCACGAGCACCCGTGGGTCCAGGATGCACTGAAAGAGGATATGTCGGCTATGAGGATCCAACGCCGTCGTCTAGCTCTGATCGTGGGAGCAGCATTCATCTTCTTCGCCGGCCTCGGCGCCGGGCTGGGCGCCGCTACGCTGCAGGACGTGCTCCGCGGCGAGGGCGGACTTGCCTTCGCCGCGCGCGTGGCGCAGCTCTTCCCCAGCCTCATCGACGTACGAGAGACCGGTGACATCCCGTCCGCCGGCGATCTCAAGCCCCTGAGCACCTTCTGGGAAGTGCGCGAGCAGATCAAGCGAAACTTCGTGCACGCATTGAGCGAGGAGGAGGAGAAGGAGCTCACCTACGGCGCCCTTCGGGGCATGCTGGCGGCTCTCAAAGACCCCTACACCCGCTTCATGACCGCCGAAGAATATGGCGTGTTTCAGACCGACACCAAGGGGGAATTCGAGGGCATCGGCGCTCAATTGTGGGCAGTGATGGACGAGAAGACCGGTGAGCAGCAGATAGTGGTGCTCTCGCTCATCGAAGGCGGCCCCGCTGCAGATACCGACCTGAAACCAAAGGACATAATAATCAAAGTGGACGGTCACTCCATCAAGGGCCTGCCGATCGCCGCGGTGGCAAAGCGCATCCGTGGCAAGCGCGATACCAAGGTCATGCTCACCGTGGTGCGCGAGGGCCTCGATAAGCCCAAGGATATTGAGGTAACACGCGAGCGTGTCGAGATGCCGGTCGTCGAGTACCGGATGTTGCAGGATAAGATCGGGTACGTCTGGCTGCAGACGTTCAACCGCCAGGCTGAGGAGAAGACGCGGGCAGCGATCGCCGATCTGGAGAAGCAAGGTATGCGGGGGCTGATTCTCGACCTCACGGGCAACACCGGCGGGCTGTTGGATATGGCCATCAAAGTGGCGAGCGTCTTCGTCAGCGGCGACAACATCGTCTGGATCGAGGAACGCGGTCGGCGCGCGCGCAAGCTGCCGTCAGAGGGGGAGCCCATCGACTCGGATTTGCCGCTGGCGGTGCTCATCTCGCACACTAGTGCCAGCGCCTCTGAGATCCTTGCCGGCGCCATCCAGGACTTCGGCCGCGGGACGATCGTTGGCCAGAAGAGCTTTGGGAAAGCAAAGGTGCAAACAGTGATTCCACTCAACGATGGCTCGGCGCTGGCCGTCACCACTGCCAACTACCTGACCCCGAAAAAGCGTTCTGTGGACCAACACGGCATCACGCCCGACCGCATTATCCCCGAGCCGCCGAACGCGAAAGACATCTCGGTTGACGAGCTGCATGAGCAGCAGCTCCAAGCCACGGTAAAGATCATCAAGCAGAAGCTGGCCGCTGCTGCATCGGCTTCGGCCGCCCCCGTCGGCGGCTAGTACCACAGCGACACTTTGTCACTCTCCCGCCTACGCACAATAGCCGCTTTGGCGACGGCGCGACAGGCAACGACGAAGCATCTCATACCGTGAGCGGTCACTATCACCCCAAGAGCGACATCCTTCGCTCCCGTTGGTTGCTCAGATCGCCATCGGCGATCGAAAACGGCCTTGCCCCCGGCACAGTCCCGTTGTACTGCCAGAGGGCCGCTGCGGTGCATCCGGCGGTCGCGTTTCCCTCGTGTACGCGTCTCGCTCACGTCCCCCGCGCCGACGGCTCCCAGGCGGTGATGCAGGGTCTGGGCGGGCGATGCGCGAATAGCCTCCATGCCGCCGGTTGGGACGAGCGGCCCATCGGCGAGGCGGCGGTGCTTTCCCAAGGCTGTGAGTGCCCCAGATCGAGGATGACTGGTAGGCTCCCGAGGGCCGCTCTGGGAGGTGATTGCGGATGCCCACGGACACTCGTGATCGCAAATTGCGCCGGGCAACGCGCATGATGAAGGCGTGGCGAGCCCTTGCCGTCATGGGCTGGCTTTTCTTCCTTTGCAGCCTGGCATACCTCAGCTTCTCCGGCCGGCCCCACGACGCGCGCGCCATCAGGGTGAACGGCGAAATCGTGCTTTGGGTGAGGGACGAGGACGTGGCGGAGCGCGTGCTTACCAAGGTGCTCGAGGGCAAGGGCGGAGCGCACTTCGACGCCACGGTCGCGCACGAAAGCGCTGCATTGCCAAAAGGCGCAAAGGTCCTGAGCGAAGGTGAAGCGATCGAGCGCCTCGCAAAGCAACTCCCGATCCTGGTCACCGGTTGGAAGATGGTCCTCGAAGGCAAAGATATAGTGACGATGGACAGCAAAGAGCACGCCGAGAAGGTGCTCGAAGAGCTCAAGGCGCGGTACGCAGCCCTCAAAGAGGGCGAGCAAATCATCGCACAGAGGCTCGAGCCAGAGCCAGTGATTCGCGAGACCACGGTACAGCCCGGCGAGGTATACACTGACGTGCAGAGCGCCGCCGAGATGCTGCAGAGCAGCCAACCGGAGACCGTCACCCACGTCGTGCAGCAGGGGGACACCCCGTTCTCGATCGCCGGCAAGTTCGGCATTCGGCTTCGCGACCTGGTTGCGCAAAACCCGGCCCTGAAGGGCGTAGTTGATGGCGAAAGATACCTGCTCCCAGGCGAGAAGCTCACGGTGAAGAAGCGCCGTAAAGGCGTGAAGGTGATTACCGTCAAGCAGTACGAGGAGGAGCGGACCGTTGAGCTTGATCCGGTGATCGTGCGCAGCGACGACCTTCCCGCCGGCGAGGAGCGAGTTATCAGGGAGGGAAGGGCTCAGCGGCTAAAGGTCGCCGTCACCGTGACACTCGAGAACGACCGGGAGGTCCGGCGCAAGGAGACCCGGGTCGCAGAGCTTGACCAGGGCGAACAGCCCAGGAAGATCATCGGCACCGGCCCGACGCGCACCAGCGGCGCCGGCCGCTCAGCGGGTGGCACGTCCCGCCGGTAGGAGGAAACCCAGGTTGGACCTGTTGCAGCACTTGCGCAGCGAGGCGGAGACGGTGAACGCGCATCTCGATCATCTCCTGCCGAGCTGCGAGGGGCTGGCGCGGAACGTTATCGAGGCGATGCGCTACAGCACGCAGGCCGGCGGCAAGCGGGTGCGTGGGGCAATGGTTCGGGCCGCCGCCGAGACGTTCGGCACGCCAAAAGACGACGTGCTGCCCACCGCGTGCGGCATCGAGATGATTCATACCGCCACCCTCATTCACGACGATCTCCCCTGCATTGACGATGCCGGCCTCCGGCGTGGCAAGCCGTCATGTCACCAGGTATTCGGCGAAGCCACGGCTCTGTTGGCGGGCGATGCACTCCTCATTGCCGGGCTGCACGCGATCGCTACGCAGGCGTCGCGCTTCGATCCCGCCCGCGTTGCCCGGGCAGTGGTCGAAGTGGCCGAGCTGGCCGGCATAGGGGGCGTCATCGCGGGAGAGGCGGTGGACATCGAGGCCGAGGGAAAGCCGCCCGAGAGCGAGACGCTCGCCTTCATCCACGACAAGAAGACGGCGGCCCTGTTTCGCGCTGCGGTGCGGGCCGGGGCCATCCTCGCGGACGTCACCGATCCCGACCTGGCGACGTTGACGCGGTATGCGACGGCTCTCGGACAGGCCTTTCAAGTCACCGACGATATCCTCGACGTCATCGGCAACCCAGCCACCATGGGTAAGCAGACGGGCGGCGATGCGGCTAAGGGCAAGCTGACGTACACCGCCGTCTGGGGCTTGGACGGAGCGCGAACGCGCGCCCGAGAGCTGGCGCACGAAGCCCGGGACGCAGCCGGACAGCTTCCTGCCAACCGCGAGTTCTGGTTCGCACTGGTGGACTTCGTGGTGGAGCGCGAGTTCTGATGACCAGTTCTCAGTGGCCGCTGGCAACGAAGGTGGGTAGCCGCGAAAGGCTGTCCGGTCACGGCAGGCAGGCGCCGGGGCGACCCGGCCGGGGGCGGGCAAGCCGCCGGGTTCGCCCTGCAGGCCGACGACCCTCCAGTGATTAGGCGATGGCATGCGGATAGAGGTGGCAGAAGAAGTGGCATTCTGCTTCGGCGTGCAGCGGGCGCTGCGCATGGTGCGCGGGGCACTGCGCCGCGGCCGGAAGGCGCTGAGCCTCGGGCCACTCATCCACAATCCCCAGGTCGTTGGCGAACTCGAGGAGCTGGGCCTGCGCGTCGTCAACGATCTCTCCGAGATCACCTCCGGAGCGGTCGTCGTGCGCACCCACGGTGCCCTGCCCGAGGTGCTGGCCGAAGCCGAACGACGTGGACTCGAAGTGATTGACGCTACGTGCCCCTTTGTCAAGAGGGCCCAACAGGCCGCTGCTCAGATGCACCAAGAGGGCTACACGGTGATCGTGCTGGGCGAGCGCGACCATCCCGAGACGCTTGCCATCCTGGCGTGTACGGATGGCGAAGCCGCCGTGGTCGAGTCGGTGGCTGATGGCGCGAGCGCTCTGCTGACATCCGGCGGGCGCACCGGGCGGCGACTGGGCCTCGTGGCGCAGACGACGCAGCCGCTGGAGCGCTTTGCGGCGCTTGTAGCGGCACTGCTGCCGCTGTGCGAGGAGCTCAAAGCGGCCAACACGGTGTGTGATGCCACCGTAGGGCGACAAGCTGCGGCAACCCGCCTTGCACAGGAAGCCGATGTCATGATCGTTGTGGGCGGCCACGAGAGCGCCAACACGCGGCGGCTCGCCGAGATCTGCCGGCGTCACGCGCCCCGCACTTATCACATCCAGACGGCCGCCGAGATCCGCGCGGAGTGGCTTCGCGGGGCCGAATACGTCGGCATAACCGGCGGGGCATCGACGCCGCCGGAGGCTCTGCAGGAAGCGCGGAAATGCCTGGAGGAGCTGGCGGAATGATCACCCGACTGGACGAGATCGTCGATGCCATCCAGGAGTACCCCGTGCAGCGTGTGGCAGTCGCTGCGGCGGAGTCCAGGACGGTCCTGGAGGCAGTGCGCGACGCTCGGGCCCGCGACATCGCGTCGCCGCTGCTGGTGGGCCAGGAGGCGGCAATTCGGGGCATTGCCGAGGAGATCGACTTGGACCTCAGCGATGTTCCCATCATCCACGAGCCGGACGATGCGGTGGCGGCGAGGCGTGCGGTCCTTGAGGTGCGCGAGGGCCGGGCCGACGTTCTCATGAAGGGTCACATCCACACCGACGATTTTCTCCGCGGCCTTCTCGACAGGCAGAGCGGGCTGCGCACGGATGCCTTGATGAGCCACGTCTTCATCCTTGACGCTGCGAAGCAGCTCGGGCGCCTGCTCCTGGTGACGGATGGCGCGATGAACATTGCCCCCGACCTGGTGGCCAAGGCTCAGATCCTTCTCAATGCCGTCTATCTGGCGCACCTGTTGGGCAACGAGATGCCGAGAGTATGCGTGCTTGCGGCGGTGGAGCTGGTCAATCCGAACATGCCCGCGACGCTGGATGCCGCGGCCCTGGCGACGATGAACCGCCGCGGGCAGTTCCCCACGTGCGAGGTCGATGGACCCTTCGCGCTGGACAACGCCGTCTCGACGCTGGCGGCCGAGATCAAGGGAATCAAGGGGGTCTGCGCCGGTCTGGGCGACATTCTGCTCGTTCCGAATATCGCAGCAGGCAACATCATGGTGAAGACGTTCTCGTTCCTCGGCGGCGGGCGGACCGCTGGCGTGCTGATCGGGGCAGCAGCGCCCGTGGTGCTGACCTCGCGAGCCGACACGGCCGAATCGAAGATGCTCTCCATGGCCACGGCCGTGTTTGTCGCGGACATGACCCGGGACAAGAAGGTCAAGATCGGCAAGGTGCACTACTGATGCCACAACCCGCGTAGCGCGGGCTTTCCAGCCCGCGAACCACTGACCCCCAACCTTTCACCCTCCTCGTCAAGAAGGGACTTGGGCTCCCTGCGCGAAACCTATGGGCGATGCTGGCTGGAATGTGACCGGAACGATACCCCCCGGTCACGAGAGAGGTGACAGGCCAATGTTCAAGCTCGGAGTCATGACGGACGAGATAAGCCAGGACTTCCAACGCGCAGTGGACGTGTGCAAGGAGTACGATCTGGACGGCGTCGAGATCCGCTCGGTCTGGGACACGCCGCCACAGGACATCACGGACGAGCAGGCGGCCCGAATCATGGACATCCTGGGCGCAGCCGGGATGGAAGTGTGCTGCATCGCCTCGCCCTTCCTGAAGTGCGACATGGACAGTTCGGCCGAATACGAGGAGCATCTGGGTATCCTGCGGCGCTGCTGCCACCTCGCCCACACCTTCAACACCAAGATCATTCGGGGCTTCACCTTCTGGGCGAAGGAGGGCGTGGAGCCCTCGGACGTGTGGGACCGGATTCTGAAAGCCTACGACGAACCCGTGCGCATTCTCGAGGGCGAAGACCTCTACGTCGGGATCGAGAACGAGTCCAGCACCATGTGCGGCTCGGCGCGGCTGACGCAGAAGTTCATCGCGGACCTGGGCTCAGAGCGCGTCCAGTCCATCTGGGACGCCGCCAACGAGGTGCACTACAACGCCGAGCGCGGCGTGCCCGACAACTGGGGACTCTACAAAGAGGGATTCAATCGCCCATTTCCGGAGGCCTACGAGCGTCTCCGCCCGGTCATGATCCACGTGCACATCAAGGACTCCCACAAGAGCCCCACGACAAACGACGCAGCTTCGGTGCGCGTTGGCGAGGGAGACATCGACTACCCGGGCCACCTCCAGGCGCTGGTGGACAGCGGCTACGACGGCTACTGCTCGCTCGAGACGCACTGGCGCACGACGACGCTGACCAAGGAGCAGGTGAATCGCCCGGGCGGCGCCGGCTTCAGCGCAGAGGGCGAGCCGGCATCGCGCCTGTGCTTCGACAGCCTCAAGGAAATGATCGCCGACCTTAAAGGCAGTGGTCAGTGGTCAGTGGTTGGTGATCAGTAGGGGCAGCGCGGCAGGTGTTTTGGTTTGCCGCTGTCCCTCGTCTCGTGACGATGCCCTTCGTGGTCTACTCACCCGAGTACTACGTAGACATGGGCGAGCACGTCTTCCCGGTGCAGAAGTACCGTCTCTGTTATGAGAAGCTCTGCCGGGACGGCGTGGTTGCGCTCGATGACGCCGCAAGCCCGGTGCGCGCGACGGAGCGCCAGCTCCTGCTCGTGCACAGTCCTGAATACCTCGCCCGCCTCGAATCCCTCGCAGCCTCGGGCTGGTCGTACCTGACGCCGGATACGCCGATCACGGCAGAGATCCTCGACAAGTCCATGCTCGCCGCGGGCGGCACCATCGTGGCCGCCCGCCTTGCACTGAGCGACGGCCTCTCGGTGCACCTCAACGGCGGCTTTCACCACGCCTTTCCCGACCATGGCGAGGGCTTCTGCTACCTCAACGACGTCGCCATTGCCGTCCGCGTCCTACAGAGAGAGAGGGCAATTCAGCGGGCTGCCATCATCGACTGCGACCTGCACCAGGGCAATGGCACGGCGAGCATCTTTGCCGCGTCGCCCGAGGTGTTCACTTTCTCGATCCATCAGGAGAACAACTATCCGTTCCCCAAGCCCCCGAGCGATGTAGACATTGGCCTGCCGGACGGCGCCGATGATGCCGCCTACCTTGCCGAGCTAAAGAAGCACGTGCCTGCCGTGCTGGATCGCGCGCGGCCGGACCTGGTGTTGTATCTGGCCGGGGCCGATCCGTACGAGCACGATCTGCTCGGGGGCCTGTGTGTGAGCATGGAGGGCCTGAGGCGACGAGACGCTCTCGTGCTGGAGGCCTGCACCGCGCGGGGGACGCCGGCCGTGGTGCTCCTGGCCGGCGGGTATGCGGCGCGGACGGAGGACACGGTTCAGATCCACTGCAGCACGGTTGAGGTGGTCCGGGAGCTGCGCGGCCGGACGACGTCATAACGCCGTCGGATCGCTGATATACTCATCCCACTGCGTATCGGCGGCGAAGTCAACAGCGCTGGCGTAGGCGCTGAGGTACTGCGTGGGCAGGTGTGGCAGGTAGATCATGACGCCGTGGGCATTGTCCACGTTCGTTGTGGGGAAGCCGGAGCTGCCGGTGGCGTGCACCTCGCCCACGAGGGCTGTGCCCGGCCCGGGGCCGATGCGATCTATGACGTCCTGGCACAGCGCGTCCAGGGACGGGTCGTCGAAGTGGGCCATAACGCGCTCGGCGAAGTCGTACAGGTCGCGATACATGTCCTCGGAAAAGGATTGCGTGGTGCCTCGGATGTCTACGAGGTCCGGCGCCGAGTCTGGCAGTTTCGCGCGCAACGCTTGTGCGAGCTGGTCCACCGCGTCGGCCAGCGCCTCGACGCGGCTCTCACGGAAGACCGCCTGCGTCACTGAGCTCCCGGCGCCCGTGGTATGTTGGCCCGGGGCGTACGAGTCGAGATAGTCCTGCAGTAGTCCGATGAGGAGTTCCTCGAGGGGCTGCTTCGGGTGGTTCGTCAGGCGGTGCAGGATGGAGTCGTACGGGTAGCCGTCGTTGGGCTCACTGAGCTGCGAGGCGATGAGATAGTCTACGCTGTCGCGCACCTGGTAGGCGACTTCCAGAAGCGCCTCCTCGGACACGTCGAGCCCGAGGATCTCAAGCTTCCTCCCGCGCGTTGCCTTGATGCGCTGCAGCGCCGACCGCAGCTCGGCGTTGGACAGGCAGTCCATGCCCGACGTCTCGTCGAAGATGACGCCCCGCGCGGATACCGCGCCGGCGTCGCGCGTCCTGACGGAGCGTGGCCGCCATCCCCAGCCGTGATTCACGAGCGCGAGGAAGTATCGTTTGGCCGGATACTCGCGCATCCCCCACTCGACGAAGTCTACGAGCGTGTCCTCCTCGCCCATGTTCACCTCGCCGATGTCCGCGAGGACGGGGCTAGTTATGACGAGGTTATGCTGACCGTCTCGGGGCTCGCCGGGCTCATCCGGGTCGCGCTCGACGCGAAAGCGCCGCGTGGTGACCCAATTCCCGTTCGTGGTGTCGTACGCCGGATGGCGATCCATCTGCACGATCACGTTGACGGAGCCGGTGCTGCCGATCACCTCCATCTCGTTGAAGTCGCCGATGATAGCCGGCTCCAGATCGCCGTCCCCGTCCATGTAGGCGAGCACCGTCCACTGCGCTGTTCCTGGGCCGTCACCCGAGCGCATCACTTCGGGGGGATTGCCGTCGCCGCAGCCCGGCAGTAACGCTGCGACCGACGCCGTCACCAGGGCTGCAATAGGAACGCCTCGTACTGAGTATCTGTGCACTTGCGTATCGGCCTTTCGTGGCTCCGGCCCGTGGCGATCGCGCTTACACGCCCGCTTGGCCCCAAGCATATCCTGTCCACGTGCGCGCTGCTGTGGCGCAACTCGCCCTGCCGGGCCCAGGCCGACCGTCGGACTGTCGTTGCTGCGCTCTGGCGGCTCTCTACGTGACGGGCACGTCTCGAGTAATGTCTTCACCCGTCTCAGAAGCAGCCTTCGACGCAAGTGGCTTCAGCGTCCGGACGGGCGCAACCTGCGGGATGCCGGCGCGCAGCCGCTGTGCCCAATGGGACGCCAGCCAGGACGACGTGGTGTTGTTGGCCTTCGCGTCACGCGGATAGACGGTAATGAGCTTCGTCTCACCTACATAGATGGTTGGCTTGCCGCGGATGTTCCCGATCCATACCTTCGGATTCCGGGTGTTCTCGTACGAAAGGATCTCCACGAGACGCTGATCCAGGAGCACGCGCCGCTCCTCGATCTTGAAGCCGGCAGCGGGAGTGCGGATCCTGAGGAACAGGTGATTGTCGATCCCGATCTCTGCCAGCGCCACGGCTGGGGCCGAATCGAGCAGGAGCGGCACGAGAACAAACCCCGCCAGCAGCAGAATGAATATGAGCCCTCGACGCATTGCGGATACCTCCTCTGCGGCAGCGGAAAGAGTAAAGGGTCAAGGGTGAACAGCCAACATAGGCGGCATTCGGCCTCGGCCCTGTTGCCTTTGCCCTTTTTCCCTGCCGGTATTGCTGTCACGGGAGTTGTCCCGCACAGTGCGCGCTAAGGTTGTCCACCGGCGCTGCGTTTCCTCCCTCGAAGGCGGAGGGAGAGCAGATGACGCCCAACGAACGATGCCGGCTCAGTACGTCGGCGGCGGAGCGTAGGGAGGGCCGGGCGGAGGATAGGGCTGCGGGGGCGGATAGGCGGGTGGCCGGGGCATGGGGAGCTGCGTGCTCTGCCAGCTCTCCTTCCCCTGTTCGAGCAACTGGGCCGCGACAGGGATAAACTGAGACAGAGGCGCGCCGTCGCGGGCTGCCCTCAGAGACGCCTCAGCCTCGTCCCACGCCCCAAGCATAGCGTGCGCCTGGGCCGCACGAAGGTGGGCCTCTGCATTGCTCTGCCAGTACTGCACCGCATTGAAGCAGTGCTGGGCCGTCTCGCGCCAGTGGCCGCTGCTGCTCCACATGATGGCCATGGCCACTTCCGCGAGCGACGCCCATGTAGGAGCTCCTTTGGCCTTTGCCGCCCGTTGGCATGCCTCGGTGGCCGACGGGAAGTCGCTCACCATCGCCAGGCCGTAGCCCAGCACGGCATTCGCCGCGGCCTTGATGTCGCGTGACGCAAAGGTCTTGCCGAGCGCCGTCTGTGCCGCGGCGATGGCGGCTTCATAGTGTCCCTGGCGGAGGAGGATCAAGCCTTGAGACACGTCGGGCAAAGCGGCGAAGCCGAGGCTGCCACACAGCTCCACCGCCCGAGCGTGCATCGCCGCCGCCTCCTCGTACCTGCCCATCTCGGCGTACAAGCAGGCCATGAAGCCCGCCGCGGCGCCGCTCAGTGGCCGGACCTCGAGAGATAGCGCCTGCTCGTGCTCCTGAAGCGCCTCCTCGTACTGGCCGAGCTGAAAGTAGGCGTCGCCGACGCCGCTGTGAGCCAACACGCGACAGCTCTTGCTCCGGTCTATGCGCATCGCGGCACGGAGCCATGCAATGATCTTCTCGTGGCGACGCCGTGGGCGGTGGATGATGAGCGCGGCCTGGCAGATGAGGCTCCCTCGGCCGAGCACGATGCTGAGCCCGATAGGGATGACCACGATCGGCACGAGGCTCAGCCTGTAGTCGCTGCGCCAGGCGAGGCCTGTCTCAATCAGCATGATCACGGCCCATGTCCAACTGAACCCGGCAAGCAGCGACTCTTTGCCGCGGAGAGATCCGCGAACCAGGTCCCAGATGGTATCGATGATCATGAGGGGGCCGAATAGGCCCGCCGCCCAGAGGTACATGACCCCGGCCTGGGTCCACGTCGAGGGCCCGATGGAGCCGAACCTCGCGGCGGCCGGCGGCGAGAAGATCGCCAGGACGAGCAGCAGGTTGGCGCCGGCGACCCAGACGTCGGCCATGCCGGGCCTCTCGCGGGCGGCGATGCAGAGGAACAGAATGGCCACAGCGGTTGTGACGGCCCACAGCGCCAGCGTGCCGCCCCAGTCGGCGGAAAGCCCCCATGCGCTCACCAGCCAATGGAGGAAGCCGCCGTGCTTGCCCTCGAGGCCGGAGGCCTGTGCCAAGTGGCCGATCGCCTCAAGGCGCTCCCCCTGAGCGAAAGCGATGATGCCGCGCACGTGGTGGACTCGGGGGCTCACTGGTTTGCCCTGGAGCACCTTGTCCGCGGCATCCGCCGCGGCATCGAAGTGCTCGAGCTGCAGGCAGCCCAGCGCCAGCGGCTCAAACGCCTCTACCAGGGCTTCGTCCAACTCCAGGGCCGTCTCGAGTTCGGCCACGGAATCCTCATACTGGCCCAGGCGCTCCAGGACGACGCCGAGGCGCAAGTGCAGCACCGGCTCGTTGGGGAAATCCTCGAGCAGCTTCCGGTAGGCCCTTGTCGCTGCCTCCGATTTGCCGAGGTGCTCGTCGGCAATGGCGCCCTGGAAGATGGCGACCGGATCTTCGGGGAATTCCTTACGGAGTTTGGCGAACTCGTCGGCGCGTTTCTGAAGGTCATCGGCCCCCGCGTCCTCCGCCTCGAGAGCCCTGGCCCGCCAGATGACCCAATGGGCGAGGAACGACAGCCTGTACGACCGAAGGGCATACTCGCAGTAGGCTCTTGCGTTCTCGTAGTCCCCCTGGCTCAGGAGGCGATGGCCCTCTTTCGCGAGGGCGTGAGTGAAGTCCGCCGTGGAGTAGCCGGCTATCTCATCCGGCGGGAGGCTCCGGATGAACTCATCAGGCGTGGGGACGTCGGGCAGCTCAGGCCCGGACACCGCCATGGCCCGCGCCGCCCAGCAGACAAGCAGCACCACCGTGGTGCACGCTCTGAGGCTGATGGTCCGTCTAACGCTCATCGGCGCCACGCCCGTGTGCTGTACGTCTGGCACGATCTGGGGGCGCTACGAGGCCGCCGCACGCGCCCCTACCGAACAGGTCGCCCTCATCACCGCGACTACCTGGTGCATCTCCTCTTCCGTGTTGTAGAAATGTGGGGACAGCCGCACCGCGCCGTCGCGTACGACCGCGATCATGTTCTCGCGGACAAGGGCGGCGACGACCACCTCAGGAGCCACCTGAGAATGCCCCGCCGAGACGATGGCCGAGCGCTCCCCGGACGCACGGGAGCTCCGGATCTCAAAGCCCGCCCTCAGCAGCTCCTCGATGAGAACGTCCGTCAGCCGCAGCACGCGCCGCTCGATCTCGGTCGGCCCGACCTCGAGCAGCAGCCCCACGGCTTCGCCGAGGCCGAGGGCGCTGGCATAATTGCAGCCGCCCTCCTCGAAGCGCCCGGCATCCGGCCGCAGCTCCAGCTTGTAGTCGAGATACTCGTCCGCATCCACTACGCTGCGCCAGCCGACCATCGCTGGGACGAGCTCGTCGAGGATCGCCGTGCGGCAGTAGAGGTACCCGAAGCCAGTGGGGCCGAGCAGCCACTTGTGTGCGGCTCCCGCCAGGAAGTCAAGGGGCGCATCGGCGACGCCGATCTGCAGCGCGCCCAGGCCCTGGATTGCGTCCACGACGAAGTACGCTCCCCGCTCCCGACATAGCTCCCCGAGCGCGTGCATGTTGTTGCGGAAGCCGTTGGAGAACTCCACCCAACTCACGGCGACCGCCCGAGTGCGGGCGTCGATAGCCTCACGAACGTCATCCACCAGAATGCGGCCGTCGCGATGCTTGACGATGCGCGTCTCGACCCCTCGCCGCTCCAGGCTTAGCCACGGATACACATTGGCGGGGAATTCGAGATCGGTGATGATGACGTTGTCGCCATCGCGCCACGGGATGCTATTGGCCGCGATGATGATGCCGTGGGTGGTGTTCTTGGTGAAGGCGATCTCGGCGGGGTCTGCGCCCATGAGCCGCGCCAGCCGCTGGCGCGACCGCTCAACGCCCCGGCGCCACTGGGCGCTATGGCGGGTGCCATTGTGCAGCACGTCGTCGGTATGCGCCTTGACAGCCTCAGCGCAGCGGCGCGACATGGGCGAGACGCCCGCGTGGTTGAGATGAATCAGGTTCTCTACGGCAGGGAGCTCCTGCCGCACCGATGTGATGTCCACTGGCCTACCACCCCAGCGGTCGGTGGCGAGCGGCCGGGAGGCAGTGGGCTGGCGAATGGCCCCCGCTTTTCTGACCACTGATCACTGACCACTGCCCACTAGCCTTTGCAGTAACCTACACGCCTCCTCCACCATCCGCGGTCCCGTCTCCGGCACCATCCGACTCGACCTGGCAAACCACGTCTCGTAACCGCCCTCGTCGAAGGCCTTCACCGTCGGTATGTAGCCTGCGTAGTCGTTCGCCAGCTCGATCGTGAACGTCGTCCCGGCCGGCGAGCGGCGCTTGATCTCCAGCCCCAGCTCCACGAACATCTCCCCCGGGCAGCCCACCAGCGCCAGATCGTTGACCGCCAGCACCTGCACCCACGTCTGCTCCTCCTCCGGCCACTCGCTCAGATAGATGATCTCGTTGGCGTACACCCGCCCGCGCACGTCCTTCTCCGGCAGCGTCTTGAGCTTCCCCTTGGCCTCCGCGACCTGCTCCGGGGTGATGGATCGACGCTTCACGGTAATCTCCGAGAGGGCCGCCTCCAGATCCACCTCGTCGGCGAACTCCATTTCCTTCCACACCTTCACCGCCTCGGCCGCCAGGATCTGCGCCACCTTGTGCGCCTGGCTGTACGGCGGGCCCTTCGGGGCCTCGCTGCTGACATCCACGTTGTTGATGTCCCCGCAGAATCCGTTGCTCATCATGACGACGAAGTCTTTCCCCGTCATCTTGCGCACCGCGTCGCCGAAGAACGCGAAGTAGTCGGCCGAGATCAAAGTGCCCCTGCCGCCGCCGACGTAGTGCAGCGCGTAGTTCGCCAGCACACAGATCGGCTCGCCATCGGCCGACTCCACCACGAGCACCCCCACATCGGGATCAGTCGGCCCAACCGGCTCCACGATGTCCGGGTTCAGCCGCCCCGGGTTCATCCGCACCGTGCCGTCTTTCATGCGGAACCGCCGGTTGAACACCTGCCCCGGCTCGCGCCCGACGCCGTAGCCGAGTCGCGCATCCTGGAGACGACTGACCGCGAGCTGCACGCTGTCGGCGATCTTCACCGTCGCCCACTCCATGTACTCCGGCTCCCCCGGCGTCCCGAGCAGGCCGCACGGCGACGGGCCGGTGTGGGTGTGGGTGCAGGAGATGAGGACGTTCTCCGGCGGGATGCCGCAGCGCTCCTGGATCAGCTCCTTGGACTTGTCCAGGTACTTCCTGGGCGCGGCGATCAGGTCGCACACGACGATGGCGATCCGCGTCTCGCCGTTGTCGAGCACGAGCGCCTTCGCATGCAGCTCATCGTGCACATCCACCGACTTGCGCGCGGAGAAGGAACCCGCAAGCAGCGTTCCCAGCGGCGGGGTGATGTTGCTTCGCGCCGCTCCGGCCTTCAGTGTATCCGCCATTGCCGCCATCCTCCCGGAAGAAAGCCCGGCGCACGCAAGCGCCGAGCCAATCAGTGCAATCAGTAATCGCCACGGCCTCATGCGCATCAGGTCTCGCGCCCTTCCGCGACAAAACCTACTTCCGCACAGCCCTTCTCTGTCCTCCGTGTCACCGCCGCCCTCACGCATCGGTCCCCCACCGCCCCGACTTCGCCGCTCTGGCGGCGCGCACGCGGGCAAGGAAGACAGCCACATCGGGCGCCCACGGGTCCCCCAGGTACGCATCCGCGCCCGCCTTCCAGCCCTCGTGTATCGCCCTCTGATCGCCCGACCCGTACAGGATCACCGGGATGTCGGCCGTCTCCTTCGCCCCTCGCGCCGCCCGGCAGAGCGCCAAGCCGGTCGTCTCACCTGCCTGCTCGCCGAACACAAAGGCCGAGGCGTCCTCGGGCAAGGTGTCGCCCTCACCGAACTCGCAGACCTCGGGGCGATACCCGGCCTCGCGCGCGGCATCGACCACGTGCTGCAGGGCATCGCCGAACCACTCCGACCCATAGATGCACGCCAACGGCGTGTCTTCTGTCCCTTCCTGAACCGACATTCTAATCCCCCCTTCCTCCCGCGACTGGTGTCCACTATGATCTAGTCCAACGCTGCCGAGCGAAGCCGCCCTATTAGGTCGCCGCCGCCACAGCCTCGCCCCGCACTATCGCTTCCCCTAGATTCCCGTATTCGGCCTTCTGGGTGGGTGGCACGGTGCGCCAGATGAGGAACTGCTTTCGGATCGCGGCGAGGAAAAGGGAGTTCGTCTTCACCCACGAGCTGATGTCGCCGGCTTCCCGCGTGAGGCGGAGGCTGATCTCGGAGACCTCCTGCTCGCCGGTTGGGGTCACATGCACCTCGAAGCTCTGGCTGACGCCGAGGTCGTAGGGCGCCAGCCACATCCGCAGCTTCACCGCGGAGCCGGTGCCCAGGGGCGTTTCGACGGGCTCCATGCGAACGTTCTCCGCCAGAAAGTCGCCGCCGGCGTAGCCGACGAACTCGTCGAACCACTCCGTGAGGAATGCGCATACGGCAATCGCATCACGACCCGTGAACGTGAACGGCAGCTTCATCGTTATGATGTCGCCCTCGGGCTCGGGCACGCGCCACTTGCGCTCCATGCCCGGAGTGGCGATCTCCGCCGCCTTCTTCGACGGATACAAGGTGGACGCAATCACAACGCCCATCACGACCATGGTGACGCCGATGGCCGAGAGCGACGAGTAGTTCAGCTCGATGCCCGTCCCGGCGGCGCCGATGATCTTGGCCACGATCTGCCCCAACAGATACCCGATGATCGCCCCGATGTTGGCAAACACGCTCGCCTCGGCCAGGAAAAGCATGGACACGTGTATGGGCGCGAGCCCCACCGAGCTGTAGATCCCGATCTCGCGCGTGCGCTCATACACCGACCCGAGCATCGTGTTCAGCACGATCAGCGCCGCGATCAGAATCGGGATCGCCAGGTTCTGCAGCCCGGAGAACGAGGTGAGGCCGACGGAGCTATACAGATACGTCCGGTCATCGATCCCGGCGTACAGGCTCAGGGCATAGCGCTTCATGAACCGCTCGACCTGGTCCTGGACGCTGATGTCGGACAGGTACCGGATGGCGACGGAGCGGACGGTGCCGTTCAGGCGCATGATGGTCTCGTACGGCAGTATGGCCAGGGAGTAGGGCGGGAAGTGCCGGTAATCCTGCAGCAGGGAGGCGGTTCCCTGGGTGCCGATCTGAAAGCGCTGCGCCGCCTGGCGCTTGATCTCCTCGATCACCTCGGGCCGCAACTGGGCGTAGTTGACCGGCGAGAGCGGCTCCCCGTCCAGGTCGAGCAGCCGGCGGAAGTCGCTCTCGCGCAGCAACCCGATGACGCGGAACACGCTGCCGAAGATCCTCACCTCCGCCCGGCCCACGTCGGACGGTGCGATGCCCAGCTTCGCGGCGATCGATTCGGGCAGTACGCAGGCGTCCTTTTCGTCGGGCGAAAACCAGCGGCCCGACAGGAGCGCCCTTTCGATGCCGGTGATGTATCGCTCCTCGGCCGAGAGCCCCAGGAGGACGTTCGCGGCGTAGACCTTGCTGGGATCGGCGCCGGAGATGATGTCGAAGAACGACTCCTTCTCGATGTCGGGCGATGAGAGCCAGGCTCGAGGCGCGACGTGTCCGGTATCGGCGACCTCGTTCTTGATGATGGCCGGGACTTGCTCCTTGAGCGGCATCCACGACCGATCGCGGATCATGATGCCCGGATAGGTGGGCGCGTACGAGAGTCGGATCTTGTTGTCGCGCAGATAGGAGCGGACGGAGGTGAACGACAGCACCGTAAAGGTGAGCAGCACGAGGGTGATGCAGGTGAGGGTGGTCCTCGTCTTACGGCGGCGCATGTTGGCGATGCCCAGCGTGAACGCGGCCCCCGCCGCCGACCAGCGGCTCACGTCGGCCGTGTGCGTGCCGCTCTCCGCGCGCTTGATCGCCTTCAGCGTCTCGTTGAACTTCGAGGTGACAATGGCGATGACGATGACGGCCAGCGCCATGATGACGAAGGCGAGCAGGATGATGAGCGGGTTGAGCCGCGGCAGGCGGAAGGCGGGGTGCACGAGGTAGAGCACGAAGAACATGACGGCGAAGACGAGGAAGATGACGGCGATGCGGCGGTTGATCTTGACGTCCGGTATGGCGAAGAGCAGGCGCTCCCCGAAGTAGGCGAACGGCAGCAGCAGGCCCAGGTAGAAGAGCACGCCCTTGACCACATCGGTGGCGGTGTTCTGGACATCCGGGTAGGCGCGGGATTCATAGGCCCAGGCGTGACGGGCGAACGAGATGCAGGCGTCGTACCGCCGCATGGCAAGGGCCCGGCGACTCTCCGCCAGCGCGCGAGCCGAGAGCGCATGCAGCGTGTCCAGGCGCTGGTTGCGAATGCCACGCTCGCGCAGCTCGGACATACGCCACTCGTCCAGCGTCCACATGTCATGCGCCGCCTGATAAGGCGTGTACGGAATGCTGGGCGTCTCGTCGGCGTCGAATCCGTACCCCTCGGCGCGGGGCCGTTCGATGAGGCTGCCGGGCTCCAGCGTCGCATCCGCATGCTGCCCTATGCCCGCCCCGGGGGCATTTGTCAGCACCATGCGCAGGCCGATCAGACCCATGCCCATGGCGATCTGCACCCGCAGATCGGGCATCGAGTACACCACGGCGCAGGGCTCGATGTATGAGGGGAACTCGGCCGCCTCGGTGGCCACCTGCGGCAGCGAGTAGCCATAACTGCGTGGCTCGCTGAAGTCCTCCGCATCGAACACGAAGAGCTGCTCGAGTACCTCGAAATACCTTTCGTCAACCAGGTCGAATATCGACGTGGCGGCGCACGGAAACACTATCACCGGCCGCTTCAGCCCGGCGCGGCCATACACTTCACGCGGATACCGCACCTCGCCCTCCGGTCCCAGATCCGGCGCGTACACGATATCACCCGTCACCGACTCTATGCCGTATGCCTCCAACCGGGCCGCCCGGTCGATCATCTCGCCTCGCAGCACGAATGTGCTGTCCTCGGCAGCCATGTCCCAGATCTCCGTGTGCACGCCCATCATCATCTTGTACTGGCCCTGCACCAGCACCAGCGCGTGGGGAACGGGGGTGCTGGGCAGAAAGCTCTTCTTGCGCTGGAACTCAAGTACGCTGCCGCGAACGTCCTTGAGCTCGTCCAGCTTCTTCAGAGCCCGTACGCGCTTAAGCGCCTGCTCCTCGTGCGTGGCGTCGTTCAGGAACTCGTGGATCAGGCACACGAGCATACGCACCTGGTGGTGGAGGTTGTCGATGCTCAAGTGCGAGAGCGTGTCCAGCGGCGTGTCCGTCAGCACTCGCGCGTCACCCACGGTGGCGAAGACGATGCCCGCGCGCCCGCCGCGGATGGCCATTTCGGAATCGAACGCGATCTTGTCGGGGAAGTGCGTGTGCCACTCGCGACCCTTCACCGGATTGATGCCGTCAAGGAACACTCTGGCAGGATCGATGCCGAGGGCCGGGCCGATGGCGTTGGCGTACTCGACCATGCGCTTGCCGATGGGCGAGTAGAAGCGCATGAGGTGCTCCTGAGCGTAGTACCAGCCGATCTGGAAGACGCCGAAGATCCGGCTCTTGCTGCTCAGATCGATGCTCATCAGCAAGCTGACGTGGTCAAACTTCAGCAGTCGCTCGTGGAGGCGGATATCGTCCTCGAGTCGCGCTATCTCGTATCGGAGCCGATCCATCTTCTCCGGCCGCTGTGACGCCCGGGCCACCAGCCCGGCGCCCAGTCGTGCCGCGCCCCCAACGCCTCGCCCGGAGGCTGCACGCGAGAGCTTGTTCAACTCCGCCTGCAGCTCCGCCAGCTCCCTTTTGAGGCGCTTGAGCGTGTCGAGCTGCTCTTTGGGCTTTCGCGGCTCCTTGCCCAGCACGTGGATGAACTCGCGAGCGCCGGCGAGGGCCTGAAAATGGCCGCTGGTTGCCACGAAGATGACGGAGCGGGCGGGAGGTTTGGCCACCAACGACTCGGCCACCTGGAAAAGCGCAGCGATGCCCGCGGCGTTCTCCGCCCCCGGCGACAGAGCCGGTACGGCGGAGATGGAGTCGTAGTAGGCCTGGATGATCATGGCCTCGCGGGCAAGCTCCGGATGGCGGCCGGGGAGGAATCCGATGATGTTGACCGGGTGCTTCTCCTCCCACGGCATGCTGCACTCGAGCACGCAGCGCAGCTCCGCCTCTGCCGCCCGGCGTGAGCTGCCCGTGGCGAGCGCCCGCATGCGCGCGAGCTCCGCCCGCAGCGCCATAGCGCTCTCCCCGTCAATCCAGAACCGCGGGACGTTCAGCGGAATCCGCAGGAACTTCTGCTCGGCCTCGGCGCGCACCGTGTCCTCCGGCTCGGCGAATATCACCGCGGCCGCCCCCAGCAGGGGCGCGTTCAGCCAATTCAGGCCGGTGTTGAAGTCCATAAGGACGATGCTGTCTTTGACGTCCTTGTAGTTGAAGTCTTTCAGCCGGCCTCTGCCCGCGTAGATCAAGTTCCCCGATATGCCTCCGGGCGGCAGGTGCGATGTGCGCACCAGGCTGGGCCACATTGCGCTGAGCCGATACGATGTCGCCATCTGCCAGCCATCGCCATCCCCGTCGGCAGGCGCCAGCAGCGTGATGGTGGCGCCCTCGTCGATGGCCATTGGCAGGTCATACTCCTGGCGCCAGATCTCCTCGATCCCGATTTGCCGGAGACGCGCTGCGACCCAGTCGCCCGCCTGCTCGCAGCCCGGGTAGCCGGTGACGCGGGTGCCGAAGCTCTGCAGTGCCAGTATGTCGTCCGCCATGGCCGATGGCGCGACGCTTCCGGCCAGTTCGGCATAGTTGACGGCGGCCGCCACGGCGCCGGCGGCAACGCACAGGATCACGGCAGCCACTGCGAGCGTCCGCGTCGTGGTGGTCATGTTGTCCACTTGCTCCTCAGACGCAGAGAGCGGGGGAGCGCAGAGCGTCGCCCCTACGGAGACGGCCCGTAGGCCAGCTCCGCCGCCGGCTCCCGTGCTTGCTCCTTCGCGTCATCGTCGCCGCGTTCCTCTTATCCGGCGTTGCTTTTGGAGCCTGGCGGGCCGGTCGGGCTGCTCGAGGGCCTGGTAGATCACTGCACCCTCGCACTGGGTCGGTACGGGGATGCCGAGCAAGTAGCACGCCGTGGGAACGATATCTACCAGCCACACAGTGCGAGAGAGCGTCTGGCCTGCCTTGATGCCGGGGCCGTGCATGATCAGCAGCCCGCGCATGGAGCCGTCGCCGTGCTCCACTGTCGAGAGCTGCTGGCCGTGGCAGCCTCCGGTTGCGCCCCCGAACCGAGGCCCGATGCCGTAGATCACATCGCCGACCATGTCGCCGTGGAGCCCGATCATGCGCGCGTCCTCTTTGCGCAGGGCCAGGCGCACGGGCCGCTGGCCGGTCTCCGGGTCCTCGTAATCGAGCAGCACACGGATAACCTCGTCCCTTACTTGCTCGTATTCCTCTCCCGGCGCCACGATGCCGTCCGGATCGCGCCCCTTGAGATTCACGTACACATACACCGAGCGTTGACATACGGCGCGCGTCTTCGTCCAGTCGATGACGCGATCGCCCGTCTCCGGGTCCTCCTGCACCGCTGTCAGCCCGGCATCGGTGAGCGCTCTCTGGGCATTGAACGTCGCCTCCACGGGCACCGCACCATGGTCCGAGGTAATGACCGTGAGCACGTCCGCGCCCGCCGCCGCGAGAATCCGGCCGATCAAGGCGTCGAGCGATGCGTAGAAGCGGGCCTCGGCCGCCTGGTGGCGGGCCCGCTCCTTTGGGTCGGCGCAGGTAATCGGATCGGTCTCGTTGAGATATGCGTGATAGGCCCAATCGGGAGAATGGGCGTGCATAAAGAAGCAGTCCCACGGCTTCGTGCTCAGCAGCCACTCGGCACACTCGGCGTACCACGCATTCTGCCACTCAACGACCTCCGAGAATGTGTCCACATCGATCCACTCCAGTGCGAGCTGCTGCATGGGCAGATGCGGGATCGGCATCCCCTCCTGCCACGGTATCTGGCGGGCGATCTCGGGCGGCCGCGACCAGCCGTCCACCTGGCAGATCGGGGTGAAGTACAGCCGGAGCTGCTCCGCGTCGTCCGACAACTCGATGAGCTTGCCGCGGAACACGCCCTCCTTGAGGCCGTCCACGGTCTCAAAGCACTCGCGGATCAGCTCGCTCCACTCGCCGCGGCGCATCCGGGCGATCACGCCCTCGGCCGTCTTCCGCTTCGCCACCAGAGCCGTTTCGTAGCCGTGCCTGCTTTTGGTTACCAGCAGCCACCAGTTCTTCTCGTCCACTACCTCGTGAAGGGCGTCGCGGAACTGGAGTGAGATGGGCGCTTCGAGCGCATCGTCCAGGCCACCGATGCCCTCCCAGCCCGTGGCAGGCTCGAGCTCGATGACGCTGGCGAGCGGGTATTCCTCGGTGGCGAAGAGCTGGTCCTCGGCGATGGACACCTGATGGCCGAAGCCGGAGCCGAAGCGCCACTCGTTGACGGACAGGCCCGCCCCGCCGATCTGGATGCCGTTATGCGTGGGCGGCCAGGAGGAGGGGTAGTTCAGCACGATCGGCTTCTTGCCGCCGCGCTCGGCCGCGTCCCAGAGGTACTCCGCCCGGCAATCATCGGTGCTGAAGCCCTGATGGATCTTGTCCAACGGGTCGCCGGGATTGTGAACGTTGAAGCACGTGATGCCATGCGTACCGGGCCAGGCTCCGGTGACGATGCTCGTCCAGTTCGGTGGGGTGATGGTGGGGTGCGGAACGAGGCAGTTCTCCGCATAGACGCCCTCGGCAAGGAGCCGGGCGAATGTAGGCAACTGCCCGCTCTCGACGAGCCGAAGGATCCGGTGTGGGATAGGCGCATCGAGGCCAATCAAGACGAGTTTCCTTGGTCTGGGCATGTTCGCGACCTCACTGATGGTACTTCGAATCAAGGCGTTCCCGCGGTCCGTGGGCGCGCCTCCTCAGCCTCATACCGGGCGATCCACGTCCGGCACCCGGGGTTCGGAGAGCACCAGGCATCGTCCCGCGAGCAATGGAGGACAGGACTATTCCGTCTGGGTCAGTTTGAGGTACTCCAGCGCGACGACGGTGCTGGGGATATTGCACTGCGAGGCGATCTTGTCGAAAACGCGCGACATCTGCCGTTCGTGCGCCTCTTCATCCGCGACGCCCTGTGCCTTGAGCTTCTCCTCTGTCTCGCGAACCAGTTTCAAGACCTCTTGCAGATACCGCGCGAGGGCGCGCGGCGAGCGCTTTGCGGCCAGCTCGTGAAACTTCAGGGTGAGCGACTGGCGCAGTCCCTCCCAACTACTCATGGCCGCGCGCCTCGCCCTCAGCCGCTCCAGTGTGATCTGGGCCTCGGCGGCCTGGGCCTCCTCGCGCTGCTTGCGCTGCTCCCATGCCTCCGGAGTGTCGCCTTCGATTACGCGGCACTCCAGCCTTCTGCCTGCCACCTTCTCCAGTGTGGAGAGCACGAGGTGCCTGTGGCGGGTGGTCTCGAGGTGGCTTGCGAGCCCGGCCTTGTCCAGGGGGACCCCGAGCACGAGCATGTCACCATCCATGGCCAGGGGCTTCACGGCGGCGGCCGCCTGCCACAGCGAGGGGATGAGCTCGCCGCGGTGCAGTTCGTCGTTCACGGCTTTCCACAGCGCTTCGAGATCCTGTGTCTCTGCCACCGGTAACCCCCCGGTAAGACAGTGGTTGGTAGTCAGTGCTCAGCGGTCAGTCTACGACCCGCCGTTGCCCAGTGTCAACTCCCGGCCCAGCCGTTGCCAGCCGGCCATGGGCCATTAATCAGTGTCCACTGCCGTTGTGATCGTGTGCTCGAATACCACGTTGCCGTCTACGTCGTGATGGCGAAAGAGGCACGTCGGCACGCCGTCCACCTCCGTTACCGTGACGGAAAGGAAGCCCCCATTGACCCGGTGGAAACGGTGATACGTCGGGTCCTCGCCCGGCGTGCCGCCGGCATGCTCATCGCTTGCCGGGCCGCAGGAGAATTCCCACAGGCCCGTCTCCGGGTGCACTGATGCATACTGCCAGTGCCGGTCGCCACAGACAACGAAGAAGTTGCGCAGGCCCTGGTCGCGCACCCAGCGCCGGAATTCGTCGCCCTCGGTGGCGAAGGCCGCGTTGGCGTGATTATCGCGCTTATTTGGCCGATCCGGTCCCACCATGGGCGTTGCGCTGACCATGATCCGGAAGGCGGCGTCGCTCGCCAGGATGCTCCGCTTGAGCCACTGCTTCTGCGCCTCGCCCCAGATCGTCTTCTCGGGGCCGTCGGGCATGTTGTTCGGGGAGCGGAAATCGCGCCCCTCGGGGAGCCAGATCTGCAATCCCTTTCCCCAGCGGAACGTCCGATGCGTCCTCTTGCTCATGGGCACTTGTTCCAGGAAGACGGCCTGCCCCTCGGCAAAGGTGAAGTCTCCCATCTTCTTCGTTGCCATGCCCGGCCAGCAGTCGTTGCACCACGTGTCGTGATCGTCCTTTATCCAGTAGCCGGGGACGGAGCGATGGAACTGCACCAGCCGCGGCAGCGCGTACATGCGATGCCAATGGTGACGGGCAAGCTCCACCGATGTCGCTCGCGGCGGCTCGCCGTCGTAGTACACCGTATCGCCCGTAGCGACCAGGAACGATGGTGACAGCGCACCCATGGCGGGGTATATCTTGAAGCCCTTTGGGTCGTCCAGATGGCGATATAACTGACCCGTGATGACTACGAAGGTGACCTCCGTCCACTCATTTGGACGGGGCGCGGTGACGAATCGACAGATCCGCTCTCGTCGTCGCACCTCGCCGGCTGGGTCGCGCGCCTCTATCGCGTAGAAGTACTCCGTGTTCGGCTTCAGGTTCGTCAGGTGGAACTGCACGGTGAAGTCCGTCTCCGGCCCCACATTCACCCAGGGCGTCCGCCTCGCGCCCATCAGGTCAGGCGATGTGCCGATTATCAATCGCGCGCGCCCGGGCGTCCCGGCACAAGCGCCATCGAGATCATCCATCTGCACGTCTCCGGGCAGGAGCGGCGGTCCGCCGTCTTGCACTCGTGGCCCGGGGAAGCGGAAGCCTCCCCACCGCGCCTGCGGCTCCAGCGTCAGTCGCGCCCAGATGATGGCGGAGCGGGCGGTGACCTCGCCCACTTTGGTCCCCATAGCCTGGTACGGCGCTTCCGCCGCCGCGGGTGCCCGGGCCAAGCCCATCGCAGCCAGCAGTATCAGGCAGCCACATGCGCGACGCGGCCCGCTCTGAGTAATCCTCGCTGCCCGCTTCATGGCGTAGCCTCCGTGTTTGGCCTCCGTTGTGGACGTTCCCGAAGGGCGCGTCACGCTGTTCGCGAATCGGACTGCGGTTCCCTCCTGGCGGGATCGGCAGGCAGTGGACTTGGCTGCGCCTCAGTGACGCCGCCCGTCTTCTTGTGGTAGTCTACGCGCGTTGTACGTGCTGGAGTGCATCGGAGTTCCGTGCGAACTCATTAGTCAACGCATTCTCCCAGCCAGGAGGTCGATCGAAGATAGACGTCCCAGCCCATCCGCGTCTGTTTCTGACCTCTGCCGACGTGGCAGAGCTTCGCGAGCGGCTCGGCATCAATGCCGCCCGGCCGCCGGGCGGCCCGCACGCCTACCAACAGCGCCTCTGGGCCGACATCGAGCGCGCTGGTGATGCCGCTCTGCAGGAGCCGACCACTGAGCCGGCAGCGGCCCGGGATAACTGGGAGTCGCAGGCATGGGGCGGGAATCTGGGGTGTGCCCGAAGAGCACAAGAGATCATCCTCTGGTGCGCCTTCGCGCATCTGCTTACGCAGAAGCGTGAGTACGCCGCCCGGGCGAGGGACGAAATGGACGCCGTGCTTGCATGGCCGTCGTGGGTCGATCCGGTGCATCTCCCGCTGCAGGCCGACTTGATGACCGGCGAGGTCTGTTTCGGACTTGCCGTGGGCTACGACTGGCTCCACGACGAGCTATCTGTGCAGGAGCGGGAGCAGATACGCACGGGCCTCGTGCAGAAGGGCCTGCGGCCGTACCTGACCGCGGCAAAAGAGGGCGCCCGCTGGGCACGCTGCACGCATCACTGGAACGCGGTCGTCAACGGGGGCTGCGCCGTCGCGGCCATGGCGCTGCTCGGCGAGTGGCCCGGGGCCGAGGAGTGCCTCGCCCGGGCGCGCGAGAACATCGGTGTGTTCTTCGATGCCATCCCGGTGGACGGCGGGTGCAGCGACGGCGTGAGCTATTGGCGCGACGGCATGCACTATGCCATGTGCTTCGCGGCGGCGCAGCGCACGGTGCTGGGCAGCGACGATGAGATCATTCTTCGCGACGGAGTGCGCAACACGGCGTATTTTCCCATCTACTTCACAGCACCCGACGGCCGGCCCGCCAACTTCGGCGACTGCTGCTCGACTCCACCCGACACACCGATCTTCCACTACCTGAGCATGCGCACCGGGCGGCGGGAGTTTGGCCGGCACCGACGCCGCGTCAGGGCGCGGGCTCACCCATTCGACCTCCTGTGGGGCGAGTCAGATCGTGCTGGGCGGGCGCGGCCCGAGCTGCCTTTGAGCGCCTGCTTCCGCGACACCGGCTGGGCCGCGCTGAGGTCGAGCTGGAACGATGCCGACGCGCTCTACGTCGCCATCAAGAGCGGCGATTTGCCGGCCAACCATAGCCATTTGGACCTGAACTCCTTCATCCTCGTCGCCAATGGCGATCGCTTCGTGATCGACCCCGGCCCGGCGTCGTACTCGAAAGAGTATTTCGGCCCCCGCCGCTGGGAACACTACGAGGCGTCCACGAGGGCCCACAACACCATCGTCATCGACGGCCGGAACCAAGATGCGCAGGCTGCCGGGCGCATATCCGATTTCTTCTCATCGCCGCAGTACGCATCGGTGACGGCGGATGCCAGCCCTGCCTACGCCCCCCGGGCGCGCCTCGTTCGGCGGCATTTCGTCATGATCGGCGGCAATACAGAGGCGCAAGGCGAGTACGTCGTGCTGCTCGATGAGCTTCGTCTCACCGAAAGCGCGACCGTTGAGTGGCTCCTGCATACGCTCTTCCGCGTCGAGGTCAGAGATGGGGAAGCTCGGCTGCGTGGCGAGCACGGCGACCTGTGCGTGACGGTGCTCTTGCCCGAAGATGCGGGGCTGGAGCTGCGCGAACAGCCGGATCGCCATTTGGCTCTCAACATCCGGCCCTCGGCCCGTCGGCTCTGGATATTGGCTGTCCTGCAGCCTGTGGCCAAGGGCGACCGGGCGCCACGGGTGGCGTGCCACCCGTGCGTTCTTCGCGCCAAGAACGCACCGGCCGACAAGCAGCCGGCGGCGCGCTCGGAGCTGATTTCACCGGCGAGCCACTGCGGCCTCGAGCTGCATCGCGACGGCGCTGTAGACCGATTATTGCTGCGCACCGCCGAAGAGGGCGAGGTGGAAGGTGGCGGCATCTACTTCGACGGACAGAAGGCATTCGCCCGCACGACGGCCGATGGCGCGCTGGTGTGCGCCGTTCTCGAGAACGGGACCGCGCTGGCCGTTGACAGCGACTTCCTGCTCGGGGCTGAGCGACCGGTGAGCGCTGCCGTGGACCTATCCCAGCGCGCCTGCCGGGGCATAGTGCGAGCGCGATGCTGGGCCGCGGAGCGCACCGGGCTTTCGTTCTCAGTCTGGGGCTATCCTGAAGAGGTGCGCGTCAATGGCAGCGAGGTTGACATCGACGCCGTCGGCGGCATGGTCAGTGTTGTGCTCGAGCGCCCGGGCGACCATGACGTCCAGGTGCTGCTGGGAGCGGGGAGTTAATGCTCACCCACAGGGAATACAGAGAGCGCCGCGCCGATGCATTGCGGGGCGATGTGGGAGGAGAATGCTTTGCGGCGTGATGGGACCCGAGCAGGAAGCCCGGGGTGGGCCGGGAACTGTCGCGTCAGTTGAGGAGTTGGCCTTACGAAAGCTGCTGAGGCTCGTAGGGTGGCCTCCAAAGGCGCCGGGAGTACACTCATACGCTCACAGTGCGGCGGCATGCTGCACAGCGAAGGTGGATAGACTGAGCCTTATGTTCGAACCGGTACCCACACGATGCGACCTTGTGGCCCAGGAGCGGGAGATACTGGGCTTCTGGGAGCGGACCAGGGCCTTTGACAAGCTGCGCGAGCTGCGCAGGGGCGCGCCGAGGTGGTCGTTCCTCGACGGGCCCATCACGGCCAACGGCCCCATGTGCGTGCACCACGCCTGGGGCCGAGCGCTGAAAGACTGCTACCAGCGCTACTTCGCCATGCTGGGGCACGAGCTGCGCTACCAGAACGGGTTCGACTGCCAGGGCCTGTGGATCGAGGTCGAGGTGGAGCGGGAGCTGGGCTTTAAGAGCAAGCGTGACATCGAGGCGTACGGCCTGGAGCGCTTCGTGAACCAGTGCAAAGCGCGGGCCCACAAGTTCGCCGACATCCAGACCCGGCAGTCCATCCGCCTGGGCTACTGGATGGACTGGGACAACTCGTACTATACGCTATCAGCCGAGAACAACTACACCATCTGGGGCTTCCTGAAGAAGTGCCACAAGCGGGGCCTCATCTACAAGGGTACGGACACCATGCCGTGGTGCCCGCGCTGCGGCACGGGGATTTCGCAGCACGAGATGCACGAGGGCTACCGCGAGGTGACCGAGTCGTCCGTGATCCTGGCCCTCCCGCTGCGCGAGCGCGAGAACGAGCACCTGCTCGTCTGGACGACGACGCCCTGGACGCTGGCGGCCAACGTGGCCTGCGCCGTGCACCCGCAGATTGAATATGTGAAGATCCGCCGGGACGGCAAGCTCCTCTACCTCTCCGCCGCCAGCCTCAGGAAGCTGCCCCTCGGCGATGTCGAGCGGGTGGGCGAAGCGGTGCCGGGCGAGGATCTCGTCGGGCTGACGTACTCTGGGCCATTCGATGAGCTCCCCGCCCAGGAGGAGGCTGCTCAGCGGCACGTGGTGATACCGTGGGACGAGGTCTCGGACGTGGAGGGCACCGGCATCGTGCACTGCGCGCCGGGCTGCGGCCGCGAGGACTTCGAGTTGAGCCGCCAACACGACCTCCCCGTCATTGCCCCCATCGACGAAAGCGGCGTGTACATCGATGGCTTCGGGCCGCTCACCGGTAAGAACGCCGCCGACGTGGAGGAGCTGGTGTACGATAGCCTGCGGGAGAAGGGCTACCTCGTGGAGGTCATGCCCTACACCCACAGCTACCCCCACTGCTGGCGCTGCGACACGGCGCTGCTGTTTCGGAATGTGGACGAGTGGTTCATTGACATGTCCTGGCGCGACGAGATCATGGCCGTGACGCGCCAGATACAGTGGATCCCGGGGTGGGGCCTCGACCAGGAGCTGGACTGGCTGGAGAACATGCGCGATTGGATGATCTCCAAGAAGCGCTACTGGGGCCTGGCGCTGCCCATCTGGGAGTGTCCCGAGTGCGGAGCCTTCGATGTTCTCGGGAGCGAACAGGAGCTGCAGAGGCGCGCGGTTGAGGGCTGGGAGCAGTTCGAGGGGCACTCGCCGCACCGGCCGTGGGTAGACGCGGTGAAGATCGCCTGCCCGAAGTGCAGCGTCAGCATGACCCGCATCCCCGACGTCGGCAACCCGTGGCTGGATGCCGGCATCGTCCCGTATTCGACGGTGTGTTACAACGCCGACCGTGAGTACTGGCGCCAGTGGATACCGGCCGACCTGGTGCTGGAGTGCTTCCCCGGTCAGTTCCGCAACTGGTTCTACGCCATGCTGTCCATGTCCACCATGATGGAGAACATCCCGCCCTTCAAGACCCTCCTCGGCCACGCCCTCGTGCGCGACGAGCACGGCGAGGAGATGCACAAGTCGAAGGATAACGCCATAGAGTTCGACGAAGCCGCCGAGCGGATGGGGGCCGACGTGATGCGGTGGATGTTCTGCCGCCAGAGCACCACCGCAAACCTGAATTTCGGCTATACGCCGGGAGAGCATCTGCGGCGCGCGGTGATCGACACCCTCTGGAACGTTTACGCCTTCTTCTGCAACTACGGCCGTCTCGACGAGTTCGACCCGCGGACCGAGCCGGTGCCCCTGGCCGAGCGCGCGGACATGGACCGGTGG
This sequence comes from Armatimonadota bacterium, assembly GCA_030601885.1. GTDB lineage: Bacteria > Armatimonadota > Zipacnadia > JAUWAU01 > JAUWAU01 > JAUWAU01. The sequence continues at coordinate 37,274 of JAUWAU010000043.1, forward strand.
ATCATCGCCAAGCTCCATCAGCTCATCCGGACCGCGCGCCGCGACTACGAGGCCTTTAACGTGTCCGGGTTCGTCCATTCCGCCGAGGCGCTGATCGAGCGGCTCTCGAACTGGTACGTGCGGCGCAGCCGCCGGCGCTTCTGGCGGGCCAAGGACCCGAGCGACCGGGAGAAGCTCGCCGCCTACCAGACTCTGTACGAGGTGCTGCTGACGCTCTGCAAGCTCCTGGCGCCCGTCGTGCCGTTCATCACTGAGACAATGTATCAGAACCTCGTGCGGCCACTGGACGGCCACGCACCCGAGAGCGTGCACCACTGCGACTTCCCCGAGGCGCAGCCGGAGGCCATCGACGAGGAGCTCTCCCGCGACATGGACGTCGTCGTCAACGTCGTCTCCCAGGTGCTCGCCCTGCGCGAGCAGGCGCAGATTCGCGTCCGCCAGCCGCTGGCGGAGCTGAGGGTGGCGCCGGCCGACGAGGCGATGGGCCACGCCCTCCAGCGCTTCGAGGCGCAGCTCCTCGAGGAGGTCAACGTCAAGCAACTCACGCTCGTAGCTGACGCACACGAGTTGATGCAGCGCCGTGCCCGGGCCAATCTGGCCAGCGTTGGCCCGCGCTTCGGCGCCGCCACGAAGCAGATCGCCGCGGCCCTCGACGCTGCCGACGGGAGTGAGGTCGCTGCGGCCCTCGCGGAAAGCGGCAGCTACGTGCTGGGCATCGACGGGGACGAGTATGAGCTGTCTCGGGACGACATCGACCTCGAGGAGGTTGCCCCGGAGAACACGGTCGTGAGCGAACAGGTCGGCACTGTGGCCGCCCTCGACATCGCCCTCACGCCCGAGCTTGAGGCCGAGGGCCTCGCCCGCGATGTTGTGCGGCACATCCAGCAGCTCCGCAAGGAGCGCGACCTGGAGATGAGCGACCGCATCCGGGCGGCCTACACGACGGACGCCGCCAAGCTGCAGCAGGCTATCGAGACATTCGGGGAATACATACGGGCCGAGGTGCTCGCCGACAGCCTGGACCAGGCCGAGGCACCGGGCCCAGACGCCAAACAAGTGACCGTTCAGGGGATGGAGCTGGGAATCGATCTCGAGGTCGTGCAGCACACGTAGGCGCTCGTCGCTGTCCGTGTGGCACGGCTTGCTTGCCAAGCCGTGCGTCGTCGTGTGGTCCAGGCAGCTTGCCTGCGAGCTCACCCGCCGCGTTGCCCCGACATTAGCTACCATTAGTTCTGATCGCCGCTGCGGTCGCCGATGCACAATCACCACGCGTAGGAGTTCGCGCGACATTCGGAGAACACGACCATGAGGAACGCGCAGGCAAGGAATCGCGCGTTCGCCGCAATCGAGGGTGTCGGCACAGAGGCAAGCCGCGGGACATGAAACTGAGTATCGCCGTGATGGGGATGAATCGGGTCCTGTTTGCGTCGTTGTTCCTGTGCCGGCTCACTGCAACGTTTGGCCTGTGCGCCCAGATCACCGATGATGGGCGCAGCATCAAAGGAGCTTTCTCGCCGGACGGCGCCCGGGTCGCGTACCTGACTGTGGAGAAGCACTTCACTCCGGGGGGCGCATATCACTTCAGCGGACGGCTCTACATAGGGGACGGTCACGAGAGCCGGTTGCTCGCCACGCTGCCTCGCGGACAGCCGACAGTCGGCGACCCCTCGCCCGAGACGGGGCCGCCCGGCCGCCTCGCCTGGCTCCCCGGCGGAGACCACGTCGTACTGGCCCACTGGCGATCATCTACGTTGTTTCGGGTAGCGGACGGGGCCCAAACGGGTGTGCGCAAGCAGGAAGACCAGTTCGTCATGGACGACGACTGGAAGCTGTCCGATGCCGACGCCGAGGCTCTCAATCGCTTGATGCATGGCTACTCACGCCATCACGGCCGGATCCAGCCCGGCAAGATGATACGCCCAGAGGAGCTGGCGGCCCGCGTTCCGCGCGAAAGCGGCAACTGGTCGTTCAGGCACTTCTGGCGCTCGCCGGGCGACCGGAATCAGGCGCTCTATCTGGCCGCGGAGAAGCGCGGCGACGACGGCTCTCATCCCGAGAGGCCTCGCAAGCAGTACGTCGGAGTCGTGGACCTTCGCACGGGCGAGCAGCGCCGGCTTACCCCTGAGACAAGCCCCCACGTGTCGAGTGGGACGTGGTCTCCAGACGGTCGCACAATCGGGTACCTGGAAGCAAGTTCCAGGGACGTCGATGCCGCGGTCCTCTACACTAGACTGCACATCATCCGCCCTGACGGTACCGGCGACCGAGTGCTAGTAGACAATGTCCGTAGGATATACTGGGCTTCGCCGAGGCATCTGCTCGTCGCCACGGGCCCGCCGACGGGGGAGCTGCCACGCTCCGAGCCCCTGCAGTGGTGCGAGGTGGATGTGCGGGCGGGAAGGGTCCGGTACCTCACCGAAGGCTACTTCTATCACGACCTGTGTGACGTTCACGACGGCAAGTACCTCGTTGTGCAAAGGCCGGTCGGGGGCAGCGAGTTCGAAGGGAATCTGTGGCTCCTGCAGCCGTGACGAGGGGGGCGAGAGGTCGCAGAAGGAGACGCGCCCCGCGCCGAGCTACCGGAAGACGGAGAAGTGCCCATGATCGTTGACATCCACGTGCATCCCCCGCGCGGCGATAGCAGCGAGGCCGCCATCGATCACATGGCCGAGGTCGCCGCGCGCGTCGGCATCACGCGCATTTGCCTACAGGGCCGCGTGACCGAATACGGGCCCAACCCCGATCCGCAGGGGATCGCCGCCATCAACGACGACACGATGGACATCGTCGGCATGCGGCCGGAGGTGTACAGCGGCTTCTGCTATCTCAATCCGGAGCACGATGTGCAGTTCATTCAGGACGAGCTGACGCGCACGGTGGCCGAGGGGCCACTGGTGGGCATCAAGCTGTGGCATGCGGTGAACTGCCGCGACCCGCGGCTCGACCCGATGATGGAGCGCGCCGCAGAGCTCGATGTGCCGATCCTGCACCACGCCTGGTACAAGAGCACGGGCCAGAACCCGAACGAGTCCACGCCGGCAGACATCGCCGATCTCGGGCGCCGCTTCCCCGAGGTCAGCATCATCATGGCCCACCTGAGCGGCTCCGGCTGCCGTGGCGTGGCCGACATCAAGCCGTATGCGAACATCAGCATCGACACCTGCGGCTCGCAGCCCGAGCAGGGCTTTGTCGAGTACGCCGTCGAGCAGCTCGGCGCCGAGCGCGTCGTGTTCGGCTCCGATGCGCCGGGGCGTGACTTCAGTTGCCAACTGGGGCGTGTCCTGGGGGCGGATATCACCGAAGATGAGCGCCGTGCCATACTCACCGACAACGCTGTCAGACTTCTCAAGCTGGAGGCCGCCGCATGATCGTCGATACCAACACCTGGGTGGGGCACTGGCCGTTCCAGCGGCTCGCCCGAGCCACGCCCTCCGAGCTGGCTGAGCACCTGGCCAACGAGGGAATCGACCGCGCCTGGACGGCGGCGGCCGATGCGATCCTGTACCAGGACCCGCAGCTCGGCAATGCCGAATGGCTGCCGAAGGTGGCCAAGCTGGAGCAACTGGCGCCCGTCGCCATCATCGACCCCAGCCTCCGCAACTGGCGCGACTCGCTGAAGCAGTGCGTCGAGCAGTGGGGCGCGCGCGTGGTGAAGCTGGTGCCGAGCTATCATCGGCTCGATCTCGAGTCGTCGGCAGTAAACCAGTGCGTCGAGGAAGTCTCCAGCGAGGGCCTCGCCGTCTCGATCCAGTACCGCATGGAGGACGAGCGGCGACATCATCTCCTGATGAAGGTGCCCGCGCCTCCGCCTGACGCCATCGTGGCTCTCGCCAAACGGCGCCCGCAGACGAAGTTCCATGTGGCCTGCGCGTATAGGCCTGAGGCGTCCCGAATGCTCGAGGCCGAGAACCTCATCTTCGAGATATCGAGCCTCGAGGGCATGGACACGCTGGCGGCGATTGCGGAGAAGATCCCGGCGGAGCGGCTCTGCTTCGGCAGCCACACGCCATTCTACCTCGCCCGATCGGCCGTGCTGAAGGTGCAGTCCTCAAAGCTGCCCCAAGAGACGCTCGATCAGATCACGGCAGATCCGCTCCTGTGAGGCCAATGTGTAGCACGGTTGTAGGGGCGACCCGGCGGGTCGCCCCTACGAAGGGGTCATTCGCCCTTCTTTCGCAGCTCGCAGCAGATCCCGCCCCCCGGCGCGCAAGTATGTGCCTCCGTGGGCAAAGAAGGCCTCGATGGCGCCGGACTTGCTGAGACGAATGCAAGCGACGGGCGCATCTGTTGCGGCCGGCCCGAGCTGGCAGGCGTCCGCTCCATCAGCCACTGGGGCGAAGGCGAACAGATCCCGCCGCCCATCCGGCCACGTGACCTCCATCGCGTGCCGGCCCTCCACTGCCAGGGGCTTGATCTCAGGTAGATCGCCGCCGTCCGGCGTCCTATAGGGCAATAGCGCCGTGAGGAAGAAGGCGCCACGGGTCTCCTCCACCGTCGTCGCCTGCAAGTGCCACTGATCCGGGTACTTCTCCGGATCCTCCGTCGCCACGTCGAACTGATCGGTCTGCGCGAACCGGAGCGCCGCCGGCTCGGCGAACTGCACTCGCAGGTGGGCGTCGTTGCGGTCGATGGTCACCTGCAGCCTCCCTTCGTCCACCCGCATCTGCTCCAGCGCATGCAGGCACCAGGTGAACGTGTCCGGCTTCGTCGCGCGCAGGGAGTCAAAGATCACGAAGTAGTCTGGGCGCGCCGTCGCTTGGGACCGCACGAAGACGATGTGCCTGTCGAAGCGCTCCAGCGCTCCGGCGTACGCCGCTGCTGCGTCACCGACCGTGTAGTCGAAATCGGCGCCATGCACGAAAGCGGCGATGCGCCCCTCGGCATTGAGATCGAATATCGGCTGCCCCTGTCCGCCCACGAGTATGTCGTTGTGCGCCTTCGTCTGCCGCAGCCAGCCCTTGTCGTGCTCGCCGCCGTACTTGTAGTAGTAGCCCGAGTCGATGGCGAGCGCCTCGCCGAAGGCGTTGAGCACGAAGTGATTCTGATCGGCGTGGCTGTGGTTGAACGACCCGTACCAACTGCTCTTGAAGAAGAGCATGATCTCCTGCGGATCCCACAGCGCCGAGTGCATCGCCACCCAGCCGATGTCCCTGAAGTACTTCGCCTGCGGCAGGTCGGTGGGCGCCTTCGGCTTCAGGGCCCAGTCGTAGCAGAACAGCGTCCGCCAGTCCGACAGGCTCCACTTGCTTGGTTCGGTTTGCGCGTACCACTGGAAGTACGGGTCTTGATATCTCCTGGCATATCGAGCCAGCTTCGCCTTCGCGCCGTAGCCGGGTCTGCTCCGGTTGCCGTCGCCGAAGTGCAGCCGCGGCAGAAACGGCGGCACGCAGTAGATGGCGAAGTACCCGTTGTTGCGGAACCAGGGCTTGGGCGCTATATCGAGCCCAAGAGCGCTTCGCATGGCCTCGCTGGCCTCCAGGGAGCCGCCGGTGGAATAGCGCCAGTAGCCCGTCCCCTGGCACCAGCCGCCGTCCGCGCCGCCCCATGGCGGGATGATGTTCCAGTATGCCGGGATGATGTAGCGGAACCAGTTCTCCGCCTCCGGCAGATCGCCGAGCATCGCCAGCGTGATGTGCACGAAGTACCCGAAGACCGTGATGCCGTGGGAATCGTAGGGATAGTGGTGAATCGGACGGCTGCGGAACACGGGTTTGCGGTCGATGACGAAGTCGTGGTACAGGATCTCGCCGCGCACGCGGATCGCCTCGCGCAGCGTCTCTCGCTCCTCGTCCGTCAGCACGTCCTGGAGCCAATCCCAGGCGTAGCACAGGTCCATGGTGATCTTGCGGAACGACTGGTCGGCCTGGCGATAGCCGGTGCCGCCGTATGGGTCCCACGAGCAGAGATGCAGGATGAACCGCTTGGCCGCGTCGGCATACTGGCGGTCGCCCGTTATGATATATCCGAAAGACAGGTCCCGAGCGGCCGAGGCCATCGGGTAGGCGTACTTGTTCGACTGCTTTTCGGTCTTGGTGTCGCTGTGGGGCGGCTCGGGCAGCAGGGGCTGTGCCTTCGTGCGCTCCAGCCGGGCGAGGAACTGCTCGTAGGCGTTGTGCGGCGTCGCCCGCACCATCGCGCGGAAGTCGTCGAGCGTCTCGGGAGTGACGATAAGGCGCGGGTGGGGCTTCAGGCGCTTTCGCAGCTCCTCGATCGGCGGCAGCGGCAGCTCGACGGCGTCCTCGGGGATGACGAAGCGCATCGGCTCGGTCCAGGCCAGCGGCTTGCTCTGCTCGTCGAGCGGCGCATAGCGCCAGTGCCACGTGCCGGGTGCGAGCGTCTCGTGGTGGTTGTAGAGGTTCAGCCGGAGATTCTCGACGCGTATCGTTGCCCCGCCCGGGAAGTCGCGCTCGCGCGAAAGCTCCAGCCGATAAGCGCCGGCGTCCTCGTACGGTGGCCAGGAGATGTCCGGCGGGTTCTGAGCGACCGTCTCGCCCTCCTTGGGCCGCAGCGGCATCATGCTCTTCGGGGCGTTCTGCGGGTCCAATGGCTCCGGCTCCCATTCCTCAAGCGGCGTGAGCTTGACGTCGTCGTACCAGGCGGTGCATTTCCCGCGCCCGTAGAGGATGATCTCAATGCGGCAGCCGCCATCGAGCGCTTCCACTGGCGTTCGGACCCGCACGTTCACCTCCTGCCAGTCCTGCCCCTTGGTCGGGAGCTGATAGCGGTGTGTGCGTAGCGCCTCTTGGGGAGCGCCCGCCTCGCGAAAGCGGATGATGAAGTCGGGCCGGGCGGCGATGCCCTTGAACTGCATCGTCAGCCGGTAGCCCATCGCCGGCTTCGTAATCGCCCCCGTCTGCCCTGACACGCCGGCTCTGCCGATCGGTTCAGTACCCTCGACGCGGAGGGACCATTTGCCGTCCGTTGCCGCGGTGTCATCGCGCCGCACCACGTACTCCGCATCGTAGGAGAACCGGCGCCAGCCGTCGGGGAGCGTGGCGTCGTCGCGCGCGGGTTGCTCGAACGATCCGTTGTGCAGCAGCTCCTGTGCCGTTGTACCCGAGACCCAGCCGAAGGCTAGCGCCCCCAGTACAGGAGCTCCCCAATGCCGTGCTGTGATCAAGACGCTCCACCCTTTGCTATGCCCGGAACCATCCCAGCTCGCCTGCGGGCACGTGCTAGGTGTCGTCGGCCTCTGCGCGCTGGCCGGTCTCATCTCGCGCACAGCGCGATGCGCTGCGCTCCACTAGCTCGAGCGCGCGCACGCCCGCTGGCGTGAGCTCCGCGTGCGATATGTACGCCGGCAGATCCCCATACAGCGCTTCCTCCGGGGAGCTCGGGATGATGTCCTGCGTTCCCCAGACGATGAGACCGAGGTCGTGCACGATCTCCATCTGTGGGTCGTTCCATCCTGCCATGTACAGCCCCTCGAAGAACCCGTCGACAGTGTCCTCCAGGATCTGCTGGCCGCTCATGAACCGAAGGAACTGTGCGAACCCCTCGCGAGACTCGAAGAGACCCTTGTCGACCAGTTGGTCGATGGTCTCCAGCCCCTCGAAGGGTCGGCTTGAAGCAGCCACCAGGTCAAGCAGCTCGCTTGCGAGCACCATGACGCGAGCGCAGATGTGCTCAGTTATCGCATCTCCCTCATGGGCCGCGTAGTTGCGGTAGTAGGCGAAGGCTCCTTGGAACAGCGTGCGCGCGTGCTCCTGCAACTCCTCCCCAAGCGGAACCACTAGGCGAACGCGCTTCCCTTGTCCGAGGGCCCAGTTGATCAGGCGCCGTCCGTAGAGGCCATCGGGCGCGAGTGCAGCGTCCCGCAGGGCCTTCTGCACCTCCTCCATAGCACGGTGCGCCGCGTCGGGATAGTGCCCGTCCTGGAAGAGCGTCCAGCATCGGTCAATAACACGCTGGTGGAGAATGTCTCGGAGTTCCACTGCCATAACGTTCCGCCCCCTTGCCGGACCCGCAGCGACTGCCAACTGTGTTGTGCCGGGCCCGCGTGTAGCGCGCCTCTTCTCCACCGGGGCGCCAGCCGGGCCGAGGCACAGCATACCACAAAAGCCTTGGGGCGCACACGCGCGGTCGCCGTGAGAGGAGAGGCGCTGCGCGAGTTCGCGGGAGCGACTGGGAGCGGCGGCCGAGCCCACCCCACACGCGGTCAAGCCTCCGGGGCATCCAGCCGAGAAGGTATGTAAGCTCGCCTCGGGGAAGACCACCGAGGGCGCGCGCGCCGGAGGCCCCCGATACAAGTCTGAAGTCAACACGGGTGTAAATGTATGTCAACGTTTTGTTGCAATTCCTTGACAGGGTGGGCCTCCGTGCTATAATTGACGCCGAACGCGCGTTCGGTAAGGGTAAGTCAGGGCGGCGCTTAACGCCAAGCGACGCTCGCTGAAGTCTGCCCCCTTCGGCGACCCGGAGGCGGCGCGCTGCTGCAGGCGGGAGGGGAAGAAGGCGGCGCCGTCCATGTACGGGCTCTGGCCCGGCGGCAAGGGGGCCGAGATCCGATCATCTGGGGGAGCGCGCCCGGGGATTGTGGGGGTGAACACAGGATGAAGCCACTCGTGATCGGCTTGACCGGCCCGCAGGGGGCCGGGCGCACACTGGTGGCCCGTCACATCGAGGACCGCGGATTCAGGTACGTGAGCCTGTCCGACTTCCTCAGGGAGCAGGCGGCCGCCTCGGCAGGTATTGGGGAACTCCAGGACGCCGGCACGAACCTGCGGAACCAGAAGGGAGCTGACGTTCTGGCAGTGATGGCCCTGCGGGCGGCCGGGGACGGGCAGAACCTGGTCGTCGACGGCATCAAGAATCCCGCCGAGGCAAGGCGCTTCGCAGAGGCGTCGGACTTCTATCTAGTTGCGGTGGAGTCCTCGCCTGACACCCGTTTTGACCGCATCGGGGAGGAGAGGTACGGCGGGCAGCGCACGCCGTTCGACGACAACGACGAGCGGGACAAAGAGGAGCGCGACGAGGCCGGCAAGGCTGTGGGGTTCGGACAGCAAGTCGCGGAGTGCGTGCGGCGCGCGGACGCTATGGTCTGGAACGACTGGCCACTTCAGCACCTTCCGAACGCGGGGGAGGCATCTGGGAGCAACGAAGGTGCGCTTCCGCGACAAGACGGATCGAGAGACACCCTCCTCACCAAGGTGGATGCCATCCTTGACGCGATACTTAACCCAGGCATGCTCAGGCCCCAGCCGCACGAGGTGCGGATGTGTCAGGCGTATACTGTAGCCTACCGGTCTTCTTGTCTGCGCAGGAAGGTAGGAGCCGTAATCACTAACGCGGAAGGGTACACCGTGGCCGAAGGCTACAACGAGGTACCGATCGGCGCGAGGTCCTGCGCCGACGAGCACGGCGACTGCTACAGGCGGTCCGTTCGTGAGAGGTTTATCGGATCCCTCGTGAAGAACGCACGCTGCGCGGCGTGCGGTGGAGAGTTCGACGAGAGGCTGCGGTGCGTGCAGTGCAGGGCGCGGGCCGTCGAGGTCGACCTGTACGAGCGCGACCTGGAGTTGTGCCGCGCCATTCACGCTGAGGAGGGCGCCATATTGCAGTTCAGCCGGTTCGGGGGCGTCGGCATTCGCGGGGGCACAATCTTCACGACCACATTCCCTTGCGCCCTATGTGCGAAGAAAATCCTCGAGACGGAGCTGGCGTGCGTCATGTACGTGGAGCCCTACCCGGCACCCGAGTCTCTGGCGTTTTTCCGCCATCGTTCGATCGAGCTTCGTCACTTCGAAGGCTTCACTCACCTTGGGTACCACCGGGTGTACCCTCAACCATGGGCGTCCAGTCCACCCCAGGGAGGCGCGACAGATGGACCAGTGCCCTAAGTGCGGTCGATTCACGCTGCAGTACGACTCTCTCAGGCGCGAGTTCCGTTGCGGCTGGCGGGAGTGCGGCCACAGCGAGCTAAGACTTGAGCGACTGCCTCGGCCCGTCCACCCGGCGGTGCTGGCGGAGGAGCCGGCGCCGCCACCGGCAGACGAGTCGGGCCGCAGGCGCTAGGAGCCTGTCTGCGTAACGGCCGGGCTGTGGTATTTGCACTCGTTGTTGTTGTCGTAGTTCCGATGGCGGTGCTGGGGTGAAGCCTTGGTGTTGCGATGGGTGCTTCGGTCACCGACGCAGGCGTCTGTGGCGGGGG
>JAUWAU010000035.1 GCA_030601885.1 Armatimonadota bacterium
GCCGACCGGATATGCCTGGCAGCGAGCATACGCCGAACTGATGGCCCAATCCATCCGGCAAACTTCCGGCGACTCTTTAGCAGCCTTGGGCACCCACCGACAATACGTGCGCCGGAAAGCAGAGCGTTCTTCAGCGGAATCTAGTGTTAGGTCTGACCCCGTGTCGCATCCTTCTCAGACCATCTGCGTGACACCGGGGATAGGCACCGGGTAGACCCCGTCGGCATCCGGCTTCACCGGCGGCTCCATGTCGAAGCTGCACTCCTCAGGTCGTGGCGCGAAGTAGAAATCAGATTCCGCCATCTGTTCCCAAGTGAGCTCCTTGCCGGTGTAGCAGGTGATCTGACCCATGATTGTGACCAGAGTGCTGCGCGCCATGTAGTCGCCGTTGTTGATGGGCTCGCCCGAGCGGATCGCGGCAAAGAGCGCCCGGTGCTCCTCCTCGGACGGGTTGCACCTGGGCCCGTCATATCGCCAGTTGGTCTCGCCCTCGATGCGCGACTGCATCGGATAGCAGCGTCCCTTGGTGCCCAGGATGATGCTGATGGTCTTGTTGTAGCACTTCTCCTGGGTCCGGCAGAAGGCGTACACCCGCACCCCGCTGGCGTACTCGTAGATGATCGCGTGGTGGTCGAAGACGTTGCCGTACTTCTCATCGAAGCTGGATGAGCGACCGCCCAGGCCGTGCGCCCTTACGGGTGTCTCCTCCCGCAGCGCCCACGTGGTCCGATCGAGGTTGTGTATCAGCGACTGGGGGACGTCGTCGCCCGACAGCCAACTGAAGTGGTACTGGGTGCTGTACTGGTATTGGATCTCGGTCAGACCCTCCTGGCGCGGAATCACCCGGTAGGGCGTGCGCAGATACTTCTCCTCGATGGCCACGATCTCGCCGATGGCCCCGTCGTGCACGCGCTTCATCGCTTCGCGATAGCCCGTGTGGTACCGGCTCTGCAGCCCGGAGACCACGCAGAGGCCCTTCTGCTTGGCCAGCTCGCAGGCGGCGATGACCTCGCGCACGCCCACCGGGTCAATGGCGTGCGGCTTCTCCACGAACACGTGCTTGCCCGCCTCGATGGCCGCCCGCAGATGCAGCGGATGGAACTTGGCGGCGTTGGCGATGAGGACCACGTCCACGCTTTCGATCACATCGCGGTAGGCGTCGAGGCCGACGAAGCAATGCTCGTCGTCCACGGCGACCTGTTCCGGCTTCTCCTGCCTCAGCGCGTCCCGCTTCCCCCGAACCCGGTCTTCGAACAGGTCCGCCATGGCGACCAGCCGCACGCCGGGGTCCACATTCATAGCGTCTCGCGCTGCGCCAGGGCCCCGCGATCCGCAGCCGACTACGCCGATCCGGATGATGTCGCCGTCTGCCGCATGGGCTCTGCGGCTGCCCGCCCGCCGGCCCACCACCGACGCGGACACGACTGCCGCCGAGGCCTTGAGGAACCCCCGCCGAGACGTTGCTCCTGCGCTGCCCGATTTTGCCTTCTCAGCCATAATCTCTTCCCCCCGGTATAGGATGCTGTGATTCTCGCGCCACCACGCGCGTCACGGTTCGAGGTTTCGTGTGCGCCCTGGCAGCACCTCCATCGTCAGCAGGTGGCGAAGGCCTGACGAAAGCCCTCGCAGAGGGAGCAGGTGGCACGAGTGTCGGCGAGGCGGCCCCTTCAACGGCTTCCCACTTCGAGCGTACCCGTCACGAGCAGCGCTGTCGGCGCACCCTCAAAGACCGCACAACCACTCGAAGTTTCCCTCGAGGACGGCAATGCGCTCCTCGGGTGTATCGCCATCGAGCTTGCACTCGTAGTTGAACGGCCCCCGGTAGTCGATGTCCCGCAGCGCAGCCATCGTCCCCGTCCAGTCAACGACACCTGTGCCGGGCAACTCGTGCTTTTCATCCACACCGTCGTAGTCCGAGAGGTGAGTGGCCATTAGCCGCTCACCCAGCCGGCGGACGTCGTCGGGCAGCGAGTCGTAGCGATCCATGAGATGGTTCGTGTCGAGACAGACGCCGAGAGTCTCGGCGTCCAACCCGTCAAGGAGTCCCAGCAGCTCATCCACCGTGTTGCCGAGACATGTGCGCGGGAGCAGCTCGATGGCAATCCGCGTGCCCGTTGCCTGGCATCGTCTGCTGAGCGCCGCCAGGGCTCGTCGCGCTTGAGCCATTCGTTCGCCGCGTTCCTCGGCTTCGATCGGTTCGGCGCTGGCGTGGACGACCACGAGGCGCGCCTCGAGCTCGGCCGCCAGGTCGATGGCTGAGATGGCCACATCAATGGCCCGCTCGTGGGCATCGCCGTCAAGCACGGAGAAGTCGTATTGGGGGCCAAATAGAGCGTGAATGCTGGCCGCCTGGATGCCGGCTTCGCGCAACGCCCTGTTGAGCGCGCTCTTCTCGACATCGCCGCTTTGTCCCGTGAAGTAACGGGCAGTGATCTCGACCGTCGCAATGGCAGAGGCGCGGAGTGCTTCGTACAGCTCCCGAGTCCACTCGCCGGATATCGTGTGAAGCGAGACGCCTAGTCTGGGCTCAAACAAGCCAATTGATTCCTTCCTGGATGTCCCGGATCCACGAAGATGGCAACTTCGCCCGCACTGCCTCCAGTCCTCGTCCACCCCGCCGGAGGCGGGATCGCCGGACCTCACCGCACTTCCTCCACGAGCTCGATTCCACACAGCACGGGGTCCCGATCCGTGACGGGGGTCAGCACCACGCTCACTTCCCCGGCCACCGGAACGTCTTTGAACTCTCTGACGACCGACCGCAGGGCGCCGCCGGCCAGGGCGGCCACGTCGAACCGCGTGAGGACCGTCTTGCCCTGGAGGACGACGTGGAAGGCCCGCTGGCCCGGCCGGACCGTCTCGTCCGGCTCGACGAAATGGAGTCGAATCGTGTAGGGCCGAGCGGGGATGATGATCTCGGGTTCGGGCTGTTCGGGAACGTCGGCGGCATCTTCGAGCTCTACGAACAGCCTGGGGGCGCCGGCCTTGTCTCCATCGAACGCCTCGGCCACACGTTTGCCCGAACCCGTGATGATGAGCGCGACGGCGTTCCCCTTTTTCCAACCCGGCCGGTCGAAGACCTCCTGGAGAATCGGCGCCAGATCGGGGGTCTGGTGGTCGGGACCGGGATCGGCGTTCGCGTTCCACGCCTTTGGCTCCCAGCGTATGGTGCCGGAGGTCCGTTTTCGGCTGGAGATGTCAAACGGCTTGTTGGCGAAGCGCGTTGCGTCGTCGTCCGCCTGCGCGCCGATCTCCAGCGTGGTCGGCTCAGCGGAGCTTTCGTCCACCTGAAACTGAACGTACGCCCGCGTCAGCTTTGCCCCGCGCGGGACAGGCAGGCCCGGGAAGCGAATCCCGATGGTCTGCGGCCCCCCGTCGTTGGTCAGTTCCAGGTCGCTGCTGGTCAAGCTCACCTTCCCGGAGGCCGATTCCTCGGCGTCGTCGTTCTCGTGGGCCACGCGGATGCCTTCGTCAGCGTCCGTCTCTCCGCCGAGCACGACGGGTACCGTGATGCTGCGTACGCCCTCGACTCCCGAGGCGCCGACCCAGGGGACTGCGTCGCCCGAGATTCGCGAGCTGTGGCGACGAAACCACTGGAGCTCTCCCTCTCCCGCCAGCTCAACAGCGACTTTCGGTGAGGACCCGCCTACGCTGGGGTAATCGACCCAGAGCGTTCCGTTCTCTGCCAGGCGGTCCCCCGGCGCGCCGAGATTGACCCCTATGCGGCGCACCTGGGGCATTTCATCCTCGTCGGCGCCGAAGAGGTTGTAGGTCCAGATTTCGTTCTCGGGCATGTGGACCAGGGCAAGCGAGGTTTGGTTCTGGTAGCCGCAGGTGCAGGTGCGGGTGTAGTCGGGGGCGTTGAGCAGGCCGTTCGCTACGATCAGGTTGGAGCTGCACCCTGACTTGAAGCCTCCGAAGTTGCCGGTGCCGCCATGGGTGGCCAGATCGTAGTAGCCGGCGGCCCCGGAGCGGAAGGTGAGCAGGTGTTCGCTGGCCACCGCCGTGTTGCAGCCGTAGGTCCGCGTGAACCGCCAGGGCACACGCCCACCGGTAACGGGATCGGTGATCTCCACCTGCGTTCCGTCGAGCAGGTGGAACGCGCCTTTGGATTCCTTGTACGATGTGGTGTTGGTGATTACCGAATCGTTGTGAATGATGCACGGCCCGGCGTACGACAGATCGGGCTTCTCCCAGAGCAGAGAGCCGTCAGCCCCGCGGTATACGGCCATTCCCCGTCCCACTTCATCCCGACTTCGATCGGAAGCGGACGCGCCGGCGTGCAGCAGGATGTCGTGCTTCTCGGAGTAACCCAACCAGGTCCCGAAGACGTTTTCGCCGAGTGACCAGACCTCGCCCCCGGTCTTCGCGTCCAGCGCGACGAGGCGATAGCTCGCGGGATCGTCGAGCCCGCGACGGGCGTTCTGCTCCTCGACCCGCTTCGGAAGCTTGTCCAGGCAGTAGATCCGATCGCCTCCGGCGACGATCCCGTTGTGGATGAAGCTGTGCCGGGCGTCCACCTTCCAGAGCATCTCGCCCGAGTGCCGGTCGAAGGCCGCCAGTCCGAGGCTGCCGGAGCGGTCGGGCCCCCAGGCGGGGCCACGCTTTCCTTCGGGGGTGTACTCGTAGCCCAGGCGATCGGAGTAGTTGCCGAAGCCAACGCCGGCCAGGAGCAGGTCTTCATACACGCCGATGAACCCCCACAGCGGCGGCTCGCCCCCGTCCTCGGCCGGCAACAGGATCTCTTTCAGCGTGGCCCCCGTCTCCACGTCGAGAACCTGGCAGGAGCTTCCCACTACCAGGTAGATGCCGTCCTCCGTGGCCACGTAATTCGTCCCCCGCGCGTTGGCCCCGGGTATGTGGACCTGGTTGTAAGCCGTGCTGAGCGGAGTGTCGGCGTACGTCTCGTCGTAGTAGACGTCGTAGGTGCCGAGATCCTCGAACTCGCGTTTCCACAGGACGCGACCCGTGTACACGTCGCGGGCGCTGATCGAGCTCATGCCCTCGATGAACAGCCGCCCGCCGATGACCTGCTCGCTGGGCCCGTGCCCGTGCCGCGGAAGCACATCCATGTTCGAGTTGCCGCCGAACCAGAGCACTCCAAGGGGAAGTTTGACACGCTGGTCATCCGATTTGACCGTGTTAGCCACGTCGCCGTAGGCGTGGGTCCAATCCGCGGCCCCGGGCAGCGCCCCGGCGCGCGTGGCCATCAGGCCACCGTAACCGACCCAAAGCTCCGCGTTGGGTAGCTCAGCCCCTTTGACCTCCGGAAGGAACGAAGCGATCTCTTCCTCGGCCAGCGGAACCCAGAGCTTTCCGCCATACGGACGAACCGATTCGTAGATGCGGCGCAGCACCTTTTCGTCTTTCAGCCGCGGGACCATCGACCGACCGACAACGGTCAAAGTGGCCATATAGACGGGCGGTTGAAAGGTGATCGGGTCGCCCTGGTGCAGGGCCACGTCCTTTCCGTACAGCCCTGCCTTGTCGAGACGGCGGCGCAACCGGTCGATCTTCTCGGCATCGGGGTCGATCGCCACCACGTGAAACTCCGAGGCGGCCAGTACCGCTTCAAGCAGGCGGCCGTCGTCGAGGCCGAACCAAAGGGCGTAGCCTTCGCGGGCACCGGCGAGTTTCATCAGGCGACTCGCCTGCTCCGACATTTCCGGTGAGGGATCGCGGGGTACGACGGGGTCGGCGACCACGGCCGGCTCGGATTCCTCCGCGCCGAATGCCATGATCCGCCCGTCGAGAGTGACGGCGAAGAGATGCTCATCAGCCGCCAACAATCGTTGGATCCGCCCCTCGACGGGAATCGACCAGGCGATCTCGGCCCGGCCGCCTTCGCCGGCCAGCTCGACGGCCACAATGCCCCTGCTACCGGCGGCGTAAAGCCGGTTCCCGGCCCTTATCAGGTCGCCACTGCCGTCGGCCGCCACCTGCCAGCGGAGTTCATTCTCGTCATCGAACGCCTGAATCACGGCCGGCGCGGTTTCGCCGTCCGCCCGGCCGGGCGTGTTGGCCGCGTAGACGAAGCGGTCGGCCAGCACCGGCTCGTTGACTTTCATCTCCGCGTTGCTCCCGTCGCTGAGCCGGTAGGCCATCGTCCCGCGAACTCGCGTGTGGACGAAGAATCGCGACTGGTCGGCGGCAACGAACGATCCCCCCTGCCCCTTGCCGCCGAAATTGAAATAGAGCTGTCGGCCGGTATGCCGGTCGAAGGCCGCTGGTCCCGAACGGCCGCCCGGTACGAGCAGAACGTCGCCGCTGACGACCAGTTGCCCCTGTGGCGCTACGCCCGCAAACGACGGCGCGCTGTGCGGCTGCTTCATGTACTGCGAGCCCGTAGCCTCGTTGACCCACTGCACTTCGCCGGTGTCTGCGTCCAGGGCGTAGATAAGCGTGCCCATGAACGGCCAGATGCTGGCGGCAAAGTAGACGGTCCCGTCGGCAAGCACCGGTCCGCCTCGGGCGGGCCAGGCGGAGATCACCCGGCTGTTGCCGATCACCTTTCGGGCCGACGGGCCGCCGCGGAACCGCCAGTTCAGCTTGCCGTCGGCCGCGCCGACGCAGTACAGATAACCGTCGTCGCTGGCAAAATAGACGTTCTCGGACATGGCCACGGGAGAGAACCGAACCGGGCCGTCGGTGTAAAAGGCCCAAAGCTCTGCGCCCGTGTCCACGTCCAGGGCAACTACCTTGTCGGCATCGTTGAAGCCGACGAACATCCGACCGTCCTTGACGATCGGCTCGAACACCTTGTCGTAGGACATTATGTCCTGATTCAACGGATCTTCCCAAACGGGCGTCCGGGGTGTGTACGTCCGGGTCCACCGAAGATGCAGCTCGGGTGGCAGGCCGTCCGGGGAAGCGGCCGTGTGACCGGCGTCACACCGCCACATCGGCCAGTCGCCCGCCACAACAGCAGCGGGGATGAGGAAAACCAGCAAACAGCAGACTATACCGATCCACGCGAAACGCCGTACACAGTCTCTCACGATGACTTCCTCCCACGGTTTCCGAAAGGTGACCTGCCGCCGCATATAGTACCACACGTCATGTCAGCCTGGTCGCGAGCGGCGGCACGGACTCCGGGTCGCTATGGGGACTTGCGGTGTTGCATTCCCTTCGCCATCGCTCCACCAACATCCTTGCCTCCAGCAGCGTGTCGAAGATGTCCGGGTTGAACAGCGTGCCTGATTCTTGACTCCGGCAAACCGGACGACCCCGGTCTCGGCAAGAGCACCACACTCAGGTACCTCGCCGCCCGCGCCGCCGACGAATGCCTTTTAGTAGGGGAGTCGCTCTGCCGGCTCCCCCGCCGTCCCACCAAGCCCCAGCTCCTCCTCCCCATCCTCGTTGAGCTTGGCCTGCAGCCGCCCGACTTCCACACGGATCTCCGCCTCTTTTGGGCCGACTGACACCGTCTCAACCCATGTTCGTCCTCCTCGCCTCCCAAGTCGCAAGCTCCGCAAGTGGCGCCGAGCCACACGACGGCATCCAGGCCCCACTCACGGGAACTGGTCTGATGACCCGTCACGCAGCGAAACGTGGGGCGCCGCAGCCGGAAACTCAAACAGGGGGAAGGCAGTGGTCAGTGGGTAGTGGGTAGTGGTCAGGAAGCGGCAACGGCGAACGGAAAAGGCAGAGGCAACGGCAAAGGCGCCGGCCCACGGGTGACCGGCTACAGTAACGGCCAAGGAAGAAAGGCAACGGCAAAGGCGGGAGCCCGCGGAGGGGCTCCCCTACTGGGTTCTGGCAGACGCTGTTACTGGTCACACACAACCCGGAAACCGACAAACGGCGCGTCCGACAGCCACCACTTGCCCCTCGGGAACTGCGGATCGCTGACGTCCCAGTCCTCGGTGTCCTCCTCGAAGGCAGCCGGATGCACCTTCTCGGCCGGATCCTCCCACGAGCCGCCTCGCACAACGCGGCGCTCCTCGGTGCCGGCACACCATTCGGCCACGTTGCCGAGCATGTCGTGAATGCCCCAGGCGTTCGGCTCGTTCTTGCCGACGGGCTGGGCCTTCCAGTCGGAATTACCCTTGTACCAGGCGTGGCGACCCAACAGTTCCTTGTCATCGAGAGGACCAGCAGGCAGCTTGCCCGCTCGGCAGGCGTACTCCCACTCGGCCTCGGTGGGCAGGCGGTACTTCTTCCCGGTTCTCCACGACAGCCACTTGCAGTAGTGCACCGCCGCATGGTGGCTGATGCCGATGGCCGCGTACCCGTCGTGCCCGAACCCCTCGGTGGGATCGCCATACGGCTTGCTCGGGCGGGAGATGGCGTCCGCGCCTTCCTCTGTCTCCCCGTCATCGACATCCAGGCTGAACGCATATACGTCATACTCGTCCCACGTAACTTCGGTCTTGCCGATCCAGAAGCTCTTGAACTCGACGGTCCGCCTGGCGCCCGGATTCTCCGGATCCGCCATCTCGTACGTCCCGCCGGGAACCGGCGCCATCTCGAACTTGACCACAGTATTGGGAATCGCCTCCACGTACGGCTTCAGCCCCTCGTCCGGGGCAGCGACGCCCACGCAGAATGACGCGAGCAGTGCGGCGCTCGCCATGAGCAGGAGTGCAGCACGCCGGAAGCCAACCCTGAGAATGGCGTTCGGTCGATACACATTGCCTCGGCGTGTGTTCGTACATGTGACGCCTCTGGATGAGGGATCGAGGGTGAACCTGAACCGTCGCATCATCTGTCCCTTCCTGATTGTGCTCGTGAGTGTCGCCCTGGCCACTTGCAGTGACACGGCCGATGACCAGGGCCTAAAGAGGCACCATTATGCCGCGATTCGCATGGGCGTGCAAGTGCGGATCACTGTCCACGCGCCCGATGCCGCAGCCGCGGAACGCGCCTGCGAGGCTGCCTTTGCCCGCATCGCCGAGTTGGAAAACGTCACCAGCGATTATCGCCCCACGAGCGAGTTGATGCGCCTATGCGCTCAGGCCGGCGGGTCGCCGGTGCCCGTGAGCGACGCCCTCTTTCTCCTACTAACACGCGCGCAGGCTCTTTCGGCGCGGACGAACGGCGCCTTTGATGTGACCGTGGGCCCCTACGTTCGCCTCTGGCGCGAGGCGCGCAAGTCCGGACAGTTGCCCTCCGCCCAGCAGCTTGAGTCGGCTCGGGAACGGGTCGGCTGGGAGAAAATGCGCCTCGACTCGTGCGCCAAGACGGTGCAGTTGCTCGTGCCAGGGATGCAACTGGACCTGGGCGGCATCGCCAAAGGGTACGCGCTGGACTGTGCCCTGGCGACGCTCCGCGAGCATGGCATCGAGTCCGCACTTATCGAAGCAGGCGGCGACATCGTAGTGGGAGAGCCTCCCCCCGGCCGGACCGGCTGGCGCATAGAGATCGCCAACGCCAAGCGGCAGAAGCGCTTCGTCATGCTCACGAACGCGGCCATCTCGTCGTCGGGCGATGTCGAGCAGTACGTGGATATCGGCGGCAAGCGCTACTCGCACATCGTTGACCCGAGGACGGGTATAGGGTTGACCAACCGCATGGCGGTAACGGTCATCGCTCCGGATGCCATTACCTGCGACAGTCTCGCCACCGCCGCATCCGTGTTGGGCAAGAAGAAGGGCATGAAGCTGATCCGCTCGGTGCCCGGGGCCAAGGCGTACATTCGTCGGGCGAGTGTAACAGGGATCCCCGCGGCGCCGTCGTAGGGGCGACCTGCCGGGTCGCCCCTACATGTGTCGCTCAAGCTCGCTCCGCGCGGCTTTGTCGCACCAACCGCCGGTGCTCCCAGAGGAGAACGGCTTCGCCGTTCTCAGTGATGAACCGCACCCACTCGCCCTCGTTGAGGCCCTCGATGACGCAGTACATGTGGCGGCTCACCGGCACCATACGCACCGCGACTTTGACCTCGATCGTGAGCACGGCATCGGGCCGGCGGCTCAGCGGCGCGTCCACACTTACCTCGCCGCTTGCCGCCAACTGGGCCAGGACGAGCGCCGTGTACGCCTTCGTGATCGAGGCGAACTGATAGCGCGTGGCGGCTTCGCTCCGTGCCGAGTCCTGCCCTTCCGGGAGTTAGTAGTTCGGCGGATGGATTGTTGAGGATGTCGCTCGAGTTGCTTTGAATTGCAGGAATGGCGTATGCTGCCCGCCGAGTTTGGTCGGGTTTGTCCAGCAGGGGCAAGGATCACGGCGCAGCGCGAGCGTGCCCTGGGGACGCCCAGCGAACTGACAAAGACCCAACGACTCGTCGTTGCGAAGTGGGAACTCGGCATTCATGGTGAAGAGAGAGTACCTGCCCGGCTGGCTGGTCATGCTGGTTGTGTCGCTCATCTCGCTGTACGCCTCCGGGCTGATCGTGATGGGCGGCAGGCACCCGCTTGAGGCGCCCGTCGTCGCCATCGTGCTCGGCATTGTCGTCAGCAACGTCGGCCTGCTGCCCACGGCCTGCGCGCCCGGAGTGAAAGCCTTCGAGAATCCGCTCATCTGGGGCATCGTGCTGATCGGCGCCGGTCTGGACTTCCGCAACATCGCCGCCCAGGGGCCGCAGATGCTCCTGGTCATCGTGGTGACCATGCTCGTCGGCTTCTTCGCCATCTACTATCTGGCGAAGGCCTTTCGGCTGCCGCAGAGGCTGTCCATCCTCCTGTCGGTGGGCACGACTATCTGCGGTGGTTCGGCCATCGCGGTGACCTCGCCGCTCATCAAGGCCGGGGAGGAGGAGACCTCCTACGCTATCGGCACCATCGGCCTGTGGGGTCTGGTGGCCATCGTCCTGTATCCCAAGGTATTCCAACTCTTCGGGCACCCGGGTATGGACCAGGTGTTCGGCGTGTTCGCCGGGACCGCGATACACTCGACGCCGCAGGTCGTGGGCGCCGGGTTCATCTTCTCCGAGCTGGCGGGCAAGACCGCGACGGCCGTCAAGCTGGTCCGGAACACGTTCATCGCTCCGCTGGCCTTCGTCATCGCCCTCTGGTATAGCTGGCACTCAACGCGCCGTTCGCACGCGCCCGCGGGCGAGATGGAAGCGGCCACAGGCGAGCCGGCCGAGGCGCCTGCCAGGGTCAACTGGGTGAAGGCCTTCCCGTGGTTCCTGTTTGGGTACTTTGTGATGGTGGCGCTGCGCACGTACGGTGTCTTCACCGACCTCGGCATCGACATGTTCAACCACGCGGGGCGCTTCCTCATCCTGGTGGGGATGGCCGGCATCGGGCTGAACACCAAGTTCAGCGCCTTCAAAGGTATTGGGGTGAAGCCGCTCGTGGTAGGGTTCATCGGCGCTGTCATCGTCGCCGCCGCGAGTCTGGCAATGATCTTCGCCGTGGGGATAGGAACGTCGTAGAATGCTAACGACGTGCAGGCGGAGACCCTGGGCGTCCTGGGACCGCAGGCATCCCTGCCTGCATTCAGCTCAATCGCACGTCAGCCGGAAAGCTGAGCTGCCACCTGCCGTCGGCCCGAAGCTCGAGCTCGTGGTCTTCCCACCTCCATGTCCCCGGCAGCAGCCTCTTCATCCGACGCCCCTCTGCGGGCGTCAGCTTCCGCGACATGGCTTCCTGCAGTGCCGGGTCCAGCGCCGGGCTCGGGATACCGGGACTTGAGCTCGGGCAGCCACTGTGCGAGTGGCGCGTCGAGGTCCACCTCGCCGCCGGCCACTAGCTGGGCCAGGAGCGGGACGGTGTAGACCTTCGTGATGGAGGCGAATTGGTACCGGGTGCTAGCCGTCGCCCAGCGCGAAGCCGCCGCTCCAGAGAATCCCGCTGCGGTTGATGGCAGGAACCGATGTGCCAGGCGCCTTGTTCTCGGCGAGCCATTTCTCGATGATGTCTCTCGCCTGTGTCGGCGGCTCGGCACCGGTGGCAGAGCTTGCGACGTGGAGTGCGAGGAGTACGAACATGCGTTGGTGGGCTCCTTCGGGTGCTGCGAGGGAGCTTTGTCGGTCCGTCCGGGCGCGCTCAGGCGAGGGGGGAGGATAGCAGACTGGGTGTGGGTGGTCAATCGGTCGATGGCAGCGCTGGTGCGCCGGATTTGCCACAGTCAAGAATTACGTATTGTGTCCCCGGAATTCTCGAGTACGGTGACCTGGGAGTAGCAGTCGCGCAGCGTCTGCGAGTAGCGTCGCAGGTCGGGAGACATATGGTGTGTATGGTTCGCCGGAGGAGGCGGCTGGCCTTCCGGGCGGCCGGGGGGGGCTGGTGGGGGGCGGCCTGCCACCTCGGCCTGGCGAGCCACAGGTGCTCACCTACAACGCCGCCTCCGCCAGATCCTGCCACGGCGCCGGAGGGAAGGGTTTCCGCCTCGGTTCATGAACAGTAACGGTGTCGAAGTGCGCTGCGCCAAGGAGCCCGACTGGAGGAGCCCTATGCAAGATTCTCGACCGAACATGGTGATCATCCTCTCGGACGACCACAGCGTGCCGCATTGCGGGTGCTATGACGACCCGGTCATCAAGACGCCGAACCTCGACCGGTTCGCCGGCGAAGGAATCCGGTTCGACCGGGGGTTTGTCACGGCGCCGCAGTGCGTGCCGGCAAGAGCGTCGCTGATGACCGGGCGGCGGCCGTCGGCCGTGCGGATGGGACGGTTCAACTCGCCGCTGCCACCGGATGTGATCACGCTGCCGGAGCTGCTGCGCGCCGAGGGCTACTACACCGGCGCCGGGCGGCGGAACTTCCATCTTGATGGGCCGGGACGGGCAGGGCCGCTGACCGGGGAGATCATCGAGCGGCACGGGCTGCGGACGTGGGACACTCGGGTCGATTGGCTCGACCGCGGCTCGCCGCCGGATCAGACGGTGGCGAAAGTCAACGAGTTCGTCGATGGGGCGCCCGCGGGGAAACCGTTCTTCCTGTGGCTCAGCTTCAACGACCCGCACCACCCGTGGGACGCGGACGCCATCCCCGAGCCGCACGATCCGGCGCAGCTTGAGCTGCCGCCGTACTTGCCCGATCTCCCTGGCGTCCGCGCCGATGTGGCGCGGTACTATGACGAGGTCTCCCGCATGGACGGCGAGTTCCAGTCGGTGCTGGATGTGCTGGCCGAGCGCGGCTTCGGGGACGACACCATCGTGGTCTTCATGGGCGACAACGGCTACGCCTTTCCGCACGGGAAGGGGTCGCTGTACGACCCCGGGCTGCATGTACCGCTGCTGATGCGCTGGCCCGCTGTGGTGGAGAGAGGCTCCACCACGGGCGAGCTGATCTCCTGCGAGGACATCGCGCCGACGCTGCTGGAGGCGGCCGGCGTTTCGCTGCCCGAGGAGATGTCGGGGCACAGCTTCGTCAAACTGCTTCGCGGGGAGGCGCTCGAGGGGCGCAAGTACATCTTCGGCGAGCGCGGCCCGCACGGAAGCGCGACCATGAGCGAGACGACGAAGGCCAACGGCTTCGACCTGTCGCGGTGTGTGCGGTCGCAGCGGTTCAAGCTCATCTACAACTGCACGCCGCACCAGGAGTACGCGCCGGTGGACAGCGCCAGCGATCCCGGCTGGCAGGAGATGGTCGCGGCGCATCAGGAGGGCACGCTCGATGCGGCCCTCTCGCGAGCGTACTTCACCCACCCGAGGCCGGTGCACGAGCTCTTCGATCTGGAGAGCGACCCGGGCGAGCTTGAGAACCTGGCCGGGAGATCGGAATTGGCCGAGGTCGAGCGGGAGCTGAAGATCGCGCTTCAGGAGAAGATGATCCTCGACTATGACTTCCTGCCGCTGCCGCTGAGGGAGTGAGGGAGGCAGTGGTCAGTGGGTAGCAAAGAATAAGGCACACGGGGGTGCTGCCCGTGCCATCCAGTGTGCCGGATCATTGGGCATCCCCGAGCCGGAAGAGGGTTACGTCGTCGATGTAGATCTTCTCGTCGGGCTCGAAGCCGTTGACGGTGACGATGATCATGAGCTCGGCGACGTCTTTGCTGCCAAGTTGCGCGGGGATCTCGCCGGCCGTGGCCACGGCCTGCCAGCGGCCAGGCGCCGGTGTGATCGTGGCGCTGGTGGCGGGGAGGTTGCCGTGCTCGGCGTCGCGCGGGGTGATGGACATGGTCGCGGTGCCGTTGCTCTCCTGCCCATCCGGTGTGTAGACGAAGCACACGGCGGCGTAGCGTCCCGGCTTGAAAGGCACCGTCTGGTGCGGTCCGCCGCGGGCCATGCCGTCGCATAGAATGCTCGCCCGACCCGTGTGCGCAATCTCATTCGTTTTCTTCATCGAGCCGACGCCGTACTTGACCCAGAAGCTCCAGTGATCTGGCTGCGCGCCGTCGCCCTCCTCGAAGGAGGGGTTGGGCACGAGGTTCTCACCGGTCCCCTCGGCCACGGCCAGCATCGTCCGGACGTGATCGCGCGCGGTCTGGTCCTCGGCCGCGTCGGCGATTTCGGCGACACGGCTGCGGACGGCCTCGCTCCGGCGCACCCAGTCGTACGCCTGCCAGAGCTCCCCGGCGCCCCACCCCTGGCCTGCGAGTGAGGGCCGGCGCTCCATGGTGGTGCCGTGGACGAGCACCGGGTGGCTGGCGAACTCCTCAAGCTGCAGCCGCCGGCGCTTCTCGTTCATCTGCAGCGCCGTGACTGCATCCGCAATGATGCGGAGGGCGGCCCCTTCCGAGTCCACGGGTCGGCCGGCGAGTGTGTCGCGAGGGTAGGCGAGCACCGAAGCCTCGTAGTACTCAAAAGCACGCAGCAGCAGTTCGGCCCGGGCTCGCTGCTTATCGGTCTTCGTCTTGGCGAGGGCTGACTCGAGCAGGCGGCGGCTCTCGGCGGCCTCCTCTGGCGCCACGTCGGCCAGATAGCTGGGGTCATAGAAGCGCAGGTATTGCCCACCCTCACTGAACCAGGCTGAATCCAAGATGCGGCGCGTCCAGAAGTCCTCCCAGTGGGCGTAGTAGGCCTCGAGGTCGGCGGCAGCATCAGGGCCGACGCAGCGCTCGTACCACTCGTCGAGCAGCTCATCCACGTCGCGGTGCGGATCCCACTGCAGCTTCAGCGACACGTACAGCTTCGGCCCCTCGCCGAAGTTGGGGTAGGACTCGGCGTAGAGCGCTCGCACGCCGTTCCCGTGGCCGAAGCGGTAGTAGTCGGCCATGTGGTGGAACCAGACGCGGGGGACGCAGTAGGCGCTGCCGTAGATGTAGTCGTACCAGCCCACGGTCGGGCTGGCCGCGTGCCAGGCCCTCGTCATCTCCTCGCCGGCGGCTCGAATGTCGGGATGGACCCACTTCATGCGGTCGTAGGTCATGTAGGGAATGATGCGCTCGTGGACCTTGACCCGGTCGGGCGGCTGGGCGATCTCGCTGTAGGCCAGGCAGCCGAAGAACTTGTCGGGATGATGCTGCAGCACGCCCTCTACGACGGCGTTGGCCCACTCGAAGTAGCGGTCCGAGAGGTGGTCGCGGCCGATGAAGTTTTTCACGCCCGGGTCGCGGGCGCGGCAGGTCTCGCACTCGCAGTGGCCGCTGGAGTCGTTGACGCCAAGGGAATAGGACTGAGCCTCGGGATTCTCGTCGAAGTACTTGACGATGTTCTTCACGGCCTCGTCAACGAGGCCCGGCGCGGTGAAGCACGGCTGCCAACCGTGGGTGCTGTTATCAGGGGGCAGAAAGCGCTCGCCCTTGCGGATGGGGAAGAACTCCGGGTGGATCTTTGTATAGGTCTCCGGCGGGAAGAGCCGGATGAGGTTGTGGTGGAACTGCACCCGGCCGTGCATTCGGTTGCGCCGCGCCCAAGTGGTGTGGGCCTTGCCTCGGAGACCGCTGAATAGGCGGGAGAAGAAGGCGGGCTCGTTGCGCACCGGATCAGTGGGGATGTCGATGGTAGGCTGCTTGGGCACGTCGGTGCCATCGGGCCCCGGGAGCAGCCAGCGGACGCCGACGTAGCGTTCGAGGAATTCGTAGACGCCGAACTCGGTGCCGTTCGCAGTTGGGCCGAGGATGACGATGTTCTTCGCATCAGGAAACCGTATCACGAAGCCATCGTCGTCGAGGTCCCCGAGTTCGATATTGAGAGCGTCTAGCTGCTCGCTCCGGCCCACATGGATCGCCGCGAGGCCGACAACCGGCTCAGGAACCATATCGAGAGTCGCGCCAGTGGATTCCTCGACGAGCGCCTGCATTTCGGCGCAGGCGTCCCTGAGGGCATCCGGCGCGTCCTCGGCGAGCACTATTGCAGCGCGGGGCTGATGATTCTCAACTATGCGGATGGCATCGGCCCTCGCGCCGAGGCCAGCGGTGACCGTCAGAAGGGCGGCCAGTGTCGTTCTCAGCATCGCTGCCACCTCTCACCGTGCCTTTGGGCGGCCGCTCCCCGTGCTAATCGACCGTCGCCCTCGAGCCGTTGATTATGCACAACGCCGACGCGCGCGGGCCGCTGCGTACGCATAGGGCGCGAGCATGCGCCGAGTGCGACCCTATGCTGAGCTGTCTCGGTTCCGGCGCGATGGCGATTTCGTCTTGCTGACCATCGGGGAAGTTGAGCCGCAGGCCCACGACGAGCGGGTCGGGCGTCGGCACCGTGGCCACCTCAGGCACTTCGCCGGCCTGGCTGAAGGGAACAAGCACCGTGCAGAGCGCCGCGGGTAGCTTGCAGTGGGCTACGAATGCGCCAACGGGGGCCTCTTCTGCCGTTGCGCCGCCTGTGGGCACCCAGCCTTTTCGCATCTCAAGCCGCGATCCGTCAACGGCCGCCACGAGGATGTTGTTGCCGTCTCTGAAGGACGTTCGCGCCGAGGCAGCATCGGACGCAACCTCTACGAGCGGGAAGTGAAACAGCCGCGTGATGTCGTGCTCCCCGTCGCCGAAAACGTGATCCACCACGACCCAGTAGTCCGGTTTCACGAATAGCACGCTCCGCCGATGACGCGGTCCGCGCTCCTCGTCGCCGATCTCTCCGACAGCGAAGTCGGCGCCCTCCGTGACTATCCATGATAGCACCTTTGGGTCGGACCGTATCTGCTCCTCGCCGTCGATGAGCAGGATGTTGTGGGCCTGGCTTCCGCGAAAATAGGTGCGCGAGAGCGGCTGGTCGTAGCTGTAGATGCCGGGGTCAACGAGCAGGTCGCGGCCGGCGTAGACGATCACCTGCAGCCTGTCCTGATGGCTGTGCCCGCCGCCCCAGGGCGCGCAGTCGAACAGCAGGTACTTGTCGTCACGCTCCCAGCCGGTACGCATCATGCAGTATTGCGCGTGCGGCAGCATGGACGAGGCGAAGTCGGGCGCCCGGGGGGCCAGCTTCTCGTATCGTTCGAGCACGTCCGGCCCAAACAGCCACATCCAACCCACCGAAGGCTCGTCTATCCCCAGATATCGCATATCGGCCCGGTCGTAGAGCAGCGCTCCGAGGCTCATGTTGGCGCGAATGCTGCCGCCGCGTCCCGCGTCGCCCAGTGGTGGATAGCGACCGTCGGGCTTGCTGACGTGCATGAGGAACTCGAACATCTTCTCGTGCCTATCCATCAACCCGGGCACATCGTAGCCGTTGCGCTGGCACAGCAGCGAGACCTTCAGGAAGCGCTCCATGACCCAACTGTGATACCCGGGCGTAAGCTCGTGATGCGCCCCATCGGGATAGACGTCCTTTTGCATGTGCTGCAGCAGGTACTCGAAGGCGCGCTCGCGCCAGCTCGAAGCTTCTTGGAACTCGGGCAGCATTATCCCAATGGCCGTCAGCCCGGTGCATTCAACCACCTGCCAGTTTCCATAGCGGAAGGTCGTCTCGTACCGATGCAAGTGCCGCGCGTGCTCCACCAGCGATTTCGTCATGAGGTACTTCGCCTCGGCGTCGAACTCCGCCGCGTCCATGAACAGCTCCATCACGTCGAACCACACATCGCCACGAATTCCGGTCTCGAGCGTTCGCCACACGGTCCCCCGCGGGCCGCGGGAGTTCGTCAGGATCCGTGGCACCGGGTTGTCCGCGATCCAGTCCTCGAGCATGTACGCGAAGTCTTCGGCATACTTGCTGTCGCCCGTCCCCCAGTGGGCGTAGCCGAGCGGCTTCCAGTAGTGAAACCGGCTGAGGACGTGGGTCCACTCCACGGGGCCCTGAAGCCATTCGATGTCCTTGTCCAGCTTCTTGCGCACACCGAGCCAGTCGAAATCGCGCTCCAGAACGCGATCGGCGCTGGGAACGTATCGTTTCAGTCCTCCGGATCTCTCCTCGTACAGCGCCGCGATGCGCTCTCTATCCCGCCGCGACCAGATCCATTCGGGTCGGCGTCGGGTCTCCAGGTGCTGAGCCCATGCCGCTTTCGCTGCCGCCCAGTCGCGCGCTTCGACGGCTGCGCGGACGGCTTTGAGCTCGGGAAGATCCAGTTGCAGCAGGCCGAAGAACTCCTCCTCATTCCGGACGGCGATGTCCCCTGGCGGATAGGGCGCCTTTTCCTCGACGACCTGCCCCAGCGGCTCCGTCACGAGCTTCACCTCGTCAACGATCACCTGCGCCGGCCGAGGCTCCGCTGCCGTCTGCTGGAGGGAGAAGTTGATGACCTGGACTCGATCGGCGATCCGCTCCAACCCCTCGAATGCTGACAACGGCACGGAAAGCCGACGCCAGCCCGCGAAGGATAGCCCTATCCAGTAATGCCGCGCCGACGCGACGATTTCGCCGTACGGGAGCTGGGGACTCTTCTGCGTGAGCTGCATGAGCATCGGAGTCATCCGTGCTCCGCTGCCGTCGCCTTTCACCCACAGGCTCAGGTACTCGTACGGCCGCACGTCGATGGGCTCAGCAAGGTACCCACGGAACCAGTCGTAGTGCGGCTCCCGCGAGAGGTCGAACTGAAGTCGCACGGCGCGCGTCATTCGTCCCTCGCGCTCCACCTCGACGACGTCGTGGCCCGAAAACTTCGACCGCCAAGGCGCCTGGACTCCATGGAAGTCGAAGAGGACCACCTCGCCCGGTGCCTGCGCCAGCACGCCGATGGCCAGAGCCAGCGACACGACCAGGATTGCAGAGGGCATTGTCATCGCGAGCCTTTCGTCGCGGCTGTAGGATGGCTAGAACCAGGTCATTCTGCTCCCGCGAAGCAAAGAACGCGGCCATCTCGTAGCGACACGACAACCCGCGCCTTGTGATCCACCGCCGTTCCCCCCTTGACCACAGCGGCTGGGAGTCCCTGTTGCCAGATCTCCGAACCGTCTTCGATGTTGACCGCCGCCAGGAAAGGAGCCCCTCCGTTGGGTGAAGCGGCCTGACCGGCGGCCAGGAGCGCGTGCGGTCCGATGATAAAGCTATTGAACTTGGCGCGAGACTTATGCTGCCAAACGATCGCCGGTCTCGTTTGCTGCCCCTCTCTTCGTGGCGCGATCCGCCAGTCGGGTGCCAGCTTCTCCGCATCCGGAGGCGGGGGCCCAAGGAGCGCCAATGAGGAATGCCGAGCGCCGCTATACTCCACGGTGTAGTTCAATGACTTGCCGTCAGGAAACGCGTAGTCCAGCGACATGTACTGGCCATGCTCCGGATAGTAGGGGTAGAAAGCAGTTCGAAAACTGGAAGCGACGAGATCGCGGGGCGTGGTCACACATTCCCCGGTCTTCAGGTCATACGATGCCACGTCATAGGCGTTCCCGCCCGCAAAACGAAGCTGCCCCTCGTGCAGGTAAAGGCTGCCTTGCAGGCTGATGCCGTTATTGACGTTTGGGGATAGCTTGCCGGAAGTGTCGTTGTACCACTTGACCTTTCCAGTAACTGCGTCCAGCGCATAGACATGGGTGCCGTCGTAGTGGGCAATGCCGGCTGCCGCGTACACGACTCCCTTGTCCACGACCACGGCGCCGGCCACCGGCCACGTGGAGATCAGTTTCCCGAAAACGGGGATCCACCGGCGCGCGGGCGCGGCGCGGAATCTCCACAACGACCGCCCCGTGGTGGCCTCGAAGGCATAGACCAGACCGTCGGCCGAGCCCACGTAGAGGCGCCCCTCCCACACGGCGGGCGGGAAGAAGATCGCACCGCCGGTGTACGCCTTCCACCTCAGCTTGCCATCAGAGGCATTCAGCGCCCGCACCACGCCGCTGTGATCCCCCACAAACACCAATCCGCCAGCCACCACGGGCGCGGTGGGGACACTGGCTGAAGACGGCTCGAAAGCCCATTGCTGGCCCACGCGCCTGGGTATGGCAACCATCGTCGCGGACGTCCTGTAGCTGTTGCCTTGGTAGCTCGGCCAATCACCGGGCTTGACTTCGAGCTTCTCAACGGTCCTCGTGTCGCCGAGGCCGAGCTCCAGCCGCGACTCATCCAAGCCGGGCTGGTAGTTGAAATTCCCAGCGGGAGCCAGGCAGATGTGCCCGTACAGGGAAAGCTGGCAGCCGCACTTCCACGGTCCCCAGTAGAGCAAGCCGCCGGAGATGATCACGCCCTCGTAGCAAGGCGGACGCATGGGAGCGATGTGCTCAGCGGCGCCCGTGGCTACGTCGATGCGAATGGTGCCACCTCGAGCGCGGTAGAAGATGCTGTCCACGCTGCCCGTTGCCACCGTGCAGGCTCGTCGCCCAGGAAGCGGAGCCAATATCTTTCCCGTGTCATACTCCAGACTGAACCCGCCTTCATTTCCCCCCATGCCTACCGCGTACAGCGCGTCCTCGCGCAGCACCAGATGAACGCTCCCGGCATCGTTCAGCGGAACGTCCTTTTGCCACAGGAGCTTTCCATCCTCGGTCGAGACGGCAACCACGCGGGGTATCCGGGGCCCGGAAAAGAAGAGGAACTTCTCATTGCACTTTACGTAAGCCATTGGCGAGAGACCGGTCCAACGTGGCTGAGCCGGGAAGCGCGGCCCGACCGCCTCCAACAGATCGGGATCGGCAGTCTTCCAGAGCACCTGGCCGGTAACGGCATCGAGACAGCCGAGGAACTTCTCCGGGCTGAAGATATAGATGCGGTCCCCCCTCATGCACACGGCCCGACCGTCCACGAAGTCTTGCTCCCGGTGACGCCAGAGTACCGCCTTGGTTTTCACGTCAATGGCCACCAGAGTGCGCCCCTGTCCCCAGGCCGTTTTCGGATCCTGGTAGTCGAATCCGGGCCAGTTGGCCCGGGGCCAGTGCCCCAGTCCGAACACCGTCGAGGCCAGGACGGGCGCCTTTACCTCCTCACGCCCGATGAGGGCATACAGTATGCCCTTTTCCAGAGCCATCCACTTCCATACGGTGCCGCCATGATCTTGCTCAGAGAGGATGATCTCGTCTCTGAGCTCGCCAGTCGCCGCATCCAGAAGTTTGCAGGATTCATCATCTGCCAGATACAGGGTCTCTGGTGTGGCGATGATGGTGTTGCGCAGAATCATGAATCCCTCGCTCAGCGGTCGCCGCCACAGAATCGTCCCATTGTAGGCGTTGACGGCGAGCAAGGTGTTGAGCATGGCGTTCTGGTTCGCCTTATGGGCTAAATGGCCGAAGGCCTTGAAGATCCTTCCGCCGGCCGCCACCGTGACCGCGGGCGCAGGGCAGAACTTCGGCTCGGCGATAAAGTGTGTCAGGTACGGGGCACGCGCGATCTCATCGGTGGATTGCGGGTTGTTGTCTGGGCCGTGGTACGGGTAGCTCCAATCGTCGGTCCCGTCGGGGAAGGGCTTGACGATCTCCTTGCCGGCGAGCATCGCCTTCCCCTCGGGATGCAGAACACGCAAGAGCTCCTCCTCGGCGACGGAGCCTTCGGCGGCGGGGGCCACCAATACGGCACTTGCCAGATTGTCAGCGAGGTGAACGGACCTCCAGCGGCCGCGGTCAACGAAGATTCGCTCGCCCAATAGGCCCGCTGCCTCAGCGGCTCTTCTCGCCTCGGTCACCTCATTGAGGTCGGGTGACTGGAAGTAGATGAGCAGCTCACTTGCCTGTGCGAGATCCGTGACAAACCGCGGCCGCGCCGCATTCGGCAGGCCCAAAACGACGCAGATTCCTTTCCGGGTGTCCAGCCCTTTCAGAGCGGCTCCGGCATCCCCGCCGACCGTGGCCGCTTCAGCAGCCACTGTCCACGGGGAAAAAAAAGCAAGCTGGAGCGAGATGAGCAGGACAGTCGAATGTCGGCGCCGCACGGCGTCGAGGCTCTCTTCGGCATTCGACCGGCGGTTCGCATGGATCTTCATCCGAGGCACCTCGCGATGTACGCAGTTTCAGGTGGTCTCCCCCGGCGCCCCCTCCGTCCTCTCTCTGTACTACTCACGTGCAGAATCGTGAATTCTTGTCGTGATTCTGACTGCGACAATCCTGGGCGAGCATCCTCACGGGCATTCGCCGTAGCCGGGAGCGCAGGCATCTCTGCCTGCTTGCCGTGAGGCAACGACTCACGACCACCGACTAACGACTGCCACCGCCTTTGGTTGCGGCTCCGCCGCGCTGTGTGCTCCGTGGCCCCCTGCCTGTCATTCGCCGTCGCCCAGCGAAGGCCTGCGCTGAGCCATGGGGAACCTGGTCCCGCCCACGCAAGGCGACCAAAGGAGCGCAACCGCATGCCCACGGCGTCAATCCCCTTCTCGACCTATCGCGACAAGGTCCTCGGCTGCTGGCTCGGCAAGGCAGTTGGCGGGACGCTGGGCGGTCCCTACGAGGGCAGGCCGGGGCCACATTCTCTCACGTTCTACGACCCGGTTCCCGACCGAATGCTTCCCAACGACGACCTGGACCTGCAAGTCGTCTGGTTCGGAGCCCTGCGCCGCCGCGGGCTGCCGGTGGATCGGCTGCTGCTGGCTGACGCCTGGCTGGAGCACGTTCACCTCTGGCCCGACGAGTACGGAGTCGCCTCCCGCAATCTCACTCAGCAGATCTATCCCCCGGCGAGCGGGGCCTTCGACAACGGCTTCACCGCTGGGATGGGCAGTGCCATTCGCAGCGAGATATGGGCCTGCCTGGCACCGGGCGATCCACAGTTGGCCGCATCCCTGGCCCGGGAAGACGCATGCGTTGATCACCACGACGAGGGGATCTACTCGGAGGTGTATTTGGCAACCCTGGAGAGCGCCGCCTTCGGCGAGAGTGAGCGCGAGAAGCTTCTCGACATCGCCGCCGCAGCCATCCCCGAGGACTGTCGCGTGGCGCGCGCCATTGCCGACACGCGCCGTTGGTGGCAGGAATCGGGGGACTGGCGCGACGTTCGCGAGCGGATCATCGAGCATCACGGTCGGCAGAACTTCACGGACGTCGCTCAGAACCTGGCCTTTACTGTCCTCGGCTGGCTGGCGGGTGGCGAGGACTTCGGCGAGGCGATCTGTACCGCCGTCAACTGCGGCAGGGACACCGACTGCACCGGCGCCACCCTCGGCGCGCTCCTCGGGATCATCGATCCCGCGTCCGTCGGCAGCGAGTGGCTCAAGCCCATCGGCCGAGAGCTGGTCCTCTCCCCCGGCATCGTCGGCATGCACCCGCCGGCCACACTCGACGAGTTCACCGACCAGGTGGCCGCCATGGCCCTCGACGTCCTCGAGTACTATGGCTCCGACGTCGAGATAACCGACGCGCTTGACATGGCGGAGGTCCGCCTCAACGTGGCCTCGCCGCGCATGCCGAAGCCCGACCGGGTGATGCTGAGCGACCCCGCCGACCCACGGGAAAGCCTCGTCGCCACCGGTCCCCTCGTGGTGCACTTGCGCTACCCGCCGGGCATCGCACTCCTGCCGGGGCGATCGGCACAACTGGAGCTGCGGATCGTCAATCCGTCAGAGGGCGCCCTTCATGGCAAGCTCATCGCCCGCGCCCCGGACGGCTGGATCCTCTCACGCCACGTGCCTCCCCCCGCTTGCGGGGGGACTGAGGGGGGGAATCCGTCTTCGGCCGGCCTCTCTCCTCAGGCAGGGCGCGAGCGCAGCGAAGAACAGCTCGACCTGCCCGGCGGAAAAGAGAGGGTTGTGCTCTTAACGGTGACGCCGCCGGCCGAGGGCCCGCGCGTATACCGCAACCCGCTCGATCTGACCTTCCATTTCGGCGGCTTCGGATGGACCGTCACCGCCGGCATGGTGACGACGCTGCCCTGGCGCCGATGGAGCGTCGAGGGGCTGCCGGACGCGTGCCCCGAAGTGCCGCCCGATGCAGACCTCGTCGAGGCGCCCGGCCACTTCCAGCCGCTTCCCGATGGGCCCTGCGCCTTCGCATCCGACGTGAAGATACCGTACCCCTCACCGGTCCGCTTCGTCGTCCAGGCGCCGCGTCCGTTGCGCGTTTGGCTCGATGGCGAGCTCATTAACGACCACGACGGCACGTACCAGGTCCCGGCCATCCACCGGGCCAGGCACACTGGCACGGACATCCAATGCCGTCGCGGCTGGCGGAGACTCACCGTGGCCGTGGGCGATGGGCCCGAGGGGGACCTGTTCGTTGGGCTCGGGGGACCGAACTGGGACTGGATACGCGATGCCGAGTGGCGCGATCCGACGCC
The DNA here is from genome assembly GCA_030601885.1 of Armatimonadota bacterium. Classification (GTDB taxonomy): domain Bacteria; phylum Armatimonadota; class Zipacnadia; order JAUWAU01; family JAUWAU01; genus JAUWAU01. The sequence goes on from JAUWAU010000035.1 coordinate 24,323, forward strand.
CGCGCAACTCCATTGAGCGACTGAAGCTCACCGAGCTGACGCCCGCAGAGGGCGTCGAGCAGTTCGGTCTGGAGTTCACCCGCGACGAGGCGGCAAACTCCCGGCCTCCGCCAGATTCTTGCCCCGGGGGAAGGAATTCTCGCACTGTTCACAAACTGATATCACCAAGTGCAAACCGATATGCGGGAATTCTCGCTCGTTCCGGAACGCAGCGTATCATGCAGCGAGAGTAACGGCCGTGATGGAGGGATCTGACATGCAAAAGCCCTGTTCAGGTGAGCGGTCACCGTTGTCCATGACAGCCGACCTGTCGAGGAGAGCCTTCATGAAGGCCGGCGGAGCGGCGGTGCTCGGGGCGGCCGTCGCCGGCTCGTCGCGCGCTGGTGGCGCCGCGCCGGCCATCCCGTCTCCGACGGCTCGCGACACCTTCGGGCTGCTCGAGGCGGGCAAAGGAATCCCCGTGATCTTCGACACCGACATCGGGGGCGACATCGACGACACATGGGCGCTTGCCATGCTCCTCATGTCGCCCGAGCTCGACGTCAGGCTGGTGGTGTCCGACGGGAGCAACAGCATCTACCGCGCCCGGCTCATGGCCAAGCTGCTCGAGGTCTTCGAGCGTACTGAGGTCCCGGTCGGCGTCGGCTTCAAGAGGGGCGATAAGCCAGGGCGTCAAAGCGCCTGGGTCGGAGACTACGATCTGTCCACGTACCCCGGCACCGTGCACGAGGACGGCGTCGATGCGATGATCCAGACCATCAGAGCCTCAAGCGATCCCGTCTCGCTCGTTTGCACCGGTCCCGTGCCCAACGTCGCGGCTGCCGTCGAGCGCGATCCCCTCATCACCAGGCAGGCGAGGTTCGTGGGCATGCACGGCAGCGTGCGCCGCGGATACGGCAATAGCCCCAAGATCGCTCGAGAGGCCAACGTCAGGGGCGACCCGAAAGCTCTGCGAGAGGTGTTCGCAGCGCCCTGGGATGTCACGATCACCCCCCTGGACACCTGCGGCATCGTTCGGCTCACTGGGGAGAAGTTTCAGAAGGTGTATCAGTGCAAGCATCCGGGGATGCAAGCCCTGATGGAGAACTACCGGGTTTGGCGGATTCGCCCGGACCGTCCCGAGCCCGGCCCGATGACGGCCAGCAGCACGCTGTTCGACACCGTTGCCGTCTACCTTGCCTTCTCGGAGGAGCTCCTCCGGATGGAGAGGCTCGGCATCCGCGTAACCGACGACGGCTATACGCTGATCGACGACGACGCCCGCGCCATCAACTGCGCTACCGCGTGGAAGGACCTGGATGCCTTCGAGGATCTCCTGGTGGCCCGACTGACGGGCGCACGGTGAGCCAGGCTCGGGGGCGGAAGGCGTGTGAAGTCCCTCCAGTGCAGGCCCAGGTACGAACGCTTCTATCTTCGGGAACTCCGCCCGCTTCTCACTATCGGACGCCCGCGGCCGGAGGAAGTTGCTCGGGGGAACAACGGACCAGAGGGAGGTGTATATCTTCAAAATGAAAGAAACGAAACTGATTGCAATACTATGCGTTTTGCCGATCCTCATGTCGTGTACAACTGTAACAGCACAGCTAAGAGCGTTCCCAGGGGCAGAGGGATTCGGTGCATATGCAACAGGAGGCCGGGGGGGCATTGTCTACCACGTAACACACACCCGCCCAGACAGGACCGATGGATCATTATGGAAAGGTTTAGAAACGCCTGGCCGGCGAACCATCGTATTCGACCTCGGCGGCACATTTGAAGCCCCGGTGAACAAGTACTCCCACTATTTCGTGAAGAACGGCGAATTGACCCTGGCGGGTCAGACCGCGCCGCCAGACAGCGGTGGGGTGACCATCAAAGGCGGTACGGTGTACTTCTCGGGAGACGACGTCATTGTTCGGCATGTGCGTTTTCGGCCCGGCGTGCCGGTGAAGGCCCTGCCGTGGCCCGAGGAGGAAGCGCGAGAGAAGGGAACATCCGCCGTCGTCTTTCGGGGTAAGAATGCTATTATCGACCACTGCTCAGTGTCGTGGCATACCGACGAGGGAATCTCGGCCTGGTGGGACAGCAACTTCGTGACGGTGCAGAACTGCCTGGTCGCCGAATCGTTGGACGACGGGCACGGCATCCTCATGGGACCTTATCCGGACGCCTTCGTGACGATCCACCACAACCTCATGATTCACTGTCGTGCCCGCAACATGCAGCTCGCTGGCGGTCCCGCCAGCAACGGTCGGGTACACACATACGACGTGGTGAACAATGTCGTCTACAACTGGCGCGAGTGGACCAACATTGGAAGCGTGAATACCCCCGATACCGTGTACAGGGTGAACTGGATCGGCAACTACCATCAGAGGGGGCCGTCCACCCGCGACGATCTGAAATCGCTGGCGTTTCAGGTTAAGAATGGGAAGAAGGTCCAGATATACGAAGAAGGCAATTTGATGAACGGACAAGACCCGGGCCATCCAAACGGGGACGTGTACCTTGAAAGGGTACCGGTGACGTGGCTCGATGAGCCGGTGCGCATCGATCCGAAGTACCAAGTCAGAGTCGAAGACCCCGTGTCTGCCATGCAGAAAGCACTGGAGAATGCAGGCGCGACGGTGCCGTGTCGCGACATCCTTGACCAACGATACATAGACGACATGCGACGGGGGAAGGGCGAGGTACTGGACGCGCCTGGCGCGACTGTCATGGACTCGCGAGATCTCAACGGGCACCGTGGTTACCCCCGCCTCCCATCGGGCACTGCTCGTCTGGATACAGACCGCGACGGGATGCCGGACCAATGGGAAAGAGATAATGGCTTTGATCCGAACGCGCCAGACAACAACGGCGACAAAGATGGAGACGGATACACGAACCTCGAAGAGTACTTGCACTGGCTCGCAGATGGAGGGATGCAATAGGGTTCGTGTAAAGGAGAACAGGAACAGGCCTTGTCGCCGCAACGCCGCGCACAGCGAGGCCGAAGGAGGGCAACTATGGCTGGGCAAGAGCAGAAGGTCCTGTTGGACACCGACATCGGAGACGACATCGACGACGCCTTGGCGCTCGCTGCGTGCATCCGGCATCCTGAGCTGGAGTTGGTGGGCGTCACCACGGTGTGGCGGGACACGGAGCTGCGGGCGGCGCAGGCGCGGCTGCTTCTGGAGGTGGCAGGCGCCGGGGCGGTCGAGGTCGCCGCCGGATCCCGCGACGGACTCGACTGCATCAACCCCATCGTGCGCAACCACCAGGCCGACGTTCTCAGCGCAGAGGACGAGGAGCGCCTTCGGAAGGGACGCACCGACGCCATACGCTTCCTGGCGGAGAAGGCGCGCGAGCACGAGGGCCTCACACTCATGCCAGTCGCGCCGCAGACCAACATCGCCCGGTTCATCATGGAATTCCCCGACGAGTTCGCTCGCATCGGCCGGCTGGTCATCATGGGCGGGCACACTATGGCCGACTGCGACAAGCCGGAGTACAACGCGCGGGGGGATCCGCGAGCTACCAAGGTCGTCTTCGGCTGCGGCAAGCCCATCACGATGGTCGGCGAGGATGTGACGCTGCAGTGCCGCATGCGCCCGGAGGATCTGGAGGCTATCGGAGCCAAGGACACACCGCTCAGCAGGGCCATCATGCGCATGACGGAGCTGTTCCAGCAAGCCAGCCGGTCGGGAAAGGGCCGACGAAGGCCCATTGTCCATGACCCTCTGGCCGTGCTCGTTGCAGCCGATCCGTCGTTCGTGCGCTGCGAGGATGAGCATATCGAGATCGACGAGGACGGACGATGCGTCAAGACGCCTGGGAAGCCGAACGTGGCGGTGGCTCTGGAGGTAGACGCCGACCGGGTCTGCAGGACCCTCGTTGAGCTAATTGGGTGATGGCAGATAGACTGCGTGATTACGTCGTGTGGATCGTTGGAGCACGGGCGAGTCGTCTGAGATGGAGACCGTGGTCCCGTTCCTGGCACGGGCGGAGAACCGGGAATTGCTCGAGTAACTGAGCTTTGGGTGGAAGCACCCGGCTAGCACGCCGCAATGATGCCCGCCGAGATGAATCCCACGCCGGGTGGGCGGCGTTGATCAGGTCTCCGTGCCACGGGCAGGCGGACGCCTCAATTGTTCGCGGTGGAAGGAGTGTGGCAGGAATGAGGATCGCATCTGCCGTTGTCGTGTTCTCGTGCCTTCTGGCGAGCTGTCACGCCAAGCTGGCTCTCGTCGAGCACGGAAAAAGCCGATACGAGATCATCCGTCCCGAAGACGCCACGCGCGTCGTGCGGCTCGCCGCGGAAGAGCTGCAGCATTTCGTCGAACAGTCCACTGGAGTCCGCCTGCCGGTCGTAGCCGAGCCGACGGCGGGAATGGGTCACATCTTCCTGGGTCCCAATCCTGCGTCGGCCGTAGCGGGCGTTACGCCGGATGATCTGGCGCCCGAGGGCTTCCACCTCAAGACGGTCGGCCAGGACATCCACATCGTCGGCGCCGACACCGAAGGCGATCCACGCACAGTCGGACCCAAGTCCTCGGTGCAGTGCGGCACACTGAACGGGGTCTACGAGCTGCTGGAGCGTTGCGTCGGTGTCATGTTCTGCTGGCACGATGACCTGGGCACCGTAGTGCCCAGGCGGCAAGAGCTCGTGATCCCAGAACTGGACTTCACTGACGCTCCCGACTGGTCGTATCGTACCCTGGCTTATTCTCCCTCGGACGCAACGAGGGGCGTTTTTGGCCGTCGCCTGCGTCTGGGCCACCCCTTCACCATCTCCCACTCCCACGCCTGGTTCAAGATCTTGCCAGTGGAGCAGTACGGTGAGGAGCACCCGGAGTACTTCGCGGAGATCAAGGGAGAGCGCCAGCCGCGATATTACAGCGAGTACCACGGCGGACAGGTGTGCACCAGCAACCCGGAGGTCATCGAGATATTCGCCCGGGCCGCCATCGAGTACTTCAACCAGCACCCGGAGCGCCACATGTTCTCCGTGTCTCCCAATGACGGGGGCGGCTTTTGCGAATGCGAAAGCTGCCGCGCGCTCGACGGCGGCGACATGCTCGGGCCGGAGCAGCCGGATATGCCCGTGCTGACCGATCGGATGCTCGCCTTTTACAGTGCAATTGCCGAGCGCCTGGTCAAGGTGTATCCCGACAAGCTGCTGGGGGGGTACGTCTACAGCTCCTACAAGAAGCCGCCGCGACGGGAGAAGCCGCACCCCAACGTGTTCCTCGTGAACGCCACCAACAGCGCCCACGCTCACGGCGTCAATTGGGAGACCGAGCACGAGTGGGAGCGCCAGTGGACGGCGCTGACACCCCGCTTCTACAAGTATGACATGTACTTCGGCCGGGTCGCTTCTCTGCATATCATCGCACCGGTGACCACTCACCTTATCGAGAAGGTTAAGGCCGAGCACGAAGTTGGGATCAAGGGTGGGCGCCTGTACATGGGCCAGTCGTACGAACAGCTCGGTGCGGGACACTATCTACTGGCGAAGCTGATGTGGGACAAGAACGCCGACGCGAGGGAGCTGGAGCGCCGCTACTACAATGCCCTCTACGGTGCCGCCGGGCCCGATGTGCTGGCCTACTACCATCTGCTCGAGGACCGCCTGCGCAAGATGTACCTTGACGGAGTTGACGTTGACGAGCCGGCGGTGACGCAGGGGCTGATGCACAAGTGGGTGAAAGTCGGCTCTCCGGGCTATATCCTCGCCGCGTACTGGCCCATCCTGGACCAGGCCACGAGCATCATCCAGCGAGCCGGAAACCGGCAGTTGTCCGAGGTGGAAGGCCAGCGTTTCGCGCGGCTGATCGATCATCACGAATTCTTGGTCGCCACCGTGCGCGGCATGATCGCCGCCGGGCGCCTGGAGCAACAGGCCCAATTCAATCCCGACGACATCGTCATGCTGAAACAGGGCGTGGAGCAGCGGGAAGCGGCCAAGAGCCGAATGGCTGCCTATGCCCCGACGCTCATGGAGTACCTTCCGGAAGCTGAGAAGGCGGGGACGGCACGCGTGTCGCCGGACGGAGCTTTCTATCAACTGGCGCGGCCCTCGCGGCCTGTGGAGGTCGTCGTGGTCAAGACGGATGCGCCGCCCCGAATCGACGGCCACGGCAACGATGCGGTGTGGCGCCGTGCGCCGCTCAACTACCTGGTGCTGGCTCGCAGCGCCGTGTGGCCTCAGCTCGGAGCGCGGGTGGCGCTGGCCTTCGACAGCGAGAACCTATACGTATTCGTCGAGGGCCGGGAGGAAGATACTGCGACACTCGCTCGCGCCACTCGTGCCCGCGACAGCCGCGCGGTGTTCGACGATGACACCGTGGAGCTGTTCCTGCAGCCCCTGGCTGGCAATGCGTACTATCACGTCGCGCTGGGAGCCGGTGGCGCGCTGTACGACAGCGCCCATCCAACGGGGACCGCAGAGGAGTCGGATTTGAGTTGGGATTCGCAGGCGAAGACCGCCGTCCACATCGCCGCGACGGGATGGTCAGCGGAGATGGCGGTGCCGTTCGCCCCGCTGGGCGCAATCGCCAAAGACGCAGGCGAGTGGCGAGTGAACGTCTGCAGGACGCGTCGAGGCGCTGTGGAGCCGGACGAGTACACGGCCGTGTCGGCGACGTTCGGGAGGTATCATGTGCCATCCCGCTTCGCCCGCCTGGTACTCGCCGACTCGGCGGATGCGCCCCGGTTCCAATACGGCACCTTCGACGAGGTTCCCGGGGAGGCCCTAGAGCAGGAACTGCGCTTCGGCAGCAAGGGGAAGGCGACTGTCGAGCTGACCTCGGAGCGCGCCTACTGCGGCAGCCGCTCGGCGCACATAACCGTCGAGAAGGGCAGCTACGGCTCGATCACCCTAGAGGCCAAAGCCAAGCCCAATGCCAGCTACCGCGCACTCATTGCGCACTACAATACGCTCGCCCCTCTCCGACCTCTGGTGCGCGACCAAGTGCCGAATACACGCGTCATATTCCGCGACGACACCCGGAAAGCCGTCACCCCGACCACGGGATATTCCTGGGACGGCGCCCATGCTCTGGAGAAGCCAAACCAATGGCGCATTACGCCTCACACGTTCACCACGCCCGAGGGCACCACGCAGATCTCCCTGAGCATTTTCTTCCATCACCCGGGCGAATACTGGGTGGACGAGGTCCGGCTGGAGGAGCTGTGACGTCAAATCGTGGCCAGCCGGAACAGCACTGCGCTGAGTCAGCGGGGAAGGTGAACAGCAAGAAGGAGCTGTACCTGAGGATCACGAGCCATTTGGCATGGTGCTCAGGCGCGTGCGGGCCGAGTCACCTCTCGGCGATGAACCACGGAGGTATGCGATGAATGCGACTTGGTTTCGGAGGGGCTGTGTGCTGGCTGTCCTCTGTATGGGCTTCACCTATGCCGCTCAGCCGCAGGAGGTCGAAATGATCGTAACCGCCGACAACCCCGACCCGGAGAGGCTGCCCAGTTTGGGGTTTTGGCAGAAGGCCAAGCTGACCCTTGTTTCGGCGTCCTTTCCCGCGGGCTACTGCACAATCGCCTACGCGAGCGGCTGCCAGTGCAGCATGTCGTACTGCAACAAGCCGGGGAACACAAACCCTGCTCCCTCTCCGCCGACGCTGACCTGTACATGCCAGACGACAGGCAGCTGCAAGACGGACCCGACGCTGCTGGTGCACCAGGACGGGTACTGCTTCTGCGTTTGGAACTAGCACTGGGGGGATGTGCGCCATGGCAACCAACCGGCTTGTACCACTTCTGTCCTGCATAGGATGCCTTTCCGGTCTCCCCGTCGCTGGACTAGCCCAGCCAGTCGCAGCGGAGGGGGACACATGCGTATTGACCGGGAGGATCCAACCGGCCGGCGTGGAGGCAACTATCTGGGCGGTGCATCTGCCCACCAACACGTCGTACTGGTGCGAGGCGGAGGCGGACGGGAGCTATTCGTTGACGGGGCCACCGGGGGAGTATGAGATCATGGTTACGCCTGCGCGGCCCTACGCGCTATTTGAGTATGCACGGACTGTCGCGGTGAAGGACGCCGAGAGGCTTGAACTTGGCGACGTGCTATTGCCTCTGGAGGGCGTGATCACGGGACGCGTGGTCGGGGGGACGCCGGGGACCGCCGTGTGGCCTTGGCGAGTGCCCGACCCTGACAAGCTCCCCCTTGAATGCCTCTCGAGAGTGGAGGCGGACGGGGAGGCATTCACCATAGGAGGGCTGCCGGAGGGGACGTACGACTTGGTCGTGGTGGTCCCCGGGAGGGGGATCGTGCGGTTCGTATACCGGCCCCCGGGAGCGCGCCGAGCCGACGCCACGGCTCGTGGCAAGGCGGAGGCCTTCGCGCAGAGCTATGCACACGCGATGACCAACGAGGACTGGGACGCGTGCGCTGCCCTGTATTCTCGTCAGTACGCCGACTCGGAAGGGCTAACCTTCCAAGATTTGGCCGCGCCCTTGAGGAGCTTCAGGCAGACGCCGCCACCGACCAAGATAAGCAGCCTCAGAATGGACTTCCTGGAATTGTGGGTCGCTGATACGGAGCTGGTGTGCCTTGTGAACAGGACGACGGAGCATGTGGATCGCGAGTCCGGAGCGCGCATCGGGGAGGTCCCATGCTTCGGCGTGTGGCGCTTAGTTGAGGAAGAGGATGGCGTGACACGTACCCGAGCAGTGGAGCCACTGACGCTGCCCGTGATCCTGCAGCAGAAGCTGGCGTGGAGGCTGGCCGGGCGGCCAGAGGACCCGGTCATGGCGAGCACGCCCGTCATCTTCCGCTTCAGTCCGACATTTGCGGGTATCAAGGTCAGGGCCGGCGAGACGACGACGTTGCCGGACCTGGACGCTTCCGAGGTGCTGCCGCCGGCCGAGGAGTAGCAGTGGCTGCGCCTCCGGCGCACGCCGCGGTGCGGGAGCGCGGTCAGCGAGGGGGCCTCGACGTGGTTCACCGGGCGCTGAGGGCAGTATGCCTTGCCTTCTCCGTCCCAACGTTCCCGACTTCACCTGCGACTCGTGGTGCTACGAGAGCGATGTGGAGTTCCTGTCCGCCAAGCCCATCGACGGCGGCCGTCTGGAGCTTCGCCACCGTGTGCGAAAGCATCCGCAAGTCATCCTCGTAACAACCGTGACGCCGGAGCCGGGGGCCGTCGAGTTCGCCGCCCGCGTGACGCTGGAAGATGGAGCCGAGGGGCCGCTTCCCGACAACGTCCGCACGCCGAACCTGTGCTGGCAGCTTCGGCGCGCGCCCGGATTCGCCAGCGCGCCCGATCCGTATCCCGAGTTCATCAAGCGCTGCTTCATCTTCACGCGCAAAGGAATGACGTTCCTCCACGAGACCGAACGCAGGAAGATCCCCGTGCGCGAGCCCGATGACCCGAAGAACAACCCGCCGTGGGTGCAGGTCTATGTGGGCGAGTGGCAGGAGGTGCGCCAGGCCGGCCCCGAATCATGGTCCGACTACAGCCCCGACCGCTACACGACCACGGTCATCGGCGCGGTGTCGCGGGACGGGAAGCATCTGACGGCCATCGCCAATGATTCCGCGACATCCATGTGCCAGGCCTGGCACGACTGCATGCACAACAACCCGCGGTGGCTGCCTGCCGGTGCGCCGATGAAAGATCGCGTGTGGCGACTGAAGATCTACGCCATGGAGAATGACCCGGCGGCGCTCCTCGCTCAGGTTGCCGCAGACTTCCCAAACGCGCGCCACGCCGATCAGACGCGCGGCGCCCGCGTTCTGCCAAAGTAGCGCGAGCGTATTCTTAACGGCGTGTCGGGCGAGAGTTCACGGGAGAGCGTCGCCGGGCGCGGCTGAGCTTGACACGGCCATCGCTGCGTGGCGCGGGGCGACCCGCCGGGTCGTCTCTACATCAGTGCGACCCACCGGCGCATCAGAACGTCTCAAGCAGGAGTGTGTGCTCGTCCTTGGCCGGCGGCGTCGGCGGGTCGAAGTCCGTGTGGTAGCGCACTACGTCTGAGATCCGCAGGTCGTCGATGGTGAAGGCGACCTCGCCGCCGATTCTTACCGTGTCTCCCGTCCAATCCCCCAGAGGCGTCTTCGCCGGCGACATCATGGCCCCCGTCTCGATGCCGTTGATGAAGAGGTGTCGCTCTGGCTCACGGCCGGGCGCGCCCGCGTCCCACGTGGCGGCGAGGTGATACCATCGGCCCGGTTCTGTGATGACGCCCGATTGGCGGATGCCGCCCAGGCTCAAGTACGTCCCGATGCGACTTCGACGGTACAGCCGCATCTGCCCGCTGCGCGCGATCGTGCGGTCCGAGATGTCGTCCGGTGGCCATTCGGGCCGGAACCAGAGCTCAATGGTGCCCTGCTGGGCATCAATCTTCTCGTAGCGCCCCGCACCGAGGGCTGCCCCGCGGGCGATGGTCAGTGGCTTGCCCGGCTCGACGCGCAGCGCCTGACCGGCCTCCGGGTAGGGCTTGGGCATTGGTGCGGGCCAATCACGGGGTCGCACCGCGGCCTCGTCCGGAACGAAGAAAGCCTCAGGGCTCGTCCAGACGATGGGCGGGACGTTCTCGAACCTGAGGTACGTCTGCTCTACATCGGGATGAGACGGCGTCACGAGGAAGCGCCAGAGCTTGCCACGCTGGGCAGGCGGCACATCGAACGCCCACTCCGTGTAGCTGGCCGGTGGAGTGGCTCCGAATTGCACCTCCTGGTCCTTGCGAAGCTCCCCCGCGGAGTCGTACACCGCGAACCGCACTGCCCGGCGTAGGGCCAGCGTCTTGAATGAGAGCGCGAACTTCTGCGCCTCTGGCGGAACGTAGAAACAGTATGTGTCCGCCATGCCGAGGTACTCGCCCTGCGTACCGTAGCCAACCTTGGTCAGGTCCGAGGACGCCAGGCGAAGCTTGAAGTGCAGATCCCCGGGGTCCTGGATATCCACTCGATACGTGCCCGGGGGGCCTGCCCGCGCGTCGAGCGAGACCTTGCCGGCGCGACGGCCATCTGCCATGTCCACCGCGGCCGATGCCGCCTCCGCGCCGTCTGGCCCTCTGAGGACGACGCGGGCTTCGGTTGGACGGCGCGCGACGTAGCGAGCCAGACACCCCACGGCGACCCCGGAGAAGTATCGGCTGTCGTAGCAGAGCCACTCGACGAGCACGTGGAAGGGCTTCGCGTCTTCACGCATCAGAAGGATCGGTCCGCTGGTCACCGCCTCGGACCGCACCATTGGCTCTACCGGTTGCTCCAGGCTGGCGAGGGCCGCCAGGTAGTAGGGCATGTAGAGCAGGTGCAGCGTGAGATAGCAGTAATCCCACTGCCCTCGCGGCTGTCCGTACCAGAGGGGATCGTCGCCCTCCGTGACGCACTGCACGAACTCCCGCTTCCAGCGCTCCGCCCAGCGCAGATACGACGCATCGCCCGTCATGAAGTAGGCCATGCTCAGCCCATAGAAGCCGAAAGAGCGCGGGTCCGTTTCGTTTCGGCCCGCTCTGCTCTGGTAATCCATGCACCGCAGGATGAGCTCTCTCATGCGTTCGTCGCCGGTGCTCTGGTGGTACGTCAACATGCCCGGGAGCATGTAGACATCGTCGTGTCGGACCACTCCCTCCTCATCCTGGTTCTCGTAGCAGAACTCGGCCATGCGCTGTGCGATCTTGAGGTAACGCTCGTCCCACGTGGCCCGATAAAGCGAGATCATGGTGCGCATGGTCCCGCCGGTCATCCGGTGCGCGTACCGGTGCAGGTGCCCGCCCGGCTGCGTGTCCTTCCAGAGGTAGAACTCGGCCTCTTCCTGGAGCACATCCCAGGCGCGCCGATAGCCCGTCAGGTAATAGTACAGGAGCAAATGGTCAACGTGGGAATCGCAGCCGATGTCGTAGATGTTGCCCGCATAGTGCAGTATGCCGCCGTTGCCGCCGTATCGTCCGCCCCGGTACTTCTCCAGCTCTTCGTTCGTCAGGTGGCACATGTCGATGTCCATGACGTGCCGGGCGTTGTCCACGCCCCACTGCAGGTAACGCCGTTCACCCGTCCGCATGAACTGGACCCACGGCATGACGGGGTGGCCGTAGAAGCGGGAGGCAAAGCGGCGCCACGGACGCGGCAGCCATCGCTTGTTCTCCTCCTCCAGAGCCAGGTTGTAGTTGACGTCGCCGTAGTCGATCATCCCGTAGTTCCCGAGATGCTCCCGCAGCCATTCGAGCCGCGTCATGGCTGCGTCCATCTTGCGCTCAACCTCGGGGAAGCGCCTTGTATCGCGGGGATGTATCGGCCCCATCACGCCGGAGCGGCACATCCACATCGGCGCCGGCGCCACGATCACCGGCTCATCGAGCGTCCGACACAGATCCGGCCCATCGCTCGCGTCCGGCCCATGGAAGTACAGAAGCAGCTCGTTGGTCTTCGCGAGCCCGTAGGCTTGGTCGTATTGGTCGAGACCATCCTCGTACCAGCTCTGATGGTAGACCCTGTCCCACTCGCGATACAGTTCGGACCCCAGCACCGCCCGGGCGTCGAAGTCCAGGGAGCGGCTGTGGTGAGCAGGCCAGAGATGCGCGACGATCTCCTGCTCGCGCACTTCAAGCTCCCGCGGGTACTCCTGCCACATGTGCCGCAGGCCCAGCGTCAGCCCAACCCGACCGTCAGAGACGTCCGCCCACCCGGCGGCTCTGTCGCCTGATGCAAGCTCTGTCCCGGAGGCGTCCTTGAGGCTGAAGTGGTCGGCCGCGTCCTGGACTAAATGCCCTCGCCCGGTCATCTGTGCCGTCTGACCGTCTGCGAGGCCGAAGGTGGCCTCTGCGCCGGGGCCCACGTTCAGCGCGAGCGGGATCGCGATGTCTCTCAGCCGCGTCTTCTCCGTATCGTACCCCACCACGAAGGTGTGCTCCACGCGCACGAAGCTGTACCCCGCGTACGCGTGCAGCCGCGCGATGTGTTGGCAGAGCTTCCTGCCCTCGGACGACCAGAACCAGCCCTCGACTTTGATGATGGCGTGCAGCGGCCCGTCCTGCTCCACGGTCACCGTGTAGTCGCTCTCCGCGGAGAGCTGAAAGACCGCACCTCGGTCGTCCACCATGAATGGCGCCCGGCTCGCCCCCGGTGCAACCATCATCTCGCCGTCCGCGAACCCCCCGTCGCCATCGTCGTCGAGCCATGCAGCGTGGATGATGCCGGCGGCTTTTCGACTCACCACAAACCGGAGCGGCCCGGTCGTCACGGTGACCTCGTCGCCCTCGTCCTCAATACTGAGGGCGCCTTCGTGCTGTGACGGCTGCACTTCGGTGCCGTACTCCAGAGTGTACCGGCGCCCCGGCTGAACTGAGGCGTCCACGAGAACCCACTTGATGTCGCCGTCGGGCCGCTCCCAGGCTGCCGTCGGGCGGATCGCTGCGGCAACCTCGCGCCCGCTTTCGAGCAGCCGCATGTGCTTCTCAGACGCAAGAGCCCCTCGAGGGAAGGGCACGCCGAAGGTGACGGGGCAGGAGCTCAGCTTCACCTCCTCGGGCACATCGAGGACGAGCCGCACCTGGTCTCGTTTCGCGCGCGGCACGGTGAGGGAGAACTGCTGCAGATAGCCTTCGGTCGGCTCGAGGGCTTCTGCTGCAAGGGGCAAAGTCGCCAGAGCGATTGCGGCGGCGAAGCTCACAGCCATCTCCTCCCAGAAAGCGGACGCCCGTTCGCCCGCTCCGTGCGGCATGTCGGCCGCGTCGTCTATGCCGCCGTTCCACAGGACAGCGCCTGTATCCTCCCAAAGTAGCGCGAGCGTGTTCTTAATACTACAACCGTGCTTGTCATTCTGAGGAGCGAAGCGACGAAGAATCTCGGCCCCCGGCGCCCCTTTTCGTGTCAAAAGCGAGATTCTTCGCTCCGTTTCACTGCCCTCAGAATGACATGACTGGACAAGCACGGTTGTAGGATTAGCGGCCTGTCGGGCGAGAATTCACGGGACAGCGTCGCCGGGTCCAAGAAGCGTCGCCCGCGCCTTTTTTCGAAAACTGCGTGCAGACCGTGAACCTCTCAGCCGTCGCGAGCGTTATAAACCTGTGGATTGACTACAGCACGGAACGTTACCTGGCGCGCGGCCCCCGTCCGGGCGTGCGTTGTTGCACGTCCATTTGGTTGGTTTGGACGCTTGCCTGCAGCGTTCTATTGTGGTATGTTCGCGGATGTTTCCTCTCGGAATACTTCTCGCGCGTCTCGGCGGACATTTCGTTGGCGAGGCGGTGCGGTTCATCGCGCGTATACGTCGGTCCCGTCATTCTTGCGTCCGCGACGGTGAGGTGAACATGTATGCCCGATTCGGACGTTAAGATGGCGGACCTACTGAAGCTAGTGCCGAATCGCTACAAGCTCGTGCAGGCGGTGGCCAAGCGGGCACGACAACTCAACGACGGCGCCACTGCGCTGGTGGAATGCGAGTCCTCGAATCCCTTGACGATTGCAATCCACGAGATCGCGACCGGCGCTATCGTCCTTGACGATAGAGCGTCTGAGCCGGAGTCTTCGGAGGCCGGGGAGGAGCAGGAGGACTCGGACCAGTAACCATACCTGTGGTAGCGTACTTGCCCTGGCACTGCGATAGAACTGCGCCGCACCGGCCTCAGCGCCGGTGCGGTTGTGTTGTGCACGGTGACGCCGCCGCCCGTTGGCGAGCGGCTTGGCGGAATAGGGCTCACCTGCTATAATCCGGCCAGTGGGCGAGAATGCTCCGACGCCACTGTTCCGGTGCGCCGTGGGAGCGTGGAGCGCATTCATAGCGACAACGCCCGCGGCCGGTGTGAGGAAACGCTGCAGTGGTTACCGTCATCATCGTCGCCGGCGTTGTAGTGGTCGGCACAGTTCTGTTGGTGCTGCTCGAGCGTGCGTTGGCTGCCCGGGCGGCACGCAGTCCGGCGCCGAGCTCCGATGAGGAGCGGCAAGTGCCTCGGGAGCCGATGGGCCCGGCGACGCCGGAGACGCTGGTATACCTCTTTGCGCACCAGTTCGTTCGGCCAATGCCCAGCGCTCGAGCTGTGCGGCAGCGAAGTCGCTGCATCGCGCCGCTCACGTCCGAGGAAGTCGATCCACAGGATGCGGCCGAGAAGATCCTGTTCGTGGCCCTCAGCGAGCTATACGTGGCCGGCTGCGTTGACTTCGAGGTGCGCGAATCCGACCCAACCTTGATGCCGCCGTTCCCGCACAAGAGCTGGACCTTATTTGGGCGGAAACTCGGCGAGTTCCCCCGCACGCCGTTGTGCGACAAGCTGGCGGCCGCCTTCCTCTCGCATGCGACACGTGCCCAGAAGCCGCAACACAATGACCCAGCGATTCCCTTGATGGACCTAATCGAGAGCACCATCGCCGGCATCCGGACGGAGATGTCATTCTGGAAGCGGGCGGGCGTCTATGGCGACATTCGCGCATTCATTGAGGCTCATCTCATCGAGCGAGGCTACATGCTGGCGCCCGCGAAGGAGACGTGGCTCGACACGTTTCGGTACAAGCCTGCCGAGGCAAATCGGCCTCTCATCGCCAGCGCGCAGCCTGCCGCCGATGAGCTGCAAGAGAGACTGCGGGAGTTCCGAGATGCGCACGGGAGTCGGTCGGAGGAGGGTGACGAGGAGGAGCCCTTTGCCATCCCAGATGTGAATCCGGCGGTAGCAGAGGGCGAAACCGATGCGGAACAGTTGCCGCTGTGCGACTGCCTGCGAGCCGCGATATCAGAGGCGTTGACCGTTATCCGGCAGCAGGAGCCGAGCGAACAAGTCGGCATCTGATGCGGTTTGCGCGGTGGGACGTGGAGGGCTGCGGCTCGGGCGGACCCGGGCGGCGTGGGGCAGAGGTAGGTGGGAAACGGTGCTTCCCTGGCAACAACCACTAGAAGAAGAGCGGATGCCGTGGCGGGAGAAGATCGAGTGGGCGGTCATCATCCTCGCCATCGGTGCATTCTGGCCGTGGGTGTTTCTCCCGGCTGAGCATTCGATCAACCAAAGCATAATGTACAAAGTGCTCACCCTCGCGGTCGTGCCGATCGCGCTCATCTTCATCTTTGTGAGCCGACTGCGCCGGTTCAACCGCGCCGTCCGCGAGCAGGACCCACTCAAGGACGACGACCGATTCGAGAGCTAATCTGCTGCCGGGGGCGCTTTCCAAGATGCTTCAACGTTTGGAGCGGCTCGGCGAGCCGCTGTAATCGTCGGAAGAAGGGGTAGCACACGATGAAGCTGGTCAGCTACGTCACCCCCGAATGCGAGTGTCCGGCCGGGTGCTTGGGGGCGTTGGTTGACGACGAGCTCTACTCGCTTGGATCGGTGGCGCACACAATGAGGGAGCTTCTCGATGGCGGCGACGAAGCCATGGCCGCGGCGCGAGAGGCCAGTGCCCAGCTCAGTGATGATGAGTTGCTCGGGCCTATGTCGGAGGTCACGCTGCTGCCCCCGGTATCTCAGCCGCGGAAGCTCTTTGCCCTCGCCGGCAACTATGCCTCGCACATTCGGGAAAGCTCACGTGTGAAAGCCGTGCAGATGGGCGAGACCAAGCGCTCGACCCCGCGCGTCTTCATGAAGCCACCGACGACGACCCTTCTGGGCCCGCAGGCGCCCATAAAGCTGCCCGAAGTGGGGCAGTTCATTGACTATGAGGTGGAGCTGGCGGTGGTGATCGGCAAGAGGGGCAAATACATCAAAGCCGCCGACGCGCACCAGTATGTGGCCGGCTACACCATCCTGAACGACATATCGGAGCGCCGCCTACGCATCAGGGAGCGCGCCGAGACGAGCGAGTGGGACAAGTTCTTCGACTGGCTCAATGGCAAGTGGATGGACGGCTTCGCGCCCATGGGACCGTGCCTGGTCGATCGGGAAAGCATGAGCGATCCGGAGGGGCTCGCCATCCGCCTTCGGATCAACGGCGAGACAATGCAGGAAGACAACACCGGAAACATGATCTGGGGCATCGCTGAGATCATTGAGTACATATCCGCCATACTTACGCTCGAGCCCGGTGACGTCATCTCCATGGGCACGCCCGGAGGGGTTGGATTCGCCCGCAAACCTCCAAGAGGTTTACAGCCAGGGGATCTCGTCGAGGCGGAGATCGACGGGATAGGTGTGCTGTCCAATCCGGTGGCAGCGGAGTAGCGAGGTCTCGGGGCGCGCAGAACGGGCCGCTGCGGCTCGGGCCGGGGTAACGCTGCAAACCAAATGGGGCCGACGTCATGTCGGCCCCATGCGTTTGAGATGGACGTGTAGGGCCTTATTGCTCCTGTTCGGGCTCTTCTGCGCCTTCTTCCTCTTCGGCAGGCGCCTCCTCTGCTACTTCTTCCGCCGGGGCTTCGGCGGCCGCCGCCTCGTCACCTGCCAGGGCCCGCAGCCGCTTCACCAGGCGCGACTTCCTCCGGGCGCCGGCGCGCTTTTTCACGACACCCCTACCGACTGCCTTGTCGAGCAGCCGTATCGCGACTCGTGCGGCATCGGACGCTTCGGCGCCTTGCCCCTCCTGCGCAGCCGCCAGCGCCGCTCGCGTGGTGGAGCGGAGGCGAGTTTTCACGGCACGATTGCGGGCGCGGCGTCTCAGCGATTGCCGAAGGCGCTTCGCCATGGATTTGCTCATAGGCATAGTCTGACATCCTCACCGATCAGCGACCGAAGGCATCACTGCCTCACGGACTTCCGATGACATCGTTCTCCCGAACGGACGGCGTACGATAGCACAAATGGTTGGCACTTGCAAGGTTCGAAGTGTGAGGAGCGACAGCCTGCCGGCCGAGCGGAGGGCGAGACGGGAAACCGGCCTGTGCGTCAGTTCACGCTTGCTGGGCGATCAGTGCCGGAGGGCGCCGGTAGGCCACGGTTTGATTCTGCGGCGCTGCGGAGTTATTGGGGCGGGAAGTGGAAGATCTGCCAACCGGGGGCGTACCGGGGGTTCAGGACGGTGAGGATGTTGTAGGCGGATGCGGCGTTCATCACGACCAGGCCAAGGAGCCACACGGCGAGCGCAATCCGCAGCCAGCGCCCCCGTAGCAGCGCCGAAGTCCCGGCCACGATCCCCAGAGCGATAACCGGCATGGCGACAAGTACGTACCGGCCGCCGGCGTTGAACTCCACGTCGGCAAACCAATAGGCGAATTGGTGCCCGACGATGACGCTCACCAGCAGCCATCCACCCAGGTGCAGAGCGACGTCCAGAGGGGATCGTCGCTGCTCGGAGAGCCGGCTCCCGCGCGCGCGGCGGACGAGGCCTGCGAGGGCAGTCACAGTCGCGAGGATGATGAGGCCGTACAGCGCGAACTCCGGCCACCCGGCCGGCAGCCAGCCACGCTGGAGCCACGAGCTCAGATACGTCTCTCTGAGAGTCAGCCAGGCAAGAAAGCCGAGTCCCCCGGTCCCTCGCAGCACATTGGCCAACGCTGAGCCATAGGGCGCGGTTGTGTGGATGAACGGCGTGCCATACAGCAGTGCGTTGCGGGCATACCACCACCCGCACACCGCCAGCCAGACTCCGAATGTGACGCCTGCTGAGCGGCGCGTTTCCGCCGAGCGGTTGGCTCTGCTCTGCAGGCGATAGGCCAACAGCGCAGCGAGCAGAGCCGGAGCTGCAGAGAGCTTCGCCAGGCAGCCGAGACCGATTGCGGCGCCAAGCCAGAGCGCCCGGCCAAAGCGTGGTTCGCTCGTCGCCGTCTCCACGGCCAGCCACAGCGCCGTCGCGCAGCAGAGCTGCGCCAAGGCATCGGGATTGACGTATCCCGTGTACAGGATCGTCAGGGGCATGAGAAGCGCGGTGGCCGTGGCGGACCATGCGAGCGCAGGCTCTCGCGGCCATACCCGGCGAAACAGTCGCGCGGACACGACAAACAGAGCACATCCGAGCCCGATGGTGGCCCAGCGCAGGACGTGCCAGCGCCAGCGCTCTTCGAGTCCACGGGTCGCAGAATAAAGGCCGGCCATAAGTGCATAGTACAGGGGCGGGTGCTGCGACTCGTATCCGGCCTCACCTCCGCCGCTTGGCTCCCAGAGCGGGAATCGCCCGCGCTCAGCCAGGAACTGCACGTACTCCATGTGTGACGGCTCGTCCGGAGTGCGACCGAGGGGCTGAATGACGGAGAACGCCCAGGCAATGCCGACGTAGCCGAGGCCGAGAAGCCACCAGATCAGTCGCCGCGAGAAGACGCCCCCATGGGTCGATGTGGCCATCCGCGATGCGCTCTCAGCGATGTCACGCGGCTGCGGCCCGGTCACGATGCTTCCCCCATGCGGCCCGTGCCGCCATGTCTACTGTGGTCGGGTGGATAGGCCGATGCCGATGAGCACGAGAGCGCCGCCCGCGACGAAGCCGAGCGTTATCGCCTCGCCGAACAGTGCCCACCCAAGCACTGTGCCGGCGACGGGCGCAATATACTGCAGAGGGCCAATGACGCTGGCATCAACGTGTTGCAGGCCATAGCTCCAGAATAGGAAGCCGGCTGCAGTCGGCAGCAGACCGAGGTACACGAGCACAGCCCACTCCGCCAACGAGGGCTGTAAGCGCGCACCCGTGGCGACACTGGCGACCAGAAGCATGAGGCTGCCCAGAGCCATGGCCGCCGTCACGGAGTGATGCGGCTCGTAGCGTGTCCGCAGCCATCGGCCCAGGACCGTGTAGACTGCCCAGCTCAGGCCGGCGGCAAGGCCGCACAGATCGCCCACCAGATGCCGGGTCGTGCCTGCGTGCTGTGCCGGGCCGGCGTGTGAGCCGTAGAGCACGATGATGATACAGCCCGCGAGCCCGAGCGCGGTGCCGCCGGTTCGCCCCGCCGTGACGCGCTCCCCGATGAGCATCGCGAGCAGGCAAATGAAAATGGGGTTCGCGTTCAGCAGGACGCTTACGTTCACCGACGTGGTGAGCTCGGCAGCAGTGAAAACGAAGAAGCCGAGGCCGAAGACGCCGGTGAGTCCCAGAGCGGCGAAGGCCACCCAGTCCGCCGGACGCGTGCGAACGCGGGCGCCTCTGTCGCGGCCGGCGCCGTATGCTGAAAGCGCACCCGCGGCCACGAGAAAGCGGATAAGAGCGGTCGCCAGGGGATCAATGTCACCTGAGAGAGACAGAAACTTGCCGGCCGGTGGCACACTGCCCCACAGCAGGCAGGCAATGGCCGCCAGCCACAGACCCCGTCTGCGTGCCGAGGCCGCTTTGGCCTCGTCGTCAGTGCGCTGTATGGCTCGTTCTGCTGTGCGCGCGCCGGCACTCACGTCGCCCCCGTCACCTTCGCCCACCGCTTTCTGAGTGCAGCTTGCCCAGATTCACGATCTGTGGCGGCGGGATCTCCGCGAGCTGCACCAGGTTCACAGCCCACCGTAGATTGCCGACCGCGCCGGCTGAATGGGCGTCGCTGCCGAGCACGAACTTCACGCCCTCCGCCGCAAACAGCCCCACGAGTTCAGCATAGTCGCGGGTGAAGCGCTCCACCGGGACATCAGGAAACCACCAGTGCATTTGGTTCATTAGCTCAAACGCTGTGTCCGTGTCCACGAACGCTTGCGCGATGCTTCGGAGGCTGGTCTTGGGAATGTCGGTGATGTAGACGGGCAACGGGAAGCGGCCGAGGTTGAATGGATGCGCAATGACGTGCACGAGCGGATTCTGACAGGCGTTGACCATGCACGTGGTGACATTGTCCAGCAAGCGGGCCTTCGTGCTCGGCGCATCGGTGGCTATGCCCAAGGTGCGACCACCGATGTCGGCCAGCACGATCTCGAGCTTGTGTGCTTCCTCAGGCCCGATGGACACTTCGCCCTCGGTGTTCATGATCACTACCTCCGCCCCAGCCAGAACGTGCACGTCGCAGCGCTGCCGCGCCACGTTGATGCCTGCCAACATGCGATCGAACCACTCGCCCGGCTCGAAGAAGTGATCCGTGATGGCGACGCACTCGAGGCCGACTGCCTCGGCGGCACGAACGTTCTCCACCACCGTATTGCGACCGTCGGAGAAAGAGGTGTGGGTGTGCCCGTCATAGCCGCTGCGCTGGTGCATCCGGACGCCGCCCTTTCGAAGCGCCCGCAACTGCTCGTGTTCAGTTGCATGAGTCCGCTCAACAAAGGCCGCGGGCCAAGAATGGCCCGCCCACGCGGTTGAGGCAACAGCGGGCATGTGTCTCGGACCGACGCGAGGCTGCTTCGCCGCGACTGCAAGTTGTCCTCCACTCACATTGACGCCGGCGGGGAGCGTGGGTAAACTGCCTACAGCATAGCCGGGCGCCGGCCCCGCCGCGTGGACGCGGAGCCTGTGGCGAACGACACTCCTGCGTAGTGCCGCGACAGAGGTGAGCCAGAGTGCAACTGGGCGAGCTGCGGCCGCCCTCATTTCGCGGGGGGACAAATGCGATCCCCGACATCCCCTCGCGCATCGTCGATGGGCAGCTCTGGATTCTACGCGGATCTGCCGTAAGTACCGGCCTGACGGTCATGGGGCTGGCTACAGCGGGCATGCCCGTACTCATGGGCCTGTCCATGGCAGACCTCCGACCTGTCATGTTCATCTGTTTCGCAGTCGCCGCCGTTGTCGTCGGCTGCGTGTTCCTGGCGCATGTGCGGGGTTGGCGAGACTTCGTCGTGGCCGACAACGTTCAGGGTCGCCTCATCACGACGCGGATAAGAGGGCGCTCGACGCTGTCGTTGATCTCCTACGAACCCGGCTGGGGCTGCCGGATCTTGTTGGTTCGGCGCGTTCGCCCCGTCCTGCCGTACTACCGGCACTACCGCCTGAAGCCTGGCGACACCGTTGATCACCGGTACGGCCCGGCGACGATCAATGAAGTGGTGCACGAGGTCAGACTCTCAGGCCAGGGGTGCCAGGCAGTGCAGCTTGTGCCTGATAGCGAGGGGGCCGGCACGAAGCGAGTGCGGGGCGACGCCGTCCCGCCACTCATCAGCATTGGGCATGCAAGGCCGGCTCAGGTCGCTCAGCTTCGCCAAGTCGCCGTGCGCCTTGCGGCATTCCTGGGGCTGGGGTTTGCCGACGAGTCCGAGCAGCGGAGCGACTTCGAGCGCCACCTCCCGCGGGATTCCCCCGGCATAGAACACGTGGCGATCCCGATCCCGGGCGAGAATACCCCCAGTTGGATCAAGGCAGCAGACGAAGCCCTGGACTCACGTTCGCGCGCCGAATGAGGCGACGCCGTCACGATCGGCCGGCCCTCACGCGCGGCTGAAGCGCTGCTCTCGCTCCGGTCCGACGCAGACCGTCTTGATGGGTACGCCGATCAGCTCCTCGATGCGCTCGACATATGATTGGGCGGCCGCGGGAAGGTCCCCAAAGGAGCGCACATCTACGGTTGGGCACTTCCACCCGGCGTGCTCCTCCAGCACCGGCTCGCAGCGCTCCAGCATCCTGACATCGCATGCTACGTAGCTCACCGGCTGCCCATCCAGCCGGTAGCCCGTCGATATCCGGAGCGTCTCGAAGTTGTCCAGCACGTCCAGCCGAGTGAGAGCCAGCTCCGTCGCGCCGTTCAGAGTGCACGTGAAGCGGACCACTTCGGCGTCGAACCAGCCACAGCGCCGGGGGCGCCCGGTGGTGGCGCCGTACTCTTGACCGGCTTCCCGCAGGGCGTCTCCCTGCTCGCCGTGCAGCTCCGTCGGCAGGGGGCCATTGCCCACCCGCGTGCTGTAGGCTTTGACCACGCAGATGATGTCGTCAAGCCTGGTCGGGGGAATGCCGGCGCCCGCCGCTGATGCGCCCGCCAGTGGCGATGCCGCGGTGCAATACGGATACGCGGACCAGTCCGTGTCCAGCATTGCGCCCTGTGCGCCCTCTAACAGCACACGCCTGCCCCCGGCCATCGCCTCCTGGATGATATCGAATGGCTCGCAGATGAATGGCACCAGCGCCTGATAACGCTCGCGATATGTGGTGAGGATCTCGTCGGCATCGAGCGCCTCGCCGCCAAGCGCTTCGAGCAGCTTGTTCTTGAGCAGCAACTGTGTCTCCAGCTTATCCCGAAAGACATCATCGTCGGCCATGTCGGCCAGCCGGATGCCATTGTAGCTCACCTTGTCGGCAAAGGCCGGCCCGATGCCCCGCCGTGTGGTGCCGATGCTCTGGGCTCCCTTCGCCTCCTCGCAGAGCCCGTCGAGGAGCTTGTGATATGGCATGACGACGTGGCAGCGGGGTGAGATGAGCAGTCGGTTCTCTACGTCCACGCCCGCGGCGATGATCTCGTTCAGCTCGGTCGCCAGGACTTCAAGATCCAGCATGACGCCGTTGGCGATCACCACAGTGGCGCGCGGGTTGAATATGCCGCACGGGACCAGGTGCATTTTGAATGTGCCCAGCTCAT
The DNA here is from genome assembly GCA_030601885.1 of Armatimonadota bacterium. Taxonomy (GTDB): domain Bacteria; phylum Armatimonadota; class Zipacnadia; order JAUWAU01; family JAUWAU01; genus JAUWAU01. The sequence continues at coordinate 47,566 of JAUWAU010000035.1, forward strand.
TCATCACGGTGTGGCCGGCGTTCGCCCCGCCGTTGAAGCGGATGATGAGGTCTGCGTCTTGCCCCAGCAGGTCAACTACCCGGCCCTTGCCTTCGTCACCCCACTGACCGCCGACGACAGCCGTGACCGACACGAAACATCGCCTCCCTTATACACTACTAGCTACTTGCATAGGTCCGCAGTAGAACTGTCGGGCTGGCAGGGACTCCGCCGAGGACTCCGCTGAAGCTACGTCCTCCGCGAAGGCGCAAGCCCGACCCACGCGGAGCTGGATAGCGCCAGGCCCGCGCTGCGGCCTCCACCCGCGTAGGCGGGGCATTCCTGCCCCGCCGGGTTTCGTAGACGAACTTACGCAACCAGGTACTACTCCTCGGCCTCAGGTTCTCGGCTCGCACTGCCGGCTGGGAGAGCACAATGCTATCTGGGGCCGCGACATTATTGTGATTGTCAGAGGGAATGTCAATACATTTGTCCAACAAAGAACAGAAGTGCAGGACTTTTCGGGCACAGCACAGTTGTGCGCGAAGCGCCATGAGCCAGCAGCGGCCAGGATAGGAGGGGAAGCGGGCGATGGCAACGCGACGAGTAGCCGAAAACAGAGAGAGCCTCATGCTCCGCGCCGCGAGGTTGTACTACGAGGATGGCCTGTCGCAGCAGCAGGTTGCACGACGTCTATTCGTGTCCCGACCGGAGGTGAGCCGGTTGCTCTCCGGCGCGAGGGAGGCCGGCATCGTCAGGATCACCGTGGTGCCGCCGACGCGGCAGGAGTATCTGGAGCAACTGCGCCGGCGGCTGCGGGAGCGCTTTGAGCTGCGCGATGTGATCCTGGCGCCGGGTCGGGAGGAGATCCCGGATCAGGAAACGCTGCACTCGCTCCTGCACCTGATCGCCGCGGCGGCCGCGCGCTATTTGGACGACGTGCTCGCCGACGACGACGTGCTTGCCGTTGCCTGGGGCTACAACACGCGCAATGTCATGCGGCATCTGCAGCCGTCCAAGATCCTGCCCTCGCTTATCGTCGTGCCGATGCTTGGGTGCTTAAGCCACCGCATGGACCTGTTCGACTCAAACGGCCTTGCCCGGGACTTCGCCATGGCCTACGGCGGACAACATATGGGGCTTCCCGCGCCTGCCATCGTGCGCACACGGCGGCACCACGACATTGCGGCCGAACTGCCGCTCGTTGGGGAGACGCTGGAGGCGCTCCGCCGCGCCACCGTAGCGATCACGAGCATGGCCACGGCGAGTCCCGACACAACGGCAGTGCGCGAGGGTTTCATTCAGCCGGAAGAATTAGCCCGACTCGTGGACGCGGGCGCCGTGGGGGAGATGTGTGGCTGGTACTTCGACGAGCGCGGCCGCGGCGTATCGCACAAGGGCATCGCGTCCTATCCGATAGGCATGGAGCTGGAAACGCTGCGGGAGATGGTGACGAAGCGCCAAGGGTGCCGCGTAGTCGGCATCGCCGGCGCCGACCCGGCGCGCTATCTGCCGATCTTTGCCGCCCTGCGCGGTGGGCTCATCAACGTTCTCGCCACTGATCACATCACCGCTACCAGGCTGTTGGAGATGTAGCGCGGCTCCTGGGAGCGCAGGCATCCTTGCCTGCATTCCTCTTGGCTGCGTGACCCGCCCTGTCGCGTCGCCTCGAAGGGGCGGTCAGTGCTCTGCCTCAGTGGTTCCTCCGCAGATCTCGGCCACGATGCGCGCGTTCATCTCCACTTGATTGATGTGCTCCTGATACATCCCCACGATGACCGCGTCCGTCGGCTTGATGTCGGCAAAGGCGAATTCGAACGCCTCCTGCACCTGCTCCGGCGAGCCACACTTGCGGTTGGCGGCGAGTATCTTGAAGGCAAAGCACGGCTTCGGCGTCTGCCGGATTGTCCGGACCATGCGCCCCCGGTCAGCGTCGTCATAGCGCTCCTTCGGCTGGTGCTCCCCGGCAACAACCGGGCTCTCGCGCTTCTTGTCGCTGAGCCGGTAGAAGCAGGCGAGGTAGAAGTCAAGGTCCCACTCGTGCTCCTCGGCGTATTCGATGACCTCGAAGAGGTGCGTCCCGATCCCGACCAGTACGCCCTGCTCGCGCATCACCTTGAGCAGGTCGCATACCTCGTCCACTCGGCCATCGAACCAGAGCTGGTCCGTGCGGGTGCCGTGGTGATAGATACCGATGGCGCCCCGGGCGGCGATCTGGCGAACGTTCACCCGCAGATCCCGCAGCTCCGAGGCCGTCTGCGCGATCCACTGCAGCTTGCCGCCCTCGTTGCGGTACTCGTTGATCATGCGCATGATGTGGCGGTCGCCGCGCGACTGCATGGTGTTGAGGCCACAGCGCTCGCACTCAAAGAGCGCGCGCTTCATGTTCTCGTTGGAGTAGTAGTCGATGAACGCCCTGTCCAGCTCGGACGAATAGTGCGAGCCGCCGCTGAAGGGATTCCCGCCGATGACGAGCCGGGTGATGTCGTGATCTCCGATGCGGATGGTCGGAAGCATTCCGTGCGCTCCCTGCAAAAGGATCGAGGCGACCCCCCGTTGCCTGTGACTTCGCCGCAAGCCGGCTGCCTCCTGCTTTGACTCGCGACGGTGGCGCCCTGGCTTGGAGGAGGAACCTGCTGCCCCGCAGAACCGTGTGGCCATGTTGCCCATAGGCTGCAATACCCTTTATCCGCACGGCATACTCGGCGAAGAGAAGAGCTTCGACCGCGAGGCCATCTGCCTCGCGCTGGACAGAATCGCCGCACTCGGCTACGAGGCCATCGAGTACTCCCACGTCGCCCAGCTCAGCTCGGAGGACGCGACGGCCATCAAGAAACACGCCAAGTCTGTTGGACTCCGCCCATGGTCGGCGCATAGCACGGGTGGGGTGGGCATCGCCACTGCCGATGAGCAGCGGGAGACGCTCCGAAGGGTACGACGGTGCCTGGACATCGCGGGCGCGCTGGGCGCGCAGGTGCTCGTGTACCACGCCGGGCCGGCGCCCATCTGGAAAGTGGGCGCCACCGAAGAGCCGCACCCCATCGCGCAGGAGGCCGATGTTATCGCCAAGATGTGCGAGGACGCGGCAGAGCGGGGAATGGAGCTCACCATTGAGAACGGGGCTCCGCTGGTACACATGGCGTATCTACTGGAGCTCGTGGAGCTGGTGAGCGCCGAGAGCTTGGGCATCTGTGTTGACACCGGCCACGCGGCACGAGGCGACCTTGGCGCCGCACGGGCCATCCGGATGGCCGGCGACAAGCTCTACACGACCCACATTCACGACAACCTGGGCGTCCGCGACGACCACATGCCGCCCGGCATGGGCACCATCGATTGGGACGATGTGGCTGCTGCTCTGGCCGAGGTGGGGTACGAGCGCGTACTGCAACTGGAGCTGACGGATCGTCCCCCGGCCGAGCGCGAGTACGATCAGGACAGGGAGATGGAGTGCGGCATCAGGAAGGGCCGCGAGATAGCCGCCCTGATCGAGCAGAAGCGCGGGAGCCACTGAACTCCGGGGCGAGCGGAAGGATGCCACCCAACCGCAACCAGGGGCCAGAGCCTGCAGGCCGCTTTATCGATCTCAGCTTCCCGCTGAGCGAGGACATGCCCGTTTTCCCCGGCCTCCGGCGGCCGGAAGTGTCTGTGGCTCTGTCACACGAAGAGTCGGCGCGGAGCGATCGCTACGTCGGCTGCACGTGCATGATCACGAACGTGGCCATGTCCGGGAGCATCGGCACGCGGCTGGACGTGCCGCTGCACTTCAAGCCCCACGGTGCGGATGTGTCGCAGGTGGAGCTGACGGATGTCATCGCGGATGGGGTGTGCCTCGATGCGCGTGGCGCCGAGGCCGAGAGCGAGGTCAACGTGCCCGAGTTGCTGCAGGGGCTTGACGTTAGGGGTAAGGCCGTCCTCATCTGCACCGGGTGGGATCGCTATTACGGGGAGGAGCAATACGCGAAGCACCCGTTCGTTGGACGGCGTGGAACTGAGGGACTGATTGAGGCAGGGGCGCGCCTGGTGGGCATAGACACGCTCATCATAGACGACCGACGCGACCCTCGTCGCCCCGCTCACGCGTCGCTGCTGCCGCGCGACATCCTCATCGTCGAGGGCCTGCGAGGCCTCGACCGGCTCCTGAACCGGGCCTTCCGCTTCTTCGCCGTGCCGCCGAAGGTGCGCGGCATGTCGGCGTTCCCAATCCGGGCATTCGCGGAGCTATTCTAACGCTTCAACACGGCGCGAGCTGACCGTCACGGCGTCCCCTCTGCGAACTCTCAGCCGCTCCGCGGCCGAGCCATCGCGGATGCCGATTTCGACGTACCCCCAACTGCCCACCAGCGCCACTGGCTCGCCCTCGCGCACGGCGGCGTAGGATTCGCTGAGGCCCACTATGGTGGTCCCGGCAACGCTGAGGCGGAGCTGCCTGACGTCCGTGTCCCTCACTGCATCTTCCCGCAGGTCCGTGATCGCGTTGCCGAAGCTGTCGATGTAGATGACGCGGGCTTCCCAGCCGTCCGCGGTGCGCACCGCCTCGCTGAGGGGTATTGTGACGAGATCGTCTATCTCCGGGCCCAACACATCCAGCTTCGTGCCGGTAGCGACGTGCGCCGCAACGGGAGCGAATATGTCCCGGCCGTGAAACGTGCGGCTCACGCGTGGGAGAAAGTATTCCGAATTCGTCAGCTCAATAGCGCGGACGATGGATGTCTCCTTGGCGACGCCGCTCAGGAGACCGTTGTCGGGGCACACGAAAGTGCGCCCGTCGGCCTCGGCGGCTATTGCCCGCCGAGCGCTCCCTACACCCGGATCAACCACCGCGACGAACACCGTTCCACTCGGGAAGTAGCGATACGCTCCGCGCAGCATGAGCACGCCGGCCAGGACGTCGTGTGGTGGGACCTCGTGGCACACGTCCACTATCTGCGCTGTCGGACACAGCCCCAGGATGACGCCCTTCATGATCCCGACGTAGGGGTCAGAAGTGCCGAAATCGGTCAGGAGCGCAATAACCGTGGGCGCCGATACGTCAGATCGCATGGGCGCTTCTCACCCGTGGCTGGCTTCGTTGACACCGACAACACCGTCACCTATACTTTCGTCGGAAAGCAGTAGTGCACCTCGCTCTGTTGGCCTTGGCGGCGTGCGCTCTGCTTGGCCGCCCGGCGGGCAGTCGGCCGGGATATGGATGCAATGCGGCGCAGGCGCGGCCCGAGGGCCCGGAGTAGGGAGGTAGGCGCGCTGAACGGCATTGACGTATTGATAGTACTGGTGTTGGCCCTGGCGGCGGCTTGGGGGGCAAAGCGAGGCATTCACTCGGGTCTGCTGGATCTGAGCTGCATTGTCGCGGGCCTGGCCGTCGGCATCGTCGCTTACCCGGTCGGCTGGTGGCTCGTTCGCAAAACCCTCGCGCTGCCCGATCTTTTCGCCGGGCCTCTGGGTTTTGTGCTTATGGTCGCCGTGGGGGCAACCGTGGGAGGCGTTATCGGCACGCGCCTGGTGAAGCCTCGTGAGCGGGCCTCGAGGGCGAGCCGCACGGGTGGCGCCATTCTCCATCTCCTGCTGTCCTATATTGTGCTGGGCATCTTCCTGCAGTTCATGAGCGGCGTGGAAGAGCCTAAAAGACAGATAAGCAGGTCTCGCCTGGCGCCGGGTCTTCTGGCGGTCGTGCCGTATGCCCTGCGCGCGGCCGAACTGCCCGGGCTCGACCTGCCGCGCGTGGTCGCCGTACCTCGTTCCTTCGAGGGGAATTTCGAGCTAAACGCACCTCGCTATCCCACGTTTCGCCCAATCAACTTCAGTAAGCTCGATGGCAGTACGTGCATCAAGTGCCGCGGCAAGATGAGGTTCCAGGGGTACTTCTTCAAAGTCGGGCCGCTTCCGTCGCCGAAGTTCGAGTGCGCGCAGTGCGGGCGCACGACGGACGGCTGCCAGGGGTTCGAGTCATTCCACAAGATGTACCAGGAGTGCCCCGTCACGGTCGCGGAGAGGGGCTCGAGACTCGACTGTGGGGTGTGGCCCAACGGTGAGTACGTCGTGCCGCTGGGCCCCTGTCCAGTCTGTGGCAAGCGCTACTCTCCCTCGAAGTCGGCCCGGCATCCAGGGACTCGGCGGAGCGACGTCCGTTCGGCACGCAGCGTAGCGACGCGCCGTGCGGCGGTGCTCCACCCCGTGCAGAGGCAGTAGCATGGAGTGTCTGATCGGGAAGAGCACGGAGCAGCTCGAACAGCTCGCCGCGAGCATGCAGCAACCGGCGCTGCGCGGCCGGCAATTGGCTCGCTGGATGTACCGACGCGGCGTATCGAGCTTCGATGAGATGACCGATCTGCCCAAGTCGCTCCGAGCGACTCTGACCAATAGCTTCGCCGTCCGAGCTGCAACAGTGGTCGGAGTCACGCGCAGCGACGACGAGGTGACCAAGTTCGCCCTGCGCTTTCCGGGCCTCGGCTACGCCGAATGCGTGCGGATGCCGTCACGAGGCCGCACTGCTATTTGCGTCTCAACGCAGATTGGCTGTCCGGTTGGCTGCGCCTTCTGTGCGTCGGGGCAGTCAGGCTTCCACGGGAACCTGACGGCCGGGCACATCGTCGAGCAGGTACTGACCGCGCTGGACTCTTCAGACGATGACGACATTGCCCAGGCCTCTGTCAACGTCGTGTACATGGGCATGGGGGAGCCGTTTCTCAACTACGAGCACACCGTCCGCTCCATCCGTTTGCTGCGTACCGAGATGGGGATCGGGGCCCGATCCATTACCGTCTCCACGATCGGCCTGCCGAAGAGGATTCGTCAGTTCGCCGAGGATGAGCCGCAGGTGAACCTGGCCATCTCGCTCCACGCGCCGACGGACAAGCTTCGCCGCCAGCTCATTCCCCGGCGCTGCTGCCCGGTACGGGAGCTACTGGCGGCAGTGCGTGACTACATCGCGCTGACGAATCGGCGCGTGAGCTTCGAATACGTGCTCATAGCGGGGTTGAACGACGGCCGCAGCGACGCCCGGCGGGTGGGCGAGCTACTGCGGGACATGCTCTGCCACGTGAATGTTATCCCGTACAATGCAACGGGCACTGATTTCCGTGCGCCAATGCGCCAGCGATGCGCCGCGTTCTGCGAGCTGCTGAGGCAGGAGGGCGTAAACGCGACTCTGCGGGCGTCCCGGGGTAGAGGGGCGGAGGCAGCATGTGGGCAGCTTCGGGCGCGCATGGAAGCCGAAGATAGAGCGGAGTCGGCTGAGGATGCCTGAACTGCCCGAGGTCGAGACAATCCGGCGACAGGTTGCCCGCTGCGCCGTTGGCCTGCGCCTGAAGCGGCTGCGCATTCTGCATCGGGGGATGGTGCGACCCCAGAAGCCACTGACCATCATCCGCGCCCTCGAGGGTCAGGACTTGACGGCCACCAGCCGACACGGAAAGGTGCTGGTCTTGCACTTCGGGCCCTGGGCGCTGCTGATACACTTTCGGATGAGCGGAACGATACTCGCGGAGTCGGCAGAGACGGAACTCTCGCCGCACGTACGCATGGTGTTCGACTTCGCCGCACGAGATGGCAGCTTGCGACGGCTGGTGCTGTCGGACGTGCGGACGCTTGGGCGGATCGAGCTGTGCCGCGCGGACGCCGTGAGTGAGTCGCGGTTGATGAAGAACGTCGGCCGCGACGCTCTCCTGGATGGCGTGGACGGCGCCGCACTCCACGCCATGCTCGTTGGCCGAGAGCGCCCCATAAAGCCCTTTCTGCTGGATCAGCGTTACGTTGCGGGTCTGGGAAACATCTACGCGGCCGAGGCCCTCCATCGTGCCCGCATCTCGCCGCTTCGCCCGTGCGGCGACGTCTCGCCGCGGCAGGCAAAGTCGCTATGGCGCGCCATTGTGGCCATCCTTCGGCGCGCCATCGAGAGGGAGGGCACTACCATCTCGGCATTCCGCACCATGAATGGGAGATCCGGCGGTTTCGCGCGGATGCTGCGAGTCTACGGCCGCGAGGGGAAACGATGTCTGCGGCGCAAGTGCCGGGGCCGGATCGTCCGGATCGCGCAATGCGGGCGCAGCACGTTCTATTGCCCCCGTTGTCAATCCTGAGGAGCACTCCCATATGTCAGTACGCTGCGTGGGCAGGACATGGCTTACGGCCGTGATAGTGTGCTGCGCTGTGGCGGCTCACGGCGCCACATTTCACGTGGCTCCGGATGGTGCCGATGATGCTTCGGGCATGCTCGAGGCGCCATGGCAGTCGCTGGCGCAGGCGGTGGAGGCGGCGGGCCCTGGAGACACCGTGCTGATCCACGCCGGGACGTATGCGGGCTTCGGCACCGTGCGGAGCGGCAGGCCGACCGGTCCCATTGTACTGGCACGCCATGAGTCGGACGAAGTCGTCGTCGGCCCGATCCTGGTGGACGAAAGCTACATCGTCCTCGATGGCCTGACGGTGGATGCCGATGGCGCCGCGTGGGGCATCAAGATACAGCGCGATCCGCCTGACTCTCTGTTGGGCAACGTCGTCCGCAACTGCCGGGTGAAGAACGCCGACATAGAGGGCATCCGGATCCGGTACGACGTGCGGGAGGCACTGATCGAGAACAACGAGATCAGTATCTGCGGCGGTCACGGCATCAAGGTGCTCGATGGGGGCCGCGACATCACGCTGCGCGGCAACGAGATCCACCACATCAACAGGCCGCGCACCGGTGGGCCGAACGAGGACGGAATACAGCTTGAGAACTTCGGGTACGGCATCATCGTCGAGGGCAATATCATCCACGACATCCCCGGCGAGGACGGCATCGACATCAAGCGCGGCGCTCCGGTGCTGGTTCGCCGCAATCGCATATCGCGCGTCGCGCAGGCCGGCATTCTGGCGCACGGGGACGGCATCGTGCGGCTGGAGGCGAACTCACTTGAGGAGTGCGCCATCTCCGTTATCCGCGGCAAGGCCGGGTCGGTCGTTGCCAATAACCTCATCCTCGGCGGAGGCGGCGTGATCGCCTACTCGACCCGCTCGGTGCGCATCGTCCACAACACGCTCGCCGACGGCGCCACGATCAAAATCGGCACGGGCACCGAGCGAGCGCACGACATCGCCGTGTTCAACAACATCGTGGCCGCTCTGGAAGGCTCCCTGCCGCCGTGGCTGCTGGACGTGGCCGAGGGCTCAACGTATGTGGCAGACCACAATCTGTACTATCGAGCTGCGCCCGCGCCCTATGTTCGCCTGCGCGGACGAGGCACGTATGCCGACCTCGCGGAGTATCAACAGGCCTCCGGTCAGGACGCCCATTCCCTGGTCGCCGATCCGCTCTTCGTGAACCCGGCCGAGGGCGACTATCGCCTGCGCGCCGACTCGCCGTGCATCGGAGCCGGCTCGCCGGACTATGCCCCGCGGGCGGACCACAGCGGGGCGCGCCGCTCGCCGGGCCGCGTGGATCTCGGGGCCTTTGTGTGGACGGGAGGGTAGGCGGCCCGGCTCTGAGGCTCAGGTCGCCCGCCGGCCGCGAGCGGTAGCTTCGTCCGCCGGCTCCTCGCGTTCTTCCCGTCCGTAGATGGTAATCCTGGGGATCAGAATGGCGTTGTGGTAGGTGCCGATGGATACGTAGCCCGCCGGCAGCGGGGTCGGGTCCGTGTACTCTATGACCGGCTGGCCGAAGCAGTAGAGGCCGACGATGTCCCCCGACTTCTTGACCGCGAGGTCCACCCAATCGTTGTGTATCCCGGCCTGGGGAATGCGGAACTCCGGCGCCTCGGCGACGACGCGCCCATCCTTCGTGAGGGCGGCTCCGGGATGCTCTTGACTGGCGATGACGAAGATGTACCCGGAGTCCGGGTCGTCCGCTCGGCGACAGATGCGGATGAAGATGTCCGACAGCTCCTCCCGGTAGCGGCGGTTGCGCACCACGAGCGGGGCGAGGGCGGCATTGGCCAGCGGCCGGGCGGGCAGATCCGGGCTGTCACTGGCCATCATCTTCGGGCCGACGTACACGTCCACGTACAGGTCTCCGGCGAAGCGATGTTTGTTCCTGATGGTGGCCATCTCGTCGCTCCAGCCGGCGAACCACGTCCACTCCTTCTGGCAGTCCCAACGCCGGGCGATCTCCCATGTGCCACTCTCGACGAGCCAATCCACCGGCGCATCGGCGAATATGTGCGTCCTGACGTGGGCGCTCTGCACCGCGATGTCGTCGGGACACAGCCGCGTTCCCGTTGTCTCGAGGCCGAGCCGATCGTTTCCCTGCAGGGGCTGCGGGTCGTTGTAAGCGATGAGCGCCTCGCCGTTCACGCCACCGATGATGCCGTCGCCGGCCCGCTCGAGCTGCAGCAGGAACGCGCGCGCCGAGCGCTCAATGGTGGCCGCGCCCGTGGCGATGCTCTCGCCGTCACGATACAGCAGGAGGCCGACACGCCCGCTGCCCCACGTATGGGCGGCCTCGAGGGTGTAGCCGGCGTGCGAATGTGAGCCGTCGCCGAGGATGGCCCAGGCACACACCTTCGCTGCCTCTTCGCGGTGAATGCCGACGTTGAGCCGCACATCGCCCGGGAAGCTGGCGTTGTGCCAGAAGCGGCCAACGGCCACCGGCTGCGGCAGCCAGGCCCCGGCCGTTCCGGCCCAAGTGTGCCGGTCAACGATCCCCGCGAAGTCCGGCGTCGGAGGGTCGGCGATCTGCAGCTCCTGGTTCAGTGGCACGATGCGAAGGTTGCTGAACTCGGCCGCCTTCTGCCCCCGCACGCACAGGCCAACGCCGCCGGGCCACCCGGGCGCCTCGACGACGTCGATCACCGGCTGGCCGTCAACCAGCCCGGTGATGCGCGGCCCTCGGAGCTCTGCACGCAGATCCCACCACCCGTCGTCGTTGCCCTGATGCCGCTTCTGCGCCATGACCTTGGGTCGCCCGTCTGCGACTCGAACGAGTCGGACCACGCCTTTGCGCGCGCCACGGACGAGCAGCAAATAGTAGTTGTCCTCATCCTCGTAGCGGAGGCAGAATCCGGCATCGCCGCCCCGCGGACGGATCCTGGCCGAGCACGACACGCGATCCCAGTCTCGCCGACCCGAGATCGCTCTCGCCGGGGCATTTCGCTTGCCCTGCCCTTGTAGCACCGGCTCCTCGCCGCCGGACCACTTGCCCGAAACGACCTCGAGATCATCGAGGAGGTCGGCGGCCGCGCGCTGCACGATGGCCCGGTACGGAGTCACCGCCACATCGTCGAAGTGCCCGCTCGCGCCGTCTGCATAGAGGCCCACTCGCCCCTGCCCGCGGACGACATCGTCGGCTTCGACCACGATCCGGCCATCGAGCATCCCTGATATCCATCCCCCTGACACCCACACCCCGAGCCGATACCACTGGTCGCGCTGGCACTGGAGCGGGCGCTGGGCCAGTGTCTCGCGCGCGTTGTCCTTCACCCGGACGATGCTCGCCGTGCCGCCGGTGCCTCCGGAGCCGCTCGGCCGCACCTCCAGGAGCAGGTAGTTCCGCGGGTCGTCATAATGGAAGCACAGCCCCGCCGGCCCGCCGGTCCATTTCGCGGCGGCGCCGAAGGCGTAGTCGTCCCAGAACCAGTGTCCCGTCGTTGCGATGGCCTGGCTGGCGGTGCTGAACTGGTAGGAGAACGGATTGGCGCCCTTGTGGGGCGAGCCCTCAGTGCTGTCCACCTTCCAGCTTCCCGCCGTCGTATCCCAGCCGCCGAAATCGCCCTCGCGTCGCGTGAAATCGTCGGTGAAATACACCGGCACAACGGGCATCAGCTCGGCATTGTTGAGATTGCGACAGGCTACCGCGCCCTGCCAGGGCAGGCCGTCCGCGGCCGTCAGAACGGCATGCTGTCCCACTACAACGGTCAGACGCCCGCTGCGTCGCTTGATGAGCAGATCCGGCTCTGGCTCGTCCGCGGGCAACAGGCCGCGGCGGACGCTCCGGCTCTGACCGTCCGCGATCTTTCGCAGCTCGACTTCCCCGTTGCCAATCCACAGCGACCGGTGCCAGCGGGTGTTCCAGTAATCGAACAGCACTTCGGCCTCGCTGCCGTGCCGTACGGTGGCAGTCAGATTGAATTCAGCGACGGGCAGCTCGGATTGGATCAGCTCGAAACCGCCCGGCACGGGCTCCTGCTCGCCGCCCGGAGGGGCGGGAGCGTCGGGCCGAGGCTGCCGACCGGCACGTGCCGGCGCGGTGACGGCAGCTCTTGAGCCGGCGGCGGCGAAACGCGGCACGAGTTGGCCCTCGCTGAAATAGCGCAGGGTAGCCAGGATGAAGTCCTCGAGGATCGGGCCGCGAAGCGCCAGCATGCGGCTCACACCGATGCCAACGTAGAGAAGCTGTCCGTTGCCCAGGGGCTTCAGCAGTACGGCGGGCGCGTCAGTCAAGGACCTTCCTCGATCGCGAGTCCGAGGGACTCTGATGCTCCCGCCGATGAACCGCGCCAGGATCCGCACGTCTGGTTCGTCCTGCGGGAGGAGCGCGACAACGGACCAACCCCGCGTCGGAATGGTGCCACGAGATGCCAGTTCCTTGCTGATGGGATGACGCGAATCGACGAAAACGAGGCCGGCGTCCTTGCCTATCGCGACACGCACGGCCCGAAGGGCGTTCTGCGGTAACATCGCGGTCGGCTCAATAATGGCAATGCCGCCCTCCCGGACATACTGCTCCAGCGCCTGCGATATGGCCGGGCCAGTCCTCGCCCTGCGGGCGTCAGTGACGATGACGATGTCATACCTCTTGAGCACAGACACATCGGCGAGCTGGGTGTTCAGGAGCCGTTCCCGCGGCATCCCATGGCGGGCGAGCAACCCCATATAGCCGGTTGCCCACGCCCCTCCAACGGCTATGCGCCAGGGGCGTGTCTGCAGGGCCGGCTCGTGACGATTTGCGGCGGCGAGAGGGCGCGCGCCGAGGCTCGCGATCACGGACAGCACAAGAAACAAACAGCGCCGACATGCAGGCGCGGGCATACTACTTCCGACCTCCAACACTGTGTACACTCATGATACCACGGGAGCGCATTATACACCATCCGCCGCCTCGCGATGAAGGAGGCAGGGCATCATCACACGAGGACAGCAGGCACATTCAGGTCTCTCGCCATCGCATAGGCCGCGGTGGGATTGTAGCGCCGGGTCGCCGCCCGCTCCCGCCTCTGCCGTATCCACCGTTTCACCGAACGCTTCGGGGAGCGAATATGTGCCTCCCGGCGAGGTGGCTGACGTGGTGGCGCCGGACGCTCCTCACCTCCGTGTACCCCGAGCAGCGCCTGCCCCGTGCGCCTTGCCATCGCCGTCAACCCAGAACCTTGAACCTCGAACCGCGAACCTGGGAAACCACGAATCCTACGTCCGGTCCTATATCTTGCGCAGCACGTGGGATTGTGGTACAGTGTTAGCGTGACGGAGGCGCGGGGCGTTGGTGCTGGGGTCGGGGATGATGATTATGTCCCGGCAATCCGGAATCATGTCCCCGGAGTCCCCTGGGGCGGGCGCACCGGGCCAGTCGTGGAGGGGGAAGCACGCGATGTTCACCGACTTTGTTGAGGCCGTGGACAAGGCGTTGCAGCACGCAGCCTTCTTTCGCAAGGCGGATCTCCACGTGCACACCTACGAATCGCACGATTTCCCGCGAAAGATCCCGGGAGCCCCGGGCGATCCGATCCCAGCTTCGGCACACGATATCGACACTCCAGACGATTTCCTCGCGCAAGCCAGGCTGGGCGAACGGGGGCTCGACATAGTTGCGATCACGGACCACAACAAGTGCCGCGCTGCTTGCCAGATCGCCGGCCAAGCCAAAGGCCGGCCACTCGTGCTGCCTGGCGTTGAGATCTCGGTCCAGTGTGCCGAGTTGGACCCCAATACAGTGCATCTGGTGGCCATCTTCCCCGGCCAAACCGCTCCTGAGGACATCGAGCGGATATTCCTTGGCTCAGGGATGGCGCCATACAACACGCGGGATGAGGACGCCAGGGTCACGAGCCTTCAGGTCAGCCAACTCCTCAAGCGAATTCACGAGGGCGGGGGAATATGCATAGCGGCGCACGCAAACACGAAGCGAGGCATACGAGAGTACGTGCGAGGGAGCAGTATCGAGAGCCTGTCCATGCGCAGGGAGATCGCGCGCCTGATGGCCAAGGGAGACCGAACTGATGACGAAGAGCGACGGTTGGATCGACTCAGGGAGGGACACGCTGAGGTCGATGACAAGCTCCAGGAGAGACTGCTCCGCTTCCTGGCCGAGGCGCAGTTCGATGGCGTCGAGATCCAGAAGCCGATGGACGCCCAGCACTACGCCGCACTGCACTGCTCGCCTCTTGGCATTCAGCCCATTGCCTGCGTCCTATGTTCGGACGCCCACTCCCCCAGTGACGTGGGCATGCGGGGCCACACAACGTATCTCAGGATGGGAGAGGTGAGCCTTGAGGGTGTACGGAGGGCCCTTCAGGATCCGCTCACGCGGATACGGTTCGAGGAAGAGAAGGGCGCCAACACGATCATGGCCGGAGTCCACTTCGGCCCGGCGGACGCGGCAGAGGACGGCGTTGGCTTCTTCCGCAGAGAGACGATCGGGTTCGCGGACAACCTGACGTGCTTGATCGGCGGGCGTGGCGCTGGCAAGTCGGCGGTGATCGACGCATTGCGCTTTGCGTTCATGCTTCCGCTGGATGCAATTGAGGAGGACCGCCTGCGCGTCGACGTAGAAAGGAGGCAGGCTAAGACGCTGGCCGGAACAGAGGTCCGAGTCCTACTACGCCGCCCCGACGGCCAGGGCCTGGTGCTGACTCGACGTTACAAGGGACCCGATAGCCTCCCAACGCAGTGCTTCCGGGTCGACGGGAGGGAGACAGATGTGGACGTGGGGTCGTCGAACTGGACGCGCATAAGGCTGTTTGGGTGGTCGGAAATCGAGGCTCTAGCAACGGACTGTGCCAACCAGAGGAGGCTGCTCGACGCATTTATCCCGGAGTTGGAGCCCTTGAAGGCCGCGCGCGAGGAGCACCTGGAGGCCCTGCGCCTGGACGCCGAGGAGATCCTGCGAGAGGTGAGGTTGGTGCGCAGCCTCACACCGAAGGTCAGGGAGCTCCCGGACTGGCGGAGGGAACTCCGTGCCATCGAGACTCCCGAGATGCAGCAGATTTTCGAAGAGGTAGACGCGGCGCAGAAGGGGGATGCCATCCTCACTGGGGGTATTGAGAGGCTCGACCAGATCGAAGCGTCGTTCCTGGATGCGGGGGGCGATCAGCGGGACGTGGAAGGAGCAATCGGCGAGTGGCTGACAGAGGCGGTAGAGGCACTGGAGGAGCGTGAGATCGAGGGCGAGACCCTCGCCAGTAAGTCGGACCAAATACGAGAGCTTGCGGCGCAGGCGCAGCGCCACTACGACAGATTATTGGGCTCGATCGCCCGGATACGGCAGATCCTGGACGGCGAGAGCAACGCCATTGGGGAGGCTCTCGATGCCGCGAGGGGGACCTTGCTGGAGAAGGCCCGGAGTATCTACGGGGAGGAGCTTGAGCGAGGGGACATGAGCGAGGAGGACGTGGTGCGTCGCGTTGGGCAGCGTGCGGAGTTGAAGACGCGAGTCTCTGAGATGGAGCGGACGCAGAAGCAGATCGAGAAAGGAAAGCGACGCGTGGAGGAACTGCTGGGCGCCCGGTGGGAGGTGCTGGTTGAGCATCTCCGCAAGGCGAGGCGCGCCGTCTCGGATAAGAGAGCGGAGAAGGTGCGCGGCATAAACGCGGACTTGGGGGAGCTGAGCGGGCGCGTGAGCGTCTCAGTGGACCTGATACCCGACGGAGATCGGGAGGCCTTCGCCGTACGCCTGGGAGCGGGTGAAGCAGGGGAGCCGGGCTTGCTCTACAGAGTGGGCATTCGGAGTTGGCGCGAGAGCGAGTACCCGCAGCAGATTGCTCAGCACTTGCTGCCAGCTGACTTTGCCCGGGCGGTTATCGAGCGCGACGCCGCAGCACTTGGCATTGACTCGGGAGAGCAAGCGAGCGGAATCTCCGTTTCGCACGCCGAGCGCGTAATAGAGCACTTGAGTCCTTTCGACGATGACGAGTGGTACGATGACGCAAGGCTTGAACAGCTCCTGCGACTGCAGGAGCTTGAGATAGAGGATCGACCCGTGATCTGTCTCGGCGAAGAGCCCATCGAGGAGTTGTCGCCGGGGCAGCGCTGTACAGCTCTGGTACCCATCATCCTCTTGCAGGGCAACGAGCCCCTCATAATCGACCAGCCAGAGGACAACCTTGACAACCGCCTTGTCTTCGACGTTGTGGTGGACGTACTGCGATCACTGAAGGAGCAGCGTCAGGTAATAGCGGCTACCCACAACCCCAATATACCTGTCTCCGGGGACGCTGAGCAGATCGTGGTCCTGGAGGCGGTCTCGAAGAACAGAGGCCGCGCGACCGTGCAGGGAAGCATTGACCGGGATGAGGTGATAAAGGAGGTGACGGACATCATGGAGGGTAGCGAGCAAGCGTTCGAGCTGCGGGCTCAGAAGTACGGCTACGACCTCCGGCGACGATCAGGCCCGCACCGCGACAGCCCATAGGCACTCCGCACGACTCCGCATACGATTCCAGGGACATTCATGATAGGTGTTTGTCAGGGGGAAAGTCCACATCTCTGCTCGCCAGCGGCCGTGGTGCCGTCCGGGGGGCACGTGTGGCGGTACTTGCTCGACGAGCTTCCTGTGATCTGAGTCGGTCGGTCAGCGCTTCGACGCGACCTGGGTCGCCACCCGGCGGGCCCCAAAGGCCCGCCCAACGCGCGAGCCAAGAATTAAGTGTGGTGTCCCCGGAATTCTACCACGCCGGCCCACGCGAGACCTCCCTGCGCAGATCCTCACCCGCGTCAGGTTCTTGTCACCGATGCCCACGATCACGGTCGCCCAGGCTTGCCACCGTAGAGCTGGCGATCGTGTGATCCACGCAGCGCGGGCCCTGGGAGCGCAGGCTTCCCAGCCTGCCACTCCTCGCGCCATGCATAACTGCCTCCGGACGGCCTGACCGCTCCGCTGACGACACAACCGCCCAACCGACCTGTGCAATCCCGAGGTGATCGTCCGGAGTCGTCGAAGGCGGCACCACGCAGGCACGCAATGGAGCCTGGCTGGTTTGGCTTCCCCTCAATCACCGCGCGCCCGCGCGCGTGACTCGGCCACCGATGCGGCAGGACTCCAGCCGCTCTTGCCTGGTCAGGCTTGCAGCGCCGGGAAGAGGGAGAGGTTGCGCGGCCGGCCAAGCAGACGCACCTCGGCAGCACTGAACTCTCCCAGAGCACACGGGCCTGGGGGCCGTGAGATCGTACCTGCAGGAGCGATGGCAGCTCGATGGAACTGGTTCATCAAAGCGCGAATGCGGAAATGCAGCGGCAGGAGCCGGGCAGGAACATCCGCCGTTTCCGCGGCTAACTCCGCTGCCGCCTCATTCTCGCAGAAGACGAGCACTTTGGCTGCACCCATCTCCTTTGCCATTAACAGCGCCTCCTCGATGCCGAGCAGGTGGCCCTCGAGAGGCTCTTGCCCGGTCGATTCGAGAAACCGGGCTACGGGTCGAGCCGAGCCCAAACGTACCGTGACGCGGACCCCGCCCCACCCATCTGCGGAAAACAGTTTTCCATCTATGCAGGCCCGGGCGCAGCGTTGGTCATCGTAGCTGTCCATGCGGCGGCTCATTGCTGGATTGCCTCCTTGCATCCAAGCGGCCATCGAACATCTGTTTGACTGCCAGTATACACAAACATGCGTTCGATGTCAAGGATCGCTTGCAAATCCGACACAAGATAGGTTCTGGCTCCTCGCGGTGCTGCAGGCCGCAGTGGTATTGTAGCCTGGATGCGGTCGTCCGCTGGCGGAGGTGACGCTCTGTCGCAACAGGCGTGCGGCAGAGGCGCGCATCTCCGTGGCAACGTCGCCTTGCAACCATCTTGCGCCGCCCCGCTACGCAGGCTGTGACATGGCCTCTACGGAATCGGGCCAGAGGAGAATGCGGCGCATTCCACCAACAGCAGCCATGTTGCAGGGAAGAAGTACGAGGATGAGCGACAACAACGACATCGATCTCTCCCTGGTAGACCTCGTGGGCCGGGAGACGCTGGATGCCCTCCGCTCCACGTTTGAGGCGTGTGTTGGCATGCCGCTCCTCTTCACGAACTCTGAGGGGCAGCCGGTCACGGAAGTAGAAGATCCGACACGGTTCTGCTTTGCTTTCCTTCAAGGAAGTCCGGAGGCGGAGGCAGTCAGGTGCCTCTGCTGCGAGCGCGCCACGGCGCGCGAGCGGACCATGAGAGAGACCCAGCTCAGAACGCAGCATACGGGAGAGCCGGTCATTGAAACGTGTCCGATGGGCTTTCTCGACGCTGTTGTTCCCATTGAGCTGCAGGGGCAGGTTCTGGGATATGGCCTGTTTGGCCGTGCTCTGGACTCCGTGCCCGATCTCGAACAGTATCGGAGGATGGCGAAGGAGAGGGGCCTCGACCCCGAGGCGTGCGTGACGGCGGCCGAGAACGCCACCGTCATGTCTCGCGAGGACATCCTGTCGGTCGCGAAGCTGCTGCATACCATTGCCGGGTTGGTCGTCCGCGCTGCGAATGATACTTTGCAGGCGCGCCAGGTTCAGGAACTGGAGAAGACCCGAGACTATCTCACTCACATGATCGTCCATGATCTCCGCACGCCGCTGACGGCGATAATCGGCTCACTGTGGAGCTTGTACGTCGGCTCGCTTGGCCCTCTGGACGACCCTGCGAAAGAGTTCGTCGAACTCTCGCTGCGGAACGCCAAGCGTCTTCTGGGCTTGGTCAACGACTTGCTGGACGTCGATAAGATGCGGGCCGAGGGGATCGCGCTTAATCGCGAGCCGGTACAGCTCCGGAGCATAGTGGATGCCGCCGTTGAGCAAGTGCACTACTTGGTCGAAGATCGGGACATTGCACTCGCCACCGAGCCGCCTCCGGACCTGCCGGCCCTATATGTGGACAGAGAGAAAGTGGATCGCGTTTTGGTCAACCTGCTGGGGAACGCCATCAAGTTCACGCCGCGAGGCGGCGCAATCTCAATAGTCGCATCGCATTCGGGCGAGGACGAAGACGTGCTCGTGGCCGTCAGAGACACGGGCGAGGGCATACCGGAGGAGTACCTGGAAAAGGTTTTCGACAGATTCGCCCAGGTGGAGTCTCGCCAAGCCGGGCGGAAGATGTCCACCGGCCTCGGCCTCACCTTCTGCAAGATGGCCGTCGAAGCCCACGGCGGCCGAATCTGGGTGGAGAGCAAGCTGGGGGAGGGGACCACCTTCTTCTTCACCCTCCCGACGCCCTGACGCATGATGGGTAGCGGTGCTGCGCCCAGTCGCTCCTTTCACTACGCCACCGCCCATGCCCTGGCCTTCAGTGGCATTCTCGCCCTCCGGCTTGCCGCATTTGTGCCCTCGTGAGGTATCCGCGCCGGGCTGCCGCAATCCTTGCCACACCGCCCCAAATGCGCTACAATCGCCGCACACTCGGTACGCAATAAATGCATGGAGGCAAGCATTGTGGCCAATGTGAAAGTGGCCTTCATCGGCGCCGGGCGGATGGCCAATTCGGTGCACTATCCCAGCGTCGCGCAATGTTCGGATGCTGACCTGGTTGCCATTTGCGACCTCGACGAACGGAGACTCAAGGAGACGGCCGATGAGTACGGCGTCGAGCGTCGCTACACCGACTACCATGAGATGCTCGCCGACGGCGACATCGACGCCGTCTATGTGATCATGCCCCCGATGCCGCTGCAGTCCATCGTCACGGACGTCGCGGACGCCGGAAAGCACGTGTTCATCGAGAAGCCCCCGGGCACGGTCTCGGAGGAAACGCTCGCAATGGCCGAGGCAGTGGAGCGCAACGGCTGCAAGTCCATGGTGGCGTTCAATCGGCGGTTCTCGCCCGTGATCCAACAGGCCAAGAAGCGGGTGGATGATGGCGGTGGCCCGGTGCAGGCGATGGCGGAGTTTCACAAGAACATGGTAGGCGAAAGGCCCTACTTCGAGATCAGTATACTGAGCTGCGACATCATTCACGTGGTGGACTGCCTGCGCTTTTTCCTCGGCGACGCGACACAAGTGCAAAGCAACGTGCAGCAGGTGGACGCTGACTGGGACAACATGTTCAACGCGCTCATCACCTTCGACAGCGGGGCCGTGGGCTTACTGTCGGCGTGCCGGGTGTCGGGCAACCGGCACGAGCAGTTCGAGTTGCATGGAAGGGGCGTCTCGGCGTACATACGGGCGCCGCACGAGGCGGAGGTCTGGACGAGCGACAAGGACTGCGAGCAGTTCACCGGAGCAGAGCTCGCCGGTACCGACGAGAATCGGGTCACGTACGGCTTTTATGGGGAGACCTGCCACTTCATCGACTGCATTCAACGCGATGAGACGCCCATCACGAACTTCCGAGATGCGCTCAAGAGCATTCAGCTCTGCGAATGGATTCAGTACGGTAAGCCGAGGACGTAGGGAAGGCAGTGGTTAGCCAAGGCAACGGCCGGCGGGGATAGGCATCCCCGCCCTACAACGGATGGCAGATGTGGGACGCAGGATGGGGCGATGAGACGCCCATCACGAACTTCCGAGATGCGCTCAAGAGCATTCAGCTCTGCGAATGGATTCAGTACGGCAAGCCGAGGACGTAGGGAAGGCAGTGG
>JAUWAU010000083.1 GCA_030601885.1 Armatimonadota bacterium
GCCCCTCAGCAAGAACAAGTGACCATGAGCGGCAGCGTATTCGAGCCTGACGACTTCCTGATCTTCCTCGACCCCGATGAGCCGGCCCGGGTCGAGTACATCCGCGACGAGCTGCATCCGCGGCTGCGGGAGCTCGGCGAGGGGCTGCGCGATGCACTGGGCGAGCGCGTGGACACGGAGCTGCGCTGTCAACTGCGCAGCGGCCGCTGGCACAAGACTCCCTGGGGCACATGGGTCAGCATCGTTTCGCGGCAGGAGCGCCGGCGGAGCGACCCCAAGCGACCGCGACTGGTGGTGTTCATAGACGAGCGCGAGGCCGTCGCCGGGCTCGGCCTCCACGTCCTCGAGCACTATAGGGGTGGAGGCATCACCTTCCCCCTCGGCTATACCGACGGAATGCAGATGTACCTTCCGACCTCGGCGATGATCGACGAGGGCGGGTACGAGGTCGTGAGCTACTACGAATACGGCCAGCCGGCGCCGGCGGCGAAGGGCATGGAAGAGATCATCACCGGCGGGCTGGACCGAATGCGAGATGAGTGGATACGGTAGCGAAGGCGGGCAGGCGAAATCTCTGCAGTGGCCTCACCTCGGATTTCCCAGATGTATCCCTTACCTCCCGGGAAGCGACTCCCACACGCCGTATCCCCCGACAGACGAGCCGACATATACACCCAACGCCGTCCCCACCATATGGTATATCCTCCGTATAACGCCACTCACTGCGGAGGAGCGAACGGCAATGCGTCTTGGTGCGGCGGTCGTGCTGTGCGGTGCGATACTGTTACCGGCTTCCGGAGGGTCCGCGTCCGGGCCGTGGTACATCCACACGGTGGACAGCGACATCGGGTTTTTCACATGGGGCTGCTCCTTGGCGCTGGACGCCCGCGCATATCCACACATAAGCTACTCCGACCACACCCTCTGGTACGCCGGCTGGAACGGCAGCAGCTGGAACATCCACGCCGTGGACAGCCGGGGCCTCCAGCCCTCCCTGGCACTCGATGACAACGGCCATCCGCGCATAAGCTACTACCGCGACTTCGCCTGTGACCTGATGTACGCCACCTGGAATGGCAGCGGCTGGGACCTCCAGATGGTGGACGGCGTGGTCGACGTCGGCAGGAATAGCTCCCTGGCCCTGGACGCCAACGGCTACCCGCACATAAGCTACTGCGTCGACGGGTACTCCGGCGGCACGCGCCTCAAGTACGCCGCCTGGAACGGCAGCGGGTGGGACATCCAGATGGTGGACAGCGAGGGCTTGGTGGGCTACTGCACGTCCCTGGCCGTGGACGCCAACGGTTACCCGCACATAGCCTACACGGGACGCACTACCAGCTCCTCGGCCCAGAAATATGCCGCCTGGGATGGGAGCGGCTGGCACATCCAGACGGTGTCCCAGCCCGGGCACAAGGGCTCGCTCGCCCTGGACGCCAGCGGACGGCCGCACATATGCTGGCTGCGCAACACGCCCAACGGCCGCCTGGTCCAATACGCCGCGTGGAACGGCACGAGCTGGAACATCCAAAGCCTGGCCGGGCCGCGGCATGGCCTGGAGTCCCCCTCGCTCGCCCTGGACGCCCGGGACTCCCCGCACATATGCTACCTCACCGAAGACCGAGACCCCGATCGGGCCCTTGAATACGCCGCCTGGAACGGCACGACTTGGGACATCGAGACGGTGGACGTCGAGGTCCGCACTCGCTGGGACTTGCAGTACACGTCTCTGGCCGTGGACGCGGACGGCTTTCCGCACATAGCCTCTTACTCTGACGGGACCCATCCCTTATTCTCGGTGCCCGAGGGGTATCATTTCAAGTACGCCACGACTCGCCCGCCGGCGCCGGCGACGCTCACGTACGACCTGCCCACGGCGGGCTACTACATGCTGTCCCTGCCTCTGCTGCTGGGCGGGGCCACGCTGCACGACTTGCTCTGCGACGACCTGGGCCACGCCCCGGGCGACTGGTACGTGTGGCCGTGGGATGCGCACAGCCAGGCGTACGAGCCCGGGGTAACCCCGCCGGCGTGCTTGACGGCGACCCCCGACGCTAACAGCGGCTCTTGGCTGCTTGCCCCGGCCGGCCCGCTCGACATCGGCGGCAGCGTGGCCACCGACGACCAGGTCATCCCGTTGAAGACCGGCTGGAACATCATTGGGTCGCTCTACGCCGCGGACGTGGACAACCTGCTTGTGTCCAGGGGAGACTGGCGGTCGCTTGCGGATGCCCAGGCCTTGGAATGGGTGCTGGCCACCTTCTACTACTTCCACCACGACACAAACAGGTACCGATCCGTCACCGTCGGCCAATCACCGCCTGACCAGCTCTCCCTGTGGGACGGCTACCTGGTGCTGGCTGGCATCGACTGCTCGCTCATCGTCCCCGGGCCGTCTAGCCCGTTGGCAGCGCTCACACCCGTCGGTAGCCGCGCGGTGCCTCCCGCCTGGGCTTTCGACATTGAGGCAACAACCACGAGCTCTGCCGACACGATCACCATCGCCGCGGCCGATACCGCCTCCGACGCCTTCGACGGCTTCGCACTGGACAAGCCCAAGCCGCCGCGGCCACCGGGCGGGGCCACGCTGCGGATGGTGCTGAGCGCAGACGCCGCCAGCCAGCAGGCGCCGTGGGCCTCTGACCTGGCCATGGAAACGCGGAGCGCCGCCCAGGGGGAAGCCGAGTGGCACTTCACCGTGAGCGGTGGCCTCGAGGGGGAGCCGGTGACGGTGAGCTGGCCCGCGCTGATCCAACTGCCGAAGGACCACACGGCCATCCTGACCGGTGAGGACACCGGCAGGCGCACCTCCATGCGCACCCGAGCGCACTACGAAGTCCCTGCTCCCGGCGACGGCGCAAGTCGCAACTTCACCGTCACAGTCAAGCGCGCCGATCAGGGCGCTCTCCTCATCACCGGCCTCACCGCGGCCCCGACCCGTGGGAGCACCTGGGACGTGGGCTTCAATCTCTCCGCCGACGCGGCCGTTGACGCCCGCATCCACAACATCGCCGGCCGCGTCGTCGCCAACATCGCCCAAGACCAGCAGCTCACCCGCGGCCGGGCGTCTCTGACGTGGAACGGCCGCAGCCTCACTGCCACCCGCGTCCCAAGTGGCGCCTACCTTCTCCGAGTCACCGCCCGCACCGAAGACGGCGACCAGGCGTCGGCGGTGACCATGCTTCAGATGCGGCGGTAGTGCCCCCCGCTCCTCGTACGCCGGGCGGGATCCGGCCCCCGACCCAGGGATCACCAACTCCGCTCCACCATACTCCCTTTGACAGGAAGTGATTCGCCCACGCGTGCCGAACTACATGGGCGACCCCACCGGATGTTGGCCGAGAGGAGGGGCGCTCCAGCAGATGATCGGCGTGCACGGCGCCACGGCAGGATTGGCGGTGATGCTGATGACGGCCTCGGCCGCGCCGGCCGCCGAGCCGATTGACATCGGCTCGCGGCTGGAGCTGTTCGTGGATGACTACCTGATCGAGCGAATGAGCGGCGGTGCCAGGCGCGTACTGCATCATCCCGTACCGCGCGAGATTGCTCTCGTCCGCGACGAGCCGTGGGAGGGGAACGCCTGCGGTTACACCACCGTGTTCCGCGACGAGCGGCTCTATCGGATGTACTACCGCGGAGCGCACGTGGTTTACTCAGAGGGGAAAGCCGCAGCGCGGCACCGGGAAGTCGTCTGCTACGCGGAGAGCAATGACGGTATCCACTGGGCCAGGCCCGAGTTGGGGCTGGTGGAGTTTGACGGCTCGAAGAACAACAATATCATTCTCGACGGCACGGGCTCGCACAACTTCGCGCCGTTCAAGGACGCGAACCCGAACTGCAAGCCTGAGGCGCAGTACAAGGCGCTTGGGCGGGGCGAAAAAGAGAAGGATCAGCACAAGCTCCTGTGCGCCTTCCAGTCACCGGACGGCATTCACTGGTCGCTGATGAGCACGGAGCCCGTCATCACCGAAGGCGCCTTTGATTCGCAGAACGTCGCCTTCTGGGATTCGGTGCGTGGTGAGTACCGAGCTTACGTCCGCGACTTCCGAGACGGTCGGGACATCAGGACGTGCACATCGAAGGACTTCCTCCACTGGACGGAGCCTGTTTTCCTGAACTACTCGCCGGGTCGAGTGAGCCAGCTTTATACGAACCAGGTGATCCCGTACTACCGCGCGCCCCACATCTTCCTCGGCTTCCCAACGCGCTACATCGACCACGGCTGGGCGGAATCGACCAAGGCCTTGCCACAACTGGAATACCGTCGCCTCCTGTCCAGCTCGAGTCAGCGGACCGGTACCGCGCTCACAGACGGTATGTTCATAACGAGCCGCGATGGGCTGAACTTCAGCATCTGGCCGGAATCTTTCATCCGTCCGGGCTTGAGGACCAAAGACAACTGGTTCTACGGCGATAACTACCAGAACTGGGGCCTCGTCGAAACGAAGTCGCACATCCACGGCGGGCCTGACGAGATCTCGATCTACGTCAGCGAGGCAGCCCGGCAGGAGCACGGGAACAGGCTGCGGCGCTTTACGCTCCGAGTGGACGGTTTCGTCTCTGTGCAGGCGCCTCTGAGCGGCGGGGAGTTCGTCACGAAGCCGCTTGTCTTCAGCGGCAGCACCTTGGGGATGAACTTCGCCACCTCTGCAGCGGGAAGCATCCGGGTCGAGATTCAGGATGAGAGCGGCAATCCAGTTCCCGGGTTCGCGCTGGACAACTGCCCGGACATCTTCGGCGATGCGCTGGACCGGACAGTGGCGTGGGACGGCGGCACGGACGTCAGCTCAGTGTCCGGGCAGCCCATTCGCCTTCGATTCGTTGTGCGCGACGCGGATTTGTACTCTTTCCGGTTCGTGCCCTAGCGGCGACATAGGACCGACGTGCGCCACCACGTGGCCCAGCGTGTGGACTTAGGCCCCGTGAACCGATTTGGGTTGCCCGATGACTGCGCGGTCTGGGATGACCGAACGGGGCAGGGGATCAGAGGTCATTCAAAGGGAGGTGTGGCAAATGAGCCAGGGAGGTACGCATTACAAGGTACTGATGGAGGACAGCTCCGAGTTGTTCTTCGAAGCCCGGGACGCGGTCAACGTGGACGTGGAAGTGCATCCTGAGGACCGCAACGTCTGGCGGGTGATGGATGCGGAGGGTCGACTGGTTTTTGTGGGGCAGGGAGTCCGCTGCATCGTCCGGGCCGCGGACGAGGCAGAGGGATGAAGGCATCCTATCTGTCGATCTTCTTCCGTGCCTCGAAGCCCTTGGAAGACGAGGTCCAGAGCTGCTGAGCAGAGAGGATTGCCTGATACGACCGGGTTGGGGATTGCCCCTCAGCAAGAACAAGTGACCATGAGCGGCAGCGTATTCGAGCCTGACGACTTCCTGATCTTCCTCGACCCCGATGAGCCGGCCCGGGTCGAGTACATCCGCG
>JAUWAU010000063.1 GCA_030601885.1 Armatimonadota bacterium
GCGCCATGGCCTTGCCCAGCAGGATCTCGCCCGGCGACATCCGGCTCACCAGCAGCGGCTGCAGTCGGCCCGTCATCCGATCCGTAGCCATCGAGGCGGCAGCCAGCGCTGGGACCAGATAGCGTGCTCCAGCTTTGACCAGAAAGCTGAGCCACAACGTCAACAGATACGCGCTTCGGAGATAGTGGCCATCCAGAGGTCGCGCTCCGGCCGCGACGAGGTCTTCGAGCAGTGGCCGGGGCTCGAGGGAGGCCATCGCCCATGTGAGCATCGTCCACATAAGTCCCCACAGGCCGAACCACCAGCTCCCGACCGCGCCTCGTGGCCGGAGTACGGAGCTGAGAGCTGGCGGAAGCTTCCAGCCACCTGCCAGGATGGTGAGCGCCAGAATGGAGATGACAACGATGGTCCTGGGCCGCCACAGCCGCCGGGCCTCGAAGCAGAAGACCGGGTTGTTGCCCAGGATGGGGACTCGCTCCCAGCGCATCGTTGGCCAGTTCTCCTCCCACCGCTGCTCAGGGGCACCATACCCTCGATTCGACCACTGGTGCACGGGCTCCTGCGCCGGTCGTCGCGTTCGAGCCTTCCGGACATCATTTTTGCACGGCCGTGTGGGGACACGCCCCTCCGAGGCGGAGGGGCACCGGGAGATAGTCTGCGCCCGGCAAGAGAGGGTGGCGCCGCGGGGCACACGAACTCAGGCCCGCACCCCCACGGCGATCCAGCAACAGTCGTGGCGCCAACCAGTCCGAACGCTGAGGAGCGCGTTCAAACTCAATAATCACTGCCGCATGATCCGGCGGAGAACCGGTTGCGCTCGTCCCAACGGCGAATGCGCATCGCCCGGGGGGAGTTCGATCAGGAGGCTGCCTGCTCGGCAGCCCAGTGGCTCGCGAGATCACAGCGGAAGCAACGGCGACTTTCATCGCGCGCCATGTCGGCGTCGAAGCCGAGCTCTACTGCAGCGAAACTGCGTTCCCGCTCGGATACGGAAAGCCGCGGCATGGGGGGCCGCGCCAGGCGCTCTACCTCCTCGTCCGACAGCTCGATCGGCGGAATGTATGGGGACGGCTGGGTGACGCTGTGCTCCCGCGCCAGGCTCTCGCCTCTGAGGTAGCGGTCAATGGAGATGGCCGCGGCTTTGCCCTGCGCCATGGCATCAGCGATGGTCCTGGGCCCTGGCACGACGTCGCCGGCGGCGAACACGCCGGGCTTGTTCGTCGTCAGGGTCTCCCAGTGAACTTCCAGCGTCCCGTCCTGGAGGGTGGGGAAGCCGTGGTCGGTAGGCAGATACGAGAGGTCTGGCCGCTGACCGATGGCCGGGATCAGGGCGTCGGCCGGGACGGTGAACTCCGAGCCCGGAATCTCAACCGGCCTGCGCCGCCCGCTCCTGTCCACCTCGCCAAGCTGCAGGCGGATGCATCGCACCCCGACGAGCCGACCATTCTCCACTACGCACTCCTTCGGGTTCGTCAAGAACTGTATCTCGATGCCCTCTTCGATGGCCGCTTCGATCTCGGCCTTGATTGCCGGCATCTCGGCGCGGGTGCGCCGGTACAACATGACCACTCTGGATGCGCCCAGGCGCCACGCCGTTCGTGCCGCATCTACTGCTGCGTTGCCGCCCCCGACGACCATCACGGTCGCGCCCGGAGCGGGGCGCTCGCCGCGCTTGACGGCCTTGAGCAGATCCAGAGAGCGTATCACCCCCGCCACATCCTCTCCGGGGATGCCGAGTTGCAGATCGGTGTGAGCGCCGGTGGCCAGCAGGACGGCCATGTGCCCATCGTTCATCAGGTCCTCGATGCTGGGGTCACGGCCGACTGTCACGCCGGTCCTGACCACGACGCCAGTATCGATGATGGCCTTGATCTCGTGCTCGAGGATGTTTCCCGGCAGTCGGAACTCCGGGATTACCGTTCCCAGCATGCCGCCGATGACGTCGCTGGATTCGAACACCGTCACCGGGTAGCCCAGATGGATCAGATCGTGGGCCGCAGCGAGGCCAGCAGGACCCGACCCCACGATAGCGACTGCGTCAGTCTTCGATATCCGCGGGCGTCTGCGGCCCTTGTAACGCCCAGCCAACGCCTGATCGCCGGCAAACCGCTTGAGGGCTTTGACGGCGACGGGATCGTCCGTCTCCCCGGCCTGGCACCTGTCCTCACACGGGTGATGGCACACATATCCGGATACGATGGGGAAGGGATTCACCCGTCCGATAATATCGAATGCCTCCTGGTACTTGCCATGCGCGATGGAGGCAACGAAAGCGGGAACGTCCGTGTCCAGAGGGCAGGAGTACTTGCATGCCGCAAAGACGATGTCCCGGCACACTGACGCAGGACACTGCTTGTAGCTGACGTGCGCCTCATACTCGTCGCGGAAGTATCGCAGCGTCGTGAGAACGGGATTGGGTGCAGTCTGCCCCAGGCCACACAGCGAAGCAGCCTTCACCGTCGTGGCCAGCTCCTCCAACAGCTCCAAATCCTCGTCGCTCCCCTCCCCAGCGGTGATCTTCGTCAGGATCGCCAGCATCTGCTTCGTGCCCTCGCGGCACGCCGTGCATTTCCCGCACGACTCCTCCGTCGTGAAGGTGAGGAAGTACTTCGCCATGTCCACCATGCACGTGTTCTCGTCCATCACCACCATTCCGCCCGACCCCATCATGGCGCCCGCCTCTGTCAGTCGCTCGTAGTCCACGGGCAAGTCCATCAGATCAGACGGCACACATCCGCCTGAGGGGCCGCCAGTCTGAACAGCCTTGAACCTGCGGTCCTGGGCGATCCCGCCACCAAGGTCGTACACCAAGTCCCTGAGCGTGATGCCCATTGGCACCTCGACCAGTCCGGTATTCTTCACCTTGCCCACAAGCGAGAACACCATCGTCCCTTTGCTCTGCTCCGTGCCGATCCCAGCGAACCACTCGGGCCCCCGCGCCAGTATCACAGGCACGTTGGCCCACGTCTTCACGTTGTTGATGTTGGTGGGCTTGTCCCAGAGGCCCCGCTCTGCTGGGTACGGGGGACGTTGGCGCGGCTCACCAACCCTGCCCTCTATCGACGCCAGCAACGCCGTCTCCTCGCCACACACGAAGGCCCCCGCCCCGGGCACCAACTCGATGTCGAAGCTGAACCCCGAGCCCATGATGTCCTCGCCAAGCAATCCCCTCTCCCTGGCTGACTCGAGGGCCGTCTCCGCGATCTCCATAGCCAGCGGGTACTCGGCGCGCACGTAGATGTACCCACGTTGACAGCCGATGGCATACGCACCAATGATCATGCCCTCCAGAACGCTATGGGGGTCGCCCTCCAGAACGATCCGGTCCATGTACGCACCCGGATCGCCTTCGTCCGCATTGCACACCAGGTACTTGGGATCGCCTTCGGCTTCCCGGCAGAGCCGCCACTTTCTACCCGTGGGGAAGCCTGCACCGCCGCGTCCTCGGAGACCCGAGGCTGTGATCTCATCGATGACCTCGTCGCCAGACCGCTCGTGGAGCACACGCCACAGCGTGAAATACCCGCCGCGGGCGATGTACTCATCGATGTTGCGGGGGTCAATGACGCCGCAGTTGCGAAGCACGATCCTGAGTTGTCTGCCGAAAAAGGGGATCTCGCGGTACAGGGGGACGCCGTTCTGTGGAGCTGGCTCGGCCTCGGCGATGTAGCTTCTTATCGTGCGGTCCAGGATGTTCTCTTCTTTGTCGATCCGGCACAGCGCCGAGTCCGGCCTTGAGGCCCCCGTGGCCAGAGCCCGCAGCAACTCGGCAGCTTTGTGCGGTGTCATCTCGCCGTAGAGCGTCTTCGATCTGGCAGGCTCCAGTACGGCGACGACAGGCTCCCGCTGACAATACCCGAAGCAGCCGGTCCGGCCAATCGCCACATTGCCAGCCTCCTCGCTCACCGCCTGCCAGATGTCCCGGGCTCCCACTACGAGTCCGCAACTGCTCGTGCTCACCACCATCTTGGGCCCAGACGGAAACAGAGACTTCATTCCTGCTGCACGCGCCTGTTCCAGGTGATCCAACGTGCTGATCCTCATGCCAAGCTCTCCTTGCGGTAGCACTGCGAGTCCTCTCTGCGGATGCTCTGCAATCTGCGAATCCTTGGCCATACCGGCACCACAAGAGCGCACGAATCGCTTTTTGTGCAGCTTCTGCGGTCCCGCCAAGCTGCGGGCCGCTCTCAAGGCCTGTGACATCATCTCCTATTGTGGTGGGCTTTCGCTGACATATATATATACCCGAGTGGTCTTGTTATGTCAATACGAGAACTATGATTTGTCGAATAGGGTCTAGCTATCACATCGTAATACAGGGGGTTGGACTGTACCCCAAGTACCAGAGCACCCGGAGGAGGAGAATTAGTGGGTTGAGGCTCATTATAACGGGAGGCCCACGAGGCCTTCTGCGAAGGAGCGGGAGCGATGGCGCGCCGGACGATGGTGTGCGGTGGCAGCAATGTCTACACATACATGAAGATGATGAACCAGTGCCGGAAGCGGGAGGCCCCAGAGGGGCGTTGGTCGAAGGAGCCGAGGGCGAGTGCTTCACCTGATGGCCGTGACAAATGCCCGGGCGGCATTCGCGCGGAGACAACGGTAGTGCGGGAGTGCTCGCTGGATAGCATAGGAGCAATCGAAACCGTGTCGCGTGAGACTCATCGGAGAGCCGAGCACGGAACGGGGCCAGTGTGATGCCGTGTCCACGCTGTGGCGGGGAGAATCCCGCGGGAAGCCAAACGTGCAGCCACTGCGGCACGGCGCTGCAGCCGCACGCCCCGGCGTCTCCGGCAAAAGAGTCGCCGGTGCACGGCACTGATGTGCCAGCGGCCGCTTCCGCTGCTCCGACTGCCGCCGGCGCACGGTCCAAACGCGGCCGCGGGGGGCTGATCGCCCTCATTGCCGTCGCCTTCGTTGCAGTCATCGGCGTGGTCAGCGGCTTGTACTATCATACGAGGCTGGCACCGCGGAAGGTCGCCGAGGCGTACCTGGCGGCATCTCAGGCCAACGATGTCCGTGCTTTGCGCGGCCTACTCACCCAGGCGGCAGCGAGACAGCTCCCCACGAAAGAGGAAGCGGACGAGGCGCGACGGCGCATGGAGGAGGCGTTCCCCGAGAGCGCCGAGTTGATGCGGCAGTTGGAGGAGAACATCGAGCAGGAAGTCAAGACCATCTCGGCCGGCCTTAATGAGGCGAGGGCGGAAGTCGAGGTGCGCATCAGCGCCTTCGGGCAACAGACCACGCGCTCGTACACCATCTTCCTGGCGCGCGAGGGAATAGAGTGGAAGGTTGACCTGGAAAGAACCGGGCAGGAAGTCCTGAACCCGTCGAGGGCCGAGTAGGGCTCCTGGCAGCTCTCGCCCCGCCATTGCTGGGACGACTTCCTGCAGCAGCGCCACGGAGCCACACCCTCAAGGTAGCGGCACCCCAGTGATCCTCTCGAGCACGCTGAGGAACTTAGCGAACCTCGGGCATTCGCCTGAGGTCCGGAGCTCGCCGGGGGAGACGTTCCTGAGGACAGCAGGGGCGTGGATGGTAGGTTTGTACCTGGTCTTCCTGTGGCGGAGAAAGAGCTCATCGATTACTTGCTTCGGTGGCTTCTGATCGTCTTGGTCCTCGGCCGGATGGCGAAAGGCGTTGGCGAGCGAACCAGGGGCCCGGAGATGTCGCCGCAGCTCCTCGTGAGCAGCCAGGAGAAGCACCTCGAGGTCGTGGGAGAGGGGGAATGGGTAGAACCTGTCCAGCAAGCCGGCGACCTCTGATGACGAGCACCGTTCCGATTGCGCATGAGTGCGAACGAGTCGCCGCAGCAGGCCCACCAGGGCTTCGTATGAGTCGTGTGCGTACGGCGTCGGGTCGAACTTGGCCATCGGGTAGAGGTCGGGCATGGCGACGACATGACTGTCGCTCTCCTCGCGCAGGTCGGCGTAGGCGCGGGGCCCCACCTTGCGGAGGAGCTGATCCTTCCCTTTGAGCGGGACAAGGCGCGCGGCGATCCCGGCCTGTCCATATTGCTGGCGGTAAGGGGTGAGCAAGGCGACGAGGCCGGCGACGTCGCTCTTGCCCTCGACGTAGATGTAGATGGTCACTCGTGGCCGCTATCGAGCGGCGCTGGTGCCCCCGTTCGCTCCGGCGGGATCTCCAACTCCCCGCTCACGTGGAGCCCACCCATCGTCTCGCCTACCGTGGGCCCCAACAAGTAGTGAAGCTGCTTGCGGTCTGTAGGACGGTGCAGATGGCAGCCGCACTCGTCTTTGGTCATCACGGCGATGTCGTCGAGTTCGAAGCCGTTGAGTAGTTCCGGCGAGTGCGTCAAGACAATGAGCTGTGTCCGCTCCGCCAGCCCTTTCAGCATGTCAGCCACAATCGGCAGCAGGCCCGGGTGCAAGCCAACCTCGGGCTCGTCAATACCGACCAAGGGTGGCGGGTGGGGCGCTGCAGACAGCACCGCCAGACACAGGAACCGCAGGATGCCGTCTGAGAGCTCGTCGGCGTGGAACACCCACCCGCGGCTCTCGACCCACTCAATGATCTCCTCCGCGCCCGTTGCGCTTCGGCGCGTGCCCACGCTCTTGAAGTCCTCCGGGAACGCCGCCCGGCACATGTCTTCGAGCTCGCCGAAGTTATCGGCAAGCGATGCCGTGCTGCGCAACCGGGAGATCATGGCGGCCAGGTTCCGGCCATCGGGAGCCAAGTACTCGTCGCGCGTGGCATCGGACCCGAGCTTGTACGCCTGGCGCATGCGGGCGTCGGCGCCCACGTCGAAGCCGAGGTAGAACCGCCACGAGGCGAAGTATGCTGCGACACTGTCCAGCTCCTTGAACTCCTCCGGGTGGCCCATGCGCGACAGGGCGACCTCGTTCGGTCCCACGCTGTCCACGAAGAACCTCTCCACGTCCGTCTCCAGCGATCTGATAGAGCCCTTGTTTCCCGTTCTTTCGAGGAACGAGAATGGATCGTAAGACCCGCGGTATGGGCCGCTGTTGGCCAGGTGTTCCGTCCGCACGTGGCCATCGCGCCCCACCACGAGATCGTAGTAGAGCTCGGGGCCAGGTGGCGGATCGTTAGCCTGGAGCGAGAACCGCAGCGAGAACCATGGCGTGCCTCCGCGCCACAGGATGGACTGTACCCCCCCACGGCGCGCTATCGGGTCCACCACTGCTCCCCCGGCGGCACCCTCGGATGCCAGGCCCAGCACCTCCAGCAGCGTGCTCTTACCGCATGCGTTAGGGCCGATGATCACGGTCAGTGGCCCGAGCTCGGCATGGAAGTCCGCCAGAGCACGGTACCCTTTCACGCTCACCTCAGTTAGCCTCATCATCGCTGTCTCGCCCCCCGTGCCTCGCGTGGCCGAGCGTGGGTCGGCCAGGCACAACGTCGGATACGAGCATACTGCAAATCCGGCCCAAAAGCAACGGATCAGATGCCGCAACCGGGCTTACGATCCGGAAGGTACCCGGGGGCCCAAGGGCGAAGCCACCGCCGTGCGGCCGCGGGGTGTGCGACCGTGCGGGTATCGTTATGAACTCGGCGCTGATCGCTCTCGTCATTCTGGTGCTACTCTACCTTGGCTACCGCTTCTACGGTACGCACATCGAGCGGGTGGTGGTGCAGCCGGACGAGGCGGCCGAGGTGCCCGCTATCGCCCAGCGGGACGGGGTGGACTTCGAGCCGGCGAAGCCGTTGATGCTCTTCGGGCACCACTTCACCGGCATCTCCGGCGCCGGACCCATCGTGGGACCGATTCTCGCCGTCGCCTACTTCGGCTGGGCGGCGGCGCTGGGATGGATTGTGCTCGGGTCCATCTTCATCGGCGCCGTGCACGACTACCTCGCGCTCATGATCTCGGCTCGCAGCGAGGGCCGGAGCATTACCGAAGTCTGCTCTCGCGTCGTGAGCCGTCGCGCCAGCATCGTATTCGCCGTCTTCGTCTGGCTCGGGATGCTCCTCGTCATCGCCGTCTTCGCCAACCTGGCCGCCCGCACTCTCGTGGCCGTGCCGCAGGTGGTGTGGCCCAATCTGGCGCTGTGCCCTATCGCCATGCTCCTCGGCTGGGCGGTGTACAAGCGCGGTGTGAGCCTCGTATGGGGCAGCATCGTCGCCTTCGCCCTGCTCATCGGCTCCATGGTCCTCGGCTACTACCGGCCGCTTACGCTGCCAGACAGCATGGGCGACCCGCAGACGGTCTGGTACATCATCGTGATGCTGTACTGCGTGGCGGCGGCGGTGGCCCCCGTGTGGCTCCTGCTGCAGCCACGCGATTACATGAGCTCAACGTTCACCTTCGCCGGGATCCTCCTGGGCTTCATCGGCCTGTTCGCGGCGGCGCGCGTCATCGGAGCGGAGAATCCGCCAGCCTTTGTGGGCGCCGTGTCGGAGAAGGGTGGTCCGATCTGGCCCATGCTGTTCATCCTCGTCGCCTGCGCCGCCTGTTCGGGCTTTCACGCTCTCGTGGGCAGCGGCACGACGTCCAAGCAGTTGCCCAACGAACGCTACGGCCGGCAGATCGGCTACGGGAGCATGATCCTGGAGGCGGCTCAGGGGATGCTGGTTGCGCTTCTGGCCGCCGGTGGACTGTACTGGGTGGGGACGCACGTCGCTCCGGACGGGAGCACGCTCGTGCTCAGTGAGATCATGGCCGAGGAGGGAGGCGGCTGGCCCTCGGTGGCCTTCATTCGCAGCTTCGCGCGGGTTGTGAACCTGGGCCTGCCATTCATCGGCTTCCAGGCCCTGGTGATGTTCGCCGGGATAGCGCTGAACGCGACGCTGCTCGACACGCTGGACACCTGCACGCGACTGGCGAGGTTCATACTGACGGAGAACTTCGGCAAGTACACGTGGGTGCTGCAGGGACGCTGGCTGGCGACGCTCATCACAGTGGTGCTGGCGACCGTGCTGGGTCTGAGGGGCGGCGCGGCGAAGCTGTGGCCGGTGTTCGGTGCGGCCAATCAACTCATTGCGGCGCTGGCCCTCCTGGTGATCGCCGTGTATCTCGTCGGCGTGAGGCGCCCGAGCATCTACGCCGTCATTCCGGGAATCATCATGCTGTGCACCACGGTGGCGGCGCTGCTGTATCAGGGCTACGGATTCATCACGGCGGAGCAGTCGAATTGGCTGCTCGGGCTGTTGTCCTTTGCCCTGGCGCTGCTCGGTCTGTACGTGGTGGCCGAGGCGGTGCCGCGGTTCTTCGAGCAGCAGCGGGCGGCCGTGCAGCCGGCTGAGACGCCCCCGGGGGGCGGCAGTTGACCGGACACGAAGACCGGGTGAGACCCCAGGCTGGCAGCCTGGGCCACACTTCGATGGCTCAGGCAGGCTTGGGCCCCGTCTCTAATCAGACGCCGCCAGAAGGGGAAGAGTTGTGACAGAGCCACTGAATGCGAATTCGAACGGGGCGCCGCTTGCTGAGGAGGTCCCCGCCGGAAGGCAGATGGGCCTTCGGCGTGAGCTGGGGCTGCTCGCTCTGGTGGCGGCCGCCGTCTGCACGGTGATCGGCGGCGGCATCAACGTGCTGAGCGTCGAGGTGCAGGACAAGGTGCCGGGGGTTGGCAGCCTGGTGCCCATCGCCTTCATGATAGGTGTCACCCCGGCCCTCTTCGCCGCGCTGGCGTACGCGATTCTGGCGTCGGCGATGCCACGCGCCGGCGGCGGGTACATCTACGCATCGCGCGCCCTGCATCCGTTCCCGGGCTTTCTGGCGACGTGGTCCAAGTGGTTTGGGCTCTCGAGCTGCATCGGCGTCATTGCCTACATCGACGTCTCGCTGCTGCGCGATGCCGCACGCATGTGGGGCCTGGAGGGAGTCGCGGAGGTCCTTGACACCTCAGTGGGCACGTTGTGGGTCCCTCTGATCATGGTGTGGGCGTTCTGGTTCATCAACATACTCGGCATGCGCACTTTCGGGGCCACGGTCATCGCTCTGATGATCTTCATGCTGCTGGGCGGCGCGTGCATCATCGTCACCGGCTTCGTGCACGACCAGAGCGACTTCGTGCGCGTGATGGCAGAGGAGAGCCGGGCAGTGGATGTGGACAGCATCGTGCGCGCAAGCACCCTCGAGAAGGGCGGACTCAGCACGCTCATCATCACGATGCCCTTCCTGTTCTTCGCGTACATAGGCTTCGCCACTATCTCGCAGGCCGGTGGCGAGGCGCGGGAGGCGACGCGGAATCTGCCCCGGGCGTTCGTGATCGCCACTCTCATCATTGCGGGCTACTATGTGCTCTACTCGTGGGCCCTGTACCATGCCGTCCCGTGGCAGTACATCGCGCACGAGGTGGCGACGTCCGAGACACGCGTGACGGCGCCGTTCCTGATCGGTCATCTCATGCCCTGGTGGCTCGCCGGGTTCGTGGCGCTCACGGCGGGCGTTGCGCTCGCCAATGACATCCCGCCCATGCTCATGGCCGTGTCGCGGCTCTTCTTCTCCTGGGCCCGGGACGGCATCTTCCCCCGGCGGCTGGCGGCCGTAAACGCGCGCTTCGGCACGCCGCACTGGGCCTTGACGCTGTGTGCGCTTGTCGCCACCGGCGTCATCATCGAGTGCCACGTGCAGCCCGACACGGGTTTCTTCACGGGCGTGGAGCTGGTGAACATGGCGCTGCTGTTCACCTACATGCTGATAGGCCTCTCGGTGATTACCTTCCCGTACCGCAACCCAGAGCTGTATCGCGGCGTGGTCTTCATCCGGAGTCGCAAGGCGCAAGTCGTTATCGGCCTCATCTGTATCCTGAGCATCGGGGCACTGCTGGCCGTCCAGATCCTCACCGACGTTGGCGCAACGGCGGAACGATACCAGACGATGGTGCAGGAGCACTCGACCGCGATGGCGCTTCTTCTCACGCTGTACCGCAGCGCGACGGTGATCTGGCTGCTGGTACTGGCCGTAGGCGCCGGCATCTTCGGCTACGTGTGGAATGCCCGACGCGCTCGCGGCGAGGATCTGGAGCAGGTTTTTAAGACGCTGCCCGAGGAAGTCGAGGAGGACACGCAGACCCATATGCCGGTGTGATGTGAGAGCCTCGGCAGCGGGGTCGGCGCGACATGCCTGAGCCAAGCAAGGTGGAGGTTACATGCGGAAAACTCACGCTTTGTGCAGCGTACTCATAGCCATCGTCTGCCTTCTTACAGCACTGGACGCGGCTGCGCAGCAAGCTGAGTACCGGGCGCGTGTGACCGTCGCTGCCGGCGACTCGGACCGGGCCAATACGCCGGTGTGCGTTGATGTCCCGGTGCCGAGCGCGCTGGCGAGAGCGGAGCTGTCGTCGCTGCGGGCCTATCTTCTGCCGGCTGATCGGGCGCGACCCGTCGTCGGCCAAGTCGAACGACCCTCGGGGGTCGGCGATAACACCCTCCGCGTGTGGTGGCTGTTGCCGGCCTGCAAGGCAGGGGAAGAGCCGAGTTTCACGCTGGTGATCGCCCCGGCCGACAGGATGTCCGTGCCCCGGTTCACCTGGCAGGACGAGCCGGACGATCACCTCGACTTGCTGTTCGAGGGTCGGCCCGTCGTGCGGTACATGTACGCCTTCGACCCGGAGGACCTCGAGAACACGAAGAAGACCTTCCACCACGTCTTCAGCCCGGACGGCGAGCGGCTCATTACGAAGGGCCCCGGCGGGAAGTACCCGCACCACCGGGGCATCTTCATCGGCTGGAACAAGACCGAATACGACGGCAACAGGGCCGACTTCTGGCACTGCCCCAAAGGTGTCCACCTGAGGAACACGGGCTTTGTGGAGAACATCGCGGGGCCGGTGCTGGCACGCTCTGTCATGCAGGTGAGCTGGAACGACGCCGAGGGCGTGCCCGTGGTGGTGGAGCAGCGTGAGATAACCGTGTTCCGGCAGCCGGGGCCGTTCAGCCTCATTGAGTTCGTCTCCACGCTGCGGTCGCGGCGTGACGTCGTGCAGCTCAACGGGGACCTGCATCACTCGGGCATCCAATTCAGGGCCGACAACGAGGTCGTCGGCCGCGAGGATGAGACGCACTACATCTTCCCGACAGACCGCATGAAGAGCGCGGAGCTGCCGAAGGAGCCGTGGGTGGCCATGTCGTTCGCGCTCGGCGACGAGCGCTACACGGTCTGCCAGATGAACC
Source organism: Armatimonadota bacterium (assembly GCA_030601885.1). Taxonomy (GTDB): domain Bacteria; phylum Armatimonadota; class Zipacnadia; order JAUWAU01; family JAUWAU01; genus JAUWAU01. The sequence goes on from JAUWAU010000063.1 coordinate 12,097, forward strand.
ACACGGAGAACCCGGCCGAGACGACCTACTCGGACACCGAGCGGCAGTACGGACGGTTCGGCGCGTTCTTCACGCACGAGCTGAAGCCGGGTGAGATTCTGACGGTGAAGTATCGCTTTCTCGTTCATCAGGGCACGGAGCCACCGTCACCAGAGTTGTTCCACGCACGGTATCTGGACTTCGTCAGTCCGCCGAAGGTCACGGTGGCGGGTGCTGAGTAGTGTGGGACGGGCGCGTCTCACGGTGGCACACGGGTTGGCAAGCAACCCGTGCCACCCGGGAACACGTAAAGGGAGGGGTTCTTCTTGGCGTTCCATCCAGCCGACATCATCACCCTCGTCATCTTCCTGGTGGGCATCACGGCCCTCGGCTACTTCAGCAAGCGCGCGGTGCACGATCGGGAGGATTTCTTCCTCGGTGGCCGGCGCTTTGGCAAGACGATGATGGCGTTCCACGCCTTCGGCACCGGCACGCACACGGATCAGGCTGTGGGGGTGGTCGCCGAGAGCTACAGGCGCGGCCTGACGGGCATCTGGGTCCAGTGGAACTGGATGTTCGCCACGCCGATATACTGGCTGCTGGCCCCCTGGCTGCGGCGAAGCCGCTGCTTGACCCTGGGCGATTTCTTTGCGGAACGGTACAGCGCAGCCACAGGCGTCATGGCCGTCGTGGTCGCCACCTTCTGCTCGATTTTCAGCATGGGCGTTATGCTGCTGGGAACGACGCGCACGGTCCAGGGGATGCTCGGGCTTACTGCGCGCACGCCCGTGGAGATCTTCGCGGGGCAGGCTGTCCCCGCCGAGTCGTCGTTCTACATCATCCTGCTGGCCATGACGGCGATGTTCGTGCTGTACGGGGTCGCCGGCGGCATCGTGGGTGCCGTGCGGACTGACTTCGTGCAGGGGATATTCATCATCATACTCTCCGGGCTGGCGCTGCCCGCTGCGCTCAAGATAGTAGGCGGGCTAGTCGGCATCCGCGCCGGGGTGCCCAATGCTGAATTCCTGCATCTGGTCAGCCGGGACCCAGCGCAGTTCGACTTGTGGTTCATCGTCGCCCTTCTGGCGCTGGCGCCGGTGAGCATCGTGGGCCAGTCGCACATCATGTCGGTGACCTCGGCAGGGCGCACCGAGCTCGACGGGCGCTTCGGCATGACGTACGGGAACTTCCTGAAGCGCTTCTGCACCGTGGCCTGGTGCCTGCTCGGGATAGCATGGTTGGTCCACGACCGCAACCTGGGGATCACCTTGGAGCAGGCTGATCAGGCCTTCGGCAAGGCCGTGTCCGTGCTGCTGCCACACGGGCTGCTCGGACTGATGATGGCCGCCGTTATCGCCGCCGCCATGTCCACCTCCGACTCGGTGATGGTCGCCGTCTCCGGGCTGTGGACGCAGAACGTCTACCGGCGGTTCATCCACCCGGGGGCCGAGGAGCGGCACTACGTCTACGTCGGTCGCATAGTGAGCGTGGCGGTGGTGCTCGGCTCGCTGCTGCTGGCCATGGTCATCGGAGATGTGGTGACGGGGCTGTTTAGCTTCTGGAAGATCTCGGCGTGTCTGGGCATCGCCGTCTGGCTGGCGCTCGTGTGGCGTCGAGCCAACAGCTATGGGGCGTGGGCGAGCTGCCTGGCAGCGCTCGTCGTCTATGTGGTCACGGAGTTCGTCCTCGACTGGCCCAAGGCGTTGTGGCCACAGCAGATCGCCTTGCTGCTGGGCGTCGGTGCCGCAGCGGGGGGCGTGGTGAGCCTATTGACGCCGGCCCCGAGCAAAAAGGTGCTCCGGCGCTTCTACACCAAGCTGCATACGCCGGTGGGTCAAGAGGACAAGCTGGAGCTTTCCCTCGACGAGGCGGTGCCCGCGGAGCGGCGGGTTGTGGACCGGTGGGGGCTGCTCATCGCCAAGCCGAACATCGAGTCCTGGGGCGGCTTCGTGATCGCCTGGTGCCTGGTCGCGTTTCTCATCGTGGGGACGTGGTTGCTGCTGCGGCTGTAGGGGCAGTGGCTCAGGCACAAGTTTACTGGCTGCCGCCGGGGCCTGCGCGCGGAGTAGGAGTCTCGGGCGAGGCAGGGCGGCGCACGCCAGCGATGAGGGTCCCGTGTTTCAACACCTCGCGGAGGAACGAGCCCCGGGGCAACTCCACATAGTCGTCCCATGAGAAGGGGAGTACGTCCATGGGGCCGTCCTCCGACTCATGGCAGTCCCATACCACCGACCGGTCGCTGCGCCGGTCGCGACCGAAATCCCGTGAGATCACCGCCAGGTCGATGTCGCTGTATGCGTCGCGGGTCCCCATGACCTGCGAGCCAAACACCCACGCCGCGTCCACGTGGACCAGAGCGCGGAGTCGCGCGAGGTAGCCTTCGACGCGGGCGATCACCTCGTCGGTCGGCTCCACCAGCGGGCCGGACGCGGGCGTCGGGTTGTCCAGACAGTTCACGCGCGGCTCGTCGTTCGCAGAACCGGCGGCGAGCCTCTCCCGGAGCCACGGCATCAGCTCCTCAGTCTCGGCGAGAAGTTGACGCGACAGCTTCTCGTCCACGGTCGCCAGCGGGGCGTCCTCCTGCGTCGGATAGCGGCCCTCAACTCCGTACTTGTCCACATGGCGCAACTCATCGCGCTGCGTCTGACTCATGCACTGCCATGCGCCCACGAGTTTGGCGAGCTCGGCGAGGTTGTGGGTCCGCGGCGGGGGGTCGTCCTGGCGCTGCTGCACGAGGGCCTTGAGCATCTTCTCCAGCGCCTGCTGGCAGTGGTAGGCAGCCGCCAGGTAGTGAGCGCTGCGATGCAAGTCACGAGCTATGGCCAAGTCTTCCTCCGCCAGCTCGACCCAGTAAGCTACCGCACGATCGATTCCAGACGCCTCCACGAGTCAGCTCACCCCATGTATCTGTTTACACCGAAGCGCCTCTCTGGTCAAGGGCGGTCGCGCGCTCTTGTTGCCCGCAGGGCCTCGTGGGCTCGCAGAACCATCCAACACTGAGTTGACTTCACTTCCCACTTGTACTACATTTCCGCTGCTGGCTCCAATTGCTACGAGACCGATTTTCCCACAGATGCGACGTGGAGGTGCGGCATGATGCGCAAGCTAACGCGCCGACAGTTTTTCGGCCACACCGCGGCGGCGGGCGCGGGCCTGGCCATTCCCTATTTCGTCCCGGGCAGCGTGCTCGGGGCCAATGGCAAGGCCCCGGCCAGTGAGAAGATCGTCCTGGGCTTCATCGGCGTCGGAGGCATGGGCGGCGGGCACCTGGGGAACTTCCTGTCCCAGCCGGATGTACAGGTGGCGGCGGTGTGTGACGTTGACGAGGAGCGACGGCTCGAGAGAAAGGCTCGCGTGGGCGAGGGCTGCGCGGCGTACAACGACTACCGCGAGCTGCTGGAGCGCAAGGACATCGACGCCGTGGTCATCGCCACGCCCGATCACTGGCACGCCCTCACATCCATCCACGCGTGCGAGGCGGGCAAGGACATCTATTGTGAGAAGCCGCTGACGCTGACCATCAAAGAGGGGCGGGCGATGGTCAAGGCGGCGCGTCGCTATGGGCGCATCTTTCAGGTGGGCAGCCAGCAGCGCTCGGCGCGGGAGTTCCGGTTCGGCTGCGAGCTGGTGCGCAGCGGACGCATCGGCGAGCTCCAAACGATCCGCGTCGGAATCGGCGGCGGCCCCACGGGCGGATGGGACCCGGACACGGAGCCACCGCCCGGACTGGACTGGAACACGTGGCTCGGCCCAGCCCCCTGGGTGCCCTACAACCGCAGCCGCTGTCACTACACCTTCCGCTGGTTCTGGGATTACTCGGGCGGGAAGATGACCGACTGGGGCGCGCACCACAACGACATAGCTCAGTGGGGCAACGGCACCAGCCGGAGCGGGCCCATCTGGGTGAAGGGGACGGGCGAGTTCCCGCGTGAGGGCCTCTACGAGACGTGCACGCACTTCGAGGTGAAGTACAGATACGCCAACGGCGTTGAGCTCATCTGCTCCAACAAGAACGCCAGTGGCTGCCGGTTCGAGGGCGCCAATGGATGGGTGCACACCAACAGAGGCTACCTGGAGACGTGCCCGCCAGAGCTGAAAGACGAGAGTCTCGGGCCCGACGACGTGCACCTCTACAACAGCCCGAACCATCGACGCAACTGGCTCGAATGTGTCAAGACGCGCCAGCGACCCATCTGCGACGTCGAGATCGGCCATCGCTCCATCAGCATCTGCCACATGGGCAACATCGCCCTTCGCATTGGCCGGACGCTGCAGTGGGACCCGGAGACAGAGCAATTCGTCAACGACGAGGCTGCCAACCGTTGGCTCGAAAAGCCCTATCGTGCCCCATGGCACCTGTAGGAGGCCCCCCTCCGATGAGACGAGCTACCATCGCTCTGCTGGCGCTGGCCGGCGTGCTCGCGTTCGGCGCAGCCTGGGCTCAGGACAGCTCCGCTCTTCTGAAGGCGATACAAGGCGAGGACGCAGACGCGCGAGCGGCAGCCGTGGAAGAGCTGACGCAGGTAGGTCCACCCGTCATCGAGCCGCTCTTCGCGCTGATGGGGGGCGAGAATCGGGCCGCCGGGACCGCCGCACAACAGGCCGTCCAGGCCATGACCCATCGGGCCGCCCGGCCCGGCGCCGAGGCCGAGCGCAAGCTCGTTGCCGACGCGCTGGTGCGGCAAGCTCAGGCCGACCGCCTCGCGGCGGTGCGCCGCTTCGCGCTGCGGATGCTCTCCTTCGTCGCCGGCGATGAGTCCGTCTCGGCTCTCGCGCGGCTACTGCGGGACGGCGACGTGCGCGAGATGACGCGCTGGGCCCTCGTCCGGATTCCTGGGGCGGCAGCCACCGATGCCTTGGCGAAGGCCGCCGACAGCGAACCCGATCCGGTCTTCAGGGCAGCACTCATCACGTCCCTCGGCGTCCGCGGCGACCGCCATGCTCTTCCCGCCGTGCGGACCGCCCTCGACGCGTGGAGCAGCGAGGTCCGCGTGGCAGCCCTCGATGCCCTGGCCCGCATCGCTGATCCGGCATCTGAGGCGGCTCTCCGCGGTGCAATGTCCTTCGGCTCGGAGGCCGAACGGGTGCGGGCTGGTGCCGCCTACTCCCGGCTGGCCGAGCGGCTTCTGGAGGCTGGGGAGCGGGGTGCTGCCGAGCGGATGTATGAGCGGCTGTACGAAGGCGCACCGACGCCGCGGGGGCGAGGCGCAGGCCTCATCGGCCTCGCCCGGGTGAGAGGCCCAGATGCCGTGCCCATGTTGGTGACGGCGCTGGAGAGCGACGACGCCGTAATGCGCGACGCGGCCAATGCGGCGCTGGTGCACACGAGGGACATCACGCCGGCCATCGGCGAGGCACTCGCCAGCGCGGCGGAGCCGGAGCTTCGCGTGGCCCTCATCGGCGTGCTGGTAGAGCGCGGAGATCCGAGGGCCATCTCGACCCTCATCCATGCCGCTGAGAGCACGGACGAAGATGTACAGATAGCAGCTTTCGAGGCACTCGGCAAACTCCGGCGACCCGCTGCAGGAACGCCCTTGCTTCTGGCTCTCAACAGAACGCCGGGCCCGGCGCGAGACGCCGCTGAGGCTGCGCTCACCCAGATCCCCGGCGCCGCGACGACGCAAGCCATTACGCACGCCTTCGCTAAGGCGTCGCCCGACGTTCGGGTCGTCCTGGTGCGTGTGCTGGGCGTGCGGCGAGATCGCGGCGCCACGCCGGTCCTGCTGGCCGCCATCACAGATGCCGATGAGGCGGTGCAACTGGCGGCCATCGAGGCGCTCGAGAGCCTCGGCGATCCCGCCGCCGTGCCGGCGCTGCTCGCAATGCTTCGCATGGCCGAGGGCGACCTGCGGGACGCGGCCGGCGCCGCGCTGGAAGAGGCGACGACGAAGGAGAACAGGGACGTGGTAGTTGCCGCACTTCCGGGAGCGCCCGACGAGATGCGTGTGGCACTGCTGCGCGTGCTGGGGCGAAGCCCCGATCGCGGCCTGCTGCCCGTCTTCGTGGGCGCGGCGCGCGACGCCAATGAGGCTGTCGTCCTGGCAGCCCTCGAAGGGCTGGCGCAGGTGCGCGACGAGGCGGGCGCGTCAGTCCTGCTCGACGTCGCCGAACACGGCACCGAGAAGACCAGGGCGGCGGCCGTTCGGGCGTATCTGCAGATCGCGGACGCGCGCCGCGAGAAGGACGGCAACGCCGCACTGACCATCTACAAGCGCGGCCTTGAGATCGCCACCGGCGACGCCGAGCGAAAGCTCGCAATTCGCGGCATCGGCAGCATCGGCGATCCCGATTCACTGCCGCTTCTTCTTCCGTTCCTCGAGGGCGGCAAGCTACAGGCCGAAGCGGCGGCCGCCGTCGTGCCGATAGCCGATAAGCTCGCGAAGCAGGGGAAGAAAGACGAAGCCATCGACCTGTATACCAAGGCCGTCGAGCTGAGCACGGACCGCAAGGTGATCGTCGATGCCGCCGGCAAGCTCCGGAAGCTCGGCGTCGAGCTGGACATCGCGGCCAAGGCCGGTTTCGTGGGCCACTGGTGGGTGCTGGGGCCATTCCCGGGCCGGAAGAGGATGATGGAGGGCGACGTCATCGCCACTGATGGACCAGTCGATGTCGCTGCCGAAGTGCAGGCGGATGAGAAGACCTACAGGTGGCAGTACCTGCCCGTGGACGATCCGCAGGGGATGCTCAACCTCGAGGAGGATCTGGCGAAGAAGAGCGACTGCGGCGCGTACGCCTACGCCGAGGTGACGAGCGAGAAGGCGCGGGACGTTCTGTTCAAGATCGGCAGCGACGACGCGGTCTTCTGCTGGCTCAACGGGGAGCTCATCCACAAGTTCACCGGCGACCGGGGCTACCGCCCGGACCAGGACACCGTCGAGGCGCGCCTTGCCGTCGGGCGCAACACGGTGCTGATGAAGGTAATCAACAACCGCTCCCACTGGGCCGTCGGCCTGCGGATCACGGACCGCGACGGCAACCCGCTGCAGCTCGAGCAGCGGAGGCCGTGAGGTCAGCTCCCATGTAGGTCTACGAGGAGAATGTCCGGGACGGAATCAGTCGGCAAGCTCCCGTAAGGCATCCTCGTCGCCTTTCACGAAGAGCTTCGGGGCGCGAAGGACGCTGGAGACGAAGGCATCGCCGTCGCGCCTCCGTTCGCGATACTCCCGTGGGCTGTATCGCACGGCGTTGATGGCTCGGCCGATGGAGGATTGGATCGGGTAGGTGGCATTAGCGAGTCGCCGACCAGAGACCCTCCCGATTACTATGAGGTCAACGTCGCTGTCTGCGGTGTCCTCTCCCCGCGCTACTGAGCCAAACACGAATGCCACATCGACGTCCAACTGCCGGAGCGCGTCTCGCAGTTGTCCGGCCACACCCGTCGTCTTCAGCACCATCGCCCGCAGGTCTGGCAGAATAGCGAAGTCCGGGTTGAGGCAGTATAGCTTCGTCCGTCCGTGGCTCTCCGACGTGAGCAGACCGATCGCTTCGAGACGATGAAGCTGCTGGCTCATCTGATTCGGCGTCATGCCGCATTCCCGAGCCAGTTCCCGAGTATGCACGGAGCGTTCCGGGTGGATGCAAAACCAGCTAACCACGGCAACTCGCGCCCGCGCGCCCAGCAGGCCTTCGAGCACATCGCTCCTCGATAGCACGGATTCCTCTGCCATAGTGGCCTATTGTACCATATTCTGGTACATATGTCCCAATTATTGGGACAGTTCTGGCGCGATCTTGCGGCGGCGCTGCGATACGGAGCGCCCACCCAGAGCGGGTCAACCCTCATTAAACCACACGTCAATGTGCCGCTCGGGCTGGTAGGGCTTGCCGACGATGTCGGGTCGGCCGTCGCCGGTGAGGTCGCCGACCTTGGCCTCGTGGGTGGGGATGCCCTCCTGGAAGATGACCTCCTCGAACTCCGCGCCGCCGCGGTTGACGTAGACGAACATCCGCGGATTCTCGTTCCTCCCGAGGCCCATCTCGGCAACGAAGATGTCGGGGAGCCCATCGCCATTGAAGTCGGCGATCTCGAGGCTGTGAGCGTGGAAGAGGTCGTCGCGCAGCATGTGCGGCTCCCAGTCAGGCGGGGCGCACCATGCGAGGCGACCCGGGTGCCTCTCTGCCTCGGATAGTACCATCTCGAGCCGGCCATCCCCGTCCAGGTCGGCCACGCACACGCGGGTCTGCAGAAAATCAAGCCCCAGCGACTCGACGCTCCACGGCTCATCGAGGCCGGCGCCGGGGCGGTAGATGTTCGGGCCGGCGGTGACCTCATTGCGGCCGTCCCCGTCGATGTCTACGATGGCGAGGCCCTCCAGGTTATCGATCTCCTCCGCGATCACGTGGCAGCACTCGCGCGGCCACGGCTCCACGTGCGGATCCGAGGGTATGTCGTAGTACACCAGCACGCGGCTCTTCTGCGAGAGCACGACGATCTCGGGCTCGCCGTCGCCGTCAACGTCGCCCACGACCTGATCGTGGTACTTGATGAAGCGATCTTCGATGATGCGCTTCGGCCAGCGATCGGTGGGATCGGGTGGGCATTCGAACCAGTACAGCTCGTTGCCGCCTATCTGCTGGCCGACGACGACGTCGAGCCGACCATTGCCGGTCACGTCCAGGACCACGCCACCGGCTTCCAGCTCCGGCGCAAACGCCATATCGTGCCGCGTCCACGAGGGATTCTCGTACCAAAACAGGTTCACGTCGCCCTGTTTGCCGCCGATGATGATGTCATTGCGCCCGTCGCCATTCACGTCGGCGATGAGGGTGATGTCGTGGTGCGAGCCCGGCGGATCCGGATCGATGACCTCGTGGCGGAACTTCAGCGTTGCGCTCGGCATGTGGCTCACTCCTCAGTTGCGCAGTCGTCGGCATTGCCAACGTGCAACTGTGTAGCTCGGGCTGCGCGCCGTCGCCGTAGCGGCTTTGGCGCGTCGGCGACCAAGCCGAGGCAGACCCAGGCAAGCTGATGCTGCTGCTTTTTGGATGTTGTCGAACATACGTTCCTCTCCTCAAACTTATGGAAATGTGATACTATTATGCTGCATCACGTGAGGAGTGGAGCCGCTGGCCAAACCCAAGTCGCGGCCTCAGTTGAGCCTGGTAAGTGCCGAAGTGTATGACGATGCCGAAGGTATTCCCCAGCGGCATTGGTCGCGCCTCTTTTACCGGCATCTGTTCTGTGCTCTGGACGACGGCGAGTACGCCAAGCTGTACAAAGACGGCGGACGGTACCCGATTTCGCCAATGATGACGACGATCCGCGGCCGCGCGACGATGACGATGCGAAGCGCAACGGTGGCATCGTGACCCCGCACGAGCCCGATGTGCGCTGGGGCAAGAAAGCTGCAAAGCACTGGCTGGGCGACAAGGCGCACGTAGTGGAGACGACGGATGAGGGGCAGACGAACTTCGTCACGGACCTGCGGGTGACGGAGCCGGGGCGCGAGGACTCCACGGTGCTGAACGAGATAGCGGAGCGGGCGCGCTCGGGAACTCCGGAGGCGGACACGCTGATTGCCGATGGGGGCTATGCGTCGGCACAGAACTCGGTGGACGCGGCGCAGATGAGCATCGACCTGGTGGCGCCGCCGCGCCAGGACACGAGCCGGGGAGGCATCCCGGCCAGCGAGTTTGACATCGATTTCGAGCGGCGGGTGCATGAGCACTAC
>JAUWAU010000021.1 GCA_030601885.1 Armatimonadota bacterium
GTAGTGCTCATGCACCCGCCGCTCGAAATCGATGTCAAACTCGCTGGCCGGGATGCCTCCCCGGCTCGTGTCCTGGCGCGGCGGCGCCACCAGGTCGATGCTCATCTGCGCCGCGTCCACCGAGTTCTGTGCCGACGCATACCCCCGATCGGCAATCAGCGTGTCCGCCTCCGGAGTTCCCGAGCGCGCCCGCTCGGCTATCTCGTTCAGCACCGTGGAGTCCTCGCGCCCCGGCTCTGTCACCCGCAGCTCCGTGACGAAGTTCGTCTGCCCCTCATCCGCCGTCTTTGTACAGCTTGGCATACTCGCCGTCGTTCAGAGCACAGAACAGATGCCGGTAAAAGCGGCGCGACCAATGCCGCGGGGGAATACCTTAGGCATCGTCATACACTTCGGCACTTACCAGGCTCAACTGAGGCCGCGACTTGGGTTTGGCCACAGGCTCCACTCCTCACGTGATGCACCATAATAGTATCACATTTCCATAACTTTGAGGAGAGGAACGTATGTTCGACAACATCCAAAAAGCAACAGCATCAGCTTGCTCCGGCCGGCCTCGGGCTGTGCGGTCGTGCCGACCGCTACGCAGCCCGAGCTACACGACGACAAGACGGCATCTTCATCGTGGAGTTTCGGGACCTCTCCCCGAAACTCACCGGGTGGCGACCCCGCGCGTCATTCCTCCTTGCGGACGATGATCTCCCACTCCACCTCGCCAACCATCTCAGCCCTTAGCACGGTCTGGCCCTCCTCCGTGGCATCACGCCGAATGTTCGCCAGCGACGGGCCATAGTCCCCAAGAACGCGAAGCACCTGACCCACCTCGAGGTTGCTCAGAGCCATCCTGGCGAGCATTCTGGGGCGAGGGCACACATCACCCCTCACGTCAAGGGGCTTGTCTGGTGTGATCTCATTGTTTGACGTCATTGACTCTCCTGCTGACGCCCTCCGCCTCGGTAACCGCGTTGTTCGCCACCGAACTGATCCGCCGGGCGTTTTCGGCGGGCGAGGTGGCCCGTGCAGGACATAGCAGCGGCCCAGGAGGCCGGAGGGCGCGGGGGACGAAGGTTCGGGCTCGTGGCGGAACCGGGACGTACGGGTGATCATGTGGCTACGGCAGGGAGGCCCGTTGGCAGGGAACCATCGATAGCTGGACGATCGATGATATAGAAGGCAGTAGGCCGAAGCCGGCCTCGCAGACTGTTTGACGGAGAGATCGCTTTGAACTGGTTGAACATCCTCGGCATCGCCGTCGGACTGGCAATGGACGCGTTCGCAGTGTCTATCGCTGCCGGGCTGACCATTCCGCACCTGACGGGCCGTCACGTCTTCCGGTTGGCCTGGCACTTCGGGTTCTTCCAGTTCATGATGCCCATTCTCGGCTGGCTGGCTGGCACGACGGTGTCCTCCTACATCAGCGCCTACGATCATTGGGTGGCATTTGGCCTGTTGATCTTCATTGGGGGCAAGATGCTGCGCCAGGCATTCTCGGGCAGCCAAGAGCAGACGAGGGGCGATCCCACCCGGGGGCTGATGCTGGTCACGCTCTCTGTGGCCACGAGCATCGATGCGTTGGCCGTGGGACTCAGCCTCGCATTTCTTCGGGTGTCGATTTGGATTCCGAGCGTGGTAATCGGGTTCGTGGCTGGGGCATTGACGACAGTTGGCATCCTGTTCGGCAGCCGTCTCGGTGGCAGATGGCAGCGCGGGGCCGAGATGGTCGGTGGCGTCATTCTGATACTGATCGGTCTTCGGATCGTGGTCTCGCATATTCACGGGTAGGAGGCGCCATGGTGCAGCACCCCCGCATGACGGCCCACATATACAGGACCGAAGACGAGATGGCCGGATCGATCACGTAGGACGAGAAGAGCATGTGATCATTGAAGTGGACGACATTCGGCCCCCTATGCTGGTGTATCTCCCCTGGCGAAGGCGTGGCGCTGAGGCGTGGCCGACGCGTGTCATCGGCGGACCGAACGCGCTGCATGAGACGCAGAGGATGTGGAGCGAGGTTCCCGCTCGGCCCAAGCGACGCCGCGCAGGCCGTTTCCCGTCAAGTCCCTCCGTGCAAAGAGACCTCGATACTCTTCCCATCCTTGCAGTCGAATTCCAAGGTCGTCTTTATCGACGTCGCCTCAACGACGCGAGCGTTCTCGTGAGGCGCAGTCAAACGCCATTGGCCAGCCAATGTCACTCGCGTGGTCGCCGGGACGCTTTCACTATACACAGTGTCGCCCTTGATGCCGCCCATATCCGCAATGCGTTCGTCAACCAAGCGCAAGTCCGGATCGGAAAGCCCCAGCGCAATCGCGTTGTCGATCTCACGCATCATGATCAGGCACGGAGTATCGACGCTCTTCAGCGCACCGTAGCCGAGGTCTGAGTTCGCCTGGAAGAGCACGTAGCCGGTGATGCCGGTGTCGCGGTGCCGGACGATGTGTGCTCCTTCGTCTTTCCTCAGAACCTCGTAGGCGGGACCCTCAGCGAAGCGCGCTACGGCTTCGAGATCGGACTGGACGAGGACGGCGTATTCGTACGAGGCGTGGTGGGGCGCCGTACCATGGTCAATCCACGCCGCCGCAAAGTCGCCGGCAGTCTCGCCCCTGCCGCGCTCGTGCATGGAGCTCTGATGCCGCCGGGTGATCTTCAGGCCACTCGCGTCGGGGATGTAGTAGCCGTTCCCAACGGAGTCCATCAGCCACACGGGTTGTTCGTCGGCGAACTCCTTTGAGTAGGGGAACGCCTGCACCGCTTCCGGCGAGTGGGCCCAGATGGGCGTCTCGCGCGTGGGAAGATGGCATTGGAACAGCGTTGTCTCGGTCGCGTGCTCCGGGTCATCGTTCTGAATCCCCGAGCCAAGGCAGATCAGCGTGTCGTCGAAACAGAACACGGTCTTGAGGGCGCGGAATGACTCGTCGTGCACGGTGTCGTGGAGCTTCATGGCGAAGATGCCGTTCCGGCCCTCGAGGCTTACGCCGCCGACGAAGGGCTCATCGGTGAAGAACCTGGCTTTCGCTTTGGGCTCTTCGCCAAGTGTGGACAGTGGGAGGTTGATTGTGGTCGCGCCCGGCCACCGGCTCCAATCCCAGCCTTCGTGCACGTAGCCGCTCTCCCTGTCGGTAACCGGATTGCCGCGCGCGATGATCTGCATGGCCCCGTAGCTCACATAGCGCCCGAAGACGTTCTGGTCGGCGTGGCCCTCGTAGTTCCAGACGTATTTGCTCCAGCCTTTCACACTGACCATCCAATCGTCGCGGCGATGAATCGTCAACGCGCCGTACGGCTTGGTCCAGTGGCCGACTGGGGATGCTTCCGCTGGGATTCCCATGTCCGCCAGTTGGGTCATCATTTGGAGGGAGCCAAGGGTGTCCAAGTACATTATCCCGGCGCGGCATTTCGGGATCAGTTCGTCGCGGATCGCCTCAGAGGTGGGGTCCCATAGACGCATGAAGGCCGCCGCCATCTCGCGGTCGATGGGCGTTCCGGAGAGCGCCATGTATGCGAAGCCTGGGAGGATCCGATTGAGTATCCCCGGCGCGAACGGCATGCGGCCGCTAATGCCGACGGGGACGTCGTACTTGTTGGTCATGACGCGGGCCGTCAGGAGGGCATTGCGGAGGTTGTCCCGCGTTTGTTCGGACAGGGAAAAGGGCGTATCGTGCAGGAGCCAGAACACGAGAGCGGCGTTGTGGAAGCCGTGCGGCGCGTAGGCGTTGGCGTAGATTCCCCGATGATGGAACCCCGTGTAGTCCGGCTTGATCGTCCCGGCCCACCCAGGCGCGATGGCGCAGGCGCTGTTCAGCCAGCGCACGAGGTTCTTCATGGTGCGGACCTTCTCGGGCCCGTCTTCCATGCAGAGCACGCGGAGGAGCATGTGGAGGAGGCTGGTGCGCATGCGATCGGCGTTGGTGCCCGGGTGCTGCGGCCGCTCGTGGATCTCGCCGAAGTCGAGGTACCACTCCATGGTGGCCAGCTCCCGGTCGAGTCGGCCGGTTGCCTTCAGCTCGTTCCGCATGAGATACACGGCGTGCATGTAGCCGGCGGAGCGGAGGGATTCGTGGTCCAATGTGCCGAGGCCACTGCCCTCGGCCCAGCCCTGATCGTGGAGGTAGTCGAGCAGCAGGATGATCTTGTCCCGACTGGCACGGTTGCCGTTCAGCCGGTAGTCCATCGCGAGGGGGATCATGGAGTTCTGCAACACGTCGATGAACTTGGGCCTGTGCGGAGAGCGACTCGCGAACAGCGGCGTTCCGGTGATGGTGTCTCCGTCCGCCACGATGTTGAGTCTCTCAAACGCGGCCTTCCCCAGGTCGATGTAGTGCTGCAGGGCCTTGTGTCGAGTTCTGATCGGCTCCCGCGAGTAGTCAAGCTTGTCTCCGAAGATCCATTTCTCGCAGCGCTCGGCGATCCGCGCGAATGCCTCGACCTCTTCTTCCGTGATGTTGGGAGGCGCCGGATCGACCGGCTTCTTTTGACTCCAGTAGTACGTGCCCTGCCAGGCCTGGAGCCGGCTCTCGTTGACAAAGGGCACCTGGAAGTCGCCCGCGCGGAACCAGGGGACTTGTTCCGGGAAAGCCATCAGATCGAAGAAGACGGTGCCAGCTTCGGGCGTCCCTGGTGCGGCGATCTCCATGACCTCCAATGGACCGTTCCGGCCGTAGCTCTCGTTCGCCGCGTCTTCGCGGAACAGAACCCACATGGCCCGCCAACCGGCGAAGTTGAGGCCGAATCGGAAGGCATAGTGCGGGTTGTCATCGCGCAGCTCGTCCGCGCTGCCGAATCGGAAGGTCAGGTGCCCATCAATCGCCTCCTCGCAATAGACCCAGGCCATTATCCCGCCGTCCCGAGTCTCTCCTGCCGCTCGCAGCCCTTCGGGCTCGGTCACGGTCAGCTTGGAGCCCGAGCGCCAATCCCATCGCAGCGACTGGCGGCCGTCTTTGTAGTGTCGCGAGCTCACGGCAAGCCCGTCGCCATTGGCAGCCGTCCAGGCGGCCGGCACAACCCGGTCCTCGAAGGAGTATCTGGGGAAGTCCGGCGAGACGCGCCGCTGCGCCCACGCCCCGCGCTGGGTGATGGTCAGGCTGAGGAGAACTGCCAGGCAGGCGAGCAGGTTCAGGTTCATGATTATCCGCCATCGCTAACGCGCCGGCACCGCGGTCGGCCTTCTACTCCGGCACGATCTTGGAGTCGAGTATCCAATTCCAATATGTCTCGAAGTTCTCGTACCCCGGCGGGCGGTAGCGGTAGCCCGTCATGTCGCCCTTGTCGCCGGTCTCGAACCAGCGGACGATCTGCGGCGGGGCGTCGTGGGTCTTCAGGAACTCCAGCAGCCCGCCGTGTAGGCGATCGGCCTCCTGCGGGTGCTCCTCGATCACGTTGCATTCCTGCGCCGGGTCGTTCTCCCCGTCGTATAGCTCCCAGCGGTCCCTGTCCGTGAAGTCATGCAGCATCCAGCGACCGTCGCGCACCGTGATGAGGGCCTGGTCGGCGGTGGCGTTCGGGGCGGTGCCGGAGAAGGCGAGCTCACGGATGTCCTCGACCTCCCCTCGCAGGACGGGCAGCAGGGACTTGCCCTGCACCGTGTCGGGGATCGGCAGGCCGGCCAAGTCCAGGATCGTCGGCATTATGTCGGGCGCCTGGGCAAGCGCGTTGAACCTCTTCCCCGCGCCGGTCCCGTCCGGCAGGCGAATGAGAAGCGGAACACGAGCTATCTGGTCGTACAGGGGCGGGGACTTGCCCATCACTTTGCCGTGTTCGCACAGGTACGTGCCGTGGTCGGCGGTCACTATCACGGCGGTGTCGTCCATCATGCCCAGCCGCTCGAGCGTCTTGAACAGCTCTCCCCACCACCGGTCCACGAGGGTGACCGAGGCGGCATAGGTGGCCTTGAGGTGCTGCTTCTCTGCCTCCGTGAGCGCCTCCGGGCCCACGCGCACGTGCTGCAGGAAGACGTCGCCGTCGTAGTCGTCCTCGTAGAGGTCGAGGTAGTGTTGGGGCGGGTCCCACGGCTCGTGGGGGTCGAAGCCGTCGATCCAGAGGAAGAAGTTCTCGTGGCCCCGGTTCATCTCGAGCCACTCGCAGGCCGTGCCGTAGAGCTGGGCGGAGAAGTAATCCTCCTCCGTGCGGCGATAGCGAACGTTGCGCAGATACTGGGCGTCGCTGCGGTTGGCCGGGCGGGCGATTATCTTGCTGAGGTCCTTCGTGGGGAAGTCCACCGGCAGCGAGTCCATGCGGAAGCGATCCACCTCGTTGCCGCGGATCATGAGCCAGGCGTGGAAGGGGCGGTCGAACCCGTGCCCCGCGTTGATGAGGTGCGGAGTGTCGTTGATGAGCTGCGTGACGAAGCCGTTCTCGCGCAGTATCTCGACGTACGTAAGCGCGTCCCAGTGCAGCGGCAGCCACGGATGCAGCGGCTCTCCGTAGCGGCCGGTCATGAGGTCTGTCCGGTTCGGGATAGTCGCGAACGAGGCAGTGTATGCCTTGTCGAAGACGGCAGAGCGCTCGGCGAACGCCTCGATGTTGGGGGTGTGAATCCAGTCGTTGCCATAGCAGCTCAGGTGATCGGCGCGGAGCGTGTCGGACATCATGAAAACGACGTTCATGCAAGGGGCCTCCTTGGGCATGGTCAGAGCGCAGGATGACGCGAGGTTCGCGGCGCTAGGGTTTCAGCTTATCGATGTACACCTGCTTCGCCCGGGCGACGGTTCCCCGTTCGTCCGCGGTCAGCTTTGGCCCGACCGTCGTCGCGAACTCCTCGACGAGCTTCAGTAGGGCCTCGACGCTCTCGCGCACACAGATCGGCTCATCGCCGCGCAGCACGTAGATCGGGCTGGTCTGCGCATTCCCCGGATTCACGCTTACGTTGAACCAGGAGCTCTCGGGGAGATCGACGGAGCCCTCGAATCGGACCTCGGTCTGGCCCTGCTCGACCGGGACGACCTTCGCGACTTCGCCGTTGCGCACGATGGTCACCTGGTTGAGCGGTCGGACGAAACGAGCGGTCAAGTCAACGTCAACTGACGTCGTATCAGCGGAAACACGAATGGTATCGCCGATGTCCCTGCCGTTGATCTTCAGAAAGACCATCGCCCCGGTGGTCTTGAACGTCCGCCCGTTTCGCACGGCATCGAAGAGGCTATCGTACGTGAGCTCGCCGTCCACCTTAACATAGTTTCGTTGGTTTCCGTAGATCAGGTTCGACACGCCGCAGCGACTGCCATCGCCGATGGGCAGCTTGAAGCCGGCGTTCAGCGCGTGATAGTACAGCGGGTTGTTCCCGCTGTGGCACCAGTAGTCGAGCAGCCCGAGGGCCATATCCACGGCGAACTCCGTCAATCCCTTGAGACCGGCGTAGCCGATGGTCGCGCCCTGCTGTCGGGCCTGTTCGATATAGATGAAGTTGGCCGGCGCGGGGTCGTAGGGGATGAAGCGCTTCATGTTCGACAGGTGGATGGCGCCGAAGAGGTCGTTGTGGCGCTCCACCTCCTGATTCATTGAGGAGATGGCAGGTGGCGGCGTCTGCTCGAAGGTGTGCGCTTCCGGCCTGAGCGGGTCCCACTTGTTGTGATTCCAGTACGAGAAGACGCACGCCGCGTTGAGATCGCAGGCGTCGAGCCACGGTGCCACCTCGTTCGCGTCGCCGTGGATGTGCTCGTCGAAGGAATACCATCCCAGCTCCTTCATGTTGATCCAGCGCGCGAGCCGGTACGTCCTTTCGATGCCGTCGGCCTGAACGTCCACTTCCTCCTGCGCAGGCCGATACTCCAGCCCTTTGGAGGCAAAGATGGTGTACGTCCCGGCAGGCACGTCCACCTCAAACTCGCCATCGCTCGCGAAGAACGTGCAGGGCACGGTGTGCAGGCCCACCCGGAACTCCCGGTGCACGCGCGAGCCTCGCTTGTGCGGCAGCGGGAACACGGCCAAGCGGTCCTCCGGCACGACGGCCTTGCCGTCCGGGCCCTGGATGCAGACGGCCGCTCGGGTGGTCTGGCCCGTGTCGGCGTCCTGGATGGTGATGCGCAGGCCGCTCATCGGGGTGTGCCCCCTCCCGGTGTCCCGAGTCTGTGCGAAGGCGGCAATGCTGAGGATGCAGACGCCCAGGATCGCTCTCGGCACTCTCATGGCTCTCACCCATCTTCGTTCACTGCGTCGGGACGGATACTTCACCTCCGATTGCGGCGGAACCTCGTGAGCGCTGGTGTGGGCGTGGCTGTTGGTCATGGATCACGTGATGCTCGATAGCCACCGGTGCACAACTGATATTATCTGAATCATTAGGGGGGACCCCCCACTTGCCGGCAAGTGGGGGCAGGGGAGAGGATGAGGTCGATTTCGGGGTCGAGAGGGGTGTTTTTTTGGCGTGGACAGCAAGTGTTAGCAATACTTGCTTGGGGGGGCGGCTATACTTGTTGGACAGGGCAGCAAGTCTAGCTGAAGCGGTACGCAAGTACTAGCCGGATCTGGCAAGAACGTTGCAGCAGTGAACCACAGACAGCGCCGAGAGCACGGAGAGGGGGAAGGCAGTGGTCAGTGGCCGGTGGTCAGTTGTCAGCCGCAGTTGTCAGTAACGGCAAAGCAAGGGCAAAGGCGGTGCGGGGCGAGGATGGGACGGTGGGCGCTGGCTCTTGGGGAGAATATCCGGGTTGCCCGAGAGGCTGCCGAAGTCGGCAGCCTCACAAGTACCTGTCATGGATGTCGCCGGGAACCACAGTTCAGCCCAGGATCTCCCTCACACTGCGACTGCTGAGCACGCCACTGGTGCTGAAGAGACGCTGGATCCCGTCGGGGCCGAGGGTGAGCTGAAGCGGATCACGCAACTTGGCATCCACCATCGCGACCAGAGCATCGGCCTCAACGAGGCGGACCTCGCTTACATCCGTCTCCATCTTGACCATCCCGACGACGTCATCGTAGTCATCGTGGAAGCTGCTGGAGACGACCACGAAGTAGATGTTCCTCAGTGATCGCCGTCGCTTGAGATCCCGGCTCTGGGTGGTGATGTACTCCCTGATGGTGCGGTCGTCGGTGCCGATGCTGTAGCCGTCCGCGCGCATCTTCGCGTCCCAGATGATGGCGTAGAGATTGTCCAGGTCCAACGCCACTCCGTCCGGCACTCGGCCCTGCCCGTGGCCGAGGAGCGTCGTCTCATAGCCCAGAACGGTGAAAGCGGCGTTGACGCTCTTTTCGAAGGCACGCTCCAGGCTCGTGCCGGACGCCTTGGCTGCCTCCGCGAGCGCCGACTCGTTGTTGGCCATGCGCGGCAATACTGCGATGATCGGCGGGACATAACTCTCGGGGAGACGGGAGATCGGCTCGGCATCAGTGACAGCGGGTGTGTCGATGGCGGGCTCGTCAGCGTCTTCCGCCTGCGCGTGCCCGTAGGGTTTCCCTCCCTTGAACCAGAGGACGTGCTCGACATCGTAGAGGCCGAAGTCGCAACCGCTCGCCTCCGTGAAGACCCTCGCCAGCTCCTCGTGAATGTGCTTGAAGCGGATGTAGTTCTCGCCCGGGTGCTCCGATAGCTGCCAGAGGTTCAGGTCAGTCATCAGGTTGACCGAGTTGGTGTAGTAGACGGGCCATAGGTCGCGGTCCTGGACGTGCCAGAAGTAGGAGAGGAAGAACGGCACGCTTCCCACCTTGGGCTTACCGTACCCCGTCCCACCCCCTTCCACGTGCTGCTCGCCAATGCGTCTCACGTAGCTGCTGAACGTCTGGATGCGACTCGTGGCCATCTCCTCGCCTGTGGGCGCCGCGATGGCCGCTTTGAGCTCTGCATCGAACTCGTCCAGGTCGCCGGCGACGTTGTAGGCCATGTTGAAGAACATCTGGCCCTTGATCCCCCTGAAGCCCCAGTGTGGGTGGCGCTTGTTGATGCCGTCGACCTTCGGCTTCAGCTCGGCGAGCGGCAGTCGTCCGTCCAGGTACTCGTGGAGCAACGGCTTGAGCTGTCCGTCGATGACCTCCGCCCGGGCGGCGTCCAGCCCCAGATCGATCTGCGCTTCTGCAGCACGCTTGGGCGTGGAGATGGCGTCCAGGTACTGCCGCATCAGCTCCATGGCGCGGCGCTTCTGTTCGTCAGTTAGCTCGTGCATACCGCATCACCATGTCGGGCCCCGGCGCCCTCGAGGGCTGGGGCCGCGACGTCCCGTACGTGCACGACGGCGATCCTCTCTCATTGCCATGTCCTTCGGCTTCAGCGCTTCCTGCCCATCCTCTAGGTCTAGGCCAAGGTCCGGCGTTCGGCGCCAGGCGAACGGGGGCGTGGCCGCTCGTAGCCTTCGACTATCAGCCTCTCTAGCTTGGCGACCGTCGTCTGCTGCATTCGCACGGCTCTAGCGATCTTCTCCCACGCATCTTCCGCTTGCGCCCCGAGCTGGTCCCTATCTTCCTGAGCCGGCATCGGCAGTAGCACATCTGCGATCGTCTGCGGGTCGAGCGCGTCCACGACACTGCCCGCCGCTCGCGCCTTCAGCTGCGCCTGCACATAAGGACTCCTCAGGGCGAGGTATAGGTATCCAGGACGCACGTGCTGCCTCGGCTCAGCACGAATGGAATGATTGTCGGCCATCCACCGGTCCCACACCGAGTGGATGTATGCAGGCGAGCCCAACGCTTCCTCGGCTCGACCGTCGCACGTCACCAAAGTCCATCCCTCTCGGATGACGAAGTCCTCAGGCCTTCGGAACGACCGGCGGCTGATGTACTTCAGATTCACGGGTCTCAGCTGCAGTAGCTGCCGTCCCGACAGAATGGGGCAGCCGTGGTCCCTGTCCACGTAGTACCGCTTGTATCGCCCCAGCTGTCGGAGCCGCGCGGCGACGTCCAGTCGCTCGGCGCCCAGCCTCTCCAGCACGGCCCGGCACGCCCTGACCCTGGGACTGTGGAACTCCGCGTCCAGGCGTCCACCGAGTGTGGACGAGTGGACCTCCCAGCACCGCGCGCCGGAGGACTCCATGTACACCCTCTCTGGCACGGGGAGGTCCAGGCCCAGTCGGCTGTGGAGGTCACCCTCCAAATCGTCCAACGCCAGACGTCCCTCGTCCAGAAGGGCCTCCGCGCGCCGCATCGCACCACCGACATGGGCGCGCCCCTCGTCCCCCAGCCACACGACTGGGATGCTCTCGAGATCATCGGTGCCCAGATGGTCCACCATCGTCCCCGTGCGCCCTCGCCGTATCAGAGCTTGGCCCGTTGGGGTCAGCAGGTAAGCCAGGAGATAGAAGGCGCTGCCGCGGTCCTGCGCCACCACTCGCATGATATCGGTCATGCTGAATTGCGCGAGCTTGCGCCCGACGTATGCCAGCGGCCCAAGATTCCTCCCCGAGCACGCCACCACCAGCATTCCCTCTCGAAGCAGGTACGAGTCGTAGTCGGCCGTCCTCCCCCTTGATAGGAACCGGCCGCTCTCCGGCCGCGCCGCGAAGGCATCGTGCGCCCGCAGATAGGGCACCCCCGCCTCCGGGCTGGCCACCGTCACCAGCTTCACTCTCTTCGGGACGAAGGCCCTCGCCACCGACGCCACAGCCAAGGTCGGATACCCGCAGTGCGCCACCCGCAGTCTGGCCAGCGCGAACTCTTGCTGGTAGTGCCTGGCGTCCAAGCGGAACCCGGGCCCGCGCAGGCTGGCGACGCGCACGCCCGCGCATGTGGGGCCCCGCTCTCGCCCGGCGCTCCCACCTGCGTCCACTCGCGACATCATAGCCCCTGCTCCGTCGCCCACTCCCGGTAAAGCCGAGGGACTTCGGGGAGATGATCGTCCACGACGCGCTCCTTCTGCTCGAGGTGCTTCCACACCGTCTCCCCGCCCTCCACCACCTCGACCCGAATGCGCTTCGTGACGACGATGTCACTTCCGTCCACGTCCATCTTGTATATCGGGTTGCCCCTCTTGTCGTGACCGATCTTGTCGGCCACAGCCATGAAGACCGGGTAGTCTACCCTCGCCTTGCGTTCCCGCCTAGACATACGGCGCAGGAACACCATGCTCGTCTGCGTATCGTTGCTGGGCTGAAACAGGTCCCGCTGCATGTCGACCACGGCCAGCACCTGAGCGTTGTCCAGTAGCCACTGCCGAACGTAGCCGAGCGAGGGGTTGTTCAGGATACCGTTGGGTACCACCATGGCCATCTTCCCCGTGCCAGGCTTCAGGAACTGGAGCCCCCGCTCAATGAACAGTATCTCCGGGGGCTGGCTCGCCTGGAGGGCAGGCTCCCCGCCTGGACCGAGCCGCTGCTCCCATCGGGCCGTGCGTTCGTCGACTTCCCACACGGCAGCCAGGTCGTACTGTCTCAGAACCTCGGGCGCGTCTATGCGTATCTTCGTCCCAAAGGGCGGGTTGGTGAAAAGGTAATCGAAGGAATGGAGCGGGGCCAGCTCATGGGCTGGCCGGGACCACGTGACGGGATCCCACAGAGAATCCGCCTGAGCTAGGCTGCCGGACCCGTCGTTGTTCATGACCATGTTCATCTTGGCGGCCCGGACGAGGGCAGGATTGATGTCCAGGCCCACCAGAGTAGTGGACATTAGTTCCTGGCGCGAGCGGAACAGCTCCTCTAGCTCCTCACTGGTAGGCTGATCCGGCTTTCGCCACCGCTTCTTCATCGCATCATCGAACTTCTCCAAGACGCGGTTCATCGCGATGATCAAGAAGCCGCCCGTTCCACATGCCGGGTCGATGATGCGCTTCCCTGGCTCTGGATCCAAGAGGCCAACGGCCATCTTGCACGCGTTGCGGGGCGTGAAGAACTCACCCCGGTCGCCACGGAGGTTCGATCCGACGACCTCCTCGTAGGCCACCCCCTTGACGTCCACCGTGGATTCCAGCAGCGAGTAGCCCTGCAGTTGGCACACCACGTAGGCGAGGACGGTGCGGTTGAGCTCGATGCGGTCGCTCCTCTTGAATATGCCCGCGTACCTCGAGACCACGCCCCTGAACAGAGAGTCAAGGCGCTTCTTGCACTTCAGCTGGCCATCAGCGCTCTTCTGCTCTTGGCTGGTAATGAAGAATGCCAACGGCTCTAGAGAACGCTCGTCCGCGATCTTGCAGAATATCACCTTCAGTAGCTCCCAGAACGCATCAGGCTTCTGCAGACCCTGGTTCCCCGCTACGTAATTATGGCACCGCTTGAACGCCATCAGCAGATTCTCGCCTGTCGCCGCGCGAAGGTGTCTCCTCGCGGGTCCATCCGTTCCGCTCGACTCCTCTCCTTTCAGCGGGACGTCTATCACGGGGTCGAACACAACAAGGCCGTCGGCATCCTGCCTGCGAAAGCATAGCCGCTCACTGGTGCCATTCGTCCACATACCGAAGCGGCAGTTCACGCAGGCCGCCATATACGATTTGAGCTGAGATACGCCCTCCTTCTTGTCATACGGCGACACACCCTCTTTCTTACACTCTACCAGGATGTGCACTTTCTCTTGCTGGTGTGGTTCCCCCTCGAGAAAGACGGCGATGTCGACCTTCTTGCTGGCAGCGCCCACCTTGACCGGGAACTCCACGGCAATATCGTCTCGCGAGTAGCGATACTCCTGCACCAGGCTCCGCTCAACATTCTGCCTCACATACTCCTCAGGTGTCTTCTTGCGTATCTTCCCGTCGATGAAGTCCACCACCGTGTTCTGCGGTGCGGTGGTTGCTCCCGAGGGCTTCTGGAACATGGACATGACCTCCGAGGAACTCCGCGTTTGCCCAGTCCGCCTCCCCGATGGCAGATGCGCCATCCCGCCAACGGGCCTGACAGTCGCGTACGATGCGCCTTTCGACTAGACCTCCTGCGAACTCACCCTCCCTGGGATTCCCTCCCCGTGCCGGCAAGTCCTGCCCAGCGGATCGCCCCAGTATTCCCAGACGATCCTTTTGGTGATAGGATCAAGCTCAATGATCCGAGTGTGCTCCGGCTCTTCGTCGTGTCCGTTATTGTCGTAGAGCAGAATGTGCCCATTGGGCAGCATGGTCGGCATGTGCTGGGCAGAGCCGGGCCCAACCCACCAGGCCCAGACCACCTTGCCGCTCGCTTTGTCCAACACCCCGATGGTGTTCGCCTTCTTGCAGCTAAACAGGACGTTGCCTGCCTTGAATCGCACGTCCTTCCGGGCCGCGGGCCCATCTGGCAGCACCTCAACGCTGTTGGTGTGCAGTCCACTGAAGCCCTGCAGGATGTCATGCTGATCGCTGATCAGCTCGGCCATCTCTATGACGTGCTCGTTCAGATACCATTCCCAAACTACTTCGTTGTCCGGGGTCAGCTCCACGAATACCGAGCTGTTGTAGGACTCCTTATCCGGTCGGAGCTGTTTGTTCGTCACCTTCTCTCTGCTCAGCACAATCGTGTTACCGTTGGGGTATCGGTAGAAATCGTGGTGGGCGCTGAGCTCCGATTTCCACACGAGATTGCTGTCCCAATCCAGCTCCAGGATCATCTTGTCCTTGGGCATTGCGATAAGGTGCCCGTTGGGCTGCATTTCGGCATAGTGCCACGAATGCCCATCTCCCTGCGGATATGACCACCGATGCACCTCGCGTCCGCGGATATCGATGAGATGAGCCATCTGTGTCATCCGACTTGAGTAGAGCGTATAGCCGTCGTCGCATTTGTATCGGTTCAGCAGCACGACGCCGGACAGGTCTGGCGCCTTGTCCGCCGCAGCCTTCTTCTCATCCTGGGCCGAGACATCGGGCAGCATCGCCGTCATGAGGGCGACGGAGGCGATCGCGAGGCCCAGGATTTGCGCGGAACGGAGATGCACCGCGTCAGGTGTCCCCATGGCTCGTCCCTCCTGAGTCGGCTAAGGCGACCGGCTAATCTCGCGCCCCCATTTCATCCAACAGCTTAAGACAGTCCAACAACGCCCTCGGGACATGGAAGGGGCCTTTCCAGATAGAGCCTTTCAGGCGGCTCGCGAGTGATCCGTCCCGGTGGCAGTACCCGAACCATTCTCCGTATTCGGGGTCGGCGAAATGGCTAAAGGTCCATTCGTGCATCTTCTCATACCAGTCGAGGTATTTGGCCGCGCCGGTGAGATGATGCGCTAATAGGAGCGCATAGAGCGCCTCAGTGTGTGGCCACCAGAGCTTCATGTCCCACTCAAGCTGCTCGGGTGGCTTGCCCTCTGCATCAAGGTAGTAGAGTAAGCCCCCGAACTCGTCGTCCCAGCCCCATTCCAACGACCATTCCAGGATCTCCGCTGCGCGCCGGATGAGGGAGGGATCGTTTCGATGGCGCCCCTCGTGCATCATGAACCATGAAGTCTCTATCGCGTGCCCCGGGCAGATGCAGCGTCCCGACGGCGAGTCAAGCCGCTCGCCATTGGGCCCCACCGTCTCAAAGAGGGCGCGCTCTTCGGGCTTCACGAAGTGGTTGAGGATCTGATCGAGGGAATCATCAACGACCTCCGCGTACAACGGATCAGAATCCACCTGGCGCAGCTCCTGCGTGATGCCGAGGAGGATCATCGGCATGTCGTGCGTCTTCGTTACGCGCGTTTCGGGAATGATCTTCGGCGGAAGCGCGCCGGGCGTTCGGTACAGGTCGATGATGAGGCGATAGGTGTCCTTGGCACGCTTCAGGGCCTCTTCGTTTTCGGTGGCCCGAGCATATTCGGCGCAGGCGATCGCGCCGAAGGTCTCGGTGAACAGATAGCGGCGCTTGCGCAGCGGCCGGCCGTCGCGCGTGACCGTAAAGAACATCCGGCCGTCGGTGTCGAAGCCGTGCTTCACGAGGAAGTCATAGCCGCACTGCGCGGCAGCGAGCCACTCGTCGCGCTGTTCGACGGTGTTGTAAAGCTTGGAGAAAAGCCACGTGCCGCGGCCCTGCATCCACATGCCCTTGTCGGTCCCGTACACGGAGCCGTCGCGGTCGAGGCAGGTGAGGTAGCCGCCGCACTCGTCGTCCAGGGAATGCGTCAGCCAGAACGGAACGACGTTGTCCAGCAGGGCGTGCCGGTAGTGTTCCCGCAGCTCGGCAATTCTCTCGCGCTCCATGTTTGCGAACCTCCGGCAACATGCCGTCCTGTGGCCCAGCGCCGAGATTGGCGCGGTCAACGTAGCGAAAGCTGCAGTCGATCGCGCCTCCCAGGTCCTTGGCGTCGCTCGAATCAGGATCAATGCCCGGGTGCGGAGAACGCCTCTGCCACTTCCGAATCCGTGGGAAACCATTCGCAGCTCGTGTCGGGCATCTGCTTTGGCGACTCACGCTTGGCGGTACTGGGTCTTTGCCTCGAAGCCCGGCGGCTCTCGGAAGTCCACCGGCGCGTTCTCGGGAATGTCGGCTTCGACGTGCAGACGGCCGTCCTTGATCTGCCACACGATCTTCACCGGGCCATAGCGGGTAGGGACAACACCCGAGGCGCTGTCGAGTCCGCATGGCTGGGGCTCGACGATGATGGGCCCGTCAACGCCCTCGACGCGCACACCGAGGACATACCGGCTCAGCCATGCCGTCGGGGCGGCGGACCAGGCATGGCAATGGCTGCGCGGCCGCGCTATCCATCTCCCGGCGCGGAACGTCCCGGTAACCTGCCATTCCTCCCAGAAGCTCGTTGCGCCCTGTTCGATCATGGCGCCCCATCTCTCCCGGATGAACTCCAGCCCCTTCTCCGCGAGACCGGCACGGGCCAGGGCCTCAAGCAGATAGAATGAGAAGTAAGGCTCCGTACGCACCAGCTCTTTATCCTCGAGCGCACGCGTCAACAGGGCCGTGTTATCAACTCGGGACAAGCCGGCGAGCGCCGCAATCGCCTGCGTATGCTGACTGAACTTCTCCGTCCTCTGGCCGGAGACGACGTTGTCAACGTATAGCTCCCTCCGCGAGTCCCAGAATGTATCGTGGAATGCGTTCGCTACCTTCTCCGCTGCTTCACGCCACTGCTCCGCATGAGACGCATTGCCGGTTGCGCGGGCGACCTCGGCGGCGCTCTGCCGGGCTATGTAGTAGATGGCGTTCAGCGGCGCACAGATCCCCTCGCGGCCCACGTTGGCCCAGTCGATGAACGCCGTGCCGGCCACATCCTCAAGCAGCCCGTCGGCGTTGACGTAGTCCTCGAACCACTCGAGGAGCCCGGCCATGTTCGGGAACACCGACTTCGAAAACTCCACGTCGCCATCGAAGAGCAAGACGTCCAGCACGCCCTGCAGCCACCAGAGGGCGTAGTCGGTCATGTAGTGGGTGCTGAGGGAGACGTTCGGGATCATGCCCGACGGGAGCTGTGCCTCGGCGAACTGCTCGATGAACTTCCGCGGCATGAGGCGGTCGCCGAAGGCGTTCTGGATGATGAGGAGCTGCACGCGGCCGTCGCCGAGCCACTGCTGCTGCTCGCGCCAGGGGCAGTCCATGAGGGCGTCGTGCAGGCACAACTGCTGCGTGTACACGCCGACGTTCCATACTCGAGTGAGCATCGGATCGGAGCACTCGAAGGCCCCCACGCGCCTGACCGGATAGGAGGTGAAGACGGAGCCGACCCCGTGGACCAGCAGCGGCCGGGTGAGGTTCCTGAAGGTGAGCTGGACGTAGCGGTACCCCTTCCAGTCGTACACCTCGTGCCACTGCCGGCCCTCGCGGAGGATGTAGCGATCGGCGTAGGCCGTGTTCTGCATGACGGCCTGCACGCGGCCGGCGACCAGGCGCTCGCCATAGGCCACATCGACGATGGCCCCCTCGTTGCCCTCCACATCAATCCATCCGAAGCCGGTGATCTCGCGCCCGAAATCGAGGAGCACGGTTGCGCAGCGCTGGTGCGGCTCGTCGCGGTCGAGAGGCGACGGCTGGGTGATGACTGCCGGCTCGCCGCCTGGCTGAAGGAGAAACTCGGCGTTCTCGATGGATGTGTACTCGGGCTCGAGGGGGACATCCTGAAGCAGGTACGTTGCGAGGTTGGAGATCGAGCCACCGCCGATGATCCCGGGGACGAACTCCTGGTTCTCGACCTCGCCGATGCGGACTATGGCCTGCGGCAGGATGCTCTCCTCGCGGCATTGGGGAATCCCTCGGGGGATCATCTCCTCCCACGGCTGCATCACTGGCCCGTCGGAGCACTCGACGCCGCACGACCACGCTGAGTCATCGAACTCGGGCGCGAGCCAGTCCTCCTCCTTGCGTGCATCGTAGATCTCGATGATGCCGTAGCATTGGTTCCGGCGGCCGGCGTTGCGATCGTAGGCCGGGTCGGGGGAGAAGCGCCACTCGGCGTCGGACTCGACGGTGATGCGCCTGTCGTCGTCGGTGTGGATGTCGAGCTCGCACCAGAAGCCGCCGGGCGCCTCGAGGCAGTGAGCTGTTGCGTAGCCGTAGTGAATCAGATGCACCGCCAGGACGTTCGCGCTCTGGCGCAGTAGAGGCGAGATGTCGAGGACGTCGTATCGCTTCTTCCGCACCGTCGGGCGTGCCGGACCACGCCCGGCAAATGTGCCATTGACCCAGAGGCGGTAATGTCCCGAACAGGTTATGCGCAGAACCGCCTCGGTCGGAACGGTCTCAATGATGAACTTGCGCCGGGCACGGACGAAGACGTTCTGGGTCTCGTCCGTTTCGAACCAGATCCATGAGGCCGCAGGCGGCCTCTCGGCGCAGTGTTCGCTCACGGTCTCGTCTCCTTCGCTGCTGGTGCGGTCAAGGCACAGGCTGCAGCGTCACAAGGGTCTTCTCGCCGAACCAGGCCCGGCCTTTGGCCGTCATTTCGAAAGCAACGCTCGTCTCGGTGGTGATGCCACGCGACAGTTGGAAGTCGGGGATCACCGCGTCGCCGAGATAGGGCACGTCTTCCGGGATCGGCTGGGTGAACTGAAGCCCGCCTTCGAGGCGGCTCGACAGGTACACGCTTCCCACCTCCGGGTGACGGGCGGGCGAAAGCCATGAAGCCTCTGCAGTGTTGCCTATTGAGGCACGAGCGATGATGGGGGCTTCCGCGGTCACGTTCACCACGCTCCCGTCGTGCACCCTCACCCAGGCCCCGTCCGCGCCCCGGATGGCCACTTCATTGAATTCCGCGTTCAGGTACTTGGGTGGGTTCGTGCCGTTATAGACGGTGTTTCCGACGGCGAGCAGCGGTGTGTTGGCTGAGGTCGTGCCGGTTCCCTCGGTTCGCAGAGCCGGCGTCTTCCCGGCGTCAATGGCGGCGAGGTACTCCAGGCTCTTTGCATAGAACACGTGGCGGTACCCGGCGGGATGAGCCTCCCGATCGATGGTGATCCAAACGTTCGGCTGGGCCAACGGTGGTGCATCCACGAGTCGCGCCCCATACTTGCGGATGACCTTCCACACCGGTCTCTCGCTCCGATCCTGGGGGCAGATCCCATAGTCGCTGTCCTCGCCGACGCGGAACCACCCGGCCCAGTACCAGGAGACGGCGCCCTTGGCTCCGGACTCGAGGAACATGCGGTAGAATTCCGCGTAGCGATCCCGCTGGATCAGGCGCTTCTGTGGGTCAGGCGCCATGGCGCTCAGGTCCCAGATGTTGTAGCCGTACTCGGCCCACATTACCGGCTTCTCGGGCGCGACCAGGTGACAGTACGCCGTGGTGAAGCCGCCCGGCCGCACCTCATCGCGAAGCGCCCATCCCTCCGGGCACAGGAAGTCCACGTGCTTGGCGACTGCGGCGAAGTCGTATGGGTAGTCGCCGCGGCCATTCCCGCCAGTGACCGAGGCGCCGGTGCGGAAGCTGACGAGGTGATGCGGGTCGTATTCGCGCACCTGCCTGACCGCCTCGCGGAAGCGGCGGCTGATGAGGTCGCTCATGAAGCGGCGGTAGGCGACGGCCATCACCCGCCACTCGCCATCATCGAACAACTGGCCGTCCGAGGGCGAGGCGATCCTGCCATCATCGGGCCGTGGACACCGCACGCCCCAGTCGCGCTCGGCATTCTCGATGCTTCCGTACCGCTCCACGATCCACCTCGCCCACTCCACGTCGTACCGACCGCGATCCTTGGCCGCGCGCTTGCCGCCGAAACGCGGCTCCCAGGAGATATCGTAGGCGAAGATGCTCTCGTTGCCGGCGAGGTCGGCCGCTTCGATGAACTGCCTGGTGGCCTCGGGGTCGAAGCGCATGGGATCGGCCGCCCCGATGAACACGTTCACCTTGAGGTCGTGGGCCTCGGCGCGCCGCAGGAAGTCAAGCAGGTTTCGCGTCACGGCGAGATTGTTGAACTGGATGCTCACCATGTTCATGCCGAGGCTGACGATCTGATCCAGGTCGCGATCCACCACGTCCGGCTGGTAGAAGCCGGGGCTGAGCCAGCCCAGTCCGTAGCCGCTCGGCTCGGAGCCGGCGACGTACAGGCCCCAGTAGTTGATGCCGTGCGGCTGCCAGGGCTTGCCGCGGAGGTAGAAGTCGCCGTCCCTCACCGTCACCAGTGATGCCCGGTCGAAGCGCCCGCGCTCCTTCAAGGCGCCTATCTCGTGCGAGACCCGATCGGCCACGCGACCGTCCTGGATGAGCTCGCACGTGACCGTGTAGCCGCTCTCATCCAACCGTCCCGGCTGCCACGACGCCGACACCTCACGGATGTCTTGGGGCGGCACGCGCACCTCGAACTGCTTCTCGAAGACCGTCGGGTCTCCGGCGAGGGGCCGCACCGTGAGGCGTACGATAGCGGTTCTCTGACGTGGGCCCAGATTGACCAGCTTTGCGCCGACGGCGATGGCCTCGCCGGGGAAGTAGCTGAAGTACTCCGAGCCGCCCTCGCAGAGCAGCAGGTCGCTGGTCATTCTCTCCAGAGCACCCGCCAACATGGAGATCGTCCGCGGGGAGCGCCACGGCTCGGAGCCATCGAATGCGAATGAGGTCCAGGCGCTCAGCCGGTACATGCCGCCGAAGTTGACCAGCATGGAAACTGGGGCGCCGATCACCGCCCCGTCGTCACCTGTCACCTCTACCAGCGGGATCCAACGGT
Organism: Armatimonadota bacterium; assembly: GCA_030601885.1. GTDB lineage: Bacteria > Armatimonadota > Zipacnadia > JAUWAU01 > JAUWAU01 > JAUWAU01. Next base: position 20,891 of record JAUWAU010000021.1, read on the forward strand.
ATTGGGCGCCGGTCCTGAATCCCTGGCCGGTCGGCCGGTGCACCGGGGAATGGAAGCCGCCAGGCACGGCGCCGAGCCCCTGCCCTACAGATTCGAGCCACGGGGCGCGAGGCGACACGCGAAGGCGTCGCGCGTTGGTGAGCGGATAGAGCTTGTACGCCGGCGATATGATCTCCAGGATCGGCGGAGGCGGCCAATCGAGGCTTGGCAGCGGGCTCTCGGCGGTCCCGATCTCGTCGATCCAGAAGGTGTGCGGGCCCGGGTCGCGGCCGGTGTGGCTGAAGGCGACCCCGAAGACGATCTGCTCCGCATTGGCGGGATCGAACCGGTCCGGCGGGCCACCCCGGCTCGTGGGTGAGCCGTGAGCCCAGAGGATGAAATCCTCCGGTGCGAGGACATAATGCTGCCATTGTCGCGAGAGCTCCACAACGGCTATCCACCTCGACCCGTCCTTCTCCCGCCACTCCACCGACATCTTCGGCGTGCGCCGGTCACCCTTGGCCCAGAAGCACGTGAGCGTGTGGGCGTCCACGAACGGCTCGGCCATCATGTCGCCGGCGAAGGTGTCCCAGCCGCTCAGGTCGGCCACAACGATCTTGGCCCCGGCCTCGGTGCCACCGGCGCCGCCGGGCTGAATGGTCAGCGTCGCGTCGTGCGTCCGGTCGTTGGTGGACCGCGTCCACCGGAGCCGTCCGCCATTCTCAAAGTCTTCGAGGACACGTGTGGGCTGGACGTCGCGCAGTCGCTCTTTGAGGCCTTGCTGCCGCAGCCATTCGCCGTCCACCCGGTGCACCTGCGTCGCAAAGGGCCTCGTGCCGATGGCGACCATCTTTCCACCCATCCGCAGATACCGGAGCAGCGGCTCGATGGCGTTGGCGGGGAACACGTTGGCATCGGGCAGGACGAGGGCGTCGAAGTGGGCCGGATGGAGCACACCGGCGCGCGCGAGCTGTGCTCCGCTGAGCACATTGACGCCGAAGTCGCGTTGTCTCAGAGCCGCGGCGATGGCTTCGCACTTCGCCCGGTGCGCCCCCGGGAAATCGTCGATGAGAAGGGCAAGTGTGGCATTGCCGCCGCGTTCGAGAGCCGGCGCGCCTTCGGGCCACTTGACTTCTCCAATAGTAGCTGTGATGCGCACGTCGTCGAAATCGGTCGTCGTCGCATCGAGAGCCAGCGCCGGGCGTCCCGAGGCGAGATGCGGCGCGTCATCGAAGGCGTAGCTCTCGCGGCCGAGGACGGCGCCGGTCTCGGCGTCGAGCATTGTCCCGCGAACTGCCTCCGGGTCCAGTTCGATCCGCAGCCTATACGACCCGTCGGACTTCCAATCCCCACCAGCCTCTTTCGTGCCCTCGAGCAGCGTCGGGCCCTGACGCTGGGCCTGCCAGACGCCTCGATACATCTCGCTCAGCTCGCAGTAGCGCTGATCCTCCGGTCCGGCGACGAGGGAGAAGCGCCAGAAGTTGCCGCCGTCCACATAGATCATCACGCCCGCCGTGGCCCACCCGGTTTTGCTCAGCCGCTCCTGCACCTGCACCGTCGCCTCGACGGTGAGCCGGTCCGCCTCCGGGCTCACGACGCAGAGGGCGATGCCCTTGTATCGGCTGGAGCCTCGATACCAGCCATCCTGCACCGCCCACGTGCCCGAGACGGGCTCCCAGACGGCGGCGACCGCAGTATCGTCGGTGTACGCCTCGAAGTTGTCGTGGTGGGTGAACTCGTTGGCCGATAGCCCCGCGGTCAACGCCAGAGCCGAGCACATAGCAAGAAGCCAACGCATGCCGATCATGTCGGTTCCTCCGACCCCTACCTGTCGAACCAATACGTCCGGAACTCCTCCATCGCCGAGATCAGCGCATCGATGTTCTCCGGCGGTGTCGGCGGATAGATGCCGCAGGTCAGCTCGAGCCCGCCCTCGGGCGAGCCGAGCGTGCGGACCTCCTCTTCGATGAGGGCGCGGATATCCCTGGGGGTGCCGAAGGGCACGACGCTCTGCCGATCCACGTCCAGGCAGATGCACACGCGGCCCTTCACCTCCCGGGCGAGGTTGTCGATGCCGTTTACCAGGTCTTGCGGGTTGATGATGGTGACGCCGCAGTCGATGAGCTGATCAATGATGTCCATGATGTGCCCGTCGGAGTGCAGGAACACCTGCGCCCCGGCCTGTCGGCAGGGCTGCATCAGGGCCCGGTACGAGGGCGCGATCCACTTCCGAAACTGGGCCGGGCTCAGGACGGAGGCGCTTTGCGTCCCGAGGTCCTCGCCGAAGCGCACCACATCCACGCCGACGCAGAGGTACTGCTCGATACAGTAGCGATTGAACTCCTCGACCATAGAGGTCAGCGTTTCCAGCCTCGGGTCGTCCGTGGCGATGTCCAGCATGAGGTTCTCGAAGCCTCGGAGATAGGTCAGGCGCATGTAGAGGAAGCCGTGTGTAACGCCCCCAGTGGTCAGCGCACCCCGCCTCTTTTGCCTGCGGATGGCCTCGAGGCGAGCGTTCCAATCGATGGGAAAGAGGTGATCGAACTTGCGCGGGTTCGGGGGCTCGTAGTGGTCGAGAGCGTCCCAGCACTCGAGCGGATGGCCGCGCACCACGCCGACGATGCCCTCGATGGCGTTCTCCCACACGCAGCCCCAACTGTCCGCGAACTCCCCGGCCCGGTGCCGCACATCGATGGCGTCGAAGTCGCGCTTGCCCTTCTGAAACTCCGGGTACATCGTCGGATGGCGCACCAGAACGTCCTCGAGCTCCTCGCGCAGGTGCCTCCAGAGCGCCGCCGAGAGGCTGATGTTGCAGGGCATCCACTCCGGGCGCTGGAATGTGGCGTTGCGGAGGTAGTTCTCTCGCTCCGTCACTGCCATGCATGGACCTCCTGAGCCATGGACACGGGCGCACGGCGCCAAGCGCGATCAAAGCCCGGTCGGATGGCAGTTCCACCGGAACTGACCGCGCCCTCCTTGGACCGGCGCAAGGCTGGGGCGGGACTGCAGGTCGGCCAACAGCCCACGTCGAACACGCCAGCAGACTGCATCCGCGCGCGCGGTGGCGTGCGTGGGACGAGCCACTTCCAACAGAGGTGAGACATGATGACCGGCCTCAGAGGGCCAACGGGAGCACTCATCGTCGTACTCGCCGCATTCGCACTGTCGGGGGTTGGGATGACCGATGACGAGACGGGCTTCGTTCCCCTGTTCGACGGCAAGACTCTGGACGGCTGGACGGGCGGGAAGTACATCGTTGAGGACGGTATGCTGGTGTGCCCGGAGAAGGGCGGCGGGTATCTGCGGACGGAGAAGGAGTACGACGATTTCATCCTGCGCTTCGAGCTCAAGCTCCCGCCGGGGGGCAACAACGGCGTCGCGATACGCGCGCCGGCCGCGGGCCATGTCGCCTACGACGGGATGGAGATCCAGATCATCGACAACACCGCTGAGCGGTACGCGAAGCTCCGGCCGGTGCAGTACCACGGGTCGATCTACGATGTGGTCCCGGCCAAGCGCGGCGCGCTGAAGCCCGTCGGGGAGTGGAACGAGCAGGAGATCCTCGCCCACGGCCGACACATCCGGGTCACTCTCAATGGACAGGTCATCGTTGATGCCAATCTGGACGACATCACGGATCCCGCGGTCCTGAAGAAGCACCCGGGCCTGCAGCGCGCCATTGGGCATATCGGCTTCCTCGGGCACAGTTCCAGGATCGAGTTCCGCAACATTCGCATCAAGGAGCTGCGAACCGACAACGTGCCCCTGCCCGGCTACGTCGCTCTGTTCAATGGGAAGGACCTCAGCGGGTGGAAAGGACTGGTCCTCAGCCCGCCGAAGCGCGCCGCCATCACGCCCCAGGAGCTGGCCGAGGCGCAGAAAGCGGCGGACGAGCGCATGCGAGCCCACTGGACGGTGGAAGACGGCGTGCTCCTGTTCGACGGCAAGGGCGACAGCTTGTGCACGGCGAGGGACTACCGGGACTTTGAGATGGTGGTGGACTGGAAGATCGAGGCCGGCGGCGACAGTGGGATCTATCTGCGCGGGAGCCCGCAGGTCGGCATCTGGGACAACCCCATCGGCTCCGGCGGGCTGTACAACAACAAGGTGAATCCAAGCGACGCCCTCAAAGTGGCCGACAGTCCGATAGGCGAGTGGAATCGGTTCCGCATCACGATGATCGACGACAAGGTGACGGTGCATCTCAATGGCGTGCTGGTGGTGGACAACGTCACCATGGAGAACTTCTGGGAGCGCGACAAGCCGATCTACCGCACGGGGCAGATCGAGCTTCAGGATCACAAGAATCCGCTGTGGTTCAAGAACATCTTCATCCGCGAGATACCGCCTTTGCCTGCTGAGTGAGCGATGCGCTCGCATGGGGGTGTGCGTATGAAACGACGTGAGTTCATGAAGATCGCCGGTACCACGGCCGCCGCGAGCATGACGCTGCCGCGTTTCGCTCTCGGAGCGGCCCCGAAGGACGGCAAGCCCAACATCGTCTTCATCATGGTAGACGACATGGGCTACGCCGACCTGGGCTGCTACGGTGGGAAGCAGATTGCGACGCCGAATATCGACGCGATGGCGGACGAGGGGATGCGGTTCACGGATGTGTACTCCGGCTGTGCCGTATGCGCGCCGGCCCGCAGCGTGCTGATGACCGGCTACCACATGGGACACACCTCCGTGCGCGGCAACAGCGGCGGCATCCCGCTGGTGGACGAGGACGTCACCGTCGCCGAGGCGCTCCGCTCGGCCGGGTACGCGTGCGGGGGATTCGGCAAGTGGGGTCTGGGCGACGTGCAGACCGCCGGCGTGCCCGAGCAGCAGGGCTTCGACGTGTTCTTCGGCTACTATCACCAGGTACATGCGCACTACTATTTCCCGGGCTACCTGTGGCGCAACAGTGAGAAAGTGGACTTGCCGGGCAACGCCAACGGCAAGCGGGAGCAGTACTCGCACCACCTGATCTTCGAGGAGACGCTGAAGTTCATCCGCGAGCACAGGGACAGGCCGTTCTTCTGCTACGCGCCGTGGACGCCGCCGCACGGGAAGTACGAGATCCCCGAGGACGAGCCGGCGTGGCAGATGTACAAGGACAAGCCGTGGCCGCAGGAGGCGAAGGTGGTGGCGGCGATGGACACCATGATCGACCGCCACGTCGGAGAGCTGCTGGCGCTGCTCAAGGAGCTGGAGCTCGACGAGCGCACCATCGTGTTCTTCACCTCGGACAACGGAGCGGCGAGGCGTTTCGATGGGGTGCTGGATTCCTCCGGGCCGCTGCGCGGGCAGAAGCGCGATGTCTACGAGGGCGGGATCCGCGTGCCGATGATCGTCCGCGCGCCGTCGCCGAAGCGGCTTCGGCGCGTAGGCGACTGGCCGGGCAAGGTCGCGGCCGACACCGTCAGCGATCACGTCTGGTACTTCGCCGACGTCATGCCGACCCTGACAGAGCTGGCCGGGGTTGAGGCACCGAGGGGCATTGACGGCATCTCGGTAGTCCCGACGCTCCTGGGCGAGAAAGCAGCCGGTCGCCGCCAGAGACAGCATGAGTATCTCTATTGGGAGTGGGGTCGCGGCAAGGCTGGCTCGGCGCGGGCGATCCGGATGGGCAACTGGAAGGGCGTAAGGCCGAGCCCCGAGGAGCCCGTGGAGCTATACGACCTCAGCAAGGACATCGGCGAGCAGAGCAATATCGCGGCGCAGCACCCGGACGTCGTGGCCAGGATTGAGGCACACCTACGAGCCTGCCGCACCGAGCCGCGCCCGCAGGCTGAGCCGCCAAAGCCCGAGGGGCAACGATATCGCTGAGGACGGCAGTGGTCAGTGGTCAGCCAAAGGCGCACGAGTTGGCCCCGTACGGGGTGCCGTACGGCACGCCGCTTCAGACAGGCGTCCCGCTTCAGACAGGGACGAGCAACCCGTGCCACACGTGGGGTGAGCGCGATAAATCGTAGGCGGTTTGTGGGGAATATGCTCGGTGCGACGGGGGCTATGGCGCTGTCGGAGCTGGGGCTTCGGGCGCAGGGCAGAAAGCTCAACTTCATCGTCATCCTCATCGACGACCTGGGCTGGACCGACCTGGGATGCTTCGGCAGCGACCTGTACGAGACGCCCAACATCGACCGGCTGGCACAGCAGGGCATGAAGTTCACCGACGCCTACTCCGCCTGCACCGTGTGCTCGCCCACGCGCGCCTCGGTGATGACCGGCAAATACCCGGCGCGGCTGCACGTGACCGACTGGATTCACGGCCACAAGCGCCCCTACGCGAAGCTGGCAATCCCCGAGTGGACCGAGTATCTGCCTCTCGAGGAAGTGACCATCGCCGAGGCGCTTAGAGCCGCCGGGTACGCGACCTGCCACATCGGAAAGTGGCACCTCGGATACGAAGAGCGCTGGCCCGACAAACAGGGCTTCGACGTCAACATCGGCGGTTACCATCGAGGCCAACCCCCGAGCTACTTCAGCCCGCATAACATCCCCAGCCTGGAGGATGGGCCGAAGGGCGAGTATTTGACCGATCGGGAGGCCGCCGAGGCCTGCCAGTTCATCGAAAGCAACAAGGACCGTCCCTTCTTCCTGTACCTGCCGCACTACGGCGTTCATACTCCCCTGCAGGCGAAGAAGGAGCTGATCGACGAGTACCGGGCGAAGATCAAGCCGGGGATGCGGCACACAAATCCGACATACGCCGCGATGATCCACAGCGTGGACGACAGCGTCGGGCGGATCATGGCCACGCTGGAGCGCCTGGGCATTGCCGACCGGACGGTTATCTTCTTCACCTCGGACAATGGCGGCCTGGTGCGGAACAGTGTAACCGACAACTCGCCGCTGCGCGTCGGGAAAGGCTCGGCCTATGAGGGCGGCGTCCGCGTGCCCCTCATTGCCAAATGGCCGGGCGTGAGCCCCGCGGGAAGCGTCTGCCACGAGCCGGTGATCAGCGCGGACTTCTATCCGACCATCCTCGAGATGGCGGGCGCGGTGGGCGATCCGAAGCACAACGCCGATGTTGACGGCGAGAGCATCGCGCGGCTGCTCCGCGCTCCGAGCAGGGAGCTCCAGCGCGACGCCATGTACTGGCATTATCCGCATTACCACCCCGGCGGCGCCACGCCTCACGGCGCCATCCGGGCTCGCGATTGGAAGCTCATCGAGTTCTACGAGGACATGCACGTGGAACTGTACAACCTCAGGGAGGACGTCGGCGAGCAAGACGACCTGGCGGCGAAGATGCCGCGCAAGGCCGATGAGCTCCGCCAGCATCTTCATGCGTGGCGAGAAGCCGTTGGGGCTCAAATGCCCGCGCCCAACCCTGACTACGACCCCGAGAGGGCGCACCTGCGCCCCGGACGGGAACGCAAACCGACGCCGTCGGAGCAGAAGGCCAAGGGCGAGAAGTAGCGCGCGTCCGCCGCACTGCGCTGTCCGCCGCGGCGTAGTGCCTGCTGTGAGCATGGCGGGCGAGCTTGATTCTGCAGGAGGCTTCTTATGGTTCGCACACGATGCATTTGGCTGTTGCAGGCCGCGGTACTGTGCTGTATCGTGGCCGGTTTCACTCTGGCCCAGCAAGGGGGCAAGCGCGAAGTGGATGCCAAGGAGTCGAAACCCATCCCGGGCGCCGAGGTTGGGCCGGTCATGGACAGGATCGTGCCCGGCAAGCTCGTGATGGATCCGCCGACATTGCAGAACCTCGGCTTTCGCTGGTACATCCAAGGCGACAGCAACCGCAACGCATCAGTGGCCGTGTCGTACCGCGAGAAGGACGACACGGAATGGCATGACGCTCTCCCCATGCTCCGAGTGCACCACGAGATCGCGAATCAGGCGTATGGGGCCTATCGCACCGGGAACCTCTTCGCCGGCAGCATTCTCTTCCTGGAGCCGGATACCGAGTACGAGGTCAGACTCCTCATGCAGGATCCGGACGGCGGCGCGCCATCGCCAAGGACCGCCCTCGCTAAGACACGCGCGGAGCCGAATGTCTTCGACGGCGGAAGGAAGCTCCACGTATATCCACGCGACTTCGAAGGCAAGCCCGTGGCGGGGTCGTTCCAGGGGCTCATGGCCGCCCACGACGCGGCGCAGCCCGGCGATATACTCCTGCTTCATGCCGGCACGTACAAGGGCCCGTACACCTTCGCCAGATCTGGCCAGCCGGGCAAGCCCATCGTGTTCCGCGGAGGCATTGACGGCGAGGCGATCATCGAGGGCCCGAGCCACGAGGAGGATCTGCTCAGCATCGACGACGCCGACTACCTCACCTTCGAGAACGTGACGTTCCGCCGAGCCCGGACGGCCATCTTCGTCGGACGCAAGGGCGACCGGGGAGCCTCGGGCTTGGTCGTCCGGCGCTGCAAGATACTGGACGCCGTGTCGGGGCTGGTGACCGGCTCCGAGAACTCCGCCAACTGGTACATCGCCGACAACGTCATCACCGGGTTCAACCCCACCTGGTATCCCCGGCCGGAGAAGTATATGTCGCCGGCGCATACCGGGGTGAACATCTACGGCCGCGGGCACGTGGTTTGCTATAACCGCATCAGCCGCTACAGCGACGCGTTGGCCATTTACAACTTCGGGCCGCCGGTTGATGACCTCGAGAAGCACTGCGTCGCCATTGACTTCTACAACAACGACCTGTCCTGGGCGCAGGACGACTGCATGGAGGCGGATTACGGCTGTCACAACATCCGCGTCTACAGGAACCGCTGCTATAACGCCCACACCGGCCTCTCGGTGCAGCCCTCGTACGGCGGCCCGATCTACCTCATCCGGAACGAGGTGTACGGCGTCACCGCGCTGACGTTCAAGCTGCACAACTACTGTATGGGGATGGAGGTCTACAACAACACCGTCTGCTCCGCCCGCTCCGGCTTTCAGTCGTTCAACCGCTGGCAGAACGGGCATTTCCGCAACAACCTGTTCCTCGGCGGGAAGACCTTTGTGGAGCCGGGCGGCCGAGAGCGGCACGCCTATGCCATGACCACCGGCAGCATGACGCCCTACACCACGATGGATTACAACGGCTACCGGCGGAACGCGCCGGGGGATCTCATCAGTTGGTACGACGGGAAGAACAGCGCGGCCTATGCCACGCTCGCCGACTTCACGGAAGGAACCGGCTACGAACAGCACGGCATCATGGTGGACTACGACATCTTCGCGAATGCCGGTCCGCCTGAGATCAGTGTGACGTCCGACCCGACGAAGTATGATCTGCGCCTCAAGCCTGGCGCCGTGGCGGTGGACGCGGGGACGGCGCTGCCGACGGTAACGGACGGCCACGCGGGCAAGGCGCCGGACATGGGCTGCTACGAGATCGGAAGGGCGGTGCCGCATTATGGACCGAGGGGGGAGTGAGGTTGGGGCAAGACGGCTGAAAGGCTGGCGAGCCACAGGTGCTGGCCTACAACAACGGCCGAGGCGGTGCTGTAGGCGAGGGCCTGTACCTGGCCAAGCCGGACATAGAGCGAGGTGACAGTGGATGGGCTGGTCGGCTCTCTGTGTCAGTGTGCTTATCGCAGCCATTGGGCAGCAGGGGGATCGCGGCATGCAGCCAGACTACGCAGTTAGCGAAGATGTATCGCCGGCGGAGGCGGTCTACGTCCGCTCGTCAGATGGCCTGTACGTGGGCGCGGGCCTGCGGAGGCCCGAGGGCGACGGGCCGTTTCCCGCGGTGCTCTTCGTCCACGGCGGCCTGGGCGGCGGCACCGTTGAGGGTCAAGTCGGCTCGGCGCTGCGGGGCCGGGTGCAGAATGCCCTCCTCAAAGAGGGCTACGTGATCCTCTGCACCGACTATCGCCGCCACGACTTCGGCCGGCGGGAGATAGACGATGTGGTCGCCGCGTTCGAGTACCTGCGGGAGCTTCCGGAGGTGGACCCAAATCGAGTGGGCATCGTCGGCGGCAGCCACGGCGGCTACCTCACCATGAGGGCCATAACGAAGATCCGCCCGGCCGCCGCCGTCTCCTTCGCCGGGTTGGTGGACATCGGGCTTCTCTTCTCCGGGCGGGCCCCGCGGGAGCCCAAGGGCGAGCGCCCCGGCGCGGCGCAGGAGATAAGTTGGGAGCTTTACCAGCGCTTCGGCGGCACGCCCGAGGAGAAGCCGGAGCCGTATCGCGACATTTCCGTGCACCCCTACGCGGACGACATCGACTGCCCCCTTCTGTACTGCGTGGGCACGGCCGACCGGTTGCAGGCGCACGGCGAGATGCTGATCGAGCTTATGAAGAAGAAGGGCAAGACTTGCGAGCTGGCGCTCTTTCCCGATATGCCCCACGGATTCTACTGGGGACGCGGGCCCGAGGGGAAGCCGCTGGCGGAGTTCGAGAACTGTCTGAGGAAGACGATTGAGTTTCTGAATAGACATGTGCGGGATCGGTGACAAGGGCGGAGGCCGAGCACGAAAGAGAGGACCTCGCATGCAACGCAAAATGACGCGACGCAAGTTCATCGGCGCCGCTGGGGTGGGGCTGGCCGGCGCTTCGCTGAGCGGGAGAGAGGCGCATGCCCAAAGGCGGCGCGAGGGCAGGCCGCCGAACGTGCTGTTTCTCATGACAGACGAGCACTCGCCCCACTACCTGAGCTGCTACGGGCATCCCATCGTTCAGACTCCCGTGCTCGACGGCCTGGCGCGCCGAGGTGTCCGGTTCACCAGCGCCTACTGCCAGAATCCCATCTGCGTGCCCTCTCGCCTCTCGCTCATCACCGGCAAGCATCCATACGAGGTGGGCGCCTGGAACAATAGCTGCGCCCTGGACGACGACGAGCCCACCATCGCCCACGCGCTCAACGAGCAGGGATACGTCACCGGCGCTCTCGGGAAGATGCACCACGTGGATGGCAAGCGGCATGGCTTTCAGGTGCGGACGATCGGCGACAAGGGCGCCGACCACCAGTACAGGAAGGCGCTCAACGAATACCTCGAGGCGCACAACATGAAAAGAGCCGGGCGCCACCCCAACGAGGCCTGCGACGCTGCGTGGCCCGCCGAGGTGGAGCCGGAGTACGTCGTCGCCGAGCAGGCCGTCAAGTTCCTCGACGAGCACCGCGACAAGCCATTCTGCGTGTGGGTGTCCTTCCCAAAGCCCCACTTCCCCTTCATCGCTCCCACCGGGTTCGCCGACATGTACCGCGGCAAGGGCGACCTGCCGCGCGTCACCGAGCAGATGATCCGCAACCTGCCGAAGCACTCCGTCGAGTACCGCAAGAAGTACAAGATGGGCGAGCTGACCCCCTCACAGATCCGCCTCGCGCGGGAGAAGTACTACAGCATGGTGTCGTTCGTGGACATGCTCTACGGGAAGGTGCTCGACAAGCTCGACGAGCTGGGGCTGCGGGACGATACGATCATTGTGTACACGTCGGACCACGGCGAGATGCTGGGCGAGCACGGGCTCTGGTACAAGAACTGCATGTTCGAGTCGGGAGCCGGCATCCCGATGATCATCTCCTTCCCGAAGCGGCTGCCGCAGGGCATCACCATGGACGCGCCGGTGGGGAACATCGACCTCTTCCCGACGCTCATGGAGCTGGCCGGGCACAAGATCCCGGACGCGCTCAGCGGATCATCGCTCGTGCCGCTGATGACCGGGAAGGACGACGGCTCGGAGCGGGTGACTTTCGCGGACTACTACGCGCATCCGCTGCAGATCCCCCAGCGCATGATCCGGACGGCGCGGTGGAAGTACTGGCACTTCATCGGCGACGAGCCGCACCTGTACGACATGGCGAACGACCTGGAGGAGGAGCGCAACTTGGCGGCCGATGCGAAACACAAGGACGTCGTGGCGGAGCTGCGCGAGCGCGTGCTCGACGGGTGGGACTACCAGGCGTTCCAGGAATACCAGAAGTCGCGGCGGAAGGGTTGACCCCAATCTCTGCTCCAATGAACTTCATCGTCGTCATCTACGACACACTTCGGCACGATCACGTGGGCTGCAATGGCATGCGGCCGATTCATACGCCGAACTGGGATAGGCTGGCGGCCAGCGGGTGGAACTTCACCCGCTGCTACACGGCCTCCTATCCATCCCTGCCGCATCGCTGCGACTGTGCCACGGGGCGCTTCGTGTTCCCCTTCTACGGCTGGCAGCCGCTGCCCGAGGACGAGGTGCATCTCGTCCGGAAGCTCACCGATGCTGGCTATCGGACGCACATCATCTCCGATGGTGGGCTTCCCATCAGCGGGGGGCTGGGGCGCGGGTTCGGATCGCACGAACTGGTCGATGTGGGGCTCAGTGACGTAGACGCCGAGCAGTGCCCGATGCCCTGCGCGCCGCACAAGAGCCGCACGCCGGACAGAATGCGCGAGTTCTGGGCCCTGCGGGCGAAGCTCATCGAGAACGGCGATGAGAAAGAGTGGCCGCAGGCGCGAGTGATGCGGGCGGCGGCGGATTGGTTGCGGATTTCGGGGACAGACAGCCACGATGCGGCCGGTGGTGTCAGTCCCCGAAATCCGGCGGAGCCGTTCTTCCTGTGGATTGAGTCCTGGCGGATTCACGAGACGTGGATCGATCCGCCGGAGTACGTGGAGATGTACGATCCCGGGTACGAGGGCGAGTGGGTCGCCCTGCCATCGTATTCGCCGACAATCGACTATCTGACCCCGGCAGAACTGAATCACGTGCGCGCCATGTACGCGGCCTCGGTCACCTTCTCAGACAAGTGGTTCGGGCACTTGATGGAGGCGCTCGAGGAGAACGGGCTGCTCGACGATACGGCCGTCATTGTCTCGTCCGATCACGGGTGGTCGCTCGGGGATCACGGGCGGACGGGAAAGCACGCGGTGCCGGTGCCGCCGCAGGACGCATGGCCACTGTACGAGGAGTGCACGCACGTGCCCCTCATCGTCCGCATGCCGGGCCAGATGCGGGCGGAGCGATGCGCGGAGTTGGTGCATCATGCGGACATTCTGCCAACAGTGCTGGACTATGCGGGGATCGAGGGCGGGCCGACGGTGAAAGGCGTTTCGTGGAGGCAGATTCTCGAGGGGAAGGAGCTGCACACCCGCGATATCGCCGTTACGTGCTCCGGGATGAGCGAGTTCCCGAAGAGCGGCAACACGCGCATAACGATCACGTCGGCGGACCACACCCTTATTCTGCCAACGCAGACGCAGTCGGCGGAGCTGTACAACCTGGCGCTCGACCCGGGCCAGACGCTGAACCTCATCCGGCGGCATCCTGAGGTGGCGAACGACCTGTACGAGAAGTTCCTCGCTTTGATTCTGGAGCTGGGAATCGACGAGGCGAAGTACAAGACGTGGGAGGGGATTCTCGGGGACAGTGGATAGTGGTTGGTGGTTAGTGGTCAGTAACGGCGAAGACGGGGAAAGGCAGGCACGGCCCAGGCAGGCCGGCGCTACAGCAGGCGTCGGTGGAGGGCTATTGCTTCTTCCATGTGACCGTCGGTAGTAGCTGCCACGTCTTTGCCGGGCGGGCTTCGAAGCCGGTGTGGCTGGTCTTGGTGAAGATGCGGGTGACGCCATCGAGGCTCTTCAAGCGTCTGATAGGATAGGCGCGTTGGATGTCGTCGTCGCCGGCGACGAACAGGGCGGTCCCCGCGGGCGCGGCCGCACGCGGCAGTTCGCCGGTGACCGCGAAGTATGATTCCCCCGCCTCGCTGCCCGCATCGATGACGTCGCCCGAGTACCGTGCGGCGGGGGATGAGAGATCCACTCCTTTGGCCTTCAACGTCGTGCCGCCTACGAGACATCCCGCCTCTGGTGCATCCCCGTTGATCAACACGACTGCAACGCGGCCGTCGGTGACTACTTCGCCCATCGGCGCTTTCACCGCTACCGTCTCCGGCGAGACCATGCTGACGATGACGTCTAGGCCCTCAGCCGAGTCTATGGCAAGAGCGATGGCGTCTTTCGGGGCGTCGTCTGGCAGCGGAAGCGCGCTCACGCCGCGGACCAGACTGCTGACCTTCGGGCCGCCGGCGAACACGGTCGCGAAGATGTCGGTGCCGTTCTCGCCCACGCGGCGTCTGATGACGTACGGAAGCGTCGCGCCGCGGTCCGTGTTGCGATGGTCGCGCTGTCCCCAGCCGCCGCCAATGACCACCGTCTCGCCGTCTGCACCGGGGGACCATGCGCTGAACTGATAGTCGTCGTCTACGTTCCAGGTGATGTGCCAGGAGGCGGAGGCCTGCGCGTGCTGGGCGCCCTCGAGCTCGGTGTAGTAGTCGGGGAGGGGTGCAGAGGCTACCCCCCCTGTTTTCCCCCCGTGAACGGAGGGGAGCGAAGGGCGAAGCTGAAGGCCGCTTACCTCGTAGTCGTTTCCAGGGCCGTGGAAGACGCACTCGCGCGCGTTGCCCCCGGCGGCGCGGAATATGTCCACGACGTATGCTCCCGCGTCTCCGTGGTCCACGAGGATGCATGTCCGGCGGTACTCCGTCGCCGGCTCGTATGCCTGCGACGACGCCTCCATGATCTTCACGTGCGGCGTGACGGCGAAGATGTGGAAGCTGCCGCCGCGGCCGCGCGTGCGCTGCTCCTTGCCGTCGATCAGCACCAGGTTATGCGCGAACGTCCGGCGGGTGTAGTGCTTATCCGGATGATCCCAGAGGTAGCCCAGGTCTGAGAGCAGCTCGCGGCCGTCCTGCCAATAGTAGAGGTTCAGGCTGTCGAGGTGATGGTGTCCGCCCCAGTCGCTCGCGTTCAGCATGAGCAGCGCCTTTCGTCCGTGGTCGCCCGTGCGCACGTAGCCTTGGGCGAGGAAGGGGAAGACGACGTCGGGCAGACTCAGAGGCTTCACGGCGCGCGTCTCCAGCCCGGGCTCGCGATAGAAGATGGCCTCGCGGGGCGAGCCGCCGGCCAGATCCTCGCCCGCCAGCTCCTTGAGCAGCGCGATATGCTCGTCGGTCGGATAGGCAACGGCGATCAGCTCGGCGTACGATGCGCCGATGCGCGTGGTGCGATACGAGTCGGCCGACGGCGGATGCCGCAGATTGCCCTGCAGCGTCCAGATCAGGCCCTGCCAACAGTCGCCGTAGCGCGTGTCGCGGCAGGCGTTGAAGTGGTCGAGCCGACTCCCGTCCGGGGCAGCGTAGCCCTCCGGGTCCGAGTAGTCCCGAAAGGCGAGGCCGAAGGGGCGGATGCCGCTCATGGTCATCATGGCGTACGCCGGCGACTCCGACGTGCCGCCGTCGGGGAGGAACCAGTCGTCAACCGTGTGCGTGAAGCCCTCGATGCCGAACCGCACCAGCCCGGGGTGTCCGACGCAGAGGCCGACCATAGCGGCGCCGGCGCGGTTGGAGACGGACTTGTTGTTGATGCGCGGATCGCACACCGCCAGGTACGTGCCCTCGAGCAGCACGTCGCGCTCGATGCGGACCTGCTCGTCGCGGGAGTACACCGGGCCCTCCTCGTCCCGGGCGGTGCAGGTGAGATCGTAGGCTTCGGTCACGCGCGCCACCCAGCGCCCGTCCTGGCCCGAGCTGCCGATGCGGCTGGCCGCCCAGTAACCGGCGTACAGCTTGCGATCGGGCTTGTTGGGTGGGTACACGATCTCATCGTTCGGCAGATCCGAGATGCGCTCGGCCGCCACGTGCGGATCGGTGTCACAGAACTCTCCATAGCCGTAGCCGGCGCGCACCAGGTACTTCGGGAGCACCTCGGCGAAGCGAAGCAGTATGGCCTTCCCCGCGCGAGCGTAGCGGGGGTCGTCGGTCAGGGCGTACGCGGTAGCGAGCGTCCCGAGCTGCCCGGTCACGTGCGACACCTTGTAGCGGCGAATCATGGCGGTGATGCTCGGCCGCGCCTTGGTGTAGCCGAAGCACTTGAACGTCTCGCCGCCGACGAAGCTGAAGCGCTGCCGCGGGTCCCATTTGCTCCGGACGACGATCTCCTCGGGGAACTCATCGTTGGGGAAGACGGTCTTGCAGACCCTGCACGTCAGCTTGTCCGGGTCGGAGGCCGACCAGCTCCATTGGCCGTTTGGATGCCAGGGGAGCCCTTTGGCACGACAGGCCGGGCAAGGACCGTAGCAGCCTGGCGTGGTCACTTCGAGCATGCGCTCCAGGTACGCCGGGTTGAGCTGGCCGGCGATGGCGTCGGCTGATTCGCGGAGGCGAGCCACATAGCCCTTGGCCCAGTCGTAGCGCTCGATGTTCTGGCGAGCGCGCTCGAGGTCCTCGGGCTTGATGGTCGTGGCGGGATGGATCACGCGGTCGCGGTACTTCTCCCAGTCGGACCAGTCGGTGGGCCCTTTGGACTGGGCAAGGGCCGGCGCGGTGAGCAGTGGGAGGATGGAGCTGAGGATGAGTGCGAGGGATAGTATGTCAGGGCGTGGCATGTTGCATCGCCGTCCTCTCGGGCGGGTGTTCAGTGGCGCAGTGTTCGCCGGGCGTGGGTGTTGGCCTGCATGGAGTGGAGCGGAGGATGGAGGGCGTCGCGAAAGGAACAGTGGCCGGCGATGGACGAGCCACCTGGTCGAGATGAGACGAGGAGGAATCGGCGGGCATGAGAGTATGTGTTGTTGCCATCGCGTTGATCGTGTGCGGGGGGGCGTTTGCCCAGACGTGTAAGGTGGGCGTGTTCGACACCAAGCTCACGGGCGGGCAGGGGGCATCCTCGCAGGGATTCCTGGCGGCTTTCGAGGGCCTGCCCGACTACACGGCCGAGGCGCTGGATGGGCTCGATCTGGGCGTGCTGTTTCAGTATGACATCGTAATCCTCTACGACATGCACAAGCCCGGGCGCGTCACCGAGACGTGGCGGGAGAACCTCGAGCGCTTCGTGCGGGCCGGCGGCTCCATACTGAGCATCTACCACCAGCATCTGTTCCCGAGCATAGGCCCCGGTGTGCTGAAGGTATACGTGCGCGACGTGCGCCCGGTGGGCGAGCATCCGATCACGGAGGGCATCTCGGAGTTCAGGACCGACTGGGGCGACCATATCATCCTGCGGCCGGGCGGCGCTGCCACGCTGTTCCTCGAGAACGCGGACGGCCAGCCGGTGGCGGCATGTGGGCGTCTGGGCCAGGGCAGGCTGATCGACTGCGGGCTGGCCCTCGGGATTTCGAGGGGCTGGCAAGGAAGCAAAGCGCCCGCGGGGATGGAGGCGAAGCTGCTGCACAACATGCTCAGGTGGCTCCAGCCTGAGGAGCGCTGGCCCGCCCGTCTCGCCGCCTACGTGCCCGAGCCGTCGCTGAACGCATGGCTGGAGCCGAGGTTCGTCCGGCAGCCGCAGCCGGTCGTGCTTCGCGTCAAGGGGATCGTCCGCGGGGCCGGTCAAGCCGGGCGCGCTGAGTTGGTGCTTGTGGGGCCGGGCGAGCGGCGAACGGAGAGCCCGGGATTGCTCGATGCACAGCCAGTGCCCGGCGCGGATCTCGGCGAGGTGGACGCGACCATAAACATGCCCACGGACGGGCTGCCGTCGGGTGTGGCGAGGGCCACCTACACGGTGAACGCCGGCGGGCGTGAGTTCGAAGGCGAAACGGAGGTGCGACTGGTGCGCACAGAGCCGCCAGCAAGAGAGTTCCGAGCGTTCTGGTATCACGCCCGCGAGGATCGGCTGCCCGCCGAGGTGATGCCACGCATCAAGGCTTGCGGCTTCAATGCGGTGATCCCGCGAAGCTCGGGTGGAACGGGGGCGTTCTACCTATCCAAGGTGCTGCCCGACGTGCAGAACATCCTGGGCGAGGAGGACTGGCTGCAGAACTGCATCGAGCACGCGCATGCAAACGGCCTCCAGGTGCATCCGTATCGGAACTGCTTCATCATGGAGGGCCGGGCGAGCACCGATACCATCGCGAGGTTCCGCGCCGACGGCCGTCTGCAGATCGCGCCGGACGGGCGGCCGCTTGACTGGATGTGCCCGAGCCAGGAGCTCAATCGGCAGGTGGAGCTGGCCGCCGCCACCGAGTTCGTCCGCGACTACGACGTGGACGGCTTTCAGTTCGACTTCATCCGCTATCCGAATGCGTCGGGGTGCTTCTGCCCGAGGTGTCGCGAGAAGTTCGAGCGGGAGATGGGAGAGAGCGTCGAGAACTGGCCGGGGGACGTCGTCGAGGGCGGGAAGCTCTTCGAGCGGTACACCGAGTTTCGCCAGCAGCAAATCACCGACACCGTGAAGATGGTCTCGAAGGCGATCCGCGAGATTAACCCGAAGGTGAAGATATCTGCCGCCGTGTTTAGAGATTATGCCCGGGACTCGATCAGCGTGGGACAGGACTGGGTGACGTGGGCGAAAGAGGGGTACATCGATTTCCTGTGCCCGATGGATTACACGGACGATGTGGAGATGCTCGACGCCTGGGTGCGCGATCAGGTGGCGCGGGTCGGCGAGTACGTGCCCGTCTGCGCGGGTCTGGGGCTGGCCGCGAGCCGAACCCGGATGAAGACGCCCGAGGACATGGCTCTACAGATCGACATCGCCCGTCAGGCGGGCTGCAAGGGTTTCGTTCTGTTCGCCTGGCACCCAGGGTGCGATGAAAACATCGTCCTGCCCCAGCGCAACGACGCGCTTGCGGGGAGTCCGTCCATACCGTGGGGTTAATGCCCGGGGCCTCCTTACCTCAGAATTGCCCTTCGGAGCCGCCAATGGAAACGAGGAGTCTCGCTGGAGTGATATGCATGGGCGTGCCGCTCATTGCGTTAGCCGTCGGCGCAACTTGCTGCGCGGCCGATGATGGGTGGTTCACGGAGCCCGAGGCGCCGGGTCGGCACATCAATCTCACGCCCGAAAGTCTGAGGGCCGTCGAGCCCTTCGGCTCAGACCAGCCGATCGTCGGCACGTATTTGTTCTACTGGTACGACGTATACTCCGGCGCGCACGTGACGTATGCCGACGGCGGCGATGCGTGCACCACGCATCCGGCGACGTGGGAGGACTACAGCTTCCATTCCACGCGCTGGTGGCGGGAGCAGCTCAAGGACATCGCGGCGGCGGGGATGGATTTCGCCGCGCCGGTGTACTGGGGTTACCCCGAGGCGTACGATACGTGGTCTTTCGTTGGGCTTCCACATCTCGTGCGCGCGTGTGACTACATGAAACGGATCGGCGAGGCGTGCCCGAAGATCGCGCTCTTCTACGACACCAGCACCCTTCGGCACAACAAGTTCGGCCGACGCATTGATCTCTCCACCGACGACGGCAAGGCGTGGTTCTACTGCTCCATCCGCGACTTCTTCAGCTTCGTCCCTCCGCGGCACTGGGCGGCGATCGAGGGGCGGCCCATCATCCTGCTGTACTCGCCGAGCTTTGCCGCCAGACAGGACCCGGCGCTGTTCCCCTACGTGCGGGAGCGCTTCCGCAAGAACTTCGGTGTCAATCCCCACATCATCAAGCAGACGGCGTGGCAGGGAGAGGGGGACAACACGTGCGAGTGGGGCGGAGCGCTCGGGCTGAAGCTGGCGGGCTGCGCGGCGCTGGGGCCTGGCTACGATCACTCCGCCGTACGGGGCCGGCAGCCGCTCGTGCGCGACCGGGAAGACGGGGCGCTCTACAGGCGCAATTGGGAGAAGCTCCTGCGGCTCAACCCGCAGCGGCGTCCCAATATCGTGATGGTGGAGACCTGGAACGAGTTCCACGAGGGCACCGACGTGGCGCACTCGCGCGAATACGGGCGGCAGTACATCGAGCTGACCCGGAAGTACGCCGACTTGTTACACGCCAATGCGCAGGTCGCCGGGATCAGCGGTCCGTACAGCGATGCCCAGTCGGTTTCGAGCACCTTTGGTGAGCGTGGCCAGGACGGCGGCATTCGGGTGCCCTCGAGCGGCGACGGTATCACGAAGCTGACCGAGCTCGGCGGCAGGCGGTGCGTCCAGAGCGCTCCGAGTAACTGGGGCGGTAAGTACATCTACTTTGAGCTCCACGACAGCTTCGCCTTCGACCTCGACCCGCAGCCGATGACGATTACCCTCGAATACTACGACCGCGGGTGCCACAGCTTTGCGCTGGAGTACGACTCCCTCGACCCGAAGGGCTCCGTCCGAGACGGCGCCTTCAAGGCAAATCGGGAGATCACCATCGGCGGCACGAACGCGTGGAACACGGTCACCTTCACGATCAGTGACGCCCGCTTTGCGAATCGGTGTAATGGAGCGGACTTCCGGTTGGCCCTCACCGGGCCGGGGGAGCTATCCATCTCTCGGGCGACCGTTGCCAAGGCCCGATAGGGAGGTACAGTCGTGGAAATGCTTCGTGTTGTCGTGTTCACAGGTATGGTGCTGACAGGCGTGGGCCTTTGCGCTGCCTCCGCCGACGTGATCGGTGAGGATGCGCTGCTGGAGATCGACACGCGCATCCACTACGCCCACTTCCTTGGGTTTCGGCCCGGAGACGGGCAAGTCTGCGAGGTGAATCCGCCGAGGTTCAGTTGGCCGTACGTGCCTGAGCACATAGCCCCCGAGTCGCCGATGCCCAGGACGGTCTTCACGCTGCAGATCTCGCGGAGCGCCGATTTCGCCGACCTCGAGGTCGATGTCAGCGGCTTCGCGTACAACTTCTACAACGCGCTCCCGTCGCTCAAGGGCCGCGGGCCGTGGCATTGGCGCGTCGGCTATCAACCGCCGGAGGGCGGCAAGGTGCAGTGGAGCGCGGTGCGGACGTTCACCATCGCCCCGGATGCCGTCGAATGGGATCGGACGATCATCAATCGGATGGGCGAGTATCTCAAGGGCCACCCGCGTATTCTCTTCACGCGCGAGACGTGGCCGCAGATTCGCAAGCTTCGGGACACCGACGAGATCAGCGCGGAGGTGTTCGGCCACATCATCCGCTCCGCCGACGGGGCGATGGCGAGGTTCTGGTGGGATGAGTTCCCGGAGGACGATCAACAGCGTTTTCGCGGAGGCACGACCAAGTTTGAGGGCTCGAAGGTATACGCCCAGATCGGCAGCGGCCTGCTGACCGTCGCCTTTGCCCACAAGTTGACGGGCGACCCGAAGTACGGCGGCGCCAAGCAGCGCCTCCTCAAGCTCGCGTCCTGGCCCCCAGGTGGCTTCGCCTCGCCCGAGGGGCTCGGCAAGGTGGACGCCAAGAACACCACGGCGATCACTACGCAACTGGGCCTGTACTTCGACTGGTTCTACGATGAGCTAAGCGAGTCCGAGCGGAAGGTCATCCTGGACTCGCTCCGGTGGCGCATCGATCATACGTTGAACAACTACTCCTGGGGCAGGAAGGGTGGCATCAACCGAGGCGGCATCTCCGGATTCACCAGCAGCCATCCCTTTGAGAACACCTACTGGATGCTGCCGGGCGCACTCGCCACCTACGAGCACCTCGAAATCGCGCGGGACGCCGTCGAGGTCGGCCTGAACTTCCTGACCGGCGTCACCAATTCCATGGGCCCGGAGGAAGCCTGGAACGAGGGCATGGCCTACGGGGGCTGGAAGTTCGGGACGACGCTCGAGGCGACCATGTTCGCCCACCTCACTGTGCCTGAGCTGCACCTCGAGCGCAACCCCTTCTACCGACGCATTGGCGCATTCTTCCGCCACCTGACGCCGCTGGGGCTGGAGTTCTGCTCCTTCGGCAATAACTGCGTCAACCCCGACATCTATCGGCGCAACCACAACGGCAACTTCAGAAAGCTGGCCTATCTCATCGGTGACGGCCGGCTGATGGCCGGCTGGGAGCACTGCCACCAGAGAGAGGGCGGCACCCGCGGCTTCGGCGCGCCGTGGATCGAGTACGTCCTGCCGTACTACGGCGAGGCGCCAGAGCCGACACTCGAGGCAGAACACAACTTGCTCCTGCCGGTCGCCGGGTGGGTCTTGGCAAACACACAGCCGCCGTCGGATCCGGAGGCGTACGATGACGCGGTGGGGATGCTCTTCCACTGCCGTCCGCGGGGCGGGTACAGCCACTCGTTCTTCAACGAGAACACCTTCGACATCTTCGCCTACGGCTCGGTCATCGCCAGCCACGGCGGCGGGTCGTCCAACCGCAACATGCACTCACGCAACTCCATGAGCCACAACGTGGTGCTCATCAACGGCATCGGACAGCGGCAGGACAAGCTCGATCCCGCTCACCCATGGGCCGGGCGCATCGCAGCGTATGAGGAATCCGAGGATTACGTGTACTGGGCCGGGGATGCGACGCATGCCTATCAGGGGATCCCGGAACTTCGGTGGGCCATCCGCCACGTGCTTCTCGTGCGCGGGCGATACTTCGTTATCTTCGACGATCTGGGGCTGGATCCGACGGCCGATCCGGCCCGGTTCTCGTGGCTGTGGCACGTGCGGCAGGACGTGCCGGTGGAAGTGGCGGAGGGCGAAACGCCGGGTATCCGGTACAAGGTGCGCCAGACGGAGGTACTGGTCTCGCACCTGCTCGGCGGGCGCGATCTGGAGTTGGTCAATCTGCGCGACCTGGGCGCGTACGAGAACCCCGTCACCGGCGAGAACATCCTGGGCGGGACGCGCACGAGCGTGGAGAGCAAAGCGCGGGGGGCGCTGGGTGGCCACGGCATGAACAACGTCTGGGTGACGAATCGGACGCCGGCGCGCGAGTATCAATTCCTGGCCGTGGTGCTCCCCTGGCGCGAGGGCGACAAGCCGCCGGCACTGAGGCAACTCGGCGACCGGCGCTTCTCTGTGTCGTGGGCCGATGGCGTCACTGACCGGGTTTACTTCGGCGGCGATGGGGACGCCGGAGCCGATATTGGCATCGACTATGAAGCCATACGCGCCGGCGCGAAGGCCCGCGAGGCGAAGTTCCTGGAGCGGTGGGCAGCGAAAGGCCCGGCAGCGCCGCCGATTCCATAACGCACAGACACGCGCCGGAGGAATTGGGAGAGTTGGGGTGAAGGTCTGCCAGGCACGGCCGGGTGGCACTGGTAGCTTGCTACCAGTGCGTTGCTGCACCCGGAGGCCGCACGGGTTGATCCCGTGCGGGATGCCGCTTGCTACTCTGCGAGCCTACTCCGCCGAAGCAGCCCCGGCTGCGAAGGCCGGAAGTAGCTCGCTACGTAGCACGAGTCAGACAGGCACAAGCAACCCGTGCCACCCGGGTCTTTCAGGGAGGCGTAAAGATTGATCATCGACTTCCACGTGCACGTGTCGGATCGCGAGGGATGCACCGAGGAGCTGCTCAAGGCCATGGACGAGAACGGCATCGACATGGCCGTGATCTTCGACTGCGGCAACAACGAGACGGCGTTCAACATGCAGAAGGCCCATCCGGATCGCTTCATTCCCTTCGGGTATATCCGGTGGGGCGCCGACGATCCGAGCGGGATCGATGAGCTGGTGGATCAGGGGGCCAAGGGGCTCAAGGTGATTCGGCCGACGATGAACTATAACGATCCGCGGCTCTTTCCCTACTACGCCAAGGCCGAGCAGCATGGCCTGCCGACGCTGATGCACACAGGGATCGTGGCGCGGGGCAAGCCGGATGTGCCCAGCTACGACGACACCAGCCGGATGCAGGCGATCTGGCTCGACGGGCCGTGCCGGATGTTCCCGAGGCTCAACATCATCGTCGCCCACATGGGCAATCCGGCCCACGAGGACGCCGGCATGATGGCCCGCTGGCACCCGAATTTCTACTACGACCTGTCGGGCTCCAGCCTGCTGCACCGCTCGCACCAGTTCTTCCGCGAGCTGTTCTGGTGGGACAAGGAGACGCGTTTCTCGAGGCGCAATCCGTGGCGGCCGTTCGAGAAGATGGTGTTCGCCACCGACGAGCCGTACGAGCAGATGCACGAGCCGATGGCGGAGCAGCGGGCGCTGCTGGAGGCGCTGGATCAGCCGCAGGAGATCATCGATAAGGTCTTCGGCGGCACGGCGGCTAAGCTGCTGAAGCTGGAGGAGTCATAGAGCTCACAGCCCGGGAGCAGGCATCCGTGTAGCCTAAGCTGCCAGCCTGGGGCCTTTCTGTCGCCCGAGACCACGGCAGACTAACGCCTCTGAGCTACCACGCCCGTTGACATCGGCGGAACGACGAGCACGCGTCCTTCTCCCGACAGGCGCGACAGTCTCGCATTCCTCGTGAGCGCACGTGGGCGTGCGTCCTTCGCAGTTCGCGGGAGTCGGAAGCTCTGTGCCTCGCGGCCGAAGTTCGCCGCGACGATGTAGCGGATGCCGTCTTGGCCCCGCAGCTCGACGGCGCGCAGGTCTGTGTCGGCGGGAGTGGTGAGGCGGCGCACAGCGCCTGAGGCGCCGTACTCGCGGGTGCCGCTGGCATCGAGGCCGGCGATGATGGCGACGGCGCTGTCCCACACGACCTCGCCGGCGCGGCAGGGCCGCTGAGCGGATTCCTGGGTGTCCGCATAAGGGAAGTAGATGACGTCGTGACTGAGGCCGGCGTGGCGGTCGCCGCGGTCCTCGACGTAGAGCGCGCCCCCGCTCTCTCCTTCCGCGCACATGACGGACAGCTCGCCGTCTATGCAGAGCATACCTCCGGCGACTTGGCGGCTGCCCGTGTCCGCGTCCGCGCCGCCAAGGACGAAGGAACCATCGCGAGTGTAGTAGGTGCGCTCGTTGCCGTTGAAGATGTCGTTGGCGACGCGGAGCTGCAGGCCACGGGCGTGCACAGGCACGACGCCGGCGCCGGCGGCAGTGACCAGGTCGATCCGCACCATGGTGGCGTCGTCGGGCAGCGCGACGGCGCTGCAGAAGTGGTTTAGGGCGCACTGCGGGCGGTCGCCGATGGCATCGCGGCGCCAGTACCTGTCCTGCATGCACAGCTTCAGCACCCGGCCGCCGCCCTTCGCGTATTCCAACAGCTCCGGCCAGTACGGGACCAGGCGTCGGCACGTGCGATCGGCGAACACCAATGGGTACTTCCGGAACTCGGTGGCGGTAAACGATCGAATCGGCTGATACTTCACCCCCATCGCATCAAGCGCGTCCCTGCCCCAGGTCTCCCCCTGGACGTAGCCGATGACGGCCTTCTGCCTGCGCTTGGGCCAGCCGGCGCCCATCATGTACTGGAGGACGTTCTCGAACAGCTCCCCACCCGGCCGGCCCTCCGTGTACCGCTGCTCGATGTCGCACATGACCACCATCAGGCGGCCCTGTCCGACCTTCGCTTCCAGAATGGACGGCCCGCCCTCCTGGTTGCGCGCCAGCACCTCCCAACCATCCCCGGCGGCCGTTATCGAGTCCAGGTCGGTCAGGTCAGAGACGGATGTGATGCGGTGCGGCTGCTGGAAGATGGGGTGGTCGGGCTGCTCGATGCTGCCGAGGCGCACGTTCGTGTCGCGCACCTCGAGCCGATACGGCGACGGAGGCCCCGGTAGCTCGCCTTCGTAGATGAGGCCGGTCGTGGCAAAGCCGCCCTTGAAGGTGGCCTCGGTGTGCCGGACTACGCGCCGGCGGCTGCCGGCGCCCTTCGCGGCATAGGCGCCGCAGAGGTTCTCGTCCCATTCGAGCATGTCCTCGCCGCGTCGGCTGCAGATCAGCCCGGTTGCCGGCGCAATCCGCGGCTTCCAGCACCACGAGGCGAACCGATTCAGGCCGCGCACCATCACGAACTCCGACTCCGGGCTGTGCGTGACCCCGTTGATGCGGCGGTCGAGTTCGTCCAGTGTGGCGGCGCGGATGGGCCCGCCTTCGCCCGGGTGGGCTTCGGCGGGCGCAGCTGCGCTGCGCATCTTGTGCAGCATGTAGCAGGCGGCGAGGTTGCACGCCGCATCGGTCTCCCACTCGGCCGGCCAGCGGTCCATCTGCAGCTTCGTAAAGCGAGTGGAGAAGAAGGAGCCGTTGTTGTTGTAGCGCTGCTCTCGCTCGAAGGCGGCGAAGCGCAGCCGCTCCAGCAGCCGAGCGTCGGCGTCGGCGTACTTGGTCTGGTACACCACGAGCGCCGGCATCATGAAGTACAGCCCGTAGGCGTATCGCGGCCAGTCCTTCCCGCCGACATAGGCGAAGCGGCCGTTCCACAGGGCGCAGCGCTTCAGCTTCGCCCACACGTCACGCACGTGAAAGAAGGTCGTCTCCGGGGGCGGCTGGGCGCTGCAGCGCTGCGAGGCGTAGTAGTTCCAGGCGAACGAGTGCAGCGGACAGGCCATGTAGCAGATGTGGAAGAAGCGGTGGTTCTCGATGGTGAAGTCGGAGTGGATGTTGGCGCCGACGACCCACTGCTTGACCGGTCGTCCGGCGAAGCGCCGTCGGCTGCGGAGGTCGCGCGGCGTTGAGAGGGTATTCATCGCCAGCATATCGCGCAGCGCGCGCCAGTCCTCGCGGTGGGGATCATCCGGGCACAGCTCGATGGCCCAGGCGAGCACCTCCGTGTCCCAGGCGTTCTCCTCGGACTTGGTGTCCGCATACTCTCCAATGGGGATCCTGCCGCGCTCCACGAGCCGCGTGGCCTCGTGCGAGAGCAGACGGCGCAGGCGGCTGCGCTCTTCCTCCGTCAGGTAGCTCCGGACGAGCTGCGCGCCGGCCGCCAGCTTGCCCGACCACCAGGGCGATTGCCAGTGGTTGCCCCAGGGGCTGTCATCGGTGCATGGGAGGTCGCCGGTGACGTGGGTGCGGAGGGCATAGCGAATGGCGGCCAGGCAGTGGGCACGTATCATCTCGCGCGAAACGCCGGATACGGCCGGATCGTAGCCCTCTTGCGTTGCCAGCACGGCGTACACGAAGATGAAGTTGCTCAGTGTCCGCTGGCCGTTCTCATCGTGCCGGGCGTCGCCGAAGTAACCCAGGCTCTCGTCGCCGCGGTAGGGGCTGTGCCAGCCGCGCTCGGCATAGAGAGGGAAGCGCTCCAGCACGATCATGTAGTCTTCCAGCCAGGGGTAGGTCTCGCGCGTCGCGTCCGGGACCTTCACGACGCCCAGCTCCTGCGCGGCGCAGGCGTGGGTGGTGAGTAGAGCAACAGACACGGCGATGGCGACTCTGAGCATGCGCATGATGCGGTCCTTTTCGGCGCGCCGGGGGGGACGCCCTCCAACCGTGAGCAGCGAAGAGGGACAAGCGTGTTTGGGGTGAAGTATGGGCCCGGGGTGAGGCAAGGAGAAGGGAGAAAGGAAAAAGGAGAAGACGGAAACGGCAGAGGCGCTAAAAGAGCGCACGGCTTGACCCCTGACTCTTCGACCCCGTGCGGGGTCCCGCTTCAGACAGGGACGAGCAAGCCGTGGCACCCGGCCTGAGGGATGGGCATCATGGCCGTCACGAAAGAGAAGCTGGTTGAGGATTTCCGCGGCATTGGGCTCAAGGCGGACGACGCCGTGGGCCTGCATAGCTCGCTGAAGTCCATCGGCTGGGTGGAGGGCGGGCCGGAGGCGGTCATCGAGGCGCTGATGGAAGTGGTGGGCTCGGAGGGCACTATCTTGATGCCGACCATGAATGCCCCGGCGCCGGAGTTCTTCGTCGCCGACACGCCGTCGCGCACCGGCATCATCACCGAGCGGCTGCGCCAGCGGCCTGACGTGATCCGCAGTGCGCATCCGACGCACTCGGTGGCGGTCTGGGGGAAGCACGCCCGCCACATCGCCGACGGCCACGCGGCCGCGTCGGCTCTGGGCGTGGATAGCCCGTTCCATCGACTGGTGAAGCGCGGTGGCTACATACTGTTGCTCGGCGTGGACAGCCGGAGGAGCTCGCTCATTCACGTGGCGGAAGCTATCGCCGAAGTGCCTTACCTGGCGGTGGCCTATCCTGGCTACGACGTGCCGACGACGCTCCTGCACCCGGACGGCCGTCGGGTGATCGTGGAGCCGCGGGAGAACCCGGGTGACAGCTCCGGATTCCTCGTCGTGGAGGATGAGCTCAGGCGGCGTGGTCAGATCAAGGAGGGCACGATCGGCCGCGCGCGAAGTATGCTGATGAAAGGTGAAGATGTGCTGCGGGCAGCGCTCGACCTGCTGCATCAGGACGCCGGGGCGCTGCTGTGCGATTCTCCGACGTGCCGCGTCTGCCCACAAGCACGAGAACTTGTGGAAGCTGAGAGGGCACGCGTCGGCGGAACATCGCAATAGCGGCGCGGTTTGTAAGAGAAGGCAAACGTACTCGGACAGCGCGTGACCATGGAAGGGAGGTCGGCAACGTGCGGCTGCCTGCCCGCGTCAGGCTTGTATCTGTATTGACCGTGTTGATGTGCGGGAGCAACGTGGATGCCGGGGCTCAGGTGCTGGCGCAGTTTAGCTTCGAGGAGGATGCCGATGTGGATGCGTGGCGATCGCACGCGGCCGACGCGAAGCTGACCATCACGCGCGATCCGGCGAACGTGCGCGTCGGCACGGGTGCGCTGCAGCTCTCCTACGAGCCTGCGCAAGAGGCGTACTTCATCATCGAGACCGGCGTGCTCGATGTCGCCGGGGCGCAATCCCTGTGCTTCTGCGTGAAATGCTCCGAGACGACACCTTTGCTCTACGGCGTCGCCGAGGAGGATGGCTCCTCGTACGACGGCTTCCTTCAGTGCTCGCCCAACGAGTGGGTGGACGTACGGGTAAACCTGGCGGACCTGCAATTGCGCGAGGATTCCGACGATGAGAACGAAGCGCTCGACGCGGATCAGATCCGGTCACTGCTCTTCTTCGATCTGTCCAATCTTCCGGGGGACGTGGGGAGGGCTCTGGGGTGGAAGCAGGGCCCACAAGCCATGTGGCTGGACAACGTGGTCATCAGTGCCGATGCGGCCCCATCGCGCAGCAGGATCAGGGATGTGGGCGGCGGGCAGAGGCAGGTGGTGCTGGACGATTTCGAATCCGGGTTGGCCTTTGGGCTTGCCATCGGCGGTGCCCACCTGGCCATCATGCGCGAAGCCGGGGGGCATTTCCTGCGGATCCGGTACGGCGCCGTGGCGGAGCAATGGCAAGGATTCGTCTTCGGCGTCGGCCACGTGGGCCTGACCGGTCTGCAGCGCGTCAGCCTGCGTGCCAAGGCGACCCAAACCGCGCGATTGGGCGTGGTCCTGGAGGAGCGTGACGGGAGCAAGTATGAGTCCATGCTGGACCTGCAAGCCGGGGATTGGCAGGAGTACGCCTTGCCGGTGACGGGCTTTGCGCCCGACCCGGGGACTATCGATGAGAACGAAGCGCTCGACCCCGATCAACTCCGGGTGATGATACTTCTTGTTGACACGTTCGACTCTGACGTGGGTGCCGATGGTACCGCCGAGGTGTCCGTGGATGATCTCACCGCCGTGTGCGGCAGCGCCACCAGGATGCTCGGGGCTCCATGAGCGACGCAAGGGGCACTGGTCGGACGCCGCCCCGTGGGCGTGCGCTGGCAACTGATAACTGACAACTGTTCACTGATGCGGAGAGTAGCCGAATGGTGCGGCCCATGCGATGTGCACATGTCGTCGCGGGATTGTGTCTGTTGGCAGGCATATGTGCGGAG
This sequence comes from Armatimonadota bacterium, assembly GCA_030601885.1. Taxonomy (GTDB): domain Bacteria; phylum Armatimonadota; class Zipacnadia; order JAUWAU01; family JAUWAU01; genus JAUWAU01. The sequence goes on from JAUWAU010000021.1 coordinate 50,126, forward strand.
GCGCAACCTCAGATCAAGTACCGTTTCCTGGACGAGGAGGCCAAGGGATCGTTCGACGTTCCTCTGGTGCTGACGATCGAGCGCGGGTGGCCGCGAGATGGCCTTCTCACGCTGGCCTTCAACTACCAGGATGAGAAGAACCACTACTGCGCGCGGATCAAGGGAGGGCGCACGGAGCTGATCAAAGTAGGGGGCGGGGTGGAGCGGACCATTGGCGGCCCGGGAAATGCGCTGGCCCAGTCGAGGCCCGAAACGACGATAACGCTGAAGCGGCGACCGTGGCGCATCGCGCTCCTGCAGGACGGGCGACTGCTCTGCAGAGCATTCGACAGTGAATACGTGGACGGCAAGGTGGGCTATGCGCTGCAGGCAAGCGGAGTGAAGCTTGAGGAGCCCTTCATTCAGCCGGTGGCGCCGGTGTACATGACGGACGACTTCACCCGCGAGCCGGACGAACCCGGTGATTGGGAGAGCATTCGCGGCGAGTGGCGCACCGGCGGCGTGGGAGACGAGCAGATCGAGAAGGCGGAACTCAGCGCAAACCCGTTCGCCTACCAGATCAGCGCGCCTCAGAATGCGTTGACTACTATCGGGCATCATTTCTGGGACGACTACGCGATAGAGGCAGCGGCTAACGGGGCGCCGGGGTCGGCCGTCGGGCTGTGTGCGCGTCTTCAGGACGAGAACAGCTTCATTCTCTTTCGTTGGGCGGCTGCCGTGCCGGGCGTAAAGCCGGCAGCGAACGCCAAGCAGCTCGTCGAGGTGGTGGACGGCAAGTGGCGACTGCTGGCATCGGCTCCGGGTGGCTACGCGCCGGGGCGATGGTACAGGCTGAAGCTCCGCGTGCAGGGCGAGGCGGCCAGCGCCCTGGTGGACGGCGTGCCCGCGCTCGCGCATGAGGCGGTTAGCCTTCTGGCCGGCAAGGCAGGCCTCTACGCCACAGGTGGCAAACGGGCGCTGTTTGACGACCTGCGGATCGAGGGAGCCGACGGCTTCCGCGACCAATTCTCCGAGCGCCAGCTCCGGGCGTGGCAGGCCACGAGCGGGCGGTGGAGCGTTACCGATGGTCGGCTCAAGGGCGTCGCGCCGCAGGGAGCGGCCATAGCGGTCGGCGGTCCACCGGAGTACGGTGACATCAGCTTCTCCTGCCGGGCGCGGCTCGGGTCGGGTGGAGGACTGGGCGTGCTGTTCCGCTACCGCGACGACGGCAACTACTACCTCTTCCGCTGGGGCGGCAAGGGGCCGCAGACGGCATACCGGGGAAAAAAGCAACTCGTGAGGGTGGTCGGTGGGAAGAAAGAGATACTCGCCCAAAGCCCCGGCGCCTGCCCCGGAGAGCGCTGGCACCGCCTTCACGTGCTCCTGCGCGGGGGGCACATTCGGGTGTTCATTGACGGAGCGCTCGCGGTCGAGGGTGCGGATGCTGCCTTGGGGTCGGGCAGGATCGGCTTCTATGGCGAGGCGACGAAAGGCGTGGCCTTTGACGATGCGGCTATCACCGTGCTCAAAGCGCGAACACGCCGGCCGCGCGTAGCGCAGCACTTCACCAAGGAAACCACCATGGCCGGCTGGGCCAGCCCCGCGGGCGCATGGGTGAAGGACGGCGACGTCGCCTGGAACCGGGCGGCGCTGTACGGGCCATCGTCGGTGGCTTTCCGACTGCGGCGCGAAGCCAAGGAGACGGGGACCGTAACGGCGCTCCTGCGCGCCGACGGCAAGGACCGAGAAAGCGGCTACCAACTGAGTGTGGCGACGAAGCGGGGGGCCTCCGAGGTTACGGTGACTCTGAAGCGCAAGCGGGAAACGCTTGCGACACACAAGATGGACCTCGGCAGCGGGCGCGGGACGGTGCAAGTAGCCCTAAGCCAGCGGGGCAGGCAGGTGCTGGCGGATGTGGACGGCGCCTGTGTCGCGCATTTCAATGACGCGTACCCACTGTCGGGCCGGCGGGGCGGCATTGCGGCAGAGGGTGTCCGGATCGATCTCGACGACGCCCGAGTTCACTCGGAGCACCTACTGGACTACACTTTCTCCGATGCGCCGACAGATTGGGCGGCCCAGAATGGCATGTGGCAGACTACCGACCGGTGGCCCTGCTACCGGGGCTGGGCGTGGTTCGGCGGCGTTGGCCACAAGGTGCCGCTGATCTGGAGTAAACGGGTATTCGAGGGCGACATGACGCTGGAGTTCTACGCCGCCATTCAGATGGATCTGCCCGAGGAGCCCGGCTACAGCCATGCCAGCGATATCAACTGCAGTATCTGCGGCGACGGGCGGCGCACCGGCAGCGGCTACAGTTTCATCTTTGCAGGCTTCGGCAACAAGGCCAGCGCCATCGTCCGCAAGGAGAAGGTCGTCGCGAAGACGGACAAGTTCAAGTTCGACAACCCGGTGAGCATGAACCTCAAGTTCCAACGCCACTGGTTCTACATCCGCGTGGAGAAGCGTGGCAACCGGCTGCGATACTACATCGATGACAAGCTTGCGCTGGAGTACGAGGACCCCGAGCCCATTCCCGCTGGCCGCGTGGCCTTCTGGACGTACGACAACGGCCTGGTGATCGCCCGGGCGCGCATCTCATACGAAAACGGCGGCCAGGTAGTCCCGCTGCCAATCCTCCCTGAATCCCCTCGGGACGACGTGCCGTACTCACTGTACAAAGACTAGCTCGTCACGCTCGCCCGTCTCCGACGCGCTGCCGGGAGCCGGGCCACCTTCCCGTGCCCTCGATGTGCCGGCCGCTTCCCCGTCACCCGTGCCTCAAAACGGCAAGCGTAAGGGCTGCGGCGCATGGGTAGCCGGGCAAGGGAACGGCACGCAGTGGGAGCTGACCGTTTCCCGGGGTGGCAGCAAGAACACACGAAGGGCGCACACAGCACTTGGTGCGCCCCTCGAGTCTGCGCTACGATGAGAAGTGATTCCGGCGGAGGCTAACGGCGTCGTGCTTTCTTGGCCGGCTTCCTCTTTGCCGCCTTTTTCTTCTTTGCTACTTTCTTCTTCGCGACCTTCTTCTTAGCGACTTTCTTCTTGGCGACCCTCTTCTTTGCAACTCTCTTCTTTGCTACCTTCTTCTTGGCCGGCTTCTTCCTTGCGGCCTTCTTCTTGGCTTTCGCCACGAAGGCTCACCTCCTGGATCCGGAGGATGCACTACATATTGCTCCGCCGATGCCCGGCTGCAGCTCGAGGGGCAACGACGAGGAGCCCGCTATATTGTGCGCACGTCGCCGATGCGGCTCGTCGGCTCACGGTGCCAAGAAGCTCCCTGGAAGCCTCGTTATGACGTCCTCTCCATATGCTCATGGTGATCTATGACGGCAAGTATACCAGATTTGTCTAGGATGTTGCAAGATTTAATTGCTAACTTTTTACTTTTTTTTACAGAAACCGTCCGCCACTCTTGTCAGTCTTGCGCGTTTGTTGCCCGGAGAACTGACAACGTCGTGTACCGATCACACACTCGTGCACTCCTGCCCGGGCCGGGTCTGCCAGTTTGTCCGCGGCTTGGCGCGAGGGCCCAGGGACCTCATCGTCCGGTGCAGCCAAGGACAGACGCGAGCCGACGGCGAAGCGTGTGACAGCAAGCGCAGTGATGATGGGACGATGATGTCGGTGAGGACACGACCCGCATGGTTCATATGTGTGGTGATCGGCCTCAGGGCGCTGAGCTGCTCTGGCTCTGGCGCGGCCGCGGAGGACCCGGAGGCGGCGGTGCAAAGGCTCGCGGGGGCGATTGAAGCGGGAGACACCCGGGCCATTCGCCAGTTGTACGTGCCCGGCCGCGCGAGAGCTGGCGACCAGCTCTGGGGGCGCTGGAGCAGCATCTTTGCCGCGTACGACCGGCTCGATGCGACGCTGCAGCTACTCCTGCGAGGCATCGCCGGCAGTCGCGCCCTGGTACGATGCGCCTACACGGTGACGGGGCAAAGCGTCCGGCAGCCGGGGGGGCCACGATACCTCGTGTTCGCTGAGACGGTTGACATGCCGCTGGAGCAGCACGGCGGGCGATGGCTGCTGGGGGGGCAGGAATGGCGTCGGCCGGATGCCGAGCGCCGGGCCGCGCGGCTCCTTACCTCCGCCGGCTCACTGCCGGAGCACACCGTTGTGCACATGGTGCTGCGAATGCAGGGGGGCATCTGGTGGCCCGTTCGGCACCTGATCTGGTCGGGCGACATCGGCGGCGCACGCGGAGCTACGACGACTGATCAACGAAAAGCCATCGGAGAGATCCTTCAAAAGCGCCATGCTCTCAAGCAGCAGGGCGCCCTTCACATCTTCGCTGCCAAGCATGCGGATGGATGGGGCGCACCGCAGGATCTCTGGCATGCGGCGAGCGCGGCCGTCGCCTCTGTCGAACAGCAGCTCCGCGAGCAGACCACGCGCGTGGAGGCGGCGTTCGGGGACCCGGGCGAGCACCAGCGGCTGGCCGATGTGCTGTACGACGCCGCTCGGTACGCACTCGCCGTCGAGGAGTATCAGAAGGCGAAAGCGCTGGACCCGACACGCACGAACCGGCGGCTTGCGCGCGCGCTCCGGGCGCTGCAGCGCCAAGAGGAGCTCCGGCAATGGCAGGAGCGGCTGAACGCGCAGCGCGCGGCTGAGTTGTCCGCCGAGGGTCAGCGCGTGGCGCAGAATAGGTCTGCCGTCAGTCTCCTGAAGCCGCCGCAGGTCCTCGTGTGCGACCACGCCATAGTACGTCACGAGCGCGTGGAACCTTTGCTGACGGACGTGATGGCGGCCGTGGAGGAGGCGCATCGAAAAGCGGTTACGGCATTCGGCTTCCCCATGGAGTCCGTGCAGGTCTCGGTATTTCGCACGAGGCAAGCATATCAAGAGTTTCGTCGTCGGCGCGGCGATACGGCAGTTCCGGAATGGTCTGGGGGGACATCCGGCGTTGACGGCATCCTGACGTACAGTCACAAAGGCGTGGGCAAGAGCATCGCCCACGAGTACGGGCACGAGGCCGTCCGACAGTTCGTTGGCGGTGCAGCAGTGCCCGTGTGGCTCAACGAGGGCATCGCGATCATCATGGAGGATGCCTTTGCCGATCACGAGCGCCTCACGGCTGAGCTCTACCGAAGACGCGGAGGGGCATTCTTCCCCGTCGATGCCCTCAGCGGGCCATGGACGCTGTGGCCGACGGAGAGGGCGCGCTACGCGTACGCCCAGGCTCGGGGAATGGTTGAGTACATGCTCGCGACGCGGGGCAAGGAGCCGCTTCTTCACGTATTGCGCGACATGCGCCGACGGGTGACGTATGACGAAGCGTTCGGGCGTAACCTGGGCACATCACAAGCCGGCTTTCAGCAACAGTGGGCGGCCTATGCGCGGTCACGGATGCCGCGTAGCCGGGGGCGAAGAACGCGGGGGCAGGTCCCGTCAGGCGAGAGGGAAGCAGATCCATCCAGTGACTGAGGAGGGTGCCTCGCTTAGTCTTCGGACGTTTCGAGCTTTCGGATTTGATCGCGTATCCTCGCTGCGCGCTCGTAGTCCTCGACATCGACAGCCCACTGCAGCTCATCCCGCAGTTTGTCCACCTCTCCCGGGGGAGCATTCTCCTTGACCTCTTCCAGCCATGCTTTGAGGAAGGCGAGCTCGGGGCTCGTCGCGCGCATCCCCTCTTGGTCGTGGTCGAGGAAGGACTGTTCGATGCGCTTCATGCCCGCCTCGATTTCCCTGATGGCACGGTGCCGGTTGCCTTCATCGAGGCTCGCCGACGCGCGAGCGCGCGTATTCATCATGGTGACGTAGGGCCGATAGCGCTCGAGCGCCCATTTGTCGGACTCACGTGCCGCGTGCTTCCACACCAAATCGAACACTCGCAAGTTGCGCGCCGTGTCCCGTTCGGCACGCTTGTAGTCGCCGAGCGCCAGGAGCGATAGATAGCGGTGGTAGTACTGGAGCCCTTCTTCCTGCAAGAGATAGCAATCCTCGGAGTTCAGCACAAAGCCGGCATCCGTGCCAAACTCCGCCTTGTGCTTCTCGCGCTGCGCACAGTAGTACTCGAGCAGCGACTCCTTGTCCTTGGGACGTTCGCCGTCGGGCCGGCCGTCGAGCTCCATCTGCAGCAGGCCCAGATCGAGGCGCATCTGGATCTTCGGCTTCCCGTCAGCGCCCGTTATCTTGCGCACCACCACTTGTCCGGCCTTGTACTCCCACCCCTCGAGGATTGGCGATATGTCATTGTCCATGCCGTGCCCCTCCTCGAGATCCTGCGGCAAGTCTCGCGGCCACGAGCCGGTGGCGTCCCCGCCAGCCGCGGCTCACCTCTCCCCCTATGTGGACTGAGCTCATCTTTGTTATCGGTTCGCCGTGGGTTGCCCCTCCCCTTCTCGTCCCAAATATGAGGTGTACCACTGTCGGGCGAAACGCTCGTCATGCTCGACACATGGCTGGCGCGTCGATATCAGTGGTCAGTGGCCGCCCATCAGTGCCCCCCTCTCCGCCTCGAAGATTTCGGCCATCGGCCCACCCGTGTAGCCGGAGCAGCTTGCTCCGGCGGCCCCCAGCCCCCCGCCGGGCCCATCTTCATCGTTTCCGGGTGGCCCAGTGGGCCATGGAGAGCTGCTTCGAAGATTCGGCCCGTCGGCCCACCCGTGTAGCCGGAGCAGCTTGCTCCGGCGGCCCCCAGCCCCCCACCTGGCCGAGGTGGCGTGGCTTTCGCCCTCGGGCCGAGCTCCATCGTTTCCGGGTGTCCCAACAGGACCATGAAGAGCTGCCTCGTAGCACGGGAGTCAGGTGCCGGTTGGCGTGTTGCACTTTCCGGGGTGGAAAAAGCGAGGTGACAACGTCCTCCACGAGGGCTGTGCGTCCCGTCCGAATGTGCACCCGCCGGCTGAGACCTCAGTTCTCCGATGCGCCCAGTTGTGCCAGCCGCGCCCGCGCCAGCAGCCCCGTGCGCCCGTCCGGCTCGAGCGCTCGCGCCCGTTGCAGCTCCAGGATTGCCTCGCTGTCCCGGCCACAGGCCAGCCAGCTCAGCCCCAGCTCGTAGTGGGCTCGGGCGTTGCCGGCGTCCAGCTCGGTGGCCTTCTCGGCATAACGCGCCGCTTCGCCGGCGTCGCCGCGCTCGCGCGAGACAGCGGCCAGCTCGAGATGCGCGGTCACGTTGTCCGGCGCCCGGCGCTGCGCGTCGCGCAAGTGCCCGAGGGCTGCGTCAGGATCGCCGCTTGCCCGCAGGGCGCGTGCGGCAGCCAGTCGAGCAGCGACATTGGCCGGCTCGGCAGCAGCGGCATGCTGGTAACACTCCAAAGCCTTCGCGGGCTCGCCCATGAGCTGGTAGGCGCGCCCAAGTTGGAGGTGGTATCCTGCCACGCCCGCGGCCAGCTCTGCGGCCTGCTGCATCATGTAGAGGGCCTGAGATCGCGTGTACTTGCGGATTGCGTTCTCCGCTGCCTCGCTTACGCGGAACGGGAGCTCCTCCTCACCAGTGAACAGCAGCCACCCATAGTCCGAAAGCGTCTCGGGGTTCAGGGGGTCGATCTCGAGGGCGAACTCGAAGGAGAGCTGCGCCTTGCCCGTTTCGCCCTGCGTGTAGAGCTTTGCGGCGTTGCGGGCAACGGCGGTCGCGTAGGTCCGACGGTATTCAGTGTAGAGCGGGCTGCTGAGCCACGCGCTCTTTGCCTCTTTGATAGCAGCCGGCGGATCGCCCAGGGCAAGGTACGCCTGCGCAAGCCGGCACGGCGCCATGGGGTAGTCCGGGTCGGCCAACTTGGCGCGCTCCAGTTCCCGAGCCGCCGCCTCCCACTCGGCGTCTGCCATGAGCAGCTCGGCGATGCGGGTGTGGGCGCGAGCCACGAGGGCCTGGTGGAACTTCTCGATGTTGAAGCTCGGATCGGCTCCTGAGACGCCCTCGTTGATCAAGAGCTGCATGAGCTCGCGGCGGTGGGCTATGTCGCGGTACGCGCCGCTGGTCATGTTCACCTGGGGGGCGAGTGTCGCGGCGCGCAGGAACTGGAGCGCCTTTTTGGTCTTGCCCTCCTCCATCAACCGCACGCCCTCGAAGTACAGGCGCTCCGCCGGCACGCGGGCGTGCGCGGCCGCCGTACAGACGAGCAGCAGGGCGGCGAGCATGGCCGCCGTGGTGGCATGTGACCACCGATCAGTGCGCAGAGATGGCGGTCTCTTTACTCGATGGCCGCTAATCATGGATGATCGTTCCCGTCAGCGCGTTGCGGTCGTTGGCGATATAATACTCGAGCGCCTTCTCTGCATCTATCGGCGTCCTGAACCGGCCCAGAATCTTCGCCTTCTTGTCCGAGTCGTCGTCGAGCAGGAAGTAATACCACCCGACCGCGCGCTCACCTTGCTCCCGGGCAACGATGAACGGCCCCTTGGTCTCCGTCTTTGGCAACGTCGGCTCGCGCGGCTCGTAGCCGTGAAGCGCCGCCCAGGCTCGCCACTCTCCGGGCGTTTGGTAGAACGTCAGCGGCGCGATGCTGTAGAGCACCTGATCCGCGGGCTTCAGCTCCACGATCTTGCCGTAATCGACTCGCCGGCTCGCCCGGTGCACGTATTTGCCGGTGTTCGCCGGCGGCGTCGCGGGCACGGCCGCCGCAAGGCGGGCCCGCCGGGCGCCAACGTACGGTACCAGCTCCGACAGGAGCCCGGCGAAGGTGCTCGTGATCTTGGTCAGGCGGCCCTTGCGGTTGTGGGCGGCCCGCTTCGCGTCCTCGGCCTTGCGCTGCTGCACTTCCTGATCCAGTGCCGTCAGGTAAGGCCCGGCAGCGGCCTGGATCTTTTGCACCTCGCCCTTGGTGAGCTTCGTGAACTGCGTCTCGAGCTCCGCGCGCTCTCTGCTGTGGATGCCCAGGTAGTCAGCGACCTCAAACAGGGCTGCGACAGCGCCGTAATTCTCCGCCTCCAGATGGTATCGCACCGCCTCAACGATGAGGTCATTGTACTCATCGCCCGATACCGGTGCGCCCACCTCGCGGCCCACCGATTCCGCATACGCCGCGGCACGAAGGGCGGCCCCGTAATCATGGGCCTCGGCGTGGATCTGCGCCTCCCGCAAGCCCTGTTTGGCGAAGGCCCCCTTTTCCACGTCTGAGATCTGCGTCTGCGCGGCCAGCGGCGCTGCCCTCTCCTGCAATTGCCTCGCGAGCTCGATGAGCCGCTCCGCAGATGCCTGGTGCTGTTGGCTCTCAGCGTCCGTCGCGGGGGTTTGTCCGACCTTCTCGTATGCGGCGATGGCCTGCTCGTATTGCTCCCGGTTCAGCAGGCAATCGCCCACGCGGCACTGTGCGTACGTGGAGCCCTGATCTATCGCCAGCATCTCGCGATAGTGCTCTTCCGCCGCCGCCATTCGGCCCCGTCTGAAGGCCTGGTCCGCGGCGCGCTGAAGCTTGCCGAGTCGGCGAAGCTCACTCCGCAGAAGGTGCGTGGGGCCGGCCTTTGCCGCCGGCTCCTTGTTGGCCGCAGCGGCCTCGGGTGTGAGCAGAGGGGTATACAAGACCAGAACTGTACACAGGATGGCTGCTATGGCGACCAGATGACTGCTAATACTGCTCTTGGTGCGCATACGCCTCCCCCTGACTTGCCCGGCAGCCGAACCACTGGCGGCACGCCCTGCCCTGAGCCGGAAGGCCGCCCGGTTCTGCGGTAGCAGTGCCCATCGGAGTCCCACTTCACAGGCGCCCGTTGCCGCCGCTTTTTTGACACCTGTAGGCGCGTGAAGGTTCTCTCTTTGGGCCGGTTTTGTCTCTCGAGGATGGCGGAGCCGGCCGCTGCCGAAGAGCCTACGGCAATCTCCGGGTTGCCACTACTCGCTCACAATGGTGGCGTAATCCCAGTACCCGGCCTCCCAGGCCCAGTCATCGGCAGCGTTCTCGAGGGCGATCGTGACGCGCTTGCCGGCGAAGCGACTGAGGTCGTAGCTCAGCTCGTGCCAGTGCAGCTCCCCGCCGACGCGGCCGATGATCTTGCGGTCGATAAGCTCGCCATTTACCTTGACTCGCAGCTCCCAATCTGCCTGCTGATTGCCGTCGTAGCTCGTGACGGCGACCTTCAGCGTGTGTCGCTTGCCCGGCGCGAGCTCCACGGTGCGCTCGAGCACGCAGGGCGTCTCGCGGTCGAGCGGATGCGTCATGAGTACGGAGCTGCGGCCGCCGTAGGAGCTCTTGTATCCCGGGCTCATGTCGGGGCCACACTGGCGTATCTTCCAGCTCTCGTCCCATTGCTTTGCCGCCGCCTGCATCCTTCGACCACGTAGCATGGCCGTGACTTGCGCCGTCTCCTTTTCGAGGGCCTGCAGCTTGGCCTCGTGCTCGCGCCGCGCGGCGGCGATCTGGGCCTCGTCCTCGGGAGTGAGCTCCTCCAGCGGCCAAGGGCGCGGCTGCTCGCGGGGGATCACGTACACGCGACGCCCATCGCGCGCGCGCACGGCCCCGCCGTGCGCAGTGATGACCTGTTCGGCCAGATGCAGCGTCCTGTCGGCCAGGTCGGAGATCTTCATGCTCGGCGGCAGCTTCTGCAGCGTTCGATTCGTGTAGGTGTCGTTGAGGGGGGCTTTCCACTTCGCCGGGATCGCACTGGCACCGATCATGGTCCCCACGATCCCGCCGGCGCTCGATGGGTTGCAGTCGGCATCCCAGCCGGCCATGGTGGCGACCCGAATGGTGCGCCCGAAGTCGCCGTCGCCGTACAGCAGGCCCAGGAGCACGCCGCCGCTGTTGACGATGGCCGAGACGCGGCTGTAGCGCTCCGCCCATTTCTCCGCGAGGGCATTGCGCGCGTCGCGCCACTCGGGGAACTGCTCGTGCCAGGCGATCATGTCGTGCACCATCTCGGCGTAGTCGGACTCGGGCGGGACGACGGCCAGCGCGCGTCTGATTACCGTGTCGATGTCATCCTCGAAGAAGGCCTCGCTGTACGCGGCGGCCATGAACAGCGCGCCGTTGACGCCCTCGTCCCAGTTGGAGATGTGCGCCGCGCGGCTGGCGTACTCGGCGGCGACGTTGATCATGCCCGGGGCGATGAGGCCCCAGAGGTCGGCCTCGATCTGCGCGTCGATCTCCTGGTACTTGCCATTGTAGCGTGGATGCCCCGAGTCGGGCGGCCAGATGCCGGCGCTCATGTTCTCGTAGGCCTGGCGATTGGCCACCCAGATGCGATTTGGTGTGAGGTGCTTGAGCCAGTTCTCGCCGATCTGCCGCGGCGTGGCATTGATGCCATGCTCCTGGAGCGTGATGAGCGACACCAGCTCCACGTAGATGTCGTCCTGGTCGGAGCATGCCGAGGGCATGGACTTGTAGTACTCGATCTCGGGCCCGGGAAAGTCGATCTTGAACTCGTACGGCCCACCGAGTGTGACGCCGATCATCTGCCCAAGCCATCCGCCGTGGATCTTGTCGTACAGGTCCTGGGCGGAGAGCTCGGCCATCGCAGGCTGCGGGATGGCCGATTGGACCTGCAGGATGAGGGCAGTGGCAGATAACGCAACGATGAGCAGTACCTTGTCTCTACGCATCCTTTCCGTCTCCCCTCGCTCTGGCGACTAGCGCCGCTTTCGTCCGGCTACCCCGAAGATTTCGCCTTCCGGCCCACTCGTTGTAGCCGGAGCAGCTTGCTCCGGCGGCCCCAAGCTCCCCGTCGGGCCCATCTCCATCGTTTCCGGGCGGCCCAGTGGGCCATGGAGAGCTGCCTCGAAGATTTGGTCGTGTGCCTTTCTGTAGGCGAGCACCTGTCGCCGACGCGCCATAGCCGCTATGGCGACGGAGCGTGGCTCGCTGCCGTTCCTCTGCCGATCCCTGACAGATGGGCCAGCACAGCAATCTTCATCGTTTCCGGGTGTGCCAACGGGGCCATGAAGAGCTGCCTCGAAGATTTGGTCGTGTGCCTTTCTGTAGGCGAGTACCTGTCGCCGACGCGCCATAGCCGCTATGGCGACGGAGCGTGGCTCGCTGCCGTCCCTCTGTCGATCCCTGACAGATGGGCCAGCACAGCAATCTTCATCGTTTCCGGGTGTCCCAACGGAACATCAGGACTGCCCTGCAATTATACCTGCGCCCTTTGAGGCGTCAAGGGGCGGCAGGAGAAAGAGCTGTCGGTGTCCAAAGGCCCACAAGGAGCCGCGGACGTTATGCATGACGCCAGATTCCGCCCACGAGCCGATTGGTGGTTGCTATGGACCTGTCCGGCATCGCTGGCTCTGCAAAGACGCTGGCGGTGCTCATCCTGTGACTCGCGGGCCTCTGCGCGAGCTTCGTCATCGCCGTGGTGCTGCTGGGGAAGGTGTTCCATCGGCTGAAGGGCTGGGACACCACGTGGGGGCGGAGGCTGAGGGCGCCGGTGGGCATCATATCGTTCGCGTTGGCCCTGGCGGTCATCGTGGGCCTCATGTCCCTGCTTGCGATCCTGTTGGATCGGGGGTTGGCGAAGTACTGGTGAGGCGGAGCTGTTGGTAATTCGTCCGGCGGAAGGGGTGGGTACGACGGAGGACTTCAAACGTACAGGTGCGCAGTGCGTACAGGCGACGGCGGTTGTGGGGATGATCCTCGCTTTGCCCTTCATCGTCCTGATCGGGGCATTTGCGTGGGGCCAGGTCGGCGATGCCGTCCGGCCCATCCTTGCAGGCGACGCGCCGGAGCTACGGGACGTGTGGCTGGCCGTCTATTGCCCCGCCGTCTGTGTGCTCATGTGCTGGGCTTGGTTGCGGATCGGCAGGGCGCTCCTGTGGCAGATGCAGGACACGGCAGAGGGACGAGACACGGGCCCGGCCGATTGGTGGGCCGCCGCCTATCATCCATTGATTGCCTCGCGCGCTGAGATCGCGAGACGCATCGCTGCGGGCGAGGGCTGGCCTCACCGCCGCCGGAAGCTGGTCATTGACCTGAGCGACCGGTCCACGCGCGTGCTCGCGTGGCTGTGCCTCCTGGGATGGGTTGCCGGGTGCACGTCTGCGCGACTCCTCTGGCATGCCTGGAATGAGTCCGGCGGCCGGTGGCCGAGTGCCGCCGCCGGAGCCATTGCCCTCATTGCGTGCTTGTGTCTCGTGATGCCCTGGGCCTGGCGGGAGGCTGGTGTGCGGAGGAGGGTGGGAGGCTGGCTGCTTACGGCCATCTTGTGGGCCAGTGTGATCGGCGGTATCGCGGAGGCAGACTCGTGGTTTCAGGTTATGATGTTCATCCTACTCTTCGCGCTCATCGGAGTCGGCATCCGATGTGAGCCGCCCCCGAAAGCGCCTGAGGGAAGCCGAGGTGGAGAGGGAACAGCTACTCCGCACGGACAGGCTGAAGGTTCGAGCCCATATACGCCCTCGCCTGATGCATGAAGGCTTCGAGGCGCGTCTCGGCGGTGGATTGCTCCAGGCCGTCGTACACCATGTTCAGGAAGGGGAAGCCGCCCTCTTCCTCGCGCACGCGCTTGAGGATGGCCTCGGAGATCGTCCCCGGCATGCAGGTGAAAGGCATCACGGAGACGACGCCGGAGAGCCCCTTGCGGACGAAGTCCACCGCCTTGCCCACCGTCATGATCGCCTCGCCCTCGAAGCTCTGGTGTATGTAGGGCGCGGCATATTCGAGCACTTCGAGCGACGACGGCTCGGTGGCGTTGCGCAGCAGGTCGTGGAACGGCTTGGCGAGCGCGTGCTCGTCGCGCTTTTGCACCCAGTCCGTCAGCCAGTTCTTCATGCGGAGGCGATGCTCGCCCGCGATGCGCCAGCGCATGCCCCGGCGGAAGTTCCGGTACAGGAACCATTCGAATATCGGCGCCATCCACACCTCGCCGCCGAGGGCCTCGATCTTTCCGACCACATCCTGATTGCTGAAGCGGTTGGCCCGAATGTAGAACTCGCCCACGAGGCCGATGATCGGCCGACGTTCGCCGCGATCCACCTCGACGGCGGCGAACCGGTCCGCAGCCCGCTGCATGACCCCCACGAGGTCGTCGTCGGTGTCGCCGACGCGCCATCCGCCTTTGCGAGTCGCTAGCCGCTTTGGCGACGGCGCGCGGATGGCCTCGCAGAGCTCCTCCAGGCTGCGCTCGTGTGCCCGCCCCGCGGCCCCGGGCTCAACCTCGTAGGGCTGCGTCTCCCGGAGGGCCTTCTCGATCATGTCCACCGCGACGACGCCCCGCCAGGCCTGGCGCAGGAATTTGCGGCCGACGATGCCCATTTCGTTGTAGAAGCTGCTCGCCTGATTCGGCGCGTAGATGGGGACGTCGTCATAGCCGAGCTCGTCCAGCACCATGCGCTGCAGGGCGTTGTACTGGCCGAAGCGGCACGGGCCGCCGGAGCCGCCCATAAAGAAGACGTGCTTGTGCCGGTCGAATTCGGAGCTCTTGGTGAACTTCACCATGTCCCCGGTGGTGACGATGCAGGGGAAACACTCCTTACCGGTGGTGTACTGCCGGCCCCAATGGAGCGTTTCTTCGTCCGGCTCCGGCAGCACCTCAGCCGGCATTCCGCAGCGCTCGAAGGCCGCCGCCAGGGCGTAGACGTGGGGGCTCATGTTGGGGATGAGCACGGTGCGGTGCGACAAGCGGCCGATCGACAGTGGTTTGAATAGGCGCCCCGCGGCGAATTCTCGGTCCCTCGTGGCCTCGAGGCTGTCGAGGAACGCCTCGCAGCGGGTGATCATGCCCGCATCGGCGCTGTGCTCGTCCACCTCGATGACGAGGCAGGGCTTGCTGCCGAGACGCTCGCAGAAGTACTTGTGGAGAAACGAGTCCGGACCGCAGCCGAAGTTTGTGAGATACACCGCGTGGAGTCTGTCGTCCTCGGCGATGAGCTCGGCGGCGGCGAGAATGCGCACGCCGTAGTGCCAGTACATGTTCGACCAGGCCCCGGGCAGCTCCACATCCTCGAGCGGCAGGAAATCCACCGGCATGGCCAGCACACCCATGTTCCGCAGCTTGCGGGGGATGTCCAGATTCGCTCCCGCATCGCAGCCGTTGTACGGACGGCTGACGATCACTATAGCGCGCTCATCGTCCTTGAGTTCGGCGAGCACCTCCTCGCCGCGCTTGCGCGCGGCTCGCTCGAACGCCGCCAGCGCCTGCTGGCCCGCCTCGACGGCTCGCCGGACATCCCGGCGCCTCTTGCCGAGGCGCCTGCCCATCGGCGTCAGCGCGTCCACCAGGTGGTCGGTTCCGTGCTGCAGGTAGATGACGGGCGAGAGCAGCTCGACTCCGTGCGCCTCGAAGTCCACCGATGACCTCACCGTGTAGCAGAAGCCCTGCACGTACGGGCACACGAAGCTGTCGGTGAGGCGCTCGTCGCGCCGGGGGAAGTTGATGACGCTGGGCAGGAAGATGAAGCCGATGTCCTTCTCGACCAGGTCCAGGACGTGCCCGAGCGCCACTTTCATCGGGAAACACATTTCGGCGACAGACTGTTCAGCGCCCTGGTGGATGATGGGCTTGTTGGTGGGATCGGAAAGGACGATCTCGCAGCCGAGCTCCTCGAAGATTCCCCGCCATAGGGGGAAGAGCTCGTGGTACAGCAGCGCCCGCGGGATGCCCACCTTCGGCCGTGGCCTCGTGTCCGTGTCCGACTGACCACTAACCACTGACCACTGACCACTGCCTTGCAGCAGCATCTGCTCCCGTTCTTTGAACAGATCCGGCATCCCCTCGTCAGCCGCCTTCCGGCGGTCCACGTCGAACTTCTCGCAGCGGCTGCCATAGAACAGCGGCCGTTCGCCCTCGATCTTTACGCGGTTGATCTCGCACCGGTTCGGGCAGTCGCGGCACTCGAAGGAGGTGATCTTGTACTCAGTGTCCGAGCGGTCGAATCCCTTGAAGGTGCTCTTGCCCTCGGGCGCCTGTTCCATGGCGATGAGGGCGCAGCCGATGGCGCCGGTAACCTCGTGATGCTCCGGCACGGTGATGGGCTTGCCGGTGACGTGCTCGAAGGCGGCCACCACGCCCTTGTTGAAGGCAACGCCGCCCTGGAAGAAGATATTGTCGCCAACGCGCTTGCGGGCGACGACGCGGTTCAGGTAGTTGTACACGATGGAGTAGGCCAGACCGGCGATGAGGTCTTCCCGCGGCGCGCCGGCCTGCTGGTGCTTGAGCAGCTCCGACTCCATGAACACTGTGCACCGCTCGCCGAGGCTGATAGGGGAACGCGACGACAGCGCCAGCTCCCCGAACTCCTCGGCGATGTTGATGCCCAGCTTCTCGGCCTGCTCCTCCAGGAAGGAGCCCGTCCCGGCGGCGCACACCTTGTTCATCTCGAAGTCCACCACCGCGCCGTTCTCGAGGCTGATGTACTTCGAGTCCTGGCCACCGATCTCGAAGATGGTGTCTACCGTCGGGTCGATCTCGATAGCGGCGCGGGCCTGAGCGGTGATCTCGTTCTTGACCACGTCGGCGCCGATAAAGTCCCCGGTGAGGTAGCGTCCCGAGCCCGTGGTGCAGGCGCCGAGTATCTCGACGCGATCCCCGACCTCTTCGCCCACCTCCAGCAGGCCGCGGCCCACCGCCTCCAGGGGCTTTCCCGCCGTGGGGAGGTAGCGCTTGGAGAGGACGCGCTTCTGCGCGTCGAGCACGACCACGTTGGTGCTCAACGAGCCGACATCCACGCCCAGGTATGCCGGTATCTTCTCCTGCTGGGAAGGCGGGGAGTATACGCGGCTGTCTTTGATGCGCACGCGGCGCAGTTGCAGCGGCTCCAAAGCCGGACCGGCGCTCTCGGGTGCATGGCGCTCCAGCGCGTGGAGCCCGTCGAAGTTCGGCTCGGCGCCGAGCTGGTCCATCGCCCGGTAGACCGCGCCGATGGCGCCCATCGAGGCGAAATGCTCGGGGATGATCAACTCCTCGTCCGAGAGCGCGAGCACCTCGCGCATGGCCCTGACGATGCCCTCGTTGGCCGCGACGCCGCCTTGAAATGAGATCGGCGGCTCCAGTTCGGCGGCGGAGCCAACGGTGCTCTTGAAGTTCCGCACGAGCGCGAAGCACAAGCCGGCGACGATATCCGCGGTCGGCGTTGCCTTCTGCTGCAGGTGGATCATGTCGCTCTTGGCGAATACGCTGCAGCGACCGGCGACGCGCGGGGGAGACTCCGAGGTGAGGGCCAGGCGGCCGAACTCCTCTATCGACAGTCCCAGACGGCTCGCCTGCTGATCGAGGAAGGACCCAGTGCCGGCGGCGCACATGGTGTTCATGGCGAAGTCGGCTATCTCCGCGCCGCTGCTGCCGGGTGGCACGGGTTGCTTGTCAACCCGTGAGCTGGGAGTCCCAGTGGGCACGGGCAGCGAGCTACGCGTGGCACCCCGCGACGGCGACCCCGCCCTACAGTCGGGGCGAAGGAAGATGAGCTTGGAGTCCTCGCCGCCGATCTCAATGACGGTGCGCACCTGGGGGAGAAGGCGTCCCGTGGCTTCGGCCTGCGCAATGACCTCGTTCACCTGCGTCCCGCCGAGCGCCTCGGCGACGACCTTCCCGCCGGATCCGGTGGTGGCCAGGCCGAGGATGCGCCCTATGCCGGACTCGTCCAGAGCCTCACGAATGGCGGCGGCCGCGGCTTGCATCGGCCGCCCCTTGTGCCGCACGTATCGCTCGTAGATGATGCCGCCCCTGGCCCGTTGGTCGGGGCGCCCCGCCCCATAGGAGTCAGGGGCGCCGTCGGGCTCCAGCAGCACGACATTGATGCTCACGGAGCCGACGTCAACACCCATATAGGCTGCTTCGGCTGCCACGAGACGAGAATCCCTCCCGGGGTGGGTAGCTTGCGGGCCCGCTGCGGAGGTCACGCACGTGTACAAATAGAGCTTCGCCGCGATGCTGTCTGTTCCTGCCTGGGAACGGGGGCATTGATACAGCAGCGGGGGTGCTCTGGACTGTAGGCTGGCCCACTGCCCCATGTGCGTGAGGGCCGCTCAACCATTCTCGTTGCCGGCCTGTCTTCCTGAATACAAGGAGCGGCTGAACCGTGACAGCCTCGGACGCACAACTGGTGAAGCGGTCGTGGAGCGGCGATCAGGCGGCCTTCGGCCGAAATCTTCGGGGCAGTCATCATGTTGCGGGGCGACACCCGGAAACGATGAAGATTGCTGTGCTGGCCCATCTGTCAGGGATCGACAGAGGGACGGCAGCGAGCCACAGGTACTCGCCTACAGAAAGGCACACGACGGAATCTCCGAAGCAGTCATCATGTTGCGGGGCGACACCCGGAAACGATGAAGATCTCCGCGCTGAGGTTCGCGGGCTCTGTCTACTGAGGCAAAGGCCGGCGGGGAAGGGCATCCCCGCCCTACAACTCGGCCCGCAGCCAAATCTTCGAGGCAGGTCGTCAGTACAGCGACCCTTGGGTTATGTCGAAGCTCTGGCCGCGTATTCCGTGGCCGAGCCGCGGCGGGGCGATGGCGAAGGCCTTGATGCCCACATTGACCATCACGGAGCGCTGCTGCTTGCTGTAGGTGAGCGAAGCCGTCCAGCAATGCAGATCGCGGGTGACGCGCAGGTCGGCGAAGTCCAACTCCTTCCGGATGCCGTTGTAGCCGGCCAACACCTCCAAGCGCCATTTGCGCAGAGGCCAATCGAGGGTGCCGCGGACGCGGCCAAGCTGGCTGAGCTCGAGGTCATATCGCGAGCTGAGGCCGAAGCTCATTCCCCCCGGCCGCACGCGTTCCAGCTCCAGCAGCAGTGGTCGGAAGGCGTCGCGCTCGATGCTGTAGCCAGTGGAGAGGTCGAAGAGGGTGCCTCGGGCGAGCGGAAAGCGGCTGCGCAGGAGCAGATCCTGGTGGCGATCACGCTCGAAATCGAACCCTCCCCCGAGCTCGATCCGAGACCCGCCTATTCCGCCACCGGTGCGGGCCAGGCGCCAGCGCGCCGCGCTTCGAGTGCCCACGGCGTCGAAGCGCAGTGGAGCGAAGCCGTGCGGGTCCGTGAGGTCATAGCTGATGTCGCTCCGCCAGTGGCGGCCGTAGCGATTCTGCAGGGAGAGGCGCGTTCCAATGACGTACTGAGCCGTTCCGTCGCTGTAGAAGCCCTGCTGGAACTGCGTCCGCCAGTCGATCTCGCTGCTGCCACCGAGCTGTATCCGCCGGGGCGTCAGGTCGAATCGCATGAACGTGCGGAAGATGTCACCCCCGGTGGGCCGCTGGCGAAACTGGCCGAAACTTAGCTCGGCATCGATGGGAAGCTCCCGAAGCGACCGGACGCCAAGACGCCGGGTGCTCGAGTGCAGCGTGAGCACCGGCAGGCGCTCCAGGATGGAGAGGTTGTCATCGAGCGTGAAGCGGTCGCCGTCCAGATCGAACCGCCGCTCGGCCTGGAGTCGCCAATCGAAAGGTCGGTCCAGATTGCGCCGGCCGAACTCGAGCTGGGTGTTCAACTCCAGATCGTCCGCGCGGCCGACGGCGCCCGTTTCGCGGAAATTGAGGAGCACACTACTGCGGAGGCCGCCGCCGTACTGCTCATCATCGCGGAGCTGCACGGTGGAGCGTATCGAGCCACCAAAGCTGCTGACGGTCTCGTTGCGCCGGAAGGCCAGCTCGAAGGACGAGTTCTGGTCTCGGTTTCGCAGAATCATGCCCACGTCGGACGATTCCGTCGAGCCGCGGGCGTAGCCGCTGTTCGTCTGAAAGCTCGCGGTGGTGTCGGCGCTGAAGGTAGTGGAGAAGTCGTACGTGTGCCGCGCCCGAGTGGTGAAGCTGCCCTCCTGCGGCTCCCAGAAGACGAAGACTTCGCCCCCCTGCTCTCGGGCGTACACGAAGTGCTCTGCCCCAATCCCCAACCCGCGACGTTGGGACAGATTGAGCCGAAAGGCCCCGGAGGCCTCTCGGCCACTCGTGTAGGGGAAGCTGATGCGCAGGAACCGCCCTTCAGTGCGATTTCGACCGAAGGCCGGGATGACGGAGGAACGCCGGCGGTTGAGCGGGATCGTCAGGCTTCCCGGGTAGCGAAACACCGTTTTGCCGAGAATGCGCAGTCTCGGCCGCTTAAGCTTGAGCTGCTTGCCCGGAGTGACGTCCACCTCAGGCGACAGGAAGAAGTAGTGGGGCTCATCCCGGTCGCAACTCGTCAGCAGACCCCGCCGCACACGCATGAAGTTCGCTTGTGGCTCCACGTGCACGGCCTCGCCCTCGACGTATAGCGGCTCCAACGGCCAGGGGCCGGGGAATAGCTCGGTGTCCAGCATGGCTCGAACGCTGCCACGCGCATCCGCCGCCTTGGTGCCCAGGTCCACCTCGAGTTCGTCCTGCGTTACGACGATGTTTTCCCGCTCGATGCGCACGTTTCCCTTGAATATCGCCACGTCCGATCCAATGTCTATGAGCATCGAATCGGCGCTGATGGCTACCTCCTCGTAGCGTGTCACCCCGGCCTCGGTTACAGGCTCCCTGACGACCACGCGAATGTTGCCTTCGCCGAGGAGGATGTCGCGCTTCTCGTCGAATCGGGCGTAATCGACGTTAAGGATGTCGATCCTGTCCTCTTCGGACACCTCGACAGGCTTGGGTTCGCCTTCCGTGGTGGGCGCCGACGGTGTCTCAGTGGAGGCGCCCTCTGGGGCGGGTGCAGCCTCGGCGAGGGGTTCGCCCGCTTCGTCATCCTCCCTGGGGGCGGGAGCCGCCACATCTGGCTGTGGAGCTGCCGGGCCGGTGGCCTGATCGTCGTCGGCCGCCATGCCCGGCATAGCGGCGCCGATGAGGAGACTGAGGGCCAACAGCCAGCCCCACCCGTACGGGCGTGCCCTCCTGCGGCGCAGCCGATGCGGCGGCGATGTTCGTGCCTTTGGCAGCAGCGTCATGCGAACTCCGGGCTAGCGTGTGCGAAGCAGGAGCCACACCCCAACTCCGCCAAACACCACATTCTGCCACCAGGCGGCGACGGCCGGGGGAAGTGCCCCGCTATTGCCCAGCATGTCGCTCCACAGCTTGAGCAGATAGTACGCACACATGACGCCGAGGGCGAGCAGTGCTCCAGTGAGGCTCCCGCCCCGGCCGAATCTCACCGTCATCGTGCCACCCAGAACGGCGAAGACCAGGCAGGCGAGCGGGAGCGCGAGTGCCCAGTGCATCTGCACTCGATATCGGGCCAACAGGCGTGCATCCTGCTCCCGGAGCCTCCGCAACTCGCGGGTAAGCTCTCGCAGTCCCATGTCCTCGACACCAACCCGGCTGCTCCAATACTCTGCGATGGCTTCCCGGACGTCTATGTCGATGCGCTCCGCCGTCGCCAGGTGAAACTGGCCCTTCGGCGTCACGAAGTAGATCGTAGGCTCGTGAATCTGCAATACACCATCCCGGAGCGTCGCTCGGTCGGCGAGAGTCACCCAGGGCAGATCGTCTGGCACGATGTGAAAGGCCAGCAGCCCTTCTGCCCCGTTCTCTGTGGCCTCGAGAGCGTATACGAGGTCGTTTGGCGTTGCTTTGAGGAACCGCCGCGTAGCCAGCGCGAAGGCCCGTTCGCCCAGCTCTATGTTCCTCGCCAGGTTGGCCGAGGCCGTGTTGGCCCACGGAACCACGAACTCGTCCACCGTGAAGCATACAATGCTTGCGCCGAGACCGAACGCGAAGGTCGGCGCCAGGATGCGGGGCAGGGAGAGTCCGCCGGTCCGCAGTGCCGACAGTTCGCCGTCCCCAACCAACCGGTTCACCGCGAGGGCGCACGCGAAGAGGGTGGCCACCGGCAGCGCCCACGTCACCGCCCAGGGCACGTGGAAAAGCGCGAGGCGCACCACTGTGGTGACGGGAACCTGCTTCTCCACGATGCCCTCCACCATCGTCCACAGCATGTGGCCCACGAGCAGGAGAACGAACCCGCCGAGGCCCACGAGCAGTGGCCCGATCATCTCGCGGATCAGATACTTGTCGAGCGTGCGCATTCTTGGCGACCGTCCCGGCGCTTCTCCTACCCTTTGACGACAGCCACGGCCCTTACGTTTCATCCCGCGCCCGCACGAATACAAGGAGCGCCCACAGGCGCGTCCGAGACGCCTTCGACACGCAGCCGTTTTGCCCCTTCTCGCCACCTTGGTGTGGCCGGTCGCACGGGCGTTTGACCGCCACGAACAGTGCCGTGTATACTACATCGGTAGAGCGCATCGTGGTGCAAGACTGGTGGGATGGACTCCCGAGCGCGTGGGGCATTGATATCGGCGCGCTCGTCTCATAGATTCCGCATAAGCCGAAGGAACAATATGCGCGATGGGCTGTTCGTTAAACGGAATGAGCTCGCAGGCAGCGATAATCGCTGGGCCGGGCCCGAAGGTGGTTGGTTCCGGGGAGGCCGCTCTGCTGGGGCAGTTGGCCAGGCCGGCTGTCGTTGGGGCTGAGCATGTGCTTTCCCGGGAGGGCACGCTCGTCAGCAAGGCGCAGAGCGGGGACGTAGATGCCTTCGCCCACCTGGTGGACGAGCACCAGAACACCATCTTCGGCATCATCTACCGCATGTGCGGCGGAGGCGAGGACCTCCAGGATCTGGGGCAAGAGGTCTTCGTTCGTGCCTTTCAGGCCATCGCCAAGTTTCAGTATCGCGATCCGGCCAGCTTCCGCACCTGGATGTGTCGCATCGCTGTCAACGTCTGTATAAACGAGCTGCGTCGCCGGCGGCGCCGCAGCCGGGTCGAGGCATCGTCGCTGGACGAGATGGTGCAGACCGAGAACGGGGAGGTCGAGCGGCTGATCCCCGATGACTCGCAGGCGCCGCACGCTGTGGCGGAACAGAACGAGCTGCAGCAGCTTGTCCATTCCGTGTTGGACCAGCTTTCGCCGCATCACCGGGCTGTGCTGATCATGGTGGACATCGAGGGGCTCAGCTACGAGGAAGCGGCGCAGGCCATGAGTTGCTCGCTTGGCACGCTGAAGTCGCGCCTATCGCGGGCGCGTGCCGCCTTTAAGTCGAAGTATCAGCAGTATCGTCTCGGTGGGCCGCTGGATACGGCCGGAAGCACCGGCCCGCAGGAGTCAGCATAGTCAGGGCCCAGGAGGATCATCATGCGCTGCCGAAAGGTGCAAAAGCTGCTGTCCCTGTATGGGGACGGCAAGCTGCCACGGCGGACGGCGGAGGGTATCGAGACGCATTTGGCCGCCTGCACCGAGTGCCGGTGCGAGGCCGCCGAGCTGGACGAGGCGTTGAGCGCTCTGCGCGGAGTGCCGCGCCTGCGTCCCGCGCCGGCGTTCAAACGCGCCGTCATCGCCGCCGTTCGGCGCGAGGCTGTACAAACGCGCCAGGGCGCCTGGGAGTGGGTGCTGGTGCGGCAGCCAGCGCTGGCCACAGTTGCCGTGACGGCCTGCGTGCTTCTGGGTGCCGTCGCCATCTGGACGCACGGCAGGCAGGCGCCACTGATAACGCCTGTTCGGGAGATGATTGCCCAGAGCCCGGCGGAGCCCGCGGAGATGCCGGTAGCCGCTGAGGAGAGTCGCCCGACACCCGTCCCAGGACCGAAGGTTGTCCGACCGCGCGCGGGGGCCAGGCCGGTGCGAGTGGCGATGGGACGTCGGCATGTGCGGCGAGCGCGACCAGCGCCGCCTCCGCCGGCCGCGACGGTTGAGAACGAAGTTGAGCCTGAGGTGGTTGGCGAGGAGCGGACAGAGGAATCGCCGCTCGAATTGGACGTCAGCTCAGGGGCGCTCGTCCGAGCGGTGGTGTGGGGTGCGCTGTCCGCCGATGTGGCGAGCGAGGCCGATGAGGGCGACGAGAGCGGGGGCGTTTCAGGATTCGCGTCCTGGACTGCCAACAGCATATTGGGCGGCGACATATTGAGCACGGAATCCGCACCTGGGCCGATCATGGCGGAGGGATCTGCTTCGGAGGCGCCGGAGGGCACTGAGGTGACACACCTCTAGGCACTGCGAGGCACGCGCGCACGATATCGCACAGAGAGCAGGCGGGCCGCGAGGGAGGCCGGAGAGGTCGAGTGACACAGATTCACGTTATCAGAAGTAAGCCGGGGCCGGGCTCCACGCCTGGCCCTTTTCGCTCTGAGGACGGCGGGTTCCATGCGTTCTCGCGCCGATTCCGCCGGCCCGCGGTGGTCGCAGGCGCTGTAGCGCTTGTATGTGTGCTTCCACTGCAGGCATACGCTGAGCCCCCACCGGCCAGTACGACGGCGTCTGAGGCGCCGTCAGCGAAGCTCATCGCGAAAGCACGGCCCGAGAGGCTCGGCAAGCTTTACATCTACATCCAGAAGAAGTACCCCGACCTGTCCCAGGAAGCCGTTGACCTGATCGACCGAAAGTATCCGGAATTCTGGACGGTCGTGAAAGCACGAATCGATCAGCTTGCCGCCGGCGAGCATCCGCAGCTCCTGGCAGATATCCAAGAGCAGACGCTCGCCATCCTGGAGCGCGAAAGGCCCGAACTTCAGCGCGCCGTCATTGACCTCATCAACCTCCGATATCCCCTGCTGCAGTACGAGATCGCGGAGATCATTAGGCAGAATCCGGATTCGGACCCCCAGCCGCAGATAGCGAAGCTGCTGCGCGATAGGTACCCATCGCTCCTGGCCGACATTTTCGACGAAGTAATAGTGAAGCATCCGAGGGTGCTGTCGCAGATCGTCAACGCCGTTGCGGCGAGGGTGCCGCCGCTGATGACCGATGTGATGAAGCAAGTGCAGAAGCGATTCCCGCGGCTGCCGAGAGACATCTTCCAGATGGCCATGAAGAAGCATCCCGACCTCATCGAGGCGGCCAATAAGATCCTGCGAGGCGAGCCGCTCGAAGAAGAAGCAGAGAAGGCGACCCCTGCAGATGCACCAGCCCCAGAGCCCGAGAAACAGAAGGCGCCTCCCCCCGAGTAGCTCTCCGCGACAGCCACGCCGACCGCTGCCTCACTGACACCCGGTATGTTCCGGTCAGGCTCCTCCGCAGAAGGATGTGCAGCGCGGAGGTGGAAAGCACTCCACGGGCTACGGTTTCGCCAGTCCGGCGGGAAGTTGTCGCCGCCGGTAGTGCGGCACGCGGCAGTCCCACGTTGAGCGAACCCGGTTCTCGACATGGCTTGGGCGACGGACAGAAAAGGCGCACTCTATTACGTTCGGCGGCTTTTCGGGCTCTTTCTCCTGCTGATGCTGGGGACGATGCTGTTGCGCGTGTGGCTGGGCGGGTGGTGGGTCGAGCGCCGGGTGGGCTGGGCGCTGGAAAGCGCCAGGCGCCACAGCAGCATCGAAGCTCGGAACGAGGATTTGGCCGACGCCGTGGAGTTCCTCGACGCCTACAAACGACACGTCGCCGGCGCCAGTGCATTCATACAGGGCCTGGACACGGATGCCATCGACCAAGTTCGGGCCGACATCGATTGGTACCGACTCAAAACTGCCTCCGTATACGAGTACTCGCAGCACTACACCAATCGGTTCAAGATTCTGGAGAGCTTTGTGAAGAACTACGAAGTGCGAGACCTAAGCGTGATGCGGCCGCGGCACCGGTGTGTCCTCACAGTGCTCACGTGGATATTCAGCGCCGCAACGGTGATCACGCTCCTGCTCAAGATGTCCACGCACGAGTGGGGAGAGATTTAGGTGGTCGCGCAGCGGCGGCGCCGGCGCAAACGGGCGTTCGCTGCCGGCTGCGAGAGCACAGCCAGCACCGGGGGGGTGTGTGAAGGATGCGTCGGTATTGGTGGTTGTTTGGCGCCATCGCTCTTCTCGCCGGGGCGTACTACGCGATCATGAGCGGCTATCTGACGGAGCGTGAGATCGCCTTGACCCTCAAGCATGGGCGGCGACAGGCATCGTTGGGGGGGCAATACGTTGATTTGAGTAAGCTCGACCACGCCATCAACAAGCACGAGCAGCGAACCGTGACGCTGCGCAGTCTCACGCCTGGCGCCAACGCGGACAGCATCGCGGAAGCGCGTTCAGCCGTGCGGGAGCGGCTGGAGGAGGTCGAGCCGCTGCTCAATGTGTCGGACGGCGGTCCGGCATACCACGAGGCCTTTGACCGCACGGAGCGCTTCTTTCGCCTGTGGCGCCCCCCGTCCATGAGTTGTCTGACGCCGAAGGCGCACGCGTGGAGCACTGCCGTGTTCTGGGTATCGTTCGCGCTGGCGGCCCTGAGTGGCCTCGTTCGCGTCTTGGCCGGTCCGGAGGACTAGCTCAATGCGAACAACTTGGACCGGCCCTACGTTATAGGAATCCGGAGGCCCACGCGCAGACACAAGCAAGGAGGCTACGAGCCATGTCCCACAGATTGACGTTGGCTCTCGTCGGAGTTGTCTCGGTCGTACTGCTCGGTGCCGCCATTGCGGCTGCCCTCGCACAGGAGCAGCCGAAGGCGCCGGTGCTGCCTGGTGCGGCGGCCAAGGCGGTCCCCGCTCCGGATCGGCCGGTGGCCAAAGAGGCGCGCAAGGCAGACGTGCTGGCCCTGCGTGCGCGGGCGGAGCAGGCTGCTATGGCCCGCATGCTCAAGACCATCACCGTCCAACCGGCAATAGCCGTCGCCGGAGACTACGTGTACGTCGTCAAGGGCAACACCCTGTACCAGTTCGCCGTGGACGGGCTAAGGCTCGTTGCCAAGGCCGAGCTCGAGCCGCCCCCGGCGGAGCGGAAGGCTCGCGCGGATGCCGCGAAGGCCCGGAAGATCGAGAAAGCTCCGCCCGCCGCGCGGTAGAGCGAGGCCACAGGCCCCCAACGCCGCCTTACATGTAGTTCAGCCCGTACCAGAGACCCTGCAAGGGGAAGATCTGCCGCAGCAGCTCACCTGCGCGACCGCCGGCAGCCAGAAGCCGCTCCTCGGCCCCGTCGAGGGTGCCAAAGATGATCTGCACCGCCTCGCCCGGGCCCTCGGCGATCACCTGATCGCCGCCACAGGCAAAGATCATCTGTTCGGCCTTCTCGAGGAATACAAGGCCCTCGGCAGCCTTGGTGCCGACGCGTTCCTCGAAGTACGGACGCATGCGCTCCATGAACTGGCGGAAGTTGATGATCATGACCGTGCCGGAGGAGTTTGCCGGCTTCCCCTCGAGGCCTCCTGCCTGCAGCATCTCGCGCATGCGCCCATCGGAGCCCATCACGTGTACGCCGAGCTCATTCGCCTCATCGTGGCGCTTCAGAATCTTCCCCAGTGCCCCCGCCACGGCGCGGCGTTCCCCGGAATACTCCGCCAAACTGATCGTGCCGGGGTCGCGCTCCCCGCGGGGCATGACCACGATGACATAGCCCCGCACCACACCGTGCTCGCGGACGAGGAGGAACTCGGCCGGCCGGTTGGTCACGTACCCCGCCATGCCGTTCTCGTAATCCGATGGCGGCCGCAGCCAGCGGACGGGCTCGTGGCGGTAGATCTCGGCCAGCGTCTCGATGTCTGCGGGCGTCGCCTCGACCAGCTCGACGCTCTCGTCGTCGAAGGCATCCGCGTGCTCGCCGCGGATGGCGAAGTGCCAGTCTCGCCCCACGTAGCGACAGCCAGAACGGTGGTACATCTTCCGGTAGCCGGACACGACCATGAAATCGACGCCGTCCTGTCGGCACTGCTCCACGTTGTCCTCGAACAGGAGAGTGGCGTGTCCGCGGCCCCGATGCTGTTCGTACGTTGCCACGCCGCCGAGGCAGGCGACTCGCACTGTGCACCCGAATAGAGCGGCGTTTCGCCGAATGGTGCCGACGTGAGAGACGACCTCGCCGTTCTCGACGACGACTCGCAGATTAGCGGCGTTCTCGAGGGTGTAGCAGTGCGGATACTTGGGCACGAGGCCGTCCCAGAAGACCGTGTGCAAGAGTCGCTTCAGGCTTTCGAAATCCTCCGCTCGCACGCTGCGCAATCCATCACGCCAGGATGGCTCAATCTGTTTGGGCATGGTGTCCTCCCAGGACGACTGTCGCTGCGGCATTGCCCTCGCCGCCGGGTTTTGGCGCGTGTTCTGGAGGGCTCGCCCGGGAATTCCGCGAAAACGCAGGCGCGTCCTGCTCAGCACTGACCGCGTAACAGCGGCAACGTGGTGCTCGCCACTCCCCCTGCGGGCCGCGCAAGGGTGCTAAATAGTGGCCAACGGCCAACCACCGACTTCGCGCGCACCGGCACAGTCCTCTGGCTCCATCGGCCTCAGCCTTCGGGCTGTGGCCCTTGGGCTCGTGCTGGTCCCGCTCAACGCTTGGTGGCTCACGCAGATCGAGTACGTTCGGTACTCGGACAACGCCACCACATCGGCCATCTTCTTCAATGCTCTCGCAATCCTCCTGATACTGGCCGGACTCAACGCCGTGGTGCGACAAGTGGCGCCACGGTGGGCGTGGGGCAGGTCGGAGCTGCTCACGGTCTACGTGATCCTCGTCGTGGGGAGCTGCGTCGGGGGGCACGATCAGCTCCAGATTCTGTTCACCACGATCAGCTACGTGTTCCGCGGGGCCACACCGGCCAACGCATGGGCCGACGACATCCATTCCCTGTTGCCTGCACACCTCGTCGTCTCGGACCCGGGAGTGATCGAGTCCCTGTACCTGGGATCGGCCGACTTCTACACCCGGCCGCGTGTGCTCGCCTGGCTGCCGGTGCTGGGTTGGTGGACAGGCTTCTTCATGCTCGTTGCCTGGGTCATGCTCTGCCTCAGCGCGGTGGTGCGGCGCCAGTGGGATGAGGAGCGCCTCAACTACCCCATCGCCGCTGTGCCGCTGCTCATCACCTCGCCCACGGCCCAGCTCTTTCGTCAGCCGCAGCTCTGGGTCGCGGCGGTTCTGGCCGCTCTGCTCCAGTTTCTGAATCTGATCCATACGCTGTACCCCGCGGTCCCTGGGGCCCCTATCGGCGTGCGTTCCTTCCGCGCCACGGCGCGGCCGTGGCGGGCTGCCGGCAACATCCCCATCTCCTCCTTTCCCTTTGCGTACGGCTTGGCGTATCTGCTGCCTCTGCATCTGGCCTTCTCGGTCTGGTTCTTCTTCTGGTTGATCCGCGCCGAGATGGTGCTGGCCGATGTGATGGGCCGCTATGAGTGGCGCGGCTTTCCCTACGTGCAGCAGCAAGGGTTCGGTGCCTACCTGGCCTTCTGCGCCTTCATGTTCTGGGTGGCGCGCGGACGCATAGCCCGGATGCTCCGGGGAGGCGCCTCCGCGGCCGAGGACGCCGGCGAGCCGCTGCCGATGCGCGTGGCGCTCCTCGGCGCGCTGCTTGGCCTGGTGGCTCTGGTGGCCTTTGCCATGTATGCGGGAATGGGCCTGGTGGCCGCCGTCTGCTTCTTTGTGCTTGTGTTCGCCGTCGTCCTGGTGACGGCTCGCATGCGGGCCGAGCTGGGCCTGCCCACTATCGAGCTGTATCAGGTCGGCGCCGAGGACGTCATGCAGCGCGTCGCCGGCACGGCGGCCTGGACGGGAAAAGATCTGACGGTGATGAGCCTGTTCTTCTTCCTCACCCGCACCCATCGGCAGTTTCCCATGCAGAACTACGTGGACGCCCTCCGGATCGGCAAGTCGTCGGATATGAAGCTCCGGCCCATCGCGGCGCTGCTGCTCGTGGCCACCGTCGTTGCCGTCGTGGCCGCCTTCTGGTCCTATCTGCACGTAATGTATCAGGTGGGGTACGAGTCCGCCCACTTCACCGGCCCAGCCACCTGGGCCTTCGGCAGAGCGCCCTGGGCCAAGCTCGAGAGCTGGCTCGCGCAGCCCAGAGCGCCCGAGCTGGGCTCCTCAATGGCCTACTGCTTTGGCTTCGTGATGATGTTCGTCCTGACGGCTCTGCGCGTCCGGTTCCTCGGTTGGCCGCTCCATCCAGTTGGGTACCTTGTCAGCGGCAGCTTTGGCCTGTTCCGTCTGTGGCTGCCCATCTTCCTCACGTGGCTGGTCAAGATGTTGCTGCTCCGGTATGGCGGGCTGAAGGCGTACCGCAAGGGCCTGCCTTTCTTCATTGGCCTCATCGTTGGCGAATTCCTGGCCGGCTTCCTTCGCACCGTCATAGATCTGGCCCTCGATCTCCGCCTCCCGCCCCGCGCGGGCATCGGCGGTCTGTAGGACAGGTGGAAGCTCTGGATTCGCATTCGATTCTGCCGCCCCCGGCCGCCATCCCACTTACGGGACGCGCTTCAGCCGTGCTTGACCATCACTGGTCCAGACGATGTGGTATTGAGGCGAGGGGAGAGGAGGCGCATTCGTCGTCCCAGCGGCAGCCTCTCGTAAGTGAGGGGTGATGACCTGCAGGTCCGGCCGGTCGGCAATCACCCGTGCGACGGCATCGAGCTGTACTCGATTATCCGAGAGCATCTCGGCATGTCGAGACCGCAGGATTTCGACACATGCGTCGCGCGGGAGGCTATCAATAATCGGCATAACTTGCGCAACGGCTGCGCTCGCTCGGCGGCCGGTTTGCATCCACCCGAGGTTCGTCTGGTAGCTGGTCACTAACCACACGGCAACGACGAGCCCCGCAACCATTAATGCTCCATGTCGGCGCGCGAGGCGCTCAATCCGTCGCAGGGCCGTAAGACGTTGAGCTCCACACGCCCGGTCGGCGGCCAGAACCTGCGCGGTGAGCAATCTCAGTAATCCACCCACTTGTGAAGAACGTGGCCCTCAGCATCGAAGACGACGCGCATCGTCTGCAGACCTCGCTTCCACATCCACACCTCCACCGCGGCGGACAGATCCTGGCCGCTTCGGTTTGATATGTGGAGTCTCACACCAGGGTGGTCAGGGTCTTTCACCGTTCGTTCGGTGGGATTGCCGAGGATCTCGATGACTTGCCCCTTCGACATGCCGCGCTCGACCTGGGCGTAGTCTCGTTCGCTGAGCCCCCACTGGCGCCCCGCGTCAACGTGCCAGAGCGCCGCCGCCCCGGCAGCGCCCAGCGCAATGGCTGTGAGGATGACGCTGGCTGTCCACTTCCTGTGGCGCACCATTACTTCCTCAGCCTCCGCTGTCCGCTAGTCGTTCTTGAGGACACGCGGCACTCGGCACGGCCCACGGTGCTCCAAGCGCCGGACCTGCCGCCGTCCACGGCTATATGGTGAGAATGTATGTGTCGCAGCAGAAATGCTGGCGGGGAATGCGACCCTATTCGGGAGATGGTAGCCCCACGGGGAGTCGAACCCCGGTTTTCGAGCTGAGAACCCGACGTCCTGGGCCTCTAGACGATGGGGCCACCCATGCAGTTGGCCACGCGTAGACTACGAACGACAAGCGTATAACTACCACATTGCCGGACAGCTTGTCAACGGCGTGGCATGCTGATTACGAGATTGTCCCGGTGCACCATCTCGTCGTGGGCGGAATGGCCGAGTATTGACTTTATCTGCCGCGACTGGACGCCCTTGATGCGGTCGGCATCCTCGGCCGAGTAGTTCACCAGCCCTCGACCGATCTCGTCTCCAGTGGCGTCTGCCACTATCACCAGGTCCCCGGCGCGGAAGCTGCCGACGACGTCTACGACGCCGGACGGCAGCAGGCTGGCACCGTCCGGGTGCAGGAGCGCCACCTTTGCGCCATCGTCAACGATGATACGCCCCTCGGGCGTCAATGCGCTGGCGATCCAGGACTTGCGACTGCTCACAATGGGTGCGGGGACGAAGAAGGTGCCGATGTCGTCTCCGGCGAGAATGCGGTGCAGCACGCGCGGTTCATCCCCGCTGGCGATGACGGCGGCTATGCCCACAGCCACAGCCGTGCGTGCTGCCTGGAGCTTCGCCAACATGCCCCCACGAGTGGCCGTGTCGCCGGCCTCTCCGACCAGCGCCATCACGCTGGTGTCGCCCGGCTCCACCTGCGGGATGCGCTCGGCGGACGGGTATCGCGTGGGATCCGCGGTGTACATCGCGTCCTGCTGCGAGAGGAAGATGAGCACGTCGGCCCCCGTGGCGCCGGCCACCAGCGCGGCGAGTTTGTCGTTCTCGCCAAACGTGACTCCGGCGACGGAGACCGTATCGTTCTCGTTGACTATTGGCACCGCGCCCGCCTCTAAGAGCGCGATGATGGTGTTGCGGATGTGAAGGTAGCGTTCCCGATCGGCGATGTCGTCGGGCGTCAGCAGGATCTGAGCGACCCGCTGCCCGTGCCGGCTGAATAGCCGATCGTACTCGTGCATCAGGGCGGATTGCCCCACCGCCGCGGCAGCCTGTCGCTTCGACACGTCATCCACGCGTCGCGGCATTCCCAGCAGGGCGAGGCCGGAGCCGACCGCGCCTGACGTGACGACCAGAACATCCATGCCACCGGCCTTCAGCTCCGCCATCTCCTGCGCGAGCGCCGGCAGACGGGACTCGTCAATCCGCCCCGCCGGGTCCAGCACAACGCGTGTGCCCAGCTTGACCGCCAGGCGCTTGGCGCCGCTGAGGTATCGTCGGCGATCTACCGCGCTCATCGCCCTACTCCCGCACCTGCCCACTGCCGCGAATGATGTACTTGGTGCTCGTCAGCTCCTCGAGAGCCATAGGCCCGCGTGCATGGAGCTTGGAGGTGCTGATGCCGATCTCCGCGCCCAGACCAAACTGGCCTCCGTCGGTGAAGCGCGTCGAAGCGTTCACGTACACCGTGGCGCTGTCTATCACGTCCAGGAATCGCTGCGCGTTGCTGTAGTGGTCGGTGACAATGGCCTCCGCCAGCCCTGAGCTGTATCGGCGGATGTGCTCGATGGCCTCCTCCATGTCATCAACGATCTTCACCGCGAGGATGAGATCCAGGTATTCCGCGTCCCAGTCTTCGTCCGTCGCCGGCTTGACGTCCGGAGCGATCTCTCGGGTCCGCCGGCAGCCGCGTATCTCCACGCTATCTGCGTGCAGAGCGGCGAAGATGGCGGGTACGGCCGTTGGCGCGGCGTCCTTGTGGACCAACAGCGTCTCGACGGCGTTGCAGACGCCGGGCCGCTGCACCTTGGCATTGTGCACGATGCGGGTGGCCATTTCGACGTCGGCAGAGGCGTCCACATAGATGTGGACGAGCCCACGGTCGTGCTTCAGAGTCGGAATGGTGGTGTTCTCAGCCACGGTCCGGATCAGGCCGGCGCCGCCTCGCGGGACGATCAGATCGAGGTATTCGGCCATCTTGAGCATGGCCATGACGGCCGCCCGGTCGGTGACACCGATGAACTGCACACAGTCGGCCGGCAGTCCTGCCGCGCGGCAGGACTCAGCCAGGAGCTGCGCCAGCGCCGAGTTCGAGTGGATGGCCTCCGAGCCGCCGCGCAGCAGCACGGCGTTCCCGGCCTTGAGACACAGCGAGCCGGCCTCGACGGTCACGTTTGGCCGCGACTCGTAGATGACGCCGATGGCGCCGATCGGCACGGTCACCTTGCTGATCTGGATGCCGTTTGGCCGCTGCCAGGCACTACGAACTCGCCCCAAGGGATCGGGAAGATCGATTACTGCATGTAGGGATGCCACCATGTCCTCGATGCGCGCATCGGTTAGCAGCAGTCTGTCGAGCATCGCTTTCGGCAGGCCCTTCGCCTCCCCGGCCTCCATGTCTCGCCTGTTGGCCTCTCGGATCTGCTCGCTGTTCCTGCTCAGCGCGTCGGCCATCTGCGCCAGGGCCCGGTTCCTTGCTGCCGTCCCGGCAAGTGCCAGATGGCGCGAGGCGTCCTTGGCGGCCTTTGCCTTAGCACGCACACTGCGCTCAATGTCCATGTTCGTGGCTCACCTCGGAGGAAGCGCCGATGTGTGACTGGGGTGACTCCATGTGGCTCGCCACAGGGCGGCAGCCGGTGGCGCAGGGCACTACGACCTGGGGCCGAGTCGCCACTTACAACTTGCCACCGGCCGGTCAGTACGTTTCGTTCTCTCGACCGCGGGGCGTCACAGTTTCGCGAACGAGTCTTTCAGGTGGGCGATGCTGTTCTTGGCAACCTCGACCGGGTCGAGCGAGAAATCGAACACCTCTACCGACATGTACCCATCGAAACCGATATCCACTAGCGCTTGGGCCACGGGAACGAAGTCGAGGCTGCCATATCCGGGCCCGAGGCCGTTATCATCGTTCGCGTGTACGTGGCGGAGGTACTGCTTCGATGCGCGGATGGCCTCGGCGAGATCGCTCTCCTCGTCGCTCATACTGCGGCAGTCCAGGATCATCGCCACGCGCGGATGGTCGATCTCGGCGACGACCTCTCGCGCCTCGGCAGCCGTGTTGACGATGTTCGTCTGCTCGCTGGTGAGCGGCTCCAGACACAGCGTTATCCCCTCCGCCTCCGGGATCGACATGCACTCTATGAAGCCTTCCTTGACCCGGCCCATGGTCTGCTCCCGGCTTTCGCCCTCCACGATGTTGCGCTGGCTCGGGCTGCCGAAGACCAGGATGTGCCCCCCCAGATCGTGACAGAGCCGCACGATATCGCACATGTACGAGACCGTTCGCCGGCGCACGTCATCCTCCGGCGTTGTCAAGTGCAGCCCTTCCGGCGAAACGAGGAGCCAGTGCAGCCCGACGATCTCGAGCCCATTGCGTTCCGCGAGCTCGACGATGCGCGAGCGCTCCTGCGCCGAGATGTCGCGCACATCCTCTGCGAGTGTGAATGGCGCGATCTCCACTCCGTCGTATCCGCATTCTGCCGCCACGCGGAACTGCTCCTCGACCGGGTCGTCCTGGAAGATCTCATTGCAGATGGCGTATCGCATAATGGTCCCCTCTCGTTCACCCACGGAACATCCCGCGGATGGGCAACTCCCGTAATGGCAGATACTTCGTCGCGCACGCGGCGAGCCCTGCAATGAGGCACGGAAAAGGGGAAAAGGTCAAGTCGAAAAAGCCGGACGGATGCCCATGGGGATTGTGGGGGATGCCGGGGATTGCGACCGGTCGGGCCTTCGCCGGGCGGCACCAGCGATCGAGAGGACGAGTGCGAGGGGAAGCACGGATGCCCCTCTATCCCGGAGACGCTACGCGTCCACGTGCCGGTTGCCCTGTCGGTTCGTGATAGGCTGTGGCGAGCCCCGGGACGATCTTCGGGCCGGACAGGGCGCGCTGCGCCTCGCGCATGCCGTCCTCGGCGGCGACTGCCCAGATGCTGTCCGGATACGAGCTCTTAAACTCATAAAACAGGTGGAATGCGTCCGCGGGTCGGCCCAAACGATTCATCGTTATCTGGGC
Organism: Armatimonadota bacterium; assembly: GCA_030601885.1. Classification (GTDB taxonomy): domain Bacteria; phylum Armatimonadota; class Zipacnadia; order JAUWAU01; family JAUWAU01; genus JAUWAU01. Next base: position 85,011 of record JAUWAU010000021.1, read on the forward strand.
CATCTTGAGCAGCGCCATGGGGGCCTCGGCCGGTGCGGGGCGCGTCCGGCGGATCTCCGCCAATTCCTGATACGCCTCTGTCACTTCTCCCACTGTCTCCCGCGCACAGGCGATCTGGTAGCGCAATCTGGTGGGCGCAACGTGATCACGAAAGCTGCCCCGCAGCTCTTTGTAGAGCAGGAGCGCCTGGGCCGGTTCCGCGCGCTTGCACAGAAGGTGAACGGCCTCCTCAAAGTGTGCAATGGAGCGCTCCTCCTCACCGAGCACGCTATATGCCGTCGCAAGGCCGGTGTGCGCCTCAACGTTGGTTGGATCTTGCCCCACAACCTCCGCGTAGCGCTCAATGGCGCCATGCCAGTCGCCGATGCGGAGCGCCTGTGCGCCGGTTTTGGCCAGATGATCGCCCACGGCCTCCGACTCCAGGCGGAGCATCAGAGCCATGGCTATGCCGTAGAAGAAGCCGCCGATATGGGCCCAGTTGGCTACGCTGCCGCTCGCCGTGAGGCTGCTGAGGCCGCCGAAGACCTCCGAAGCGAACCAGATGCCCAACGCAACACCGGACGCCACCGTGAACGACGTCGGCCGCAGCAGGATGAAGGTGAACACCCGAATGCGCGTGCGGAAGAAACGAATGGCGAAGAGGCCGAGGATGCCAGCGATGCAGCCGGAGGCTCCGACAGCCGGGATCATCAGGGCATCGGGCGAGAAGATGAACGCCATCAGCGTGTGCAGCATAATCGCCGCCAGGCCGCTCGAGAAGTACAGTAGGGCATACAGCTTGATCCCGAGTACGTCCTCGACGTGCCGACCGAAGACCCACAGAAACAGCATATTGCCCGCCAGATGCAGGATGTTGGCGTGGAGGAACATGCTCGTTATCAGCGCGTGCAGCTCCGGACGGTTCGGCACGAAGCCCAAGCTGTGCAAGGCACGCAGCATGGTGTCGTTGCCGAGACCGCGCAGAAGGAGGAAAACGGCGATATTGGCCGCGACCAAGACGCACGTTAGGTATGGCGTTCGCTGCGGCTCGCGTTCCGTGCTCCAGGGGATCAGCATGCAGGGATCCTCCTGCCAGCGCCCGTGCTGCCGTCGGTGAGGCGCATTTCCCGAAGGATTACACTCTTCTTACCGTACCGTTACGCGAATCGTCCCTCCCTTTTTTGGCCTTGTGGCTCGATAGCCCCCATTCGGGTGGATGCGCCGCCGGAGGGGCGAGCGAGGTCATCACGCATCGACGGAGAGTCGTGTGGCGTGGTGACGAAGGGTGGCTGAGGGGAAATATGGGTGCTTGATAGGCGCCTGGAGCCGGGCCTCCGCCTCGGTCCTAACGGGCCGTGACCTGGAGGGCGGTCACTGTTCCATCGGCGGACGCTGCCAGCAGCGCCGCATCGGCGTCAATGTCCGGACCTACCGCACACAGCGCATTGACCCGGGACGCACCGACGAATCGGCCGACGACCGACCCGTCCAGGCCATAGAAGATGATCGAGCCGTCCGTGGCGCCCACCGCGAGCAACGATGGCATGCTCTTGCGCGGCAAGAACACCATGTCGGTGGGCGGCGCGCCCGTGTCGCGGCTCCAGCGCAGCTTGCCGGCGCTGTCGAGGAGGTGCACGTAGGAGACATCGAGGCCCACAGCAATGACACCGGGCTCGCCGATCCGTGAATGGCCGGCCATTGCCGTCACGCCGCAGCCTGACGAGAACACCCTCTCCTGCTGCAGGCCGTCTTCGGCCTGTCGGATGTAGTAGATATTGCCCCGGTTCGTGCCGCAGGCAAAGTCGGGCCTGCCGTCGCCATTCAGGTCCGCAGCGGCTACATCGCGGATGTGTGACGGCCACCCATCCGTACTGGAACGGCGGGCCGTACCGTCCAGCGAGAACTGATGCCAGTATCCGAAGCTGCCCGAGGCCGGGAAGCTGAGGATCTCCAGCCGCCCGTCCCGGTCCACATCCTGCGTCACGAAGCCGCTGAAGGTGACATGCGAATCGCTGCATTCGAAATTGAGGCGCTCTGTCCCGTCCGGATTCAGCACGTGGAGCTGGATGTTGTTGGCGCCGACGATCACTTCGGCTCTGCCGTCGTTGTCCAGATCGGCCACATGCAGGTACTTGGCCGCGCCGTTCTTGCCGCCGCGCTTCGGGTACGGCGGACACGCGAACCGCCACAGGAGTTTGCCGTCGGCATCCACCGCGTAGACCTTCGTGTCATCCGACACGAACACGGCCGCCTCGCCCGCGCCGAGGTTCCCCGCCGCCACGTCATTGATGGCGCCTTCGGCCTCGATCCGCCAGCGCTCCCGGCCCTCGACGTCCAGCGCGATCCCCGCGCCCTCCGCCGTCCCAAGCAGCACGTCCGGCGTGCCGCGTCGCGAGAGGTCATGGGCTACCAGCGCGCGCACGGATGAGCCCGCGTCAAATGTCCACAGCGTCTGTATGCCGCGGCTGGACACAGGAGCACGTTCGCCCTCGCCCACGGTCGCCCGGGCACGCTCCGCGAGCGCCCGGGCCGCCTCGATGGCCCCCGCGAAGGCGGAAGGAGGGACCTCGACAGTCGTGCGTCGTGCGTCGGCGTCGGCCCCTACTTTGAGCACAGCAGTGCCCTTGCCGGCCTCTATCTGCATGGACACGGGTGTGGGGCTCGTGAAGGCCTCTTTGCCCCCGATCCGCAGCGCCGTACCGTTGGCCAGCGCACAGCCGTCCTCCCAGATCACGAAGAGATCGGCCCGCACCTCGACATCACCGATCTTCCGCCCGTTGTCGGCAAAGCCGACGATGGCCTCCATATCCCCATCCGCCTTCGCGACGGGGACGTAGTCGCTTCGGCGGAGTCCTCTTATGAAGGCGGTCTCGTCGTCCAGTTTGACGATGTCCAAATCATGGGGCTGGCGGCTGTTCGTGGCATAGAATAGATTCGCGAAGGTGAACGCCTCGCCCGGCGCGAGCTCCGCCCGGGCGTCCTGCGAGTGGATGTTCACCACCGGCTCAGCATACGGATACCGGCCGGCCCAGCGGCTGCCGAAGACCTCTCGCTCGGCCTCCACAGTCGCCCGGACGCCACTGCCGTGCACGATGTGAAACGCGTCCCGCCGTTCGGGCGTTTGCGCCTCCTGGCGCGTCACCAGACGATTGCCCTCGATGGCGGCACTCCCGAGCGTCCGCCACAGGCAGCGAAGGCTGTAGCGCCCCGAGCGCACTGCATTCATCCTGTCCAGCACCACGAAGCACTGCTCTTTGAGCCAGAAGATGTTCCGCTCCCAGTCCACGCCGCTGTGGCCGGGCAGCGTGGTGCGGGTGAGCCCGACGGAGCCGAGGTCCGCGGCCACGTCCAGCCGCGCGCAGCCCGGCATCAGTTCCGCAATGCCGTTCCGCGCCACCTTGACGCCGTTGTGGTCCGTCAGAAACGGCCCCTCGGTGTACGAGTCGTCCACCAGCCACACGCGATCGTTGTCCGTGAAGCGGATGAGGCAGTTGGCATCCTCGTGGCCATGCGAGCCGATGGCGATGCCGTCGAGCAGCAGGTACTGCTTGTCCGGCTCGAACGCCGTGCGGAACGAGATCTTGTCGAATGCCTCATCGCGCGGCACGTTGAAGCGAAGCTTCTCGGCCTGGCGCTGCTTGTAGTAGTTGTAGAACTCCTCATTGACGCGCGCCACCCGCAGGCCCTCGAGGTCAGTGGGCCGCTCCGCCTCGAGGTATCCGTCCATCCAGAAGGGCGGCTCGCCGCCCCATGCGCTCTTCTCGTTGGGGCGCTCGCGAAGTCGGCCGTCGAGGATGTACTGGTAGCGGCCGTCCCCGTAGTACCACGCTCCAACGCGCAGCGCGATGGCGGGGAAGCAGTTCACGTCCCAGCAGTCGCCGTGCCCCGAGCTGGAGAAGCGGTTGTCGATGGATATCGCCACGCGGTCGAGAAAGCGCCGCCCCGTCCCGCTCGGCAGGAAGCGGTAGCCGGGCTCTCCGTAAGCGAATGGCACGAGGGACTTCAGCGACGTCGAGCCCTCGTAGTTCCCCGACTCGTCCTGCCCCTTGTCCTGCAGCTCCTGGCTGGCGAAGCAGAAGCGCGCCTTTGCGAGCCAGTCGTCGGCGTCGGGGAGGCCGTAGTAGTGCTTGAAGTACAGGCCCCCGTAGTAGGCATCGAGCGCTGCCAGCATGTGGTGATTGTGGCGAACGGACGAGTAATTCAGCGATCCGACGAACATGCTGTTGTAGACGCCCTCTTTGGACCGCAGCACGTACAGCAGGTAGTTGGTCACCTCCAGGCGATCCTCGTCCGTGAGCGCCGGGCACTCCTCGAGCACGTCCCATGCGCGGATCGTCTTCCACAGCTCCATGTGGGTGTCGTGCCCGAGGTCGGGCCGGCGTTTGTGCTCCATGAGATACACCCGGAACATATCGGCCCAGCCCGGATCGCCGGTGTACTGGTAGGCGATGCCCGAACGGGCGCTGGTGCTCATCAGACTGCGCTGGCCGCGGCGTGGGAGGGACCTGACGGCGTAGCCGGCGTCAGGACTGCCGAAGACCGCGGCCACATCGGGGTGCATCGTGACGTCGATCGTGTGACCGAGCACGATGTCCCGTCCCGGCTTCAGGCTTTTCAGGAGCCTGTTGACCGCGTCCCGTGTACCTTGCTCGTCGCTCCCGGCCAGCACCAGCACGTTGGCGCCCGTCCCCCACGGATCGTGCACCGACCGGATCACGTATCCGCCCCTGCCCGGGTACCAACCGTCCTCCCGCGTGTACCACAGGCAGTACAGGCGCTCCGAGAGCTTGTTCTGCATGAGGTTGCCGATGGCGATGGCCGTCGTCTGCTCGTACTCGCCACCCATCAGCTCCTCGTCCCGCATCACCGGAAGCGTCGCTCCCGAGAGCTTACGGATTTCCGCCTGGAGCCTGTCGGCCAAGGCGCGCATGGCCGGCGCATCCGACGCCACGATGCTCGCCCGCGGCTCTCCGCTCTGCACGAGCACCGTGTCCAGGCGCAGATCCTTCACCCGCGCGGGCCCGTCGTGCGTTCGCCAAAAGACCCGGTCCACGACCACTTCCCCCTCGTAGTCAGGGGTTCGCGATATCACCAGCTCACGCTCGCCGGCCGCGTCAACCTCGAAGTACGCCACTCGGCCGTGCGCCTCCGCGCCGTGACGATGCAGGTCCACGATCTTGGTCTCGTCCCCGAGCGAGACGCGCACGCTCCGCCGGGCGAGATCGTCGCCGCTCTCGCCGAAGACGGTCACTGCGATGGCTCCCCTGGGAATCTGAATCCGGGTGGCGATCTCACTTTCTCCCGTGAGCGCGACGCCGCGGCCACCGCTCAGCGACCCGCGCTCCGCCGCGCGCGCCCCGGACGTCTCGGGGAAGCTCTCCGCCTCGATGGATTGCCCTTGCTTTTCGAAACGCACGTCGTCGATCCACACCTTTCCCGAAGAGTATGTGAGGAGAATGGATACCGTGATGCGCTCGACATTCGGCCCGGTGCTGTACTCCCACCGGAACGCGGCCCAGTCGTCGGAGGAGCGGATGACACGATTCACATCCTCCCCAGGAGCGCCCGAAGGCGCGATGAACGCGCGGAAGGCGTGGCTCACGGCCTTCTCTTCGAGATCACTCCGGGAGCGAAGCGAGAGCTGGTAGACGGCGTTCGGCTCCACGAGCACTTCCTGCACGATGCCGACGGCAGTCCACTGCTCCGTCGAGCCCACCTTTGTGATGAGCGCACACTGTCTCCCGGCGGCTCCGCCCTCAATGACGGTTACGTCACCCATGTCGCCATTGATTCGGAGGTCCCAGCCGTCGAGCCCCTGCTCGAAGCTGGGGTTGAGGACGGGATTCTGCGCGAGTGTAGCTCCCGTCGCTCCCAGCGCGAGGGTGGCGATCAACGTCACGGCGAGGCAGAGCTTGCTCATGGCAACCTCCGATAGACACGCGCGCCTTATGTGATTTGTGTCGAGGTCACGAAGTCTCGATTGCAGAGATGGGACGATACGTGCACCTTCGCGCGTTGTTTCCGAGTGACCTGCCTCGCCTTTCGGCTGGAGGCCCATCGGCTGAGTTGGGCGAATACCCGAACACGCCCGCGTGTCTTTGTCGTTGATTGTAGGACGGGGGCTCCATACTACTCTGCGAAGCACGAGTCCCCCGCCGCCTTTGTCTTGCCGCCAACCGGAGGAGTGTCAACCATGTGCAGCCGGATTATCCTCGCTACCTTCGTATCGGCGCTGTTCATCTCGCCTGGCCGGGTGTCCGCCCGCCTCGACCGCTTCATGCCGCGGCAGGGCGGAACCACCGAGATCTGGCGCGTCACCGACGACCCCGCGGTGAGGTACTCGGTGAACTACCACAATGCCCAGTGCTGGAGCCCGGGGGGGCGCTACATCTGCTACTCCGGCGGGGGGCAGGTGTTCGCCTACGACCTGCACGAGGACAGGGAGATCCAGGTGGACCGCGGCAGCAGTCCACGCTGGGGCTGGAAGCACAACTGGCTCTTCTACATCCGCGACAGGAACGAGGTCATGTGGCTGGACGTCGATAGCGGCAAGCGGACTCGGCTGGCCACCGGCGAGGCGGCCCAGTTGGGCGGCACGGACTCCGAGGACCGCTGGCTCTTCGGGGGTCGCAGCACCGGCGGCCGGCAGGGGATGCAGGGATTCCGCATCGCCATACAGCCCAACTCGAAGTTCGAGATGCTCGAGGGCCTCGTAGGCATCCAGTGGATCCCCAATCCCGCCCACCCCGTCGTCTTCGTCCGCTGGGACTATTACGACGACTCGCGCCGCGACGATTGGGGACGGTTCCTGCTCTCGCTGCCCACGCGCAAGTGGTTCAACCTGGAGGGCGGCGACATCCGCACCGGTTCGCCCCAGATACAGCGCTGCCATCAGTCCTGGTCCGGCGACGGCACGTACCATCTGCACGGCGGCATGCCGATGAAGGGCCGCAGATGGGACGAGCCCTACCCCAGCAACCTCCACTTCCTGGCGGCCATCGGCTCCGGCGACATCAGCCCCTGCGGCCACAGCGGACGATGGATCACCGGCAGCTCGAGCTACGGCCCGCTGCAGATAGCAGACCTGCGCTCCGGCGATGGCCGGGATTACCTGGAGGCGGCGCTGTCGCACATCTACGACTCCAGGTCCTACAGCTTCTCAAGCAGCTCCGGAAAGCACGACAACGATGCCAAGGGCAGCGGCGACGGGACGAAGGTGGCCTTCCACGGCACCTACGATCTCAAGGACGGGCCTGTTACGCGGACCACCGGCGGTGGCACGCAAGATCGGATCCCCGTCGAGTCCACCGACGGCTTCCCCGAGAGGGGCGCGCTGTCGCTGCCCAACAACCGGGTCATCGGCTACGAGCGCAAGACGCCCACGAGTTTCGAGGGGCTGACTCTGGGGCTGTACAACACCCGCTCCGGGAGCCCTGGAGAGGGCACCGTGGTCACCTCGTTCGAGGCCAGGCTCATCCCCGAGGATCAGCGCGATCCGTCCGTCATTCCGGGACGGTTTGCGGATCCGTCCTTCCCCGACAGGGATTCCCCGCTCATCTGGCAGCGGCAGTGCGACGTGTACATCGCCGTGGTCCGCCGGCCCGATCGGCCATATCTGCGGAAGGTGGGGGAGAGCCTCAAGCTGATCCCCGGCGAGAACCACTGGGAGACGTTCGGCTACAACGTATTCCGAGACGGGATGAAGATCACCCGCGAGCCAGCGCGGCCCGGAACCGAGGTCCCCCTTCCGGGCCCGGGACTCTACACGGCCACGGCCGTGGAATGGTCGGGGCTGGAGAGCGAACGCAGTCTGCCGCTCCAAGTTCGGGGACAGGCCAAGCTGAGTATCTTGGCCGACAAGCCCGCCGACTTCTCGTGGACGAGCGACCGTTGGTCGGTCGATGGGAAAGAGGTCTCCGAGGCGGAGGCCAAGAGGTCCGCACATGCCATCAAAGAGATCGTTCACGGCTACGACGGGGTCATCCACCGGGAGTGGTACGAGCGCGGCACCATCGTCCGCCGGCATGACCTCAACCTCGAGGGCAGACCCATTCGTCGCCTCTTCTACACGGCCGGACGCCTTGCCAGGCGCGAGTACCACACTCGCGAGGGCCGGCACCGGAGCACGGAGCTCTTCGACGGGGACGGCTACATCACGGAGCAGATCATCTACGACAGCGAGGGTGGGGAGGACGCCCACTTCTGGCACGAGCGGGGCGTGCCGATGAAATACTCGGGCAGCGGCCGCGGCCACACGGCCATCCAGGCCGGGCCCGAAGGCCCCGGCACGTACGTCAACAAGGACGGTGTCTGGACGAAGATCGCCGGGCCCGAGTAGGGACCTGCCCGAAGATCTCACGTTCCGTAGGGCGCGAGCGCACGCCACGTGCGCACTATGTCCCCCGCCATCCTTTGTCGTGGCGCCGTCACTGTAGGCGGGCACCCGTGGCCCGCCGCCTTCGCCGTTGCCGTTGTTGAAGGGCGGGGTAGCCTCACCCCGCCTGCCTTTGCCTCAGCGGACAGATCGAGTACCGGCTGGCACAGACGCCTTCATCGTCGAAGTTCGTCGACAGAGTCGGCGAAACTCACCGGGTGACCCACCCGGTCATGTCCAACTACCCCGAAGATTTCGGCCGCAGGCCGTATTGTAGCGCGAGCAAAGCGACGAAGAATCTCGGCGTGCCACACCCCTTCTTGCGTCAAGATCGAGATTCTTCGCTCCGTTGCACTCCGCTCAGAATGACATGACTTCCCAAGCACGGTTGTAATACTAGGGCCTCTGCGGCTCTGCAGATCGTCCCGCTGACGCCTCCCCTTCTCCCGCGCTCCCCGCATCTGTCGGGCGCGGAGCCGGATGGGCGCTCTTGTCCAGCAGATCCTGGAGCACTATGGCGAATGCTGTAGGTCTCAGCGAATCGTCAACCAGCCGAACAGCCTCCTGGGCTATCCGAATGGCATCAGCGTACTTGTCCGCATCACGCATGCAGGAGTTCTCCCTTGCGGTACCTGGTGCTGAATATCACAGCATATTCTATGAAACTGTTTGATATCAAGATCTTACCCGAAACGTGTAGAGAGGCTCATACAGTAGTGGACTCCCGGCGCGGGAGGCCGACGAGGCCCGGCTGCCGCGGTGAGGTCGGTGGCAGCCTCACGCCAGCAGCGCCCGGGCGCCATCGTTCCGGGCCGAGCACAGGGCCGCCTCGACGAACTTGACGATCTCGAGCGTCTCCTGGATCGGCACCGGCGCCTTGCCCGTCTCGAACATCTCCACGATGCGCTTGAGCAGCTCGCGATAGATGTGTGCCGTGTTGATGCTCTCGGTTCGGACGCTCTTCTCGCCCCAGACGGTGAAGCCGTACGCATGCTTCCCCGCGCGGGTTCCGCGGACCGTGCCCAATCGCCCGTCGCGCCAGAGGCCCGTTGTCACCTCGGCCCCCTCGGTGAAGGCGCACCACACGGCCTCACAGCCAGTCCCCATGAGGGCGTACAGTGGCTCGACGGCGTGGATGCCGTAGTGGAACAGCCCCGGGTTGCGCTCGTGCAGCGAGGCCGGGCTGTAGGTCACGGCGCCCAGGATGTCGCCCACTCCCTCCTTGTCCGCCAGCACCTCCTGCACTTCGAGGCCGAAGCGAAGCGAGGAGCAGGAGAATAGGGGCGCGTTGTTCTTGGCCGCCAGCTCCACCATCTCGTTGGCGTCCGCGAGCGATGAGGCAAAGGGCTTGTCCACCCAGGTGGCGATGCCGGCCTCCAGGAACGGCCGCGCCCGCTCCAGATGCGCGCTGCCGTCGCCGGTTTCGATCATCACCCCATCCACCTTGCCGATCATGTCCTCGGCCCGCTCCACCACCTCGACGCCGTAGCCGGCGAGCGTCTCGACGTACTCGTCCATCCGCTCGTCGTCGCAGCACTCCGACGTGCCGCGACACCCCATCACGATCTGGGCCCCATCCACCCATTGCTCCTCTTCGATGTCCACGCGATTCAGCCGCCTGGTGAACTGCACGACGTGTGAGGTGCCGAAATCGACGATTCCGAGGCGTAACATGGCGATGCTCCTTTTCGGTGTGTGTGGCGCAGGCTGCCAGCCTGCGAGTCCGGCGTCTCATCGCAGGCCCCCGCCAATGACGACCCGCAGCCTGGCAGGCTGCGATAGCAAAGGCTGGCGGGGAAGGGCATCCCCGCCCTATCCATGAAAGGCTGCCGTCTGTCAAGGCACCCGGTCTGGGGACCTCGGTGAGCCTTCGGCGGTGGGTTGGCTGGAGCGGGAGTGGCGTGCTCCGCGCCGGGTGGCCAGTTGTCGTA
>JAUWAU010000019.1 GCA_030601885.1 Armatimonadota bacterium
CATCCGCGTCATCTCCTCGATGATGCTCGGATTGTTCAGGAACCACCAGCAGCCGAAGGGCATCAGGTTGGGGAACTTGCGGGCGGCGACGCAGAGCTCGTGCTGGTTCTCGCGCGACAGCAGCGTCACCAGGAACTTCACCTCGGGGTAGCCGGCACACATGCCGTCGAGCACGTCCACGTCGAACTTGCCGACGCTGTCGCCGCCGAGCTGCAGCGCCGGGTTCACCGCCCGCTTGACGCCGATCATCATGGCGAAGGGAAGGCCCCGGTCACGCGCCACGGGGAGGACGCAGTTCTCAATGATGCGCGAGCAGGGCGAGTCCTCCGGAAACCGGAACGTGTTCGCCAGCGAGACGGCCATGTAGACGGCCTTCATGCGATCGATCCAGTCAGTCAGGAAGCGCCGCACCTCAGCACACGTGTCGGCATCGAGGGCCGGGTTCACCTCGTATCCCCAGCCGCGCAGCTTCGCGAGTGCCGTATCCCATCCGAGCAAGAGCGCATCCATGCGCAGCGCAGCGTGGAAACGGGCGTCATCGTGGCCGCCGGCCTCCCACACCGCGTGCTCCTGCTCGTCGAAGGGGTCGTTGGTCATGACGACGCTCTCGACATTGGCCAGCTCGAAGACTTGGTCAATGTACTGCTCGACGGTGACGTCGGCGAAGTATTGCCTGGCCGCGCCGAGGTCGCGCGATGAGACGTCGATGCCCAGAGCGGCCAGCGTCGTGAGCACACCGCGCTGTGCCTCAGACACCGGACTGCTGTCGAGGAACAACGTCTGCCAGATGTGATCCGCCTGTTCGCCCTTGGACATGGCGAACAAGGCTTCCGGAGAGACGGCGGCGTCGCCGCGAGCCACCTCAGCGATCAGGTAGTGATAGGTGACGAGCTGGTCAACTCCCCACAGAAGGAGCGGCCCGAAGCCGGCGCTGTAGATGTGCGTGTGGACGTCCAGAATGGGGGTCTCGTCAACCGCAGCCGATATCGCGGCGGCGAGATCCTCGGACGATTGGATGCGACCCTCGTGCGCGGCGCTCATTGGCAGCCTCCCGTTCCCCGCGCGGCATCCCCGCGGCGGAGCTGGTGCCCCGCGTATTCGCTGCAGCGGCGGGTCAGCCCTCCACGATGCGCACCGATTGGGCTGGGCAGGGGGCGGCCGGAACAGGATTTGCCCGAGGCGCACGGAACACTCTTGCGGAGCCAACGGCGGCCCGGTTACATAGTGTCGGTCAGGCTGCCAGCCTGACGCCGACAGGGGGGGCACCCCAGGCAGGGCTGCTGGGGCTACACGGCGGAGGCGAGCAATGAGAGTCGGCGTCTGCATTCCAGGCGATCGTGAGCACGCCACAGCGGATACCTTGGCGCTGATCGGCGACTGCGGATTCAGTTCCGTGTTCATCGAGTGCCGCGAGGATACGCAGGACGCCGTTGGGCTGGAGCTGGCGGAGTTCGGGCGTCAATGTCGGCGCGCCGGTGTGGAGTGCTACGCCGTGCCCCGGGGGTACGGGGGCGTGCTGGCGACGCCACCGGGCCTGCGAAGTAGCTTCCTGCAGTTGCTGCCATCGGCACGACAGATCGACTCTCGCGGACGACCCATCGACCGGGCGTGCCCCAACGATCCCGACTTCCTGGACTGGTTCGCGGCGCGAATGGCCGATCTCGCCGAGCTTCTGGCCTGTGACGGGTTCGTATGGGACGAGCCATCGCTCTTTTACTCGCGCGGCGTCTGGGCGTGTCGCTGCCTGCACTGCCAGCGGGTGTACGAGTCCGAGTACGACGAGGAGATGCCGGCGGAGCTGACCTATCGGGTGCTCAACGTGCGCCAGCGCAGCATCATCATCTTTCTCCTGGCGGCGGCGGCAGCCATCAAGCGGGTGAATCGGCATGGGCGCAGCCTCGTACTGGCGGCCCCGGGCATGGCACACGAGCAGCTCCATATCGGCACGGACTACCTGACGCGACTGCTGGATAGCTCGGGAGTGGATGGCGTAGCGGTGCGCGTTGACTGGCCGGTCCCATATACGGCGGCGGACCGTCCCCGGTCCGCCATGGAAGACATCGTCGCGGGCATGGCCCGTCCGGGGCTGATGGAGGCCGAGGCGCGGGGCAAGGAGGTCTACATCTGGCTCAGAAGCACGGCCCGACCGCAGGATCGTCTCATCGAGACGTTGCAGTTCGCCTTGCGCCTGGGCATTCCGGGGGTCGTGCTCGCGGACTACGACGCGCTGACAAAGGATCCGGCTTTCGGCAGCATGCGGCCGCGCCTATTAGCCACCGTCGCCGCTGCGGCATCAGCGGAATAGTGTCAACAGCAGTCCCGAAGCGCCAAAGAAGATGTCTCTGAGCGCCCGGTAATCGCGCGAGCGCTTCTGCCTTGCCACGTAGATGATGTCGCCGGGGCGCAGCTTGAGCATCGGCTCGCTCCCCCCCTTGGCCACGACGACGTTCATATTGAGCTGCACGATGACGGGTTCGCCCCGCTCATCCCTTCGCGCCAGCAGGATATGCTTCGGCGTGCCGTGTGCGGCGATCCCGCCGGCCTCGGCAATGGCATCTACGATCGTTGTGTCTTCCTGCACAGGATAGGCGCCCGGCTTGGCGACGGCGCCCAGGACATATGCTACGCCACCTCTGGGCACGAACACGACGTCCCCGGGAAACACGGGGGAATTCTGCGCGGCGGCGCTGTCGGGGTCGAGCCCGCCAGGATCGAGCGTTTGCTGCAGGTTGACCCGGATGCTCTTCCCGTCACGCATGATCGTCGTGTGGCGCAGGTCGGCCATCGGGGTTGGCCCGCCGGCCGCGGCAAGCATGGTGAGCACGCGCGTGTTCGGCTGCACCTCATAGGCCCCCGGCTTGTCCACCTCGCCGGTCACGATTACCTGGTTGTCCACCTCCGGCACCAGTACGACATCGCCGGGATGCACCGAAACGTCGCTGTCGATCTGGCCACGAAGCCAGACGGCGGCCAGATCGATGGGGATATGGTGGCCGTCTCGCATGATGCTGGCATGTCTGAGGTCGGCGCGCGCCGTGAGTCCGCTGGCGCGCGACAGTGCGTCAACGAGCGTGCACGCGGCTTGCGGGATGAAGGAGGTAGGGTTGTTGACCGCGCCGACGATGGCGATGCGCTCGGCTTCGGCGACTATGACGATGTCGCCCGGCGCGAGGGCCAGGTTCTGGGAGAGGTCGCCCTCGAGCAGCAGCTTGCGCAAGTCGATGGGCTCCGAGTTCCCTTCCTGACGCACCAGCAGTGCGCTGCCCAGCCTCGTGCCCTCTGCCGGCCCGCCGGCCATGGTGCTAACGGCATCAAGCAGCGTGAGCGATTCGCCCTTGGTCACGGCGAAGCGTCCCGGGCGAGCCACGGGCCCGAGCACGGTGATACGATGGGTCGAGCGTGGGATCCATACGATGTCGCCTGAGCGGACGAGGACACCAGCGCCGCTCGCTTCGCTGCCTCCGGTCAAGCGCTCGCCGGGGCCCTCGCTCAGATCCACTCGCTGTCCCTCACCCGTGGGATGCAGCAGCAGGACGGCATCCGTGCCGGCATCGGCGGCGAAGCCTCCCGCCCTGGCGATTGCCGAGAACACGGTTGCCCCGAGCGGTAGCTCCACGACGCCCGCTGCCCTCACCGCCCCCATCACACTGACGATCCGCACCGACTTAGCCTCATCGAGCGTCAACGTCACCCGTGGGCGCTTCAGGATGGCCGACAAGTGCTGGGTAAGGAGTTCTTGCGCCTCCACGACAGTGCAGCCGGCCAGTCTCAGGGGCTTGGAAATATACGGAAACGATATCGTGCCCGCGGCCTCGACACGATAAGCACCTGACAGATCTTTCTCCCCGAACACGATCACCTGCACGACGTCCCCCGGTCCTATTACGTACCCCTCGGGGACAAACGAAGCGACAGCGACTGCAGGTGTCGTCGCCTCCGGCGCCGCATGGAGGGCTGCAATGGGCCCGGCCGCCAGGGCGAGCCCGAGCAGTAGAGCCTGACCATATCGTGGCACGGCCTGCATAACGCCTTCCCCCCTGAGGACCGCTGCGAGCCGCAGCCGTTCTCACTGCTTGCGGTCTGACAACACCGAGCACATTGTACGCCGCGCTCCATCGGGCGTCAAGTCGGCGCCGCCGCACGGCGTCGCCAGCGGTCAAGGTGGTATCAGAGTGCTCCGCCAGGGTAGCTACTCAAGGTCCCACAGGGAGTCGTCAGCCAGCAGAAACTCTTTGCGGTGCCATTTGGTGTGCCCGTCGAGGAAGGTCACGTTCGCGCCCCCATCGTGGCGATCCGCCAGCATAGCGTGGCCGCCCATGGACGGGGGAAAGGCAGCGAAATAGCCCCAACCGTGGTCTGCATACCCGCTGAAGGTGGTGTCCACGATGGCGATCGTCTCGGTTGGACTGGCGACGGAGCCGAGGCGGGCGCTGCTGAGATACATCGCATTGTAGCCGTACGAGCAATAAACGAGCTCCATCAGATAGTTGTGCGTCGGGCCCCAGAAAGGTGAGCCATCCAGAACAGTGCCGGCTCCCTGCGGACGTCCCATGCTCGGGCAGAAGTACACCCTCACGTCAGCGGTGTAAGGTAGGAGGACCTGTCCCCAGACCTTCCCAGTCGTCGGCGCGCTGGCAACGGCCCATGGCGGCAGGCGCTCATCGTAGTCCTGGCAATACATCTGCAGTGCCATGCCGAGCTGCCGCAGGTGGCTCACGCAAGCCGCCTGTCGTGCCTTTGCCCGTGCACGGTTCACGACGGGGACCAGAATGCCCGTGAGCACCGCCAGAATGCCGATGACCACGAGGAGTTCGACGAGCGTGAAGCCCGGGCTCAGCGCGCCGGGCCGGGTCGGTGGTTTCATACGAGCCGCCCGCGTCCCCCACCAGGACGCCGAGCACGATCCACGCAGCGGCAGGCGTAGGCCCGCCCGTGCCCCTGAGGATCGCCGAGCAGCACGTCGGCCCTCAGCGGCATGTCCATTCCCAGCTCCATGTCTCTCGCGCTCAGCCATCTGTCTGCCGCCAGGAACTGATGAGCATGGCCGGATCGCCGAAGAGCACGTACATGAGCGCCACATCGCGTGTCTGCTGGTCGCTTCTCCGCTGCAGCATGTTGCGTATCGCGAGCTGTACAGCCTCGCCCAAGGTGGACGCACGCGCCGCAAACACAGCCTCGGCGAATTCATTGAGCAGAAGCTGGTGCGCCACCGAGTAGCCCATCGCCGTCGGCGACCAACAGGCAACGGCGCCCCCCTTCGGGTTCTGCAGCCACGCCTCCGCCAGACAGTCGGGCCGCTTCGCGTGGGCGAAGAAGCCGTCCAGACACGAGAGGCTGACGATCACGGGCAGCTTATCGCCATTGGCGAGCTGCTCCGTTTGCGCCATCGTCAGCATGCGCTCGTGCGCCCAGCCGTCAAGTGTTGCGTGTCCAACATATACCACAAATCGGCAGCCTTCGTTGAGCACTGCCACGAGATTCTGCCCCAACTCCGGCGCATTCGCGCCGCCCTTTTCAAGGTACAGTTTTTCGCTGCTCCAGCCCTGCCTCTCGTAGGCGGCGGCTGCCGCGTCACATATGCGCCCAAAGAGCGCCTCGTTGTCGTCGGCCACGAAGATCGCGTGGCGCTGCCACGGTCCGGCCGGCGGCGATGTCTCCTGTGTGAGTATCTTGCGGACGATGGTCGCCACGTCCTCTGGTGAGCGGGCCGGGATGCGGCCGATGGCGAGCTCGGGGATCCAGTCATCCCCGTCAACACAGACGAACCACTGGTCGCAGGCGGACTGCCCGATGTGGCGGGTTCGACTCATGTGAGTAGGCACGAGGTTAAGCAATGCGCCCAGGTGCCCCCTGTAGTCGTAGCTGGCATCGCCCACCAGCAGAACGAAACGCGGGGCAGGACGGCGGTACTGCTCGTAGGCGAAGCGCACGAACCGCTTTATGGCGCTCGGCTCGGCACGCCCAAAGGCGAACTCATCGTACACGTCCTGGACATCCGTCGTCAGCACACTCAGCCCGGTGCTTTGCCGATGTTGTGCCAGCGGCTCGACGGCCTGCCGCAGGCTGCCGTGCGCGATAATGATGTAGTCCGCCTGATTCGTCTCCGACTGCAGAGAACTCGGCGAATCCAGCTCAATCTGAGGCACTTTGAGCATGCCCTTGGGCGTCGCGACGACGTAGCGGGCGCCTTCGGGCGCTCCGGCATCGGCGAAGCGCACCGCCTCGCCGGCACCCGCCGCGGGTTCGGCCTCCACGCGGCGAATCGCCTCGGGACTGTCAATGCGCCAGACGATGGCTTCGGAGCTGGGGAGCTCCGTCACGGCGTACACGTGCGGCCGGGCATCAGGAGCGCGAAAGCGGAGAAAGCCCGAGGGGGCGGCGAAGTCTCTTGGGTAGGTGATCTCCACCCAGTCTACATATGCCAGGTCGAACTGGACACCCTCCTGCTTGACGCACCCGACGCGTACGGTATTGCCCTGCGCCTTGAGCGTGCCAGGCGGTATCGCACCCTCGATGCTGTACGGCGTCTGCCCGTCCCACTCCGCGGTGGCGACGACTGCGTCGTCAATCGCCACCTCCGTGCGATGGTCCGGTTTCAGCGGGAGCTTGCTGAGCCCATAGAGCCTGACGTGCACCCGGGCCGGCTCCGGCGCATCGGGCAGCAGGCCGGGGAGATCGACGCTGAGCGTCGCCGGCGCGTCGTACCGGATCCTGGCGGCGAACCAGTGATCTCCGTCCGGCTCCAGCGGGATCATTGCGGAGTATTGTTTCTGCGGTTCGACGTGCACCGTCGCCATGTGGTACGTCGGGCGCGAGGCCGCGCTTGCCCCGGAGGGTGGCGGAGCCTGCTGAATCCGGAGGCCGGGGCCATTCCCGAGCGTGAGCCAATAGACGTTGTACCTGGTGTAGACGGAGTCCGTTGCCTCAGCGTAGAATCGAATGACATCCTGCGCATCCAGGGAGCCATCCTCGCCGCCAACGACCTCAATGGGCAGCTCCCGGCCGTCCCAGAACAGCCGCGGCGATGCCCTATCCATCCCATCAAGCTCACAGCCGGCCGCCTGCAGCTCAGCTCCCGACAGTTCATAGACCCCGGAGCGCTCAATGAGGAGGCGCACGGCCGGAGGCTGCAAGTAGGGGCGAGGGGCCGGGTCGCCCCTGCCGCCACAGGTCGAGGCACAAAAAACGGCCACCCATGCGACGGTGGCCATTCGAGCGCTGTTCAGTTTTCTCCCTCCCATCGCCATCCGATGCTCAGATGACGTGTGGGACTGCATCCGCTCGGCCTCCACGGCGACGGGCGCCTTAGCGCCAGACTAGCTAAACGGGAAGTCGCAACTGCCCTCCGTGCGACACTGCATTCCGATGTCGAGCTGGATGGAGTCACAGGCAGCAGCCATCGTTTCGATCTTTTGGATGTGTGCGATGTGCGGCTTCTCGTACGGCTTCTTCACGGGCGAGGAGTCGCTCGTCCCGGACATCGCCTCGTTAGGGAACGCCGGAGTCTGTGGGCGCGGCTCCAAGATGATGCGGGTGTCAGTGCCCATTGCCGCCCTCCCGTTCATTACGACTCATTACGCTCAGTTTTGCCGCCGCCACCGCGCACGCTGCCGAAGACGGGCCGCAGCGATCGCCATCTTCGAGGTGCGCCAGCGCGGAGCATCGGCCACAAATCCCCGCCGTCTCGCAGGAAGCGCAAATGGCGATACCACCAAATGTGGTCTGCCGTAGCTGCCGCAGTGCCGGCGAGTGCTGCCAGATGTCAGCAAAGGACTGCCGACGCAGGTCGCCCGTCGGAATGTCGAAGGCCACGCACGGATACACGATGCCGTTGGGGGCGATGGATGCCGTGCGTATGCCGGCGCCGCACGGCGGCTTGGAGAAGGCGCTCTCCGCGATATTGGGCAGCTCCGCGCCCACACGTCCCTCGAAAAAGGACCGCAGTTGGTCGGGAGTCAGGCGGGATTCCAGCGGGCGGCGGTCGCCGTCTTTTGCGGGGATGATGGTGACGTCGTAGACGTGTCGATCGGCGAGCTGCTGGGCCAGCCGGCGCGTTGCCTCGAACCCAGCGGCGTTGAGCGCCATCACGGGCGTCTTCATCACGGTAGTGAGGCCGCGTTCGCGCATAAGCCGCAGAGCGCCGGTGGCCAGCTCGAATGACCCCTCGCAGCCGGTGATGCAGTCGTGCACGCTCGCGGATGCCGCGTACACACTTATCTCGACACTCATGAGTCGGAGCGATGAGAGTGCGTCGGCGGTCACCGCGTCGATGAGGGTGCCGTTGGTCATCAGCCGCAGAGCGAACTCGCGGCGCCTCGCGTATTCGGCGACCTCGAAGAAGTCGGGCCGCAGCAATGGCTCGCCCCCGGAGAGCGACACCCACAGCGTCCCGGCATCGGCCAGTTGGTCGAGGACATCGAAGCACTGCTGCGTCGTCAGCTCAGCATCGCCGTCATCGGGGGGAACGTAGCAATGGACGCAGTGCAAGTTGCAGCGGCCCGTCAGCTCCCAATGTATGGTCAGGGGAATGTAGGAGCGCCGCGCTTTCTCGATCAAACGCTCGAAGGGCTCTGGCGCTGTGGGCTCGGTCACGATGCCCTGGCTATCCCCCGTCACGTGGCGCCTCCAGCAGGATGATTATGTCCTTTTTGCCGAGCTCGGCGAGGAACTCCGCAACGTCCGCCTCCGCAGTCGCTCGCTCAACCTCATACTCCGTACACAGCGCATCCACGATGTCGCCGACGGATCTGCTGCCGTCGGCAAGCTCCCAAATGCGACTGGCCACTGGGCTCAGGAAAGCTATGCTGTTCTCGAGCGGCTGCACGACGACGGCCTCCCCGTCATAGATCCGCGAGGCCGTCTTCGTGCTGTGCACCGGATACATCGCCCGCAGAGCCATCTCGGCCTGCTCTCATTGGTGGGCACAGCCCGTCGCCAACGGGCGCGAGTCACACACGCGGCGTGAGCGCTCCACACCTCGCGCGGCGACGGATGAGTGCCTGCTATGTCTGCTGATTGTTTCGGCGCGGATTGGCCACCCGGGAGGAGTGTGTCGCTTCGGTCAGTTCGCTTCTTTGCCGACTTTGTGTCGGGTGGCCTACGGCGGAGGCTGCGAATACGTATTGCTACGTTTGCTGCTGTCGATGCTGCGTCAAGCACAGACGACTGGGCGCCAAGCAGCCGCTGCGCACATCATCGCCACCGGCCCGACGCTCCTTCCCATCGCCGGTCTTCGCAAGGTGGCACCCACTAATGTAATGTATCTGGCATTACATTGTCAAGGGCCGCGGTCGGCACAGGTCGGCGCAGCTTCGTAGAGGAAACCTGGCATCGGACGTGTCATCATGAGAGGCTTTTGCGACAGCAGATTCCATACCGTCCTTTGGCTCAGCGTTGGCGGCTCCGCGCTGCTGTTCGCTGCAGCGCTCGCCCTGGTCAGGGAGCCGCCCAGCACCGCGGACGGGAGCCGTGAGGCGCCTGCTGCTCCGGCGGCGACGGCGACATCGAAGAGCGGCGAGCTGCGCGGTGTGTGGATGGGCCCCGAGGGCGTCCCGACGTGGGAGCAGACGATGCGGACGCTGCGAAGCCACCACTTCAACGCCGTATTCCCCTGGATGTGCAGCGCCGGGGCGGCGTATTATCGGAGCAGCGTCCTGCCCATATCGCCGAAAGTGGCCACCCAAGGGGATGCGCTGGCGCAGTGCGTGACCGCGGCGCGGCGCTGGGGGATCGAGGTGCACGTGCGCATGATCACCTTGATGACCTACACGGCGCCACCCGACGTGCGCGCGGCGTACAGCGCTGCCGGCCGTACCGTCGTCGGGACCGGCGGCGAAGCGGGCAGTGAGTGGCTCTGCCCATCGAACCCGGCGAACCGAAAGATGGTCGTGGCCGCGGCCGTTGAGCTTGCCACGAAGTACGCCGTGGACGGCATCCAGCTCGACTACATTCGCTATCCTTCGACGCAAGGGTGCTTCTGCAGAACGTGCCGAGCCGCCTTCGAGCGGTCTCTGGGCCGCCGCGCAGACGACTGGCCCACATGTGTGGCCAAGGACGATCTGCGTGTGCCATTCCGGCAGTGGCGCTGCGAGCAGATCACCGCGCTGGTGGGGCAGGTAAGCAGCGAAGTTCGGGCAGCCAGGCCCGGCGTGCGCGTATCGGCGGCAGTGTTCAACAACTGGGAGCGGCACCGCTTCAGCATCGGGCAGGACTGGAAGCGCTGGGTCAAGGAGGGGCTGGTCGATTTCGTCTGCCCGATGGACTACACGAGCAGCATGCGCCTCTTCGAGCAACTGGTGCGCTCGCAGGTGCACTGGATCGATTCCGCCGCCCCGCTGTACGTCGGCATTGGCCCGTACTCAGACGCGGCCAAACTGACCCCCGAGCAGGTGGAGGCCCAGATCAATGTATCGCGCCGGCTGGGCGCCGACGGCTTCGTGCTGTTCAAGTACACCGAGGGGCTGGCAGGCACCTACCTCCCCAAGCTGTGGCGCTCGGTTGCCGCACTTCCGCCCTCGACGCCCCCGCATGCCGTGCCCGAGGTGGCCTTCGGGCTGCCGGATGGGGTGGAGATCGGCGGCGAGCGGTTCCACCGCGCGGAAAGGGATGTGCTGGGGACCGTCGCCCTGTCGGGAGCCCTGAGCGGCGATGCCGGCGCCCGCAGCGTTCGCGTCGCGGTGCATCGGGCCTCCGGGGAGCTTGTCGCCGAACTCGGCCGGGCCGACGTGCCATCCGGTGGGAGCGCCGGCTTTCGGTTTGCGCCGCCGGCGGGGGATCTGCGGATCGCCGCCGTGTTCGAGCGCCAGGAGAGCCGACGGCAACCGGCGATCAAGTGGAGCCCACTGCTCCGCGTCCGCACTGGGCAGGAGATCGAGGAGCTGCGATCGCGATATCGGCCCGCGGCGCCCGGCGAGCAGCGGGTGAAGGCGGCTGTGTTCGACCGAGGGCGGGGCAGCGCGCCGATATTGGCCGCGCTGCGTGCTGATGACCGCATCTATGCGTTCCTGATCACGCGGCTTGAGGGAGAAATGGGAACAGACACCGCCGCACGTCCGCGGTTGTCAATCTCCATTTCTCGAGCAGATGTGTTAGTGCTTCCTCAGCTTTGCGCCGGCCCGGAGGCCCTCGCGCCCGAGACGGTTGCCGCTCTCCGCGCCTGGGTAGAGAAGGGCGGTGGGATGTTGGTGACCCACGATGCGGCGGGCTACCGCGGCTATCCGTCCGTCGTGCCATCGGTGTGCCTCGGCGGCGCCGGAGTGTCCAGGACCACGCGATGCGTGGTGGCAACGGCGGGCGCGCTCGCGCCGGGCCTCGCGAAGGGCGCCGGGCTCACGCATGCCTACGTTGATCACATTCTTCTGCGCTGTGGCTCCCGCGGCACGAAGATCGTCGCGGACGGATCCCGGCCCGAGGGAGCGCCGGTGGTAGTAGCCGGGCAGTTCGGCGACGGCCGATTCGTGGCGAGCGGCATTGCCTATGGCCTCGACAAAGACGGCGCCGATGCGCCGCTCACCACGGATGAGCGCCTGCTCCTTTTGGCCGCCGTGCGATGGCTGGGACGCGTGGGGTCACACGCGAGGTGATGAAACGATGGAGCTCGTGAAACGCTTCGGCGTGTCAATGGGAGTGGACTTGCTCACCCAATTTGATCGCCTGATACGCCGCAAGGGCTACAAGACGCGCTCCGAGGCCATCCGGGACCTGGTGCGGCGAGCGATGGTGGAGGAGGAGTGGGAGGCGGCGGATGCGGAGGTAGTCGGCGCCGTGACCATCGTCTACGACCACCACCGGCACGACCTGGTGGACGCCCTGCAGGATTTGCAGCATCATACCCACGACGTCGTCGTCTGCAATACGCACGTGCATCTCGACGCGCGGAACTGCCTCGAGAACATCGTGCTGAGGGGTCGCAGTCGCGACGTGCGGCGACTCGCGGATAGGCTCATCAGCACCAAGGGTGTGAAGCACGGGAGGCTGGTGTCAACGACGACGGGGAGGAAGCTGGCATGAGCCGGCAGGGAGACAGGGGGATGCGAGGCCGGAAACCAGGGACAGTCACCTATTTCTCGGCAACCTCATGCAGGAAGCGAAGGCCAACCATGGCGTTCTCATGGTTGATGCAGGTTCCCGGGGGTATCTGGAGAAATAGGTGACTGTCCCTAGTTTGGTGGGCTGTCGGCATGCCACGAAAAGCGCGTATCGTCGTCCCCGGCGTGGCGCACCACGTCACGCAGCGAGGGAACAACCAACAGGACGTCTTCCTCGTCGATGACGACAGGCGGGCGTATCTGCGGTTGCTGAAGGAGCAGGCGGACAAGTACGAGCTTGAGGTACTGGGCTACTGCCTCATGAACAACCACGTGCACTTGGTCGTGAGGCCTTATGAGGCTGCATCGCTGGCCAACGCCGTGGGCCGTACGCACTGGCGGTACACCCAGTACGTCAATGCGCTTCACGGACGCAGTGGGCATTTGTGGCAGAGCCGGTTCTACTCGTGCGCGCTGGACGAGCGTCACACGGTGGCGGCGCTGCGGTACGTGGAGCGCAATCCTGTCTCGGCGGGGCTGGTGACTCAGGCATGGGAGTACGAGTGGTCGAGCGCGGCGGCGCACGTGGGTGAGCCGGATCAAACGGACCTGTTGGACATTGAGGGCTGGGAGGCGTGGTGGAGTCCGGAGCAGTGGCGGGAGCACCTCCTGGCGGCGGAGGACGAGGCGACAGCGTCCAGGCTGCGGGGGAGCACAGCGCGAGGCTGGCCGCTAGGCAGCGACAGCTTCCTGAGCAAGCTGGGGCGGATCCTTGGTCAGCGGGTGCGGCCGCTGCCTGTCGGTCGACCCAGAGTAAACTAGGGACAGTCACCTATTTCTTCAGATGCGCCCGGTAGCCTTCATCGGCGACGAACGCCGCCCGATGGTCCTTTGTTCCCCGGATGACGTTGTTCAGAAATAGGTGACTGTCCCTAGTTTACTAGTTTACTAGTTTATGATCCCGATCGTCCACACAGTGCTGCTTTCGGCTCTCGCGCTGGGCCTTGTGGGAGTCTTGTGGCTCTCCGCCCGGGCCCTTGGCGCTGCAACGCGCCGCCAGCGCGGCGTGCTGCTTGCCCTCAGAGCCGCTGTGTTTCTGTGTGTCGGGCTGGCGCTCCTCGACCCGCACTGGGTGAGGAGTCGTGTGCGAACGCACGTGCCCCTCGTGGCCATTCTGGTTGACACGTCTCGCAGCATGTCCATTGCGGATGCACCTGACGAGCAACCGCGGATTGCACGCGCGCGGACGTTGGCTGAGGCGGCGCAGCGCTCTCTCGGCGACAGCGCTCGTGTTGTACTGTGGGGTTTCGACGGCGGCGTGCGGCCCGTGGGAACGACGTCGGATCTCGAGGCTCGCGGGGCGCGAACCGACGTCCCCGCCGCCCTTCGCGGCCTGGGGCAGCACGTGGATACGGAGCGGCTGTCGGCCGTGTGGCTGCTGACGGACGGGCGCGACATGGCCGGGGACGAAGACGCGGTCACCGCCCGGGCGGCGCAGCTTGATGTGCCCGTCAACGCAGTCGGCATCGGTCGCGAGACGCAGCCACCTGACGTCGAGCTTTGGAGCGTGGTGGCGCCGAAGTCCATGCGGACGGGAGAGAAGGCGCTCGCCGTGGCGACCATCCGCGCCCCGGGCTTTAGTGGTCAGCGGATCGCGGTGACGCTCCAAGGCGCCGACGACCGCTCACGGAGCGTCAACGTCACGGTAGGCGAAGACGGCACGGCCAACGCCCGTTTCACTCTCGCTCCGAAGCAACCCGGGATGGACTCCTACTCCGTAAGGGTAAATCCGGTCAACGGGGAGCTTACGGGGCTCAACAACTCGCGCACGTTTGTGGTCCACGTGAACCAAGGCGACCGCAAGGTGCTTCTGATAGATCGGCCGCGGCCGGAGTTCAAGTTCCTGCGGCGGGCTGTTGAGGGCCTTGCGGGCGTGAAGCTCGACATCTATCTGCAAAAGGCGCCCGACGGGGCCTTCTGGCTCGAAGGTGAATCCCCAAAGCGCGCGCCTCTGCCCTCCGCGAGTGTACTTCGGCGCTACCACGCTATCGTCATCGGCAACGTGCCGGCGAAGGCACTGCCGGCCGCGTTCCTGCGGGCTGCAGCCGCCTTCGTGGCCGACCGCGGCGGCGGGCTGGCGCTGCTCGGCGGAGATCGGACCTTCGGCGTCGGTGGGTACG
Source organism: Armatimonadota bacterium (assembly GCA_030601885.1). Taxonomy (GTDB): domain Bacteria; phylum Armatimonadota; class Zipacnadia; order JAUWAU01; family JAUWAU01; genus JAUWAU01. The sequence goes on from JAUWAU010000019.1 coordinate 14,207, forward strand.
CCGAAACGCCTCTGGCCGACGTGCTGCCGCTGCGGCTGGGCGGCACTCTGGACGGATACCTGCCCGGAGCACTCCGCCTGAAGGCCACCGAGGCAGCCAGCGATCATCCGCTGCTTCCGCCCGCCGACGAGGGGATCGACTGGTCGAGGCTGCCGCTCCTGGAGGGGGCGAATCTGACGAAAGGCGCCAACCCACTGGCCGATGTGTTGCTCGAGGGGCGGACCGCCTCCGGGCGCAAAGTGCCCATCGCCGCCGCGCAGCCGGTGGGTGCGGGACGCAGCCTCTGCATCACGTCGGACACCACGTTCCATTGGATATTCTCCGAGTACGCCACCGACGCATCGGCTCGCGTCCATGCTGCGTTCTGGCACCGCGCCATACGGTGGCTCTCGACGAGCACTAACGATCGTCCGCTCTCGATTGCGCTGGATAAGCCGGCGTGTACGGTCGGCGAGCGCGTTCGAATCATCGCGACGGTGCTCGATGAGGAGTTCGCCCCGGTCGCAGATGCCCGCGTGACGGCGACGGTCACTGGCTCCAACAAGAAGAAGACAACCGTGCGATGCCATCCGACCGGGGATGCCGGCCGTTACGAGGGGAGCTTTCGCCCCACGACGCCCGGCAAGCACACCGTGCGCGTCGCCGCGAAACAGGGCGATGAGCAGCTCGGGAGCGAGAGTGACGAGTTCGTGGCACACACCGAACTGGCAGAGCTGCGCGACGTGCGGCTCAATCGGCGGCTGCTGCAACGGATCGCGGCGGTCACCGGAGGCAAGTACTACGATGCTTCCGCGGCCCAGGAAGCCATGGCGCAGGCGCCGGAGCCGGTAACGGCAGCGGGATATCGCCGGGTCAGTCTGACCAGATCCTGGCCGTATCTGCTGCTGGTATTGCTGCTTTGCGGGCTTGATTGGGGGCTGCGACGACGATGGCACGTCTAGCCAGGGGTCAGAGCTTCAAAGTTCAATCTTTGCCGATCCGCACCACGTACAGGACGTGCGCTCAATGTAGCCAAAATTGAACTTTGAAGCTCTGACCCCGTGAGCTATGAACTACGCGAGGCTGCGGACGAGCTTGAAGGCCGCGTCCACCATGGTCTGCCCCGCTCCGCGGGCAAGGTGCGTGCCGACGAACGGGATCGCCTCGTAGCCGCCCCGGCCCACGGCCTCCCAGGTGGCGACGTAGCCGTGGCTCTGGTTCGACTGCTCGGCGATGAACGTGTAGGGGAACGGCGACCACTTCTTGAGCTCGAAGCCCCATACGCAGAATGGCTCCCCGGGCAGTCCGACGAACACGGCGTCGCCGAGGCGCACTGCCTGCACCTCGACGTCGGCGACTTGCCCGTCCTTGTCCCACGCGGCGATGCCCCGGAGGAATCGCTCCTCGTTGGTCGTGAGTTTCTTCTTGGGCTTCCGGCGTAGCTCGCGCTCCCATTGCTGCAGCTCGGGCGTCACGGGGTGGTATGGGATCTTGAGCATCTCTCGAGCGGCGCCGACCTGTCGGGATTTGCCCGGATAAGCCTTCTCAGCGATGTTCACCGCGTGACCGCCGAGAGCTCGCCCTATCTGGGTGGACTTCGCGGGGCCTTTGCGCGGCCAGGGCGACTTGCCGCTGTAGTCCACGTGGTTGATGTCGCCGGTGGCACCGTTAATGAACAGGCAGATCGTGTCCGGGCCGTACACCGCGCGGACGACCTCCGTGATGTGGCCGGGGTAGTCAGCCGAGATCTCCACGCCGCCCATGACGTCGATGTGCAGCGTGTAGTTGACGATCACGGCGAAAGGATCGCGTCTGCCGCGGGTGATCTTTATGACGCCGAGCTCCGGATCGGTCGGTCCGGCGGGCCCGAGGACGCTCCGCGGGTCTTCGCTAGTGCCGAACTGCTCACTGCAATCTTCCATGCGGAATCGCCGATTGAACGCGAGCCCCTCCTCGTGCCCACGCCCCAGCCACAGTCGCGCCGGGCGCCTGCGCTCGAAGGCCTCGCATGCCGCCGCGGCCAGGAGGCCGGGGGTCTCCGCAAACCACTCGTCGTTTCGCCGAACAATACGCCCGGCGCGCACTTCCGGCCCGGTATGCGTGTGCGTGGCCGATATCATGATGTTGCCCTCCGGGATGCCGACTCGCCGGCGTATCAGTCGGCGCGCGGCGCTGGAGAGCTCCTCGGAGACAGCGATGAGGTCACAGGCAATGAGAGCGACGACGTTCTCACCGTCGTCGGCCACGACGGCTTTCGCCAACAGATCGTCGCGCACCGCAGTTGACTTGCGATCGTGGAAATAGCCCGCGAGGGATGTTCCCACGGGCGGCGTGATAACGCGCTCTGCAGCGCCGATCTTGAGCCGTGCAGGCATTGTCCAACTCCCCTTTGGCCATGCATGGGTTCGGCGGAATCACAGCGCTCGCAACTTCCGCCTGCGACAGGCTTTTCCTGCCGCAGAGGCTGGGTAAAAAGGTTCTTTAGCTTAGTGAAGGAATTCACAACTTCCGCCAGCTTCATGGACGCGTCAGCAGCAGGTGCGTTATCATAAGCTGGCGCACAACCCGTAAGGACCGGTGCAAACGCGCATGAACAGGATCGTGGAGAGGGAGCAGTTGTCTGAGAAGGTGCATCGCATCGTGGTGGAGACGCCACGAGTGGCGAAGAAGCGTAAGGCGGGGCAGTTTGTGCTCGTCCGCGGGCACGAGCGCGGGGAGCGCATTCCGCTCACCATCGCCGACGCGGATCCCGTACGCGGGACCATCACTCTCATCTTTCAGGAAGTGGGCAAGACGACGGCCCTCCTCGGTACGCTGGAGGTGGGCGACATCCTGTTGGACGTCGTCGGCCCGTTAGGCCAGCCGACGCACATCGAGAAGTTCGGCACAGCCGTGGCCGTGGGCGGTGGCATTGGCGTCGCCGAAGTGTACCCCATCGCCCGAGCCCTGCGGGAGGCGGGGAATGCGGTCGTATCCATCATTGGAGCACGCACGAAGAGTTTGGTCATTCTCGAGGAGGAGATGCGGGAGGTGAGCGACGAGCTGCTCGTGGCCACGGATGACGGCAGCTACGGGCATCACGGATTCGTCACACACGTGCTGCAGGAGCTGATCGACGAGGGGCGGCCGATTGACTTCGTCATTGCCGTCGGCCCGGTGCCGATGATGCAGGCGGCGTGCGAGGTGACACGGCCGCACCGAATACGGACTCTGGTGAGTCTCAACCCCATCATGGTGGACGGCACCGGCATGTGCGGGGGCTGCCGCGTCCAGGTAGGCGGTGAAACGAAGTTCACCTGCGTGGACGGCCCCGAGTTCGACGGGCATCTGGTTGACTTTGATGAGTTGGTCAAGCGTCAGAGCATGTACGTGCCCCTGGAGAAGCAGTCGTACGAATGCTACCTGGAGGAAGCAGCAAGGAAGCACCAGGGATAGACGGGTCCCACTTCTCTGGGCCTGGCCGACCGGCGCACCGCAACGGCGCAATCCCCTGCTGGGCCTGGCAGCAACATGTGATGAGCACGCATTCTGCAAGGTGGCAGATCAATGAGCGATAAGCAACACCCAGGAGCAAAGGCACCAACTGCGACGACGCCCAGAAAGCCGGACGGCGCAGCGGAGGCGGGCGAGCTTCCCAGCATGAGGGAGCGGCGCAAGATACCGCGTCAGCCGATGCCGGAGCAAGACCCAACGGCGCGGCGCAGCAACTTCAACGAGGTGCCCTACGGTTACGACGGGCAGACCGCCCGACTGGAGGCACTGCGCTGCATTGAGTGCAAGAGTCCGAAATGTGTGGATATGTGTCCCGTGGAAATTGACATCCCGGGTTTTCTCAAGTTGATCATGAGGGGCGACTTTCTGGGCGCCGCGCAAAAGGTCCGCGAGACGAACGCGCTGCCAGCCATCTGCGGCCGCGTATGTCCGCAAGAGGAGCAATGCGAGCAGACGTGCATTCTCGCCAAGCGGGGTCAGCCCGTGGCCGTAGGACGTCTGGAGCGCTTCGTGGCTGATTGGGAGCGCGGGCATGGCGAGATCTCGCTGCCCGAGAAGCGACCACCGACGGGGAAGAGGGTGGGCATCGTCGGCAGTGGGCCTGCGGGGCTGACGGTGGCCGGTGACCTCACCGTGCTCGGGCACGAGGCGATGGTGTTCGAGGCACTCCACGAGATCGGCGGGGTGCTGGTGTACGGCATCCCGGAGTTTCGGCTGCCGAAAGAGATCGTGGGCGCTGAAGTGGCGTATCTGCAGAAGCTCGGGGTGCGCTTCGAGAACAACTTCGTCGTCGGCCGCACCGCCACCATCGACGAGCTGTTTGCGGAGGGACACGATGCGATCTTCATCGGCACGGGGGCGGGCGCGCCGATGATGACGGGCCTCCCGGGCGAGAATCTGTGCGGGGTTTACTCGGCGAATGAGTATCTGACCCGCGTGAACCTGATGCATGCCTGGGAGTTCCCCAAGTATGACACGCCCATGGTGCGGAGAAAGAACGTGGCCGTCCTGGGCGGCGGCAACACGGCTATGGACGCCGCCAGAGCATCGCTGCGGCTGAGCGATGGCGGGAATGTCAGGATCGTGTACCGGCGCTCCCGGCAGGAAATGCCGGCTCGCGATGAGGAGATCGAGCACGGGGAGGAGGAGGGCATCGAGTTCCACTTCCTCACCACACCGACAAAGTTCATCGGCGACGAGAACGGTTGGATCAAGGGGATGGAGTGCATTCGGATGGAGCTGGGCGAACCGGACGAGAGCGGCCGGCGTCGCCCGCTGCCCATCGATGGCTCTGAGTTCCATATGCCCGTGGACATAGTGATCATCGCGTTCGGCACGAACGCCAATCCGATCATCCGCCAGACCACGCCGGGCCTGAAATGCAATGAGTGGGGTTACATCGAAACTGACCCGGAGACTTGTGCCACGAGCCGGGAGGGCGTATATGCCGGAGGGGACATCGTCACCGGTGCAGCGACGGTGATCGCCGCCATGGGAGCCGGCAAACGGGCTGCCAGAGCGATTCATGAGTACCTGACGGGAGAGAAACTGACGCCGCCGGGAGGGGAGGACGAGGTGAATGGAGAAGAGGCTGAAGAATAGTGCTACGTGGGCCGTCGGGGTGTGTTGACACCCACATGGCGCGATGATAGAATGCCGAGGCGGCGCCGCGTCCCGGGAGCGCCGTACGGCAGTGGCCGAGAAGCATAGTTTGGTCCCGCGAAGGAAACCCGGCCCGGGGGTTGAATACGTTGCCGTGGCGGCACGCCACGCGTGTGAGAGCGCTTCTGCGCAACGAAACGAGGTGGGAAGCGCAGTAGGGCGAACGTGCGCCACGAACCTCTGCCGCGTGCTGCCACCATGGGGCCGCCGCCGCGCAGGGAGGAAAGAATGGAAAGGCAGTCTGAGGCCGTCATCCAGCGGCAGATCAAACTGCCCCTCCGGCAGGCATTCAATATTAGCCTCCGCAGCATCACGCTTCGGCTCGGTCGTGCCGCCGTCACAGCAGCCAGTATCTTCCTGGCCATCGCATTCCTCTCGTCAGTTCTTGCCACCAAGGTAATCCAGGATACGCTCGAGAAAGAGCGCCTGGAACGTGGGCGTGTGATGACCGTTGCCGAGGCCGTCAGCCTCCCCGGCGTGGAGGGGGCCGCCGGGACTGGCGGGGTAGAAGGGGGCGGCAGCTCGGCGACGGGCGCGCAGGAAGAAGAGGCCCGGCGCTGGTGGCTGGTGACCATGTCGCTGCTGGTGTGCCTTGCCGGCATCACGAACGCCATGCTGATGTCGGTCACCGAGCGCTTCCGTGAGATCGGCACCATGAAGTGCCTGGGTGCGCTCGACAGCTTCATCGTCAGGCTGTTTCTCATTGAGTCCGCCCTACTGGGCGTCATTGGCTCTACCGCCGGAGCCATCGCGGGGGTGCTCTTGATACTGTTCGTCTATTCCATCAGAGAGGGCTTCTCGCTGCCGGGGCGAATCAATTGGCCGGAATTGCTCGCGTATATGGCCGCAAGTATAGGAATCGGGGCGGTGATCGCACTGCTCGCGGCCATCGCACCGGCAGTTCGCGCTGCTCGGCTGCCACCGTCGGCGGCCCTGCGCACGGAGATCTAGAAGTCCGAAGCGAGCGGCCTTGCGTGGGCCCGGGCCCGCAAAGGAGTGCTAATTGTGCCGACGGTAAAGTGTCCGGAATGCAAAGAAGAAGTGGATGCTGGGGTGGTGGCGACTGTGTGTCCGAACTGCAAAGCCGACTTGCGGCCGGCAATTGAAGAGGAAGCGCGTATCCGCAAGGATGAAGACGTGTCGCGCAAAGCCGAAGAAGATGGGCTGGTCGCTGAGTTTATCGTCCGCACCAAGGACCTGGTGAAGGAGTTCGTACTCGGCGGGACGGTCCTTCGGGCGCTCAAGGGCGTGAAGCTGGACATTCGCCGGGGCGAGTATATCTCCATCATGGGGCCGTCGGGCTCGGGGAAAACGACACTGTTTAACATGGTCGGCGGCCTCGACAAGCCTACATCCGGCACCGTGTACATCGACGAGGTGGACATGGCCCAGCTCGACGCCTACGAATTGGCCTGGCTGCGATGTCGGAAGATCGGGTACATCTTCCAGACGTTTAACCTCATCCCGGTGATGACGGCCCTCGAGAACGTGACGCTTCCGATGATCTTCGCGGGCGCGACCCAGGACGAGATGATGGAGCGAGCCATTCACCTGCTCGAGACGGTGGGGCTGGGCGATCGACTGCATCACAAGCCGAACGAGCTCTCCGGGGGCCAGCAGCAGCGCGTTGCCGTCGCTCGCTCTCTTGCCAATGCGCCCGCCATCGTTCTGGCCGATGAGCCCACCGGCAACCTGGATCTGCGTACGGGCAAGGAGATCATTGATCTGCTCAGGCAGTTGAACGCGGAAGAGGGCGTCACCATCATTTCGGCCACCCATGACCTGAAGATGATCGACGTCTCCGATCGCATCGTGCACATCAGAGACGGCGCGATAGAGCGAATCGAGGACCGCAGCGAAATCGACTTGGAGATTGGGCGACTGGAGGGCGCTGAGGACTAAGATACCCGCGTCGCCTCTGGCAGAGCCGTGCGATCGGGCCGGGACGGGCTGTGGGACAGGAGCAGCTCGTTCGGCAGGGCGATGCGGCGGCGCGTTCGGAGTGGGGCGCCCATGAACAACCCGGGGCTGGCCGAACTGCCGCCGACAACCGAATGGAGGGGGCTCACTGAGGGAAACACCACGAACCCGTAAGCCCGTCTCAGCGCAGCCGCCTCATGCCCCTGGACCGCACCGTCCTCGCCTGCCAGCACAGCCGATCTACGCTCGCTGCAGTCCCACAAGGTGGTGGAGCCGTTGGAACGCATAGTGCGGTTCGTATTCGTCCCTCTACTTGGTGTGCTTGTGGTCTCGGTATTCGGCACAGTGCCGGCAGCGTGGTCGGCCGAGGAGGACGAAGAGGAGGTCGCTCTCAGAAGCGAGACCGACTACCTCAGCGTCTCATCTCTCGTCAGCCGAGACGAGATGAGTAAGACGGTCCGTCTTCTGTCGGAAAGCTACCAGAGCCGCGTGACCGGGTATCCGGATGCCGGTCTGGTGCTGGCCCCAAGGGGAACCCCTGCCCTGCAGGACTTCTACAGCCTCGCTCGGCAGTACGACCAGCGGCTGCGCAGTGCCGCACTGGAGATATGGGCCAATCTGCAGACCCAGTCCAAGCGCCTGCCGTCCGAAAAGGAGGTCCAGGAGCGATACGCCCTGCTTTCGACCCTCGCGAAGATCGTAAGCGATATCGACGGCGCCTTGCGAGAGTACCAGCGCAAGCACCCGATGTCGAGGCCGATCCGGCGTCACACGGCGGAGGAGAAGCTCGTCCGGATGACGCTGGAGGGGAGTTGCACGGACCTCGATGATGCAGTGCGTGTTGCCATAGATGCTCTCAAAGCGTGCGAGCGCGCCAAGGGCGGCAGGCTGGACGCTCGCCGCGAGGCGCTGCAAGCGATGAAGAAGGCGATCGCAAAGCTCGACGAGCTGTTGGACATACCCGGCGAGCGGTTCGACAGTCTCAGCAGCTACCTCAGCAGCTTCAAGCAGCTTGCCCCGAACGACTTGCAGGACATGCATAGAGCGGGCAGGCTCGGTGCGGCCGGGTATGTGTACGCGCAGTTCAGGATGCTGGGGCTGGATGATGTTGACATCGAGCCTTTCGACGTTGTGATCCCAATCAACGCCGGCGCGCGCGCGGCCGACGAGCTCGACGCGGAGCTGGTGATCGAGGACACGGGCAAGAGCTATCCGATTTACCCAATGTGGCCGAACCTGGTGCGGACGTCCAAGACGCTCCCCGCCGGCATGGTGGGACGTCTATCATATGCCGGCCGCAGCGATCTGCGCAGCTACAACGGCCTTGACCTCACGAACGCCATTGTCATGCTGGATTTCGACTCTGGCAGCCGGTGGTTCAACGCCCCGCTATTGGGCGCTCGAGCGGTGCTGTTCATCGAGCCGGAGCGCACCATACGCGGCGAGGCGGAGAACAAGTTCCTGAGCATCCCCGTGGACCTGCCGCGTTTCTGGGTGCCGAAGGACGTCGCGGATCGCCTCCTGGCTCTGCTCAAGCTGCACGGCGACGTACGCATTCGGCTCAAGTGCAACGTGGTGTGGGAGACGCGTCCCGCGTACAACATCATCGGGCGATTGATAGGCACGGATCAGCGCCTGAATAAACAGCAGGTCATCATACAGTCCTACTACGACTCCATCTCGATAACCCCGTCACACGCGCCGGGCGCCGAGAGCGCCACGAACCTGGCCGCCCTGCTGCAAGTGGCGGATACGTTCGTCCACCATCGGCCCAAGCGAAGCGTGCTGTTCCTGGCCACCGGCGGTCACTTCCAGGGGCTCGCGGGCAGCAAGCAGTTTATCACCAAGCGCAAGCGCGGGGCGCGCACCGATCCGCGGGTGCGCCGCCTCTTTGAGCTGGCCGACGACTCGCGGAACGAGCTGGAGGAGGCCGCGGATCGCGTCTGGGAGGAGGAGCGGGCGCGGAAGGCCGACGAGGGCAAGAGCGCCGCGGAGAGGGCCGAAGAGCAGATTAAGGCACTTGGTCGCGTTGGGAAAGCGCTCCGTACGGTGCGCAAGAACGTCCGCAGGTACCGTAAGACCGTCGATGTAGCCCTGCGCGAAGACCCCAACAAGAAGCGACCCGAGGAGAAGCTCTTCAGCGATGTCGAGCTCACCGAGCGTGCACGCCTTCTGCAGGAGGTCTTCGAGCCGCGCGTGGAGGTCATGAATCGCGCCATGGATGCCCTCGAGCGCGAGCTGCAGAAGGCGGACGGGCTGGTCCGGGATGCCACTGTCGATGAGCGCACCGAGCAACTGGACAGTGCCAAGGCAGCCGTTGACGCTCTGACCGACGCGCTGGACTTCTCCGAAGAGGGCATATCGCTCTGGTTCTCCATCGACCTCAGCAGCCATAACGGCACGTTCGGCATTTTCTACAAAGGCAACTTCTACAACTACTCCGAGAACATTCAGTGGAAGTTCTCCGACATCGGGAAGAAGGCGCGCGAGTACGCCGCCCTCATTGGCACGGCATTGGCCGTGGATCCCAAAAAGGCGCTCGTGGACGGCATCAATGCGATCCAGGGAAAGGACTGGCGGGTGTACATGGGCGGGAAGCTGGCGCTGGATAGCGAGGTGGCCACGCTCGCCGCGATCCCCGGCCTGGCGTTCGCCACTATCGACGATCAGCGCCATCTGGTGGACACGCCGCTGGACGTATGGGAGGCCGTTGATATAGCCAACACGCATCGCCAGGTGCGCTTCCTGGCGTGTCTGCTCCACGACCTCGTCTCCATCAGCAAGCCCAAAGACCTGTATCGCCTGGATCTGGACGATAACTTCTGCGAAGTCTATGGGCATTTGGTAGAGTTCGATCCGAAGACGAGCTACTTCCCGGATGAGCCCATCCCGGGCGCCGTGGCGGTGGCCCGCGCGCACTTCAAGACCGCGATGGGCGTGCGCTGCGAGGTCATGGATCAGGTCGGAAACGACGGGAAACTGTCGCTGCTCGGCCTGCCGAATACCCGCGCCGTCAGGGGAAATGTGCGCATTGAGGGATACTACCTCGACCCGGTGGACGGGCACGTGTCCTACGCGCCGGATCTGGGGCGCACGGGCCATAAGACGTATCCCATCGAGATCCCCATGGACATGATGGAGAAGCCGGTCAGTGTCGTCATGTTCGAATGCCTGGGCATGACGATCTTCGACATGGTGGACCAGCGCTTCTTTACATTCCTGTCGGAGATGCACGTGTACGATGCGGCCTCGGAGGCCGAGCCCCAGGAATTCGGCACTTGTCTCCCGCTCCCGCCACAACAATGGGTGTCATACTACGAGCCCGTCGCGGTGGTGTATGCCAGGCCGGGAACACGCTTAAAGGTGACAATGGGCGCCAGCGTCCTCGGCCTGCGCTTTGTCCTGTTGAACGCCACTGACGAGAATTGGGCCGAGGGCCGGAAGCATACGAAAGACTGCCGGAGGGCTGCGGAGGGCCAGGGCTATCTCGTGGACGACCATCTGAGCATTCCCGCAACGCCCTATCGCGCGGCATGGGACATGTGGAAGGTGGACGATCACCGCGCCGGCGTGCTCGCCGACAAGGGCGTCCGGAACAGCCGCATTGAGAGTCTGCACGCGAGCGCCAAGCAGTATCTGGACCGGGCCGGCTATTGGCTGCAGCGCAAGGAGTACGATCGGTTCCTGGTCAACGCGCGCAGAGCATGGAGCTACGAATCGCGTGCCTATCCCGATGTGCGCAAGACCGAAACCGACGTGGTCAAGGGCATCATCTTCTATCTGGCGCTGCTGCTGCCGTTCAGCTACTTCGCCGAACGCCTGCTGATCGCTGCCCGAAGCATCAAGTGGCAGATCGTTGGCTGGTTCGGCATCTTCCTGGCGATCTTCACGCTCATCGGCTTTGTACACCCGGCGTTCGCCATCACCTTTACGCCGGCCATCATCCTGCTCGCCTTCGTCATCCTGACGCTCACCGCCCTCGTGGTGGCCATCATCGTGGGCAAGTTCGAGGAACAGATGAAGCAGGTGAAGTACGAGCAGACGGGCATCCACTCGGCCGACATGGGACGGCTGTCCGCCTCCTCGGCGGCCTTCTCGCTGGGTATCTCCAACATGCGCCGGCGCAAGGTGCGAACCATCCTGACGTGCGGGACCCTGGTGCTGCTCACCTTCACGGTGCTATCCTTCACGTCAGTAGTGCAGGGCGTACGCATCAACAGAATCTACTTGCCCAAGGAGGCGCCGTACAACGGGATTCTCATACGTGACAAGACGTGGAACGCCCTCAGCGAGCCCATGACCCGCATCATCACCAATGAGTTTGGCCGGCAATATGCGGTCGCCCCGCGGGCGTGGTTCCTGGCCGCGCAAGTCGGCCAACAGTCCTTCCTCAATGTCTACCGCGGGCCCGATACCGTGTATGCGGCCACCGGCATGGTCGGGTTGACACCGCAGGAGCAAGAGGTGTTGCGCCCATCCGAGAAGCTGGAGGCGGGCCGGTGGCTCGAGCCGGGCGATGAGAAGGTGTGCCTCCTGCCGAAGCGCATGGCCGAGAAGCTCGGGGTGACCAAGAGCGACGTCGGTACCGCCACCGTCCAGGTCTTTGGGGTGCCGCTCCGGGTCATCGGGTTAATAAGCACCAGCAGATTCAAGAAGCTTGTTGACCTGGATGGCGAGCAGCTCACCCCGGTGGACTATCTGCTCATGCAGGAGCAACAGCAGGAGCAACAGCAGCAGCCCATGTCGGAGGATGAGCTGCGCGAGTACATCCACCTTGACCCGGACCAAGTGCTCATCGTTCCCTACGACTTCGCGGTGAACACGGGCGCCACTCTGCGCTCCATCGCTATCGGCGGCTTCGAATCAGGTGCGGACGTTCGCCAGAAACTGGACGACCTGATGCGCCGCGTGGAGCTGAATCTGTACTCGGGCGAGGACGGCAAGACGTTCCTGTGCAGCGCCGTGGGCGGCACCAGCTTCCGCGGAATGCGCGACCTCGGCATCCCCATCGTCATCGCCGCGCTCATCGTGCTGAACACGATGTTGGGCTCCGTATATGAACGCACCAAGGAGATCGGGATCTACTCATCGCTGGGCCTCGCCCCCATTCACATCGCCATGCTGTTCGTGGCGGAGGCCTGTGTGTACGCTATCTTGGGCGCGATCGCCGGCTATCTGCTGGGGCAGGTAACGAGCAAAGTGCTCACGGTGACGGAGTGGGGCTTCATGCAAAGCCTGAACCTGAACTACTCGTCAATGTCCGCCGTCGGCACCACGCTCATCGTGATGGCCACCGTGCTGCTCTCGACGCTGTATCCGGCAAAACGTGCCTCCGAGATCGCCGTCCCCGGCATCGAGCGGCGCTGGCGGCTCCCCGACCCGGCAGACGACGTCATTCACATGCAACTGCCCTTCACGGTGACGGGCGATCAGGCGCTCGGAGTGAACATGTTCCTCCATGAGTATCTGGAGGCACACGCGGATTACTCGCTGGGGCATTTCTCCACCGGCGATATCAGGCTGCGTACCTATGAGGCCGAACGCGGCACGAGCTACGATTTGAGCCTTATGGTGTGGCTCGCGCCGTACGACCTCGGTGTTTCCGAGCGGCTTTCTATCTTGACGGTGCCCAGCGAGGACGAGGAGGTGTTTGAGATCGCGCTGCACATGCAGCGGGAGAGCGGCGACGAGTCCTCGTGGATCCGGGTGACGCGGAACTTCGTCAACATGCTGCGTAAGCAGTATCTGCTGTGGCGTACCTTCCCGGTGGGGCTCAAGGCAGAATACGGACAGCGGGCAAAGGAGCTGATCGAGGCAGGAGCAAAGAAGGCGCCCGTCGAAGAGGCCGGCAGCTAGCGTGCGGGCCCGCAGCGGGCTCCTCATGACGGTTGGGACAAGAGCGACAGACGGTGGCGGCCCCAGGGGCACTTCAGAGGGCGCGTGCAGCCGACGGAGTCTGTCGGGAGTATAGCGGCCGGAACACGGATAAAGGAGCGGCACGCTGTGCGATCCGAGACCGACGACGCGGAACTTGAGTTATACCGCGACCTGATCGACTATCCGGAATCCTTCGAAGACGGCTTTAACTACACTACGATTATTGGCGCCTTCTTCGTCGGCTTCGTCATGATGCCGGCGGCGATCTATCTTTCGCTGGTCGTCGGCATTCATCTGGGGCCAGCGGCCGAGTGGACCACAATTATTCTGTTCACGGAGGTCGCCCGCCGCTCATTTGTCACGCTGCGGAAGCAAGAGATATACGTGTTGTACTACGTTGCCGGCGGCCTGGCGGTAACGGGCGCGTTCTCCGGGCCCGTCTGGAACCAGTACCTGCTGCAGTCCGAGGCGGCGCGCGGCTTCGGGATCGCTGACAGCATCCCTCACTGGGTGGCTCCCGCACGCAACTCCCTCGGGATCATCGAGCGGAACCTGCTGCACCCGGACTGGTGGCTGCGGTGGCCGGCAGCCCTTCAGATTCTGCTCATGGGCCAGATCCTGGCACGGCTCAACTGGTTTGGGGCCGGCTATACCATCTTCCGGATCACCTCGGATATCGAGCGCCTTCCCTTTCCCTTCGCACCCATCACCGCACAGGGCTGTCTGGCCCTGGCTGAGGCGAGCTCCAAGACCGAGACGTGGCGGTGGCGCACCTTCAGCATCGGTGCCATGATCGGCTTGGTGTTCGGCTCTCTCTACGTGGGCATCCCGGCGATCACCGGCGCCATGCTCGCGGAGCCGCTTCAGCTCATTCCCATTCCTTTCATTGAGCTGACGCGCAACACCGAAGGCATTATGCCGGCCACGCCGGTCGGCATCGCCACCGACATCGGGAACGTCATTCACGGCTTCATCGTCCCCTTCTGGGCGCAAGTGGGCTCGCTGGCGATGACGTGCGCCACCTTCGTCGTCAATCCGATCCTGTACTACAACAAAATCCTGGTGCACTGGAAGCCGGGGCTGGGCACCATCCAGACCCAGTTCGCCAACCAGGTTGATTTCTACCTGAGCCTGGGCATAGGAACCTCGTTCGCCGTCGCCTTCATCGGATTCGCCAGCGTCTACCGCAGCATTATGGCGCAGCGACGCCGGCGCCGCGAGCACCCCGAGGCGCACCGCATATTCGAGCCACCCGCCGACCGCGGCGACTTCAGCATCTGGATTGCCGTGGGGCTGTTCGTGGTCTCCACGCTCGGCTACATCATCTTGTCGCGCCTCCTCGTGCCCCGCTTCCCTTGGGGGTGGTTCTTCTTCTTCGGCTTCGTGTACACGCCGTTTCAGTCCTACATTGATGCGCGCATGCACGGCCTCACGGGGCAATGGGTTCAGATCCCCATGGTCAAGCAGGCCGTCATTCTCGGCAGCCGCTACCGCGGGATAGACATCTGGTTTGCTCCCATCCCCAGCTTCGATCACGGTCGGCGGTGCGAGATGTTCCGCGTCGTTGAGCTCACGGGCACACGCTTTACCAGCATCATAAAGGCGGAGCTGCTCATTCTGCCCATCATCACCATTTGCAGCATGCTGTTCTGGCAGTTCCTCTGGCGACTGGCGCCTATCCCATCCGTCGCCTATCCCTACGCCAACATCATGTGGCCGCTGCAGGCGTTGCAGGAGTGCATCTGGGTCAGCGCCACCTCGGAGCGCAGTCAGATGTTCTGGCAGGCGATCAAGTACAACGTCATCCTCGGCGGCTTCGGCGGCGCCATCGCGGGGTATATGATATTGTGGCAATTGCGTGCGCCTGTACTGCTCATATACGGCGTCATCCGCGGCATGGGGCACATGCCCCACTGGACGATTCCACAATTCGCCGGCGCACTGCTCAGCCGATACTACTTCGAGAAGCGCTTCGGGAGGAAGCGCTGGAAGCAGTACGCGACGGTGTTGTCGGCGGGGTACGCGTGCGGCATGGGGCTCATCGGCATGGGCTCCGTGGCGATCGCCATGGTCCAGAAATCGGTGTCGCTGCTCCCCTATTAAGTGGCTACGCCCACGGTGGGGGCGTTCCCGCTGGGTCGGCGCCCCTTCGCCCCGGCCCCCGGAACGGAACATTTCACCCTGCAAGCGGTTAGTACAGGCATACTCGGGGCCGGCCGCGTTATTGGCACCGCGGTGTGCGCCGCCCAACCCCGGTGGCCTTGTCGGAGAGAGGAAGTGAGGAGCGGATGTGCTGCAGCGCCGCAGCGGTCAGGCGGAGGGGCTTCACGCTAATTGAACTGCTCGTGGTCATCGCCATAATATCGATCTTGGCAGCCATCCTGTTCCCCGTGTTCTCCCGGGTGCGGGAAAGGGCCCGTTGCACCAAGTGTCTGAGCAATGTCAAACAGCTCGTGATGGCGTTCCAGATATACGCCGACGATCACGACGAGACACTGCCGCTCTGGTGCATGGACTGGCCATGGAAGAGCGCTCTCAGCGATGGCGCGGGCAACACGTGGGACGCCGTGCTGCTTCCCTACTATCGCAACAGTGAGCTGCTGTACTGTCCGAGCAACCCATTTCTGAAAACGAGGTCGGACTGGACCGGCAGCCTGCCGCTCCGCGGCTACGCCATGACCGGGTACACCGCCGGCAGCGACCATGCGGGCGCCTACGCCACGCCTGAGTATCTGTCGGAGTTCCCCGCCCCGACGAGGACGGTGCTGCTTTTCGAAAAGGGCGGCGCCCCCAAAGACTTTTACGCCGACGCGAAGGCGGAGCACTTCTTCCAGATGGGTATGCTGCAGTGTCTGAAGACGACGCCGAAGCACGACAGCTCTTACGAGTACTGCGACAACGGCTTTACAGACCGCACGTGGCACGCGAAGGGGAAGAACTTCGGCTTCGTGGACGGACACGCGGAGTTCCATAGGGAACGCACGGGCCCGTTCGTCGAGGAAATGACCGACCGAACCGAGGACGGCGCTCCCAAGGCCGGCTACTGCAAGAATTCTAAGGACTGGCCTCACGCGCGGTGACGCATCGGCGCAGCCCGCTACGCCCTACGGGCCGGCGCACGGAGGGGGGCATGCGACGGTGTTGGCGCGATCGGGAAGCAGGATCGGGGTGCTATTGGGTGTCGTTGTGGTGGTGGTGTGGAGCGTGGCGGCTGCGGCAGAGCAGCGCAAGCAGCCGCAGTTCCGCGTTCGGCCGCGGCTCGGCCCAAGTGCCGCCATAGACCTACTAGCGCACTTCCGGCCCGGCCTCAAGCCGGAAGAGATGCAGAAGCTGGACTTCGACAAGTCCATCGGCTTCTTTCAGGGCCGGGAGCCCCATGCGGCTGTGCTGTGCCTCAAGGACGACGAACTGAGATTCCCCGCCGAGCGCGCTCCCATCTTCCTCTTCGTCTCCGCCATTGACTTGCACCAATTCGATGGCGCCTTTGGCGGTTTGGGGCGGGGCATCTACGCGGCCGTCGGCTCCGGCGGCGACGACGCTATCGCCATCTACAGATTCGCCCAGCGCAAGAGTCCCCTCCGGAAGGCCACCACAAAAAAGCACGACATGCCCCGCGAGTCGCCGCAGCCTCGATACCTCGTTCAACAGCCGCGCGGCAGCGGGGCCTTTACGCTCCACATGCTGGTGGGCAAGCGCCGCTACGAGTGGGTACTGCTCGAGCCAAAGCCCACCGAGGCCGAGAAGAAGCCTTAGTCTTGCCGCCCGCATCGCCTACACGGCGCTGGGATAACGGCCGGCCTTCTGCGTCTCATTCACCATCGCCAGGAAGTTCTCCGGCTTCGCCGCCACCATGACGCTGTGGCTGCTGCCCATGATGAAGCCGCCGCCGGGAGCGCAATGCCGCACCGCGTGGCGGGCCTCCTGGCGCACGTCCTCCTCGGTGCCCATGCAGAGCGTATGCGAAGCGACGCCGCCCCACAGAGGGAGTTTATCGCCGCACGAGTGCCACAGCACAGGGGCACCACGGCGCTTGACCGCCTGGCAGCGCCTCCTCGGCACTTCCAGGCCGGCCGTGGCTTTTGCCTTCGGCACCGTTTCGCTGTTGCGGCCGCGCAGAGGAAGAGGTTAAGACGGCGGCGAAGCTACGTAGGCGAGCAGTGGCTTGGCATACGCCGCTGCTGCCGCGTAGGAGCGTGAGTGCGATGGATAGAGCTTGGGCAACATTTGCGGCCCTGTTGATGATGACGATCGCGGGCGCCTGCGCCAAAGAGGACGCCGCGCCCTCGTCAGATGCCGCCGGGGATGCGGGCAGCGCAGCCGCTGCGAAAGCGCAGCCCGCCGCAGAGGACAAGTGGGCCGAGCAGCGGCGTCGCATGGTTGAGAAGCAGATCCAGGCGAAGGGTGTCTGGGACCTTCGGACTCCCGTCACCGACAAGCGCGTGATCCGGGCAATGCTCACGGTGCCCCGGCACGAGTTCGTCCCAAAGTGGACTCGGCATCTGGCGTACGCTGATAGGCCTCTGCAGATCGGGGAGGGGCAGACGATCTCTCAGCCCTACATGGTGGCCTTCATGACGGAGCAGCTCAAACTGAAGCCCGCTGACAGCGTCCTGGAGATCGGCACTGGCTCCGGCTATCAGGCGGCCATCCTGGGGGAGATGGTCAAGCAGGTGTACACTATCGAAATCGTTGAGGCCCTCGGCAAGCGGGCGGCGGAGACGCTGAAGCGACTCGGCTACAAGAACGTAACCACCAAAATCGGCGATGGGTATCGGGGCTGGCCGGAGCATCAGCCCTTCGATGCGATAATCGTCACCTGCGCGCCGGACCACATTCCGCAGCCGCTCAAAGACCAGCTCAACGAGGGCGGCCGGATGGTAATCCCCGTGGGTGAGCCGGGGTGGCGGCAGGAGCTGTATCTTCTGCAGAAGCGCCGAGGTAAGATCGTCGAAACGGCTGTCCTCCCCGTGGCATTTGTGCCGATGACCGGCGAGGCGGAAGGCAAACGCGCCGCCCCGTAGCAGTGGCCGAGGCAGTGCGCGCTGCGATGCAGGCGGCGCGTTGTTCCCTCTGGGCGGAGACTCGGATCAGCATTGCTCCATGGAGACCGAACGCCGACCCCCACAAATCGGCCAGATCATCTTCACCGCCGTAATCGGCGTTTTCCTCGTCCTCAACTGGCGTGGGCTCTTCACCTCGTTGTACGGCGTGGACACGGCCATCCTTCTGACCATCATCGGCGGCCACAGGATCTTCTTCGACGCCCTCGCCTCCCTGCTGAGACGCCAGATATCCGTGGACCTGGCCATCGCCATCGCCGCGGCCGCGGCGTTGGCCATTGGCCAGTATCTGGCGGCGGCCGAAGTCATCTTCATCATGCTCATTGGCGAGAGCCTGGAGAGCTTCGCCGTGAGTCGGACGAGGGTGTCCATCCGGCGGCTGTTGGATCTGTCCCCGCGGATGGCCACCATCCGTCGCGACGGTGAGGAGCATGAGATTCCCGCGGAGCGTGTCCGGCCCGGCGATATCGTCATCGTGCGCCCTGGCGAGCGCATCCCGGTTGACGGCGTGGTGGTGGACGGGAGCTCATCGGTCAACGAGAGCACCATCACCGGGGAGTCCATGCCCGCCGATAAGCATGCGGGCGATGAGGTGTACACCGGAACGCTCAACGAGCTGGGGGCCCTCGAGATCGAAGCACGTCGCGTGGGCGAGGACACGACGCTGGCCAAGATCATTCATTTAGTCGAGGAGGCACAGGAGCATCGCGCACCGGTGCAGCGCCTGGCCGACCGGTATGCCACGTACTTCGTGCCCATCGTTATCGTGGCGGCCGCGCTCACTCTCGTATTCACCAGAGAGATGCTGCGCGCCGTCTCCGTGCTGATCATCGCCTGTCCCTGTGCTCTCGTGCTGGCCACTCCAACGGCTGTTGTGGCGAGCATCGGCTGGCTGGCTCGAAGGGGCATCCTGGTCAAAGGGGGGGCCTATCTCGAGCAGGTCGGGCGCGTAGACGCACTCTTGCTGGACAAGACGGGCACGGTGACGGAGGGGCGGCCCGAGCTGGCGGAGGTGCTGACCTTCCGCGAGTACAGCGCCGAAAGCGTGCTACGTCTGGCCGCGTCGGCGGAGGCCCCGTCCGAGCACCTCATCGCTCGGCTGATAGCTGCCGAGGCGCGCGTACGTCGCCTTCGTGTCGAGGCCCCGGAGGACTTCACTGTGCGACCGGGGCTCGGGGTCGAGGCACGCGTCGCGGGCGAGCGCGTGCTCGTCGGCAACCGACAGCTCCTGGCAGAGGGTGGAGTCGAGCTGCCGCCCGAAGCGGCCGATGTCGTCCACAGCCAGGAGGAGGACGGCCGCACGGTCGCGTTGGTGGCGGCCGGAGGCACGCTCGTGGGCGCCGTGGTGGTGCACGATCGGCTGCGCGCGGGGGCCCGCGAGACCATCAGCCGGTTGCGGGAACTCGGTGTGCAGGACATCACCCTGGTGACGGGCGACAATGAGCGAGTGGCCCGGGCCGTGGCTGCCGAGGTGGGTATTACCGAGTTCAGTGCGGATCTTCTGCCGGATGGCAAAGTGGAGAAGGTGCGCGAGCTGCAGGGCCGTGGGCGCACGGTGGCGATGGTGGGCGATGGGGTGAACGATGCCCCGTCGCTGGTGGCGGCCGACGTCGGCATCGCCATGGGCACCATCGGCACGGATGTGACCGTGGAGGCCGCGGATGTGGTCCTCATCGCCGACGAATTGCCCCGCCTCGCGGCACTGGTGGAGACGAGCCGCCGCACCCTGGGCACGATCCGCCAGAATATCCTGTATTTCGCCATCCTGTTCAATTTCGCCGCCGTCATGGCGGCTGCTTTCGGCTACGTCCAGCCCGTTGTGGCGGCGGTGGTCCACCAGGTCTCATCGCTGCTCGTGGTGTGCAACTCGCTGCGGCTGTTGCTGCGCCGCGCACAGCCACCTCAGGCCATTGCGCGGCTCTGGGAGAGGGCCTCGGCGCTGGTTGAGGGGGCTGGTAGATGGCTTGGCGGGATCGACTGGGGCCGGGGTTGGGGTTGGCTGTGGGCGCATCGCCGGCGGGTGGGCGAGTGGGCTCTGGCGGCGGCGGTTGCCCTGTACGGCCTCTCGGGCGTCTTCGTGGTGCGGCCCGGCGAGGTCGCGGTCGTGAAGTTCTTTGGGCGCGTCATTCGGCCGGCGGTGACGGAGGGCCTCCGCTACCGTCTGCCCTGGCCCGTGGCGAGCGTGACCAAGGTCCAGGCCATCCAGATGCGCGCCGTGGAGATCGGGTTTCGTCTCCGCCCGGGGGCAGATGCCGCACTGGCGTCCGTGCCGGCCTACGAGTGGAACATTCAGCATCGTTCCGGGCGGTACGAGCGCCGGCCGGAGGAGGGGCTGCAGTTCACCGGCGATCACAATCTGGTCGAGGTGAACGTCGTCGTCCACTACTCGGTACACGATCCCGTGGCGTATCTGCTCAACGCCTCTGAGCCCGACCGCCTCCTGAGGGTCGCGGCTGCGTCCGCTCTCCGCGCGGTGGTGGGCACATGCACCCTCGACGATGTGCTCGTGGCGCAACGGGCGGACATCGAGCAGAGCGTTCTGCAAGCGCTGCGTGAGTTGGCCGAGGGGTACAAGACGGGGATCGCTGTGCACACCGTGCGCCTGCAGGACATCCATCCGCCGCTCGAGGTGGTGGATGCCTTCAGGGACGTGTCGAGCGCGGAGGAGGACAAGGCGCGCGTCATCTACGAAGCCGAGGCCTACGCCAATGACCTGCTGCCGAAAGCTCAGGGTCAGAAGCAGGCGGACATCATCGCTGCCGAAGCATATGCGGCGGCCGGAGTCGATCGCGCTCAAGGCGCCGCCGCGCAGTTTACGCCCGTGGCACAGGCATACCGTGCGGGACCGAAGGTCACGGGACTGCGGCTGTATCTGGAGGCGCTCGAGCGTTCCATGTCTGGCCTGAAGAAGGTCATCGTCGATCCCAAGCAGCGCGGACGGCGACAGATGATCTTCCTCGACTCCAAGGGACTCAGGATATTGCCGGCTGCGCCGGCGGAGCAACCCGCCCAGCCTCTGCCGCCCGCGGAGGTGCTCCCGCCTGAGCAGGGCGAGGAGCTGCCTGCGCTGCCGACGCCGGAAGGTGGAACGGCCGAGGCGGAGGTCCCGCCGGCGGAGTGACATCGGGCCCCGTTGCACCTCACTGCAAGAGGGTGTACATCGTATGACGAGGCAGAATTGGCGCACCATCGTACTGGTCGCCGTGCTCTCAGCGCTCGCGTGGCGGACGTTCTTCACCGTGGACGAGACGCAACACGTCATCGTCACGCAATTCGGTCGGCCCATGCGGCAGATCGTGGGCGGTCCGGGGCTGCACGCAAAGCTCCCATTTCAGTCCCTCGTTCGGTTCGACAACCGGCTTCTGCTGTACGACCCTACCGCCTCCGAGTTCCTCACCATGGACAAGAAGAACGTGCTGATCGATACGTACGTTGGCTGGCAGATCAGCGATCCGCTTCGGTTCTTGCAGGCTGTCACCAACGTTGCCGGCGCTGAGCTGCGACTGCACGACATCGTCTGGGCCGAGCTTGCGGCCACCTTGGGGGAACACCCTCTGGATGCCCTCGTCGCCAGTGATGCGCCGGTGAAGATGGAGCAGATCATGCGCGCGGTCCGAGACAACTGCGCCGACGGGATTCACCGCTGTGCCGCCGAGGAACGGCCTCTGGGCATGCCGATGGCGGCGTACGGGATTGAGATCGTCGATGTGCGGATAAAGCGCATCAATCTCCCCGAGCAGAACAAGCAGAGCGTCTTCGATCGCATGAGGGCCGAGCGCGAGCGTGATGCAAAGCGGTACCGCGCCGAAGGCGATCAGGAAGCGCTCAAGATCCGCGCCGACGCCGACAAGCAAAGAGAAGTGCTCCTCTCGGAGGCGTACCGCGAGGCGGGGCGCATAAAGGGCGAGGGGGAGGCAACGGCGACGCGCATCTACGCCGAGGCGTACAATCGCGATCCGGAGTTCTACAAGCTCACCCGCACGCTTGAAGCATACGAGAAGGTATTTGACAAGAACACGACAGCGCTCCTATCGTCAGATTCCGAGCTACTCCGAATCATGACGCGCGGGCCGAAGGCCGCCCAGGAGGGGAGATAAGGCCCACAACGGTCGAGTGGAAGATATGTCTGGCGAGGCGCCAAGACAGTCTGCGGAAGCGGCAACCGGGGCCATGCGGCGTCGGTCGCCGTGGGTGCTGCGCGTCGTGGGGGCGCTGATACTCATATACGCCGGCAGCGGCGTGTACTTCGTGCGCCCCAATGAGGAGGCGGTGGTGAGGCGATTCGGGAAGGTGATCGCCGGCCACGTGCCCCCCGGCATGCACTATCGCCTGCCATATCCCTGGGAGACGGCCGATCGGGTGACGGTGCGGAAAGCCCGGCGCATCGCCGTAGGTTTCTCCATCGCCGATGGCGTGACCGGACGGCAGCCGACGGCTGCCGAGGCGCAGTTTCTGACCGGCGACAGGAATGTCGTAGACGTGGGGCTCATGGTGCAGTATGCAGTGCGTGAGCCGGCCCAGTACCTGTTTCGAGCGGGCCAGCCCGAGGGTCTCATCGAGGCGGCCGCCGCCTCGTGCTTGGCTGAGGCGGTGGCGGACATCTCGGTTGACGCCGTCCTCACGATAGGCAAGATCGAGGCCCAGCAGCAGGTGCGCGCGGCTCTGCAGCAGATTCTGAACGAGTACGACGTTGGGGTGCAGATCTGGTCGGTGAGCATACAGCGGGCGACACCGCCTGAAGAGGTGCGGGACGCGTTTGCGGATGTGACGAGTGCACGGGAGGATCGCGAGCGCATCAAGAACCAAGCCGAGGGCTACCGCCAAGAGGTTGTGCCACGAGCGCGTGGTGATGCCGAACGAATCAAGAGCGAGGCCCTCGGCTACAAGCAGCGGCGCATCAACGAGGCGATGGGCGATGCTGACCGATTCGCCCGCCGGCTCGAGGAATATCGGAAAGCCAGAGGCGTCACGCGCGACCGGCTCTACATCGAAACGATGGAGCGGCTGCTCCCGAAAATGCGTAAAGTGATCGTTGACGCCGAAGGTGGTGCAGACGCCATCGATCTGGCGATCCTGCGTGCGGAGCCATGAAGTCGAGGCTGGCGCCCATCATATTCACCGCCGTCCTCGTCGTGCTTGCCTTCGCTCTCTTCCGCGGAAAGGAAGGCGCGGGACTGGTCGGCGGGTGGCGCCGGAACACCGATCAGCGCGCCGGGCCGGAGGAGACGCTCTTTGCGATGGTGCAGGCGGCCCAGAGGGGTGACACGGAGGCGTATTTTGATTGCTTCTGGGGACCGTTGCGAACGCGCCTCGAACAGACGGGGCGCGACATGGGCCGGCGGGGCTTCGCCAAGTATCTCTCCGGGGCTGCCGAGGCGATCAAAGGCGTGGCCGTCATCGGCCAGCCGGAGCCTTTGGGCGCCGATCTGAAGGTGCGGGCGGAGATGGTGTATGAGGACAAGAACGAGCTGCAGGAGTTCATCTTTACGCGGCGCCGGGGAAGATGGAGAATATCGGGGATGGACAACCCGCGCCGTATCAAGACCGTTATCCCCTACGGAACGGAAGCCTATCCACTGATGCCGCCCGCGGGCAGCGAGGACGAGGAAGCCAGGCCGTAGCGGCGGCTCAGCGTACATACAGGAGCTGACGATGCCCAAGGACATCGACGTACTTCCCGACTTCACCACGGGGCAGATCGACATACAGTCCATCCCCAAATTCGTCTACGACAGCTCCCTGGCGGGCGAGCTTGCCGGCGGCCTCACACACACTGAGGCGAAGCGCTTGCTGCGCTACATGATGGTCATCCGCGCCTTCGAAGAGCGCATCGCAGAGCTGAAGTCGGGCCGGTACGCGGGTCTGCCCGGTTTCAGGTTCATCGGCGCCAGTCACCTGTCCATCGGCCAGGAGGCCGTTGCGGTGGGCACCATGGCAGGCATCCGGCCCGACGACTACATCACCAGCACGCACCGAGGGCACGGGCACTCAATTGCCAAAGGCGCCTTTGCCATCGAGAGCATGACGCAGGAGCAGCTCGCCGAGTTCATCGGCGTGCCGCCCACGGACGCTCCGCGAGAGGCGCTGCTGCAGCAAGCTTTTCAGATGCATCTGCATCGCACCATGGCCGAGCTGTTCGGCAAAGAGGAGGGCTACTGCCGCGGGCGCGGGGGCGGGATGCACATCGCCGACTTCCACGTGGGGCACCTGGGCGCCAATGCCATCGTCGGCGGGAGTCTGGCCATCGCGACGGGCGCGGCAATGGCGTGCTCCAAGCTCGAGAACGACCGCGTTGTCGTCTGCCTCGTCGGCGACGGCGGCGTGAGCAACGGGATCGCCGCTGAGTCGTTCAACTTCGCCTGCATGGATCAGTTCAAGGCCGGCACGCCCGTGATATACCTCATCGAGAACAACCAATATGCCATGACCGGCCAAGAGGCGGGCGAGGTGACGGGAGTGCGGTACCTGGCTCAACGCGGCGCCGGGTTCGACGAGGAGAACATGAACGCGGAAGTGGTCAACGGCATGGACGTGCTGGCGGTGCGCGATGCCGTGCGCCGAGGGGCAGCGAAGTGCCGCAATGGCGATGGCCCGGTCCTGCTGGAGTGCATGACGTATCGCTACATGGGCCATTCGCTCAGCGACAGCGGCGAAACGTATCGAAGCAAGGACGAGGAGCAAGCATGGCGGCGCGAGGATTGCATCGAGCGCTACGTGTGTCAGATGGTGGAAACCGGCGTCATTACCAAAGCTGAGCTTGAGCAACTCGACGCCGCGATGCGCGCCGCGCTCGACGAGGCCACGCTCAGCGCGTACCATTCACCAGATCCGGATCCGAAAGAGATGTACGCGGGGTTGTATGCTACCAGCACGTCTGAGGACATTGGCCAGGAGTGGCGCACGCCGGACGACGAGATTCTCCGACCGTGGCGCAAGGTGCGCCGGGACAGTAAGGGGCAGATGCTGTATCGCCACGCCGTCGCCGAAGCGGTTGCAGAGGAGATGATGCGGGACCGGCGCGTGATCCTGTACGGTGAGGACGTGGCCGACTACGGCGGGGCATTCCAGGCGACGCGGGGGCTGCTGGCGACCTTCGGACGCGAGCGTGTGTTCAACACGGCGATATCGGAGTCGGCCATTGTGGGCACGGCCGTCGGTGCCGCTATGGTCGGCCTGCGTCCGGTCGCGGAGATCATGTACATTGATTTCCTGCTGATGGCCATGGATCAGACGGGGAATCAGGCGGCAAAGGCCCAGTACATGTTCGGCGGCAAGGCCACCATCCCCATGGTCATCAGGACCACCATCGGGGGCGGCAAGGGCTACGCCGGGCAGCACTCGCAGAGCCTCGAGGCGATCCCGGCACATATCCCGGGCCTGAAGATCGCCATGCCCTCGACGCCCTACGACTGCAAAGGGCTGCTGAAGACGGCCATCCGCGACGACAATCCCGTGATCTTCATCGAGCACCAGAACCTTTACGATCAACGAGGCGTGGTGCCGGAGGAGGACTACACCATCCCCTTCGGCGAGGCCGCCATCCGCCGCGAGGGCGGCGATCTGACCATCGTCGCCTACAGCAGCATGGCGCCCGTGGCGCTGGAGGCAGCAGCGCGCGCGGCCGACGAGCTGAACGTCCAGGCGGAGGTGGTCGATCCGCGCACGGTGTGTCCTCTGGATGTCGAGACCATCGCCGCGTCGGTACGCAAGACGGGGCGTCTCATGCTCGTCACGCAGGCTCCCGCGACGGGCTGCTTCTCCGAGCACATCGCCTACGCTGTTCAGGAGCGCTGCTTCGGGGATATGAAGGCGGCGCCGCGCATCGTCGCCGCGTACGACGTCCCGCCCCCAATGGCGCAGACGCTTGAGCAGGAGAACATCCCATCGCCTGAGCGCGTGCTCGAGGCCATCGAAGCCCTCGTGTCGTAGGCGGAATCGGACTGAGGGTTGACCCCGCTGCCCCGGTGCAGGAGGTGTCCGACGGTGGAACGCAAAGCGGTTTGGCTGATGATAGCGGCACTCGTAGCCGTGGGAGTTGCCGTTGCCGGCCGCAGTCTACGAGCGCAGGTCGGTGAGGGGAGCACGGCGCCCTTGGCTGTCAGGCACTCCCAGAACACGCGCACCGTGCCGCCATACGAGGTCTTTGAGCTTACCTTCAAGCACGAGAACGATTATGCGAATCCTTTTCTTCACGTGACGATCGACATCACCTTCTCCACGCCCTCCGGAAAGAAGGTGCAGATCGGCGGCTTTCACTATGGCTCCTCCTCGCCGCCCAAGATCCAGGTCCGCACCGTGGACACTCCTCGCGGGCGGCGTCAGGTGGTGGACTACGTGTTCGACAGCCACGACCTGTGGAGGGCGAGGTTTGCCCCCGCGGAGCTGGGCGAGTGGACTTACTCGTATGTCTTCGCCAATGCCCAGGGGCAGAAGGCGACGGGTGAGGGCGCCTTCACGTGCGTCGAGGGTCGCGTCCATAACCGCGGCTTCGTCCGGCAGAATCCTGACAATCCGTTTCGGTGGGTGTTCGACGACGGGAGCCCCTACTTCCCCATCGGTCTGCAGGAGGGTTGGGGCGATTGGACCGGCACCGGCACAGCGCTCGACACGAAGTCCATGGAGGGACCCTTCCGCACCGACCGCACTAACTTGGTCGAGCTGCCGCCCGGGCCCCTGTACGTGCGGGGCCCGTCGATGAACCCGCAGAACGCCGATGTGTACGCCCGCCGCCACAGCCGTTGTGGATTCAACCTCTACCGCTTCTCCCAGAGGAACAACACGTACAACCTGTATCGCGACCTCGATCGCTACATGGTGCAGGAAGCCGTGATGACCGACGAGATCCTCCAGCATCTGGGCAAGTATGGCTTTCGCATCTTCTACGGAATCTTCGGCTTCGGCAAGGTGTTCAACGATGAGCCCGGCAACGCCGAGGCGATGGCCAAGGTGAAGCGCTTCATCAAGTACAGCGTGGACCGCTGGGGCGCGTACGTGGACATCTGGGAGTTCCTGAACGAGCAGAAGGCCGACACCGGGTGGTACGAGATCGTGACCCCCTACCTGCGCTCCATCGATCCGTACCGGCACCCCATCACGACGAGCTGGGAGCGGCCGGAGCTGGAGGGCATCGAGCTGAGCGCCCCCCACTGGTACCAACGCGTTGACAGCGGCCTGACATCGCACAAGCTCACGGCCGACCGCGCTGCTCGGTACAAGCAATTCGGCAAGCCCGTTATCGTCGGCGAGCACGGCAACTCCGTCGGCCGCGACAAGCCTCGCCCCGTCGGTGTGGGCGGCGTGTGGGACGCCGGGTCGGCCGTCCGTATGCGCATCCGCAACTGGACTGCCCTCTTCCATGAGATCTCCTTCGTCTTCTGGAACACAAGTTACGCCCGCGACGGACACTTCATGAACATCTGGCTGGGGCCCCAGGAGCGCCAGTACATCCGGGCGATGCAGGACTTCGCTTACCGCCTTGACAACAACATCCGAATGGTGCCGGTGACGGTTTCGGCCCCCGAGCAAGTGACGGCGTACGGCCTGGCTTCCAACGAGCGCGCGGCCATATACATGCACCATTTCGCCGACCACGCCAGTCCGGTGCGCGGGCTGACAGTGACCCTCGATGTGCCCGCTGCCGCGAAGGGGTACTGGTACGCGCCAGAGAACGGGGCCATCCTCCGCACATTCGATGCCCCGGCCGGTAGAGGGAGCTTCGAAGCGCCGCCGTTCGCCATCGACCTCGCGCTGCTGATCACCACCGACGGGCCTCCGGACATCGACCATGACGGCATCCCCAACGACCGTGACCCGGATGACGACAACGACGGCGTCGCCGACAAGGACGACGCCTTTCCTCTCGAGCCCGAGGAGTGGGAGGACAAGGACGGCGACCTGATCGGCGATAATCTGGACGCCGACACTGATGGGGATGGCCAGGCGGACGACCGCAACGGCGACGGCATCCCGGATCACGAGGACCTCGACCTCGACGGCGATGGCGTGGACAGGGCCAAATCAGTGCCCTGGGACGCCTTTCCGTTGGACCCAAAGGAATGGCGCGACACGGACGGCGATGGCATCGGCGACAATGCCGACACCGACGACGACGGCGATGGGTGGAGTGATGGGGAGGAGACGAAGGCCGGCAGCGACCCTCTGGACAAGTTGAGCTTTCCGGCCAACTGACCCAATCCGGCATGGGAGGACACGCGCCCTGCGTCTGGGCTCAAGGTCATGAAGCTGGCACAGATCGGCGCGGGGAACATCGGCCGGTCATTCATCGGGCAGTTGTTCTCTCGGGCCGGGTACGAGGTCGTCTTCATCGACATTGACGACGCTCTCGTGGATGCCCTCAACGAGCGCCGCTCCTACACGGTCGAGATCAAGGACGCCAACCCCGAGACGCTGGTCATCGAGAACGTCCGCGCCGTGAATGGCAGGGACATCCCGCGGGCCGCCGGGGAGGTGGCGACGGCGGACGTTGTGGCCACGGCCGTCGGTCCCGATGCCCTGCCTCAGGTGTGTCCCATGCTTGCCATGGCGCTGGTGCGGCGCGCCGAGCTGGGCGGCGGAGCGCTGGACATCGTAATATGCGAGAACATGCGCCACGCGGCCGCGTTCATACGGGAGGCCCTCGCCGAGCATCTCCCTGCCAACTTCCCCCTGGACGATGCCGTCGGCCTGGTCGAGACGAGCATCGGCAAGATGGTGCCCATCATGACGCCGGAGCAGCGGCGCGCGGATCCGCTGCTCGTATTCGCCGAGGCGTACAACACGCTCATCGTGGACGGGACGGCGTTCAAGTGCGGTGTGCCGCCGGTGCCGGGCATCGAGCCGAAGAGGAACATGGCGGCCTGGGTGGATCAGAAGCTGTTCGTGCACAACCTCGGGCACGCGCTGCTGGCGTATCTTGGCTATCTGCTGATTCCGGGCGCGCGCTTCGTGTGGGAGGCTGTGGACGATCCGGCGGTGGGCCAGGCGACGCGGGAGGGGATGTGGGAATCAGGCCGGGCGCTGATGGCGGAGTACCCGGACGAACTGGACGAGGCAACCGAGACGCAGCAGATCGAGGGATTGCTGCGGCGCTTTGCCAATCGCGCCCTCGGTGACACCATCTTTCGCGTCGGCCGCGACCTTCGGCGGAAGCTTGCCCCCGACGACCGGCTCATAGGTGCCTTGCGCCTCGACGCCAAGCACGACGTCGCAGCTCCCATGACTACACTTGGCGCGGCGGCCGCGATGCTATTCCGCGCGACCGACGACGAGGGGCGGATGTTCCCGCGCGACGCCGAGTTCGTCGAAGCGATCTATTCGCAGGGTCCCGAGCACGTGCTGCGCACCGTGTGCAAGCTCGATCCGGCCGAGGAGCCGGACGGGCGGATCTTTGACGGCGTGCTGGGGGCTCACGCCCGCATCGTCGCGGACCCTCATAGCTTCCTGTGACGTCCCTCGGCGTGCCAAATCATGAACTCATCGCCCGGGCGCTTGCGGAAGAAGGGCACTGGGTTGTCTCGGAGTGCCGATAGGCCGAAGTCGCGCAGGTCGCAGGCCATAAACAGCCGCGTCTCGGCCTCCCCGACATGGCCGACCGTCACGGGATAGCGCTTCTCGAAGGCCGCGCCCATCTCCGTGAAGTCGAAGTTCGGCCAGGGAGCGGTCCGGGCGAATTCCGTCGTGCTGCGCTCCGCAAAGAGCGCCTGTATGTAGTGAAAGAGGGTGCACGTGCGGTAGTTGGTGCCGAGGAACGTGTACTTGGCGCCCAGGCCGCACATCTTCTCCCACGGACTGTCGGCCGCAAAGGCGGCGTCGCCCCACGGGCTTGGCCGGCCGGAAGCGTGCTGGTGATCCTTGGTCAGCTCGTGCGCGAGCGGGCCGATGGCAGAGGCCGCGTGCGTTGGGTGCCAACTGCGGAGGCTCTCCCGGCGCTGCCGGAACACCTCCGTAATGCGACCGACGTCCGAGGGCGACTTCTCGATGTCCCAGATTCGGAAGCGTTCCTCCACCGACAGCCCACCCCGGACGAGGCTGGGCATGATGACGCTGCCCGTGTCGCCCACGACCTCGAGAAGTGCGTCGATTACAGCGTCCGCGCCGCCGACCACATAGCCGATGCTGCTCATTGAACTGTGCACCATCACCACGTCGCCTGTCTGCAGGCCGAGGGCGGCCAAGTCTTTCGCCATATCCGCCTGCGTGACGTGGCGGCGCTCGCGCGCTATCTGCTCCAGGGAATGCTTCGACATGACCTCCTCCTGGGCTCTGCAAACGGTCTCCGGATGCTCGTTGGCTGCGACCGGCGGCTGCGGCCCGCCCAGACGGTCGCGTGCTCCTCAGCGGTGCTCATCCCAAGTCCCAGTATCCGACATCGTCCTCTGACTCCTCGAGCTGCTCCGCGATTCGGCGCCGACGGGCGCGAATGAGGCGAACGGTGCATACCACCACGAACAATGCGCCCATGGCCATGAAAATGGCC
The DNA here is from genome assembly GCA_030601885.1 of Armatimonadota bacterium. Classification (GTDB taxonomy): domain Bacteria; phylum Armatimonadota; class Zipacnadia; order JAUWAU01; family JAUWAU01; genus JAUWAU01. Next base: position 44,672 of record JAUWAU010000019.1, read on the forward strand.
GTGCTGGTATCTATGGGCAGCGCTCGGCCCAGTCCCTTGGCGAACTGCGGCCGCCAGGCAGCTTCGAAATCGGCCATCGATCGGCCGTAGGCGCGCGGGAACGCTTGATCGATGTCGCCCGTCTCGGCGAGTGCGCCCACAAGCCTGTTGAGCCCTCTGTCGCCCGTCTCCTGAACAACGAACTCAACGAAGCTCCGGCTTTGGGCATAGGCCAGATTGGAGCTCTGCGGATTGCCGGGGAAGCCGACGTCCAGGTCCGCCATGGGCACGGGCTGTCCCCGCGCCTTGCGGCGCTGATCGCCGGGTGTGACGGCGTCGGCCACGTATTCGGCCAGCCCCTCCGTGAGCCATTTTGGCGGCTCGACGCCGTGGGCCTCGAGCGCCTGCCCGAGCGCGATGTGGACGAGCTCGTGGGCGAGCACCGCCTGCCGATCTTGCGCGGTGCCCTGCAGGCGCACGACGATCACCGACTCGCTGGAGCGCGCGCGGCCGGCGAGCCAGAAGTCCTCGGGGCCGCCACACAGCGCTTCCAGCTCCGCCTGGCTGCCGGCGATGTACAGATGAACCCGACGGCTCGGCACGAATCCGAACTCCCGTCCCACGGCGTCCCAGCAGTCCTCCGCGAGCTGGGCCTGGGCTTTAGCCTGGCTGTACCTGCCCTCAGAGTAGTACACGAAAAAGTGCTCCGTGTACCTTGAGAGGTGGGACGGCCTTTGAGCCGGAGACCGCGCGGCCAGAGCCGCTCCACCGGCCAGCGCACACAGCAGCGCGGTAACGAGCCAAGGGCGCGAGTCTGGCCATTTGTGGCCTCTCGGGCTTACGCACCCGCGTTGACAACCCACTGGCCCGGTGATATAGTTCCGGCGTGGAACGTCGGTGCATCGCACTTGCTCACACCAGCGCACCGGAGGTGCCCTCTCTGCCGGCAGTGGAAAACTGAAGCTCCGCGTTATAGATAGCGTTCCCCCGACAACACGCTTTGCGCCAGCGGTGGTGTAGCGCTACGTTGGCACGCATGTAGTCAACGGGAGGATCAGCCGTGGCAGCAAGAGACGCAGCACGGGACGCCGCAAGTGCTTCCGCACAGCCCGAGTCACTCATCATAGCTCTTCACCGCATTACGGCATGGCCGGCAATTGACCAGCAGGAGGAGCCTTTCGAAGACGTCCTGATTGGCCTCCTGCAAGCCGTGACGGACCACACCGACGCCCTCGCGTGCGCCATTGACGTTGACGCCCCCGACTGCCCCAAACTCTCCGTGAAAGTGAGCTGTGGGCAGCATCGTGCCCACGAGAATGAGCTTGTTCGTGACGCCCAAAGCGCCGCCGCGCGACTCGCCATGGCGCGGGGACAAGCGGTCGTGCTCGCCAGCCCGGCGGGCGCGACCCCCTCGCCTTGGACGCCTGCCGGGGCCGACGCCCCGGCGCTCATCGGCTCCATGCTGTCTGTTCCCCTCAAGGTCGGCGGGCGGATCGCTGGGGCCTTCACGGCGTATTTCTCCGCAGACACACCACGCCACGCGGCCGAGCTCAGCTTTTACGAGGTCGTGGCGGCCTACCTGGGCATGCACGTCGAGCACGGGCGCATTCTGCGACATGCTGCCGGTGGCTACCGGCGCACCGTTGTGCTGCTGGCGGACGCTCTTGAGGCGCGAGATCCGTATACGCGCGGTCATTCGCAGCGTGTTGCCAGCACGGCGCGCGACGTGGCCAAGCTCATGAAACTTCCCGAGGGCGACCAGGAGACCCTTCACGAGGTCGGTCAACTGCACGACCTCGGGAAAGTGCGCATCGACCCAGAGATCCTCAACAAGAAGGAGCCCCTCACTGCGCAGGAGCGTGCGCTCATTCACAAACATCCGTTGGAGGGGGAACGTATCCTCGCGCCGCTGAAGTGGTTGAAGTCAGAGCTGCGGCTGATACGCTCCCATCACGAGCGCCCGGATGGCACTGGCTATCCCGATGGACTTTCCGGCGATCAGCTCTCCATGTTGGTGCGCGTGCTGTCGGTGGCCGATGCCTACGATGCGATGACCTCGCAGCGCGCCTATCGTCCGGCCCACAGTCAGCAGCGCGCCATCGCCGAGCTCCGCGCCCATAGTGGGACCCAGTTTGGTCCTGAGGCGGTGGACGGGTTATTGGCGTTGCTCAAGCATCAGCGGGGCTCGTAGCCTCGGCCTCAGCGGGAGCCCGTCAAGTTCCCGACACGTCCCGCCAAGAACCGACGCACTCTCTCGTGCTGACAGCCACGAGGGTGTGTGGATGGCAACTCGCTCAAGGTCTCGAGGGGGTCGTGCGCCCCGAGCGTGCCGACGTCTTGGACGTGGCTGGTGGGGCAAGGCTAGAGCCGCATAAACTCCTCGACCGTTAATCCCGCCTGGGAGATGATGGCCCTCAGCGTTCCTCGCGTAAGATCCCCCGGATGATTCGGTACAGTCGTCCTCCGCCGCGTCTCCGGGTTGTGCCAGATCTCGTGGCTTCCTTTTGCCTGCCGATCGAAGCGGAAGCCAGCACGCCGCAGCCTGCGCACGACCTCTCGTGCCGACAGAGGTTTGAGACGACTCATTCGTTTATGGCCACCGGTATTGCAATACGCTCGGGAGGAACGCTGTCCAGGCCTTCCGGCAGCGGATCGCCATGCTCGATGCAGGACTCGGCGATCTTCCGCGCTACATCCGTAGCAATCTCGACAGTCTCCGCATAAGTGCGCCCCTGAGCAACAAGGCCGGGGATGCTGTCGCTCGTGGCCAAGTATCCGCCTTCTTCCAAAGGCTTGACTTTGATGTAGGCAAAACGTTCCGCCATCGCTCTCACCTGCCGTCAGTGTACCACAGCATCTGGGCGTAAGTCCATACGCGCAGCCCCACGGCGCCGGAAGGGAGCAGGTACACTGGAGAAGAAAGGCGGCCACAGACAGGCCGCGGGGGCGCAGGGGGCGGCGGCCCCGCCATCCAAAGCGAGGAGCGATCGACATGCAGTATCGCAAACTCGGTGAAACCGGCATAGACGTTTCCGTCATCACGCTGGGTGCGTGGGTGTACGGCGTGGATGCATGGGCGGATGTGAAGGACGACGAGTCCGTTCAGGCGATTCATGCCGCGTTGGACGCGGGCATAAACATCATCGACACCGCGGCAGGCTACGGCGGTGGGTACTCAGAGCGCGTTGTGGGCGAGGCCGTCAAAGGGCGTCGCGACGAGGTGCTGTTGGCGAGCAAGTGTGGCGCCCAGCCCGAGCGCATCAAGCAGCAGATCGACGAGTGCCTGCAGAATATGCAGATGGACTACATTGACCTGTACCAGGTGCACTATCCGAGCCCGCGCATCCCCGTTCCGGAAACCATTGGGGCGATGGCCGAGATACAGCAGGCGGGCAAGACGCGGTTCATCGGCGTATCCAACTTCTCGCTCGAGCAGCACCGCGAGGCGCTCGACACGGCTCGCATCGAGACCTCTCAGCCGCCCTTCAACGTGTTCTGGCGCGAGATCGACGACGACGTGCTGCCGTTCTGTCGCGAGCACAACATCGCCGTGCTCCCGTACAGTTCGCTGGCCCAGGGGCTGCTGGCCGGCAGGTTCCGGAAGCGGGAGGACATTCCGGACGACATTCGTTCGAAGAATAAGCTGATGGCCGATGATATCTTCGAGCAGTGTGTGGAGGTCGTCGAGCACATCGAGGAAGTCGCGGCAGAGCACGGCAAGAGCGTGGTGCAGGCGGCCATCAACTGGACGATGAACGTCCCCGGCATTACGTCGCCCATCGTCGGCGCCCGGCGGTCATCACAGGTTCAGGAGAACACCGGCGGCGTTGGCTGGAAGCTGACGGATGACGAGATGGCTGAGATCAGCCGGCGGGGCCTCGAGATCGCCAAGCGGCTCGACTACTCCAGCAACATGTGGGGCTATTCGCCGAAATAGCCGCCGAACGTCTCCGGGGGAATCCCCCGCCGGATCGGTATGAACGATTGACAGGCGGTGCAGGCCCGGTCCGGAGCAGGACATCCGTGGCAATGCGAGGTGGCGGCTACAGCTACTGCATAGATCATTCAGTCGCCCCCACGGTCAGCCTGGAGCACTACGAATACGTGCTGCAGCTTGCCGTGAGTTGGGCTCATACTGCTGAGAGCAAAGCCATTCAACCCCCCGCTTCAGCCCCATCCTGCTTCTAACGTACTCCGCTGACGCTGCGATGGTCCTCGCCGGCGAGGGCGGCCTCGCAGCCGCTCAAGATGGCCATATGTCTGCCGATAATGAGGTGTGCGTAGTGCATCCTGATTGGAACAGGGCGGGGGGCGCCTTGGCGGGTCATGAGGCGCTCTGTAGACGCGGGGAGTCGCCGCTATGCCAAGTGCCTCGATCCTCATCGCAGATGACGATGAACACGTGCGGGCCGTCCTGAGGGATATCCTGACCGAGGCAAATCACCATGTGGTCGCAGTCCCGGACGGGCCAACGGCGGTCCGCGAGGCGGCATATGGGAAGTTTGACATTACGTTCATTGATGTGCATATGCCCCATCAGGACGGGGTCGAGACGCTGCGCACCCTTCGAACGGTGGCGCCCGATACTCGTTATGTCATGATCAGCGGCGTACGTGACCCGGAGCTGGCGGAGACGTGTCGGCGGCTTGGCGCCGAGGCGTGCCTCTGGAAGCCTCTGCAGCTCCAGCAGATCGTCCAGCTCGTGGAGGACCTCGTTCAGCCCAAGGGCGATCTCTTCTCCTGGGAGGGGGTGGAGGAGAGGCCCCGAGTGCCCGCTCCGGAGGAGCGACGGGATGAGGAGCCAGAGGAGCCGGTTCCAGTGCCATCAGAGCCTGATGCGACGCCGGCGAAGGGCGTGCGGCTCAGAGACCCATGTGCGGTACTGCGATCGGCCGAGAATGGCGAGGTACTGGTTCGAGTCGCGTGCACTGTCTATGCAGTACTGGACGCGGGGGGGCGCTCGGCGCGTGAGTGGCGGGGCGCCGTCGATGACTTCCACCGCTCGTCGTCCGGCGAGCCGGCAGTGAGCCAAGCGCTCTCCGGCACACTCGTATTGCGCGACGCGGTCCACGGCCTATTCACCGGGGATGCAACACTGCGCGGGAAAGAGATCGTCGCCGATGGGCCACTCCGACACAAGGCCCCGCTCTTGACGAAGAGCTTTCGAGTCAGTGTCCGCAAGGCGGCGAAAGATCCGTCGGTGACCATCGTAGAGCCGGACGGGGATCTGTCCGGGGCTCACATCCGCGAGTTCGCCGATGCCTTGCGGGGTGCCATGCGGGACGGGCGCAGCCGCATCGTGGTGCAGTTTGACGGGCTCAGCTTCATCGACAGCGGCGCCGTGAACACGTGCCTCCGCACAGTGCAGCAGCTTCGGGCACGCAATGGGGATCTGAAGATCGCGGGCGCCAAAGGGGATATTTGGCGCATCATCGAGACGCTCGGCGCGCATCGGACGCTCTCCTGTTTTGCCACCGACGCCGATGCTGTGAGCAGCTTCGCCCGCAACTCCCGCTTCGACCGCACACGCAGCCGCGCCTGAGTCGGCCAGTGCACGTGCGCTATCACCCGCCGCCTTCGTGCTCGCGGATGTAGGCGGTGATGCGCTTGATACGGTCTTGGGTGCGAGGGTGGGTGCGGAAGTACGTTTCGAGGCGGGAGGGGCCCTGCCCCTCTTTCTGTCGCAGCTTCTCGAAGAACCGGACCATGCCCCACGGGTCATAGCCGCCGCGAGCGGCGTACCGGACGCCGATGCGGTCGGCCTCGAGCTCGTCGGCGCGGCTATGCTGGAGCATCACCAGCCCGGCCGCGGTGTTCGCGATGTCGGCGCCCTTTTTGCCCCCGACGAGGATCTGGATCAACGTCTGCGCTCCCAGGCGCCGTTCGAGTTGCTCGACGCTGTGGCGCTGGTCAATGTGCCCGATCTCATGCGCCGTCAGGCAGGCGAGCGCGTCGTCGTCGCTGCCGAGAAAATCGATAATGCCCTCGGTGAGGTACACAAACCCACCGGGTGCGGCGAAGGCGTTTACGTCGGCCGTGGCCAGCACCCGGAATTGGTAGGAAATACTCGTGCGGCGGGCCTGGTCGGCCATAGCCGCGCCGATCCGCTCCACGCGTGCGACGGCGCGCCTATCCCTTGAGAGTCCATGCTGGGACACGAGCTGCCGATCCACGTTCTGACCGATCTCGATCTCCTGTCGCGTGCTGATGAGGAAGCCCCCATCGCCGCAGCCCCCCATAAGGCCGAGGGCTATGGCAAACACTCCGCCAACCTTCGCTGCGCGTAGCATTGCTCCGTTTCCCCTCCGTCCAGCAGGTACCGAAAGAGTAGGTTGGGCCCGACAGTACTCTACCCATACAGTGCACGGCTCAGGAGCGATCCGGGCCGCTCCATTATCAGGGAGCGGCCCGGATTGTCCATAGCACACTGCCGGCGAAGCCACTAGCGGTGCTCAAAAACAGGATGACTCCGAAGACCCCATCGGCCCTTTCCTCGCGAGCCCGGAGGGCTCTGGCTGGCTCTCGTGCTCGTCTTGGGCGGCTCGAAGATGCTGTATTTCTTGCTGCTCTTCTTCGGCTTGGCGTCATCCGTCAGGTCAAAATCTGCCAGAGCAGTGACGCCCACGCCCTGGACGCGGCTGAGGAACTTACCAGGCCGCTTGGTCGATATCGGGATGTAGATGTCGATCTCCAGCGTATTCTTCCACGGTGTCTCGATCTGCGCAACGGCCTGCACAAGTCGCAGGTCGTGCTTCGGGCCGTTCACCCGCGCGGCGCCGATGCGGATACCGTCGGGTACGCTGAGGATGGGGACCCATTTGTCGCCGTATCGCTCCTTGTACCAAGCGTCGTCGTACTGCTCGACGGGCTGGGGCGGCTGCTCTGGTTGCGGTGGCTGCTCGGCCGGCTCGGGTGGCCGAGTGCTCTCAACGCCCGCCGCATCCAGTGCTTCGGCGATGTTGGCGGCCCACACACGCGCAAGGTTGTCCTGGGTCGATGCGTTAAGCTGCGCATGGTAGGGGTCAACATAGGCGATGAGCTTCTTGCCCATCAGAACGGCAGGACGATCCTTGTACTCGCCGGCAAGCAGGTTCGTCGGGCCATAGCCGGCCTTGACGACGTCCCGAAGGCGCTTGGCGATGCCCTTCGCGCGATCCAGGGGGCTCTGGCCCTCCAGGCCCCGCCAGATGCGGATGACGAGGCGATCGTTGATGAGCACGTCGCCCACGAGGTCGTCACCCATCCGTGTGCGCCCGGCTTCAATGCTGAGCTCGGGCTCCGCGGGCGGCGCAGCGTCGCGCTCCGCACGGGCAATAGCATTGGCGATATTGCCAGCCCACGTGCGCGCGAGCCGGGCCGTGGGAGTAGAATTGTACTGCGCGTCGGCCGGGTCCACAGTCACGATCTTTTCACCATCGGCCAGCACGGCCTCGTACCCGCCTATCTGACCGGCGCGGAAGTGGTACGAAGCGGCCCCGGCGGTGAGCACCTTCCGGATGTTGCCGGCGGCTATCAGCGCGCGCTCGTAGCCGTCGTACCAGCCGGCATTCACCAGATACTCGATCACCGGAGTGCCATCAATGAGCACCCTCCCGAGCACGGCGCCGGCTTGAGTGGCCTTCTGAGCCTGAATGTCGGGCTTGGCTCCCTCCGCGGCCAGCGCCGGGACACCGAAGGTGACCTCCGGGGCGGTGCCAACGGGTGAAAACCCGACGAAAGTGGAGGCCAGTGCGATCACCACGATTCCCACCAGCAGCAACCGCAGGCCCATACGATCCACATATCTCATCTCTCATTTTCCTCCTTAGGGCTGCCTGCAGCGGCTACAGCGGGAACTTGATGTTCGCCGAAACGCCGGTTCCGCCGACCATGCGAATCGTTCGCGTCAGCTCTTTCCGCGTTGAGACGGGCAGCAGTGCTCGGGCACGGAAGCGGCCAATGGGGATCTCGACCTCCACGACCGCCTGTACTTTCTTCACGCGGTGGCTGGGTCCCATGACCTGTGCCGCCCCAACGGCACTGCCGGCACCCCCGACGCGGATGATCTCGACGAGCTTAGTCTCGCCTTCGATCCTGGCGTGTTTTTGACCCAAGATGCGATTGATGAAGCGATCCATATCGTCGCCCCACTTGTCAAGCACCAAGCCGACGCCAAGAATCTTGATGCCCTTTCCGAGAATGCCGTCGAACAGGCCCGCATCCGCGCGCTGGCTAACGCCGGTGGTCAAGAGAAGAACGAAAGCCACAAGCAGTACGGCACATAGCTGGTTGCACTTCACAAGCTGTCACCTCCTCCGTGCAAGGCTCTCGGCCAATCCCAAACGACTTGTTTACATTTCCGTGCATACTATACCACACCCGGGGCGTGGTCAATCCACTTATGAGCAAGGTCACACGTTGGCCGGCGAGAAATGTTGGCAGGACAGCGTATTCGTGCACTGATGCGCAGCAGTAGGCCGACGTGCGCCTTAATTCGCCGATGGAGGTGCAGATCACCATGGCAGAGACGATCTCAGCGGGTTTCATCGGCTGCGGCAGCCATGCGCGCCGGAATGTACTGCCGGCGCTGCAGTTTTCCCCCGTCAGTCTGCAGGCGACGTGTGACTTGGAGATTGAGAAGGCCGAGGAGTGTGCCCGCCAGTTCGGGGCGGCGCGGTGGTACACCAGCCACATGCAGATGCTGGAAAGCGAAGCGCTGGACGCCGTGTTCATTGTGACCAACTACGATGAGGATGGTCGCCCGCGGTACCCGGCACTGGCCACGGACTGCATGCATGCGGGGTGCCACGCGTGGATCGAGAAACCACCGGCCGCGAGTGTGGCGGAGATAGAGGGGATGCAGCGGGTGAGCGAGGAGACAGGGAAATTCGTTCTCGTCGGTTTCAAGAAGTGCTTCGTCCCGGCCGTCCGGCGGACGCGGGAGATCATGCAGCGAGAGGAGTTCGGCGCACTGACGTCGCTGTACGTGCGCTATCCGCAGCGAATGCCGTCCGAGGAAGCCAAGCGCGCCGGCGGGCGGAAGGTGCGCGGCTTTCTGGATCACGTTGTGCATCCGGGATCCATCGTTCAGTGCCTCGGCGGCCCGGTCAGCACCGTGATCCACCAACGCTGCGTTCATGGGGACGATGATGCCGGAGGCGGCTTTGCCCTGCTTCGATTTGCCAGCGGGGCCGTGGGGACGATGCACTTCGCCGCGCCGCAGTCGGCGACGAGCCCCTTGGAGCGCGTCGAGGTCATTGGCCAGGGGGCCAACATAGTCATCGACAATGGTGTCAAGCTCACTTACTACCGCCCGGGGAGTCGCGGCCCGGGCGGCTACGGCGGCGCCACCAACTACATGGGCGACGACGCGGCGGCTCCGATCTACTGGGAGCCGGAGTTCTCCTTGGGGCAGCTCTACAACAAGGGGCTTTTTCTTCTCGGGTATGCCCAGTCGGTCCGGTACTTCGCGCAATGTGTACTGGCCAACGATCGCCCGACACTATGCGGCCTTGAGGATGCGCTGCAGATAATGAAGCTGTACCAGGCACTGCTGCAGCCCGAAGGGCAGGTCATTTCACTGTAACCGGGCCCGGCGGGGGTCCGCTGCGAATTGGTCGCCACGAGTACCGGCGCGCCGGCTCCGTCTCCGACATCGCCGCCCACGGATCGACCGGGGCGCCACAGTCCAGGATGAGTTGTGCGACACCATTGCGCCGTGCTGCAGCAACGCTGTGGCAGATGGCGCACTGGGGGTTGCTGCCGGAGCGTCGGCGGCAGTTCAGCAACTGGTTGGCCTTCACACACATTGCGATGGCCAGCTCCCGTCGGCCCAATTCCGTGTGCGCCTTCTGTAGGGCGCGTGCCAACCGTGCGATGGCTGTGTCATGCCGCTCAAAGGTCTCGCAGGCGATCTGAGACACAGGTGTGTGCATGGCGCCATCCCGGCCGTTGTCGGCTCTACCCTTCTCGAGCGGTCAGCTTCGCCCTCAGCTCTCCGATCTTCATATACACGTCCACGAATGCAGCGCTCATGTGATCCAGTTGCTCGCCGGTGAGCAACTGTGAGCGCATGCGTGCCAAAGCTTCACGCTCCATGGCGTCGCTAAGGGCGTCGGCGAGAACACACGCGACGTCAACAAGGGCGTCACCGCGTGTGTCCGCCGCAGCGGGAGCGAGGGCGGCCTCGATCCCCTGCAGCCGCGCAATGAATTCGCCCACGGGGTCGGCGGGAGCGTGCTGGGGGGCGGCAGCACTTGGCCTGGCTCCCCGTTCAGGGCTTCCCGCCCCGCTGCCCGGCCCCGGGCGCGCAACTGATGAGCCTTCACGCGCGCGCCCCATAGTCGCTCGCACTCCTCGTGCCGGCGCGGTTTTACGGCCAACTGAGCGGGGCTGCCATGGTACTGCCAAGGGCGCTCTGCGGTGCGAACGCCCGGTACACCTTATATCGGCACGTGTTCCCGGAGGCTTAACCCGGTGGTGCCGGGCCGCTATGGACGGCCGCACATCTCCGCGAGTGTTTTCAGTTCCTGGATCGTGCCAATGCAGATGAGTATGTCACCGGCGCAGATGATATGATCAGCTCGCGGATTGGAGTGAAGCACTCCGTCGGTGTCCTTCATTGCCACGACGACGGCGCCGGATTTCTCACGAATGCCGGACTCGCCCAGCGTCTTGGCGTGCACATCTGCTCCCTCCTCCACGGTCAGTTCCCGCATCGCGAGCTCCACGTCCGGTCCGCCGTGCATGACGATGTCGAGAAAATCGACGACGGTAGGCTGCGTCGCGGCAGCGGCCAGCCGCCGGCCGCCAATGACGTATGGGGTGACGACCTTGTCGGCCCCGGCCATCTGGAGCTTCTTCTCCGCCTCCCGAGCTTCCGCACGTGCCACGATGAGCAGGTCCGGCCTCATGGCACGGGCGCTGAGGGTGATGAAGGTGTTTTCAGCATCGGTGTTGGTGACGGCGATGATGCCTTTGGCCGTTCGTATGCCGGCGTCCAATAGCGTGTCGTCTTCGGTGGCATCGCCGACGACGCTGGGAATGTCAGCTTCGATGAGATCGAAGAGGCGTTCCGGGTTGTTGTCCACGACCACGTGCGCAATGCCGCGCTGTCTGAATGCTCGACTCACCTCCTGCCCCATGCGTCCGTAGCCGCACACGATGAAGTGGTCAGACATCTTGCCGATGATCCCCCTCATCTTTCGCCTCCTGAGCATTTGCCTCGTATGCTCGCTGACGGCGAATTCGAACGCCGCCCTGACGATAAATCCCGCGATCACGACGCCGAAGACGATGAGGGCAACTGTGAAAAGCTGGCCTGCCGGCGAGGGCGGCTCGATCTCACGATACCCCACCGTGGAAAGCGTGATGACGGTCATGTACAACGAGTCCAGCAGACCCCAGCCCTCGATGAGACCGTAGCCGGCTGTCCCCAGCATCAGAAGGCAGAAGATGAGGGCGATGGGCACCTTGAGCTGGTTGAAGAGTCCCGCTTCGCGCATGGCTTGTTCCGCGTCGGCCGGCGATCTCACGAGGCGGCTGTCGTCACCCGCCAGCTACGTGCGCACAGTCAATAGCTTCTCGACGAGCACCGGTTGCAGCCAGGCTCTCTGGTGATAGGTCTTGCCCGGCAGCACCGGCTGGTCATTCTCGAACTCGACGCGAATCCATCTCTCGCTGCCGTCCATTTCGTACGTCATTTCACTGCCGTCAGTGACCTGGATCACGGCGCCCCCGTGCCCGATGACGCGTATTCGGGTGGCGTTTTTCGAGGCAACGGAAATCGACGATGCCGTGACGCGCACAGAATCCACGATGATGCCGCACGAGGCGTAAAACCGGCCCGACCTGAGGGCGTCCAGGATGGCGGCCCTGGTGAGCTCAGAGGCCCAGACCACGTTGAACCCGTTGAAGGGCGGGTCGAAGGCATTCGGATCGTGCGAGTGAGTACCGTCATTGGCGAATCCCCAAAAATGCAGTCCGGCATCGAGGCAGGCGTTCCACAGCGGCTCGGAGAAGCCCTCGTGTCCGTCCTGGTTCGCCGGCGTGGGGCGTCCCGCGAAGGCGCCATTGTACACTTCGAGGCCGTCGAAGGTGCGTAGGTTCTCATCCTCGTAGATGAGCTCCGGCGCCGTGTTCCACCCGCTCGGGTGGTGCAGCACGAGCAGGCCGTTGACACGCCGCACCTCGTCGATAAAAGCATAACTCTCCCGCGGCCGCGCGATGTCACCCGGCGGATGGCCGATGCAGCCAACTCGGGGGTGGCCGAAAGATGCCCCCCGAGCGTTGAAGACGAGGAAGCTGCCCGGCCGATTGAGATTCCAGTTCTGATCGACCCATGAGGGCGATGGGCGGCTGTAGTCGCGAACGTACGCCTCCAGCCCGCTCCGATATACCTGTTTTTCGTGCAGCACGCCGTCGCCGTTCCAGTCGTGTGCCTCCCTGTCGTTCTGGTGTCGGGGGAAAAGCATCCCACCGTCCTGGTCGCCATAGGCATCGTGGTCGGTGAATGCGACGAAGTGGTAGCCGGCCTCGCGGTACCGCGCCGCGGCGTCTTCGGCGTACAGGCCGCCATTGCTGTGCAGCGTGTAGGCGTGCAAGTTGCCCTTGTACACGCGGAAGCGCGCCAGATTGACGTAGGGCGAGACGGCGAGGAAGCCGCCCTGGGCAAGCAGCGCCTTTTTTCGCGTCTCCTTCGCTCGCACCACGACGGCGGCGAGCCGCTCCTCGGCTTGCCGCCACGCATCATCGTCGTCCGGCTTGATCTTGCCGAACGAGCGCCGTAGCTTGTCGATCTCGCTCAGGATCTCCCGGGCCTCTCGCTTCGCATGACGCTCGGTCTGCCGGACGAGCTCTCGGGGGGCTGCAAGGCGATCCACCAACTCGGCCGCCGCGCGCTTGGGCTGGATGCTGAGGTCATCAAACCCTATTGTTGCGTGGGACGAGCCGAAACCAATGCGCCCCGATAAGTACGCCTTGCCCCCGGAATGGTCGAATTCGCCCTTTCCGAGGTTGGCTTTCAGCAGGGGCTCTTCCGGTGGCTCCTCGCCTGCGGGGAACATGCTGGCAGCGATCTGCAAGCCGCGGCACTGAACCTGGATGATGTGCCAGACGTACAGCTCCCGCTCCGGCAGTTCGCCCCCGGCAGCCGCTATCTGTTGCCAAACCGGCCGCTTGGCGCTCGGCCTGCTGGTGTACTCGGCCAGTTCCAGAGCGCCATTCTGTCGGGCGATGACCCCGTAGTAGTGCCCGGAGTCCTGGGCCCGCAGGATGACTACCGCATAGCCGGCCAACGGGTACGGATGCTTGATGTGGAGATACTTCAGCTTGACCAAGAGGTCGAAGTCATACAGACGCTCGGCACGCAGCGTCACCGTGCGGTAATCCTCGCTCGTCTCGCGATACGCCCCCTCGACGATCTCCCAGGTGCCGGAAAAGGGCCGCCACGTTTGCAGCACAGCGCGAGTGTTGAATGATTCGGTCACTGGTGTCAGCGTCTGAGGAATTGCCGGCAGCGCTCCCAGGATGAGCAGCGATGCCAGGAGCGCCCGGAGACAGAGGACAAGGCGAGGTTCGGCAGGTCTACAGCATGCGCTTCTGCGTGGGCCGCACCGGGTGCGGCACGGCATGTCGATGGTGAGCTGGCGTGCAATCCGGCCCGATGTCAGCATTCGATGGTCACGACCGTGTTTCCGCCAGCCTCCTTCGCCTCGCTCAGCGCTTGCTCCACCGCATCCACGATAGCCTTCCGTGCCGCGGTGGTGGCGCTGGCGCCGCTGAGGCCGCAACTGACGGTCACAGTTTTCGCAGCCTCGCAGTGCGGGCCCAGGGAGTCGGCTTCGTCGATCTCGGCCAGAAGCCGTCCTGCGAGTCTGCGCGCGTCCTCGACGCCGGTCTCCGGCAGGATGATGGCGAAGGCGTCCGCGCCGAATCGCCCCGGCTGATCGACACGCCGACAGTTGCGGAGAATGAGGTCGGCAATGTCCAATAGGAGCTGGTCGCCGTCAGTATGCCCGTGCGTGTCGTTGTATTCGGCGAAGCGGTCCACATCCAGCAGCAAGAAGGACAACGGCGCGTCGTATCGTCCAGCTCGTTCGCATTCTTCCTCGAGTAGCTCCTGGATGTGCCGGTGGTTATGCATGCCCGTGAGCGGATCAGTTATCTCGCGCATACGAATCCGCCGGCGCATATCTTCGAGTTGGCGCAGGTGCTCGTCCATCTGCCGATCCGTATGCTGCCGGGCCAGGGCCACGAAGGTGCACGACACGAGGCTGGCGCATTTCCACAGATCCTGCAGCCGCTCGGGTGCTTCCCTGATCGGTTTCTCGGCGGCCACGGTTGGCCACGCGGAGTCTACGAAGAGCAGGAGTGCCGAGAGCAGCTCGGACGGCTCTGCGTCTCGCCCGGGCGCGGCGTGGAGTATGCGTTCCACCTCGTCCCTGAACTTCTCGCAATCGCGTCGCGAGACGATGCGCAGCAGCGTATCGAAGCACACTGGCAGCTCGTCAACGAAGGGGCTATCCGGACCGATGTGCTGTTGCCATTTCGCCAGTATGGCCTCGGAATTGGCTCTGAGCAGAGCTGCGAGTTGCCGCGCCATGCGTCTGGCTCCCTTCATCGCCACAGGCGACCAACGCCGCCCATGCCGTCGCACGTTTTGGACACTCCCCGTCGCAAGTGGTTGTTGCGACGCACCACTGTGGGCCCCGTCGGCGTGCGCGGACGGCATGTGGGGTCGTGAGTGTAGCAGAGGGCGCGGGCGCATGTCAAAGATGTCCCGCACCTCTCAACTCATTATGCCACAGTTGAACGCCCGCTGCAGGCCTCGGCACAGCAGCGCTGAACGTGTGCGGTTGGATCAGTAGTCATTGATCCTTGCGCGGAGGGCGATGCATCAGCGCCTCCCGGCTTCCCGCTCCATCGCCGCGAGCGCCCGCCGCCAGGCCTTGGCGTAGACGCTCGTGAGCTTGCCGGGGGAGGCCGCATAGTGGGGCTCCTTTTCCTGTTCCTGAAGGCAGTACCGGCCGGCGGCCTCGGCGAGCTCGATGGCCTCGCGCAGAAGGGCCGCATTCTTCTGGGCAAGGGCTTTTCGGGCCCTGCGCCAGGCTTCGCTGCCCCTCTCGCCGTAGTGAAAGCCCACTTCGATGCAGCGCAGCCGCTTCTTCACGATATCACTGCGGGCGGCCGCGTGGGCGGCATCCAGGTGCCTGCGCGCCTCGGCCATTACCTCCGGGGTCATGTACGTCCAGATGCCCTCGGTGATGTGATCGGCTGCCTCGAGGCCGGCTTCGATGGCGGCAACGAAGCGCTGCATCGGCTCTGACGCCTCGTGGAAGGCGCTGTCGCAGTAGTCCTTGACCAGCGCGTCGGCATCGATGTCGGGGTCCCAGGTTGCCTTCGCTATCGTGTAGAGTGTGATGCCGTAGGTACCCCAGATGTTCGGCGTGCTTTGGCCCTCGTAGCCGACTACTCCCGTGCGATACAGGTAGTTGATGTCGTCTGCGAACTTGTGTGGCGCGGGGAACGGCATGCTGCAGAAGGTCGAGTGGGGCACGTACTCGTACACCATCACTCCGCCGGGCGTCATCGCCACCCATTGCTCCAGTCCCTGGCAGAATTTGACGTGGTGTGAGCAGGCCTCGTTCTCGAAGCGGTGCACGAAGCACACGTAATTGGGCCGGGAGTTGACCACCTGGATCATCACATTCGGCTCGGGCTTGATGGCTCGAGGGTCCGGAGGGCGGAAGGTCTGATGGTAGGACAGCGTGTAGATCTTCTTGCCAGGATGAGTCCGCTGCAGCTTCCGCCCCACGGCGTTGACGAACTCGAGCCACCTCTCAGTGATCACGGGTAGCTCTCGCCCCCGGGAGGACCAGATCTCCCCGGTGTCCAGCGCAGTGCATTTGTCGCACTCACAGAAAGCCGTCCCGTCGGCCTGGCCCAGGCCCATGAAGTCCACTTCCGGCCGGGCGTCGAACATCTCGCCCAGCCGTGCCGCCATTACATCGACGACCTCGGGATTCGTCGTACAGAGCTGCGCTCGCTCGATTTTCGCCCGCTTGCCGCCACGCAGCGCATACCAGTCCGGGTGTTCACCGAAGTACTCGTCCACGTTCAGGAGATGCCGTATCACGTGCGGGCTCATCCAGGCGCGGAAGCCGCCGCGCTTGGCTATCTGCCCGGGAAGCTCAGCCGGCGGCCAGCCGCTGCCGATGTTTATCTTGTTCTTGGCGGCCCAGCTCATAGTGTGGGCCGGCCATGTTCCCGGCTCGCCGACCACAGTCATTCGGAGAAAGCGGTATTTCATGCCGGGGCTCTCTATTCGGTCGAGTTGAGGCACCTCAATGCTGGCCTGCCTCGGAACGTGTTCCCAAACCGGGCTGGGCCCCAGCCAGCGGCACCCCAGGTCATTCTCCAGGAAGTCATAGACGGCATAGAGCGTCGCGCGGTCCGTGGCCCCCACGAGGACGAGATTCTCCCCCATGGTCTTCACCACGAAGCTGTCGGCGTCCATTCCGGCCAGCGCTTCCCTGGCTCTTCGCCCTTGGGACGTTCCGCCGATGAGCAGTCGCACGCCGTGCGTGGCGCCCGCCTCTTTCTGGATGTGCAGCGCGGCATCCGATATGTGCTGAATGTAGCTTTGCAGCTCCGAGGCCGCGAACTGCTCGGTCTCGTTGGCCTGATCCGGCACGACGATGGCGGCGACTGGCTCGCCTCGATTGGTGATCTGCATGGCGACGCTGGGCCCCCAGATGCACGGCATGGCGACAAGGATGGCGACGGTTGCGCGCGAAACAAGATGCATCGGATCTCCCCTCCTGCCCGGGATCAATGCGCATAGATCAGCTCGATCTGTACGGTATAGTTAGGCGTGGCTGGGTGCTGGGCCTTCTGTGGGAGCGGGCGCCGTCTCCAGGTTCCGGGCAATAGAGGGTTCTCTATTCCGAAAGCAGCATATGGCGGCGTCGAGCGAAATCTTCAGGGAAGCGATGCAAAGGCGGCCAGCAACGAAGCTGAGCCAAGCAGCGCGGGATGGCTTTCGCAGAGGAGGGACGAACGTGCCTATCTCACGCCGTGACTTCATCATGACCGTAGGAGGCGCCATGGCCATGTCCGCAGCGACGAGTCGAGCCCGAGCAGCCGAGGCGGCCGTGCAAGGGCAGAAGCCGAACATCCTTGTGCTCGAGTCCGATCAACACCGTTACGACGTTCTGGGGTGCGCCGGGCATCCGATCGTTAAGACGCCGAACATCGACGCTCTGGCCCGGGAGGGCGTTCTTCTCGGCAGCACTGTGTGCCAGGCGCCCTTGTGCATGCCCTCTCGCGTCTCGTTGATCACCGGGAGCTACTGCCACAATCACGGCGTGTACCTCAATCAGGGCTACATGGTTGACGGGCAGTGGACCTTCACCCGGGCGCTGCAGGAGGCGGGCTATCACACGGCCCTCGTCGGGAAGATGCACCTGGGAGGCCAGGTGCCGTACGAGAGCTTGGACGATCCGCAGAAGATCGAGGAGATCGGGAGCTACGGCTTCGACAGCGTGCACGCCACCTGCGGCAAGGTCATGGCGGGCATCGGCAACAGAGAGTGCCCCTACCGAAAGTACCTGCGGGAACGCGGAACCTTCGAGACCCTACGTCAGGATTACCTGAAGCGCCGCGGCCAGGTGCCACACTGGTACGCCGAGCCGTCGCCGATGAGCGAGGAGGACTTCCACGACGCCTACATCGGCCGAAAGACCGCCGAGTGGATCAAGCAGTACGATGGCGACGAGCCCTTCTTCATGTGGGCCAACTGGGGCGGGCCGCACGCGCCGTGGGATGCGCCGGGGCACTATGGGACGATGTATGATCCCAATGCGATGGACGCGGCGCTCGAAGATGCCCACGACACGTCGCCGTTGCAGTTGAAGCGCAAAGCGGAGAAGCAGTCCGGCAAGATGCCGCCCGAGGCCATGGGCAAGATGCGGGCGCAATACTACGGCATGGTGACGCTGGTTGACGACGCCGTGGGGGCCATCGTGGACGCGCTCAAGCAGCGGGGCTGGCTGGACAACACGGTGATCGTCTACTGTGCCGACCACGGGGAGATGCTGGGCGACCACGGGATGTTTGGCAAGAGCCTCTTCTATGGAGCATCCGTCCGCGTGCCTCTGGTCATCTGGTGGCCGAAAGGGCTCAGGCAGGGCTTGCGCACTGATGCTCTGGTGGAGCTGAACGATCTCGTTCCGACGTTCCTGCAGCTTGCGGCAGTGCGCGACAGCGGCGGCTCCTACGGCAAGAGCCTTCTACCCCTGCTTACCGGTGACGCTGACTCGCACCGCGCCGAGGTCTTCAGCGAGCTCGGGCCGGCGAAAATGGTCCTAAACGAGCAATACAAGTACGTCTACGATCCGCGGTGGGAGAAAGCGCAGCTCTTCCGTGTGGGCGAGGACCCGAACGAGCTGCAGAACCTCGCCGGAACGCCGGAGTACGCTGAAGTCGAGCACGCGAATCGCGCTCGACTTCTGGATTGGCTGGCTCAGACGCATGCGCATGTGAATAGTGGTGCACGCAGCCGGGCCGTCGGGCGGCGTGCGCAGTAGCGCGTTCGAAGAGGGCGTCATGGCCTCTCGGGGGGAGGTGTCGCGGGTTGCTTGCGGGAAGGCACGGGCGGATTGCGGGGGACCATGAGCAGCCCGCGGAACAGGCTGAAAGCGTGGAAAGTGGGCTTGAGTGGGCTCAATTTGGTATGCTGGGATACAGTTATCCACGCGTTATGTTAACATTCTCCACCCGTTTATCCACAGGCGGCGGTCCTGGGCCCGTCTCGTCGCCAGAGCATCGCGGCGATGTTTTGGGGCACACGCGGGCTGCCGGGGCCACAAATGGGGATTGACAGAGCCAATGACGCCAATACAGGCTGACGCCTCCGGGGGGCCTGCCGGCGCTCTGACGGCGCTCGGAGGGCCGCCCGTGTGCATCGCCCACCGGGGGGCGTCGAAAGAGGCGCCCGAGAATACGATCGCCGCGTTTCGGAAGGCGCTGCAAAGGCGTGCGGAGGCGGTGGAGTTGGACGTCCGGCGCACCAGCGACGGAGTCTTGGTGTGCCTGCACGATCCCACGCTCGATCGTACGACGAACGGGAGCGGAGCCGTTGCTGAGACTCCGTTGTCGCACATCCGGAAGCTGGATGCCGGCAGTTGGATGTCGCCGGCCATGGCGGACGAGCGCGTGCCGACGTTCGCCGAGGGCCTGGCGGCTATCACGCCGGGGGCGGTGTGCGCGGCTGAGATAAAGGCGACCGACATCGAGGCCGAGGTGGTGGACGTCATCGCGGGGTGCGGTGCGGCGGACTCGGTGATGGTAGTTTCGTTCCACGAGGCCACACTGGCACGCATCGGCGAGCTGGCACCCGGGACGCCTCTGGGATGGATAGTCAGCAAGGATCCGCCGGCAGACAGGGATGCCCACGCCGCGGAACTCGTCGAGCGGGCGGCGGGGTGCGGTGCGCGGCTGATCTCGGCGAGCTTCACCACGGTGACTTACGAGCTGCTGGCGGCGGCGCACGAGCGCGGCATGCCGCTGTGGGTGTGGACGGTAGATAGCGAAGAACCCATGGGCGAACTGCTCGCCGCGGGGGTGGACGGCATCACGACGAACGTCCCGCACGTGCTGCGGCGCGTGATCGACGGCGGAGCTGCGCGCCGTGCGTCGCCTGGCACTTGAAAGGATGTGACAGCTATGCCGGAAACGATGAAAGCGGCGGTGCTGCACGGAGTGGAAGACCTGCGGATCGACCACCTGCCCGTGCCGTCGCTGGCCTCGCCGTATGACGTGATCGTCCGCATCCGGCAGGTGGGAGTGTGCGGCTCCGACATCCACTATTATCGCCACGGTCGTATCGGACACTTCGTCGTCGAAGAGCCCATGATCCTGGGGCACGAGTGCGCCGGCGAGGTGGTGGAGGTGGGGAAGAAGGTGAGCGCGCTTGCGCCAGGGGATCGCGTGGCGCTGGAGCCAGGTGTGCCCTGTCGGCGATGCGAGTTCTGCCACGAGGGCCGCTACAATCTGTGTGCTGACGTCGTCTTCTTCGCCACGCCGCCGGTGGACGGCGCCTTTTGCGAGTACGTCACTTCGCCCGCCGACTTCGCCTTCAGACTGCCCGAGCACGTCTCCACGGAAGAGGGAGCGATAATGGAGCCGCTGGCGGTGGGCATGTGGTCAACACACCGTGCCGGGGTGAGCGCAGGCGATACAGTGGCGGTCCTCGGTGCGGGCCCAATCGGCCTGGTCACGCTGCAGGCAGCCAAGGCCCGCGGCGCTACGACCCTGATCATCACGGATGTCGAACAGTCACGACTCGAATTCGCCGGCCGTCTGGGCGCCACGCATACGCTCAATGCGGGGCAGTGCGACGTGGTGGAGGCCATCCGCGAGATCACCGATGGCCGCGGCGCCGACGCGGTGCTCGACGCCGCCGGCGCCAGCCAGACCATCGGACAGGCGCTTCGCGCCGTGAAGAGCGGGGGTCGTGTCATCCTCATAGGCATCCCACCCGAGGACGAGGTGCCGGTCTCGATGCCCGATCTGATCAGCAGAGAGCTGGACGTGGGCGGCATCTTTCGCTATGCCAACATGTACGGGCGCGCTATCGCCGCCGTGGCTGCCGGGCTCATTGATGTCAAGGGCATGATCACGCACCACTATCAGCTCGATGAGGCGGAAGAGGCGCTCGTATTCGCCGACGAGCACAAGAGTGAGTGCATTAAAGTGGCCGTCAGCGTCTAGCCCGAGCACGGGGTGCGAGGGGACCGACCATTATGGACACGCAGTTCGCCTGGGCAATACTGCTCGTCGCATACGCCGGGATCCTCGTCATATTCTACCTTTTCGTCATCAAGCCCCGTCGCGATGCGGCGCGGCGCCACAAGGAGCTTGTGACGAGCCTGGCTCGCGGCGACGAGATCATCACGGCCGGGGGCATCCACGGACGAGTGGTGAGCGTGAAGGAGACGACGTGCGTCATTGAGGTCACCCCGGGCACGCAGATAACGCTGGAGCGGGGAGCAGTGCGCGCGCGACGAGAAGCCTCGGACTGAGGGCAGGCAGCGACAATGCCGATGCGACGTGCAGCGACGATGTGCCGCCTGAGGAGATGTAGTCCATGAACGCATTCCTCTCGGCGCTTGAGCAGGAAGCCGGGCTGATCGCCGCCGTGGCATGTGCTCTGTGCGTTTGTCTACTGATCTGGGCGGCACTACTGACGCGCCGGGTGCGCGCGGTCACGCCCCACATGCGCCATCTGGTGCGCGACATGCAGGGGATGAGCGCGGCGGAGATGTTTGAGGCGCACTTGGCGAACGCTGAGATGGCGACGAGGAGGGCCGCCGAAGCGACCGGGCTCGCCGAAGAGCTGTCGCGGCGTCAGCGAACTAGCTTGCGGAAGGTGGCGCTCGTCAAATACAATGCCGACGAGAGCATTGGCGGGAACATGAGCTTCTCCACGGCGCTGCTCGATGAGACGGATTCCGGGTTCGTTCTCACCTCGATATACAGCCTGGAGGAATGCCGCGTCTACGCCAAGCAGGTGGTGGGCGGCGAGCCGGAACAGCAGCTCTCGCAGGAGGAGCGGCAGGTGTTGGAGCAGGCACTGGGCGTCGGACGAGGTGCACAAGGCGCCTAGCAGCACGGCAGTGTTCGGCGGCCAGTGGCCAATGGCGAGCTCGGAGGAAATTGAGCATTGGGCGACAGCGAGGCTGCAGGGCAGGAGTTGGCGACGGAGTTTGCCCCGCTGCGGGAAGGCATCGAGGCTGTGCGTCGCCGCCTGGTGTGGCGTCGGGTGGTGCGCAGCGCGCTGCTCATGGCAGCGGGCCTGAGCCTCATCGTCGCCGCAGCCGTTCTCATCACACGGATCGGCCCGCCCGCGTGGCCTCTACGGGTGGGACTGCTGGTCGGCGCCGGCGCAATCATCGCCACCGGCCTCGCCGGCGCCGCGCTGCCCTTGCTCAGGCAACCCAGCCTGGACGCGGCCGCGGCACACGTCGAAAGGGCCTTTCCCGAGCTTGACGACAGGCTGCTCAGCGCCGTGGAGTTGGCCGCTGCGCGGCAGCCCGACATCTACTCCATGGCACTGGTGCGGGCACTAATGCACGACGCCCGTGCCGCCGTCGAGCCCCTCGCCCTTCACACGGCCGTCGATCTTGCCGGGGTCCGGCGTGCCGCCCATAGCTTCGCCGTATCCGGATGCCTCTGCGCTGTGCTCGTCGCGCTCTTTCCCCAGTCGCTCCAGGCATTCTTCGCCGCGCCGAGCAGGTCGGCGTCGGTGCCTCCGGCCCCTCCTGCTCGGGTCTCGCCGCGTCGGCCCACCGTTGAGGCGCCTGCTGCGCCGCGTATCGCCGACGTTGCCATCAAGCTCACGCCGCCGAGCTACTCGGGCCTGCCGACGCGCATCATCAGCGACATGCCCCGCAGTCTTGCAGCGCTCGTGGGCACCCAGGTGACCGTCAGTGGGCGCCTGAGCGGCTGGGCGCGCCTGGAAGTGGCCGGTGAAAGCGCGTCGGTGAAGAGCATTCCCATGGCGGCGGGCGCCAAAGATGCCAGTGAGGCCCGGTTCACCCTATTGAGAGACGTTACATGCCGTCTGCTCGTCGAGGGAGAAGGGCTGCCGGCCATGAGTTTGCACATCCAGGCGCTCGCTGACGCGCCACCGGTCGTGCGGATCGAGGAGCCGGGCAAGGACATGTCGCTGGAGGAGCCTGCTCCGATTCCCTTCGTCGTCTCCGCGGCCGACGACTTTGGCCTCGGGCATGTTGCCCTGCAATATCGAGTGAATGACGCGTCGGACTGGCACAGCCGAGAGCTTGCCAGTCCCGGCACCACAACCGTGCGCCTGGAACGGACCCTCGACCTCTCGCCGATGCACCTCGTGCCGGGCGACGCCGTCGCCTACCGTGCGATTGCGACGGACAACGATGCCGTCTCCGGGCCAAAGCGGGCCGTGTCCCGCACGTACGTGATGCGGCTCGCGCACCTGCCGATGGCCAAGGCCGGCACCCAGCTTGCCGAAGCCGAGGAAGCGCAGGCGAAGACGCTGGACGAGCTGCGGGACGAGGTGCAGCAACTCGGCGAGGAGCTGGACCGGCTGGCCCGTGACCTGGAGAAGCCGAGGGCCACGTCTGAAGGTCAAACGGGGCGGTTGCAGAACGCGATGCAGCGCGTCGAGGCGTTGACCCACCAACTCGACCAGGCCATCGCCAACACGATGCAGCAGATGGCCGTCAACGAGCTCATCACACCGGAGATGATGGAGAAAGTCGGGCAACTCCAGCAGCTCCTGCGGGAGACGCTGGACGAAGGCTTGCGGGCGTCGCTGGATCGCATCCAGGAAGCGCTGGGGAACGTGGACCGGGATGCCATCCGGCAGCAGCTTCTCCAGGCACGCGATATGCAGCAGGAGTTCCTGCAGCGGCTCGACCAGACCATCGAGCTGCTCAAGAGCGTGTACCGCGAGCAGCGGCTGGGGCAGGCGGTGCAGATGGCCGAGCGGCTCGTCCAGCGAGAGGCGGAGTTGAAGCAGCGCACGGAGGCGATGGCGGCCGAGGCGCCGGAGCAGCGCGGTGCAGCCGAGGAACGAGAGCTGCAGAAGCAGGCCGAAGAGCAGGACGCCATCGCGCGCGACGCGGCGGATCTGAGGGAGCTGCTGGCAGAGCTGGCCGATGAGCTGGCGGAGGCAGAGCCGGAGGCTGCCGAGCAGATCGGGCGGCTCTCTGACACGGCCGGCGCACAACGCGATATGGCGGAGGCATCCCAGCGTCTGCGTGAGCAACGGCCTGACCGGGCGGTTCCACCCGAGGCGCGGGCGCTCTCGGCCCTGCGCCGACTCGTGGCGGGCCTGAAGCAGCGACAGGCCGCGGCGCTTGGCGATGCGCGCGGTGGCCTGCCGGCCCGGCTGCAGCAAATGGCGCGCGACGCGCTGTACCTCTCGCAGCAGCAGGAGCAGCTCATGGAGGGTACGGAGCCGCTGTCGAGCCGCCTGGCGCGGCAACTGCTCGGTGGAAAGCAGGAGCTGGAGCGGCTCGCGCGGGAGCAAGAGGCCGTCGCCGACGGCGCGCGCGAGTTGGCGCGAGGGCTTCGCGGGCTGTCCAGGGAGACGTCCGTCGTCGATCCGTCGCTGGCCGAGCGGGCAGAAGCGGGCGCGGAACGGGCGACGCAGGCAGTGCGCGAGATCCGTGGCGCCGGGCCGGCTCGGGCGCTGTCGCAGCAGCGTGAGGCGATGCGTGTACTCAACGAGAGCGCCGCGGAACTGCTGCGCCTGGCGCAGAAAGCAGCGGGCGCCTCGCAAAGGATGGCGCTGGAGCAGTACCTCAAGCAGCTCGAAGCGATGGCGCAGGGCCAGCAGGCCCTCAACGAACAGACGGCGCAGCAGCTCGGACAAACTGGGCTTCCCCTCGTGCCGGGGAGCGGAACGCTGCAGCAGCTCGCCGCAGAGCAGGAGCTGATCCGCGGCGCGCTGGAGAAGATGCTGCAGCAAGCTCAGCAGGATGGCCAGGGCCAGTTCGGCGATCAGCTCGGGGACGTGCCGGGGCAGATGGAGGAGGTGGAGGAGGATCTCAGGCAGGTGCGGGCCGGTCGAGAGACGCTGCAGACGCAGGGCGACATCCTTCGCAAGATGCTGGACGCGCAGCGCTCACTGCATACCAAGGAGCACCGACCGGAACGAAAGGCCGTGCAGGCGAAGCCCTACGAGATACCCAAGAGCCCTCCGAAGCTGCAGTCGCCGGAGAGGGTCGAGGCGGAGAGCCAAGAGCCGATAGTGCCGCCGGAGACGCTGCCGCTGGACTTCGAGGAGCTGGTGAGGGATTACTTTCGGTGGTTGGGAAAGCAGAGGCAGTAACCCACAGAGAACACGGAGAGCGCAGAGAGAGGACAAAGGTGATGGGGAGAGGATGAAGGCGGGAGGCAACGGCGGCGGGCAGGCGCACCTGCCCGGCTCCCGCGCTACGGCTGCACGATTTCGCCGCGCACAAAGAAGATCTCGACGCCCCGGACGAGCAGCGTGTGCAGATGGCGCTCGTCGCCGAAGACGGCCCTGCTGCCGCGGAGCATACCGTCGTACTCCCGGCCCTCCTTGCCGTCCACCACCACGACCCATTTGCCGCCCTTATTGGCGTCATAGGCCACACGCTGCGAGTCGGGGCTGAAGATCAGAGCCCAGATGCCGTCGTAGTGCCGCCCCTCGTTGCCGTCCAGCACCACCAGCCACTTCTGCTCCTTCCCCGCGGCATACGCCACATGCTGCGAGTCGGGGCTGAAGATCAGAGCCGCGATGGCGTCGTACTCGGGCCCCTCCTTGCCGTCCACCACCACGACGGGCCTGTCGCCCTTCCACGCGGCATAGACCACATGCTGCGAGTCGGGGCTGAAGATGGGGGAGCCCTCTCCGATGTCGTCGTACTCCGGCCCCTCCTTGCCGTCCACCAGCACGAGCCACTTGTCACCCTTCTGCGCGGCATAGGCCACATGCTGCGAGTGGGGGCTGAAGATGGGCGTGCCCTCCATGACGTCGTCGTACTCCGGGCCCTCCTTGCCGTCCACCACCACGAGCCAGTCGTTGCCCGTCCGCGCGCCATAGGCCACATGCTGCGAGTCGGGGCTGAAGATCACCTCGGCGAAGCCGTCGTACTCGGCGCCCTCCTGGCCGTCCACCACCACGAGCCAGTTGTTGCCCGTCTGCGCGCCATAGGCCACATGCTGCGAGTCGGGGCTGAAGAGAAGCGTGCCCTCTCCGATGCCGTCGTACTCCGGGCCCTCCGTGCCGTCCACGACGACGACCGCCTTGTCGCCCTTCTTGGCGACATAGGCCACACGCTGCGAGTCGGGGCTGAAGACGGGATCGCCCTCTCCGATGCCGTCGTACTCGGGCCCCTCCTTGCCGTCCACCACCACCAGCAACTTGTTGCCCGTCCGCGCGGCATAGGCCACCCGCCGCGAGTCGGGGCTGAAGATGGGGGGGCCCTCTCCGATGCCGTCGTACTCCGGGCCCTCCTTGCCGTCCAGCACCACGAGCCACTTGCGGCCCGTCCGCGCGCCATAGGCCACATGCTGGGAGTCGGGGCTGAAGATGGGCGTGCCCTTCGCGATGCCGTCGTACTCGGGTCCCTCCTTGCCGTCCACCACCACGACGTGCTTGTCGCCCTTCCCCCCGTGATAGGCCACATGGTGCGAGTCGGGGCTGAAGATGGGCCCGGACGCGCCGATGCCGTCGTACTCCGGGCCGTCCGTGCCGTCCACCACCACGACCCGCTTGTTGCCCTTCGGCGCGGCATAGGCCACATGCTGCGAGTCGGGGCTGACCGTGAGGCTTTCTGGCGCGATGCCCGGCAGTATCTTCCCCCGCGACGCCTCAGTCCAACGGACCCCGATCTTGCCCGCCCCCCGCTGACGCGTGATTAAGACGCCGGCGCCAAGCACCGCCGCAACCACAAACACCAAGACCGCTGCCCTCATGGA
The DNA here is from genome assembly GCA_030601885.1 of Armatimonadota bacterium. Taxonomy (GTDB): domain Bacteria; phylum Armatimonadota; class Zipacnadia; order JAUWAU01; family JAUWAU01; genus JAUWAU01. Next base: position 71,123 of record JAUWAU010000019.1, read on the forward strand.
TCTCATGGTGAGTCTCCTCTCCCTCCACGTCTGGGGCTTCCCAACCTCATTCGCGGGGGAGTCCGGAGCGGTATTCCTGGGGCGAACGGCAATGTCCTCCCCACCTGCCGTCGGTCCGGGTTACCGCTTACAGGGAAGGCGGACGGCAAGGGCGGGCTGGAGAGAGTGGTGCGTGCGAGGGGCGCACGGCTTGCGAGCAAGCCGTGCCACACGGGGATCGTGTGCGGGATGTGACGGAGGCGGCATACAATGGAGGGGAAGGACAAGAAGGAAAGGCAAAGGCGGCAGGGCAATGAGGTAAGGGGAAGGGAGAGAGGCAAAGGCGCGCGGCGGAATGACAGATGATGGCGGTTGAGCAAGGCAACCTTCCAAGCAGTCATCATGTCGCGTTGCGACACTCTGAAACCATGAAGACTCGTGCTACGCAGCGGGCCGCTTGCTACTCTGCGAAGTAGCGAAGGCACTTCGCTACGTAGCAGGAGTCGCAGAGCAGTATGGGTGCGTGGGTCTGGGGCAGCACAGCTCGGCTGAGGCGAAGGAATCGGCCTTCGGCCGAAGGTGGCGGGCTAGGGCAAGCCCCCTACGGGGCCCCGCTTCAGACAGGGGCCCGCCCTACAATGCGGCCCTGGGTCAAATCTTTGGGGTAGTTGGTCATGACCCGGTGGGACACCCGGAAACCATGAAGATCGCTGGGCTGGCGGGTGCTGGGTGTGTCGGCTGAGACAAAGGCGGGGGGGGTTAGGCAACCCCGGCCCTACAATAACGGCGTGACGATAAAGGCCCAACGGCAAGAGCCGGCGGGGATAGGCATCCCCGGCCCTACAGAACGGCCAAGGACAGAGGATGAAACGGAATCTTTGGCATACCGGGATGTGCGTGATGGTGGGAGCGCTGGTGGCGGCCGCCGTGCTCGCGCAGGAAAGGCAGGCGCGAGACATGGGTCGCGCACTAGAGCAAGACGCGGTGGGCATCGAGCGGTCGCTGGAGATCTATCGCGAGCAGCTTCGCAGGTGCCGGACCGACGCCGAGCGCGCGGAGATACATTATCGCGTCGGCAGCGACCTGCTGGCGGCTAATAGGCCGGCCGAAGCGGCCGCGGCTTTTCGGCGGGCGCTCCAGCTCGGCGGCGCGGGGTTGGCCGTTGCCGCTCTGAACCAGGCAGCCTCGGCCTACATGCGGGTGCGCAACTACGACGCACTGATTGACGTATGCCACTCGGCCTTGGCACGCCACGCCGACAACGAGAACGTGCGAGCAGCGGCCCGCTTTCATGCCGGCCGGGCTTTCGAGACGAGCGGCGCCCCGAGCGAGGCCATCGCCGAGTACCAGGCCTTGCTGGAGACGTGTCCGCAGTCGCTCTGGCGAAGCCAAGCCGCGCAGCTCCTGGCGAACCTGCATATCTCAACCGGCGATCTCGCCGCGGCCGAGGCGGTCGTCGCCGCAGAGCTTGCCCGCAACCCGGATAATGTCACTCTGGCGCTCAGGCTCACCACTGTTCTGGAGCGTCGCGGCGACATTGGCGGCGCCACAGCCCTGTGCGAGCGGCTGCTGAGCGATCGGCCTGAGGCCGAGACTATCGCCAAACGGCTCTATCAGCTCAAGAAGCAGCACGGGGGCCTGGAAGCGTACACCGCGGGCCTGCGCGCGCAACTGGAGGATGAGCCAGCGGACACGGTACTGCGGCGGCGACTCGCGGACCTGCACATGTGGGAACGGCGCTATGCCGACGCCGTGGCGCAGTACGAAAAGCTGTTGGCGGCGTTCCCGGACGACGCCGCCCTGCATCAGCGTGTCGCGTGGCTGCATCAACAGGAGGGAGATCTGCAGGAAGCAAGGCGCCACTACGAGGCCGCGGTGGCGCTGCAGCCGGAGAACGTGTCGCTGTACTCAGCGCTCGGGGACGTGTACATGCGCCAGGGGGACGATGCCGCGGCAGTCGAGGCGTTGAAGCGAGCGTCCGCCTACCAGCCCGACGATCCGCGGGCCATAACGAGGTACGGGCAACTGCTATACCAACGTGGCAGATACGATCTCGCGCTGCAGACGTACAGCGAGGCTCGTCAGCGCCTCGGCGAGAAGACGGCGTTTGCGCAGCAGATGGCCAAGGTGCGCGAGGCGCTGCTGGATTCGGAGGGAGCCATCGAGGAGTACCTGATGGCAGCCATCGCCGCGTGTGCGGAAACCGATCCCATTCCTGCGGCAGCATTCTCCGCGGCAGAGCTGGCGGAGGCCGAGGGCAAGCTGCCCTTCCTCATCGAAAAAGCTGAGGCGCTGCTGCAGGAGCACCCCGGCAACACCGCCCTGGTCGCCGTGTTGGCGCGCGCCTATGCCAGAAGTGGAGCCCTGCCGAAGGCCGCGGAGCTTCTCGCGGGCGATGGGGCCTTGGCACGTACCCCTCGCCGGTTTGTTCGCACATTGGCCCAGGCTCTATTGGAGCGAGGTGACGCTGCCGCCGCCGCTGAGCTCTTCGGGCAGATACGCGCCTCGGCGGACGACGCGGGCGAGAACGCGGAAGTGGCCCTCGGATTGGCGCAGGCCCAGGCGGCGCAGGGGCAATGGCAGGCGGCCGCCGACACGCTCGAAGGGATCTTAACGGAGGGATCGCTGGCCACCGCCGACCAGCGGGTGCTCTTTGAGCTGGCTGAGATCTATCTGCAACACGTGAAGAAGATCGACCGCGCGCGTACGCTCTACGAGGCCGTTCGGGGGCAAGGGCCCCTCACGCGCCACCAGGTGGCGTCGGGCATCGCCGATTGTCTCTTCGCCCTCGGCGAGCACGACCAAGCGGCGCAGCGCTATGCAGCCATTGGCAGCGCCCGGTCGCACGTTATCCCGCCCCCGCCCCCACCTCCACCGCCATTCGCCGACGCCCCGCGCGCGCCCGTGATGCGATGGCCTGCTCCTGTTCCAGGCGCCGCGACGCGCGCCCGGTACATGGTTGCCGAGTGCGCATTTCGGTCGGGCAACGTGGAGCGGGCGGCGGAGCTCTTCGAGCAATTTGCCGACGATGCCCCGGGAAGTCCGGAGGCCAACGATGCTCTGCGTCGCCTGCAAGTCATCAGGGGCGACATGGCCATTGATCCGGACGGTGCCGAGCGGTTCATCGCCGCACTGAATCGGCGCGACCTCGGCGCGTACGAACGGGCGCGTCAGGCCATTGAGGAGCTGATGGCGGCGAAGCCGCGAGGCCCGCTCGCGGATGAGGGCCTCATGCTCCTGGCGTCTATCCTGGCCGAAGAAGGGAAGATTGCTGACGCTCGCAGTGCTTACCAGCGGCTGATTGCCACGCAGCCTGATAGCGGTCTTCGGGCGGAGGCGATACTGGCGGTGGGCCGACTGTGCGAGGAGGGGCTCGCGGACGAGCGCGGAGCGGCGCTGCAGTACCGACGGCTGCTGCGGGAGTATCCGCATTCGCCACTGGCAGCGCAGGCTCGTATACGGCTCGAGGAGCTCGGTGGCGCGGAGTAGCGAGAGCAACGGCGCCGGGCTCAAGGCGTCGGCATTGCGGCAGCACTCAAACCTCGGAGGGCGAGAGCCAATGTCGGTGCGATCATGTCTCAATACTGTCACCATCAAGCAGGAACCAGACCTGCGTCGGAAGATAGAGATCGCCGCCGCCGCCGGGTATGCGGGGATCGGCCTGTGGAGCGATGAGCTGACTCGTTTCGAGGAAGATGGCGGTAACCTCAAGGAAGTGAGAAGGTGGCTTGAGGAGGCGGGGCTTGCCGTACCCGAGATCTGTGCCGTGACCGGCTGGATGTACGCTGAGGGTGACGCGAAGGCCGCCGCACGGGACGAGTGCCGGCGCAGGTTCGCCCAGGCGCGAGCGCTGGGCTGCGGTTGCGTCGTCGCATGCGTCTCCGGGGCAGAAGGAGACCTGGCGCGGGCGGCGGATGACTACCGCGCGGTGTGCGAGATCGCGGACGAGTTCGGCGTCACACCGGCACTCGAATTCCTCCAGGGGGCCAAGCAGGTGCGGAATGTGACGACGGCGTGGGAGATCGTGCGCCGCGCAGATCATCCCGGTGCCAATCTGGTGGTGGATACATTCCATTTCCATGTGGGTGGGTCGCGCGCCGGGCACCTCGCCGAGATACCAGAGTGCCGGGTTGGCCTGGTACACGTGAACGATGCGCCAGACAAACCGGGGCTTACCGACGCAGACCGTGTCTTCTGCGGTCGCGGTACGTTTCCGCTCACCGAGATCTTCGCCGCGCTGTCGGCCATGGGCTACTCGGGCTACTACTCGCTCGAGCTGTTCAACCCAGCCTACTGGCAGCGCGATCCGGTCGAGGTGGCAAAAGAGGGCCTCGAAACGCTGCGCGCTGTCGTCCAAGATGCCCAGTAATGGCCGTCGGTGGCACACCGATGAACGGAGCCGTGGGCGTCCTTCTCTCCGCAGCAGGCCGGCCGAATCCGGCCTCGCAGGTGACGCCTACTGCTACAACCGTGCTTGGGAAGTCATGTCATTCTGAGCGGAGTGCAACGGAGCGAAGAATCTCCATTTTGACGCAAGAAGGGTGTCGCACGGCGAGATTCTTCGTCGCTTTGCTCCTCAGAATGACAAACACGGTTGTAGTACTACGCGCGAGCTGCAATGGCCCGGCGGACCGGGCAGCTCTTCCCACAACGGCCGTTTTTCCACGTTTCATCGATCATTTGTTCGAGTTGACACGCCTTGACGGCGGCGGTATAATGCGACCGTACTTCTGTCTAGCTTTTGCCCCTCAAGGTCGTATACAAGTAGGCCGAACGCATACAAAGGAGCCTGACGCTCGCGGCCATGTATTGTCCGGATTGCGGTAGGCGGAACGACGACGACGCACAGTTCTGCAGCCAGTGTGGCGTTTCCCTCGCTGGGGGGCGCTCACGGGGCGTTCCTGGGTCGGCGCACGGGCCGCACGAATTGGTGCACCGGGCGAGCGAACTCAAAGATCGTGGGGACATTGGCGGCGCCATCGAGCTGTGCCGTCGCGCTATCGTGGGAGAGCCACGGCATCGGGGGGGCCACGCGCTGCTGGGGCTGCTGTACGAACAGATGGGGCAGACCACCTCGGCGATCCGCGAGTACCGTGTAGTACTCGAGATCGACCCCAACAGCACCGCCGAGCGCGAGAAGCTGGACATGCTGTTGGGCGATGGCGCCGAGGAGAGCACCGCCCTCGTCCGGCCATGGTGGCGTCGAGGGCGCAGGTCCTGGCAGCTCGCCGGCGTCGCGGCCGTTCTTCTGGGCGCCGGGGTGCTCGTGCTGAGCATCGGCGTCCTGAACCGGCAGAAACAGCAGCAGTCGCCGACGCCAGCGGTGGCTCTGGCGACACAGCGCGCGCCTGCGGAGGGCGCAGGTACTGTGCAGCGCGCAGCGCCAGGTGCGGTCCGGCCTCGATCAGCGCGGCCCCCGTATCCGGTCCGCCCTCGTGGGGCGTCGCCTTTCGAACTGCGCCGGACGCCGGGTACGGCAGTGTCCCGCCCCGGCGTGCAGCCGCGAGGCCGCACGGCGACGAGCCGTCCTCAGACGCGCACGCCGGCGCGTCCTCGGGTGCCTGAGGCGCCTCGCGGCCCGTCGGGCTTTGGTGACAGCATTCCGCCCGTCCGCCTGATACCGGGCAGCAGCCTCGAGACGTCGGTGGCGGCAGCTAGCGGGATAGTAACACCTGTGGGCGAACAGAGCCTCGAGGTGCGACTGGCGGAAGAAGAGCGCGAGGGGGAGCGGACGGCTGTCGAAGTGGTGGCGGAGGCAGCCGACGAAGAGGAGCCGCGCCCGACAGCGCACATCGAGATCTGGCGATCATCGCCGGAGGGGCGAGTGGACATCCGGTCAACAACGGAGCCCGCGGACGCTTCACCGCAGCCACAGGCCGAGAACGGCCTCGGGCGCACCCATCAACTCAACGCTGGACAACTTCGCCAGCAAGGACGCTATGCTGAAGCGATGACCAGATACGAGGCGGCCATCACTGCGTATGCCAGGAGCATCGAGGAGGGGTTGGCGGGGATACAGGCAGTCAAAGGGATTGAGACCTGTAAGCGGGCCATTGCGGCCTGCCAGGCAGCTCTCGGCGAGTTGTGAAGCGAAGCGCACGTAACGGGAGATGGCTGTGCCACGCTGCCAGCGCGTTGCTGACGGCGGTGCTCGGGACGGCTGTGTGTCGGCCCGCCGATGCCAGTCTTTCGGTGGCAGTCGTGTGGCTGGACGAGGAAGGTGCAGCGGCTGGGGCGTTCAGGGCAGAGCTGATCAATGTGCTCCTTGACAAGCTCAATGAAGCGCAGGTGGCCGCCACAGTAGCCGCCCCACACAATGCCATGGTCCGGCGGGCGGTGGCGGATCGCGAATTGAATCCGGAGGACGTGACTGCGCAGCCAGACCCGGCGGCGCTGACACGCCTCGGACGTGGCATCGGGGTGGACTGGGTGGTTGGGCTGGGGGTCCGGAAACTGGCGGCCGCGGACGCACTGGTGGAAGCGGAGGTCACTGTGACCGGGTTGCTGGTGAACGCCGTCACCGGCGGTCATAAGCCTCTGCAGGCGGAAAAGCGGGCCGGTGATACGGAGGTGCTGGAGGGTCTGGAGGCGCGGGAGGCGACGGCTTCGCGCATCTTGGCGTCTGCTATGGCACATAGGCTGTGTGAGGCCGTCCTGGAGGGGATTCTTGGAGGGGATGAGAAGCTCGAAGCCCGGGCGCAGGACCCGGGCGATCGGCGTCCGAGGCAATCGAGTCCAGCGCTGCAGAGCGTACCTACCGGCATCGACGATCGTTCGATGCGGCTGGAGCGACAGATAGCGGGCCAGGGCGCAACGGCGGAGTTATGCTTGCAGCTAGGGGACGCCTACTTAGTTGACGGGAAGTGGGAGCTGGCGCTCAAGGAGTTCCAGAGAGCGGCGGCGCTGGATCCGACACTTGCCGAGCCGCGCGTGCGTCTGGGGAATATGGCAGGGGACCGGGGCCTGTGGCAAGACGCGATCAAGGAGCTCAGGATCGCGCTCGAGCTGGACCCGGCCAACATAGCCGCACGCCTGGCAATGGCGCGGGCCTACGAGCAGGCGAGCCAACCGACAGCGGCCCTGAGGGAGCTGCAGGTGGCGGCGGAGCTGGACCCAGACAACGGAGCGCTGTGGGTGAGGCTCGGTGATATGCACAGCCGTCTGGATGCGCCGAGAGATGCGGAGGAGGCGTATCTGTCCGCGATACAGGCGAAGAACCCCGACCCGCGGGCATACGGGCTGCTCGGGCAGCTCTATGCGCAGCGAGGACGGTTCAAAGACGCCTTCACCTATTACGTCAGGGCGGCAAAGGAGAAGAGCGGAGGCTTCCCTCGGTCCTTCAGTGAGCGACATTATCGGGCGACGATGGCGGCCGCAGACGAAGCCATCGCCGGCGCCATGCGCGCCTCGCGCGACGCGCTGCAAGCGCGCCACGAGGGTAAGCTGACGCGCGAGGAAGCCTATGAGGCGTTTGTGCACTTCGCCGAAAAGTCGGGAGACATCTCACGATTTGCTGAGGCACTTCAGCCCCCTGCCGGGCTACAGAAACAGCATGCCCTGCGTCTCCTGGCGTATGCGCTGGTGGAGGAATCGGATTTGACGATATTGCAGTACATCGATACGAACGACGGCAGCCATCTGAAATATGCTCGTCAGGTCCGTGACGAGGCAGTTGAAGAACTCGAAAAACTCTTGAAGGGGAATGGAGCATCGAGGTAGAACTCCAACACCGGCTCTGGCTGCCCGACTTGGACACCACAGAGTCGAGGTGATGACGGGAGAGGGCGGCGGAAAGTGGGGCCGAGGGGATAGGTGTGACGTCGATCGTCGGAAGAATGCTGTTGGTGTTTGGGGGGATGATCGCCGCCGTCGGGGTTTTGCTTCTCGCGGTTGGTCGGTGGCTCGACCATGGCGGGCCGGTGCTACCGGGGGACATCGCTGTAAAACGAGGTGACTTCTCGTTCTATTTACCGCTGGGCACGTGCATTGCCGTGAGCATTGTCGCCAGCCTGTTGTTGACTCTGGTACTCTACATCGTTGGGCACTGGCGGCAGTAGCCGGTCGGCGCTCAGATGGGGGCACGGCGTTGTGAGGACCCTCCAGGAATGGATGCAGTACATGGACGAGCGAAAGCGCCGCGTGCGCGAGGCCGAGGCGCAGGCGCAGCAGAAAGAGCCCCAGGCGCCGGATGAGGCCACTGAGGCGCGGCAGGAGGCAGATGTCCGGAGCAAGGCGGCCGCGCCCGCGGGACGGCCGGCGCGGCGGGTGGTCTCGCCGCCCACGTCGGGGTCCTCTACATCTTCGGGGGCAGTAATGCATGGGCTGCTCGGCCAGTCTGGGCCGTATCAGGGCGGCTTGGCACCGGGCATAGAGCGCGCCAGGGACCGCGTGAGAAGGGCGTTGCGCGCCCGGCAGGTGGGGCAAGCCGAACTGCCGCTTGGCCTGCCGGCGGAAGAGGGATCGAGGGCCGCCAGGAGATCGGCCGGTGAAACCCGGGACGAGCTCATCGAGCGCCTCATGGATCCGGAGCTCACGCTGCAAGAGACGGCTAAGCTGTTGAACGTGTGTCCAACGACCGTGCGTCGCTACACCAACCGCGGTGTTCTTAACCATTTTCGGACTCCCGGCAATCAGCGCCGCTTTCGGCTCTCGGACGTGTTGGAATTCATGCGACGCCAGCAGGAGTCGCAACGCCGAAGCACGTAGTCATTGCTGGTGCGGGGGCTCCAAGCAGGACGGCAAGAGAGGGAATGCGCGGTGGCCGACAAAGTTCTTATAGTAGACGATGACGCGCAGATACGCGATCTATTAGCTCGGGTACTCACGAAGAACGGCTTCGAAGCGATCACCGCAGCCAACGGTGTCGAGGCGCTCGTGCGGGAAAAGAGCGACGATCCTGCACTGGTGCTGCTCGACCTCATGCTCCCCGACATCGACGGGGTGGAAGTGTGCCGGCGCCTCCGCAAACGCACCACGAAGCCTATCATAATGCTGACCGCCAAGGGCGACGAGATTGACATCGTCGTCGGGCTCGAGGTTGGGGCCGACGACTATGTCACCAAGCCGTTCAAGACGCGGGAGCTGCTGGCACGCGTCCGGGCACAACTGCGGCGCACGAAGGAATACGCGCAGGCCGCTGAGGAGGGCGAGCTGCTCGACTTTGGCGAGCTGCAGATCGATGCGGCACGGCACGAAGTAAAAGTTCGGGGAGAGGTGCAGCGCTTCACACCCAAGGAGTTCGACCTGTTGCACCTGCTGGCGAAAAACGAGCGGCGGATGATGCTCCGGGAGGTGCTCCTGGAGACTATCTGGGGTTATGACAGCTCGATAGACAGCCGGACGCTCGACGTTCACATCGGGAGGGTGCGCGCCAAGATCGAGCGCGACCCGCGGAATCCGCAGATGATTATCACGGTGCCCAGCGTCGGATACAAGTTTCAGGCGCCTGAGCCTGAGGAGGACGACGACGGGGCGCCGCCGAAGCAAGAGGACTAGTAGGACAGGATTGGGCCTCTCGCGGCCGGGATACGCCGGTGCGGGGGCGCTACTGTGTTGCATCCACGACGTAGACCTCAAGGGCTCCAACGGGCTGTGCCATTGCTCGGTCTTGCCACAGCGGGTGAGGCAGAATGGCGCGGCGCTGAAGCTGGTCCGCCACCACATACCACGGCCGCAGCACTCCCTTGCGCTCCGCCTTCTGCAGGCCAAGGGCGATCTCGTACAGGGCTGCCGCCTGAACTGTGCCACAGAGCGTGATCTGCGGCATGTCCGCGCGCGTGCGTTTCAGGAGCTGCAGTACCTCCTCCGAGGATAGCATCAATTGCGCCACGCGCGGATTGATCACGGGCGACAGGGACGCTGCCTTCAGCGTGCGGCCGATGTCGTCGGCGAGACGCCCGGGGCCAAACAGGATCTTCGGGACAGCGTAGGAGGGCCCCAGGCGGACTTCCAGGCGGATCATGTCCAGCAGCCGAGTTCGATCGATGCGCTCGATGTTGGCCATGAGAAAGTCGGCGAAGCCCATCGCCAGGTGTACGGCTTCGACCAGGCCGGGGTCGGCCGGGCAAAAGAAGTCGGCGCATTTGGCCGGCTTCCATTGTTCGGCCAGGCATCCGCCAAAGTGGAGCACGCACCGCTCGGCCGGCATCCGTTCGCCTCGGAACCGCAGCGACGGCCGTTGGGGTGCCGAGGCCGCGAGGGCGTCGATTCCGCCGGGGATGCCTCGGAGTGCGCGGAAAGCCGTTGCCCGCACGGCCGAGTACAGCCGGAGGCGGGCCAGGGCGGCTGGATCGGTCGCATCGCACTGCTCCATGAATGCGCAGTACTGTGCCCACTCCGATAGCGCCAGAGCCAGACGGCCCCGGTCGCCGGCCATCGCGGGCTCTTGAGCCGGAGCCGCGTCGGCCTTGCCCTCACGCGCACCGCCGCCAACCTCCGGCAGCGGCCCCAGCGCGCTCTGTACTGCCTGCTCCAGCTCCCGGAGATCGCTTCGGAGCTCCGCCGCGCGCCCACGCAACCCGAGGCGGAAGCGCTCTTGGAAGTCAGGCGATAGTAGAAGGCCCTTGTGCAGCCGCGGCACATCGGCCAAACCGAGCATTGTGCCATGATGGCAGCAGCTCTTGTCACACCTGCCGCATACGGCGTGTATCAGCTCTTCCAGCCTTTGACGAGCTGCTTGGCACTCCTCTGCAAACGCTGCCATGGCGCTATTCCCGCACTCGTGCAGCCGGCGCGGCCGACGGCTGCTCCCCCGTACAGTTGAAACTTCGTTCTCAGCCCCCATCATTCCTTCGACCTTGTGCCCGCTGTGTCGCCGAGCGCGACATACGTACATACACGAGGTGTGCTCCGCCAGTCGGTGGAATCGCCCGCACGTGCATCCAGCGGACGAGTTTCCCCGGCCCCCGGGCCCCACAGGGCGTACGCGACAACCGTTGACTGGCGCGCGGCCGAGTGTTACATTTCCTGCGCCCTGCCCGCGGTACTGAACATTCACGACGGGTACGCAGGACGGAGGCGCGGGCGAGGCATCAGCCGAACCTCGAACGATTGCAGAGGGGCAAGCCGTGAGCCCGGAAACGAAGGCCGAACAGCGTATTCAAGAGCTGCGTGAGCTCATCAACCACCACGTCTATTTGTACTACGTTCTCGACAGTCCGGAGATATCCGACGCCGAGTACGACGGGCTGTTTCGTGAGCTGGTGGAACTCGAGGCGCTCCATCCGCAGCTCATTACCGCGGATTCGCCCACGCAACGGGTGGGCGCGCCGCCGTTGGAGGAGTTCGGGACCGTACAGCATCGCGAGCCGATGCTCAGCCTCGGCAACGCCTTTAATGCCGACGAGCTGCGGGAGTTCGACCTTCGGCTGAAGCGACGTCTGGCCATTGATGAGGCCGAGCCGGTGGAGTATGTGTGTGAGCTGAAGATCGACGGGCTCGCCGTGTCGCTTACGTATGAGAACGGCATACTTACCCAGGGCGCAACCCGCGGAGATGGACGGGTCGGCGAAGAGGTAACGCAAAACCTGCGCACGGTGCGGAGCATCTCTCTGCGCCTGCGCGGTTCACTCCCGGCGATTCTCGAGGCGCGTGGCGAGGTGCTGCTCTCGAAAGAGGAGTTCGACCGGATCAACGCCGAGCGGCGAGAGGCCGGCGAGCCGGAGTTCGCCAATCCGCGCAACGCGGCTGCCGGGTCGATTCGCCAGCTCGACTCGTCTATCACGGCAGAGCGCCGGCTCGATACATTCATGTACGGCATTGGCTACGCGGAGGGGCTGGCGCTGGCCACACACAACGAGGAGCTTGCCTTCCTGCGCGACAGCGGGCTCAAAGTCAATCCCCACTGGGCAAAGTGCAGCGGGATCGATGAGGTCGCCGACTACTGCGAGGACTGGAAGGAGCGGGAGCACGAGTTGCCGTATGCCGTCGATGGCGTCGTGGTGAAGCTGAACTCGCTGGAGCTGCAGCGCATCGCCGGCGCCACAACCCACGAGCCACGGTGGGCAACGGCGTACAAGTTCCCCGCCGAGCAGGCCGTCACGCGAGTGCGGGATATCGAGGTGCAGGTGGGCCGCACGGGCGCTCTGACGCCTCGCGCTGTTATGGATCCCGTGTTCGTTGATGGCTCCACCGTGATGCACGCGGCGCTGCACAACGAGGACGAGATTGGGCGCAAAGACCTACTGATCGGCGATCACGTTGTGATCCAGAAGGCCGGGGACGTGATTCCTGAAGTAGTGCGCGTGCTCAAAGAGAAGCGCACGGGAGACGAGCGCGGTTTCGTCTTTCCGGAGAAGTGTCCCGTGTGCGGCGCAGACGCCGTCCGACCCGAGGGCGAAGCTGTGCGCCGCTGCACCGGGGTGGCCTGCCCGGCACAGCTCAAGCGTTCGCTGGAGCATTTCGCCGGCCGGAACGCCATGGACATCGACGGCCTCGGCCCCGCTATCATCGACCAGCTCGTCGATAACGGCCTGGTCGGAGATGTCGGCGACCTGTACAGCCTGACCCTCGAGCAGCTCGTGCCCCTCGAGCGCCTGGCAGAGAAATCCGCACAGAACCTGCTCGACGCTATCGCGGCCAGCGAGCAGAGGGAGTTCCCCCGCGTGCTCTTTGCCCTCGGAGTTCGCATGGTTGGCACGCACGTTGCCCAAGTGCTGGCAACGGCGTTCCCGTCGATCGAGGCGCTCCGGGGGGCGTCGGTCGAGGAACTGGCTGCAACCCACGAGATCGGCGAGCGTATCGCCGAGAGCGTAGCCACGTTCTTTGCGCAGGAGCAGACGAACGCCGTTCTCAGGAAGCTCGCCGACGCCGGGGTGCACCTACAGTGGCAGCCGCCGGCGTCGGCAGCCGCCGAATCGCCTCTGGCGGGTAAGAGGGTGGTGTTCACGGGCGCCCTCCAGACGCTCAGCCGGAGTCAGGCAAAGGGCATGGCCGAGGGGCTCGCCGCCCGCGTCGTCAGCAGCGTTAGCAAGAACACCGACTACGTCATCGTTGGCGATTCGCCCGGATCGAAGTACGACAAGGCACAGCAGCTCGGCATAGCAGTCCTCACTGAGGACGAGTTCGTGGAGATGGCGAGTGCGGGGTCAGGATCGTAAAACGCACTATGCAGGATGAACCCCGGCAGGACAACGGCCCGCGGCAAAATGCAGCTAATGCAGGAAGGCTGCGCTCCCTGGCGCTGCATTGGGTGCCGGCACTAGCGTGTATGGTGTTCATCACTTGCGTGTCGGTCGATCCCAGCCCGTGGCATCCGGGCCCGGTCCTGTTGTCGGACAAGTGGGAGCACATGCTGGCGTACGCCGTGTTGTGCATGCTGATGCTGCGCGCATTCCACCAATACAACGGGTATGACTTGAGCACCGCGGCTATATGTGCTCTCCTGGCCGCGACCGGGTACGGGATATTTAATGAGATTTTTCAGCTATTCGTGCCCGAACGATATGGAACGCCGGAGGATGCTCTCGCCAACGCAATCGGTGCCGCGCTGGGTGGTGCGGCGTTCATCGTTGCGATACAGATCATGCGAGGGCGGTGCGGTGGAGGCGAGTGCAGTCCCATCGCGGGCAGTCCACGGGCGCTGACGGACAGTGACACGCGGACGTCAGGGCGCGGTCCGGCGCCGGAGCCGCGGACGGGCGGAAAGCAGAAGCTCAGCCGCCAGGGCGGCAATAGCGAGAAGCAGTAGGGGCAACGAGAAGTCCACGGCGCGCGGGATGCCGCCGCGCAGCAGTGCCGGCAGCTCTTGCCCGAGTACCACGCGGGCCTTGACGGGCTCAAGCTTCGCTGCCGCGGCCCGGGCTGAGATACGCTCGGTGTTCGACTCGGCCGGATCAACGTTGGCCGCCACAAGCGTGCTCTTCGATTGGCCCTCTGGCCCCCAGACCGCTCGGTAAACCCCGGCCGATCCCACGACGGCTCTCGTCAACGCGTTGCCTGCCTGATCGTACAGCTTGGGCTCGCCGACGCCCGGTGCACCCGGGAAAGCGGCAACGTCATCCCCGACGAGTACCGACGTCGGAGCTGATCGCCCGCCCCGGGCGAGGTGATGGCACAGCCGATGCACCAGTGGGACGTAAACGGCTTTTCGCGGTGCGTCGGTCCACGCGTCGTCGGTAGTGGTGTTGACGACGACAGCCCTGCCAGCTCCGCAGACCGCGTCGAGCATCGCCGGAAGGCCATTGTCGAAGCGCGCGAGGGGCGATGTGGCGTGGGCGGCGTCAATGCGGATCTCCCAGAGGGCGAAGAAGTGGATGGTAGTCAAATCGCCCGCCGACGGTTCCGCGAAGGCCGCCAATGGCGGCCGCGTGGTGGAGAAATCGCCGATGGCGAACGAGCTGCTCCTCTCAGCAGGATCTCCCACAATGCGCGTGAGCGCGACGGCCCGCGAGCTGCCGAAAAGCTGGGGCAAGAGCAGCTCGTTGTAGAACTTCGCGTCAACGCGATCGCCAAGGAAAACCAGTAACCCGCCGCCGCCGCGCACGTACTCGATAAGTGCGTCGGCCCGGTCCCGGCCCAGACGAGCGACGTTCGCCAGAACCACGACGTCGGCACCGCTCAAAGCCGCCTGGGAGAGGTCGCCGGCGCGAGCCACAGAGGTGCTGATCGCCCCGGGCCGCGATACGGTTGCCCCGGCTTCGCTGGGAGCGCCGACCTCCGGCTGTAGGGCATGCCTCAGGAAGCGCGTCGCGCCCGGCGTGCCCTCGACGCAGAGCACATCGAGACGGTCCCGGACCCTCAGGACGACGAATCGCTGGTTATCCTGCGGCAAGCTGTCGCTCTGCAGCCGGATACTGATGCCGACGTCCCCGGCGATCCTCGGACGGTGGACAAACTCGACCGAGCCGGCCGCATTTGGCTCCAAGGCGATCGTCCGTGGGATGGCCGGGCTCGCCTCGCCCTCAACGAGCGACGCGGTTACTCGCCGGCGAGCCCTGCCGCCGTGGCGCCTGATATCGGCCCGCAAACGGACGGGTCGATCGACCAGAGCAATAGGCGATGCCACGGAAATGCCCTCGATCGCCCAGTTCTCCGGCTCCGCGGCCCCAACGTCCACCACGGTGGCCGTTGACGTTGAACGCGCTGCCTCACGCGACACTCTAACGTCCTCCCACGCGGCTGCCTGTAGGTCGGTGATGACATAGACGTGCCGGGTGGGCCTGCCGCTGTCGGCGAGCAATTCGCGGGCGCGCGCTATCGCTGGGCCCAGGCCGATGGCTGTCTCGGACTCTCGTAGTCGGGGCAGCGCGCCGCGCAGAGCGCCGACGTGCCCGGTCAGTTTGGCCGGCAGAAGGGCGGACCGTCCGGAGGTCAGCGCGATGACGGCATCGTCGCTGCCGCGTAGTGCCCGCAGGATCGCATCGACTGCCGTACGCGCCCTCTCGAAGGCAGTTTCATCGCCGAGGCGCAGCCCCATACTGAAGGAGTCGTCGAGGACGATTGCCACCGACGCGGGAGCCGGCGCCACGGCGGATGCCCATCGGACGTTGCGGGCCGTGGGACGGGCAAGGGCGAGCACGAAGAAGGCGATGGCGAGAATGCGCAATAGCAGCACGAGCAGACGGCGCAGCCGCACGAGGCTGCGCTGGCGCTGCTGCGTGGCCTTCAGGAGCTGCAGCGACGGAAAGGCTACCTCCCGCCGCCGCCGCCGGCCGTAGAGGTGTATGACAATGGGCACCGCCACGCCGGCGAGGCCGAGCAGATACGTTGGCTGGAGCAGAGCGAAGTCGCTCATGGTGTCAATGGTGATAACCTGTGGGGCCGCTGAGTTGTTTCCGGGCAATATCGCCGCTGGCAGGCGCCGGCTTCGGGCGTTTACGACACGGACACCACCACGCAGCCTGCCAGGATGAGAGTGCCGCCGATGAGCCGGTGCTGCCAGTCCGATCGCTCGCGGAGCAGGAAGTAGCTGATGACAAAGGCAAACAGCAGGTTGATGCGCCACAGTGGGCCGACGCGGGTGGCGGGTGCCACCTGTAGGGCCGAGTAGTACGCGATGGTCGCGATGCATGAAAAGAAGGCGAGGAGAACGAGCAGGCCCGGATGCCGCCACGTCTGGCGCAAGTCACCGCGTCGCCTGCGCCGCAACCCCCATGGAAGCAACGAAACGGAGGCGATGACGAACAGGACGAACGGAAAGAACTGCCAGGTGGAGAAGGAGAGGGCGATCTTATTGAGTATCGTGCCGACGGCGGAAAAGAGGGCACACAGCAGCCCGTGGGTGGAGAAACCGCCGACGCGGTAGAAGGTGAGCCCGCCGGTCACGATCAGAGCGGCTCCGACGAGCAACCCCAGACTCAGGCGCTCGGGCAGCACCGCCGGGGCAAGCAGGACGAGGAAGATCGGCGCCGTGTTGTACATGCTGTATGTAGCGTAGTAGTCTCGCCGTACGCCCACGGACAGGAGCACCACCTGGGTAGCCTCGCGGAGGCCGCTGGCTATGGTGGCCGCCCAGAAGATGGGGTGCCTCGGCACCTCGAAGCCATAGACAAACAGCGGCAGCAAGAACAGAGCTGTTAACGCCCGGAAGACGATGGCGAAGCTGATGGCGGAGATCTGTCGCAGGCGCGCTTGACTGAGCGCTGTCCAGAGCGAATTGAAGAACGCGGAGATACACACGAGCACGGCCCACATAATGCTTGAAGCTCCTGCCGAGGCGGGCGGTGGTGCTCCTTTTCCGGCGGCAGGTCCCGATGTCCTGCGATGAAGGCTCTATGGGTTGCGTGCCATCAGCCGCCGTCGGGCACTGCACATGGCTCACGGCGCTGCCACACTGGCGTGCTGCGAACTCAGCGATGGGCACGGCCCGCAGACTGCGCGGGAAGAAGATCGTCAGGGGCACCCCCAGATCGGCAGCCGGAGTCTGCCCCTGAGCCGTTCGCAGTCTGGCAGACGAGGAAAGACGAGCCGGTGGCGCTCTGCTAAGGGAGCTGGTATCATGCACGGTGATCGGACACGAGCTCAGGAGACCTCCAGGCCCAGTCGCCGCCAGTTTCTGAAGACGGCTGCCGCCGTCGTGGCAGCGGGTGTTCCCCTTGCACGGGCACAGCCCACGACGGACAGGAAGTACCGAACGGCGCTGATCGGCAGCGGCTGGTGGGGCATGAACATCCTCAATGAAGCCATTGCTGCCGGTGAGTCCCAGGTCGTGGCGCTGTGCGATGTGGACCAGCGTCAACTCGATTCGGCCGGGCAGCGGGTAACCGAGAAGACCGGTGAAAGGCCCAAGATATACAAAGACTACCGGGAACTGCTGGAGAAGGAAAAGCCCGAGATCGTCATCGTGGCCACGCCGGACCATTGGCACCCGCTGCAGAGCATCGCGGCCGTCCAGGCTGGCGCGCATGTCTACGTGGAGAAGCCTGTCGGCCACACCATCGGCGAAGGTCGCGCCATGGTCAAAGTTGCGCGGGAGACGAACCGCATCGTCCAGGCGGGAACGCACCGGCGCGTGTCGCCACACAACGTCTCCGCGATGAAGTTCCTGAAGGACGGGAACGCCGGCGACATCGGCATGGTGCGGTGCTTCGTGCATTACGGCGGGGGCCGCGAGCGGCCGCTCCCCAACAGCGAAGTGCCCGCCGGGCTCGACTGGGACATGTGGTGCGGCCCGGCGCCACTGCGCCCGTTCAACACGAAGATCCATCCCAAGGGCTTCCGCCACTTCCTCGACTACGCAAACGGCCAGTTGGGCGACTGGGGAATCCACTGGCTGGATCAGGTCCTCTGGTGGACCGAGGAGAAGTTCCCCAGGCGAGTACTCGGGACCGGCGGCCGGCACATCGCTGGCGAGCCGGTCAACGACGGAGAGGTGCAGACCTCCGACGCTCCCGATTCCATGGTCGTCGGTTACGAGTTTGAGTCCTTCACCTGCACCTGGGAGCATCGGCGCTTCGCCGGCAACAACGCCGAGAAGCACAGTATCGGCTGCTACTTCTACGGCACCAGGGGCACCCTCCACCTCGGCTGGCGAGACGGCTGGACCTTCTATCCGGTCAGGGGCCGACAGTCAGTGATCCACGAAGACCCCCAGCTCAACGAGCCGGATCATCAGAACATCAAGGAGCTATGGGCCGACTTCCTGAGCAGCATCAGAACCGGCAAGCCGCCCGTCTGCGACATCGAGATAGCCCACCGTTCCACCAACATGAGTCTCCTCGGCATGCTCTCCTACAAGCTGGGCCGAAGCATCGAGTGGGACGGCGACAACGAGCGAATCCTCGCCGACGACGAAGCCAACACCCTCCTCACCCGCAACTACCGCGGCGACTGGCAATACCCCACGGTCTGAGCCGAACGCCACGCCACCCGTTCGGCCAGCGACTGACCGATGCAGACTTCATCAAGTATCACTACGGACCCTACGCCCCTGACCTGCCCGTCGCGTGCGAGTAGCTGCACGCCAGAGGGATACTCGAGGAGGAGTTCATCCAGACGAAGGACGGGCGCGTCTGTCACCTGAAAAGGCCCGCCTTGCTGAGGATTCGCGTGCTCTGGCCGACTCCCTACGCCGGCGAAGTGCTCGATGCGGTCCTAGAAGAGTGGGCCGGGCGTCCGACCGACGAACTGGTCGAGTTTGCCAAACGCACGGAACCCTACGTGGCGGCAGCCAGAAACGACACCATCGACTTCTCCGTCGGAGCATCGGTGCCATTCTCGGAGCATCAGGACATCGATTGGGACGCGTTCACGGCCAATCTTGTCACCCTCGGGGAGTAGCCGGCCTGCTCGCCTGTTCCTTCCCTCTGTCCCGCCGGCCGCCGCCCGCGACCTGCCTTTGCTGTAGGCGAGTACCTGTGGCTCGCCGCCTTTGCCGTTCGGCCGCTTCGCCTTTGTCCTTGACTGACAACTGGCAACTGACCACTGCCTTCACCCTCACGTGTAATTCCCGCCCGCGATCTCCCCAACCCGATCCGGATGAATCCTCCCATCGAAGTTGACCGTGTTTCTGTACCGCGTCACTGCCTGGGGGCTGACGTACTGCCTCGAGGGCAGCAGCGTCGCCGGCCGGGTGGTAGTGACGAGCCAGTTCGTCAGCTCGTCCTTCATCTCCCGCACCACGTCGGCGTAGCCGGGCTCGAAGTACAGGTTCTTCATCTCCCAAGGGTCGGCTCCCAGGTCGTACAGCTCGCCGAAGCCGTCGGGATACTCGTCGGCGAACATCTCCCGCGGGTAGTAGACATACCGGTACTTCCCCTTCCGCACGCTCTTGCTCCACGCGAACTCGGTTACCCCGATACGGCGCACCTCGCCAGCTCCCCCCGCGAGCAGGTGCGAGATGTCCTTGCCGTCGGACGTCTCCATTGGCTCAATGCCCGCCAGGGCACAGACGGTGTTGACGAGGTCCACGGTTTCGACGATCTCCTCAGCCGTATGGCCCGCGTTGAAACGCTCCGGCCAACGCCAGATCATGGGGATGCGAGTGATCGCATCGGCGCAGATCCCCGGGGCCTTCTCCATGATCCCGTGCTCACAGGCGTAGTCTCCGTGATCGGAGGAGTAGATGACAATGGTGTCTCGCTCGAGGCCGCGCTCCTTCAGCCAGTCCAGAAGCTCGCCGACGGCGTGGTCAAC
Source organism: Armatimonadota bacterium (assembly GCA_030601885.1). Lineage (GTDB taxonomy): Bacteria > Armatimonadota > Zipacnadia > JAUWAU01 > JAUWAU01 > JAUWAU01. The sequence goes on from JAUWAU010000019.1 coordinate 90,674, forward strand.
GTGGCTGATGTTGCCCAGGTACCCGTGGAGCTTGCGCAGCCTGCCGGCCTCGAACGTCTTCGGCTCGAAGAGCTGCCACTTGCGCTCGCGCCAACCCCTCGCCGTCCTCCGCATGTGCGGGGCCTTGCCCTCCAGGTCGTAGTCCGCGTTCGGCGGCAGCGTCAGGGCTGACTGGTCGTACAAGTCCCAGAACTCCTGCGCCGGCGCATAGCACTGGTGCGGCTTCGGCAGGCTGACGTGGGTGAAGAAGGGCTTGCCATCACCGGAGCATTGCTCCATGAAGCCCATCGCCTGCCGCACCGCCCAGCCTTCCTGGCTGTCCTCATACGAGACCTTTGAGGGGCGCCCCTCGATGGTCTGTCTGCCCCGCTCGCCAAACTCCTGCAGTGCACCGTGGTCTTCCAGTTCGGTCAGCCCTCGCTCGGCGAGATAGGTCGCATACTCCTTGCTTCGACCGCCGATGCTGGCGCCGCAGGTCTCGTGGAACCAGTCGCAATCGTCCTCGACCCAATATGCCGGACAGTGAATCTTGCCGACGGCCCCGGTGCGGTAGCCAGATCGCCGGAAGTGGCCGAGTATGGTGGGCAACCCCCGCGGCTTCGGCCCACTGAGACCGTAGTATCCGTGGTTGTGGCAGTACTGCCCGGAGAGCCACGATACGCGGCTCGGAGTGCAGATGGGGTTCTGGGTGATGGCGTTGTCGAACCGGACGCCCTCGGCGGCGAGCCGATCCAGACTTGGCGTCTTCACGTCCGGATGACCCTTGTGGCCAAGCACCTTGGCATTGTGCTGATCGGAGAGGATGAACAGAACGTTCGGTTTATCGGCCATCAGTCGCTCCTGTCGCCACTTGATCTGCTTCGCGAGCGCTTGGTCGAAGGATCACTCTCCCGAGAAGCGGGAGACCGCCGTGTGGGAAGGGTAGGGCCAAGGCCACGGCTTCAGAAGACGCAGCGGGATTCAGAGCGTCCTGAGCTCGTCCACGTTCTCCCGAATCTTCCGCATCGCGTCGAGGATCAGATCCATGTTTTCCCTGGGGCCCAGCAGAATCCGATGCGTGAGGTCCAGCGCTTCGCTCTCGTGGACGCGCTCCGCCTCGGGACAACGGACCTTCGTGTAGTCGATGTCGCTGTTGTACAGAGGACACCGAATAGGGCAGCCCGTCTCGCCCCACTTGCCGCTGGCGAACATGCTAAAGGTGTACAGCGGTTTGGTTGGGCCGATGCCGCACGGCACGCCCTCGGCGATCAGCGCCCGGCGAAACACGTCCCGGTGAATCCCATCGAACTCCTCGCTGATGAACTTGAAGTGCCAACGGAACGGATTCCATCGCGTGACGCGCTCGTCGATCTCGAGGCCTGACAGGCCGGGGATGTCTTCCAGGCCCTCGGCGAGATACCGCAAGTTGCTCCAGCGCGTCTCGGCCTGCTCCTCCAGGCGTGTGATCGCCACGAGGCCGATGGCGGCCTCGAACTCGCTCATGCGGATCGTGGTGGCCGGCCAGGTGAAGTCCATACTCTCCTCGCCACGCTCCCGGCCGGCGTGATGGTAGCGGAAGGCCTTCTGGTAGAGCTCCTCGGTGTTGGTCATCACGATGGCCCCCTCGCCGATCGGGAGCACCTTCCCGGGCATGCAGCTAAACGCCGCCATATCCGCGTGCGAGCCTACCCCCCTGCCGCGCCACTGGCCCCCGTGCGCGTGGGCGCAGTCGCTCACCAGCGCGATGCCGTGCTTGCGGCATATCTCGCCCAGCGCGTCGGTGTCGCAGGGCATGCCGCCGAAGTCCACCGCGACCACGGCTCGCGTGCGCGGCGTGATGGCGGCCTCGACGGCCTTGGGATCGATGCAGTAATTGCGCGGATCGACGTCGGCGAAGATGGGCACGCCGTTGCACACCAGCACGCACGAGGCGGAGGCGATGTAGGTGAAGGCAGGCACGATCACCTCGCATCCGGCCTCCACGCCAAGCACGCGCAGGCAAGTCTCCAGCGCGGTCGTGCCCGTTGAAACGGAGAGTGCGAACTTCCCGTCGTGGAACTCCGCGAAGGCCTTCTCGAAGGCCCACAGCTTGCTTTCTGGGTGACTATAGTAGTCGTACCCACTGCGCCCCCACTTCCGGCTCTCGAGCACCGCCAGCAGCGCCTTCTTGTCGCGCTCGTCGTACACCGGCCACGGCTGCATCATGTCCCTCTCGACTGCCTTCGGACCTCCGGTGATCGCCAGTTTTCCCATGGTTCGTCTCCTCAAGAATGTGGTGAACATGAGGCGCTATGCTGTGAGCGCAGCCGATCGCTCATTCTCGTAGTGTGTTGAAGGGCATCAATTCTGCTTCCTCTGAGGCAAGGCGCGGCGTTTGGCCTTTCACATCGAGGCGCCTTCTTACGCCGTTTTCTTCTCGACCTCGAACTCGCGCCACCACGCGGCGGTACTTGCCGGCACATTCGGGGCGACTTCGAGTTGGGATTCCCAGTCTTTGAGCAGTTTTCGGTGCTCGGCGACAGCCTTCGCATATTGACGGTGGGTGGCCAGGTTCTTTGTCTCCCCTGAGTCGGCCTGCATGTCGAACAACTGATCCACCGGGTCGTCCACGTAGGTCACATACTTGTAGCGAGCCGTGCGCACCAGCCTCCCCCGGTCGCTGTTGTGCTCGGTCACGATGCAATCGTGCCAGTCGGTTTCCGTGCCCTCCAACAGAGGCTTCAAGCTTCTCCCACGCATGTTTTCGGGGGGAGCGATCCCGGCATAGTCGCACAGCGTGGGCATGACGTCCAGGCCGCTGACCAAGTGGGTGGCATCGATCTTGCCGGCGGGAACTCGGCCGGGGCAGGCGACGATCATGGGAACCTTTGACGCCTCATCATACGGGGTGGACTTGCGCACCATCTGGTGATGCGCCAGGCCTTCGCCATGGTCCGAGGTGAACAACACCAGCGTATTCGCGTCCTGACCCGTATCCCGGAGGGCCTGCATGACGCGGCCGATCTCGCCGTCCACCTGCTCCACATGACGATAGTAGCTCCACCGATAATACCGCCAGTGCTCCTTGGTCCAGTTGCCTTTCTGCGGCTCATCGGACCGATGTCTTTTGACAACACCTGGCTCGGCGGGGTCGAACCTGAAGTTCTCCGGCAGCGGCGGGAGCACATCGGCAAGCTCCGGGAAGTGGGGCGCCTCTGGCACCGTGATGTTGAGACGCAGCCATTCGCAGATGTCGTGCGGCTGCATGAAGGACGCCACCATCAAGAACGGCGCGTCCGCCTGGCGTCTTCGCAGGAAAGCCTCACAGGCGAGGCTGGCGGCCCTGTCACACAAGTTGCCCTGCCCCATGATGCCGGTGTGCAGAACCCGGAAGCCGGGGATCTTGCTCGTGTATGTTGCCGGCAGGTGCCATTTTCCCGCATACACGGCTTCGTAGCCGGCCTGATTGCCGAGCCACTGCCCCAGGTTCGGGATCGTGTCCCGCACCGGTTTGCCATTAACGTATACACCGGTTTCGCAACTGGTCCGGCCGGTCAACATCGAGCTCCGGGCCGGGCTGCATACGGGGTTGGCGGTGTAGGAAAGGTGAAAACTGGCCCCGCTCTTGGCCAACTGATCCAGCGCGGGCGTCTTCAGGTATGGACAGCCTCCGGCGCTGACGGTGTCGATGTGCTGCTGGTCAGTGATGAAAAGGAGGATGTTCGGGCGTTCGGCATCGCCGGGTTTCGGTGCCGCGCCGGCCGAAGACTTGGTCGCGAGCGCGAGTGCCGTGGCGCCCGTGAGTCTCAGGAAATCCCGCCGATCCAGATTGCTGGCGAGCGGGCTGACGCCTTTCTTGGTCATGCCGCGTCTCCTTTCAGAGCCTTGGCCTTCGGATCCAGCACATAGGCTCTCGAGAGAGTGGTGAACAGCAGCAGCCGCTGGTGGTCATCCAGCCAATACTGGTACGGGAGCATGCCATGTCCCAACTGGCAGAACCGATGCAGTTGCAGTGTGGCGCCGTCCAGCTCGACCGGATCCGGGCCCTCGTATGCCAGCCGCTGGTCCGGGCGGTGGACAGTGAGGTCTTCCAGCACATCGAACGTCAGCCACTCATCTGCAATCCGAGGCAGGCGTTGCACGGCTTCGACAAGGCACCAGTCGGCGGTCACCTGTTCTGCCGTGGGAATCTCGTATGTCCGGCCGTGGCTGCGAAAGACAGCCCGACCACTGTGGAGGCGCCCTTTTGTGTCGAGACGCAGATCCTCGTGCTCTTTTCCCGAAGGACTCCAGAAGCGACTGGCCAGGTCCCATTCCTCGGGCGAGGCGATCTGATTATTGCGGCATGTAATCCTGGCGTGCAAACTGTGCCAAATCCCGTCCTTGTGCACCACCTGCTGTTCGATGCGCAAGCTGAAGTGGTCATCGGAGGCCCCGATACGGCGCTCGATGACGAGATATCCCTGGTCGGTGTTGCCGCTCTCCCGGTACCCATGGCAGGTCCAGATTCGATACGTGTGGCTCCAGTTGCCATTGGGCTGGAACTCTCGTGACCGTGGGGGCCAATCGTCACCCAGCACCCCCAGTTCGGCCACCACCGCAGCAGTCAACGGGCGAGCGACGGGAGTCCTGCTTCTACTTTTTGGCATAGGTCAACCTCCCAGATGCGATCGTTCTATCTCCTGTGAGGAACCGACCGGACGAGGCCGATGGCCGGCTCGGGCCGGGCCGCGTAATGCAGATAGACCGCACCATTGCGATCCCGGCGAACGCCGGAATGGGGCAGTTCGTGCATGCGGGTTGTTGTTCTCATCCGCGCGCGAAGCACTCGCAAGTGAAACGACGGCCATCGGAGACATGAGGGTCGGGATTGTCATTTCATGACGTCGTCAGCGCTGCAAGTGGGTGCCACAGCTACGAGATGTCGGTCAGCGCCCACGATACCAGGCTGTTCGTGATGAGTTGCGGCCGGCGCTGCTCGTCGAGCAGGTAGTGAACCGGCAGGACCCCTTCGCCGGTCTGGGCGTACGTGTCCATCTGCACCGTTTGCCCGTCTTTGACGGCGACCTCCACCGTGCCGTCGAAAATCAGCGTCTGGTTTGCCTTGAACAGCGACAGGTCCTGCAGCAGATCAAAGGTCACGGACGTGTCCGCCGAACCGCGTCGGGCGAGAAAATCCGGCACAGTCCACTGGCTGACCACGGGGTGGCTGGCGGTGAAGCCATACCGATGGTCGCCGTCCTTGACCTGGATCTGTCCTGCGCTGTTCTCTCCGGTCTCGGTGATCTCCGAGAGAGGCACTTGATCGCCCGAAAGCGGTACGCCGTAAGTCCGGATCTGCCATGAGCGCAGGGCGTTGAAGTCGTCGGGAGCACAGACGATCTGCGCCTCAATGACATTGTCCACGCCGCCGAACCGCGTATGCTGCTCCACGTCGTATTGCACTCGGCCATTGCCTCTTCGCCGCGTTATGGCGAGCGACCCAACTACGGAATTGCCCCTCTGCGTCCCCTTCCGAAGGCCATTTTCCCAATGCACGATGTCGTACGTCAGCGCGTAGTTCTCCCGCGCCGCCTGCCCGTCGCTCGCGGGCGTGAATCCGGTGAGATGGGCGCGGATGGGTTTCACCGCTGCCGGCCCGGTGGCCGCATCGATACTGGAGCCGATCTCCGGCTCCGCGCCCAGCAGAGGCAGGCGGCCCGCGGCTGCCAGGCCGGCGAGGATGGCGCTGCTCTTCATGAAGTCCCTTCTGTCAATTCTGGCGGTCTTCATAGCGTCAGGCCTCCGTCTTCACCTTGTCGTACCACTCGACGTACGGCCGGTAGAGGTTCCCCCGCTGCCACTGCTGCTGGCCCCACGATGGCTCCGGGTAGATTTCGATCATCCCGAGATAGTCTCGGAAATGGTCGCGGTGGCGCTTCACGATCTGCGCGTGAGCCGGGTCCCCGACCACATTCCTCGTTTCGAGAGGATCCCTCGCGATGTCGTAGAGTTTCGTCTCATCCTCGTAGAAGATGCTCTTGTAGCGGGCGTCGCGGATCGCCACCGACAGCCTCCCAACGGACGTTTCCCCGACGGCATACTCGCGCCACGGGACCTCTCTGCCCTCGAGCAGCGGCCGCCAACTCCGCGCGACGGTCATTTTCGGCAGCGGCGGAACGCCGGCATAGTCGCAGATCGTCGCGGCAATATCGACGCCGGAAGCGAGGTGATCCGTATCCCTCTGGTTAGCGGCGATGCGCCCTGGCCAGGAAACGATGGCCGGCACGCGCCACGCCTCCTCCTCCAGGTAGCCCTTGCTGACCTTGGCGTGGAAACCGACGCCATCCCCGTGGTCGGACGTGAGGATGAAGAGCGTATTCTCCGCCTGCGGCGAGCTTCGGACCGCCTCGTAGACTCGGCCCACCTCCCGATCCGCCATCTCCACCATCCGGTAGTAGCTGTAGATGTAGTACCGCCAGTCCTGCAGGCTCCACTTCATCGTCTGGCGCATGCCGTGCTCGGTATAGCCGTAGTCGAAGTTCGCCGGAAGCGGCGGCAGCTTGTCCTTGATCCTTGCCGCGAAGGCGTACTTGCCGGGCCCGCCGTGGGCCGTCGCCGGGAAGCAGCAGTCATGCGGGTTGAGGAAGCCCACCGAGAGGAAGAAGGGCTGCTCACCCGTGCGATTCCTCAGGTAGGCAACAGCCGAACGGGCCACGTCCGAATCGCTCAACTCACCGTGGCCGGTGCCGCGATGCAGGACGGTGAAGCTCTTGGCGACATTCCGCCCACTCACGTGCCACTTCCCGGTGTATACCGAGTCATATCCACCGTGTTCCCGCAGCCACTGCCCGAGATCCGGCAGTTTCGGGTCGATGGGATAGCTGTTGACAACGACCCCGTGCTCCTTGGACATGCGCCCGGTGTACCAACTCGCCCGCGCCGGACAGCACTGCGGCATGGCGGTGTGCATGTTCATGAAAGAATAGCCCTCATGCACGATCCGATCCATGCTGGGCGTGTGCACGTGCTGGCACCCGTAGGCCGACACGGCCTTGTGGTGCATCTGATCCACGTGGACGAAAACGATGTTTGGGCTGGCCATATTTACCTCTCAATCCTACTGCTGCTTGCGAGCCTCAGTACGTCCTCAGCGCCTCCTCGTCGCCCATGGCCCTCAGCAGCTTCTGCAACCCGTCGATGTTCTGTTGCAGGCTACGCTCCGCATCCAGCTCGCCTCGGTGATCGAGAATCCCGATGGGCCCGCGGTAGCCGCTTTCCTTGACGATCTTCAACATGCCGAGCTCCAGGTCGCCCTCTCCCAGCGGCAGGATCTTGGCCCCATCCTTCTTCATTCCGTTGATGTTCAACGCTAGCAAATGCGGCTTCATCTTGGCGAAAAGCTCAGGGAATCGATCCACGTGCTCGTGCCCATGACGGAAGTTGTACACGATCCCCACGTTCTTCATCCCCAGCCTGTTGATGATAGCTATCTGATTCTCCGGCTCTCCGAACCAGCCGCCGTGGTTGTACAGCCCCACCGAGCAACCGATCTTCACCGCCTCCATTGCGATGTAGCCAATCGGACGACATGCAGCTTCCACGCGTTGTTCCTGGGTCAGATCAGCGGATCCGGGAATCGCGCCTCCGCTCAGTGAGATCCACAACTGCGTCCTCACCTGCCGGCGTTTGAGAAGATCGAGGATGGTGCGCACGTCCTTTTCTTTCACGGGCTCCGGCGACCGGCAGGGGATCCAGAAGGCCTCAAGCTTGATCCCATGCTGCGCCAGGGCGTCGAGCTCCTGATCGAATGTCGGGATGTCCTTCGCCCGCCAATCGTAGGCCAGCCTCGTAATCCCAAGCCGCTTGAGCATCTGCGCGCGCTCTTGCGGGCCGCGCTTCTTCGCGTCGAACGGCACAACGCACCACGCGACGAGATTGTCCTTGGCGAACACGCTGCCTCCCTCCTCTGCACGCGTGAGCTGGGGCAACAGCAGCAGACCTGCGAGCAACGATGTAGTCACCGTCAATACACGCCTCATCGGATCACCTCCTGATAGAACGAGGGTCATTCGTTTGTCGCTTCTCTGTATGCTCTGTACTCTCTGTGGCCCACGCCTACTCACGCCCCTCGAAGTCCCACCGACGCAGCACCGTGCCGTCAGCGGACGTGAGTTCGATCCAGTCGATGTCGGCGTCACCGGGTGCACTGCCCGGGTCCACCCGCAGACTCGTGATCGCCCTCCGCGCAGGCAGCTCCACCGTGTACTCGTGCCACTCGCCATCATGCGTGAGGTCAAACGTCGCGCGTTGGTTGGCATTGAACCGACCGGCTCGCCCCGTGGTCCAGAAGAGCTGTCCCGGTCCTCGAGTCGCGATCCTGAGCTTGAGCTTCATCCGAACGGGGCCGGTCGCCTCCGGGAGATCATCCGTGAAGAAGTGCGGATCGGTGCCCAGGCTTTCCACGTGCAGATGGCCACCCCTGAGCGACAGGTTGCAGTCCCTCATGGGCTTCCAGCCGTCAATCGGTTCGACGAACCACGGGCACTGTGCCCGGGGGTTGTGCGCCGGATTCGGCGGCGGGATGATGGCATCGATGTCCTTCAGGTGTCGGGTGATGAGCGCATCGAGCTCCCGCACCTTCGCCGGCATTTCATCGGCCAGATTTCGCGTCTCGCCGATGTCCTCCTTGAGGTTGTAGAGCTCGAATCTGTTGGGATGATCCTCGTTGGTGTCGTAGTAGCGGATCAACTTCCACTCCCCCTGGCGGACGTACGTGCCAGGCAGGTTCTGCGTCGCCGGCACGTAGTGCGGGAAGTGGCAGAAGACCTCCTGCCGCTGCCGCTCGCCCTGCCCGGTGAGCAGCGGCATAACGGTCTCCCCGTCAACGATCTGCCCCGGGCGCGTCTCCGCGCCGGCGATCTCCAGCATCGTCGGGTAGAAGTCGATGCTCGAGATCAGCTCCGCGCATCTGGAGCCCCGCTCAACGACCCCCGGCCACACCACGATGCACGGCTCGCGCGTCCCGCCCTCGTAGATCGACGCCTTCCCATTCCGCAGCGGAGCGTTGCTGGTCACTGTCTCCCCCTCGACCTCCGCGTACATCACCCCGCCGTTGTCGGAGAAGAAAAACAGAATGGTGTCGTCTGCTATCCCCAGTTCGTCGAGCTTATCCAGCAGCCGCCCGATGCTGTGGTCCATGCTCTCGAGCATCGACCCCATGACGGCGCACTTCTGCTCGCCCCGGGGGTCGGCCTTGGCACGGTACTTTTCCGTGATCTCGTCCTTGGCCTGCCAGGGGCTGTGCACGGCGTAGTGCCAGAAACACAGCAGGAACGGCCCGTCCTTGTTCTCTTCGATGTACTTCACCGCCTCGTCAGTGAGTCGATCGGTGATGTACTCGCCCTCGGGGCCGTCCTCAATGGTCTTGATCCGGTATGGCGAGAAGTAGCTCGGCGGGCCCGGGTAGTGCCCGCCGGCGATGTTCACGTCGAAGCCCTGCTTCCGCGGCCAGTAGGCCTCGTGGCCCAGGTGCCACTTCCCGATGAAACACGTGCTGTACCCGACGTCTTTGAGCGCCTCGGGGAGCGTGCGCTCCTCCAGCGGCAGGAACCGGCGGCTCCTCGGGCAGATGACCCTCTGCCAGGCCGGCGCCGTCTCGGCCAGCAGCGGCACATCGGGCAGCGGCGGCAGGTGGCCCGCCGGCTGTGTGATCCTCAGCCGCGCCGGGTACTTGCCCGTCATGATGCTGGCGCGCGTCGGCGAGCACAGCGGGTTCGCGGCGTAGGCGTCGGTGAACAGCATGCCGCGTGTTGCCAGCCGGTCTACATTGGGCGTCTCATAATACTGGCTCCCGTACACGCTCGAGTCCATCCAGCCCATGTCGTCAATCAAGACGAAGACGATGTTGGGCCGCTTCGCTCTCGCGGTTGGCTCTTCGGCCGCCCACAGCTTCCGGGGAATGGCCAGCGACGCGGCGCCGAGTCCCAGGGTCCGTATTAGATCGCGGCGTGAGTACGCGGCCATGGTCGCATCCTCCGTTCTGACGCTTGCAGCCCAGCAGCGGGGCGCCTTACTACTGGGGGTAGTTCGCCATGTGGCTCTGCCACACGCGGAAACGATGAAGATCTCTGGGCTGGGCTTGGCGGGCCCGCTCTACTGAGGCAAAGGCTGGCGAGGAACTCGTGCTTCGCAGCGAAGCCCTGCTTCGCAGAGTAGTAGGGCATCCCCGCTCTACTGAGGCAAAGGCTGGCGGGGAAGGGCATCTCCGCCCTACAACACGGAAGCAACGAAATCTTCGGAGCAGAGGCAGGGCGAAGAGGACTTGGCGTCTGGGTGCATCTCGCGCCACAGCGGCTTGGAACGGCCTGTCGGGGCTCGTCCCTCGTGATGATCGCGCGATGCGATGTGTTCTGGGGCATAGGTACACCCTCGTCTCGGCTTCGCCAACAAATATCTGACAACTACCTCCGCATCGAACGCGTTGATGGCCGTGCGATCTCCAGGCGGATCGCGTCGTACATCAGGTAGCCGGGCCCGGCGCCGCGCTCTCCCACTTCATCCCCTGCTTTGTATTGATCCGACGTTTCGTGCTGCAGGGAGATGATGTTTTCTCCCTCGCTCAGCAGTGCGGCATCGAACGCAATGGTCAGGTGGCTATACGTGGTGGATTGCCGCCCGCTGCGAGGCCCAACGGAGCCGGAAAACGGCACCTGAATACGACCGACCTCCCGCCCATTGACCAGCACGCGCACGTCGGTCGTGCCTTCCTTGGATAGGGCCTTCTTCGAGGCGTTGTACGGCGCGGAGGCGGCGATGCCGAAGGTGAGGTAGGCTTTCCCCGGCGTTTTCTCGTGCATCTCGAACTCGATGCGCCACGCCGGATCATCCCCGCTATGCCAGTTCCAATGAGCGAAGTTCCAGTCGCTGCGTTCCTCGCTCCTGCTAATGACGAAGTGAACGTTGTCGGGGAAATCGGTGGGGTAACGGCGCCACATGCCCCAGTGACGATAGTCGTCACCGTTGCGGAACTCGCCCGAGGAACGGTCGGCGGTGCCGATCTGCCAGATCCGCTCGCCGCGCACGACTGGTTTCCACGCCACTGTCCCCAGCGAGGTCGTTCCACCCGCCTCGACGGTCACGCCCTCCCGTTCGGACTCCTCGAATTGATCGGCCCCGGTGGCGACGAGGGTGTAGGCGCCCGCGCGGACATGTTCGATGCTGAAGCGGCCCTGGGTATCGGTCTTGGCCCAGAAGTGGTAGCCCCGGACTTCCCGCGACCAGTTATTGCCCGGAGGCGAGAGGATCACCCACGCGTTCGAGGCCGGTCGGCCGGCCGTGAACCGGAGCCTTCCGGTCACTTCTCCCCGTTCAACGGGGAACCACTCGTGCTCCATCCAGCCATAAGGCCATTCCTCGGCCAGCTTGCCGGCTGTGCGATGGGCGCCAGCCCAGATCGAGTCCACATCTCCTCCCGTGTTCAGGTAGAAGAAGAGCGGTCCGTAGAGCTTGTGCCATGAGTCCCCGGGCTCACACTCGATCGCGGTGCCTCCGTAATGGGGGCATTGAGGCTGCCAGATGATGACCGGCGTCGTATCGGTCTGGTGTGAGGAGATGAACTGCCTGAATGGTGTGACGGAGTAGTATTCGGCGCTCGGCTGAATCAGCCACACTCCTTCTTTCTTCGAGCTGGAGATCCAGCCGTACGCGTGGTAGTCATCGTCTACGATGTCATGGCAGTAGTCGTACTTGGTCACCACTCGGCCGTCTTTGAGCCGCCACGTGGCGTCCATGATTCTCTCCCCGCCAGCCAGGTCCTCAGGGGCGGGCGAGACGTGGCGGCGTTCGTCGTCAACGGCAATGTAGTCAAACCGATCGGGGTCAAGCCGAAGGTTATATGCGTATTGAGCCAACTGAGCGCGAGGCATGTTTGGCGTGTACTCTAATGTCATGAACAGGTAGAAGCCGCTCTCGCCTCCGCGAAGCACATAGTGCAGGCGCGCATTGAACGGAAAGGCGTCGTACGGCCATCTTCCCCCGGGCTCATGCCGAAACGCGATCTCAACCAGATCATCAGCCTCCCGAACGATCCGGCCCGGGCCTCCCAGGCGTACAAAGCCCCTGGTTTCTTTGGCGTAAGCCGAGTGGGCATTCCAGTACCCCTGTCCACCGTTGGCCAGGAGGTTGTCCTCACCGGCACGCGACAACTCGCGAAGTACGCCCGTCTCATCCAGTCGCATTGTGATGATGCCGTTGTCCAGCGTGATCTCGTTCGCGGTGACACTGACAGTGACCGCCGCAATGCGTTCTTTTCCGTCAACGACCGGCGAGAATGCGCAGAGCATTGCGGCACTCAGGACGGCCGGGGTCCGCCGCAATCGGGCAGAGGCATGCTCAAAGGGCTGATTTCGCCTCATCGTTTGCTCTCGTTCCTGTCATCACCATCTGCTCGACCCCGCAACGGCTTCTGGCGCGTGCTACGCATCCGGGTTCGGCGCTTATCGATCATGTCATCCTACCTCGAAGATTTAGCCCTCCGCCTACCCTTTGTAGCCCTCCGCCTACCCTTTGTAGCCGGAGCGGCTCGCTCCGGTGGGTTACAGCCCATGCACATCTTCATCGTTTCCGGGTGTGGCTCCGCAACATGACGACTGCTTGGCCGTGCCGCTGCAACACATTCGCTCCCCCGACGGCGTCGGCCTTCGCGGGGGCGACGGGCCCGAGCAGAGGTGAAACACCAATTCCGCGGGAATGAGCCGTAGGCCACCTGTCCCTACTGGCCGGCCCGGATGGGCGCCAAGGACCCATCGAGGACCGCGGCAAGGAGTGACGCCGATTGCGCAAAGCACATTTCCACCTCATTCTTCTGGCGCTCGTGGCGAGCCCAATGGCACTGGCACAGGAGCATGGCCTCGCCGAAGACGGCTTCATACGCATGTTCAACGGCATCGACTTCTCCGGATGGCATGCGGCTGAGCACTGGGTGGTGCAGGATGGCGTGATTCACTGCACCGGTGAGCGCGGGAACTGGCTGCGATCTCACCTGCTCTACGAGGATTTCGTCCTCCGGCTCGAGTACAAGATAAGCCCCAAGGGGAATAGCGGTGTGTTCCTCCGCGCGCCGCTCGTGGGACGGCAGTCGCAGATCGGCATGGAGATACAGATCCGCGACGACCATGGGCGCAACCCATCGACCGGCGGCGCCGGCGCGCTGTACAAAATCATGGCCCCGGCGCAAAACATGTCAAAGCCTGCTGGCGAATGGAACGAGCTGGAGGTCACTTGCCGCGGCAAACGCGTCATCACGGTGATGAACGGCGTGCAGTTGTACGATGTGGATCTCGACGACGAGGAGCTGAACGCGAAGCTGGAGGAGGACTTCAAGGCCAGCGGGCGTCGGCGCTTCGGCTACATCGGCCTGCAGAATCACGGCAAGCCCGTGTGGTTCCGGAATGTGCGCATAAAGCCTTTGGTCCCCGAGGGCTATGTGTCGCTCTTCAATGGCAAGGACCTGTCGGGCTGGCGCGTGATGGGTGCACGGTCCTGGCGCGTCGAAGACGGCCTGCTAGTTTTCACCGGCCAGCGCACCGGCTGGCTGCGGTCCGAGCAGGCCTATCGCGATTTTCGCCTCAAGCTCGACTATCGGCTGAGCAAGGGCGCGGATGGGGGCGTCTACATCGGCGCGAAAGGCAAGAACAAGGGGGTCGAAGTGCAGCTCCTCGACGACGCGGGCGCGGAGCCGAGCGCGATATCCTCCGGTGCGCTATATGGCATTCTCGCTCCGGCCCAGAACGTCACGAAACCCACTGGCGAATGGAACCAGCTCGAGATCACCTGCAAAGACGGCCGGCTTTCCGCAAACCTGAACATCATCGACCTGTGGAGCGTCGATCTGGCCGAGCACGAGAGGCTGCGGAAGCTGCCGGCCGAGGGTGGGCTCGGCTTGCAGGGGGCAAAGGGCCGCATCGAGTTGCGGAACATCTACCTGAAGGAGCTGTCGCCGGACGCCTAGTGCCTGCTTCCGTAGGTCCGCGTCGGAATTGTCGGGCTGGAAAGCCCGACCTACGCGGGGATGCGGGCTGCGAGCGGCGCATTGAAGGCCGCAGCCGCGTAGGCGGGCCATTCTTGGCCCGCTGCCTTTGACACGCGAACTTGCCGAACGAAGCACTAGTCCTCGGTTGCGTGAGTGCACGTGTCGGAGGCAGCGGGTGAGGGATCTATTGAAACGGAGGGGTAGGCGATGAGCAACTGGAAGATGAGGTCCAGAGCTGCTGAGTAGAGAGGATTGCCTGATACGACCGGGTTGGGGATTGCCCCTCAGCAAGAACAAGTGACCATGAGCGGCAGCGTATTCGAGCCTGACGACTTCCTGATCTTCCTCGACCCCGATGAGCCGGCCCGGGTCGAGTACATCCGCG
>JAUWAU010000055.1 GCA_030601885.1 Armatimonadota bacterium
TGTTCAGCTGTTGAGTGAGGATGGATACGTCCACCCACCTGCGACTGCACCTGGCCGACATGGGAGCCTGAGCCCGCCCGTCAGCGGCGTGCAAATCCATATCGAGTTTGCACACCGCTGACGGGCTCGGGCCGGGCTCACGGGACCGCCGCACCCACACGGGAGTCGATGCACAAGTGTACAGCCCAAGCCACGACAACTGGCCACCCGGCGCCGAGCACGCCACTCCCGCTTCAGCCAACCCGCCGCCGAAGGCTCACCGAGGTCCCCAGACCGGGTGCCTTGACAGACGGCAGCCTTTCATGGATAGGGCGGGGATGCCCTACTACTCTGCGAAGCAGGGCTTCGCTGCGAAGCACGAGTTCCCCGCCAGCCTTTGGCTCAGTAGACAGAGCCCGCGAAGCTCAGCGCGGAGATCTTCATCGTTTCCGGCTATCCCAACGGAACATGCCGACTGCCTATCGGATTCACGCAGCCAGGCTACCGGATCTCTTTCAATGCCTCCTCCACAGACGCATCATCGTGCACCAACCGGCAGACGGCGCGGGTCATCGCTGCCGGATCATCGGCCGTCCAGAGGTTGCGCCCCATCGATACGCCCGCGGCGCCGCAGTCCAGCGCCTCCCGGATGAACTTGAGCAGGACCTCGGGATCTCCCGCTGCGGGCCCCGACAACACGACGTACGGCACCGGACAATACTCTATGGCCTTTTTGAAGCTCTCCGGATCGCCCGTGTAGTACCCTTTCACTATGTCCGCGCCCAATTCCGCGGCGACGCGGGCGGAGAAGCTCATCACCTCAGCCTCTTCGGGCCACTTGCGATCCGCTCTCTCGGCGAACTGATGCTGGAGTATCGAGGCAGGAATCATCTCGGTCAATTGAGGCATGCCGAAGCGCTCGCAGTCCTGAGTTACCTCACCGATCTTTCGGGACAACTGGGCTTCCCGGGGCACGCCTATCACGCCGAAGGTGGCCACCGCGTCGGCGCCGAGTGCGCACGCCGCTTCAACGGAATAGATCAGGTCATCATTGGTCAGATCGGGCCCAATGGACGTGGCCGTCCCGTCTATCCGCACCATGAGCGATGCCTTGCCCGCTATCTCCTGGTACGCCTGCTTCGCCATTCCCGGCGTCAGCAGGACGGTGTCCGCGCCACCCTCGACGAGCTGGCGGACCACCGATCGGATGTCTGCAATCTCCATCATCGGCTTTATGCAGATACCATGATCGATTGTGACCAATACCATGCGCCCGCTCTTTGCGTCGAACAGCCGCGCCACACGCATTTCTTTGCCTATGGACATTGTGAGCCATCCTCCGTTGGGGGCGTCTTGGCAACGCCCCTGCAATTCGCTGGGCGCCGTGACCGTGTCGCCCGAGAGGGCCGACTGCCACGCGCCGCCTCATTCGCCCCCCGCGATGCGCCGTGTCCGGCGCGGATTGCGGCCGAGCAGGTCAAGGGCCGCCTCCGCGAGCATGTCCCCGGCCTCGGGGGCGAGCTTGCTCCACATGGAGACTGTCGTCTCGTAGCCACCGCGCTCGAAGGCGTGCCTTGTGGGGACATATCCCACCATGCCGTTCGCTGCTCCGACGACATAGGTACAAGTCAATTGGCTTTGCATTTTGATCCGCAGACCGAGCTCGGCAAAGTACTCGGCGGGGATGCCGACGAACGCTGTGTCCCTCCCAATAGTCAAGGCCTGCACCTCGGCCAAAGCATAGTCCTTCTCCTTTTTCTTCTCACGCAGCTTCCGGACCGCGTTTTCATAGATCCGCTTCTTCTCCGACTCGTCCGAGCTCCCGAGCATCTGGGGATGCTTTGCTGACAGACCGTACGGCCCGTCAATGTCTCGCAGCGGAAGTTTCAGCGTAGTCGTTTTGGCCTCAAGCGAAACACTATCGGCGAACTCCATTTGCGGGAGCAGGCCGCGGACGTCGTCGGCTAATACGTTTCCCATCCGAGTCATGTCGGGCACGTATTCGGCGTCGAGGGGATTGCGATAATGCGCGTTGCCGAAGGCCCCGTTGAGGAACACCGTGACACACCGATCTCCGAAGGCTCGTTTCAATGCGAGAGACAACTGGCCCGGATAGTCGGCGGAAATGCACTCTCCCCTCAGGGGATGATTCGGATGGCAGGCGAAGTTGACCACGAAGCCCAGTACATCATCCTCTGCGTTCTTAACGCACAGGACGCCCAGCTCCGGATCTATCACGCCCTCGGCACATCGTATCTCGGGCGACATCGCGGGCGGATGCGTCTGCACCGAGCCGTCCTTCATGATGCAGCGGCGGATGAACGACACTCGCCCCTCCGTACATGACGCCGCGGCTATGCGCGCCGGAGCGAGCGATGATGTCGCCTCCCGCAACGCCTTTGCCACGCGCTCCAGCATGAACTCGATGTATCGCTGATCTCTCTTGGTGTCCCCGGCAGAGACGGCTGCGGGAGCGGAATGGGTATGGGTCGCGGCGACCATGAGGTTGGTCTTGGGGATGCCCAGAGATCCGGCTGCTGTCCGTATCTGATCGACTTGCGACCAACGGATGCTGAGAAGGTCCAGCGACACAAATCCGATGCGCGTGCCGTTGGACTCCAGGACGAGCACCTGTGCGAACACCGGGTCGAGGATCGCCTCCACGATCCTGCGTCGGAGAGAGCCGGCCCGCTCCACTCCCGGTTCCGGTGTAATATCGACTTCGGCGAACCCAGCCCGAAGTGCCATTGGCATTCACGCTCCGAGACGCGGCCAGAGCCGTCGCATCAACGCCGGCGCCGTCCGTGGCGTCAATGAAGTTGTTGCCACGCAAATCCCGCCGGCGCTATTCTTCTTGCACTAGCAGAAACTGCACGGCATCGACAATGACGTATCCATCGGTGTCCTCGGTGGCGATGACCACCACCGCGGGCTGCTCGGGGGCGAACCGAAATGTGCCGAGCGAAACGAACACGCCGTCGATGGTGGGCACCTGCCGCTGGTTGACCTGCACGGTGTCAGCGCCATCGGCGTGGTGGATCGTGACCGGCACGTTCGCAGCCCGGTTGTCACTGGCGGAATATGCGAGGCGCACCTCGTAACGACCGCCTTGAGGGAGGCTGACCTCGAACCGGGCGGACTTGACTCCCTTTTCGGCGTTGTCATCGTGGCGATAACCGAAGTGCACATACGGGCTGATGACGCTGCTTGACGGCCAATCGCCGGTCAGCTCCGCGTCTGTGTCATCGACGACGACACCGGGCAGTTTCTCCGGATCGATGACAATCCGCAGGCGACGCGGGCCACTCCATTCGAGGATCTGCCCGTCCGTCACCAGCCGCTCGCGCAGCCGGGCGTAGTCGATCTTCTGCACGGCGGTCTTCTGCTTGATGGCCTCAACCGCCGCGGTGCCGGCGGACTGGCCCAGGACCATGAACACCGGCTCCATGCGGATGGACCCGTAGGCGATGTGGGAGGCGGAGAGGCACACCGGCACCAGCAGGTTTCTGCACTGCCGGGCTCGCGGGACGATCGAGCGGTAGCTAACGGGGTACGGTGAGAATCCGCCGACCTGGACGTCTCCCTCGTTGCGGGCGTGGCCGTGTGCATCGACGTACCGCTGGGCGTTGTGGGAGTCCATGCCATACGCGCCGAGGCCGACGGGATCAGGAGCGACGTGCGCGCCGCGGCAATCATGTTCGGTCATGACGTAGTCGCTCACCATGCGGCGGGCCTCGCGGATGTAGAGCTGATGTGGCCAGTGTCCGTTGTCCACGAACTCATCCCTCGGCAAGCCCCATCGGCCGACCTCGCGCCGGATACGTTCCGGGACGCGAGGGTCATTGGCGAGGAACCACATCAAGCCCTTCTGGTAGGTCGCGTGTTCTTTGACGATGCGCTCGCGCGTGGCATAATCGGCGTCCGGATACTCATAGTTCCTGCCGATGTTGTCGGTGGAGAAGGCGCCGTGGTTGTTGGTGTCCGACTTGTGGTTGGGCATCATCTTGTGGTTGCCGAACACCTGGTCCCAGCCGGCCTGCAGATAACGCAGCAGAAGCTCGTACCGCATCGGGTCGTAGCCCGCGGGCTTGGGCAAGGGGACGCGGTTCTCGGGGACGTCGGTGAGGCACATGCGGAAGCAATAGGCCTGAATGCGATGATCGCCGTCGCCGTCTTCGCCCGGGCGGTGCGCTCCCACGCCCGGCAGTGGGCCGCTGGAGGGGTCTCCAGCCACCACGTACGGATCGATGGGCTGCAGGAACTGGTGGTGTGTCGCTCGCTGGGTCTGCACACCGTTGAGCGTCTCGTCGTACGTCGCGTTGGCCTCGCGCCCGACGGTGTACGAGACGCGCGCTTTGGCTATCAGATCGCCCTCGTAGGTCGCGTCGATGAACATCCTGCCGCGGAACGTGCGGCCCGATTCCATCACGATGGCCACGATGCGGCCCGTGCGTTTCCTCACGCCCTCGTTCAGATCCAGACGTTCGCCGAAGACGACGGGGACCTTCCGCTCCTGGAGCATGGCCTTGAAGACGGCCTCGGCGGCATGAGGCTCGAAGGTCCACATGGTGTCGGCTTCAGGCTTACGGCGGCGGATCCTCCGGATGTACTCGTCGCGCGTCTCGTGCCTCCAGGCCCACTCGTCGGAGTAGTACCGATGGATGCGTTGGTAGAACTCGCGGGCAATGCCGCCGATGGCCGCCTTATTGCCGATGTCGGTCGCACCCAGCCCCCCGGCGGTCATCCCACCCAGGCGCCCGCCCGGTTCGATCAGTACGACTGTCTTTCCCATGCGGGCAACCTGCACCGCCGCGGCCACGCCGGCCGATGTGCCGCCGTAGACCACCACGTCGTACCTTGGGATATCTTTCGAGGCCGCATGCGCCGTGGTGAGGCCGACAAGCACCGCCGCCAACGATAATGCCGCGATACCGCCCGAGATCGTCGTCATTCTGCACGTCCTTGGAGATGAGCCGCTCCTGGACGCACATTCTCCGCGGGCGAAGGAGGAGCCTTCTGCTCATGCCCAACGGCGTGCGGATCGCCGCCGCCCGGGAGGGCAATGCCAGGGCATTATCGAACGATGCAAGACCAGTAGAGCGGAGGTTAAGCCTATGCCTACGCACGGTCCCACGCTCCCCAAAACGATGAAAGCCCTCGTCACCCACGCACCCGGCGACTACCGCCTCGAGGAAGTACCGACGCCGAGCGCAGATCCCGGCGAGGTAGTCATCAAGGTCCACGCCTGCGGCGTGTGCGCCGGCGACTCCAAGTGCTATGACGGGGCGCCCATGTTCTGGGGCGACGAGACGCGGCCGCGGTACGTCCAGCCGCCGTGCATCCCCGGGCATGAGTTCATCGGCGAAGTCGTGCAGCTCGGCGAGGGAGCGGGTGACAAGTACGGCCTCGAGATTGGCGACCTGGCCATCTCGGAGCAGATCGTCCCCTGCTGGAAGTGCCGCCTCTGCACCACCGGCAACTACTGGATGTGCGTCGAGGCCCACGTCTACGGCTTCCGCCCCTACGTCAACGGCGGCATGGCCGAGTACACGAAGTTCCCCGCGGCAGCCCTGAACTACAAGGTCCCGCCCGACATGCCCACCGACAAGGGCACCCTCATCGAGCCCATGAGCTGCTCCATCCATGCCGTGCAGCGGGCCGAGATCGACCTCGGCGATGTCGTGGTGGTCGCAGGCTGTGGCACGCTGGGCCTCGGGATGGTCGGCGTGGCGAGGCTCCAGAGCCCGGGGCTGCTCATCGCCACCGATCTGATGGATCACCGTCTGAAGCTGGCTCGAAAGCTCGGCGCCGACCTGACCCTCAACCCCGGCAAAGAGGACGCCGTGCAGCGGGTGCTGGATCTGACCGACGGCTACGGCTGCGACGTGTACATCGAGGCCACTGGCCATCCGAGCGGCGTGGAGATGGGACTGCAGATGATCCGCCGCCTGGGCACCTTCGTGGAGTTCTCCGTGATGCCGGAGAACGTATCCGTGGACTGGAGCATCATCGGCGACACCAAGGAGCTCAACATCCACGGCGCGCATCTGGGGCCCTACGTGTACCCGCTCGCCATTCAGTACATCCACGAGGGCACCGTCGATGTCGAGGGCATCGTGACGCACTGCCTGCCGCTGGAGCAATTCGAGGAGGCCTTCGCCAAAGTCCAGAGCGCCGAGGGGTCCATCAAGGTCGTCCTGGAGCCGTAGAAAAGGGGGGCTGCCAGTCCCTCACAGGGGTGCCGGTCGTCAGTCTCGGGATGAGCGACACGCGACCGGGTCCCGACCGCGGTCACACCTACACTGTGAAGTTTCTTTGAGGTTCGCAGCACATAGTCCGGGCAGTGCCATGGAGGCTTCGGGGGAAATGTAGGAATCCGTGAACGCAATACTCATTTCCGCTCCCCTATCCATCCGGCACCCGCCCATCAACCGCCCTTACAACAGCGGCGGCTCAGCAGGAGCCGAGGCCTCCCGCGCGGAATCTCGGGACGTCGGCGTCTCTTGAAATCCCCCGGAGCCCTCGACTGGCTCTCGGCGGTGGTACAATAGGAACCGGAGCACACGCACGCGCAAAGCCGCAACCTCATCAGGCAAAACGGTCCCCGTGGAGGTTACGCGTGCAGTCAACCGTCATCGACCATGCGCTGATTGAGGAGATCATTCACCGGGTCCTCCGGGTGGCACGGCCCGAGCGGATTATCCTGTTCGGCTCCGCCGCCGCGGGCCGCATGACCTGCGACAGTGACATAGACATCCTCGTTCTGGAAAGCGGCCCGGCTGACGTGCGCGATGAGTCTGTGCGAATCCGCCAGGCCCTCCGCGGGCTTGGGCACCCATTCGATGTTATCGTGATGGCGACAGAGCGCTTCGAGGAGAGCAAGAACGTCATCGGCGGCATCGCGCACCCGGCAAACAAGTACGGCAAGGTCATCTATGCGGCGACCTGAGGACGTCAAAGCCGAGCTCGTGCAGCAGTGGCTCGACAAGGCCGAGAGCGATCTCGGGGTAGCAGACCACCTGCTGTCGGCCAGCACCCCATATGTCGAGGCCATTGGCTTCCATGCTCAGCAGGCGTCCGAGAAGTACCTGAAGGCGTTTCTCGTCGAGCACCAGATCGAGTTCCCCAAAACGCACGACCTCGGCCAGTTGCTCGACCTCATCTCGCCAGTCGATCCCTCCTTGGCCTCGACGCTTTGCGACGTACCTTCCCTGAACCCGTACGGCGTGGACTTCCGCTATCCGGGTCATCTCGCCGGGATGACCGCTGACGACGCGGTGGAGGCCATCGCACTCGCCCGGAGCGTCCGGGAGGCAGTCCTGAAGGCGCTCGAGCCGTGATTCCGAGGGAACTTCCCGGATTGAATATTATGTCTCCCGTGTGCGGAGAGCGGGAAAGGCGTTAACCGCTGGGATGACGATGTAGCCCTCTCGGAGCACACCGTCGCGCTTGCGGACAACGGGTTTGCGGCCGAGGCACTCGGCGCCCCCGCACGAATCAGGCTACTCATGGGCCTTGGTGGCCTGGGACAGATCCATGGCGCGCAGGCGCCGCATGCCGACGTAGGATGAGAAGGCCACCAGTGCAAATACCAGGACGATGGTGGTGACATGGACCCAGAGCGGCACGATGGGCCGGAAGGCCATGTTCTCGGTCTCAAAGCTCTTGAGGAAGAGAGTATTGAGCGCCGAGCCGAGTGGAATGCCCACGGCCAGGCCCACGAGGCCAAGAAAACACAATTCCAGCGCCGTGAGCCACGCTGTGAACTTGGCGGAGAAGCCGAGGCTGCGCAGTGTGGCCAGCTCCCGCGTCCTCTCCAGCAGCGACACCGAGGCCGTGCTGTGTATGGCCGAGCCGGCCAGGACGCTGCCGAAGGTCATCAGTATGCCGATGAAGACGAACAACGCTGCCATTTGCTGGTTTATCTCTCGTTCTATGTCCTGCGTGGTGGACACCAGGGCCGCGTAGTCTGATCGTTCCAGCCGGTGTTTGAACGCTTCCGAGTGCTCCGGATCGACATCGATGTAGGCTCCGTAGCTGCTGTGCGGGAAGGTCTTGTCCCCGAGGAAGCGCCGAACGGCCCGGTACTCGCCGTAGGCGCTGTTGCCCATGGCCGTGTCCAGTATGCCTGCAACTTGCATTGTGCGTTCGAGCCGCCGCCGCCGGCTTGATTTCACCCACTCCACGTGCAGGGGATCGCCAGGCTCCGCCCTCAGGCGACTGGCGAGCCGCTTGGGTAGCCACAGCTTGCCGGGCTCGACGGTCATCGGCTCATCGTTGAGGGTTTTCACCTGCAGCAAGTGCTGGCCTCGTTCCACGCCCGTCATGATCAGCTCGCCCTCACCCCAACTCGTCCTGACGCGCACGGGCACAGTTATGTTGAGGCTTGCCGCCCGGCCGCCGGGGATGGCTGCCATGGCGTGAGCCAGCTCGGCCCCTGCCGGGTGGGTGAGCTGTAGGTCTATCTCGTACTTGCGGCTGCCCGTCACGTACTCGTCTATGGCATCCATCGTCGCCACGTACATGCCAAGGGTGGTGATCATGATGCTTGCCCCGCCCGCGATGCCGGCGACTGCCAGGAACGTGCGGGACGCTCGTCGCACAATGCCACGCAGCGGGATACGGTACGCCACGCGCACAAAGCGCGTCAGCTCCACCAGCCGCTGCCAGGCGCCCAGGCGCCTCTGGGCTTCAAGATCGCCTCGCATGGCCACGGCGGGATGAAGCCTTGCCGCCATCTTGGCCGGCAGATATGCCGCCGCAAGGCCCGTGCCCGTCGCTATTGCCAGCCCTGCCAGGACCGTGTCCCACCGCACATGACTCATGACCAGTGGCAGCATCAGCGCGCTGCCATACATCTTAGCGACGCCCACCGACATCAGGTGACCCAACGCGGCGCCGGGTACCGCTCCGCCAACGCCGATGAGCCCGCCTTGCATGACGTGCTGAGTCATTATCTGGCGGTCGTTGAACCCGCATGCCTTGAGCATCCCGATGACGGTCACCTGCAGGCGCACGATGCGCGCCAGGGCGCCGTACAGCGAAAGCCCGGCCGATGACAGGAACAGGATCGGGAAGAACACGCTGAGCTGAGCCAGCGCCATTTGGTCGAGGTACAGCAAGCGCACGCTGGGCTGGAACTGCTGGATGTACGCGAACTCCACGCCATACGAATCGGCCAGGCCGTCCAGCTTCTCGAGGACCTCTTCTTCGCGACCGGGATCGACAGTGCAATGGATTTCAGTGATCTGCCTTCCGAGCCCCAGCCATTGCCGCGCCTGGTCGTCGTCTATGAACAGCACGCCGAAGGTGCCGCGCGCCACGAACATGGTATGCTGGGACGGCACGGGGTAGATGTACTCGGGGCTTGTGGCGAAGCCCACCACGGTGAACTCCCGCTCACTGGTTCCGTACCGGCACTTGACCCGATCGCCTATGGCATAGTTGTTCTGCTTGGCGAACTGCTGTTCCAGCACAGCCTCGTGCGCGTCGTCGATGTAGCGTCCCTCGAGTATCCAGATATCGTTCATCGTCGGCCGGCCCCCCCTCGGCACGCCGATGAACCGGCCCAACACGCGCTCCCGTTCACGTCCTCTCTGTATGATGGAGCCATCCCGGACGATTCTCCCCATGGCCTCGCGGACGTGCGGGATTGCTCGGGCGGCGATGACGAGGCTCTCCGGGGCCCTCTCGAATAGGACCGACGCGTCAGCCAGGCGGCACCTCTCATAGATGTCTCTGTAGGTGCCGGATATGTTCTGGTACGCCTGGAAGAGCCCGATGAAGAGCGTCACGCCGAGCCCGACCAGTATCAGGAGGGATATGGCCTGGCGGGCGAGGGCGCGAGTGTCCGCCCACAGCTTGCGCCGGAGCATGGGCACGCTGTGTGGCGGTTGCCGGCTAGAGCTGGATCTCTCGGGGGTGGATGGCCGCACCCTCGGCCACCTCCGCAATCTCGCCACTGCGCAGGCGCAGCACTAGGTCGCCCATTTGGGCGAGGGCGTTGTTGTGGGTCACGATGACCGCCGTCATGCCGCGGTTCCGGGTCTCCTCCCACAGGAGCGACAGGATCCCGCGGCCCGTCTCGGCATCGACCGATCCGGTGGGCTCGTCTGCCAGAAGCAGGTTGGGTTGCTTGACGAGGGCTCGGGCTATGGCGACGCGCTGCTGCTCCCCGCCGCTGAGCTGCGACGGCAGATGGTCGGCGAACTCCGCCAAACCCACGTCCGCCAGCGTCCTGCGCGACAGGTGGTCGGTGCCCACGAGTTGGGCCACGAGGCGGACGTTCTCGAGGGCGGTGAGCGTGGGGACCAGATTGAACATCTGGAATATGAAGCCGACGGTCTCTCGACGGTACGTGGTGAGCTGCTCTTCGTTCAAGCCGGTCAGGCGCTGTCCAAAGACGCTCAACTCGCCTTCGGAGGGCACGTCGAGTCCACCGGCGAGGTTGAGCAGCGTGGTCTTGCCCGAGCCGCTCGGGCCCAGGAGCACGACGAAGTTACCGGCGGGGATGTCGATGCTCACGCCACGGAGAGCGTCAACAGTGACATCGCCCAAGTAGTATCGCTTCCACAGGTCCGTGGCCGCGATGGCGGGCTGAGCCGAAGCTTTTTGCGCAGCCACTCTAGCCCCCCTCGCCCGAGCCGTCTGACGCCGCCTGCAGCATCCGCGGCATTGGCTTCGTCTTCACTCGCTGACCATCCATCAGGCTCTGCTTGCCGTGCACCACCACCGTCTGACCTTCTCGCAGTCCCTCGCGTATATGGATGAAATCGAAGTTGTTGGGCCCCACCCGCACCGGCTGGCGTTTCACGGTCGAGCCCTCGACAACCCACACCCAATCGTCGGCCCCGCTGTGAAGGATGGTCGCCGTAGGCACGAGCAGAGCGTCTTCGACCATGGGCACTTCTCCATCCACATCGACCTCTGTGCCGGGCGCCAGTGCGAAAGCGGGGTCCAGGGGATGGCAGCGCACCCGCACTTGCCGCGAGGAACCTGGCAGGTCCCTCCTCGGGACTGCCTCTTGGCCGATGGCGGCCACCTCGATGTGCCACGCCTGGCTGAGATAGCCGCCGGCCCGGCACCGCAGCTTCTGACCCTTGTGAAGATAAGCGGCGTCGTCACTGTCGATAAACGCCGTGACCCATCGCGATCCTGCGGCCACCACCCGAAGAACCGGCGCTCCGGGGCCGACCGCCGCCCCCTCGCGCTGGTAGATCTCCACTACTGTGCCGTCGTATGGCGACTGGATTACGTCGTCGGAGGCCTCGCCGGAGCCGCTCCTGAGACCGCCCATCGAGGCTGGGGCGAGGTCGATGCGCGCGAGAAGCGCACTCGACGATACGCGGTCGCCTTCCCGCACGTAGATGTCAGTGATCGTGCCCTGTCCCTCAAATCCCAGATCAGCGCTCTCGCCCTCCACCAGCCCGGAGGCCGCGATGCGCAATTGCAGGGAGCCCACGGTGGCGTCTGCCACCGAGACCTGTTGCGGGCGCGAGGCACGGTGTAGCACGACGATGATCACTAACACAATGATGGCTGCTGCTACCACATACCACCTGTATCGTCGTAGCCAAGCGCCCATTTGGCGGTCTCCAACCCACGCCTCACGCCGACGCGCTGCGGCCTGGGATCTGCCTTGCGGTGGCCAGGCGCATTTCCCTGCGGGCGAAAGGGATGCCCGGCACGAGGCAGGATGCGCTATTGCGCGCCAGCTTTCCTTCTTTTGCGCGCCGCAGTTATGAGGCAGTCCTCATGTTGCGTTGGGACACCGGGAAACGATGAAGATGGTGCAGGGAGCTGGGGATGGAAGAGCGAAAGGAGCTCGCGGCAAAGCATCCGGGAGGAAGCAGCGAATGGAATCGACGATCGTCGAACATGTGGAGTCCATGAGGCCGCAGATCGTAGAGACCTGCCGCGAACTGGTCGCGATCAACACCGTCAATCCCTACAGCGGAGATCCGGAGGCGGCCGGTGAGAAGGCCGGACAGGAGTACCTGAGGCCGCGGCTCGAGGCGCTCGGGGCTAAGACGCACCTGTTCGAGCCGTCGGCCGATATCTACGACCGGATGCAAGTGCTCGGCCCCAAGGGGCGAGACTTCACCGACCGGCCAAACCTCGTGGCGGAGATCGACTACGGCGCAGGCGGGCCGACCATCGTCATCAATGGCCACATGGACACGGTTGGCGCGCAGGATATGTCCTGTGATCCGTTCGCGGCCGACGTTCGCGATGGACAGATCTGGGGTCGCGGGCCGTCAGACTGCAAAGGCGGCCTCACGGTCGGGCTCTGCGCCCTGGAAGCGCTCCACGCGCTTGCCACCGAGCTGAAGGGCAAGGTGATCTTCGCGAGCGTCGTGGACGAGGAGTGCAACGGCGGCGGCGCCGGGACGATGGCCTGCGTGGACGCGGGATACACGGGCGACCTGGCGATCTTCCTCGACGGCAATGACGGCAGCCTCACCGTCGGCTGCTACGGCTGCTTGACGGCTGATGTCCTGGTGACCGGCCAGGAGGGCCACGCCGCCTACGGGACCGGCGTCTCAGCCCTGGAGAAGGGCCTGGCAGTGAAGCGGGCCATCGATGAGTTCGGCGCCGAGCGCCTGCGCGCGCGGCCTGATTGTCGCCTCAACATTGGCGTCTTTCACAGCGGGGTGCACCCGGCGGTCGTGCCGGGGAAGGCCTCCATGTCGCTGAACATGGTGTATCACTATGATGAGGCTCTGGAGGCGGAGAAGAGTGGCGACTCGTTCGGCGGGGGCTCCATCCGTGCCGCCTTCGAGCAGGCGGTGGCCAGCGCCGATGAGGCTGACGAGTGGCTCCGCGCGCACCGGTCGAAGGTGGAATGGGTGAAGGATCTCGTTCCGTTCTCGGTGGCCGAGGACGAACCGGCAATCAGGCGCCTGGAGCGGGCTTTCCGCGACGTCACTGGTGAAGCACCGACTTTCAACCGCATGCTTGGTTGGAGCGACGCCTGCTATTATGCCCATCACGCGCGGATGCCGACTGTTCTGTTTGGCCCCGGCAAGACCGGGTGCGCGCACTCTCCCGACGAGCACGTGGAGATCGAGAGCCTGATAGCCGTCTGCAAGGTCCTCACGGTCTTTCTATGGCGGGAGCTTCGCGCTTGACATACCGTAGAGGCGCCTGGGCAATGCTCAGTGTGTTGGCCCTGATCTGCCTCGCCGCCGCTGTTGCGGCGCCATCGGCCGAACGTTGGCCGGCGCCTACGCCCGCGGACTCGTGGGCACATCCTTTGACGAGAGGTGCTGCATGATGCGCCACGGCAGGCATTGTCTCAGTTGCCTCCCCTTCCTCGTCCTCTCGAGTGCGTCGCTTTCCGCCCAAGCTCTCGATCCTGAACAGGTAATCCGTAACGCCGCCGAAAGCGGAGAGACAACCTGGCGCAAGGCCAATGAGCTGCCGCCGGATCTCACTGGGCGCCAGTTGTTTCACTATGCGCTGGCGCTGTGTGAGACGCGGACGCATCCCGAACGACTGGAGCGTCTTTTCGATGTCGCCGCGCGAATGCAGGATCGCGATCCGAAGAGCCGCGGATATGGAAACTTCCGCTGGAAGTGGGAGGACGGGGCCGTGCTGGATTACAACGCCGTCGAGTTCTGCATGCAGAGCGGGACGCTGTTGTGGAAGCGCCACCGCGAGACCATGCCGGTGGCCGCTCGGGAGAAGCTCCGCGAATTGCTGGAATATGCCGTGGAGGGCTGCCTGCGCCACCGCGTTCCCTCGAGCTATACGAACATCGCGTTAATGAACGCCCAGGACCTCATATTGCTGGGCGAGGTCCTCGGCAGACCCGAAGTGGCCGGCGAGGGATACAAGCGCCTCGACCAATTCTGCATCTACACCTGGGAGCACGGTATCCACGAGTATTGCAGCCCCACCTATTACGGCACCGACCTGGACTGCCTGGTATTGATCGAGGCATTCTGCGAGGGCGAACGCGGCCGCGAGCAAGCGCGAACGCTGCTCGAACTCCTGTGGTCGGACATTGCGCTCAACTGGTTCGAGCCGTCCCAACGCCTGGCCGGCGCCCGCAGCCGCGACTATGACTACCTCCGTGGCCTCGGCGGTCTGGACCGCCACATGGAAATGGCCGGATGGCTTGCGCCGGACTCCAGCGGCTCACTGTACGCCGCACTTGCGCGTTGGCAGCCGCCCGAGCGTTTGCGGCAGTTGAATCTCACCCGTTACCCGCGACTGGTGCGACAGAGCTGGGGGATCGGGATCAGCAATTCCCGCACGCACTATGTGACAGAGGACGTCACGCTCAGCAGCTCGGGCGCCAATTACGGCTCGATGGACCTGCCTCTGACCGTGGACCTGCCGGGTGACCGCAGCGCCCTGCGCTGTTATTTCATCCCCGACGCCCGGCGCGACCCGTACGGCAAGAAGAAGATACCTGCAGGAACACATCAGAAGACCCTTCATCTGCGGCCTTTCTTCACGGCGGCTCAGCGCCGCGTCGATGCCCTCGGTCTGGTCATCTACCGCGATCACGACCTTCCGGAGAATCCCGCCACGCTGGAGTCCCATTTCGTGATGCCGAAGGACGTGGACGGCGTATGGATGGCGGGGGACGAGGTTGAGGTGCGAGACGCGGAAGCCTTCGTCCATCCGCTGGAGTCCGGCGAGGCCCTGGTCCTGCGCAAGGGGACGGCGGCGGTCGGCATTCGGGTGCCCTGGGCTCGTGGCCTGGACGGTCAGCCGGCTCCTGCAGCGCTCGTGTGCGATGGCAACGAGCACGGGGCGATGCGCCTCACCGTGGCCCATCACAGCTTCTGGGGTGTCGAGGCGGCGACCGGCAGCGCCGGCGCCGCCTTTTGGATCCGCATCGGCAGCGGGCTGGAGAGCGACGCCGCCTTCGAGGCGTGGCGCCGTGATTTCCGCGCCGCGTCAGCCCGGGTGGATGCGTCGCCTGAGCGCCTTCGGATCGCGATCACCGGGCAGGACGGCCCCGTGGCCGTCGGTGCCGCTGCCCCGTACCTCGGCCCGCTCGCGATGGAGCCGCCACCCTCACGCGCGGTGCTGGAATTGGATGGGCAAGACATCGGGAGGGAGCTGCTGAAGGATATCGAGCCCATCAAATCCTATGAAGCCAAAGTGACGGGGGCCCCGGAGCTGACCGTGGCGCCCGGAGAAGGCACCTACTGGGAAGCCGAGTCAGGCTTTGTCGCGGAGCCCATGGTCATAGGCGACGACGACGATGCCTTCGGCGCGAGATTCGTTTGGATGCCCGGCGAGCCTGGCGAAAAAGGCGGCGGGGCGGGCAGCGTGACGTGGCGACTGAACGTCAGCGAAGCGGGACAGTATTACCTCTGGGGTCGCGTCCTGGCGCCCACTCCGGACGATGACTCCTTCTTTGTCCGCGTCTTCACGGAGACCGCCGAGCCCGTTGGCGTTGCCGAGTGGCACACGGGCACGCACCAGCAGTGGGAATGGACGCGAGTGAATCTGAACCGCTCGGTCGAGCCAACGCCCATCCCGCTGCCCAGGGGCGAGGTGCGCCTGCAGCTCCGTGTGCGCGAGGACGGCACCAAGATCGATCGCCTCTTCATCACCACGAACCCGGACGGTGTGCCGCGGTAAGTCAGGGACCCCATGGGAAGAAGTGCCGCCCCATGCGGCCGTGCCGGCCTCTATGAATCGTCCGCGGCAATGTCGAAGGCGCGAATGATGGCGCTGTTGTCCAATTCGCCATAACCGGCGGCCTCGAGCCCCTCGAGCAACTTCCGGTGGAGCGCAGACAGGGGAAGCTTCGCGCCGACGCGCGATCCCTCGGCCAGGATGAGCCGGACGTCCTTGAGGTGCTGCGAGAGTCTCGCCTGCGGCGCGAGATCACCGGTAATCATCTTCTGGCCCTTCGAGTCCATGATGCGGGAGTATGCGGCGCTCTCGGTGAAGATCGACAAGGCAGCCCCGGGGTCCAGTCCGATCGCCCGGGCGAATGCAAGCCCCTCGGCCAGGGCGGCCCGGTTCAGTCCGAGGACGAGGTTGACGGCGAGTTTCATGCTGGCGCCGCTGCCCCACTCGCCCACATGGAACCATCGCCGGGCGAAGCACCGGAAGATGTCCTCGCAGGCATCGAAGGCCCGGCGCCGGCCTCCGGCCATGACTATGACGTCCCCGCTCCGCACCTGAGCGCTGGAGCCCGACACCGTTGCGTCGAGGTACTCGACGCCCCGCTCGGCGAGCGTTGCACCGAGAGCGGAGGTCTGCCGCGGCGCGCCGGTAGTGGTATCGATGATGATCTGCCCGGGCCGCAACTGGGCATCGATGTGGCCGAGGACGCTCTCAACTACATCAGTTGTCGGCAGGCTCAGCATCACGCGATCACAGCACGAAGCGATCTGTGCCTGGTCCGACGCGACACGGCCGCCGATGCTCTCCAGCTCATCGCAGCGCGCCGGGTCGATGTCATATCCCATCACAGAATAAGACGCGTGCAGCAGACGCTCTGCCAGTGCGCTTCCCATTAAGCCGAGGCCGATCAGTCCTATCTTTCGACGGTCCATCGTGTGCTCCTTAATCTGATACGGTGCTGCGCGCGGTGCGCCGGGCCGAGTCGAGACCACATCGCCAGGGACTACGCGGGCCAACGCTTGAGCTGCTTTGCCTGGGTTCGCCGTGTAGTTGTCGTCATCCTATACTCCGACCTGTTTCGCTGCGGCACGTGTTCCGCTCAGTCCGTGCGAGCTGTCCTGACGGATCGGAGAGGATCAGCACTCGAACCAAGGTGATCCGTCACAGTGGGCGAAGCATCTTCCACTCGCGCACAGCATCCATCCGGGGGCAGCTGTCGATGCTCCGCTGGGGCGCCAGGAAACGATGAAGGTGTCTGGGCCGGCGCACAGCCCGTGGGAGGGCTGAGACGGGGGTGTGGCGAGCCACAGGTACTCGCCTACAGAAAGGCATACGACGAAACCTTAGAAGTAGCGACTCAGTCGGGAGGAAGAGGCTATGAAATACCGCTGTGCCTTCCTGGGCTGTGGCCCGAGGGCCGCGGGTC
Source organism: Armatimonadota bacterium (assembly GCA_030601885.1). Classification (GTDB taxonomy): domain Bacteria; phylum Armatimonadota; class Zipacnadia; order JAUWAU01; family JAUWAU01; genus JAUWAU01. The sequence goes on from JAUWAU010000055.1 coordinate 17,006, forward strand.
ACGCGAAGGCCTACGAGCACGTCACTCGTGGGCAGAGGATTGCCTGCTGCGACTTGAACGAGGAGCGACTGAGCAAGTTCGGCGAGGAGTGGGGCATTGAGAAGCGCTATACTGATCTCGCTGAGATGCTGGCGAAGGAGAAACCGGACGTGGTGCACATGGTCACGCCGCCGACGCTCCGTGTGGGCCTTATGAGGCAGCTCGCGGAAGCCGGCGTGCCTGGGGTCATCGTCGAAAAGCCGATCTGCATCGGGGCAGACGATTACAAGCAGCTTCGCGAGCTGGAAGCGACCTCAGCCACCAGGTTCACCGTCAACCACCAGCTCCGCTACCACCCGCAGGTACTGGATTTCCTGCAGGATATTGCCGACGGAAAGATCGGCGAGGTCAAGTTCCTGGATGCATCCGCGGTGCTCCCCATGTCCGGCCAGGGCGTGCACATCCTGGACCTCATCTTCGCCTTCAACGGATACGCCCGCCCGCAGACGCTATTCGGGGCCTCATCGGGCTACGACGACATCAACGGAACGCATCCCAGTCCCCGCACCGCCGCGTGGATGATCACCTTCGAGAATGGCGCGCGGGCTGTGCTGCAGGCCGGAGAGGGCGCGCCACGCTTCGAGCCGGGTCCGAACTGGGCCCACAAACGCATCGGCATCTATGGCACTCACGGCTTCATGCACTGGCGCATGAACGGGTGGGACCGGTCGCTGCCGGACGGCACGGTGGAGCACGGGAAGAAGGAATACGCGGAAGAGGACGTCGTCGGCGAGGCAGACCTCATCAACGCCGTGTTCGACTGGCTCGAGGACGACAACAGCGCCACGCCGACGAACCTGGACACCTCGCTGGACGAATGGCTGGTCATCCTGGCCGGCTACTTGAGCACGGTCGAGGCACGGCCGGTGGAGTTGCCCTTCGACCCCCCGGATGACCTGCTCGACCAGTTCAAGGCATTCGTCGGCGCGGAGTGATGCTTTTCCCGGTGTCCGCCGCGCTGTCCAGTTTGGGAGGAGCAACGAATGATACGCATAGGTCTGATCTCGGCAGCCACGTACGGGCCGACGTATCGGGGCGAGGATGTCCCGCGCACCCCTGGCTCATTTCACGGCACGGCGTTCTCGTCCGCCTTCAATGGCTATGACGAAGCCAAATCAAAGCAGTATGAGTGGACGTTTAGCGCCTCAGGAAAACGCATCGAGGATGCGTGCGTCGTCAAGGTCTGGGACCCGCATAAGGAGTGGGCAGAGCGCCTGGCCGACACGTGCCTCATTGACGAGGTCTGCGACACGGCCGAAGAATGCGCCGACGGCGTTGACGCCGTCATCATCGTTGACGACGGCTCGGGCGAGCAGCACAAATACGCCCGGCATCCGCTGCAGAACGGCATTCCGACATTCTGCGACAAACCACTGGCCATGACGGCCAAGGCTGCGAGGGAGATTGCCGACTTCGCCAAGTCCACCGGCACGCCTTTCATGTCGGCAAGCTCCCTGCGCTTCGTGCCGGACATTGTGGCGCTGCGGGACGAGCTGCCGCAACTTGGCGATGTCCACCTCGCAACTACGGCATGTGCCAACGAGCTCGTCTACTACGGCATCCACGCGCTGTCAATGGCCTACGCGGTGCTGGGGCGTGGGGCTGCCTCCTGCATCAATGTCGGCCAAGCTGACCGGAACATCGTGCGCATCCGCTACGAAACCGGCCTCGATGTGGTGCTGATGGTGGCTGAGCGCGACTACATGCGGGCTGGATACCAGATCAGCGTCTACGGGACGAAGGGCTGGCGCACGGTGCAGCCAGACCTGACCGACCTCTACTGCTACCTGCTCGAGCGGTTCATCCATTTGGTGAAAACCGGCGACGAAAGCGTGCCGCTCGACGAAGAGGTGGAGCTCATCGCCTGTCTCGAAGCGGGCAAACGCTCCCTGGAAGAGGGCCGCGAGATAACCCTCGCCGAGGTGCTGGCATAAAGGCAATGACGGAGCTACTGGTCGGACGGGACCACGGCGGCCCGCTCCTTCGACGAGCGATATGCTGCTTCCAGAATAGCAGTGGTCTTCAGTCCCTCCTCACCCGATAAAGGGTTGGGAGCACCAGTAGTGAGGCTCCTGACGATCTGTTCGACGAGGGGCAGATGCGTAATACTCGGGGGAGGGCAGTGCGTGTCTGTCCGTTCGTTGCCGATCCATACACGCAGGTTGCCTCGGTCCAATGGACGCGCCAGCACGCGGCCGGCGGTGCCGGCAATCCCGAACTCGTCCACGCCGGTTCCCACGTTCCAGTGGCAGGCGAACACCGCCTGAGTGCCGCTCGCGAACTTCAGCAGCAGCGAAGCGGAATCGTCCACCTCAATGTCGAAAGACAGCGTGTCAACAAGAGCGCTGACTTCCACCACATCGCCCAGCAGGTACACGAGCAGGTCCAGGCGATGGCTCCCCACGTCGGTTAGAAAGCCCCCACCGGCAATCTCGGGCACCACGCGCCACGGGACCGAGCCGTCTGCCAGGGGCTTGTACATGGAGGTGACAGTCACCTGGGCCATGGTGGGCTGTCCCACCACCTGCTCGCTCAACAGTTGCTTCATTCGCTGCGCGACCGGCCAGTACCGCCGGTAGTAGGCGGCCCATAGCTGGACGCCGGCGTCCCGACACGCCCGAATCATCCGGCGACACTGCGCCACGTTCATCGCCATGGGTTTTTCGCACAGCACATGCTTGCCGGCCTGCGCCGCCTGGATGGTCTGTTCCGCGTGCACGTGGGGCGGCGTCGCGACGTAGACGGCGTCGATCTCGTCGTCGGCGAGCAGCTCCCCGACGGTGGCGTAGTGGCGCTTGGCGCCATGACGCTCGGCGAAATCTGCCGCCTTCTCGGCATCTCGCCTCATGACCGCAACCAGCTCGGATCCGGGCGCATTGTACAGGGCCGGGCCGCCTTTGCGTTCGGCCACGTCGCCGCAGCCAATAATGCCCCACTTGAGCGTCATGCTGTCTCCTCCTCGATACGACGGTTATTCGAAGGCCCCGATGAGCCACCCCCGTCTGATTCTGGCAGGGAAGGCTAAATCTCCTGCATCGGTCCTGCTCCGGACAGGATTCCGTCCTCCGAGCAAGGAAGATGGGGACAAGCGAAGTATGCCATGCGAAGCCCGTTTCGGTAGCGGGTTCTTGCAGCGAAGGCTGGTGGGCGGATTGATCGCAAAGGTCCTGCCGTTAGGTTGTGCAGGCTTGCTCATCGTCGCAGCTTTGGTGCTGTCTTCCGGACAGACTAGCGGTCGGGATGCTGAGGAGAGTTTCGGCTGTGAGGCTAACCCGACCGGCGATCCCATCGGCGGCGGCGAGGGCTATCGGGACATCCTCACAGCCGGCGATCTCGTGGTGCGCGACGCGGAGCAACTGCCGGCCGCTCTGAAGCAAGCCAAGCCCGGGCAGGTCATCTACGTCCCCGACGGCGTCGAGATCGACCTGACGAAGTACAGCACCTTGTCAATTCCCGCCGGGGTGATGCTGGCCGGCAGCCGCGGCCTCAACGGATCCCTGGGCGCGCGCATCTTCACCAAGCGCATGGCCAGCCGAATGTTCACCGCCGCCGGTGACAGCGTGCGCCTGACGGGCCTCCGCTTCGAGGGCCCGTACGGGGGCACAGAGCGGATCGGCCCAAGCTCCTACTTCATCAGCATTAGCCACTACGGCAACGAGATAGACAACTGCGAGATCTACAACTTCAATGTGGCGGCCATTGGCGTCGGCCCGCGAGCCATGAAAGTCTACATCCACCACAACTACATCCACCACAACCAACGCGGCGGGCTGGGGTACGGGATTTCCATGAGTTCCGGAGACGTGCGGATCATCGCCAACAAGTTCGACTACTGCCGGCACCACATCGCCTCCAGCGGCAGCCCCGGCTCCGGCTACGAAGCGGCGTGGAACTTCGTCGGGCCCAACGCCATCAGCCACCATTTCGACATGCACGGCGGACGGGATCGGGGCGACGGCACGGACATCGCCGGCGACTGGATGCACGTGCACCACAACACCTTCCAGGGAAAGCAGCGCCACGTCGTGATCCGTGGCGTCCCATCCTATGGCGCCGAGATCCACCACAACTGGTTCTCCGCGCCGTCGGCGGAGAGGGTCCGCTCGGACGGCAACACCAGGGTCTACCGGAACGTCTATGGGCCCGAGAAAACGCTGGAGGAATGAGACATGTCCTCACCGTGGCCCACCATTTCAGTCGTCGGCTTGGCCGTCTCGCTGGTGACGGCAACTCTCGCCGCCGAGGATCGGCTCGGCGCCTCTCTGCCTAACGCCGCCGTGCAGCGGCTGGGCACGCTGCGTTTGCGGTACACCGGTGGCATCGGCGACCTGTGCTACCTGCCTGACGGCCGGGCTGCGATTGCCGTCGGTGATAGCGTTGAGATATGGGACCTGGCCGAGGGGAAGCTGCAGGCGACGCATCAGGTATGTGACGCGAGCGTCAGGAGCGTGGTGCCGCGCAGCGATGGGAAGGCCCTGCTGATCGGCGACAGCGCTGGAAATGTGCACGAGTGGGACCTGGCCGCCCAACGCGAGCTGCGCGCCTGGCCCACCGGACAGGCCGGACTGAAAGCCGTCCACTACTCGCCGGATGAGAAGCGCGTCCTGACCACGGGCTCCAACCCGCCGACCATCAATGAATGGGAGCTGGCGACGGGCCGGGAGTTGGTGGCGATCACGGGCAAGATGCACTACTTCCACGAGGCCATTTACGGCCCGGAGGGCAAGACGGCCTTCGTCAACGGCGGCGCCGGCGCTGGTCCTATCCTGGCTCACTACGACCTGGCCACCGGGGAGCTACTGCACGAGTGGCACAAGGACACGTACGCCCACACCAGAAGCATCGTGCTGTCCGAGGACCGCGAGCGACTCCTCCTCGGGAGCCGCCATAAGGCCACGGAATGGCAGGTAGATGACTACAAGCTGCTCAACCAGTTCTCCGGGCACCACGGCCATGCCGTCACATCGGTGGCCTACTGCAAAGAGACGGACCAGATTCTCACCGGCTCGCGCGATGGATCGATCCGGCGCTGGAACCGGGTGAAGGCGGAACTGCTGCTTCGCTGGTGGCCGCACGATGGCCATGTCACGCGCATGGAGGTGTCGCCCGACGGCAAGTGGCTGCTGTCGTACGGCCGCAGCCTCGTGGCCGAGACCAGCATGGCCACCGGGGAGTTCCGCCTGTCCTGGGAGCGCCACAGCGGGCCGGTGCAAGCCGTGGCTGCGCTGCCCGCGGGCCGTGCAGTCGTCAGTGGCTCGACCGACGGGACGCTCCGCAGGTGGGACATCGCCACCGGCGAGTGCCTGGCCACGATCGAAGGGGCGAACCTCGGCGCCTACGCCGTCGCCGTGTCGCCCGACGGCACGCGGGTGGCGGCGGGCTGCAAAGATGGCATCGTCCGCGAGTTCAGTCTGTCTGATGGCAGCATAGTTCGCCAGCTCGAAGGCCACCGCGGCTACGTGCGCTCGGTCGCCTACACACACGATGGGACGCGCTTGCTGAGCAGCGCCGGCGATGGCACGATACGCGTCTGGGCACTGGACCAGGAAGAGCCAGTCAGCATCCTCGAGGGGCATCGCGGCGGAGTGCTGTCGATCGCTATCTCACCGGACGGTCGTTTGGTGATGACCGGCGGACGCGATGGCACCGTGCGCGTGTGGCATCTGAACCGAGCCGCTCTGCTGCAGACTCTCGAAGGCCACCGTGCCTGGGTGACCGCAGTTGCCTTCGCGGGGGACAGCGGGCACGGCATCTCGGGGAGCCGGGATGGGCGAATACTCAAGTGGGACCTGCTGACGGGAGAGATCCTCGCCGAGATGGCCCACAGCGGCGAGGTGCATGCCCTCGCCTGCACTCCCGACGGCAAGACCGCCCTCGCGGGGGGAACAGACAAACTCATCACCTGCTGGGACCTCGCGACTGGCGAGAAGCTCGCCGCGTTCGCCGGCCACGACGGCGCCATTCTGTCGCTGGCGCTCACTCCTGACGGCAAGCGGTTGATATCCGGCAGCCAAGACACCACGCTGCTCGTTTGGGAGATGCCGTCGTAGCTGATGGATGCTACCGCAGCTTCAGTATCCGCCAGCCCGCCGGCAGGATCGCCACCCTCAGCTCCGCGGCGTCGCCCAGGTTCCCGACATTCTGTCCACCAAGCATATCCACCACCGTGTAGGCGTTCGCGCCTGTTATCGTCGCCTCAGTGGATGCGTGCAGGTCCCAGTTGGCAATCATCAGCACGAGATCATCTCCGACGTTGTACAGCTTGCTAATGCCCATGGGCGATGAGACCGTAACGGGCGCATCGATGTGATCGCGCACTCGCGGCAGGAGGACCTTCTCGGCCTCCGCGTACTGCGCGTTGAGGTGCTTGATCTGCCGATAGCCGGACTGTATGCGCCGGTGCCAGTAGGTCACGTCGTAGTCAACAGGCTCCGCCCCGGCAATCGGTACACATGAGCCGGCAGTGTGGACACACAGTCCCGCCGCGGCCGCTGTCTGTATCGCGTCGTGGGCGCTCTTTGACAGGAAGCGCACGGCCGGCACGATGAGCGCTTTCAGTCCGTCAAGCGCCCCGTCCGCGATCTCGTCCTCCATGACGACTCGGTACCAGACATTCCCCCGCAGCAGGGCAAACGCGGTGCCCTCGAAGCTGTGCAGATGCACCCAGCGCTCGCTGAGGTTGGCCTTCCACGGCTGCTCCATAACCTCGGTGGTGGTTGAGTACAACAGGCCCACTTGGGCCGGATGGGGCGCACGGCTCATCAGCATATCCTGTACCTTCGCGATGTCCGAGTATACGGCGGCCATTCCGTCATAGCCGTCGGGGTGGTACGCCGAATACGCACCGGAGACCCAATAGCAGATCGCGTTGGCGCCCTCGGTAATCGTGATCTTGGCCATCTGCTCGATCTCGTCAGGGCCCATCATCTGGATCCGCGAGTAGTGCTGGATAAATGGGCCCTCGGTGCTCAGTATCAGCTTCGGCGAGTTGGCGGTGATGTGCTCGCCGACGCCCCACGGCTGCAGGCCGACCTCGCCTGCTTCCGGCAGCCGCGGCAGGGGGAAGCTCTGGTAGAGGAGCCAGTTCTTGACCTGCAGGCGCTCGATCCGTTGTATCAATGCGCCGGCGTTCGGCTTCAGCTCCTCTCGCTGCATGTTGGCATTGAGCAGGCGCCCGTAGAAGTACGAATCCGACGGTATCGTGAGCATCAGCAGGTCATCAGACACCGACCGCACCGCGTCGGACTGCACCTTCACGTACCGCAGGTGGCCTGTGCGCTGAAACTCGTCCCACTGTAAGAGCACATCATCGTCGGGCACCACGCCGGTGCCCTCGTGCGCTTCGAAGCGGGGCGGCTCCTTCCCATACTGCTCTTTGAACGATCGCTCGCACGTCTCGCAGTAGCAGGCGTCCACCCGGGTGCCCCAGCCGTCGTCAAACACGAAGCCGCCGAAGATGTCGTATCTACCATACGCTTTGGCCTGAGCGACGATCCTCTCCCGCATCCACGGGTAAAACTCGTCATTATGCAGGCACGCCATCTGCAGCTTGCGCCCGCCGACGTCGTAGGCCTCCGTTCCGGGGGGATTGTGGGAGTAGTAGTTGCTCATGATGAGCACCTTGATGCCCGTGCCGGCGTACTCGGTTTCCATTCTGTCCCAGCCGGCGCGGTCGCCCTGCGGGACCCGTGGCTCGCCATCGGGACCCGTCTCCATCTCCAGTGCGGCGCTGGTGTACACGTGGTCAATGCCGGCCTTTTGCAGCCAATCCGCCGGCACCGGATTGCCGCGGTCAACCAGCGTCACAGCATGGAACTGCTCGTCGGACATGGCCAAAGACCCTCCTATCAGCATCAGCACAACGATCATAGGTGACACTCTACCGATTGCGGACATCTGCTCGCCTCCCTCAGAAGCACCCCCGTCCTCGAATCGGGCTGCAGAGAACACGCGCGGGAAGACAGCATCGTTTCCTGGCAAAGGCGGCGGGATCGCCGGCTCTGACCTTAAGGTGCCAGACTCCCCCCAGAGCCCCTCAAGTCCGGCGGCAGCCGCCCCACTGGCCTTAACCGCCTACACTTGCACTATGCTGAGGTGGTTTTCACGGCCATCTCCCAGCGTCACCAACGGGGAGTGATCTTCACGGTCAGTTTGAGCTGCGTTACCTCGGTGAGGTGGATGGCCAGCTTACGGCGGCCCTCATTGCTCGCCTGCTCATCAGGATTGGGCGAAGTGGGGAGGGGCCCTGCGGGCAGGACCGTGAAGGTCGCGCCGGCGGGCTCGACGATCTGCACCGACAACTGCTTGCCATTCTGACTGAGCGTGGCGGTTGCTTTGTCGCCACTGAGTTGCACATCGGCCTCGGTATGCATGAACCACCACAGCTCGGCCGATTCATCCGCTTCCACCTCGTCCGTAACAGTCACATAAGCGCGATCGATCATCGAGAGCGTACGCTGCACGCGGCGGGCGTGGCCGGCGTACGCCTCGCTCAGATCGACGACGGCGACCGCACGATCCCGCGTCGATTCGAACGGCGCGATGTTCGCAGTGGCCTTGAGCTCCTGATCCGGGCCCTCGTCAGGATTCATCACGAGCGTATTGTGGCCCTCGGCCCGAACCCGATAATACTTCCATTTTGGGTTGTGGTGCCGATGGCGCATGTACGTTTGGCGCTCAGTGCCTGAATCGATGGCCCAGCGCTCGCCCAATGCTTCAAGGATGAAACTCCCCAGATCGAGATGGCGATGGCCGCCCAAGTTCCGATTGTCGCCTGCCTGGAAGCCGACGACCAAGGCGTTCGGATCGTCCCAGGCACTACGCATCGACGCGCATTCCGCTCTGCGGAAGTACTTGTCCAGCGGCAAAGCACTCACGTCGTAATCCCGAGCGCTGTTGTCGTACCAGAGCAGGTCCAGTACGCTGCCATTGCGATCCGGGTCTCGCAAGTCGCTGTAGCGGTACCAACTGTAGTGCGGACGGTTGAACCTACGGCCCAGCCAGAAGTGTTGCGGGGTGGACATGCGTCGAAGACCGCAGTCCGCGAAGTTGAAGGACATGCGTGTGGCGCCGGCCATGTATATCTGGTAGTCGCCGCTCTCGGCGAAGCCCTCGATCTGGGACAGGCCGAAGTCGGTCCCCAACGCCGTCTCGAGAGCCGACAGGAACAGCACATTGTAGCGGCAGCCGTAGTCCCAATATGTCACGCCCTCTGTCCCGGCGCCGTCGGGTGCATAGTGCTCCATTGCACGGGGCAGGCTGTTGATCCCGGCGTGGAGGATTGCCGCGGCAAGCTCGGGCTCCTCATCGGCGACCGCCAGTGCGCCCAGGCCAATCCCGCCATTACAGACCTGGTTCCAGTTGTTCCAGCCAGCCGCCCAGCCGCGACCGCCTTCGTATACCTTCATCGCCGGCTTCAGGCCTTTGCTCACAATGGCCTCGCGAAGCACGCTGCGCTGCTCGTCGGTCCACAGCTCCTGCAGCCAATCGTAGGCGATGGCGAACGCATGGGTCATCTCGGCGGTGTCAAGGAAGTGACTCGGGTTCCAGTCCTTGAATCCCGCGGCGGCTTCCAGCTCTGCCCAGGCGCGATCGGGGTAACGCCGGTCCCGCTCCAGATGATAGACAAAGGCCAACGTTCGTACGCGATCCTTCACGCGTCGGCTTACGCTGAGCAATCGCTTCCCATCGGGGATCTCATATTTCGAGGGCGACTGTTCGAGGATCCTGTCAGCACTGGACTTGATCGCCGCGTACCACCTCCCCGCATGGGGATCGCTCCGGATTAGCTGCTTGATTCGGGGAAATGTGTCCTCGTCAATGAGCAGACGAGGGTGCGTGGGTTTGAGCGTCTTGAGGATTTGGTCCACGGGAGGCACACTAAGCTCCTTTCCAACGGCTGCCACACAGGAATTCAACACTATGACGAGGGACGCCACAATTGGCGTTCTGTCGCGCAAAAGTTCCCAAAGCATGATCGATCCTCTCCCAGAAGACATCGAGTGCCTGCTTCCGTAGGTCCGCGTCGGAATTGTCGGGCTGGAAGGGACTCCGCCGAAGCGGCTTCGTCCCTCTCGCGAAGGCGGAAGCCCGACCTACGCGGGGATGCGGGCCGCGAGCGGCGCACTGAAGGCCGCAGCCGCGTAGGCGGGCCATTCTTGGCCCGCTG
>JAUWAU010000002.1 GCA_030601885.1 Armatimonadota bacterium
CATCCCGCTGCAGACGGGCTGGAACATGGTGGCCGCGCCGTACGAAGCCACCATGGACAGCCTGCTCGTGGACAACGCCGGCGACGTGCGGAGCCTGGAGGAGGCGGCATTAGCCAACTGGGTCCTGGCCACGTTCTATTACTCCCACAACGGCACCGGCAGCTATAGCACGCTCACCATCGGTCAGACGCCGGCGGACGCGCTGTCGGTGTGGTACGGGTACTGGGTGCTGGCAGGAGTGGACTGTTCTCTAATCGTCCCGCCGCCAACTGGCGGCGCAGGAGCCACGGCGATCCGGGCAGCACAACCGGCCCAGCCGCAGCCAGCTTGGGCGTTCGACGTCATCGCCACCAGCGCCGGCTCGACGGACAGCGTCACGATAGCGGGAGCCGATGCGGCGACGGACGAGTTCGACGGCTTTGCGCTCGACAGGCCCAAGCCGCCGGCGGCGCCGGGGGAGGCGAGGGTGCGGATGGTGCTCAGAGGCAAAGACCGGCGGGGAAGGGCATCCCCGCCCTACAACAAGGCACCGGGCCGCCAGATGCCGTCGAGCTCCGAGTTGGCGATGGAGACAAAGGGCACAGCCGAGGATGCAGCCGAATGGGAGTTCGCCGTCAGTGGCGGCGTCGAGGGCGAGCCGGTGACGCTGAGCTGGCCGGAGTTGAGCCGGCTGCCGAAGGATCGCGTGGCCATTCTGACCGACCGGGACACGGGCAAGCGCACCTTCATGCGCACGCGAGGGCAGTATGAGTTTACGGCTCCGGGTGCGGGCAGTAGCCGGAGTCTTGCAGTGACCGTGAAGCAGGCACGGCAGGTCGGGCCGCTCATCAGCAGCTTCTCGGCGATGCCGTTGAGAGGCGCTGGCGGGGCAGAACTGAGGTTCAGCCTGTCGGCGGATGCCACCCTCAGCATCCGCGTGCTCAACGTTGCCGGGCGCCTCGTAGCACGCGTGCGGGAGGGTGCCGCAGTCCAGGCCGGGACGCACGCACTAACTTGGAACGGGCAGTCGATGAGCCATACGCCCTTGCCGAACGGGACGTATCTCTGCGTCCTGGAAGTCAAGGCTCCCGATGGCCAGCAGGCGCGCGCCGTGCGGCCTCTGGCTCTGAGGCGATAGGCTGCGCCGGCCGGCGAACCCCGTCTCGGCGCCGTTCCGGTAGCATCTTTCCCTCCGAGGGGCCGCTGACACGGCTGCCTTGTGGTCCTGCTGAACAGTGCCTCACCGTCCCCTGCCACACCCGGCTGACGACTCCCGCGAAACGGGCGCAAGGCGAGCGGCCATTCCTGCATCCACTCAAGAAAGGCGCTCGAGGTGCGAGAAGTGCGTGATGCGGAGTTGAAGCTGGTCCGGGCCGCTCAAGCGGGCGATGCCGCAGCCTTCGGCGCGCTGGTGGACCGGTATCGTCACCAGGTCTACGGGCTGTGCTATCACATCGTCAGCGACTTTGAGGTGGCACGCGACCTCGCCCAGGAGGCGTTCGTGCAGGCCTTCCGGAGGCTCGGGCAGCTCCGGCGCGCGGCGAACTTCGTGGCTTGGCTGCGGGCTCTGACGCGCAATACGTGCCGCATGTGGCTTCGCCGCCCGCGACCGAACACCGTCCCCATGGATGCGGCTGCAGGGGAGTCCGTCGGCGATCCGTCGGACGCCTCTGCAGTGAAGGCCACGGTGGAGGCGGCGCTCGCCATTCTCCCCGAACAGGCCCGGCTCGTGCTGACGCTCTTCTATATCGACGGGCTGACCCACGATGACATCTCCCGGTTCCTCGGCACGAGCACCTCCGCCGTCACGGCACGGCTGCACCGCGCCCGGGAGCGCCTCAGGAAGGAGCTGGTGGCGATGATCGGCGACGCCTTTGAGCGAGAGTATCTCACGGACGACTTCACGGACGCGGTGGTGCAGCAAGTCACGGTGAAGAACGTCGGCTGGGACCGCAGCGGAAAGCCGCTGGTGACGCTTGTCACCGAAGACGAGAAGGCGCTCCTGGCGATCTGGATCGGCTTCTTCGAGGCCGACTCCATCGCCGCCGGCCTGAGCGAGGAGGAGCCGTCTGAGCTCAACGCCCACGACACCATCATCGAGGCCCTGAAGGCGTTCAATATCACCATCGATCAAGTCGTCGTAGATAGGCTCGAGGGCAGTACCTACTACGCCACGATCGTCGCTCGGCGCGGCAAGCGCACCGTTCGCAAGATCGACGCTCGACCCAGCGACGCCATTGCTCTCGCCCTCCGCGGGGATGCGCCGATATACGTCGTGAACGCCGTAATGGACAAATCGGCACTCCGCGAACGGGATCGCGAAAAGGCCCGCCCAGTGCCCGAGAGCGGCATCGAGATCGGCCCCCGGGAGGCCCGCGAAGGCGGCGAAGCCGATGAGGCGACACGGACCTATCTGCGAGAGGTAGAGCGCGCGCCTCGGCTGTCGGACGAGGAGGAGATGGAGCTTGCGCGCCGGGCCAAGAGGGACAAAGAAGCGGCAAAGAAGCTGGCGGAGGCGAACGTGCGGCTGGCGGTCAACATAGCCAAGGAGTACGCGGGCCGTTGTCACATGTCGCTGCTGCAGCTTATCCAGCAAGGCAACCTGGGCCTAATGCGTGCCGTGGAGAAGTTCGATCCCTGCAAGGGCCACAAGTTCAGCACATACGCCACCTGGTGGATTCGGCAGGCTATCACGCGCGCCATCACCGCCCACGAGTCCATCATCCGCGTTCCCATGCGCGAAGTGGCGAGGGTCAACCGCGTGGTGAAGACCGCGCGGCGCCTGCGCCAGGAACTCGGCCGCGCACCCACGATGAAAGAGGTCGCCGCCGAGATGGATATCCCTCCCGAGCGCGTGTCGGAATTGACGCGCATGGTTCCCGAGGGCCTCATCCAAACGGCCTTCGGCAAGGAGCCGCCTGCGGAGCCGAAGCTGCCGAGGCTTGTCTTTCGTTCGTCGGCCGATCCGTGGCGCCACATCGCGTATTGGCTCACGCACGGGCTGTCGCCGGAACTATCGTGGCGCATCGCGCTGCGGGGCGATATGGCGAGCATACGATCGCGCACCCCAGAGGGCGAGCGCGAGCGCTGCCGGATACCCAAAGATGGCTATGAGAAGGTGCGGCGGATGTTCCTGAATCCGGACGAGAAGCAGCGCACATTCGAGGCGCCGAAAGGGCCCTGGCACGTGAAGACGCGCAAGACGAAGACGGGCGAGGTCCTCCACATCCGGCACGGAGCGGCGTAATCACACACTGGCCGACTGAGCCGACGTTGCGAAACATGGGCCCGGTCGGTCGCAAAGGCGGTGCAGCGATGGCAGGCAAGGCACAGCTACGTCGCGCCAAGGTGGGCGCGTGCGGCACGGACCAGAGCGGGCAGCCCTGCGTGGTGCTCGAGACGCGCACGCGCGCCCTGGTCGTGCCAGTGGGCGCGGTCCACGCGCAGAACATCGCGCTATTGCACGCCGGCGAGAAGCCCGAGCGACCCTTCACGCATCACGCCTTCGCCGACATGCTGGGCGCGTTCAACGTACACGCAGAAGCTGTGGAGATCGACCGCGTGGAGGACGGTATCTTCGGCGCGACGCTCAGGCTGCGCCGGGGGCAGCGCATGCGCCGGGCCCTCGAAGTGCCAGCGGGCGACGCCATCGCCCTTGCAGTGCACCAGCACTGCCCCGTTCTGGTAGCTGAGGCAGTGCTGCGCGCGGCAGCCGTCAGGAAACCCGATGCGCCTGCCAGCAGCATCACCGCCCAGCCTCTCCCGCTGCGGGCGCCCGTCTCGCGGGGCCTTTCGATGCCGGGCCTGCTCGTCGCGCGTGCATTGGAGCTAAGAGCCACTCGCACCGAGATCCACGCCACGCGGCGGGGCATCACGACGACGCAGGTAACGCGGCGCGGCAAGCGCTCGGACATCTGGCTCCCCCAAAAGGGCTGGCGAGACCTTCTTCTCGGAATATGCGAACTCGCCGGGATTCCGTTCGCCCTCGACCCCGGCGAACGGTCGCTGCCCCAGGGACGCCTTCGCGGGGAGATACTCATCAGAACCGGCACGCGCAGGATGGTCGGGAACGTGGAGATCGACTCCCGCCGCAGCGGCGGCGACATTGTCATAACGTACGCCGACCCATCGTAGCCAGGATCGCACGTCTCGGCAACTCGGCCTCGTCGTGCACTCCGAGGTCTCCCGCGAAGATTCCGCATACCGGGCCGTCATTGTAGGGCGGGTGCTCCGTCGCCCGCCGCCTTTGCCTCAGTAGACAGAGCCCGCGAACCTCAGCGCGGAGATCTTCATCGTTTCCGCGTGCCCCAGCCTCACTAACACATACGCCCCGAGCGGGACCTACCTCCTCCGCCTTTCCGTCCGCACCGAGGACGGCGAACAGGCCTCCGCCGTGACCATGCTGCAAGTGGCCCGGTAGCAGGCTTGAAGCCCTCCTTGCATTCCGTGGCGGCACTGGCCCAATCGGCCTGGTCTTGTGCTGCCCGAAGCAGGCATCTCCCGGCAGGCCGCCGAACATATACATCGAGCGGCCTGGACAGTATGCGGGCTGGACAACGCCACTGGGCGCGGAGGAGCGAATGTCGATGCGTTTCCTTATGGCTGTAGTGTTCTGTGGTTTGATGCTGTTGGTCGCTGCCGAAGTGTGCGCAGCGGACGCCTGGTACATCCAGACGGTGGACAGCGCAGGCGGGGTCGGCTTGGACACCTCGCTGGCGCTGGACGCCAACGGCTATCCGCGCACAAGCTACTGGGACTTCACCAACGCCGACCTCAAGTACGCCGCCTGGAACGGCAGCGGTTGGGACATCGAGACCGTGGACAGCGCCGGCAATGTCGGCGAGCACACCTCGCTGGCGCTGGACGCCAGCGGCTATCCGCGCATAAGCTAGTACGACTTCACCAACCGCGACCTCAAGTACGCCGCCTGGAACGGCAGCAGTTGGGATATCCAGACGGTCGACAGTGCCGGCAGGGCCGGTGAGTCCACATCCCTGGCGCTGGACGCCAGCGGCTATCCGCACATAAGCTACCACGACGGCAGCAACGCCGACCTCAAGTACGCCGCCTGGAACGGCAGCAGTTGGGACATCCAGACGGTGGACAGCGCTGGCAATGTTGGCGGCCCCACGTCGGTGGCCCTCGACGCCAGCGGGTATCCGCACATAAGCTACTACGACGCGTGGCCCAACGACGACCTCAAGTACGCCGCCTGGAACGGCACCAGTTGGGACATTCAGACGGTGGACAGCGCCGGCAATGTCGGGTACTTCACCTCCCTGGCGCTGGACGCCAGCGGCTATGCGCACATAAGCTACTTGGACTCGACCAGCTTCGACCTCAAGTACGCCGCCTGGGAGGGCAGCAGTTGGGGCATCCAGACGGTGGACAGCGCCGGTCCGGTCGGCGCGCACACCTCCCTCGCGCTGGAGGCCAGCGGCTATGCGCACATAAGCTACTCCGACGACACCAACAACGACCTTAAGTACGCCGCCTGGAACGGCACCAGTTGGGACATTCAGACGGTGGACAGCGCCGGCTTGGTCGGCGCGGACACCTCCCTGGCGCTGGACGCCAGCCGCGGCTATGCGCACATAAGCTACTTCGATGCTTGGCCCAACGAGGACCTCAAGTACGCCACCACGCGGGCGCCAGCGGAGGCGTCGCACGGGCTGCCGGCCACGGGCTATTACATGATCTCGTTCCCGCTGATCCCGCCCTCGCCGACCCCGGACGCCTTGCTCTCCGACGACCTGGGCGATGGCGCTTACTACATGTGGCGCTGGGAAGCGGGCGGCTATCAGACCGTACCGACCAGCGCCCCGGGGTCCCATACCACCACGCTCGACGTTCAGGAGGGGTTTTGGCTGCTGGCTCAAGCCGCCACGCTGGACATGGACGTGGGTGGCACGCTGCCGCACGGTGATCAGGCTATCCCACTGCAAGCGGGCTGGAACATGGTGGCAGCGCCCTACGAAGCCGAAATGGACAGCCTGCTGGTGGACAACGCGGGGGACGTGCGCAGCCTGGCGGAGGCGCAAGCAGTCAACTGGGTACTGGCGACCTTCTATTACTCGCACGACAGCACGGGCAGCTACAGCACGCTCACCATCAATCAGACGCCGCCAGACGCGCTGTCGCTCTGGTACGGCTACTGGGTGCTGGCGGGGATCGACTGCTCGCTCATCGTCCCGGCGCCATCCGGCGGCGCAGGAGGCACGGCGATCCGGGCAGCACAACCGGCTGGTCGGCAGCCAGCCTGGGCGTTCGACGTTCGGGCGAGGTGCGGGAACTCCGAAGACACCATCACGATAGCGGCGGCCGATGCTGCTTCGGACGACTTCGACGGCTTTGCGTTGGACAAGCCCAAGCCGCCGGCAGCGCCCGGCGAGGGCAGGCTGTGGGTCGCGCTCAGAGAAGGCAGGCGGGGGACGGAGCCCCCGCCCTACAACAAGGCACCCGGCGGACCGATGCCGTGGGCGTCTGAGCTGGCGATGGAAACGAAGAGCGCGACGCAAGACGCAGCCGAGTGGCACTTCACCGTCACCGGCGGGGTCGAAGGGGAGACAGTAACGCTCACTTGGCCGGAGCTAAGCCGACTGCCGAAGGATCGCGTGGCCATCCTGAAGGATCACGACACGGGCAAGCGCAGCTTCATGCGCACGCGGGCCCAGTACGAATTCAGCGCCCCGGGCGAGGGCAGCAGCCGCAGCTTCGCGGTGACGGTGAAACGCCCGCAGCAGGTCGCAGCGCTCATCAGCAGCTTCTCGGCGGTGCCGCTGCGCAGTGCCGGTGGAGCGGAGATCGCTTTCAGCCTGTCGGCAGATGCGAGCGTAGAGATCAGCGTGCTCAACGTCGCCGGCCGACTGGTGCAGCATGTGCGGCAGGCGACAGCCGCCGAGGCTGGCATGCACACCGTCACCTGGGACGGCCGCTCGCTGCGCGGCACGGCGCTGCCCAGCGGGGTATACCTGTGCGTGCTCAGCGCCAAGGCCCCCGCCGGCCAGCAGGCCAGCGCCGTGCGGCGGCTTCTGCTGGCGCGGTGAGGGCGAGCGGCAGCATGGGCGCGGAGAAGCCCAAGGGCCTGCGATCTGAGGAGCGACAGCCATGCGGTCGGTTATGCTGACGACAGGAGTCTTGTGCGGCGTAGTCTCGTGGGTAGCTGCCCGATCATGCGCAGCCGATGCCTGGTCCATCTACACGGTGGACGGCGGCTCGATCGGCGCGCGCACCTCCCTGGCGCTCGACCCCAGCAGCGGCTATCCGCGCATAAGCTACTGCTGGGACGATTGGCCCAACGACCACCTCAACTACGCGGCCTGGAACGGGAGCGGTTGGGACATTCAGACGGTGGACAGCGCCGGGGATGTCGGCGCCTGGTCCTCTGTCGCCTTGGACGCGAGCGGCTATCCGCACATAAGCTACCGTGACTACACCAACGACGACCTTAAGTACGCCGCCTGGAACGGCACCAGTTGGGACATCCACACGGTGGACAGCGCCGAGGACGTTGGCCGGGACACCTCTCTGGCTCTGGACGCCAGCGGCTATCCGCGCATAAGCTACTACGCGACCATTGGCTTTCTTCCCGGCGATCTCAAGTACGCCGCCTGGAACGGCACCAGTTGGGATATCCAGACGGTGGACAGCGCCGGCTCCGTGGGCTGGTGGAGCTCCCTGGCTCTGGACGCCAGCAGCGGCTATCCCCGCATAAGCTACCACGACAACACGAACGATGACCTCAAATACGCCGCCTGGAACGGCACCAGTTGGGACATTCAGACGGTGGACAGCGCCGGCGATGTCGGCTACTGCACCTCCCTGGCGCTGGACGCCAGCGGCCATCCGCGCATAAGCTACTCTGACTACACCAACGGCGACCTCAAGTACGCCGCCTGGAACGGCACCAGTTGGGACATTGAGACGGTCGCCTCCGCTGGTGACGTTGGCTGGTACACCTCGCTGGCGCTGGACGCCACTGGCTATCCGCACGTAAGCTACTACGACTACACCAACGACGACCTCGAGTATGCCGCCTGGACCGGCAGCACTTGGGACACCCAGACGGTGGACACCGCCGGGGACGTCGGCGGGGACACCTCGCTGGCGCTGGATGCTGATGAGTTTGCGCACATAAGCTACTACGGCAACGGCGACCTCAAGTACGCCACCACGCGGCCAGCGGAGGCGTCGCACGAGCTGCCGACGACGGGCTATTACATGATCTCTTATCCCCTGACGCCGACGTCAGCTATGGTGCACGACTTGCTCTGCGACGATCTGGATCACGTTGCCGGCAGCTACTACCTGTGGCGCTGGAATGCGGACGCGCCGGCCTACGAGTCGGCGATATCCCCGCCGGATGCATGCCTAACGACCCCGCTCAACGTTAATGAGGGGGTTTGGCTGCTGGCTCAAGCTGCGACGATAGACGTCGAGGGCGCCCTGCCCAGCGGTAGACAGACAATCGCGCTGAAAACAGGCTGGAACATGGTTCGGGCCCCCTACGCAGTCATCATGGACAGCCTGCTGGTGGACAACGCCGGCGACGTCCGAATGCTGTGGCTTGCGGGATTAGCCAACTGGGTGCTGGCGACCTTCTATTACTCGCACGATGGCACGGGCAGCTACAGCACGCTCACCGTCAATCAGACGCCGCTAGACACGCTGTCGCTGTGGTACGGCTACTGGGTGCTGGCCGCTCTGGACTGCTCGTTGATCATCCCCCCCACGTCGGGGCCACCACCACCGCCGATGCCCACGCCAGCAGGCCGGAGAGACACAGTTCAGTTCGCCTGGGCCTTCGACATTCAGACCAGCAGCGGGAGCTGCATAGACAGCGTCACGATAGCGGCGGCCGACGCGGCTTCCGACGACTTCGACGGCTTTGGGCTGGATAGGCCCAAGCCTCCGGAAGCGCCCGGGGAAGGCAGGCTGCGGCTGGTGCTCAGAGAAGGCAGGCGGGGGACGGTCGCCGACGCGCCAAAGCCGCTATGGCGACGGCGCGAGCCCCCGCCCTACAACAAGGCACCCGGCGGACCGATGCCGTGGGCGTCTGAGCTGGCCATGGAAACAAAGGGCACAGCCGACGATGCAGCCGAATGGGACTTCACCGTCACCGGCGGCGTCGAAGGGGACACAGTGACGCTGAGCTGGCCGGAGTTGAACCGACTACCGAAGGATCGCGTGGCGATCCTGAAGGACTCCGACACGGGGCACCGGACCTTCATGCGGACGCAAGTGCAGTATGAATTCAGCGCTCCGGGTGAAGGCGGCAGCCGCAGCTTCGCGGTGACGGTGAAACGGGCGCAGCAGGGCGGAGCGCTCATCAGCAGCTTCTCGGTGCTGCCGGTGCGCGGCGCTGGGGGAGCCGAGATCGCTTTCAGCCTCGCGGCTGATGCGAGCGTGGACATCAGCGTAATGAACATCGCCGGCCGCGTGGTGCAGCGCGTACGGGAGGGCGTTTCCGTCGAGGCGGGCATGCACACGATCATGTCGGACGGCCGCTCGCTGCGCGGCACGGCGCTGCCGAATGGAGTCTATCTCTGCGTCCTGGAAGCCAAGGCCGCCGACGGCCAGCGGGCTCGCCGCGTGTGTCCGCTGAGCGTGAGGCGGTAGCGTCGGCACGCAGACCGTTCTCGTATCCGTTTCTCGTTACAGTGGTTCCAGCCGCACCTCGTCCACCCAGTACTCGCCCCGGTGATGGAAGAACATGGTGAACGAGATGTGCCTGGCGCCCTCGGGTGTGGTGAACACGTGGGACGTGATGCGCCATTGGTTCGGCTTCTCCAGGGCATTGGCGCCGTCCCAGGAGTACCCGCTCGTGTCAGTCACGGCCTTGGCGCCCTTGCCGCGGAAGATGACCCGGGTTCTCGGCGCCTCGTCCCGCACGTCGGGCCTCAGGCCCGTGACGCTGTTGTAGTGGGCGATGATGGCCCGGTAGCTACTGTTGGGCTTCACTGGGGCCTCCAAGGTGATGGCCCCGTAACTGCTCTCCCCCACCGTGATGTGCACCGCATGGCTGCCGCAGTAGGCGCGCTCTGACGTGACCTCCAGCGTCGCCGGTCCCTCGCTGCCAAAGCGCAGCTCCTTCTCTGGGTCCTCGCCGGGAACGTCCTCGAAGGTGCCGTACTTGAACGACGGTACGTCTGGGGCGTCGGCGAAGCGCAGTCGGGCAAAGCGGGCCGGGACGTGATAGCCGCCAAATGTCGGCGACACCGCCGTATACTCGTCCGGGTCGGCGACGCCCCGGCGCGTGCGGCAGATGTTGACCCGCCACTCGCCCTCGGCCGTGGAGCTGGTGCCCAGAGATGCCAAGGGCACAGCTACTTCCGCCGACCATCCCGTCGGGGAGATGTGCACGCGCGCCCGGGCCCGTGAATCCCACGCCAAATCCGACTCCTCTGCAGTGCCCGTCGGATGGGCGCTGTCGTACAGCGCGCCCCCGGCTCCCAGTGCCACGTGATAATACGCTTTGCCCCCCGGCGGCTGCAGGAATAGCTCGACGTTGTCGTCGCGAAACAGTGCGTCGCTGTCGCGAGCCCGAGTGGCCAGGGCAAGTTTGGCAGTGTCGTCCTCTCGGCCCTCGACAAGAACGTATAGCTCGTCGCTATCGAACGCGAGCCGCGCCCGCGCACCCAACCGCGGCGGGACGGCGCTTTTGGCCAGTAGGAGGTAGTTCAGCGGCGCCCGGCGCCATGTGTCATCGTCGCCGCGGCCATCGATTTCGGGCGGAGCGTCCGTCTTGGCAGCCACCACCTCAAGCGGCCCCGAGGAGCGCGTGAGCTGATAGAAAGCCCCGTCCGGCGATACGCGCGCCGTTTCCGCCTTGTCGGCTCCTTCGAGGTACTGCATGAGCGTCGGAGCATACGCAGCCAGTCGGCTCTTGGCCGCCTCGCGCCGCTCCACCGCATCCTTCAGCATGGCGACGTCGTCGGCGTTGAAGTGGGCCTGCTGCTCCAGCCGCCCGGCGGCGATCATGCCGCGCACGGTGGCAACCGTGAACTCGTGGTGATCGACCAGCCGCGCCAGGCGCTGGCGCTCCAACTCCGACAACTGCCCGCTCTGGGCCTGCTGGATCAACCTCGTGGCCCGGTCGAGTATGGGCCAGTATGCCGCGATAGTGCAGCCGGGAGAACCTCCCGCCGATCTTCGCTCCAGCAACTGCTTCACGGCCGGCTCGTCTACGTCAACTTCGTCCAGGTACATCTTGCGCAGGCGGTCTTCCAGCAGGTGGTAGTAGGCGAGCACATCGGGACCCGCGGCTCCATAGAGGGCATTGTAGTAGCGACGTTCGAGCTCTCGCGCATCGGTCTCCTTGTCCCACATCAGCTTCGCCAGCAGATAATGCCCGGCTCCGAGCTGCTCGTACGACTGGGCAATGTAAAGGTAACCGCCCTTGATGCCAACGTCGTGCTCGGCCTTGATCTTCTCGATGAGGTGTGTGCTCACGGGCGCGATCACGTGCAGCGACGAACGGCCGTAGTAGTAGATGTCGTACTTGTAGAACCGTTCGTGCAGCGCCGTCCACTGTCGCTCCCACTCGTGCTCGGTCTCCCAGTTGACGCCATGGGTGTGCGCACTGTTGGTGGCGTTTACGAGGAACAGGTTGGGGTGTGGCTTCTCCCGGCGCGGCGGCTTCTTGTAGTAGCTGTAGATGTAGGCGCCGAGCAGCTTGTCGGGATGCACCTTCACCAGGCGCTCGGCGATGGCGTTATAGAAGGCCAGGAGCCGATCGGTCATCACCGGCACCCCCGGGCGCTCGGGGCCGATCATGTCGCCGCCGTCGAGGGCGCGGCAGTTGGCGCATTCGCAGAAACCCCCGCCGTCGTTGGGAGAGACGGAGAACATGTGGCGCTGCGGAACTCGGTCAAAATAGTCGATGGCGGCCTGGGCGAAGATCTCGATGACCTCCGGGTTGCTGGTGCAGACCTGGCCGCCATGATGGCCGCTGTAGTACCGGGGCTGACGCTCGCCCTTGATCTCGGCATAGTACTCCGGGTGCTCCTGGCCGTAGTCCTCCACCGGCAGAATGCGGAACCAGGCGTGGGCGTGGGTGACCGTGAACGGGTGGCCGAGACGCAGGCGGCGCCCGAAGAGGGCATTGGTGGCGCCAGCCGGCGAGTACGGCAGAGCGCGGTACGACCAGTCGGGCGCGTCCGTGACATCCAGCTCCGGTATCCTGATCTCCTGCCGCCGGGGGACGACAGTACCCAGTTCGTCATGCCAGCAGAACATGACGCCGACGTATCGCTCGAGCAGCTCGTAGACCCCGTTGAGTGTGCCGCACTGCACCGCCGACGAGAACCCGATCTTGCGCGGATCACCGTCGGTGTCGGCGCCGACGATGTGGATGTCGCGGCCCAGCGTTTTGAGGTGGAACCCCTCAGGCTCCAGGTCATCGGCCCCGACGCCCACCGCCGCCGACGCAGGATTGGGGCCAAGGAAGATGTGGCCCATCCCAGCCTGCGGTTGGATCACCACCGGCAGGCGCACGCCGGTGGACTGCTCGATGAAATGCTGCAGCTCTTGCGCGGCGAGCTTCACTACCCGCGTTGCGCCTTCGGAGCAAACGATCTGATACTGGCTCTCTCCACCCCTGACCAGGACTACGTCACCATTGGCCCCCGCGAGAAGGCAGGAGAACATGACAACTGCAATCGGGACTCTCATTTCCATAGCCATCCTGTCGCGGTATGTAGCTCTAACATCCTGCGCGCCCGCTCTGAGTTAGGACACGGACGGGCGTCGTTCTGACTTCTGCAAGGAGAACGCGCCGCAGTGGAGTTCTCGTTGGGCCACGTGTGGGCCTTCCGCCATGTTCGGCATTGGCTTCGCTCGGGTCGCCGGTCCGGCCGCACCGCGCTGCCACGAAGTCGGCCCAGATGGCGTCGGCCAGGCCCCGTCGGTCAACAGCGTTCCAAGCGCGTGTGCGCTCTTCGAGCATGGTCTACAGGTGCCCCATAATGATCTATCCGCTTCAAGAATCATGCGCGCGTCACTTATAGACGTGCTCACCGGTACTTTGCGGCACAGGCGAAACCTGCGAGAGCCCCTTGGCAACGCCCACGGATTTGTCGTATTATACGAATCCGGGTGATAGATCCATGCCAGACGATGTCGATATACAGCGCAAGATGGTGGGCATCCTGCGGGTGTTGGCGGAGTCGTCCGACCCGCAGGGCGCCCAAAGGATTGGCGAGAAACTGGAGCAGCAGGGCGTGCATCTCAGCGAGCGCGCCGTGCGCTATCACTTGAAGATAATGGACGAGCGCGGCCTCACCGAGGGTGGCCAGGCCGGGCGCCTGATCACCGACAAGGGCAGAGCCGAGCTGCAGAATGCTCTGGTGTCGGACAAGGTCGGTTTCGTCGTCGCCAAGATCGATCAACTCGCGTACCGGACCACGTTCGATGTGGAGACGGGTTCAGGGGACGTTATCGTGAACGTGTCGCTCGTGCCCAACGAGCACTTCGAGCGGGCGCTGCGACTGATGGTGCCGGCGTTCGAAGCCGGGTTCTGCATGAGCGACCTCATTACCGTGGCGCACGAGGGCGACGAGCTCGGCACCGTGGTGCCCGAGGGGATGACGGCCATCGCCACCGTCTGCAGCGTGACGCTCAATGGCGTGCTGCTGCGCAATCGCATCCCCGTCGAGTCGCGTTTCGGTGGCCTGCTGGAGATTCGAGACGGGAAGGCGCTGCGGTTCATCGAGCTCGTCAGCTACGCCGGCTCCTCTCTCGACCCGCTGGAGATCTTCATCACGGGCAAGCTCACCGACGTACGCAGTGCGAGCGCCACCGGCAGCGGCAAAGTAGGGGCGAGCTTCCGGGAGATACCTTCGATAGCGCTATCCCATGCACTGGCGCTCATCGAGCGCATGAAAGGCTATCACCTCGATGGAGTCATCGCCGTCGGGGAGCCGAGCCAGCCGCTTCTTGAGATTTCCGTGCCGCTGGATCGCGTCGGCCTCGTGGTGATTGGCGGACTGACGCCGACCGGGGCTTTGGTTGAGAGTGATGTGCCGGTCGTGAACCGCGCGATGGCGACCGCCATCGATTTCCGGCGTCTGCGGCCGGTGTGGACATTCTGAGGGCCCGGCCGCCTCAGTGGTCAGTGGCCAGTGATCGGTGACCAGAAGGGTAATCGACGGTCTCTGACTAGCTGTCCGCCACCATCCAGGGCGCCCCGTTCCAGACCATCATCCACTCCCGCATCTCCTCCAGGCTCACCTGCCGCACCGCGGAGACGCGCTCGCCGAGAAACACCTGCGCGATCTGGCTGAAGTTGCTCGATAGGTCGCTGACGTAAAACTCATGCTGCGGCTGTGGTCCGTCGCTGCGCAGCGTGCCGGCAGCCCGCAAGCGCTGCTCCAGCTCCTCGGCCGTCGGTCCCCCATTGTCTATCAAGGTAACGCCCGAGCCGCAGTGCCGCTCCAACGCGACCCGCATGAGCGCATAGTGCGAGCAACCGAGCACCAGGGTGTCTATGCCCCGACCCTCAAAGGCCCGCATGTGTTCGTCTACGACGATGTCGGCGACGATGTTGTTCGTCCAGCCCTCCTCGATGAGCGGAACAAAGAGCGGGCAGGCAGCCGAATACACCGAGACCTCCGGATCGATCTCCTGAATCGCCGCCTCGTAGGCGCCGCTGGCCACTGTGGCTCGGGTCCCGATGAGGCCGATGCGCTTGTTGTGCGTTGCGGCGACGGCGGCTCGAGCGCTTGGCTCGATAACGCCAACGATCGGCACGTCGAAGCGCTGCGCCAGTTCGTCCAGGCCGAGGGAGGCGATCGTGTTGCACGCCACCACAATCGCCTTCACGCCTTTGGTCATCAGGAAGGCGGCATCCTCGAGGGCAAAACGGCGGAGGGTGTCAGGGGACTTGTTGCCGTACGGCACCCGAGCCGTGTCGCCGAAGAACACCAGCGACTCGTTGGGAAGGCGCTCGAAGATAGCCTCTGCAATGCTCAGCCCGCCAACGCCGGAATCAAACACGCCAATTGGTCGCTCCATGGGGAGCCTTTCTGTGAGAACGGATTGACCCCCACGCCGCCGCCGTTGGTCAATGCTCTGCTTCACTATCTTCTTAACACACTCGGGCCCGTCTTGCCAAATACAATCCATCATAACGGGTGCAGATTCCTCACCGGAAAACGGTGACCGGTTGCAGGGTGCTGGGCGCTGATGGTGCGACACGAGCCGCTGTGAAGGGCTTCGGACGGGACAGAGGGAAGACCATACGCCACTTGGCACGGCCGATGGTCGATGGTTGATCGTTTGGGCGTAGGAGCGACGCGCCGGGCCCTGCATTTGGAGGGATCACGATGTCACATCGCGCGACCGAGCCTGACATCAGTGCCGATTTCGACACTGTGACGGGCACCATCGACCGCAACATCTACGGCCACTTCGCCGAGCACCTGGGCGGCTGCATCTACGGCGGCATCTGGGCCGAGCCGGGGACGGAGCTGCCGACGCTACGCGATATGCGCATGGACGTGCTCGAACTTGTGCGCGCCCTGCGCCCGCCGAACATCCGCTGGCCCGGCGGCTGCTTCAGCGAGTATTACCACTGGGAGGACGGCATCGGACCGGTTGAGTCGCGCCCGTGGCGGTTCGACTGGAAGTGGAAGAAGCCCGAGCCGAACGTCGTCGGCACGCACGAGTTCGTGGACTTCTGCGCGGAGGTAGGGGCTGAGCCGGTCGTCGCCGTGAACGTCCGGACAGGCACGCCGAAGGAGGCCGCCGCGTGGGTTCGGTACTGCAATAGTCCGCGCACCACTCCCGACGGGGCGCGGCGCGCAGCGAACGGTGATCCCGAGCCGTTTGCCGTCAAGCTGTGGGACGTGGGCAACGAGAGCTGGGACCTGGGTGCGGAGGAGTCGGCGCAGCGCTTTCTCGCCTATTGCGAGGCAATGAAGGAAGCCGACCCGGAGGCCAAACTGGTGGCCGTCGGCTCGTCCGGGTGGAAGGAAGAATGGAACCGAACGATGCTGCAGGTGGCGGGCGAGAAGCTGGACTACATCGCCCCGCACCACTACGATGGCTGGCGCGGGCGCGATTTGGCGAAGGGCGAGGGCCACTACTACGCCAATGTGGCCAGCGCCTGCCGCATCGAGGACACCATGCGCCGCACCGCTGAGCTGCTGGACGAGATGCTGCCGCACCGGCCCGAGGTGGGCGTCTCCCTGGACGAGTGGGGCGTATGGACGGAGCACAAGCAGGGCCTGCAGCACAACTACGATCTGAGCGACGGCCTCGTCGCCGCGAGCGCCTTCAACGGCATGCACCGGCTCTCGCACCGGGTCACGATGGCCAACTGGGCGCAGCTCGTGAACTGCCTGGGCATGATCCAGACGGACGCCACGCGCGTCTGCGTCACGCCGGTGTATCTCGCTTTCAGGCTGTACTCCAAGCACTGCGGCGGCGAGCGCGTCGAAAGCAGCGTCAGGTGCGACAGCTTCGACGTGCCCGAGGATATCCGCTCTGGCCTCACCGGTCTCCCCTACCTCGACATCTCGGCCACCCGCACCCCTGACGGGAATCGATGCGCCCTTGCGGTCGTGAATCGCCACCTGACCGATGATATCGAAACGACCCTCGCGCTCACCGGCGTTCCTGATGCGGCGACCGTCACGGTGCACGAGATGAACGCGCCCGAGTGCTTCAGCCTCAACACGCTCGATGCCCCTGACACCGTGACGATCCGCGAGCAGCAGCTATACGCCGTCCCGGCAACCTACCGCTTCCCCGCGCACTCCCTCACCGTCGTAGTGATGTCCACAGCGTAGCCGACCAGCCACAATCCTGTGAGTAGTGACCCGCAACATCGGAGGTCGAGGCAATGACTGGATTGAGCCCCGCGAACGAGCCCCTACTGAAGCGCTACCCCGGAAACCCGATCATTCACCGCAACGCTACCCCGACATCGAACAGCATCATGAACAGCAGCGTGATCGAGTTCGGTGACGAGTACCGCGGCGTGTTCCGGGTGGACGATCAGTGCCGGCGGATGATGCTCCACGCCGGGCGGAGCAAGGACGGCATCAACTGGGACATCGCGCCGGAGCCGATACGGTGGAAGTGCAACGTGCCAGAGCTGGCCGACTTCGTCTACGGCTACGACCCGCGGATAACGCATCTGGACGGCAAGTACTACGTCACCTGGTGCCACGGCTATCACGGCCCGTGCATCGGCCTTGGGGTGACGGAGAACTTCGAGAGCTTCGAGCACCTGGAGATCGCCCTGCCGCCGTTCAACCGGAACGCCGTGCTATTCCCCAGGAAGATCGACGGCGAGTACGTCATGCTGCATCGCCCCAGCGACCGGGGGCACACGCCCTTCGGCGACATCTTCCTGTGCTACTCGAAGGACCTCATCTACTGGGGCAGGCACCGCTTCGTGATGGGAACGCGCAGCGGCTGGCAGAGCACGAAGATCGGCGCCGGGCCCGTCCCCATCGAGACCCCCGAGGGCTGGGTATTGATCTACCACGGCGTGCTCACCTCGTGCAACGGCTTCGTGTACTGTGCCGGCGCCGCGCTGCTCGACCTGGAGCAGCCCTGGAAGGTGCGGTATCGCACGCGGCGGTACATCCTCGCCCCCGCCGAGCTGTACGAGTGCGTCGGCGACGTCCCGAACGTCACCTTCCCCGTTGCCGCAGTCCACGACGAGGATACCGACGAGCTTCGCGTCTACTACGGCGCAGCCGACACGTGTGTCTGCATGGCGACGACGACGCTCTCGGAGCTGCTGCAGTTCATCAAGGAGAACAGCTTCGAGGATTAGCCAGCCGCCGTCAGATCAATGCGCACCGTCATAGTGGCGGCCGCAACGCTGCACGAGGGAGGTAGCCTCATGCACGACGAACAAGAGCGCCACCGGACGACGTGAGATCTGCCGTCCTGGCGCGGCAGATGCTCATCAGGAACGTCTTTCCTGCGGAGGCCTATCATGCCCCGGCGCAAACCCATCCATCTCGATGACACGGTTCCCCTGCGTCTGAGCCGTCGGCAACACCGCCTGCTTATTGACGAAGTGATGGTGTTGTCGGACCTGGACGACAAGCTTCGGCTCGGCACAGTGGACGGGGAGGGCGTCGTTCTGCGCCTGACCCTGGCGGAAGCCGACGAGTTGGCCGACTGTGTGGCCTTCGCCGCCAATCATGCCGAAAACCCGAAGCTGGAACGGGAGCTGGACGGCGTATACGGCCTAGTGGTCAAGCTACTCGATAGGTACACGGATCAGGACGAGGCGCCGCCGAGCGCCTTGGATGCGCTCCTGGACGAGCTCAGTGCGGACGGGACATTTGGCGAAGGCCGGCTCGACCGGCAGATCAGCGGCGAACTCGCAGCAGCCGTGACGGACGCGGCGAGACAGCTCGAGGTGGAACTGGGCGGCTTATCCCTGGTGGAGGCCATGCGCCTCTGTGGCAGCGACTGGGAGGACCCCAGCGGGGCAGTGCGTTTGAATGAAGAACTCACGCTGGCGGAACTGCAAGGCGCGCCGACGCTGCTGAACGCGCGCCTGTTCATCCGTGCTGTGGCGGACGCCGGCAGCCTGAAGGCCACCGCCAAGGGCAATCTGACGCGGAAGTTCGTCGCGAGCATGTTGGACCGTCTTCACTGCGAGCCGGGCCATGTGGACAGCGTGCGCGCGGTCAACAAAGTGATCAATGAGGCAGACTTTTGGCCGTTGCACATCGTGCGGGTGATCGTCGGGCTGGCCCGTCTCGTGCGCCGAATCAAGGGCGTCTTCCGGACGACCAAGAAGGGGCAGGCGTTGCTGGCGGAGGAGATGGCTGGGGCACTGTACGCGCTGCTGTTCCGCACGTACTTCCGGAAGTTCAACCTGGCGTACCTGGATCGGCTGGCGGACATCCATTCCCTCCAGGCCACGGTCGGCTTTTCGCTCTTCATGGTCGGTCGCCATGCAGACCGGTGGGTCAAGCCGGAAAAGCTGGCCCCGCTGGTGCTGTTCCCAGTGGCCAAGGCCGAGCTTGCGACTCTGCCGCCCTGGGCCCTGGGGTCTTGGTCGGTGGAGTCGCGGATCCTGAGCCCCCTGGTGTCCTTTGGCCTGCTTGAACGGCGCGAGCTTCCGTCCGAGGACCGATGGATGAAACCCTATGAGGTGCGCAAGACGAAGCTGTTCGACCGGTTCCTGCAGTTTGACCTGGGAGATGTGGCAGGTCCGACCTCGTTCCTGGGTCCCCATTGACCCGCAAGGGCCTGACAGCGCAGAATATCGCGTTACGCGCGGAGGACATGGACACGGACTGACGAACTTCGAGGCATCAACGGGAAAACGTCGGCTGCGCCAACGCGCCGGCGTAGATCGCACCACACGAGCCGGAGACTCCACAATGGACAAGGCGAGTGCGAGCTATCGATCCCTGATCGGCCACGAGCAGGGCGCGCGGAAGATCCACGTCCACGTCACAGAACTGGATCCGTGTGGCGAGGGGTGGGGGAGCCAGCATTCCCACACGGCCGAGGAAGCTCTCTACATGCTGGAGGGCCGCGCGGAGTTCACCTTCGGTGGCAAGACCCACCACGTGGGCCCGGGCGACGCGGTGCTCTTCCGCTCGGGCGTCATGCACGCAGAAGCGAAGTTCCTGACCGACACGGCGAAGTACCTCGTCATCCGAACCGTCGAGCCCGAGGACGAGCCCTGCTGCTGCGGCAAGGACCGCCCGGCAACGTGACCGGGACAAGTGCTCTTGGAGTCTGAGCAGCATCCTCCTCGGGGACGCCCGGCAAGCTGGCACAGGGACAGTGTGATCGACAACGCCAAGTGAGCAAGTGCTATGGAAACGAACACGCTGTTCGTCACCTGGAGCATGGACTGCGAGAGCATTGACGAAGAATCTCCCACCGGCGGACCCGACGGCTGGGACCTTAGCGAACGAGCGATGCGGGGCTATGTGGCAGCGCTGGCTGAGCGGGGACATCGGGTCACGCTGTTTCTCATCCCGAGGCTGGCTGAGGTGCAAGCCGATGTGCTCCTCGGGCTGCGGGACGCGGGGGCGGAACTGGGAATGCACCTGCACCCGCAGACCACTGACCTGGGCTACGACAGGCATCTTGGGGAGCTCCCGGCGGGGGAGCAGTACCGGCTCCTGCGATCCGGGCGCGACCGCATCCAGGCAGCCGTCCGGGAGACGCCGACCAGCTTCCGGCCTGGCTGCTTCTCAGCGACCGATGAGACCTTTCCGGCGCTTGTGAGACTGGGGTTCACGCAGGGCAGCGTTTCGCTTCCCGGCCGGGTGCTCCCGGATCTCGCCGCCGTGTGGAGCAACGCCGTGCCCTTTGCCCACTGGGCTTCGCGACAGAGCCGGCTGGAAGCCGGTTCCCTGCCGTTCCTGGAACTCCCGGTGACCGCGGCCCCCGGCGATTTCGCCGGACCCGCGGCGGGAACCGGCGATGTGCGACATCTGCGGCTGGAGCGCGACGGGATTCTCGACTGGGGCCCGGACCTCATCCGCCGGAACGTGGCCTTGCAGGTGCAGCGGGATGTGCAACCCAAGTCCCTGGTGGTGATGACCCACAATACCAGGGATTACGGTGACCCGCAGGGGCCCGCACGCCGGAGCCTGGAGGGCATCGCCGACGCAATAGAGCAGGCGGCGCAAGAAGCGGACCTGCGGGTGAAGGCGGCAACGCTGAGCGAGATCAGGAAGGCGGCGGGGTAGCGCAAGCAGGAAAGCGCCATGCCCATACGCGGTCCATGTG
Source organism: Armatimonadota bacterium (assembly GCA_030601885.1). Classification (GTDB taxonomy): domain Bacteria; phylum Armatimonadota; class Zipacnadia; order JAUWAU01; family JAUWAU01; genus JAUWAU01. The sequence goes on from JAUWAU010000002.1 coordinate 20,710, forward strand.
GCATGCCTTCCACCGAGGCGGGCCTCCTGGTGCGGCGCCCTAACCACCCACTATCTCCTGGCGCTTCGCTTTCAGCCACTCGACGGCTTGGGCAACTCCCCGTTCGATGTCCTCCATGGTCGGTTTGTCATGATTGACGTGGAAGGGTGTACAGATCTCGAAGGCCAGGGCGCCGTCGAAGCCGTCGGCGTGGGCCGCGCGCATGAATTCCTCGATCTCCACAATGCCCTCGCCGAGCGGCACATGCTGCAGCCGCTCGATGTACTCAGCGGCCAGACCGGGTACTGTAGCGTATTTGATCAGAGGAGCCTTACGCTGGAAGTCGCCGATGTGAGCGTGGACGATCTTGGTTATTGAGTTGATGGTCTTGAAGGACTCTGCCGGGCTTTCGCCGCGAAAGGCAAGCAGCGGGGGGTCGAGGACCACCTTGACACTGGGGTCGCCAATCTGACGCAGCATATCGGCGAGCGCATCCACGGTCTGGGCGGCGCCGGTGTGGATCTCCAAAGCCATCTCCACGCCGAACTCTTTGGCGACCGGCACCAGCGCCCGAGTGTTCTCGACACACCAGTCCCACTGGTCGCGCACCGGGGCGGACCCGTGAATCACTTCGCCACCGGCGTACACACGCACATACTTCCCGCCCAGGTCGCGAGCCATGCGCAAAGTATCTCGAGCCCACACCAACTCGCGTTCGCGATCCACCGGATTGGGGCGGCCCAGATCAATGTACCCGGCGATAAAGTCAAGGTCGAGGCCCTTTTCGGCGGCGAGGTCCTTGACCCGGGCACAGCGATCACCGTCCATATCGAAGGGGGAGGCAACCGGTCGCTTGGCCATTACCTCCACTGACTCAAATCCATAGTCGGCGGCCTTGACAATCTGCTCTTCGATGGGCAGGCCCGGGCCCTCGTAGAAGAACCCCGCGTACGTGATGGTGTGCAGCCCTATTCTCATGGTCACTACCCTCCCGAGCTTGGGGATGCCCGATGCTGTCGGAGTACCGTCACAGCGACTCCGGCTTACGAGCCCGGTGCCATCCGCCTGGTGCCGGAGGGCTTCCTCGTTGTGCGAGGCACTTCCTGTCAGCGGAAGGCAAAAGCTTGAAGAACGACGAAATCGCCGAGCAATTGGCGGCACCCCTATCTCTTACGGAGGTCTGCAAATGAGCAAATTGGCACTGCTGGGCGGAGAGCCGGCATGCAAGTTTGACAGGAGGGAACTATGGGAACCCGACAGGGAGCGGGAACTGGCATTGTGTGAGCAGATTATCCGGGAGCGTGCCTTTTCCGATACCGGGCATCCCATCGCTCTGCAGTTCGAGCGCAACTTCAAAGAGAAAGTGGCGGGCACCGAGTACGTCCTGCCGCAGAACAACGGGACCTCAACGCTTCTGGCCGCGTACTTCGCCGTCGGCATAGGGCCCGGAGATGAGATCATCACGCCCACGTACAACTGGCTGTGCAGCTTTGGCCCCGCCACGCTATTGGGGGCCCGACCGGTGTTCTGTGATATTGACGCCGACACACTTTGTCTGGACGCGGCCGATCTCCCGAGGCGGGTCAGCGAAAGGACGAAGGCGATCTGCGTGCCTCACCTGTTTGGCGCGGTCTGTGACATGGATCCCATCATGGCCTTCGCCCGGGAGCATGACCTGAAGGTAGTCGAGGACTGCTCCCACTCCCACGGTGCGAGGTACGATGGCAAGCTGATCGGCTCGATCGGCGACGTGGGCTGCTTCTCGATGCAGGGCGGCACACCGGGCGGCAAGCCGGTGGCCGCCGGCGAGGGAGGCGTCGTGGCCACTAACAACCGACACTATTATGAGCGTATCCTCGCACTGGGCCACCTCAACCGCTACAACATCCAACAGGAGTTGACTGAGGAGCCGCTAAACCGGCTCACCCGCGCGGGCTGGGCGATGGTGAAATTCCGACCCACCAACCTGTCTCTCTGCATAGCAACAGTAGCGCTGAGCGCGTTAGAGTACCGGAACCGGCGCGTTCAGGAGAACTATGACGAACTGCTCGACCTGATCAGCGATGTTGCGTGCCTTCAGCCAATCAAGGAGTATCCGAAGGCGCAGAACTGCGGCTACTACGGGTCCATGCGCGTCATCTACAGACCCGACGCGCTTAGCGGCCTCCCGGCCGAGAGATTCCAGGAAGCCGTCGCTGCCGAGGGAGCCAACCTGCGTGGTCGGACCTACGATGGCTACCATATCACGCCGCCGTTCGACACCGGCATGGCGTACTATGATGACGGCCGCGGGCCGGTTTCGCCGTCCGAAGGCTACGTCCCCCAACCACGCGGCGACCTGCCGAATGCAGCAAAGGTAATCCCCAACATCCTGGCCCTGCCGACGATGATCGATCCGCCGGAGGGCTACGTCGAGGCGTTCGCCGCGGCGATCCAAAAGGTGGAGGCAAGCCACGGCGATTTGCTCTAGAACCGAGATCATCGGTTGGCCGGGGGGTGCGGAGCCTGGAGCGTCCTGAACTGATCCGGAGACAGCTCTCCATGGCGCGTTGCGCCACCCGGAAACGATGAAGATGGGTGCGAGGGCCAAAGACATGCCACCTCAGCCAGGCGGGCGACTCGTGCTTCGCAGCGAAGCCCTGCTTCGCAGAGTAGTACGGAGAGCCCGCGCTACAACGCCACCGCAGCCGGCGGGGCACGGAGATCCCGTACGGGATGCCGCTTCAGACAGGCAACCTGCCCTATAATAGAGGCGAGGACACAGGAGAAAGGACAAAGGAAAAGGCGAAAGGCAAAGGCAGCCGGCCCACAGGTGACCGGCTACAGTAACGGCAACGGCGGCGCGCCGAGGACGCGCTGCGTGGTCACGGAGGCCGCGCCCGTCCGGCCCCCCGGGGCAGAGGCTCCTATTTCAGCTCCTCCTTGAGCACCTTGCCCGACGGATTCCGCGGCAGCTCGTCGCGGAACTCCACAACGTGTGGAATCTGGAAGGTCGCCAGGCGCTCGGCGCAATGGCGCTTGACGTCCCGCTCGGATAGCTCAGCGCCAGGCTCGATGACGACGACGGCTTTGATGAGCTCCCCGAGATAGGTCGCAATGCCCGTCGCCTCGACGCCGACCACGGCCGCGTCGCGTATCGCATCGTGGGAGACAAGCACGTTCTCCACCTCCAGCGCGTATACGTTCTCGCCGCCCACGATGATCATGTCCTTCTTCCGACCCTTCAGGAACACGTAGCCGTTCTCGTCCACCATCGCGAAGTCCCCTGTGCGGAACCAGCCGTCGATCATCGCCTCCTCCAGCAGCCCCGGCCGCCGCCAGTACTCGCGCACCACGTTCTCCCTCCGGAAGCATAGCTCGCCCACCGCGCCCGTCGGGACCTCGTTGCCCTCCTCGTCGATGATCCTCATGCCCACGTCCGGCAGCACCTTGCCGATGGACTCGGCCCGCTCGAGGGCGTCCTCGCTGGGCAGCACGTGGGTGATGGAGATCGTCTCCGTGAGGCCGAAGAAATTGTGCAGCGCCACCTGCGGGAACTTCGCCCGCAGGCGCGTGATGGTCTGCCGCGGCATGGGCGAGCCGGAGTAAGCGATCATGCGGATGCTGGAGAGGTCGTACTTGTCGAGGTCCTTCATCGTCGTCAGGAAATGCAGCAGCGAGGGGACGCCGGTGAAGGTGGTGATGCGGTGCTCCTGGACGAGCTGCGCCAGCTCACTCATATTCGGACGTGACGCGATGACGACGGTGCTGCCGAGATACGCCGACGTCGGCACGATGCTGTACAGGCCGGTGCAGTGAAACATCGGCACGACGAGCAGGTTCACGTCCTCGTGCCGGCAGCTATGGGCGATGATGTTATTCTTGATGTTGAACAGCTCGTTGTCGTGCGTCATCACGGCGCCCTTGGGCTGCCCCGTCGTGCCTGAGGTGTAGACGAGAGTCACCAGATCGTCGCCGCCGATCTCGGCGCAGGGAAACTCCAACGGATCAGCGGCCTCGAGCTCGGCGAAGGGAATGGCCCCCTCGCGAATGTCCGTCGAGGCCTCCTCCCCACCTTCGAATCCCACCGCCACGACGTGCTTGATGTTGGGGCACCCTTCGAGCGCCTCGCCGACGGCGCGCCACGTGCTGCGGTGCACGAGCAACGTCTCGGACTCGCTGGTGTTGATAACGTACTGCATGCCGTCGGATCGGAGGCGGATGTTCACCGGACTCACCACGGCGCCGAGATGCACGGCGCCCCAGTAGGTGAGGTAGAACTCCAGGCAGTTGGGCATCGCTATCGACACCCGGTCGCCCTTCTGCACCCGGCAGCGCTCTCGCAGGGCGGCGCTGATGCGCCTGATGCGCTCGTCGAGTTCGGCGAAGGTGTGCGACTTGCCCTCGAAGATGACGGCCGTCTTGTTGGGGAACTTGGCGACCGTGTTGTTCCAGACGTCAGGGACGTTGTTGATGGGAATGCCGCTCATCTGCCCCACCTCTCGAGTGCCACACGCGAATGGTTAATGCTTCATGGGACCGGTGTGCCGGATAGGTTCGCCGGAGCGGTCCTTTCTCCTCGGCGTGCTGGTAGGGGCGACCCGACACCGGAGCGATGGCGGTGAGCGCACTGGCTGTTCGACACCGCCGATAGGCCCATGCTATAATGTGCCAAGAGACGGGCACACAAGTGCGCGACGGGACGTTGATCAACCATCAACCATTGCCCATTAACCATCGGGGTGGCATTGCCAATGGCCTCCATGTCTCCGCGGGAGTGCGTCCAGGCAGCGTGTGATAGGCGGCAGCCGGATACGGTGCCGAAGCGCGCGGGCTTCACGCCGGCGGTGATGGAGAAGTTCCGACAGGAGACCGGCAGCAACGATCCGGCCGAGCACTTCGGCATGGAGATGCGCTCGATCGGCTTTCGTGCGCAGGAGAGCCGGGCCGATTTCTCGCGCTACTTCCCGGACGGGCTGCCAGAGGGCGCCACCATCGCCGAGTACGGCACCGCCCAGGTGCCGGCGCACTTCTGGCACTTCACCGGCCTTCGCTTCCCCATGCTGCACCTGGAGACGATCGAGGAGCTGGAAGAGTATCCCTGGCCGGATTACACGCCGGCGTATCGCCACGAGCACCTCGAAGCGGCGGTGCAGACCGTGCACGACAGAGGGCTGTTCGCCATCGGCGGCGTGGGCCACATCTACGAGACTGCCTGGCAGCTCACGAGCATGGAGAAGCTTCTGTCGGATTTCCTCCTCAACCCGGATCGCGCCGCCTTCATCCTGGACACGATCACCGAGCACCGCTGCTTCGTGGCGAGGCGCTGTGCGGAGGCCGGCGCTGACATGATTCAGTGCGGGGACGATGTGGGGATGCAGGACAGGCTGATGATGCACCCGGACGCCTGGCGGGAGTGGCTCAAACCCCGGCTCGGAAAGGTAATCAAAGCCGCGCGCGACGTGAACCCGGAGATCCACGCCTTCTATCACAGCGACGGGAACATCGAAGCCATTATCGAGGACCTTATCGAGGTCGGCGTCACGGTGCTGAACCCGGTCCAGCCCGAGTGCATGGACCCGGTGGCATTGAAGCGGAAGTACGGCGACCGGCTGGCATTCTGGGGCACGATCGGCACGCAGAGCACTATGCCGTTTGAGACGCCCGACGAGGTGCGGGCGACGGTGAGGCGCATGTGTGAAACCGTCGGTGAGGGGGGCGGCCTTGTGCTGGCTCCGACGCACGTGCTTGAGCCCGACGTGCCGTGGGAGAACATCGTGGCGTTCTTCGGGGCGGCGGAGGAGTACGGGACGGCATGAGCGATGGTTAATGGTTGGATAGTTGATGGGCTTGGCAAGCCCGGGCCGGCATGCGCTGTGTTCTCTGTACTCTCTGTGGCTACACCGCAGGAAAACGTGTGGCACGGGTTGCTTGCCAACCCGTGATCCTCTGCCGAGTAGCAGCACGGGTAGCGAGCTACGCGCCGTCGCCAAAGCGGCTAGCGACTCCGCCGAAGCTTCGTCGCTCTCGCGAAGGCGGATGGCGCGTCGGCGACCCGTGCCACCCGGATCAGGATTCCCGCGATGAAGTTCGGCACCCAGGCGCACAGCATTGACGACGTCCGTGCGATCGGTGGCCGCGGACTCCATTTCGCGGAGCTCTGGCTGGACAGCCCGGAGTTCATGCCGCCGGATGGGCAACGAGCTCTGATCGACCTCGCGGCCAAGCATGGCCTGTTCTTCACGGCCCACGCGCCGCAGGAGGACTGGAACGATCCGAAGGAGCTGGAGCAGACCATCCCGGAGGCTATCGCGCTGGCCGCCGCCGTCGGCGCGAGGATGTTGACGCTGCACGTCTGGCTCGATCCGCGGTTCTGCCCGTCTGACTTCATTGAGCACAAGCTCGAGATTCTGGGACGCCTGGACACCATCGCCGCGGCCAACGAGGTGCAGCTCCTGATCGAGAACTGCAGCGAAGAGCCCGAGCACTTCCGGGGGGCTCTCGAGGCCGTGCCCCGGCTCGGCATTACGCTGGACACGGGTCACGCCGAGCTCTATGCGCCCCAGAATAAGTGCATCTCGTTCGTCGAGACCTGGGGGCCGCGCATTGAGAACGTGCACCTCAACGACAATCGCGGCGGCGACAGCGCGGCGGACGACATTCATCTCGGACTTGGGGACGGTGTTATCGAGTTCGGCCCCATCGCTTCTCGGCTGCGGGAAATCGGGTATGATGGACCGTTCGTGCTGGAGATGGCGCCTGAGGACGTCGAGAAGAGCAAGGCCATGTGGACGGCGGTCTGGGAGAATCGGCCTTTCACTGATCACTGACCACTGCCGACTGACAACTGTGGTGGACGGAGGCGGCACCAATGCGATGGTCATGGCCGGGCGCAGGAGCGGGCAGGGGGCCATTCGTTCGCATGAACCCCTTTCAGGTCATTCGCCTGGCCCGGCATTTGCCCAACTTCTTCAAGCTCGTTTGGCGACTCTTCAAAGACCGGCGCGTGGGCATCGTTCCCAGGGTCGTGCTCCTCGTGGCCGTGGCCTATATCGTGAGCCCTATCGACCTGCTGCCAGGCGGGATAGCGCCCCTATTAGGCAGCGCTGACGACATCCTCGTCGGCTACCTCGGCGCAAGGGGCTTCATGGCCCTGTGTCCCAAGTGGGTCGTACAAGAGCACGTGCGGAGGATTGATGCCGGGGGTTGAGTGAAGATAGTCTATGAGCAACGGGCGCACGGCCTCTGCGTACGACCGGCCGCCTACGGCCTCACGTTTATCGTCTTATAATTGACGTAGTGCACAAAGCCGGGACGCCTGCCTTTGGGCTTGGTGACGTGTTTGCGGTGCGTGTAGTCAATGGCAACGACGCTGTCGTTGCGCAGGGCGCTGTGGCGCGCGGCGATCTGAGCAGCCCGTATCAGGACATCGCGGGGCACCGGCTCCTTCGCTGAGCCGCCCTTGATGACCGCATGCGATCCGGGAGCGTCCTTGACGTGGAGCCAGAGGTCGTTGGGCGAGGCGATGTGGCGCAGCAGGTACTCGTTCTGTCTGTTGTTGCGCCCGAAGTAGATGCGGTACCCGCCCGGAAGCTCCTCGCTCGGGACGCGCACCGATGGTTTGCCCCGCTCCCCCTGGCGCTTCGGGGCTGGCTGACGCTTCAGGTATCGGCCGCGCTGCAGCTCCTCTTCGAGCTGCAGGAGTTCGTCGGCCGTCTCGAGCAGCTCGAGCTGAGCGCGGAGGCCCGACAAATACTCGACCTCGTCCGCCGCCTCCCCGACGAGCGCCGGCAGCCGACCTGTCCCCTGCTTGGACTTCCGATACCGGGCGAAATGCTGCTGCGCATTCTCGACGGGACTCAGCCGAGCGTCGAGCTCGATCTCAACTTCCGGTTGCTCCGGGTCGAAGTAGTCGATGACCACGGCACGCTCCGCGCCTGGCTCGATGCGGCCAATATTGGCCATGATCAGCTCGCCAAGCCGCTTGTCCGCCTCGTAGTGTTCCAGCTTGCGGGCGTCGTCTCGCCGCGCGGCAAGCTTCGTCTCGGCGCGCTTGAAAGCAGCGGCGATCGTCGCCGAGAGCCGATCTCGCAAGCGCGCCCGCGTGGCAGCGTCGGCCATGCGGCCACTGATCTCCTCGATGGCAACGCTGAGATTCTCGCGCTCCGCCACCTCGTGTGTGCCCGCCAGGTGATACAGCGGGACGGGATACGCCAGGCTTCGACGGAGATGCGAGTCTCCGTCGCGCGGGACGTAGATGAGTCCGCGGCGGCCCTCTTCGGTGCAGGTCACGGCGCGCATCGAGGCTGCGAGCGTGCCTACGTCGGTGTCGTCGAGTTGTTCAAGCGGCTCATCGGCGTCGATCCCCGCCCGATGCAGCACCTCGGCCACGAAGGTGGCGCTGGCGCCGGCTGCTTGGGCCGAGAGCCACTTGCCCACCGCCGTCTGAGGCGGCACCTGGGCCATCCGCTCCGAGAGCATCTCCGGACCCGCTTGCCGCGGATCGAAGCGCTCCGGAGCTTCGTCCCAGCCACCCTCGGCCGGTGGCCCCGACAGCCGCTGGACGCCGGCCGGCGGCGGCACGTAGGCGACGCCGGGCAGGATCTCGCGATACCGGTTCACCTCCCGCGTGACGTGCTTGGCGCAGGCAATTATGCGGTTGCTCTCCGGCTCTTCGGGGCCGCCTGGCTCGAGAAGCATGATATTCGAGCGCCGGCCCATGAGCTCGGCAACGAGGGCCCGTTGGCTCGTCGGGCCCAGTCCCGCGCACTCGCCGAAGCGCAACCACAGGATGCGGTCGAAATCCCATTGCCGCACGTCGAGCACTCGCGCATGCAGAAGATGCTTGCGCAGTGACATGCAAAAAGGATATGGCTTCGTCGGGACGCTCGGGACGCGTGTGGCCAGATGGATGCGGGCCATGTCCGGTGCGCTGCATAGGCACACCGTCGTGGGCCTCGGGCCGAACTCAAGGTACAGCTCCGAGTGATGTGGCTGATGCACACCGGTGACGCGAGTGTCTCGGAGGGCCTCGCGCAGCTCCTCTGCTACGGCGGAGAGCATGGTGCTGTCGAACAGCATGGCATTCGCCTGCTTCGCAGGCCGACGTGCACCTGCGCTTGCTGTTGAGCATTATAGCACAGCCCTGCAGGCGGCGACAGGCACGGGCTGCGTCCGGCGGCGTAGTAAAGATGTTACGTAACTTTTACCTCACCGTAGAAGGCCAGGCTGGGACGGCATAGAAGGACCGAGGTAGTGGATTGCTCCCGCCCCGCCCTGGCTGCCGGAGGGGGAGGGGCGCTGGGCAAGCGCAAGCAGTCTCCCAAAGGAGAACGGAGCGATGAGACGAGGAGGACAGCTTTTGGCGTTTGTTTCCCAGACATCACCAGCGGGGAAAGGAAGGTGGAGAGTGATGATTAGGTCGCGAAGCATCGTCGTGCTCATCGTCGCCGGCTTCGCTCTGCTCTGCGCTACGCAGCTCGCCTCGGCGCAGGAGTACGAGTTCGTGACCAAGTGGGGCTCATTGGGCACCGGCGACGGCCAGTTCCGCGGTCCCTGGGGCGTCGCCACGGACCTGGCCGGGAATGTGTACGTGGCCGACAGGTCGAACCACCGCATCCAGAAGTTCGACAACGGCGGGAACTTCCTGACCAAGTGGGGCTCATACGGCGGCGACGACGGGCAGTTCCGGTACCCCTGGCACGTCGCCGTCGGCGCCGCCGGGAATGTGTACGTGGCCGACGAGCAGAACCACCGCATCCAGAAGTTCGACAGCAACGGGACCTTCCTGACCAAGTGGGGCTCGCGTGGCAGCGCCGACGGGCAGTTCCGGTACCCCACGGGCGTCGCCACCGACGCCGACGGGAATGTGTACGTGGCGGACTGTGGCAGCCGCCGCATCCAGAAGTTCGACAGCAGGGGGAACTTCCTGACCAAGTGGGGCTCGTACGGCACCGGCGACGGGCAGTTCCGGTACCCCACGGGCGTCGCCACCGACGGCGCCCGGAATGTGTACGTGGCCGACTTCGACAACCACCGCATCCAGAAGTTCACCGGCGACGGGGACTTCCTGACCAAGTGGGGCTCATACGGCACCGGCGACGGGCAGTTCCGGCAGCCCACGGGCGTGGCCACCGACGCCGCCGGGAATGTGTGCGTGGCCGAGCGGGGCCGGTGGTGGTTTAACCACCGCATCCAGAAGTTCGACAGCAGCGGCAACTTCCTGACCAAGTGGGGCTCATACGGGACCCGCGACGGGCAGTTCCGGGCCCCCTGGGGCGTCGCCACGGACGCCGCCGGGAATGTATATGTGGCTGACACTTACAACCACCGCATACAGAAGTTCGCGCCGCCAGCCACACCCGAGGTGCGGCTGGCGATCCTCGGTGGCTTCGTCATGGCTGAGGTGGGCACCGGGGCGATATACCCCGAACTTGAGAAGGCCCTTCGCGCCAAGATAGATGCCGCCCTGGCGGCTCTCCAGAGAGGCAACCCCAACCATGCCAAGGTGGCCATGAACGACCTCAAGGCCCTCATCAACCAGGTCGAGGCGCAGTCGGGGCACAAGATCGAGAACGAGACGGCTCTGGAGATCATGGCGCAGGCCAACGGGATCATCGAGCAGCTCGCCGGCGACCCGACAGCGACCGTCTCCGCGGAGTCGGCCGCCGACCCGGCCGTCGAGCCACTCGACCCGGTCCTGACGGTAGGCATCGACACGCACCCCGCCAACGACCCGAACTGCGTGACCTTGGGCGCCGAGGGGGTCATCCCAGTGGCCATCTTCTCCTCCGACACCTTCGACGCCACGCAGGTGGATCCGAGCAGCGTCATCCTTGACGGGTCCGATGGCGTGGCAGTCATGGGCATCCCAGGCGACTGCGCCGCGTATCAGGAGGATGTGAACGCGGATGGCCTGCTCGACCTGGTGGTGCAGGTGGAGGTCATCAACTTCGACCCGGGCGTGGTGCAGGAGGGGACCGCCTGGCTCGCCGGCTACACCTACGACGGCCAGCCGATCGAAGGCACCGACGCCATCACCATCGTGCCGCCCGGGTAGTGGGGTCACTGGCGGCCAACAACGACGGCTGACGACGACAGGGCAGCAGCGGGCGCATAGACGGGCGCGGCGAACATGGGGCCCGGCTCAGCAGGCCGGGCCCTTTTTTGTGTGTCAGCGCGTGCGCGCGTGGGCAGGCGCGGCCTACAACAGCGGCAGAGGCTGGCGCGGGACATAGATCCCGTACGGGATGCCGCTTCAGACAGGCACCGCGCGCTACAGTAGAGGCGGTGGTCAGGCAAAGGCGGCGCGGGACATAGACCGCGCGCTACAACGAGGCCGCAGGCAACGACAGCGCCGCGCCAGGCGGCGCCGCACATGCACACCGCGGCCAGTAGCACCGCGAGGGACCCGGATCCGGATGCTGCGGTTCGGTCGGGGCAGCTTTGCAAGAGGCTGCGGCTTGTGTTAGAATGTGTCCGCACCGGACCCAACACAGAGCACACAGAGAAGGCGAATACGAGCGGCAGAAGTGACGTGTCGATTTGCCGGCTCCGCGTGTATCCTCAACGGCCCGCGAATACGGAAGAGGGATGGCCATTCCATCGCGAAGGGGGCTCCTCTTGGTAGTGTCCGGCCCCTCCGGGGTAGGCAAGGGCACGCTCATAGAGAGGGTCTGCCGCCGCTTCCCCGACCTCAGGAAGTCCGTCTCGGCGAACACGCGCCCGCCGCGACCGGATGAGGTCGAAGGCGTTGACTACTGCTTCGTGACCAAAGAGAAGTTCCGGGAGATGATCGCCGCCGACGAGTTCTACGAGTGGGCGGATGTGCATGGCGAGCTGAAAGGCACCCCGAAGCCAGAGATCCGGAAGGCGCTCGACGGCGGCATCGACACGGTGCTGGAGGTGGATTATCAGGGCGCACTGACCATCAAGGAGAAGGAGCCCGCGGCCGTGCTGGTGTTCATCGCGCCGCCCTCGTGGCAGGCGCTGGAGGGCCGGCTCCGCGGGAGAGACACCGAATCCGACGACGTGATCCAGTGCCGCCTGGAAACGGCCCTTACCGAGCTGCAAAGCATTGAGAAGTACGATTACGTGATCGTGAATGAGGACGCCGACCGGGCCGGCGAACAGCTCGCGGCGGTGCTGACCGCCGAACGATGCCGGCGCGAGCGGAACGCGTCGCGGGCGCTGGTAGAGCGACTGCTGGCTCAAGCACGCGCGGCGACGGAGCGCGCCCAGCGAAACGGTAACATCTAACCTTCGTCGGCTGGCCCTCCGCAGCCACTTCGGACGCCTACTCCCGATTGGCCCGGCGGGCGCCGAACGCCGGCGTATACGCGGTGTCGGGTAACATCATGCTCAAGGACAAGACGATAGTCATTTGTGTCACCGGAGGGATCGCAGCGTATAAGGCCTGCGACCTCGCCAGCAAGCTGGTGCAGGCCGGCGCGAACGTCCACGTCATCATGACGCGCAACGCCGCGGAGTTCGTGGGGCCGCTGACGCTGCGGGCACTCACGGGAAACCCGGTGGTGCGCAGCCTCTTTGACGAGATCCGGGAGTTCGAGATCGGCCACGTCTCCCTGAGCGAAAAGACCGACTGTCTCGTCGTCGCGCCGGCCACGCTCAACATCATCGGCAAGGTGGCCCAAGGCATCGCTGACGATGCTGTCTCCACCATCATCAGCGCGGCGAAGTCGCCCGTCATCTTCGCCCCGGCGATGCATACGAGCATGTGGAACAACCCCATCACGCAAGCGAACGTGGCCAGGCTCAAGGAGCTGGGGTACCGTTTCGTCGGACCCGACCGGGGTCCGCTTGCCTCGGGCGGGTGGGGCATCGGCCGCCTGGCGCCGAGCCAGGAGATAATGTATCACATCGAGACCGTCATCGCCGGTCGCGGCACTGATCTCACCGGATACAAGGTGGTCGTTACGTCCGGCCCCACCCGCGAGCCCATAGATCCCGTGCGCTTCCTGTCCAACCCGTCCACCGGGCGCATGGGCCATGCGGTGGCCCGCGCCGCCGTTGCTCGCGGGGCGGAGACACTCCTCATTTCCGGCCCGACGAGCCTCCCGCCCCCCTCCGGCGTGGAGTGCGTGGAGGTGAACACTGCCGCTCAAATGTTCCGCGCGGTCATGGATGCCGCCGCGGACGCGGATCTGTACGTGGGGGCGGCTGCCGTGGCCGATTACGCCCCGAAGAACGCCAGCGCGGTGAAGGTAAAGAAGGACGACGCATCCATGGCGCACGTGGAGCTGGAGAAGACGCCGGACATCATCGCCTCGCTGGCGGCGCGCCGACGTGAAAGCGGCGATCATCGCCTCGTGCTCGTGGGATTTGCGGCGGAGACGGACAACATGGTGGAGCATGCTCGAGCGAAGCTCGTGGAGAAGGGGCTCGACCTGATGGTCGCCAACGACGTGACGCAGCCGGGCGCGGGTTTCGCCGTAGACACCAACGTTGTCACTCTTGTGCGCAAGGACGGGAAGCCCACCGCGCTGCCGAAGATGGCCAAGCGAGAAGTCGCCGACCGCGTGCTGGACGAAGCCCTCGCTCTGCTGAGGCAAGCCGGGGGCGGCAGCACACAGCCGGCATCGGATTGACGTTGGCGGGACCGTGTAAGGCCGACGGGGCCTAATCCCTACGGGCTGTGAGCCCTGCGGCCGTGGGGTGCTGTTGCCCGCACTCGACACCTTAATGACGGCAAGGAGTAATGTATCTTGGCGCAAGGTAGGTATTGCCTGACCTCAGAGTCGGTGACCGAGGGTCACCCCGACAAGATGGCCGACCAAATATCGGACGCCATCTTGGACGCTCTCCTGGAGCAAGACCCAAACTCCCGTGTCGCCTGTGAGACGCTCGTGACGACGGGCATCGCGCTCGTCGCCGGCGAGATCACCACGGAGGCCTACGCCGACATACCCGGCATCATTCGCCAGACCGTCTGCGACATCGGCTACACGCGGGCAAAATTCGGATTCGATTGCGAAACGGTAGGCGTCATCACGGCGATCCAGGAGCAGTCGCCAGACATCAAACTGGGCGTAGACGTGGGCGGCGCCGGGGACCAGGGGATGATGTTTGGGTACGCGACCAATGAGACCGAGGAGTACATGCCGCTGCCCATAATGCTGGCGCACAAGCTCGCCAAGCAGTTGGCGCACGTACGGAAGACGAACGAGGTGGAGTATCTTCGCCCCGACGGCAAGTCGCAAGTCACCGTCGAATACCATGACGGCCGGCCGGTGCGCGTCATCAAAGTGCTCATGGCGGCGCAGCACGCCCCAAGCGTGTCGCAAAAGGAGATCTACGGTGACATCGCCGAGCGCGTTGTGTGTGCCGTCATCCCCTTGGAGTTACGCGGGGAGGACCTTGAGATACTGGTGAATCGCACCGGCTCATTCTCCATCGGGGGCCCACAGGCCGACACCGGGCTCACCGGCCGAAAGATCATGGTGGACACGTACGGCGGTCTGGCCCGGCACGGCGGCGGATGCTTCAGCGGCAAAGACCCGACGAAGGTGGATCGCTCGGCAGGCTACATGGCCAGGTATGTTGCCAAGAACATCGTCGCGGCCGGGCTCGCCGAGCGGTGCGAGATCCAGCTCAGCTACGCCATCGGCGACGTGGGGCCGTTCTCGCTGGCCGTGTGGTGCTTCGGCACTGAGAAGATGCCCGAAGCCGAGATCCAGGAACTTGTGCGAGAGCACTTCGACCTGTCACCGAGCGGCATGATCGAGCACCTCAAGCTGCGCCGGCCCATCTACAAGCCTACTGCTGCATACGGACACTTCGGGTGGAGCTATCCCGAACGCACGTGGGAACACATCGATATGGCAGACACGCTCCGGAAAGCAGCGGGGCTCTGAGCCAGAGCGAGCATGCAGCAGTCCGGCACGGCGTCCCCAAAGGAGCAGCCACCGTACGCGCTGGTGCTGATTGATGAGCCGGCGCGATCCATTGACCGGCCATTCACGTACGCCATCCCCCCCGCTGTCAGGCAGGCGTTAGCCGTCGGCTCGTACGTTCTTGCGCCCCTGGGACGTCGGCGGCTTCCGGGATACGTCGTCGGGTTCGCCTCCGAGGCGCCCCCGGTGACGCTGAAACACATCGCGGCGCTCCTCGGCGAAGCACCCCTATTCGACGCCCGAATGCTGGCCCTATGCCGTTGGATGGCGGAGCAGTATCATGCGACGCTTGCCGAAGCCATTCGGTGCGTCGTGCTGCGGGGACTTACCCACAGAGTGCGTCGCCGCTTGCGCCTCACAGCACCTGAGGAGGCCGAGGAGCGCATTGCACAGCTCGAGAAGCGTGCGCCGCTGCAGGCCCGCTTGATCGCCGTGTTGCGCGACCGGGGCGACGTAGCCGAGTATCGCGCCATACGACTTGCCCTCCGCGGCAAGAGTCCAAGCGGACCCCTGCGAGCCCTCCTCGAGAAGGGCATCGTGGCGGAGTCGTACGACCTCGAGGCGCCCCGAACGAGAAAGAAGCGCGACGCCATCGTACAGCTCGCGGTGGAGGGCGAGGACCTCGAGGAGCACATCGACACGCTCCGTGCCCAGGCGCCGCGACAGGCAGCACTGCTGCGCCATATCGCCCGGCACGGCGGAAGGGTCCGCCGTGCCGTCCTGCGCGACACCGGCGGCTCCGTGGCCAGCCCGCTGAAAGCGCTCGAGCGCAAAGGGCTGGTGACGCTCGAGCAAGTCTCGGTCCTGCGAGCGCCGGGCGAGGAGGGCCTCGGCGGCGCACCGGTCGCGCCTCCGCTCACCCCAGGGCAGCGGGACGCCGTACGGACGATCCTCGACAGCATCAACGGCGATCGGCGTGCTGTGCTCGTGCAGGGAGTGACGGCAAGTGGGAAAACGGAGGTGTACCTCTGCGCCATCGCTCACGTGCTGGAGCGAGGCGAACAGGCTATCCTGCTGGTCCCCGAGATCGCGCTGACGCCCCAAATGCTGGGCCGCCTGCGGGCCCGATTCGGTGAGCACCTGGCAGTGCTGCATAGCGGGTTGAGCGCCGGGGAGCGATACGACGAGTGGCGCCGCATCTACAACGGCGCCGCCTCCATCGCCGTGGGGGCGCGATCTGCCATATTCGCCCCCTTCAATAGAGTTGGCATCATCGTCATCGACGAGGAGCACGAGACCGCCTACAAGCAAGACCAGCCCCCGAGGTACCACGCCCGAGAAGTCGCGGCAAAGCGTGCCGAGATAGATGACGCCGTGCTGGTGCTGGGCAGCGCGACGCCCTCACTGGAGGCATATCACAGCGCTATGCACGGGCCGACCCGGCGAGTCGTGCTTGCCGAGCGCATCGACAGAAGGCCTCTGCCCACGGTGCGGCTCGTGGACATGCGGGAGGAGACGAGGCGGGACAACACCTCCGCCTTCAGCCAAGCACTTGCTGATGCTATGCGCGCGCGCCTGCAGCGCGATGAGCAGATCATCCTCTTCCTGAACCGTCGCGGCTTCGCCACGTTTGTGCTGTGCCGCGAATGTGGCTTCGCGCTGCGATGTCCGGACTGCGTCGTATCGCTCACCTTTCACTTTCGTACCAAGAGGCTGTTGTGTCACCACTGTGGTCGCTCCGAGCCGACGCCGGATGTATGCCCCAACTGTGACGGCACGAAGATGGGATACTTGGGCCTGGGCACAGAAAAAGTGGAAGAGGAAGTCCGGAGTATATTCCCCCTGGCGCGGCCACTTCGGATGGACCGCGACGCCACCAGGCGAAAAGGAGCATACACGGAGATATTACAGAAATTCGCGGCCAAGCAGGGAAATATACTCATCGGCACGCAGATGGTGGCCAAGGGACTGGACTTCCCTGACGTGACGCTCGTGGGCGTTATCAACGCCGACACGGCGCTGCACCGACCCGATTTCCGGGCGGCGGAGCGAACCTTTCAGCTCTTGACGCAAGTAGCCGGCAGGGCAGGGCGCGGCGAGCAGCCGGGCGAAGTGCTGGTACAAACGTATAACCCGACGCACTACGCCATCATCGCCGCCGCCGGGCAGGACTACGAGCGATTCGCCGCACAAGAGTGCGAGTACCGACGGGAGCTGGCGTATCCGCCCTTCGGTCGTCTCACCAGCCTTCTGACTGCCGACACAGACGAAGCGGCGGCCAGCGACCGTGCCGATCGGCTCGCAGCAGCGCTGCAGGAAGCAGCCACGCGCGACGGCGACGCGGTTGAGATCCTCGGCCCGGCACCGGCGCCGCTTTGGAAGCTGCGGGGCACATATAGGCATTTCGTGCTTGCGAAGGCTGAGACGGCTGAGATGCTCCGTGGCGTGGTGTCCAAGGCGCTTGCCGCGCTGCCGGCGAAAGACAGGCGGTGCATCGCCGTTGACGCCGACCCTGTCGATATGATGTAGTAGGGCATTGGTCGCCATGAATCTACTTCTTTACGGCAATCCGATATTGCGAAAGCGGGCACGGGCCCTCCGACGAGCGGACAAGTCCACCTCTGCTCTGCTCGACGAGATGATGCAAGTGATGCAGGAGGCGCCGGGCGTCGGACTGGCGGCGCCCCAGGTGGGCCGCCCGGTACGAGTCGTGGCGGTTATGGTGGACGACATTGATTACCGACTCATCAACCCCAAGATTGTCCGCCGGGCGGGCCGAGTTGAGGGCACGGAGGGCTGTCTCAGCCTCCCGACCCTCTACGGCACCGTGGAGCGGCCCGAGTGCGTGACCGTACGGGCGCTGACGGAAAAGATGAAGCCGGTGACGATTCGGGGCGAAGGATTTCTCGCCCGTGTCCTGGCTCACGAGATCGACCACCTCGACGGCAAATTGTTCATCGATCGGGCGGATGAGGAGACACTGCACTGGATCGTGCCTGACGACGACGAAGAGAACGGCTATCGCGGTGTGCCAGCGACGCTCGCGGAGGCGACGGAGCGCTTCGAGCACCTCCGCAAAGGCACCCTGGCCGGCGACGACGTCGCTCACCGTCTCGCGCATGCTGATATGCCGGGACCCAGAGGGCTGTAAAGCCAATGAGGGCAGTCTTCTTCGGCACGCCGGCAGCCGCCGCTCGCTTTCTGGAGGCGACCGCGCAATCCACCCGCGAGGTGGCGGCCGCGGTGACCCAACCCGATCGCCCGAGAGGCAGAGGACGCAAGCTGTCTGCAGCACCGGTGAAGGTGGCCGCGCAGGGGATGGGCATCGAGGTGCTGCAGCCAGATCGGGCCAGTGATCCGCTGCTGCTGGAGCGGCTGCGGCAGATAGCGCCCGATGTCGTCGTCGTAGTTGCCTATGGACAGAAGCTCCCGGTGGAGCTGCTCGAGGTGCCGCCCCTCGGTGCTATCAACGTGCACTTTTCCCTCCTGCCCGAGCTTCGCGGCGCCGCACCCGTGTTCTGGGCCATGGCGCGCGGGTACGAGGTAACCGGCGTCACCACCATGTATATGGCGGAGGAGATGGACGCCGGTGACATCATACTGAGCGAGCAGGAGCGGATCCGCCCTGACGATACCTCCGGCACTCTGGAAGAGCGGCTCACCGACATCGGCTGCAGCCTGTTGCAGAGGACGCTGACGCTCGTTGGCGAGGGGCGAGCGCCGCGGACGCCCCAGGACCACAGCCGCGCAACGCGAGCGCCGCTGGTGAAGAAGGATGACGGCTGCATCGATTGGTCGGAACCTGCCGTTCAGATAGAGCGTCTGGTCAGAGCGGCGAGCCCGTGGCCGGTGGCGTTTACCTTTGTGGCTAACCGACGGCTGCAGGTCCATCGTGCGAAGGCCGTGCCCGATTTTTCGCAGGAGGGAGGACTTGCAGGCACGCTCGTCGAAATTAACGCTGACAGGGGGTTGTCCGTGCTGACCGGTTCCGGGTGCCTTCACATTCTCGAGGTGCAAGCGCCGGGCAGACGGCGGATGCCGGCGGCCGATTTTGCCCGCGGGGCCACATTGAGGCCGGGGATGCTGCTTGGATGAAGTGGGCCGCACCAATCGAGCCAGTGGCCGGCCATCTCTATCAGCGGCGATGAATGGGTATGGACTCGGCACTCCGCGAGAAGCTCGACGAGGCTCACCAGCGTCGCACCAACGGCGATTACGAGAACGCGCGCCACCTGTATGAGGACGTTTTGGCGGCGGGCCTGGATTCTTCGGAGTCGGCCGAGGTGCGGTGGGGGTACGGATTGGTGCTGCAATACACCGGGGCTTTTGACGAGGCGCTGGCAGAGCTTGAGCGAGCGCACCGGGAGGCCCCGGATAACGCGGATTACTTCCTGCACCTGGCCATGACCCGTCTGATGCTCGGCGACTTCGATCGGGCGGTCGCTGAGCTGACCGAGATCGAGGAGAAGTTCCCTGACACGGCCGCGGCTGATGAGGCCACGAAGCAGCTCTCATACTTCAGGTAGGCTGAGGTCGGGCCGTGTCTGACGGCGCAAGCTAACCTTCGGGCATCCGCGCTTGCCCCCGAGGCAGAGAACGGGTGCCCGAAGTTGGGTATGGTCCACCAACAGATGCCCCCGGAGGAGACGATAACCGTTGTCTTCGAGCCCGGCGGCCAAGCAGTGCAGGCGCCGCCGGGCTCGACACTGATGGAAGCCGCGGAGACGGCGGGCATTGTCCTGTGGGCCCCATGCGGCCGTCGGGGCACCTGCGGTCAATGCCGCGTCATCATCAGCAGCACGGACGGCTGCGCCGAGCCGTCTGCGGCGGAGCTTGAACACCTGCCCCAGAGCGAGATCGAGGAAGGCTGGCGCCTTGCGTGTCAGGCGCAGGTTGTGTCGGACGTGACGGTCTCGGTCTCGCCGCGCTTTGCTGCGGGCAAGGCGCAAGTACTCGAAATGGGCCTGCTGGAGCGCGCAGCGCCGGCGCCGAATGTCGTGAAGCGCCGTCTTCAGCTCCCGCGGCCGACTCTCGAAGATCCGGTGGCGGATTTGCATCGTCTCGAGCGTGCGCTCGGGCTATCGACCGGCACTCTCAATACCGGCCGACGCCTCGCCGCGAGCTTGCCCGGTGAGCTCCGCAGGCACGACTTCAACGTGACCGCAACCGTCATTGGCGATACGCTCGTTGAGATCTCCGGCCCGGATGCCGGCGAGGCCTGCTGCGGCGCCGCTCTGGACATTGGTACCACCACCATCGTGGCATACCTGGTGGAGCTTCGTACCGGCGAGCTGTTGGCGACGGCCTCCACGCTCAACCCGCAAGCCACCTATGGCGCCGACGTCATCTCCCGTCTGGACTTCATTCGCCGGCAGCCTGATGCCCTCGATGCGATGCACCGAACTGCCGTGCAGGTGACGAACAGCCTCATCGGCCAAGCCTGCGACGAGGCCGGCGTGGACAACGCTTGCGTCTATGAACTGACGGTAGTGGGCAACACGTGCATGCACCATCTATTCCTGGGCATCGATCCGTCCAACATCGCCGTCACGCCCTTCACGCCCGCGGTCACCCGAGCGCTGAGCGTCCCGGCAGCCAGGCTTGGCGTGGACATCTCGCCCGTTGGCATGGTGGAATGCCTTCCGAACGTCGCCGGCTACGTTGGCGCCGATATCGTGGGAGCTATCGTTGCCACGGGTCTGGACAAGCGCAGCGACGCCGCGGTGATGATCGACATCGGCACCAATGGCGAGGTAGCATTGTGGACTGGCGAGGAGCTACTATGCTGCTCGTGCGCGGCGGGCCCGGCATTCGAGGGCGCCCAGATCACCCACGGGATGCGCGCCATGACCGGGGCCATCGATCACGTTGCGTGCCGCGATGAGGCCCTCGTCATCAGCACCATCGACGATGCGAAGCCCACCGGGCTGTGCGGCAGCGGCTTGCTGGACGCGGCCGCAGTGCTGCTGGACTGCGGACTGTTGGCTAGCAGTGGCCGATTGGGCCACGACGCAGCGGATGTGCCGGCCTCCCTTCGGGAGCGCATCGCCGGCACTGATCCGAACCGGCGATTCGTGCTCGCGCGGCCCGAGACGAGCGCGGAGGGCACGGAGATCGCTCTGACGCAGCGCGATGTGCGGCAGCTCCAACTCGCCAGCGGAGCCATCAGAGCGGGCACGGAGTTGCTGCTTGCTGAGGCGGGCCTGGCGCGCGATGACGTTTCCGAGTTCCTCCTGGCCGGCGCCTTTGGCTCGTACATCCGCCCGGCGAGCGCGCTGCGCATCGGCATGTTGCCGAACGTTCCCGCGGATCGCATTCGCTCGGTGGGGAACGCCGCGGGCATGGGCGCAGTGCTGTGCCTGACCTCGGTGCAGGCCCGGGCGTACGCCACAGAGCTGGCCCGGCGGGCCCGGTACGTTGAGCTCTCCGCGCGGCTCGATTTCCAGGAGGCATTCGCGGAGGCGATGACATTCCCGTAAGACGCCGGACGAGAATGCAGCGGATTTCCTTGTCGGGGACAGGAGGGGTCCTGGCCTATCGTGCCGAAACCTCGGCCTACACGGTCGGTTCGACGCCGGATCAAGCATGTTCGTGCTAACCCTTAGTAACCTCGCAAAAGAGGAGGCGTGGCTATGCCAGACTTACAGGCGCTCGCTGACGCCATCATCAACGGCAAGCGCGACGATGCGAAAAGCTTGACAGAGGAGGCGCTCGCCGAGGGCACGAGCCCGGAGGCGGTCCTGAACGAGGGGCTCGTCGCCGGGATGAGCGTGGTCGGAGAGAGATTCAAGAACAATGAGTTCTACGTGCCCGAGGTGCTCATCGCGGCGCGAGCGATGAAGGCATCGATGGAGGTGCTCCAGCCGAAGCTGATAGAGAGCGGCGTCGAGCCCGCGGCGAAAGTCGCCATCGGGACGGTCAAGGGCGACCTGCACGACATCGGCAAGAACCTCGTGGCCATGATGCTGGAGGGTGGCGGCTTCGGGATCATCGACCTCAGCGTCGATGTGGCGCCCGAGCGGTTCATCGAGGCGATTCAAAGCGAGGGCGCCCAGGTAGTTGCCATGTCCGCGCTCCTGACGACCACTATGCCGGCCATGAAGGACACGATTACGGCCCTCGAGGAGGCCGGCCTGCGCGACAGGGTCAAGGTGATCATTGGCGGGGCACCCGTGACCCAGAAATACGCCGACGAGATCGGCGCCGATGGCTACGCACCCGATGCGGCGTCGGCGGTTGACAAGACCAGGGAGCTTATTGGCGCGAGCTGAGCGTTCGCGCTTGTTGGGACTTCCGAGCGGGCGCGCCGTTGCTCTGTTGGGGACCGGGCGAACGGGCAGGTGGCCAAGCGGTGGCCCTCGGCGCCCGGTTGTGAATCCGTACTGGGCGCTCGCATGCGATCTCGGCGCAGAGCACGTGCTCCACACGCGGCTCTGCGCCGCCTGTTTCACTGGTGCCCCAGATGACAAGCCGGCGTCTGCGAGACTCTGCCGTGGGCGTGGTCGCTCTCGCAGCTCTGGTGCTGGTGTTCTTCTGGCGTGTGCTGCTTGCCGGGGAAACGCTTGCTCCCGGTCGGCAGCAGTGGCTCATGGAGCCATGGCGCAGCGAGTTGGCGGTTCAGCGACGGCCGCTTGGGCGCCAGTGGGACGCGCTGCTGTGGGACGCCATGGCACAGTACGTGCCGTGGCGCATGTACACCGCCCGGACGCTGCGCAGTGGCACGGTGCCACTGTGGAATCCGCACCAGTTCTGCGGCACGCCCTTCGTTGCCAACGCCCAATCGGCGGTGCTCTACCCTCCGAACGTCCTGTTCGTGTTCATCGATCCGCTCCGCGCGCTGGGCATTAGTGCGGCGCTCCACCTCCTGTTCGCCGGCGCGTGCACGTACCTGCTCCTGCGGCACATCGCCCTGCAAGCAGCACCGGCACTTCTTGGCGCCGTGTCGTTTATGTTCGGCGGCTTTCTGGTGACGTGGACCGAGCTGCCGAGCCTCATGAACACGGCGGCGTGGCTCCCATGTTGCCTGCTGGCCGCACACGCTTTTTTTGCGCGTCCGCGCTGGGGCGCCGCGGCACTGCTCGCGGGGGCTCTCGCGATGGCGTTCCTGGCCGGACACCCACAGATCTTCGCGTACGTCGCGGGCACCACGCTGATGTATTGCATCGCGCGGCTGGCCAAGCTGCTCGCGCGTAAAGGTGGGCGCCCTGCCGGCACAGCCGCCGCAAACCTGATGGCCGCCGGACTACTCGTAACGCTGCTGTGCGCCGCGCAGGCTCTGCCCACGACCGAATTGGTCCAGCGCGGTCACCGGGGGCTGAGGGCCCCTTCAGACTCGATGTGGCAGGCTCAGGTGCAGCGCGCCCTCACGCTCGCCGAGCTGCCGGGTCTACTCGTTCCCGATGTGCACGGATCACCCGCGACAGGCACGTACGTGGGGCTCAGCTATACGGAGCACTGCGGCTTCGTCGGCTGCGTCGTGCTCGCACTGGCTCTAGCAGCTCCTTTTGTGCGGTTCAGTGGTCACGCGCTCTTCTTCGCTGCACTGTCGCTGGGCAGCATTCTCGTGGCCACGGCGACGCCGCTGGCGCGGGTCCTCTTCTTTGCGCTCCCGGGCTTCGGCGCCGCAGGGAGCGTCACACGGACGCTGTGCGTTTTCACCTTCAGTACGGCCGTGCTTGGGGCCATGGGGCTGCAGGGAGCACTGAACGCACAGATTGAGCCAGGGGGCGGCGGCATTCGACGGCGTGCCACCGCGGCCGTGGTCACCTTTATGGGGGTGGCGGCATTGGCCTCTTGGCTGGTGTTGCGGCCGGCAGGAGTCACAGCGGCAGGGGGCCTTGGCGCCTGGTGGTCGGGGCTGCTGCCCCTCGTCGCGGCCTGTGTCACCGGCGCGCTCCTTTGGCTCCGACCCGGACGTGTGCCAGCAGCAACGATAGGGACGATAGTGGTGGTGCTGACTCTGGCGGAGCTTTTCAACTACGGAGCCCGGTTCAACCCAACGGCGCCACGGACGGGGGTGTATGCGAGCGTGTCGGCGATCGAAACGCTGCGCCGCGAGCAAGGCGACGCGCGCATTCTCGCGATCACCCGCCGAGCCGACTGGCGGCTGTTCGCGTTGCCCGGGACCGTCCTGCCGCCGAATTCGGCGATGGCGTACGGACTGCGAAGCCTGCAGGGATACGACTCGCTTTCCACCGCCCGCTATCGGGGTTACGCCTACGTGATGGAGGGAGAGCAACCGAGCCCGATCGCGAACGGCAACATGGTGCTGCTTGAGAGCGTCGATTCGCCCCTGCTGGACAGAGCCGCCGTAGGACTTGTGATGTCCGACCGGCCCCTGCTGAACGAGCATCTCGAGATCCTTTGGGTCAACGGCAATGTGCGCATCTACCGCAATCGGCGGGCGCTTCCGCGAGCCTACGCAGCAGCCGGAGCCATTGGCGTCGCCGGCAGCGGGGCTGCGCTTGGAGCGCTGCGAGAGCTGCGCCCGCAAGCGCCGCCGGCTCCCGTCGTCCAGCACCTAGCGGGGCCTGCGGCTGTGCGCCGCCCGGAGGCCGTGCAGCGGCCGCCCGTCCAGCCCGTCCCCGTCATCGCCGACGAGCCAAATGCCGTCAGGATTCGCCTTGCCGAGCCGGCCGCGCCGTGGGCGCGATGGCTCGTGCTTGCCGATGCCGCATACCCAGGCTGGCGGTGCTATGTGAGCGGCGAGCGCCGGCCAATTCTGCCGGCGGATTATCTCTTCCGGGCTGTCGAATTGCGCCAGCCCGGCGACGAACCGACGAACGAGCGCGGCGCCGGAGAGGCACACTTCGTGTACTTCCCTCAGTGCTTCGTGGTCGGCGCTTTTCTCTCGGGCCTCGGTTTGGCAGTGCTCGCTGCCACGATGGTTTGGCGGGTGGCCGGCAAGCGCGCCCGGGCCAGAGGCGGCGAGGCGTGATGTTGCGCCCGGGCGAGTTCAAAGCCGTGTCGATCTGGGCCGCATTGCTCGTCGCCATCATCCTGCTGCCGTATCCCTTCGCCACTATCTTCGCCGGCCCCGGGTGGCACTTCATGGGCCACCTGCACGCGGTGGACGAAGGGAACGCGTACCTGGCGTGGAGCAGGCAGGCGGCTGAAGGCGCCTGGCGACTGCGGAACATGTACACCGCCACGCCGGACAAGGGACTGTTCTTTAATGCCTTCTTCGTCGCCATCGGCAAAACCGCCGCCCTTCTCCACGTCGAACCCGTGGTCGTATTCCACCTCGCCAGACCTATCTGCGGGTGGGTCTGCCTCGTGTCGATCTATCTGCTGGCTGCCTTTGTGTTCCCGGATTCCCTCACGCGCTGGGCCGCCTTCGCCCTCGCGGCTCTGTCCTCCGGCGTCGGCTGGTTCGTGCACCTTTTCCGTGGCCCCACCGGCCTGCACCCGCTGGATTTCGGGGAGGGCCTCATCCAGCCCGAAGCCATCACGTTTCTTTGCATCTACGTCAATCCGCTCTTCGCCGCATCGCTGGCGTTGATGTGCCTCGTTTTCGTGACCTTCCTCAGTGCCGTGCACAGCAACCGGCACGGCTGGATCATCGCGGCCGGGCTGCTGAACCTGCTGCTCGGCAACATACACACCTACGACGTTCTTGTGGTCAACGGCGCACTGGCTGTGTATCTACTGCTGCTTCTGGGCTCGCGCGCGATCTCGCTCTGGCCAGCCCTGTGGAGCTACGGTATCTTCCTTGGCATCTCGGCCGCATCGCCCATATACCAGGCCTATGTGGTGGCGGCCGATCCGCTGTACGCGGCGAAGGCGGCTACTGTCACGGCGTCTCTCCGCCCAGTGGATCACGCGCTCACGTACGGATTCGTCCTGATCTTCGCGCTGGCGGGCGCCGCATATATCGCCCGCCGCCCGGACAGTCGAACCGTTTTTCTGTTGGCATGGCTTGTGATTGGCGCCCTGATGCCCTTGGCGCCGGCGGACGACTTCCCGTTTCAGCGGAAGATGTGGGAGGGGTACCACGTTGTGCTCTCGCTGCTCGGGGCCGTCGCATGCACGCACGTCATCTTGCCTTGGCTCGCGCGCAAGCGTCCCCCCACATCTGCCGAGGGCCGCGCCCGTTTCGGCATGGGCCTCATCGCCGCTGCCGTGGCGCTTACCGTACCGTCAAACCTGTTTTTCGTGAACTTGACGATGCGCGATGCCGCGGACAACAACACCCGCCTGGTGAAGAACCTCATGCCGCCCATGTACCTGTCCAATGACGACATTCGGGCGCTGCATTGGCTGCGGGACAATACGTCCCGCGATGACGTGGTATTCTCGGCGCCGTACGTGGGCAGCCACATTCCCGCTGTGTCCGGCAACCGGGTCTATATGGGCCACTGGGCGGAGACACTCGGGTTCGGCCGGCTCGCCGGGGTGGTCGAGCAGTTCTACTCCGCCCGAATATCTCCCGCGGAGTGCGAGCAGATCCTGCGCCGGGCGCGTGCGCGCTACGTTTACTATGGTGCATACGAGCGGCTCATCGGCGAGCCCAACAAGCCGCGCTTCATGCACGCGAGGAATCTCACGCCCGCGTTCGCGGCCGGCGATGTCACCATCTATCGCGTGACGGACGCACCGGGCCGTGCGGGCCGGTGAGCGACTTGCGAAAGCCCTCTGGCAGCGGGACATAACCACGTACGCCATCAATGGCCGCGAGCATCAGAAGGGTTGAACACGCTGTCGAACGGGGCTCAGTGGCTTGCGCGGCAGTCAATTGACATCGCCATGTGCCCATTGTAGAATCGGCGCGGCGAAAGGCAGTGGTCAGTGGACAGTGGACAGTCTGAACGACGCCACCAGTCACATTCCTGAGGGAGCCGTGCTGGTCACTGACCACTGGTCACTGGTCACCGACCACTGAGACGGCTATGGCATACCAGGCAATACGTGGTACGAGAGATATCCTTCCGGGCGAAGTCCAAGAGTGGCAGTTCGTCGAAGACATGTTCCGGGACGTCTGTCGGCGCTACTGCTACGCCGAGATCCGCACGCCCGTGTTCGAACAGACGGAGCTGTTCGTTCGCAGCGTGGGCGAGGAGAGCGACATCGTCCGCAAGGAGATGTACACGTTCGAGGACCGGGGCGGGCGCTCGCTGACGCTGCGGGCCGAGGGCACAGCGCCGGTGGTGCGCGCATACATTCAGCACAACCTCCAGGGCCAGGCCGGGCGGCTCGTCAAGCTCTACTACATCGTGCCGATATACCGGTACGACCGTCCCCAGAAGGGCCGCCTGCGGGAACACCACCAGGTGGGCATCGAGGCCATCGGCTCCTCCGACCCCGCCGTCGATGCAGAGATCATCGATCTCGCCCTTACCTTCTGGCGCGACATCGGCATCCCCGACTGCCGCGTGATGCTCAACTCCGTGGGCTGCCCCGAGTGTTGGCCCACGTACCGGGAGCGTCTGCACACCTTCCTGGCGGACAAGATCGGAGAAACGTGCGCGGACTGTCAGCGCCGCTACGAGACGAACATCCGCCGGATTCTGGACTGCAAGAACGAGAAATGCCGCCAGCTCACTGAGAACGCGCCGAAGCAAGTGGAATACCTCTGCGCCGAATGCCGCGAACACTTCGACGAGGTGCAGTCGGCCCTAAAGGCGATGGATATCGCCTACGAACTCGATCCCCGCATCGTGCGCGGACTCGACTATTACACCAAGACGGCGTTTGAGATAGTGCACAGTGCGCTGGGGGCCCAGGACTCCATCGGCGGCGGCGGGCGATACGATGGCCTGGTGGCAGACTGTGGTGGGAAGCCCACGCCGGGCGTCGGCGCCGGCCTGGGGATGGAGCGGGCGCTCCTGGTGCGGGAGGCGCTCGGCGTCACCGCACAGCGAGACGAGGCGCGCGCGTGCTTCATCGCCAGCATCGGCGACGAGGCGCGGCAGCGCGCCGTTGGGCTCACGGCAGATCTGCGCCGAGCGGGCCTCCCGGTGGATATGGCCCGCGATGGCAAGAGCCTTCGCAGCCAGCTCCGGGAGGCCGACACCAGAGGCTTTCGCTACAGCGCCATTCTCGGAGAGGATGAGCTGGCGCGGGGCGTTGTCGCCCTGCGCTGTATGAATACGGGTGAGCAGCGCGAAGTGGCGATGGACGCGCTCGCCCGGGAGTTGATGGCCGGCCAGGGCAGTGATCAGTGATCAGTGGTCGGTGGTCAGTGATTAGTGGGCTGCCGTCCGCGTCGTCGCATTATCCCCTCATGTGGATGACCAACGGGCAGTCGTCATGTGGCGGAGCGATACCCGGAAACAAAGAAGATGCCGGGCGGGTAGGCTGAGGCCCGCCGGAGCGAGCCGCTCCGGCTACAATGGGTGAGGCGATGGGCGGAATCTTCGGGCTGGTGCCCTGTTGCTCTCGGGCTGTCCAATGAGCACCGACGAGTACGCCTTCGGGACTGAGAACTGACCACTGACCACTGACCACTGAGGTGGCATGCCATGGCCACATGGAAACGAACACACCGATGCGGTGAGCTCTGCACCGATAACGTCGGACAGAAAGTCATCATCAACGGCTGGGTACATCGGCGGCGCGACCACGGCGGCCTGATATTCCTCGATCTCCGCGATCGCTACGGCATCGTCCAGGTCGTGTTCGATCCCGAGAGGGCCGCGGATGCCCACACGGCCGCATCGAAGGTGCGCGCCGAGTATGTTCTGTCCGTGACCGGCGAGGTGGGCCGGCGTCCGGAGGGCACGGAGAACCCGGAGTTGGCCACGGGCGAGATCGAGCTGCATGCGAAGCAGCTCGAGGTGCTCAACGAGGCGAAGTCGCCCCCGTTCTCCGTCGCGGACGAGGAAGACACCGACGAGGCGATCCGGCTCAAGTACCGATACATCGACCTGCGCCGGCGGCAGATGCAGGAGAACATTCGCGCACGCCATCTCGCGACGACGGCGACGCGCGAGTACCTGAACTCGCGGGACTTCTGGGAGATCGAGACGCCGCTGCTCATCAAGAGCACACCCGAGGGCGCGCGCGACTACCTGGTGCCAAGCCGCACGAACCCCGGCCACTTCTTTGCCCTGCCGCAGTCGCCGCAGCTCTTCAAGCAGATCCTCATGGTGGCCGGCTGCGACCGGTATTATCAGATCGCCCACTGCATGCGGGACGAGGACCTGCGGGCCGACCGGCAGCCAGAGTTCACCCAGATAGACATCGAGATGTCCTTCGTTGAGCCCGACGACGTGTTCGAGGTCGTCGAGGGGATGCTCGCCGCCGGGGTGAAAGCTGTTCGGGGCGAGGAGATTCCCCTCCCCTTCCCCCGCCTCACTCACGAGGAGGCAATGGCGCGCTATGGCACGGAGAAACCAGACACGCGCTTCGGGATGGAGCTGATCGACGTCTCGGAACTCGTCAACGCGTGCAACTTCCGCGTCTTCACGGAGACGCTCGCCGATGGCGGACAGGTCAAGTGTATCAACGTGAAGGGCGGAGGGGGACTGACACGGAGCAGCATTGACGGCCCCCTCGGCCGCCTGGCTCGCGAGTGGGGGGCGAAGGGGCTGGCGTGGCTGCGAGCCACCGAGTCCACGCTGGAGGGGACCATCGCCAAGTACTTCACCGAGCAGCAGCTCGCGGCGCTCAGCGAGGCCGCGGACGCAGAGGCCGGTGACATCATCCTATTCATCGCCGATCAGCCGAAGGTGGTGGCCGACGTGTTGTCACACATCCGGCTGGAGCTGGGGGAGCAGCTCGGGCTGATCGATCGCGACGCGCTGAACTTCCTCTGGGTCACCGACTTCCCACTGTTCGAGCTGGACGCGGAGGGGAACGTCACGCCATCGCACCACCCGTTCACCATGCCGCACTCGGAGGACCTGGACAAGATGGCGACCGACCCGCTCGCCTGCCGGGCGCTGGCGTATGACGTGGTGCTCAGCGGTGTTGAGCTCGGCGGGGGCAGCATCCGGATCCACAAGCGCGACATCCAGGAGCGCGTCTTCCCGGCCATCGGCCTCAGCCAGGACGAGGCGCAGCGGAAGTTCGGCTTCCTCCTGGATGCCTTCGAATACGGCACGCCGCCGCACGGGGGCATTGCACTGGGGATGGATCGGTTCGTCATGATCCTGCAGCGAATGCTCTCCATCCGCGAGGTGATCGCCTTCCCGAAGACGCAGGCGGCCACGGACCTGATGACCGGCGCGCCGGTGATGGTAGATTCGAAGGCGCTCAAGGAGCTGCATTTGCGGACGGATCTGCCGACGTATGAGGCGTGAGGGGGGACGGAGGGGTGACAGCCGCGCTGGGGAAGGTTGACGAGAAGCTGGGTATGGCTCTGTGTGCGTTACCCAATGAGCGATGGGAATTCGGGGTCCCAATAATTTAGTATGGTGTCCCCGGAATTCCTCGCAAGCAGCTTCGCTACATCCTGGACCCGCACGGGCTCTCGGAGCGGGAGCTGGCGGACATCCTCGACCCATGGCAGGACCCGACGTGCTCCGGCCCGCACCTGCTCCCGTCGGAGCCGGCCCTCGACTTCCCCGGAGAGACATTCCGTGTCCTCAAGCAGAAAGAGGAGCGGGAGTTCGGCGAATACCGCACCCGCCGGCTGGTCCTCGAGGCGTGGGAAAGGCTCTCATCAGTCGCCGGCTGAACACTGGAGGTCGGGGCATTCATATGCTGCCACGTTGCAGACGATCTCAGGAGGGTCGCCAATGGAGGCTCTAACGGCCGTCGGGGTAGGTCTGGTTGGCGTGTTCGGGACCCTAGCGGGGGTACTGCTGCAGCACCGGCTGAAGAGAGCCGAGAGGCGGGAGGCCGCCCAAGAGCAGTTCGTCAAGGAGCGAATGGCGGCCTGGGCGCGGCTGCACGGAGAGGCGTTGAGGAACTGCGGGAAGATAATGTACCTCACCGACCTCGTGTCCAACTACGAAGCGATGGTGGCCGCCTTCCTGTCCGCGATGCACCTCCTGGAAGAGCCGTCGAGGACCGAGATCTGGGAGAGACTCGGCCGTCTTGGCATCCACACGGGCGTAGTGCAGGCACAGGCGAGCGGACTGGTCCCAGCGGACGCAGGCACGGACTCGCATGCGCAAGCACTCCAGGAGTTCAATGAGTTGTACCAGTTGATCAACCGGAGCCATCTGGAGGCGGCCAAACGCTTCTTCGAGTGCCGCTCCCAATGAGGGTGCGCTCATAGCACGTGGGCCGGTGAGCTGAGACATGGCGACGATGTGGGAGGCCAGGGAGTTGGAGCGGCGCACGGCCGCAAGGGTCGCCGCAGCTGGCTTCGCGCCAGCGCTGAACGTGATCCATGCGGACACGCAGTCGGAGTTCGATGTCTACGCCTTCCTGCCCCAGCAAGCCGGGTTCCGCCGCTTGATGGTTCAGTGCTCCCTCGGACCGCCCAGCAGTGAGAAGCTGTCGGCACTCAAAGCCAACGCTGACAGCTTCGGGGCCGACTATGCCCTCTACGTCACGGCGGGCGTGCCCCATCAGACTCAGATGAACTTGGCCGAGGTCCACGGGGTAAAGCTGCTCAGCGAGAGTGCCGCATCGGATCTGGCGACCGCCGACGTGGCTGGTGCGACGATAGACGCCCAACGGCCATTGTCACTCCGTGAGGAGTTCATCGTTCGCTTCCTGCGCTGCCTCGCGCGTCTTCGACGCCTCGCATTGGACTACCGCGACGCGAGCCCCGCCTGCAAGAAGCTGGTCGGCGTCTGGAACAGCCTGGACCAGGTGTCCCTGATCCACGACCCCTTCGAGCGCTTGGCCACGCTCTACGAGATCCACTTCGGGGCCCCAAAGCTCGCGGAGGAATGTGCTCTTGCGGAGGGCCTCGGCCCGACGGGGATGAGAGCGCTCAAGCAGGCTTACGCCTACAATCGCGGTACGTACACGCAGACGGCTCTGGCCGTCCAGACCCTGAACCGTGTCCACACACTGATCGCCTTCTGCGAGTGTGCCTGTCTGCTAGCCCAAGGTGCAGCTCTACCGTCGCTGCTGGCGGATGAGCGTGGGCGGCGAGGCCCATTGGCTCAGTGGCTGTCAGGACTGCCAGCCCCACACCGGTTGGCGATCGTGGCCTTCGAGTTCGTATACGGTTGGGGTGGGCTCTGGCGGGCGATGGCAGCGACTGTGCGCGATCGCATTGCGGAGGCCGTGGGGATCACCCCGGAGGAAGTGGACGACATGCGAGGCTATGTTGACCATCTGTTCCGAGATGAGGGCATGGGGAGCTTCATAAAGCAGGTCCGGTACCTGGAGGCGGAGTGGGAGAGTCTCGCGCTGCTCCCCTACTTCTCCAAGGGAATTGGCGTTCGGCGCCTCGAAATGGAAACCGGCGTGCAGCTCGTGGGCGACCCGTGGAGTCGCTGGAAGAAGGCCCGGATCGAACTGGGTACCGAGTGTGAGCAGTACGAGCGAGGGCATTAGGCCCCCGCCGACCGGCGTCGCCGCCTAGTGGCACCTCATGAAAATATCGCTATATTTTAGAATAGGGCTATCCGGTTCACTCAGGTGACTGGCCGCGGGATGGTCGTCGCGTATGAAGGGTACCCGCGGACGATAGTGCGGTTCTCTGCGCCCTTCTGCTTCCACGGGTCGGCCGTGGTGGGGATTGTAGCGCGGGCTCTCCGTCGCCCGCCTGGCCGCTGTGGCCGGCGGGGCTGTGGCGCCACCCGCACCATCGTCAGTGCTTCCGAGTGCCCCACTAGCCGATCGCTGTGGGGCGGTGCTGCAGACGGCAGACCGGGGCGACACATGTGAGACACGCACCGACGCCCAACGCCTCAACCTGAGTCAAGCAGATAGCCCTATTTTAGAATTCCGGGGACACCAATTCCGGGGACACAATACTAAACTATCGTGGCGCCTCCAGCCTCCCACAGCGACCTCGCCCACCGCAGCCACTCACCCGTCAACATCCCAACGAGCGGGAGCCACGTCTATCACTACCAAGTTTCGGACGTACCGTTCAGCGCAGCCGGATGGTTGAGGCACGGGACGATTTGCTCTCGGTGCCGAGACGGCTACTCCCTCAGAAAGTCGTCGATCGAGTCGCCGAACTGCGGCCTGGCGAATGCCCACGGCGGGTCGGACGCTCCGGGAAGTCAATAGCGGGGGTGTGCCCCCGGCTCTCCCACGAATGAGCGCCACGTGCTAGTAAGGTCAGTCACCCACTGCGACGAGCTCTGCGCGAGAGCGAGGCTCCGGGATCGGCAACCCCTGCTCCGCGAGGGCTTCCAGATGAAACGTGATGGCCTCGGGAATTTGGGGGACATAATACCAATTCCTTGACATTCCACTCCGTCCGTTGCTATCCTGCAGATGAGTGTTATGTGCCCGGAATCCCCGGCCTCGGGTTCGGGCAGCCGAACACCTGTGATCACTCAGCCTCTGTCGGGGTGCGCCAGGTGCTCATGGCCGTGTCACGCATGATGACGAGCAGGCCCGGCCACTCGGCAGCGTCGAACTGAGCCACAGCCTGCAGCACGCGCTGGTGTATCCGCAGACGATTAGGCTGGCGCAGGCGCACGACCACGATCCCGAAGTGAGGTTCATCGCGACGGGATGCGAACCCCTTATCAGTGGTGATGAGGAGACGCTCCTCGTCCTGAGCCAGTCGCCAGAGCGCCTCGTCACTCATGCCCTCTCCGGCGGTACCACGCACATCCCGCAGGTCATGGCCGAGCTCACGCAACGCCTGCGCGGTCATCGCGGGGATGTTCTCGTCAACCAGGACCTTCACGGAGCGTCAAGCACATCGGCCAGCGGCGTGATTTGCTCTTCAGCCAGGGTGGCGGCATAGTCGAGACAGGCGAGGATGTCATCTCGCTGAAGAGATGGGTAATCTCTGAGCAAGTCGTCGATCGAGTCCCCGTTGGCCAGCATGCGCACGACCTGGTGGACCGGGATTCGGGTCGCCCTCACGCAGGCCTGTCCGTGGCAGATGTTTGGATCGATGACGATACGATCGTTCATGGCAGCACCGCCCTCATCGCGCTGTGCAGCAGCGCTACGGATGCGCGTTGGCCGGCGCATCCGAGCCCTCGCGCCTACATCTTACCCTGTAGTTGGCGTCGTGTAAACGAGTCCAAGCTCGGTCAGGTCCCCTGCGCAACTTGTGGGGGGGCACCCGGGTTGTGGCGCCCCCAGAGCGAACCAGCAGCCTCCTCTCGACATTTCCCCCACGCACGCCGTGTGGTTCAGTTGCTTGCCAATGTGCCGGTGATGGTCGATTCGAAGGCGCTGAAGGAGCTGCATCTGCGGACGGATTTGCCGACGTATGAGGCGTGAGAGGGGACGGAGGGGTGGCAGCGGCTCTGGCGAACGCCCACGGCGGGTCGGACGCTCCGGGAAGTCAATAGCGCGGGTGTGCCCCCGGCTCTCCCACGAATGAGCGCCACGTGGTAGTAAGATCAGTCACCCACTGCGACGAGCTCTGCGCGAGAGCGAGGCTCCGGGATCGGCAAGCCCTGCTCCGCGAGGGCTTCCAGATGAAACGTGATGGCCTCGCGCACCAAGCGGAGCGCTTCTTCTTCGGTCTCCCCCACTGCCACACAGCCCGGCAGGTCAGGGACGTGCGCCCCGAAGCTCGTATCGCCTCGTTCGATCACCACCAAGTAGCTCATCGGTGTTCTTCCTTCAGTCCGGCGGCTTTCAGGACCGCGTTCAGTGTACCCGGCGGGACGTCCCGGGCAGGATTGCCCGACACGGTGACTACTCCCGCACGGTCAGGATGCACGAAATGACGGTGGCCACCGCGCGTGCGCCTCAGATGCCAGCCGTTGTCCTCAAGCAACCGTATCAGTTGGCGGACCTTCATCGGGTGAACTCAACCGAGCGGGCCGCACACGCCATCGGCATGGCCTCAGTACCTCTGGCTCTCGTCGTCATTATAGCACATCTGCAGCCACGTCGGAGGCCCACGGAACCCCGGGGACGCGATGATGAGTGCCCCCCGGAACAGCGAACCCACCCGCCCGACGTTCAGGAGCGAGTGTTCGCCTGATCCGCGTCGTTGAGTTCCTTGCCAACGCGCCGGTGGATGTGGTAAGATTCCATCAAAGAGAGCAGGCGCAAGACGAGATAGCTCTTGATCTTTGCCCTGCGGTGTTCGTGACGCTCAGACCAGTTTTGAGCCAACACTCTTGTGAAGGGCGCCCAACTCCGAGCGTGGCGTGGCAGCCCGTTGAGACCGACAAGTCGGCCTCTCCGGGAATCGCAAAGCGTTTGGGAGGGCACCCACCTGTATAGTTACAGGTTCACAAACTCGAGGGCGCACGGCACGCGCGGGGCAAAGCCGTATCTGCGGAATGGTTAATGGTTGATGGTTTGATGATCAACGACGTGAGGCTTCACGGCTCAAGCCCCCGCCTTCGGTTCTCAAACATCACCCATTGCCGTGCGGTGCGGAGGAAGACGGATGCCCCTGGCCCGCGATCTTTTCCAGCATAGCAGCTCATCGGCGCGGGACGAGACCGTGCCGCTGGCGACGCGGATGCGGCCGCGGTCCCTGGATGAGCTAGTCGGCCAGGAGCACATCGTCGGCTCGGGCACGCCGCTGCGCCGGGCCATCGAGGGCGGGAAGATCCACTCCATGCTGCTCTGCGGCCCGGCGGGCTGCGGCAAGACCAGCCTGGCCGAGATCATAGCAGCAAACACGCCCTCCCATTTCGAGCCGCTCAGCGCCGTGCTCTCCGGCGTCGCCGATATCCGCCGAGCGGCCGAGGAAGCGAGATCGCGCCAGAGCCTCCACGATCGCGGCACAATCGTCTTCATTGACGAGATCCATCGCCTCAATAAGGGTCAGCAGGACGCCCTGCTGCCGCACGTGGAAAACGGGACCTTCACGCTCATCGGGGCCACGACTGAGAACCCGTACTTCACCATCATATCGCCGCTGATCTCGCGCACCCGCTTGTACACGCTCGCCAAGCTTGAGCCGCACCACGTGAAAGCGCTGCTGCAGCGTGCGCTCGATGATGGCGAGCGTGGCCTCGGGCAAGTGCGGCTGCGGGTGGATGAGGCGGCGCTCGATCATCTCGCCGATGCGTGCGGCGGCGATGCCCGCAGCGCGCTGAACGCTCTTGAGCTGGCGGCACGCACGGCCGATGAGGACGCCGGCCGGCGGCGGCACGTGCGCCAGGGCGATGCAGAAGCGGCCGTGCAGCAGCGGGCGCTCGGCTACGACCGGGCGGGCGACGAGCACCACGACACCATCTCGGCGTATATTAAGAGCATGCGCGGCTCGGACCCGGATGCGGCGCTGTACTGGCTAGCGAAGATGATCGCGGCGGGGGAAGACCCGCGCTTCATCGCCCGGCGGCTGGTCATTCAGGCGGCCGAGGACGTGGGCAACGCCGACCCGATGGCGCTCGTCGTCGCCACCGCGGCGGCGCATGCGGTGGAGCTTGTCGGCCTGCCGGAGGCGCAGATCCCGCTGGCGCAGGCCACCATCTACCTTGCCTCGGCCGAGAAGAGCAACGCCAGCTACGTCGCCATCAGCCGGGCGCTGGACGACGTGAAGAACCGGCCGCTTGGGCCGGTGCCTTCGCACCTGCAGAGCGGGCCACGTCCCGCGAAAGAGGCGGCGGGGAAGCAGGCGGAGTACCTCTATCCACATGAGTTCCCGGGTGGCTTTGTGCAGCAGGAATACCTGCCGCCGGGGGCCAAGAGCCAACCCTACTACGAACCAACCGACCGCGGGCGGGAGAAGGAGATCGGGGAGCGTCTCCAGCGCCTGCGGCCGGGTCCATCCAAGCACACCGCCGGAGGGAGGGCCTCAACTGAAACACAAGATCGAAAAGCTCGCTGACGACCTGGCTATCGTGCGCGTCGTGGGTGAGATCGATGCCTACAGCGCTCCGGACTTCCGAGCTGTCTTCGCGGAGCTGGCGCGGGACAACGTCCGGTTCATCGTCGCTGACCTGACGAGGGTGGACTTCATAGACAGCACTGGGCTGGGCGTGCTCAACGGCGTCCGCAAGCGGGCCGCCGATGCCGGTGGAAAGCTCGTCGGCATCTGCACCGCGCCGAACGTCAGGAAGGTGTTCGAAACCACTGGCTTCCTCCAGCTCATTCAGCTATACGAGACAGAGGACGAGGCGCTCGCGGACGTGCGGGGCGCAAAGGAGCGTGGCAGCGATGCCTGAGCAGCCCGAGGACATCGTCGAACTCATCGTGCCGAACGAGCGCAAGTATCTGCACGTGGCTCGTTTGACCGTCTCCGGCGTTGCGAGCCGCCAGGGGTTCTCCGTCGAGCAGATCGAGGACATCAAGCTTGCGGTGGGCGAGGCATGCAGTAACGCCATGGAGCACGCCTACGACGCGCGAGACCAAAACGCCATGATTCGCATTCGCTGCCGCGTCGAGCCCGAGGAGTTCATTGTGGAAGTGATCGATGAGGGCCGAGGCTTCAATCTGGATGAGGTCGTTATCGATCCGAGCGCGCCACCGGCGACAGAGCACGGTCTGGGCCTCTTCCTGATCGGCTCCAGCGTGGACCGAATGGACATCGACACCGCCCCGGGGGCTGGAACCAAGGTGACGATGGTGAAGAAGACGCCCGGTGCGAGGGACGTTGATTGATGCCAAGCCGATCCCCGGCCACGGGGACATGGGGGAACATGACGACGCAGGAGCTGCTCCGGGAGCTGCGCCGCGCCGGCGACCCGGACCTCCGAGCCTACCTGATCGAGGCTCACGACGGACTGGTGCGCCACGTGGTGAAGCGGTACGCCGAGTCGGGCGAGTCGATGGAGGACCTGCTCGGCGTGGCCCGACTGGGGCTCATCAACGCCATTGACCGCTTCGACCCGGAGCGGGGGACCCAGTTTGCCACCTTCGCCGTCCCCACCATCAAGGGCGAGGTCCGCCGCTACTTCCGCGACAAGGGCTGGGGACTGAAGGTGCCGCGTCGGCTGCAGGAGCTGGTCCTGCGCACCAAGAGGGCGATCGAGGAGCTCACGGGCCAACAGCGGCGATCGCCGACATACCCCGAGTTGGCGGCGGCGCTGGGTGAATCCGAAGAGGACGTCATCGAAGCCGTCGAGCTCAGCCAGCACTACGATCCCCTGTCCATGGACACGCCGGCGGGCGACAGCGAGGACGGGCACGAGGCGGCGCCGGAGGACATCGCCGGCTCCCCCGACCCATCGCTGGAGTCGTTGGGAGACCGAGCCGAGCTCGCAGCGGCCGTTGCCACGCTGCCGGCGCGGGAGAGGGAGATAGTGATCAGCCGCTACTATCGCGACGAGTCGCAGACGGAGATCGCCAAACGCCTCGGCATCTCCCAGATGCACGTCTCCAGACTCCAGCACCGAGCCCTGGGCCGACTCAGGCGAGTGCTTCGACATGGCCGCGTCTGATAAAGCTTCCCCGAGAGCAGCGCCCGCGACCGCTGTCGCCGTCTTCCTCGGCGGCGTGCTCGCCGTCGCGCTCTGTGTAGTGCTGTTCAAGGTCCGGCGCATCTTTCTCCCGTTCATCATTGGGCTCTTCATTGCGTACGTGATGGACCCGGCGCTCGACTACATGGAGGCCAAGGGCTGGTCCCGCTCGGCCGCCGTGTGGGCGGTCACCAGCGGCGCCGTGGTCATGCTCGTCATCGTGGCCCTGCTGGTGGTGCCCGTTGTGGCGGGCCAAGTGCAGAGCCTGGCGCGAAACTTCGAGGACTACGTCGAGCGGGTGGGAGCACTGTCAAATGCCGGCACGCAATGGGCGCTGCGCGTCGCCGCCCCTCAGGCGGCGGCAAACGAGGAGAGGCTCAAGCAGGCGACGATACCGAGAAACGTGAAGGCGGAGGCCACGCTCGCCACGACGGCCATCAAAGAGCTCCAGACGGCCGGCCCGGGCGCGCGCCCAGACGAGGAGCTTGCCGCGGCAAATGCCGGGCGCCTCATGGAGGACATCCCGGAGGATGTGCCTGGTGAGGCGGACAAGCGCGTCGCCGAAGCCATCGTGCGCGAAACGGTTGAGCACGCGCCCATCGCAAAGCGCCTCGGCGCTCTGTTGGAGGAGGCCACCGCGTCGCTATCGCGCGTCGTGCCGGCGGCGCTGCGTAAGGTGGGCAGATTCCTGCTCGGCTCGCTGTCGAGCGTGCTGATCGTAGTGCTGGTGCCCATCATCGCCTTCCACTTTCTGAGAGAGTTCGACCCGTTCAAAGCCGGTGTCCTGCGCCTGGTGCCCGAGAGCCGCCGCGAGGACTTCCGGGCGATAACCAACCAGGTCAACTCCATGCTGGGTGGCTATCTGCGGGGTCTGACGGTGGTGTGCATCCTCGTAGCCATCGTGAGCACGGCCATGCTCTCGGTGCTGAGCCTCTTCTTCGGCATGGAGTATGCGCTCGTGATCGGACTCGTCACCGGCATGACGTACGCCGTGCCTTACATCGGCGCCACGCTCGGCGCCGTGGCCGCCGGCGTGTTTGGGTACGCCACGGCGGATCACCACGCGCTGCTGTGCGGCGGACTGGCCGTGGGGCTGCAGATCGCTATCAATCAAGTATTCGACAATGTCATCATGCCCCGCATCGTCGGCCACAAGGTGGGAATGCACCCGCTTCTCGTGATGTTCGCCCTGATGGGGGGATTCGAGCTGTGGGGCATTCTTGGCATGGTAGTTGCGGTTCCGCTCGCTGCAAGCATCAAGATAGCAATACAACATGCGTATCCCGTCTTGCGCCCGTCCGCCGCGGAAGAGGAAGCGTGCGAGCCAGGGGCGGGTGCGACGCAAGCACCATCTGATGGACGTGGTGAGCATTGACCACTCAGCAACTGCGTGACACCTTCCTGAACTTCTTCAAGGAGCACGATCACCTGATCAGGCCCAGCGTGCCGCTCCTGTCGCCCGATCCGACGACTCTGTTCACCAGCGCCGGCATGCAGCCGTACATGGACGCCTTCTGCGGTCTGCAGCCGCCTCCGGCGCCGCGCGTGGCCAGTTGCCAGAAGTGCGTTCGGACGAGCGATATCGAGTTGATCGGCCACACGGCCCGGCACGAGTCGTTCTTTGAGATGCTCGGCAACTTCTCATTCGGCGACTACTTCAAGCAGCCCGCCATCGAGCTGGCGTGGGAGCTGTTCGTGGACGTGCTCGGACTTCCGCAGGACGATCTGTGGATCACGGTCTATGAGGACGACGACGAGGCCGACGACATCTGGCATAAGCGCATCGGTGTGCCACGGGAGAGGATCACACGCCTCGGGCGGGGCGACAACTGGTGGCCAAAGGAGCGTTGGGATGGCCCGTGCGGCCCATGTTCGGAAATCCACATTGACCTGGGCCCCTCGTACGCCTGTGATAACCCCCACTGCAAGCCCGGCTGCGACGGCAACGAGCTGTGCGATAGGTATTTCGAGCTGTGGAATCTCGTGTTCCCGATGTACACCGAGTCCGAGGACGGCGAACTGACGCCGCTGCCGGCTCCGGGGATTGACACGGGTCTGGGCCTGGAGCGCATGGCCATGGTGATGCAGCCGGAGGCCCGGACGGTACACGAGACGGACGAAACGGGCCCCATCCTGCGATACATGCTCCAGCTCGCAGGAGATGCGCGCGAGTTGCCCGTCGAGTACGGCGTCGACCCCGACACGGACCTGGCGGCCCGCATCATCACCGATCACACGCGCGCCGTCGCCTTCTTGATCGCCGATGGCGTGATGCCCTCGAACGAGGGCGCCGGCTACGTGCTGCGGCGATTCATCCGGCGCGCATACTCCTACGGCCGCCGGCTCGGTCTGCGGGAGCCCTTCATTCACAAGACGATTCCGCTGCTGAGTCGCACCATGGGCGAGACATACCCCGAGCTGAAGAGCCGGGAGGCCTTCGCCGTGCGGCTCATCAAGGGCGAGGAGGAGCGCTTCGAGCAGACGCTGGATCGCGGAATGGAACTGCTGGGAGACGTCCTGGCTCGGGTGGAGCGGGCCGGCGAGAAGCTCCTCCCGGGGAGAGATGCGTTCGAGTTGTATGCGACGTACGGCTTTCCGCTCGATATGACGCGCGAGTTGGCTGCTGAGCGGGGCGTGACCGTTGATGAGGCGGGATTCGAGGCGGCCATGCAGGAACACGCCACGATCAGCGCCAGCATGGCGGGCCTCCGGGAGCACGGCAATGTCTCCGCCTCCCTGGACTTGCCCGCGACCAGCTTCGTCGGCTATGAGACGCTCGAATCTGAGGCGCGCGTGCTGGCGCTGCTCAAAGACGATGAGCCAGTGGATGAAGCGGGCGAGGGCGAGACGCTTGAGATAGTGCTCGATCGGACTCCGTTTTACGCCGAGCGCGGCGGGCAGGCGGGTGACTCGGGCGCGCTGGACTCGGAGGACGCGCACGTGGACGTCGAGACCACGTATCCGTGGCGGGAAACGATCAGCGTGCACAACGGGACCGTCACGAGGGGGACGCTTCGGGTTGGGACTACCGTGACGGCGCGAGTGGATGCTGCCCGACGGGCGGCCATCGAGCGTAACCACACGGCCACGCATCTCCTGCACCACGCCCTACGGCAGGTGCTCGGCGAGCATGCCATGCAGTCCGGATCGATCGTGCGGGACGATTACCTCACGTTCGACTTCACGCACTTCGAGGCTGTTGACGATGCTGCTCTGGCGCGGATCGAGGACCAAGTCAACGCACACGTGGTACAGGACGTGCCTGTGGAGGCCGTGGTGATGCCGTACGACGACGCCATTGCTCAGGGCGCCATCGCTCTGTTCGGGGAGAAATATGCCGAGGACGTCCGCATGCTGAAAGTAGGGGACTTCAGCAAGGAGCTGTGCGGCGGCACGCATGTGCACCGCACCGGCGAGATCGGTCTGATCCGCATCACCGGCGAGAGCAGCGTGGCGGCAGGCACGCGGCGGATTCGGGCCATTAGCGGCCTGGTAGCGGCGGAGCGGGCGCGCAAGGATTCCGAGTTGCTGGCAGCGGCGGCCAGATCGCTGAATTGCCCGCCCGAGCAGCTTCTGGAGCGCATCGAGGCGCAGAAGCAGGCGATGGCCGGTCTGCGCAAGAGCATGGAGCAGGCCCGGCACGCGGCGCCGACACTGGACATCGGCCAACTGGTCACCGGAGCCGCCACGGTGGCCGGCGTCCCGCTGGTTGCCGCGCACGTACCCGATGTGGACATGGCCGCGCTGCGCACCGCGGCCGATCGTGTTCTCGAGAAGCTGCAGTCGGGTGTCGCGCTATTGGCCACTGTCACCGATGGCGGGGTGCGGCTGGTGGCCAAGGCCTCGGACGATGTGGCGGCGCGGGGCGCACATGCGGGCAAGCTCGTCGCGGAGGCGGCCGCCGTTTGTGGTGGGCGCGGCGGCGGCAAGCCGACCTTTGCCCAGGCAGGCGCCAAGGACGCGAGCAAACTGGACGAGGCGCTGGCCAAGACCGCGCAGATCCTCGAAGGCCAACTCGGCAACTGAGCCACGAGGCGGAGGGTACTTGCCCTGGCGTCATCAGAAGAGCACTCGCGCATCATGGGCCTCGACGTGGGCGAGGCGCGGATCGGCGTGGCTCTGACCGACCCCCTGCGCGTGACGGCCCAGCCACTGCTGGTTCTGGAGCGCGAGGCGGACGAGGCCGACCTTCGCCGCCTCAGGGACCTGGTTGAGACGCACGGGGCGGAGATGGTAGTGGTGGGGATGCCAATCAGTATGAGCGGTGCAGAAGGGCCGGCTCAGAGACACATGCAGGACTTCGTCGCGGCCTTGGCCGATGCTCTCTCCGTGCCCGTGGTTACCTGGGATGAGCGGCTCAGCACGGCGGAAGCTGAGAGGCGTATGCGAGCCGGTGGAGAGAGCGCACGGGCGCAGCGCGGAGTTGTGGACAAGGTGGCCGCCAGCATCATCCTCCAGAGCTACCTCGACGCTCACCGAGGCAACAAGGGATAGCTCAATTGGGGTCGCATCGGCCAGCGGGGGGGCATCGGCCTCAGGCTGTGCGAGGGGACGTTGTGACGACCTGATGTCCTGCTGGAAGCTGGTCATCGCGGCATTGATACTGGTATTTGGCGGGACTGGGCTGGGCGTGGGCCTATGGCTGCGAAACGCCCTTCGACCCGTCGAGGCCGGCCAGACGCGGATCTTCCAGGTGGCGGCCGGCGCATCGGGATCCCGAATAGCCCGGGACCTCTGGCGCAGCGGCCTCATTCGCAATCCCCGTGCCTTCGAGCTGGGACTTCGCTGGTGGGGCCTGGGAGGCGAACTCAAGCCGGGCTACTACGAGATGTCGGCGGGCATGGCCCCGGAGGCCATCGCCCGCAAGATCGCCGCCGGGGAAACGGCGAAGTGGCGGCTGACGATCCCCGAGGGCTTCATTGTGCCGCAGATCGCCGAGCGCGCCGCCGAGCACCCAACAGTTGACCTCGACAAGTTCCTCAAGCTGGCGCAGGGCGCCGAACTGGGCCGTGAGGTTGGGCTGGACCTTCCGCCCGCCAGCGGCGCCGAGGGCTTCCTCTTCCCCGAGACTTACCTGCTGGAGTACGGGGCCCCGGCGCAGGATGTGATCCTGGCGATGCTGCGGGAGTTCCAGCGTCGCATCGAGCCGCTGCAGGACGAGATCGCGGCCAGCGCTCTGTCGCTAGCCGAGATCGTCACCCTGGCCTCGCTCATCGAGCGCGAGGCGATGGTGGCGGAGGAGCGGCCGGTCATTTCCGCGGTGTACCACAACCGCATGGCTCGGGGCATGAAGCTGGAGTGCGACGCCACGGTGGTGTACATCTGGGCCCGACGCGGCGTGGTGAAGAGGCGGTTGCTGTACGAGGACCTCGAGGTGGAATCGCCGTACAACACCTATAAGCACAAGGGACTCCCGCCGGGCCCGATAGCCAACCCGGGCATCGACTGCATCAGAGCCGCGCTCCGGCCGGCGGATGTGGACTACCTCTATTACGTGGCGCGCGGGGACGGCTCACATATCTTCTCGGAGACGTTCAAGGGGCATCGAGCTGCAATCGCCCGGATTCGCGGCAGGTAGACGCATCCCTGATCGGCTCGGTCGCCTACATCAGAGGTTCTGGCCGCACGGGTGGCCAAAAGGGCAGCGGAAGCGCACGGGCCGACATGCCCGCCTGGAGGTCTGCAAATGACCGGCCAGCGAAGGGAGTTGCCGTGATCTACCTCTTGCACATCATCGGCTGCATCGCGATGTCCATCGAAAGGCCGCCGCTGCCGCAGGTTGAGCGGTACGCTGTGACCGACGAGCAGCTCTTCGAAGCCCTCGACGCGCAGCATCCGGCCATGGCACAGGTGCTCGGAGTGCTGCACAAGGACGGCTCTACGGCGGCCAAGAAGCGCCTGGCGGACCACTTCCGTCAGCGCGCCGAGCCGAAATGGTTCATCTCCCAGCACGATCGCCCGAAGCATGCAGCGCGGCCGCAGGGCGTCAATACGCGCGCCGCCGATCGGGCCCTGAAGCACATCTATCGAGACTTCTCGTTCGGCGAGGATATCGACTGGCTCGACAATCCCACCTACGCGCCGGAGTATGAATTCGATAAGGAGTGGTCGATGGGCTTCCTGCGCATGCCCTGGTGGGAAGAGCTCAGCAAGGCGTACTGGGCGACGCGCGAAGAACAGTATGCCGCCGAAGTGGCGCGGCAGTTCCTTGACTTCCGCGCCAAACACCCTATTCCCGTCAAACGCAGCGGCGGCTACAATCATCCGTTGAAGTACGCCGTGCCGGAGTGGCGCACCCTTGAGATCGCCATTCGGCTCCGAGGCTCGTGGCTGAACAGCTTC
Organism: Armatimonadota bacterium; assembly: GCA_030601885.1. Lineage (GTDB taxonomy): Bacteria > Armatimonadota > Zipacnadia > JAUWAU01 > JAUWAU01 > JAUWAU01. Next base: position 65,219 of record JAUWAU010000002.1, read on the forward strand.
TATCGGTGCGTGACATCGCCCAGTTTTGACGACGATACGATCTGCGAGTTCTTGAAGGCCTTCATCGAGATGGGGCGGCACTTGCATCAATTCTCGCACCTGGGCGAGCGCACCAGCAACTGGACCACCGCCGAGACCCTGGCGCTCTTTACCGCCGGGATGCTCTTTCCCGAGTGTGCGGAGGGCGCGATGTGGAAACAGGCTGCCAAAGAGCGGATGTGGGAGCAGCTCAGGAAGCAGGTGTATCCGGACGGCGTGCAATGGGAGCTGGCGCCCGGATACGGCGCCGGCGTCCTGTCACAGTTCCGCACGTTTCACGAGTTGGCGAAACTCAACGGCGAGGGAATGCCCGAGGAGTACGTCGCACGTCTGGAGGGCATGTACCACTACTTTATGTACTCCTCAGTGGCCGGGCGGTACGCCGCCTTCGGCGATTCGGGGCACGGGAACGCGCGTTCGGTGCTCAGGAAAGGTGTCCAGGACTTCCCCCACCGCAAGGACTTCCTGTGGCTGGCCACCTCGGGCAAGGAGGGCGAACAGCCGGCGGAGCTCATCAGCGCCTTCCCGTACGCCGGCCAATACGTCATGCGCAGCGGCTGGACGGACGACGATTGCTTCATGATCATCGACGCCGGGCCCTACGGCATTGCCCACCAGCACGAGGACAATCTGAGCTTCGAGCTTTTCGCCTACGGGGACTATCTGATCACGGACCCCGGCTCATATCGGTACAACTACGATTCTCCCTGGCGCCAGTTCATGGTGTCAACTCTGGCGCACAATACGGTCGTCGTCGATCGCCAAGGCCAGAACCGGCGGATACAGAGGGAGCTGTATGCGACGCAGAAGCCTCTCCCCCATCGGCTGGATGCGACGGACCGGCTGGTGCTCTTCCGGGGGACGTACGATGCGGGGTACGGGCCGAAAGCCGCGTTGAAGGTTGCCCATACGCGGACCGTGCTGTTTGTGCGGGGAGAGTACTGGGTTATCATCGACCGACTGGTGCCGGAGGACCAGCGGGAGCATCTGTACGAGGCGCTCTTCCGGCTCAACGCGCCCTCCGCGACCGCCGACGGCAACGTGATCAGGACACGGCGCGACGGCCCCAACCTCGTGATCGCCGCGGCGCCGCAGCACCGGGGGATCGTAGAGGTCACGGTGGGGCAGGAAGAGCCGGTCAAGCGGGGCTGGAAGCGCGGCGGGAAAACGGTGTTGCCGAGCCCGACAGCCGTTGTGGGGTGCACTGCGGCGGGACCGGCAGTCCTGGCAACGGTGCTGTATCCGGTGCCGGCCGGTGCAAAGGTGCCCGATGTGGACGTCGAGCTCGTCGAGGCGGACGTCCTGGGGGGCGTGACCGTGAAGGTGACGCTCTCGGACGGTACCGAAGACGTTCTGCTGGACGACCTTCGGTCTCCATGAGCCTGTTGGCCGTGGGGGGAGTAGCTGAAGACGAGCTTCCCGGCCGGCCGATCAATGGCCGTCGCGAGCCGGCCATTTCGCGACATCAGGGATTACCACGATACGGAGGGAGTACAACGGGCTGGCTCAAGAGCCTTGCGCCATGCGCCATGGCGGCCTCTTTGACCGAGGTTGACATACACGACCTGAAGGCCAGAGGGATCAGAGGCATCATACTCGATCTGGACAACACCATCACTCCCTGGCGATCGCTCGAGGTCAGCGACGGCGTGCTGGCATGGCTGAAAGGTGCGCGCGCCGCGGGGATGCGGCTGTGCATCATCTCCAATTCGTCCAAAGCCCGCCGCGTGGCCGAGCTCAGCGAGCGACTCGGCATTCCCGCGTGGGCGCGCGTTGGGGGGAAGCCATTCGGCCCCGGATTCCAGCAGGGCCTCACTATGCTCGGCACGCCGCCGGAGGCCACGGCGGCGATTGGCGATCAGCTACTCAGCGACGTGCTTGGCGGCAATCGCCACGGGCTTTACACCGTATTCGTGGCGCCGATGAGTGCCAGCGAGTTCGTTGCCACAAAGCTGGTGCGCATCGCCGAACGCATGGCGCTGCGGCTGCTTCGGCGGCGGGGGATGCTCCCCGCGAGCGGCCGCGGACCCGCAGCCCGCGGCAAGCAACCTACGGCCGGGGAGGAGCTCGGAGAATGACGGTCAGGGGCACCACGCGCGTTGTCGGGGTCTTTGGCGAGCCCGTGCGCCATTCCTGCTCGCCAGCGATGCACAACGCGGCCTTCGCCGCACTGGGATTGGACTTCATTTACGTCCCCTTCGAAGTGCCCCCGGAGCAGCTCAGCACTGCCGTCAGCGCCGTCGGTGCGCTGGGCATGCCCGGCGTCAACGTGACCATCCCCCACAAGGGCGCGGTGGCAGGGCTCGTGGACGAACTGGACGAGTCGGCCGCAGTGCTCGAGGCAGTCAACACCATTTGCAGTCGCCACGGCCGGCTCATCGGGTATAATACCGATGCGGAGGGGTTTGCCCGGTCGCTTGAAGAGGCCGGTGAGAGCGTCCAGGGCGCCGATGTGGCCATTATCGGGGCCGGCGGCGGCGCGCGGGCCGTGGCGTGGGCGGTTGCGGGCCGCGGGGCGCGGTCAATTGTGCTCGTCGGCCGCACGCCTCCGAAGGCCGAGGCGGTGGCGGCATTGGTGAACCGTGCAACGGGCTCCCAGATCGCCCGGGCCGTCCCGCTCGCCTCTGAGGGCGAGGAGAGCGTGCGCCAGAGCGACGTCGTCATCGACACGACCAGCGTCGGCATGCATCCGCATGTCGATGTCCCTCCGGTGATCCCGCCGAACTGGATATCCGCCCACCAATTGGTGGTTGACATCGTCTACAGCCCGGCTGATACAGTGCTGCTTCGGGCGGCACGGCAGCGCGGCGCGCGCACCGTGAGCGGACCGGGCATGTTGGTTCACCAGGGCGCCATAGCGTTCGAGATGTGGACGAGCCAGACAGCGCCCGTGGTGACGATGAGGCAGGCGCTCACCGAAGCCCTGGCGACGTTGGGAGCGGAGGGCTAACCGGAGTGCGCCTCCGCGCACGATGCGGCCGACCGGCACAACGCGCGGGCCGGGCACGAGACGTGGTTGACAGAGGCCTGTACCACGACGTATAATCCTGGAAACCGGGAGTCGTTTGAAAACCCGGTCGTTGACGCTATAATATCTGTACTTGTGGGGTGAGCCGAGCATGCAAGGCCCGCAGGGACATAAGCTCTTGGGTCAGATGCTGGTGGAGAAGGGACTCATTACCGAGGAGCAAGTCACCCAGGCACTTGAGACCCAGAAACAGACTACGTCCCGGATTGGCGAGATCCTCATTGATCTGGGTTTCGTAGACGAGCGGTCGGTGTATGAGACGCTCGGCGAGCAGCTCCGCGTGAAGTTCATCGATCTGTCCAAGTTTGCCATTGATCGCGACGTGGCATCGCTCATCACGCGGGACATGGCGGAGCGGTACGATGCCATCCCGATCGCCCGCGGCGAGGGCAATGTCCGCGTGGCGATGTCGCAGCCCGGCGACGTCATGGCGCTGGACGATCTGAAGGTGCGCTGCCAGGTGGCCATTGAGCCGGTGCTGGCGACATCGCCGGCGATTAAGAGGGCGATCGACGAGGTCTATGGCAGCGTCGGCGAAAAGGCAGCCGGCGGCTCACCTGCCGCGGCCAGTCTCGACAGCATTCAGGACCTGGCCACCCAAGTGGGCGAATCCGGCGTTCTTGGGGCACGGATTGATATGGAGGACGAGGCGGGCGGCGAGCGCGAGCACCGAATCGAAGCGCTCACCGACGAGGCGCCCATCATCAAGATCGCCAAGGTCCTCATCCAGCGCTCCATTCAGGAGCGTGCCAGCGATATCCACGTCGAGCCCGAGCGGCGCGGCGTGCGCATTCGATACCGCATCGACGGCGTGCTGCACGAGATGATGAAGGTCCCCAAGTACGTGCACGCGCCGCTGATCTCACGCCTCAAGATCATGTCTGAGCTTGACATCGCCGAGCGACGCCTGCCACAGGACGGGCGCATCCACATTCGGCACGGCGGGAAGGACTACGACCTGCGCTGCTCCACGATTCCCACCACGCTTGGGGAGAAGTTCGTCGCCCGCATCCTGGACAAGAGCAGCGTCTTGCTCGGGCTTGACAACCTCGGCCTCATGTCCGATACGCAAGCCCTGTTGGAGGGACTCATTGTCCAGCCCAACGGCATGCTCCTATCCACCGGCCCCACCGGGAGCGGCAAGACCACCACTCAGTACTCCATTCTGAACATAATCGCCACCGTCGAGAAGAACGTCATTACCATCGAAGACCCGGTGGAGTACCAGCTTGCCGGCATCAGCCAAGTGCACGTCAACCGCCGGGCGGGCCTGACGTTCGCCGTGGCATTGAAGTACTTCATGCGTCAGGACCCGGACATCATCATGGTGGGTGAGATTCGCGACCTGGAGACGTCCGAGATCGCCATCCAAGCGTCGCTCACCGGGCACCTTGTTCTCAGCACCCTGCACACCAACGACGCGCCCAGTACCGTCACCCGACTGGTAGACATGGGTGTGGAGCCGTTCCTGATATCGGCGTCGGTCATGGGCGCGCTCGCGCAGCGCCTTGGGCGGCGCATTTGCGAGAACTGCAAGGAGCAATACCAGCCCTCGATTGACACGCTGCTGGGGCTGGCCCTGGACCCCGACGAGTCCCAGGGCAACGGTCAGAAGTTCTACCACGGTGTCGGATGCGACAAGTGCCGGCACACCGGCTATTACGGGCGCATCGGCATCTTTGAGCTGTTGATCATGACCGACGAGCTCAGAGAGCTCATCGTGCGCCGCGCCTCAGCCACCGAGATAAAGGAGGCCGCACTGGCGGGCGGCATGTTGACGCTGTACGCGGATGCGATGCGCAAAGTGGATGCGGGCATCATCGACGTAGACGAGGTGCTGCGAGTCATCTTCACCGCCGGCCAGGCGGTCACGTAGGGCAACTACTCCAGCGGCCGTAGACGAAAGGTGACCTGCGTATGGATCACATGAATCCCGATGCGGCGCCAGCGGCGGCGCCAGCGTTCCAAGCGCCGGCAGGTCCGCAGCAGCCGGCGGCGCCCGTGGCAGAGCGAGGGGCCACTGCCACGCTGCCGGTCGGGGCACGCGTTACCACGGAGCGCGCGCCCCTCGATGACGTGCACCTGGACGAGCTGCTGGAGATCGTGGTGGAGAACGAGGCCTCCGACCTGCACGTCGCAACGGGCCTGCCGCCGATCATGCGCATTGACGGCGAGCTGAAGACGATCTCCAAGTACGAGACCTTTACCGCTCCTGTTACGCAGCGCATGTTGTACGATGTACTCACGGATGGCCAAATCCAACGGTTTGAGACTGACCTGGAGCTGGACTGTTCGTACCCGCTCAAGAACTTGGCGCGTTTCCGCACCAACATCTTCCGCGACCGCGGCACGGTCGCGGGGGCTTTCCGGCGGATCCCGACGAAGATTCCCACAATTCGCGAGTTGGGCCTGCCGTTGATCCTTGAGGAGCTGGCGCGACGCCCGCGGGGCCTCATCCTCGTGACGGGCCCGACGGGGCACGGCAAGTCAACGACGTTGGCGGGCATGATCCACCAGATGAATGAGGAGAACAGCCTCCACATCATCACCATCGAGGACCCAATCGAGTATCTGCACTCTCACGGGCGCTGCATCATCAATCAGCGCGAGTTGGGCTTCGACACGCGCAGCTTCCAGGGAGCCCTGCGGGCGGCGCTGCGCGAGGACCCCGATGTGCTGCTCGTGGGCGAGATGCGCGATCTGGAGACGATCCAGCTCGCCATCACGTGCGCCGAGACGGGCCACCTGGTGTTAGCGACGCTGCACACCAACAACGCCGCTGAGTCGGTGGATCGAGTCATTGACGTGTTCCCGGCGCAGGAGCAGGATCAGATTCGCGTCCAGCTCGCCAACAACCTCGGCGCCGTCATATCGCAACAGCTTCTGCCGCGAGCGGGGGAGCCGGGCCGCGTGGCGGCGGTGGAAGTGATGATCTGCTCGGCTGCCATCCGCAACCTCATCCGCGAGAACAAGGCCCACCAGATAACCTCCATCGTTCAGACCAGCGGCGAGATGGGCATGCAGACGATGGACCAAGCCCTTCGGGACCTGTATCAGCAGGGCCTCATTACGTACGATGTGGCCATGTCGCGGGCCATGAACCCGGATGAGCTCAAGAAGCTCATGTACACGGGAGCGTAACAACGCCCCTGGTGACACCTGGGCCGCCGAGGCCTTTTGCCGTCGTCGTTCGTATACAGAGACAACAAGCGCAGAGCGCGTCGTTTCAGTAGGCGCCGACGTTGGCGGAGAGAGGAGTGAAGGCCATTGCCGAGTTTCGCGTATGTCGCCAAAGACAGCGCCGGCAAGACCGTCGAGGGGACGCGGCAAGCTGACAGCCAAGCGGTGCTCGCGCGGGAGCTAAAGGCCCAGGGGTACTGGGTGACGTCGATGAAGCAGGCGAAGGAGGCGAAAGCCGCGCAGCCGCAGCAAGCGGGCGGCTTCAGCCTCTTCAAGCGAGTGAAGCTGGGCGACCTGTCGGTCTTCTGCCGGCAGTTCGCCACCATGATCAACGCGGGCGTATCACTGGTACGCTGCCTCGATGTGCTGGAGCAGCAGACCAGCAATGTCGCGCTCAAGGAGATCATCCGCGACATTCAAGCTGAGGTCGAAGGCGGCGCGACGCTCTCCCGGGCCATGGGCAAGTATCCGCGAGTGTTCAGCAACCTCGCCGTCGGTCTGGTTCGTGCCGGAGAGATCGGCGGCGTGCTGGATGTGACCCTCGAACGGCTGGCAATCTTCATGGAGAAAGACGTGGAATTGCGCCGCAAGGTCAAGGCGGCGATGACCTATCCGATCATTGTCCTGTTCGTGGCGGTGACCATCGTCGTGTTCCTGTGCACCTTCATTGTGCCCAAGTTCATCGCGCTGTTCGAAGAGCTCGGCGTGGAGAGCTTCCCGTGGACCACCATGATACTCAAGGTGTTCAGCGAGTTCCTGCTGCGATATTGGTACTTCGCCATCATTATCGCCGTTACCGTGTATGTGGGGGTCGGTCGCCTGAAGCGCACGAAGACGGGCAAGCGCTACTACGACATTGTCAAGCTGAAGGTGCCGGTGTTTGGAGCGCTCAATCACAAGATCGCCATCGCCCGCTTCTCCCGCACGCTCTCGACGCTGCTCACCAGCGGCGTTCCCATTCTGCAGGCGATGGAAACCGTGGCGGGCGCGCTCGACAACGACATCATCGCGGACGCCGTTCTGCTGTCGCGCGCCGCCATCCGCGAGGGAGAAACGATCGGCGAACCGCTGGCTGCGAGCCGCATGTTCCCACCGATGGTGGTTCAGATGATCAGCATCGGCGAGGAGACGGGTCAGCTCGATGACATGCTGGGGAAGGTGGCCGACTTCTACGAGGCCGAGGTGGACGCAACGCTTCAGAGCTTGACGGCGGCGCTGGAGCCACTGCTCATCGTCATGCTGGGGTTCATCGTCGGCTTCATCGTCATCGCGATGTTCATGCCGCTCATCGGAATCATCGGTGAGCTCAGCGGCTAGTAGTGCATCTATAGGAAAACATATCACTGCAGGCTGGAAGCCTGCGCTCCCGGCATCGGGCACATCGTCGCTGGCCGGGAGCGCAGGCATCCCTGCCTGCATGCCTTGTCGCCCCGAAGGGGCGCTTAGTGCACCGGGCACGCAGCATCGCGTGCCTCGCCGGGCACTGGGACGAAGCGCGCACTGGAGGCGGAGATGGATGGTCTCCGCCTCCAGTGTTGTTACTACAACACCGCATGGGGGACACAGCACGCAGTGGAATTCGGCCCGCTCCCGCCGCCGCTGCAGGCACTTGCTCTCGTCGCCGCCTTCGCCCTCGGCGCCGTCGTCGGCAGCTTTCTGAACGTGTGCATCTATCGGCTGCCGCGCGGCGAATCCATAATCGCCCCACGCTCGTATTGCTTCAGTTGCGGCGCCCGACTCACGGTCCTCGACCTGATCCCGCTGCTCAGCTTCCTCGCTCTGCGCGCTCGCTGCCGGCATTGCGGCCGGCGATTCAGCGCGCAGTACTTCTTCATCGAGCTGGCCACCGCACTGCTGTTCCTGGCCGCAGTGCACCGATTCGGCGTGTCGCTCGAGACCTTCTGCGTCATGGCCGCCGGCGCCGCTCTCATCGTCACGTTCATGATCGACCTGCACCATTACATCATCCTGGATGCCTGTGTCGCCATCGTGCTGGGAACAGGCGTGCTTCTGGACGCGTACCGGCTAGTTACTGGCTCAACGAGCTTCATCACACACCCGGAGAGCTATGGAGGCCTGGGGCTCACCGTGTACCTCCCGCGCTCGATCGTCGGCATAGTGCTCGGGGCGGGCGTGTTCCTGGCCATCGGATGGGTATTCAACCGGGTCTTCGGGAAGCTCGCCCTCGGAGAGGGTGACGCGCGGCTCGCCGCCGGCGTCGGCGCCTGGCTCGGGCCGGGTTATGCCTTCTTCGCCTGGTTTCTCATGGCTGTTGTGGTCGGCGCCGCCATCGGCGTGCTCGCCATGGCGCTGCGGTTGAAGAGGCGCCGGGAGTACATTCCCTTTGGCCCAATGCTGGCCGCCAGTGCCATCGCGCTGATGCTGTGGGGCGAGCCGATCACAGCGTGGATCATGAGCAAGTACGGCGCCGGCGCCGCTCCGGGCAGCTAACGCATCGTATTCGGGTGCCGACGATCGGAGACAGCGGGGCCCCCACCCATCTCTCGCACACGGCAAAATCGCGCGTTTAGGCGCTTGCGGCAGTGGGTATTCGTCCTAGAGATGCCTGCACGCAACTATGAGAGGGCGGCTCCAGAAGCCGCGTTTTTTGATGTATCCTGGATCCTGATGTGAGAAATGTCACACAAAGGGGCGTTGAGCGATGGGAGTCGTTCGCTCGCAGCGTGGTTTTACCCTAATCGAGCTACTGACTGTGATCGCCATTATAGCGGTGTTGGCGGCCATCCTGCTGCCGGTCATCTGGAGGTCGAGGGAGGCAGCGCGGCAGGCTCACTGTATCAGCAATCTGCAGCAGATAGCGGTTGCGATGAAGGCGTATTGGCAGGACTACCGCGCCTACCCGCATTGCCCGGAGCTGCTCAACGACTTGGACGGAGACGGCAATCCCGACCCCGATCCGCACGACTGGATATGGATCGGGGGCATGAGTTCTTTGGTGGAGTACTTGAGCACTTCGGCCCTGCTTAAGTGCCCCGACGACAGGGACGCGCAGGGGTCGGCAGAGGCCGTCCTGGCGAAGAACTACAGCAGCTACAACGGGGCGCCGTTCGTGCTTGACATGACAGGCTACTTCCTCCCCGACTACACCTACGAGCCGGAGCCTAACGAGAGCTGGCGGGGCGGGTACAACTACTTCGGCTACTATAACGACGGCAGGCCCTGCAGCGGAAAGCCATGCGAGGTTAGCCCAGGCGTTCCGTTCCCGGGTCCGGTTCCGGGCGTGCCCTGCAGCGATCCCACCGCCGGCGACCACCACATCACGGACTTTTTGACCGTGCACACAAATCCGCACCTGGCAGATGCGGACCCAGCTCCGTCAGGAGATGGCCTGTCGGACAGGACGGATATCGAGAAACTAGCCAAGTTTCCCCGACTCAAGAATCGCTACGCGCCTGATAGCACCATCATCGTTCACTGCACGCATCATCGCACGCTGATGTCCAACCAGGCGGAAAACCAGCTCGACCTGGCCATCAACCTGAGCGGCGCACATCGCAAGATCCACTGGAACGCCTGGGCCACGGCCAATCCGGGGGGCAAGCACCCTGAGGACGCAGTCCCGTTCGTGTACCAGCCGCCCCTGTAGGGCGACGTGCGACAGGCACGCACGCTCGTGCGAGCACTCGGGCATGGAACGGGGAGCTTGGTGGCACTGACGATTAGTGTGGATGCCGTCTTAATACTACAACAGTGCTTGGGAAGTCATGTCATTCTGAGCGGAGTGCAACGGAGCGAAGAATCTCGTACCAGTGGCCAATCGCGAGATGCTTCGCTGAGGACGGGACGCGGTGCTCAGTGCTCAGTGCTCAGCATGACAAGCATAGAGCGTCTCGGGATAGGCTCGTAGCTGGGAACGCCGATGCCTGATGAGGACGCGGCGCGCGACCAGACGACGAGGTGAGTGTATGAGAGCCGGCCAAAGGCACAGTCGTGACGGCCTCAGCCTTGTGGAGGTGCTCGTCGCCATCACCATACTCCTCGTCGGAGTGTATGCGGTTGCCAGCGGATTCCCACGGCTCCTGCAAACAATTGATAACAATAAGGTACGCACAGAGCGCACGCGCGATGCCCGGGCGATACTCGATGGGTGGGTAGACCGGGCGTCTGGGCTCCCCTTCGCCATTACGTACGATCCCGACCCAGACTATGACCCGACCACTCCAGCGGAGCCCGTCGATCCGACGACTCCGCCGGATCTGGACCAGCTCAATGCCCGCGACGACTTGTATCGGGTTGTGGGAGAGACGTTCACGCTGCCGCGCTACATTGGGGCCACGCCGGCGGGCGGCGGTCCCCGGGATCGGGCGTGCGTGCACGTACTTGCCGTAGGGCCGGCGCACTACGAGCCGCTCCCCGCCCCGCCTCCCCCACCTCCACCTCCGGACCCGCGCCTGCGCCCAGACGTCTACGAACTGGTGCCACTGCGAAGAGCCGACGTGAGCGCAGGGTACAGGCTGCGAGCAGATGAGTTCGATGTGGTGGGCTTCGACCGGGGCCCAGATGGCATTCCGGGCACAGCGGACGACCGAACCGGGCTCATCACGCTGTCGAACTTCGTGAGGCGCCGAGCGACGGCGAATGCCGACCCCGGCCCAGACGAGACGCCGGGCACGGGGGACGAGCCCGGCTTCTCGCTGGACGAGCTGCTGGCGGACTACACGTGGATAGACATCGACCCTGGCCCGGACGGCAATCCGGGCACTGCCGACGACGGGCCGGGGAATGTGCACTTTGCCTCCGACGTGCGTCTGCGCATTGACCTCAGCGGTCTTGGGCCCATGGCCCAACTCGTGGCAATCAACCCCGCCACAATCGACCCGGCCCGCAGCTACTACCTCCAGCAGGAGGTGTTCCAGATCCTGCCCGAGACAGTGCGGCTGTTCTGGAAGAACCGCTTCTTCCTGGCCGGCGAGGTGGATCCGGTGGATCCGGCCTGGTCCTCGTCCGACCCAACCATATTGCCGCTCAACCACTACCAGGTGGACAATGTACTGGTCGCCGCGGGGACGGGCATGTGCTTTACGCTGGCGTTCGGTCCGCGGGAGGCCGCACGGGATGTTTTCGGACAGCCGACGCGAGAGCGCGTGCTGCGGGTGGATTACTACCTGGCCAGAGAAATCCCCCAAGCCGACGATCGTGAGGAGCGGCCCACGACCCAGCCGCGGCAACTGGTGATAATGACCGAAGACCACCAGGTGTCGCTGGAGCCGAATGGGACGGATGATATGGGCAACCAGATCCACCGCGTGAAGCTGCGCACCAAGTTTCTCGACACCGCCGGGCCGATGCCTTTCGCGCAGGCGCCGGCCCAGCGCGCTGATATCATAGCGGTGGACCTGCACGACGGGCTGACGTACAGCGACAACGTGGCTCTTTTGCCTACGCAGGCAGTGAGCACAACGGGCGATCTGGCGCGGATCGGCGAGGTGTTCTTCTATCCCAGTGCGCCCGTTATCGATCCAACAGGTGAGCATCGCGGGCACAAGCTCCGGTTCTACTATCGCGGCGAAGAACAGCCAACGCAGCGGCTGCAGAAGCCGCCGGCCACGTTCATCGAGGGGCCGATCGATGCGTATGGCGCAGACCCGAGCGGGATCATAATGGCAAACATCCCACCGGACGGGGTACCGGACTTTCCTGACGAGGCCCTTGGCCCCGATCCCGGCCCAGACGGCATTCTGGGCACCGCGGATGACATCATTCAGTACGGATATCGCCAGTACCGGCCTGACCCCAATTGGAATCCTGCGAGCGGTGATCCGCTCGACCTGTCAAAGATTGGCTTTCCGCGTTCGTGCATCGGGCAAGCCGTCGAGATAGACTACTTGTGGGAAGACCCCGATGCGCCAACGCCGGGGCTGAAGCGCACCAACGGGGAGCTGCACCTCATCGCCGGCGACATGGGCGCCTCGCAGAACGCGGTGCCCATTCGCCTCCGGCATAATCCCGGCACCGACCCGGCCGCAATACCCGACGGCACGCCGGGGAACAGCTTCACCGTTCGGGCCATCATCGCCGTTCGCGGCGTCTCAGTGAAGTCTATCGCGTGGTGGCGCACCTCCGACGGCAAGCTCAGACGCGTCGAGGTGAGCACGTACCTGACGAAACCGATGGGGTAGCCAGAGGGTGGGAGGCATCAGTGTGGGCGGGATCGTCGCCCACTTCAGGAGGCGCTCATGGTGTGTGATAGAGTTCTGCGAAGCCGGGGTTTTACGCTCGTGGAGATGATGACCGTCATTGGCGTCGTGGCCCTGCTGTTCGCCATTATGATCCCCATCGGGAGACGGATGCGCGAGAGTAACCGGACGAGCATGTGCGAGGTGAACCTGCAGAGCGTGTACCGGGCGCTGAAGATGTACCAATTGGACGAGGGCGCATACCCGTACTTCGATCCGATGGGTGTGAACGACGCCGAGCACCCGTACGCAGGCGAGCCGCCACCGTACCACGACCCCACGGACCCGACCGGCCCGCCGACGCCGGAGTCCTGGGAGGGCCGACGGCACTACGGGTTGCTCAAGCTTCTGGACGCCGGCTACATAACCAACCCGAAGACGTTGCAGTGCCCTCGCGACCCAGGACCGCAAACCACGTCCATGGTACCGGACACGAGTCGAGTGTCTTCGATTGGTCCATATGAATCGTACTGCATTGTGCTTGATGAGAGTGGGGCTCCGGTCCTCGTGACCGACCCGATCACGGGCGAACAGCGGGCCATATACAAATATCAGCCGAATCGGCGTCGCCAGGAAGCGGGCGAGCCGCCGTTTACGTCGGACTGGTATCGCCAGTTGGCAGCCGCCAAACCTGACCCGACGGATCCCACCAAGGAATATGCGGACTTCCGGGACAGATACTGGATGCCGCAAGATTCCTCGATCATAACGTGGTGCGACTATCACGCGCGTAGTTACACTCGGGGTGGGAAGAACCAGTACATCGTCCTGTTTCACGATGGACGCATTCAGCCGCTGCCCGAAGATGAGTTCATTGCGGATCTGGAAAACGGCTGGCGCAACGTGCTCCCGGAAGAGGGCGAATAGGGAGTCTCCGCTGCGCGGCGCAGTGGCGGACGCCGGCAGAGGCATAATGACATGGGCTCACGCGTTCCTGTCGAGAAGGTGGTTTGCATGAGGTGCGCCCGAGCGCGCACAGGCGGCTTTACGCTTATCGAGATCCTGGTCGTCCTGGCCATCTTGGTCATACTCTTCAGCCTGCTCATCGTTCCGCTGATCAGTGGTCTGGACATGGCCTCGCGCGGCCGACGCGCTCTCACGCTCCACGACGCTGCCCGCGCCACTCTCCAGCGGATCCGGGCCGATCTGCATGATGCGGTCTATGTGTACCCAACGACGATGATCCCAGATCCAAACAATCCTGGGACATACTGGGCCAACACGTCGCAGGTCATGTTCGTGCCGCCCGAGCGGGAGGCCAGCGGGCAGATCATTGAGCCGCTCCGCCACGCCCTCGTCGCAGATTGGGACGCGGTCCCGCCCGGCTCGACGAATGTGCAGCGCACCATCTGCATCGGGGTGCAGTCGGCATTCGCCGGCCGGCCGTACAATGAAGACAACCCCTTCGTGCTCGTTCGCAGGCAGGGCAAATGTGCGTACGACCCGACGACCGGGGAGGCTACGTTCGACGAGCTTCCCGGCAGCGGCCGAGACACGCTTACGCCGAAACGTGGCTTCGACATCCTACCTGCCTGGTGGTTGGTGGACGACCCGAGCTCTGCGTTGTACGGCGACACGGGCACCCAGTACCCCACACCAGCCGACCCGCATTACGACGAGCAGCTTCTGTGCGTATTCAAGGGTTTCGAGGTCTTGGCCAAGCGGATCGCGGGGGAAGTGCTGCAGCCGGATAGCTCCAGCCTGGTGTACCGAGCACTGAACAGATCATGGGACGGGCGCCCAATAGTGTATCCGCCCCTGGACTTGTCGCTGCAGCCCGAGCCGCTGGTCGGCCAGCCTCGGGAGCTGGACGCCATCGATTTCCTATGCGCTGGGATTGACCCGCGCATTGCGGTGCTGCGCTTCGTGTCGGACGCGGCGAGCGACCTGACACTCGACCCACGGGACGGCGACTACACGAACGTCGTCTACGATAGCTTCGAGACGGGGCTGCGGGACGCTGACCTCGACTTGCGGTATGACCTCACGACCGGCGAGGTGATGTTCGGCGCCATCGGCTGGGCCGCGCGGGATCACGATAACCCGATCGATGCAAACGGCGACGGCACGACAGACGACGGACTGTATCCGCTCCCAACCGGTATGTCGGTTGACGGAGCCTGGGCGTTCATTGTGCAGGCCCCGGCGCCCGCTGCACCGGCTCCGGACAAGTTCACCAAGATAATACTCGACCGCGTGCGCGTCTGGGTACAGCGTCTGGGGGCTGCCGGATACAGTGAGTATACGAGAACGGACGAGCAGAACCCGGACGAGATCGGCCGGCGCGAGTTCCACGCTCGTCCCATCTCCCGAACGGGAGACCTCGAGCTGCGGTTCAACCGCTATCGCTTCGCCCTCAGACCGAACGGCGACGTGACCTTCGGACGCATGGCGGTGCAGTACGTCTACCGCCGCAATTTCGCACGGATCGACATGCGCGTCCTGGACCCCACCGGGGCGAGCGGCGACGAGGTGTTTGACGTAGACGACCGGGTCATCGTGGACTACTCCACGCGCAAGACGCTGACTGCCATGCTAGAGCTGAGCGATGTCATATCCCAAGATGACCCCTCGCTGCCGCCGACGCAGGCGCTGCAGTCAGTGCGCCTGACCGCGGAGATCGACCTCCGAAACCTCGGCGCATGACGAGACGGGGCCGTTCGCGGACGGAATGGTGATCTGCATGAGATACGGATTCGGCCGGCGCCCATCGCATTGCCGCGGCCAAGCATTGTTTCTGGCCGTCCTCGTGGTGATGCTCATATTGCTCATCGGCGGCGTGTTCGTGGCCACCGTGGTATTCAGCCAGTCAAGCTCGCAGGTGGACATGGACCGGGCGGCAGCACAGGCTCTGGCGGATGCGGGCCTCCGGTTCGTCGATCGCATGCTTCTCACCAGCCCCGAGGGTGCGGACTGGCGCCCTCGTGTGCCCCCGTATGCGCTCGACACCGACGCCGACCCGAGCACCCCGGGCCCCTACGACATGGCCGCTGATCCGTCCCTCATGAACGCTGACGGCCAAGGGACGCCATATTACACCGACATGGAGATGACCCGCGGCTGGTTCGCCATCCGCGAGGATCTGGGCGGCGGCACGCCGGGCAGATACTTCCGCCACGGCTTCGCCAAGTATCCGGACCCACGCGACCCGGTAGACCCGGGCCCGGACGGCATCCCTGGAACGGCCGACGACTTCGGCGACGCGACCACCTTCGGAACCGGCACGGTGCTGCTGCGAGTGACGTATGCTCCGGTCGTGACGGATTGGAGCGATCCGGCAGATCCCAAGCGCTGGTCGGCGGGCACTCTGGCCAAGTGCATCAAGATAGAGGCCATGGGCCGCGTGGACAGCGAGGGCGGGCGCGGTATCTGGCAGAGGGTCACGGCGTATAAGCCGTACGGCATCACCGACTTCGCCCGCTTCATCACCGACAGGGACGAGACGGGCGAAACGGCAAAGCTGTGCATGAACCCATTCATCGATTACGACGATGACGGCACCGTCGATGCCGCGGAAATCGTGCGAACACGCATCGACGGCGGGATTCTCTGCAACACCTCCCTGACGTTGGTCGGTGACTACGCCGATAACGCGGCGACCAACGAGATCTACCTGCATTCACGCATCGCGCCAGGCCCTGACGGCGTCCTTGGAACGAGCGACGATGTCATGGGGAGCGTTGATGATCAGTCGGTGCGGGCGCAGGAGATACACCTGGAGTACGTGACCGATCCGCCAGTCGGCGGTCCAAGCACTGACGTGTACCTCGATGCCCTTCCCGGGGACCTGCCCATTGGCCCCATCCGCGACAGCAGGAGCTCGAGCTTCGATACGCTCAACGGAAGGGTACTCGATGACCGGAAGACGGCCGATGCTACCAGCGGCATCGTGCGCCGCGCCGATCGCCTGGAGCCCCCCGACCTCCAGCGTGAGAGCCCCACGACGAGCACCAATCGCTACATTGCGCTGACGAGAGAGTCGGGCACGTATGTGCAGATGGCCTCCGGCTCGTTGGAAAACGACGGCGCCTGGGGCTATGGCGAGGGCATCTTCGTAGACAATGAGACGGACATTCAGTTTGGCCACGACCTGGAGGCACTGGAAGCGGACTGGATGCGCGCGAGCCTCACGACCGGCGAGAGCGGCTGGTCGCCCACCTTCACCGTCTACAAGCCGCCCGCAGTGCGGATATCTTTGTATCCGGACGAGGCGAGCATCACCGGGGGCATAGCGGCGCGCATAAGGGACGTCGATCCCGGTGATGTTCTGAGCGACTCTTCGCTTCTCTGGTGGCCCAACCACCAGGCCGGAGCCCCCGGCATCCGCCTCGAGCGGCACGACATTGACCCGGCCACGGGGCAGCAGCGCACGTGGGGATACCACCAATTCGATCCCGGCCCGGACGGGATTGTGGGCACGCCGGACGACCGCTACCCCGGCGACGACACGCGCCTGCATGTGATGTACGTGGACTATCCCGAGAACGGTGTCATCGCCGCGCTGGGGAACGTACGCATCAAAGGTGTCCTCCCGCCGAAGCCGGACGGCAACGGGCCGGACCAATCGAACCGGCCCGACGGGAGCTGGCGCGACTACAACCTCACCATCTACTCGGGCGGGACCATCTACATCGACAGCCAGCTCATCAAGCCCTCGACGGCAGTGGAGCTTGACCCGAGCCTCGTTGGTGACCCAATCTTCGCCAACCTGAACCCGGACCCCACCACCAATCCGAACTACTTCTACCTGGACTACTACGACTCCCACATAGCCCTGTTGGCGACGGATTGCGTCTGCCTCAACACGACGCAGATAGTGCCACATCGCTTCTCGCGACCGGCGAATGAGGTGGAAGAGGATCCGCTGAACCCGGCAGCGGGCGGGCACTTCGCCGTGCCCAACATCAGGGACGCCATGATCCGCACCTCGGTGAGGATCCCCCGCACAAGCGGCGGCGCGCTCGCCATCACGGCAAAGCACACCGGGCAAGAGCCGGGCACGGCGTACATTTCATTGAGCGTCAACGGGAATCTCTACGACTTCGGCGGCGGCACCAACGAGTACGTGTACTCGTTCTCCCCACAGGGTACCGCGCCCGAGAGTGCCAGCCTCTCCTGGTCGCTCTCCCCGACCTACGCCTATTTGACTGGCTCGGCCAGGCAGCCCCCGTTCCCGGCATGGCCCTGGCAGCCGCCGCTCGCCATGCTCAGCATAGGGCCCTTGACGTGGAACAGCATCGTTTTCATGCCACCGGCGACGGTGCCTGCCATCGCCGGTCAGGTGCCCGGGGGCTCGCGCGACTACTGGCTGCGCAAGTTCAAGATCGAGGAATTGGTGGACCACGACAGTGACCCCAACACGCCCGTGGAGCCTATCGGCACGCTCGACATCCACGTGGATGCGCTGATCTACGCGCAGAATGGCAGTTGGTTCGTGATCCCCGGCGAGTACTTCGAGCCGAACACGCGCCTGCACCCCATTGACCTGGACGGCGACGGCACCATGGACGTCGTCGGCGGCGGCGACCTGGACCGCAACAGCGACGGCGAGCCCGACGTTGACGCCGACGGCGACGGCAGCACACTCACGGACGCGGACAGCGACGGCGTGCCGGATGACTTCGAATACTACGCGCGGCGCTTCAAGCGCTACAACTACAGGATCACGATCACCGGCGCCATCAGTGAGAATCGTCCCGCGGGCGCTGAGGCGGTGCGGGATTGGATCGATAAGTGGTCGTATCCCGATTTCGATGTCGCCGGCAACCGGATCTGGGGCCAGATAGTCTACCGCTTCGACGACACGCTCCGGCGGGCGCGGGATAATCCTGACGTCGTAGGCACTTCGCAGACCACGCTCTGCACGCTGCCGGCGCTGCCGGTATCGCCGGAGTTACTCTTCGTGGACCGTTGATGTGAGCGCCCGGTAGCCAACTGTAACTGAGCCGCACGGCACGACTGCCCGTCAGTGGCAGCGTGCCGGGGCTGGGGGTCGATACACCTATGCATCGCCACGCGATCATGGCAGGCGGATTGGGGATTATACTTCTTATTTCCGCTTGCATCTCGGCGACGGCCCAGGACGTCGCCTTCGACTACGATAGTCATCCGCAAACCTTCAAGGTCTGCCAACTGAGGATGCCCGACCCGCCGGGCACGCCTCCGCCCGGCCCGGCCCCGCCGGGCCCGACCGCCGGGCCGCTGGACGACTTGGTTGCGCGCGGCTCCCCGCTCTCGCGTGGGTGGAGGCTGGAGAATCCACTACGGCATCCAAATTCACTTCTCAATCCACCGACGGCGTCGCCGTGGTTCGCCGTGCTCGACCCGGGGTCAGTGGCGAGGCTGTCGGAGTACGATCTGGTATTGCTGTCGGCCGCCGAACTGGCCGACCTGATCGCAGCACCGAACGCTCCGGCGCTGCTCGATGCTCTCAAGGCCATCTGCGACGCTGGGGCGGTGGTGTGGATAGATGGCGCCGGCGGCCTTGGCCCTCCCCCCTTCGAGATAGTCACCGATCCCGGTTTCGTGTCTTTCACGACGGCAGACACCGGCGGCGGGAGCGATGTCATTGACATGCCCGTCGGCCCTCCCTGGGGAAGGGCCAGCCATCCGCTGGTGCGCACGCCATTCCGCCTGGCCGCCCCGGAGCGCGCCTTGCTGTGCCCTGGCGGTGGCGGGAGCCTGAGCATTGCGCCGGATAGCAGCAACGTACTGCACGCCGTGGTCGGCGACGCTGCGAGCTTGCCCGTGTCACTGACCACGCCCACGATCGCCGCCGGCGAGTACGGCAGCGGCGCTGTGGTGATCTCTGCCAGCGACATCTTCGGTACACTCGGAGGTCCGGAAACCACGTCGGTCGAGAGGGTGGCGAAGCGGGCGGCGCAGAAGTTCGCCTGCAACGTCCTGGCGTGGTCGCAGCGGTGGAGCACTGAGAGCGCGGTGCCGCGACATCTGGGGTACGTCAACTTCACCGTTCAGCCGCCGCTGAGCATCGCGTGGCAGTTCCCGTCGCCGCTGATCCCGCGTGCGGCTTTCAGCATCGCGCCGATACGCTCCTCGGTCGTCGTTGACCGCGGCATCGCCTTCGTAGCGACGTCGCCCCCGGTGGGCGGCAACGGAACCGTGTATGCCCTGGACCTCAACCCGGCGCGCGATCTCGACGGCGACGGCCTGACGGACGATGGGATACGCGATTTGGATGGCAATGGAGTGGACGACGATTACAGCGCCGGCGCCCCCCATGACGTTCTCTGGCAGACCCCCCGCCCGGGGGATCCCTCGCTCCCGGGCACGCCGGTTTTCGCCGCCTCCTGTGCCGCCCTGCGCAACGTGCGCACCGCAGGCAACATAACGAGCCTTGAGCACGTTGTGCTCGTCTCGATGCTGGCACCGCCGAATGCGGGAGTCATCTGCCTGCGGGCGGCCGATGGGACGCAGGCGTGGTCGCAGCCGGCCGTCCGGAACCCAGGCCCAGACTATGCGATCATCTGGATATCCTCCCCCGTGGTGCATCAGGGCTTCGTGTACTTCCTCACCCAGGAGTACAACGCAGGCGCCGTGACGCCGTCTGAGCAGTATTACACGCGCGTGCACGCCATCGACCTGGACACCGGCGGGGCGACGAGCGCCTGGGTGTATCCCGATCCGAACATCACTGAGCCCGACACGCTGATTCCGCCAGTGATCGGTGACGCCGACGGCGATGGTGACATTGATACCGCCGATGTAGCGTTGGTTCCGGGTCCGGCGCCCTGCATAAGTGCAACGGCGAGCCGCGCCGACGGCAGGTTGCTGGATGCCGTGGTGCGCTTCGGCACTGTCTACAGCTTCGCGTCCGACACGGACCCAGACCCAACCACCCCCATCATCGGCCCGCCAGTAGACGGGGGCAGCGAATTCGCCATCGTGCCCACGCCGCCCGCTAACGGACCCGTAACCCGCCCGCCTAACCTGGGCTACTATCGCGTCAGGCTGAGCACGGCAAGCGACCCAACAACGGTCACCCTGAGTAACACGTACCAGGACGACGGGAGCACGGTGATCGCCGGCATCGAATGGCCGGGCGGCGGGGACGTGCGCGGAGTCGAGTTCAATCAAACGACGGCGCGCACATACATGATAGACGAGGCGAACCTGCCGGCAGGTGCGAGCTCATCGGACCCCATCGGCTGGCAGGAGGGCCGCGACGTCGTCGTCGAGTACGACGACGGAGCCAACACGGTGACCGAGACGCTGTTCCTGCACGGGCCGGTGCTGTGGAAGCGCCGCTTCGGGGTAGACGGCGTGGCCGAGGTGCGGGTGGCCTCGACCACCGTGGATGGCAGCACCGCGCTGGCAGCAACGATAAATGATCCCGCCAACGGGCCCGCAATCCTGCACGGTCTGCGGGCTGAGGACAAAGACGCTGTGCTCGGATACATACCCGGTCTACTGGGTATCACGTGGGTCGGGACGCCGGCCGCGGGACAGGGGACAGCGTATCTGCTCGAAAGCAGCGCCTCGGCCGCCACGCCCTGGACGGCGCTGAC
This sequence comes from Armatimonadota bacterium, assembly GCA_030601885.1. Lineage (GTDB taxonomy): Bacteria > Armatimonadota > Zipacnadia > JAUWAU01 > JAUWAU01 > JAUWAU01. The sequence goes on from JAUWAU010000002.1 coordinate 86,191, forward strand.
GGCCATCACTATGCATCCGGACCTCTCGATTCGTATCCGGGGCATTGCTCCACCAGCGGCGCCTGCGGACGCGTGGATTGTGCCGGGCTCCCTTAGCATCGCATTCGTGGATGCGAGCCTCACACCACCGGCGCCATCAATGCTCGATCCGCGCGCCTACAGAGTGGACAGGCAAGCGCACGTCATCACTTTCGACCCCACCTTCTTCTCCCCCATTCCCCGCGGGACGGCGGGCCGCCTGGGCGACTACTGGGACGTGGCCGGTAAGCCAGTGGGGATCAGGTGCAGGCACGATGGGGGACCGCCGGCCCGGAGCGCACAGGTGGAAGTGCCGCCCCCAGCAAACCCGCCCGAGCCGCACACGGTGCCCGACGTGCGACGGTACCAGACGGCGCCGGGGCTGATAAAGCTGCGGTATCCCCCTCGAGACGATAATCCCCCGGTCGGGATTCCCTATGATCCCTTCGAGATCCACTTGGCCGGCATCGTGCCGCAGCCGCCAGACACACTCGTGACCGGCTATAACCTCGACCCGGACGGCGACGGTCTGCTGGATGGAGTCGTTGACCTCACCGGCGCCATTGTCGGACTGCCAGCATCTCCGCTGCTTGACGTCGGCGAGCTGCTGGGCCACGAGGTGGACGTCTACTACGTCGGGTACAGCGAATACGACGAGGGGGTCGTATTCTGCGGCGTGCCACCGGCCGGCGTAACGGTGTCCGTGCTGCCGCCCGAGCGGCATTATGTGCCTGATCGCATTGGGCCATCGCTGTCATCGCCGACGGTGACCGGCAACACGTTCCACGCGGGCACGGAGGCTAATCCCGCCAACGCCAGCAGCACCGCGTGGTCGGGCACGTGGGACAATCGCACCACGTCCGTTCGCACCACCGTGTCGCAGCCGGCCGTGCCGCACGGCACGTACCCAACTGACGATCCGGCTGATCCGGACGCCGGGCGGACGCTGGCTCTCCGCGGGGCGCCGGCGGCGGCCGCTCTGCCACTTGAGCCCATCGGCCCACCGGGCTTTCCCGGTACGCCGGACCTGCACTTCCTGCTGTACCAGAACTCTCTGCCCATCGCCCCGTCGCTGAACCCGAACGACCCACGAGTGGTGCTGCCGACGGCGCGCAACGCCCTCGTTGCCGGCTGCAGGGCTCCCGGGGACGCCGCCAACCCGGTGGGCTCTGGGTTCGTCTCCGCTTTGCTGCCGGCAAACACCCTGATGGCCGACGGAACGCGCATCCTCGAGGTGAAGGGCACCGACGTCGATTGGGAGTGCATCGCCAGCCGCAGCCGTCTGCCGGGCCAGAGCTACGAGTCGCTGCGCCCGTTCACCCGCGCCGCGAAGGTCAAGGTGCTCGATCCGCACCACAATATCCGCGTCTTCAGCGCGCGCCACTTCCCCTGCGACCCAAATGACGTGCGAACCGGCATGGAGACCACAGCCAGCCACCTGCTCGTCGTGGACACGGCGAACAATCGTGTCGTGGAGATAGACCGGGTGGGCAACGTCATCTGGCCGCTTGCAGCTCGCGGCATGGCTTTCGAAGAGGTGGACCTGGGACTGAACGCGCCGACTGATGCGTATCGATGGGTCTCGGTCGAGGAGGACCGCAACGACAACGGGACGGCAGACCCGGACGAGGACTACAACGGGAATGGCAGGTTCGACCTGGTGTATCACACGCTCATAGCGGACGCCGGGAACTCCCGCATCGTTGACTTCAAGACGTACGTCGCCATCCATCCGAGCAACGATCCCGTGGGGCCGCCAGCGCAGCGCCCGTTCGAGACGATTACCATCGAGCACTTCTCTAACCATCCGACGCCGACTCACCTGGATATCGACCTCGACCCGTCGGACGACGAGGCGACAGCGACGACGTTGGCACGCGTGGAGTACTCGCACGCGGTGCCGATCTTCCATCCGACCGATGGCAGCTACATAGGTGTGCTCTGCGCGGCGCGAAACCTGAATCGGCTGATCGTGATAGATGTGACCACGGACCCGCCGACGCCCTTCCCGTTAGCCAAGGCCCCCCCCGTTACCGGCGCCGACACGCGATGGCGATGGCTGGCGTGGCTGTATGATCGCAACCTGGACGGTGTAAACGACGATCCGCTGCTGTTTGACGGCATCAAGGACCTGCGGCTGCTGCCGGCTCCGCACGGCGATTCACGAATCGACACGGTGGGCAATGGGGCTCCGGACACGCTCTTTCCGATGAACGGGAGGGGCAGATGGCCCGAGGGCGGCGTCGTGTATTTGACGATCACGTGCTCCGGGTATCGGAATCCGCCCCCTGGTGTCGGGGCCATCCACGAGCCTGGCGCCATCGAGTTCGCCGTGGACGCATCGGATCCGACTGCCCCGGTGTTCCTCGGCCCCACGTTCGACCCCGCGATCCCGCCGAGCGGCGCGATGCCCAGCGTTGCCGCGGGGACGCCGCACTGGCGATTCACGCGCGTGGATTATTTCGAGGCCGGCGCAACCCCCGGCCCCGACGGTAACCTGGGGACGCCGGACGACGGCCATCCCTACGCGACTCTGAGCGACGCCGGGCCAGACGGCATTCCGAATACTGCCGACGACCGGGAGTATCAGAAGCCCTGGCGACCGACATCGTGTCATCGGCTCGAGGACGGTACGCACGTCATCGTCAACGCGGCGGCCCAGCCGCGCCATGTGACGCGGGCGAATTTCCCGGCGCAAGACACGAACTTCAGCGAGATCATTCAGGTGCTCACCGACTACACGGTGGCGCCGCTAACGCTCCGACGACACTTCTTCGGGCGCTGGGAGCTCATTCCCGATCCCAACGCGGCGCCGTGGAATGAGCGGCTCAGTCAGCCGGCATATGTGCAGAGGTATTGACACCGGGGCGGCCCGGGTGGCACGGGTAGCTTGCTACCCGTGTTCTCCAGGGCACAGGTGCACCGGTTGGCGAGCAACCCGTGGCACCCGGTATCGACGGATACGCGGTCGGGGGGGAAGCCCGTGTTGGCAGAAGATGGGCTGAGGAGTGACGCCATAATGCGTTGGCTTAGGTGGATCATCATCGTCGGCATGGCCCTTCTTTGGGTGGCGCTTCCCGCGACGGCGCAGACACCCGCGCCGTACGAGATACGCATATACCAGGACAATCCCACCGGCATCGCCAGCACCTGGGCGGGACCTGGGCAAGGGCCGGAGACGGGCTACACTGGCCTGGCGATGGCCGCGAAGCGGTTTCAGTGCCCGGTGCCGGAGTGCCGGTATTCGTCCAACGTAGACGGCGAATGCCCGAACCCGTTGGATCTTCCTGGGGCCAATCACCCCGCTGGCATTGCGTTGAGGGACCTTGGCACGAGCCCCGCGCAGCGCTTCGCCTACTGGTACGCGGACTTTGATGCCAACAACTCCGTCATTACTGATCCCGTCACCAGCGGCCTCATTCGGCCATTTCATCCGGGCGATGACAACGACCCCCAGACGGCAACTGCCACAGGCGGGTCGCGGCTGCGTATCCAGGTGGTGCGGCAGTTGCTCACGCCGGCATTGGCGACTCCGACCGGAGGCTTTCGCCTGCGCGTCATGCCACCCGGGGTGCGGAAGCCGATGGCGATGAGCTGGCTAGAGGACCCGGACCACGACGAGCTGTTTGCCGTTAAGGATCCGCTGCCCGGGCGAACGGACATCAATCTCATCGACAGCGGCGGCAATCCGGCCACCGAAGTTGACCCGGTGGGGCATTGGTGGACGGGCTACCAGAACGCCATCCTGGTCAACCCGGCCACATGCCCGACGGCGCGATGGACGATCCGGTTTGGCGACTCGAACGGGGACGAAGAGGACATCGGGGCGGACCCGGCGGAGGTGGCGACAGAGTTTACGTTGTACCGAGGTGACCCGCCTCCGGTGATCGATCCGCCGGGCGCCGGCAGGAGCGACGGATGGAGCATGTGCTCGAGCGCGACCCGTCCGACCATCTGGGTGTCATTCTCGGAAGAGGTGGGGATATGTTTCGACGGAACCAACCTCAATAGTTGGCTCCAAGCCCAAAAGGCGGCGGGAGAGCTGCGGCCTACCATAACCTTCTGGACGTACTCCAACTGCGTGTACTTGCCGTATCCGAGTCTGACGGCGCCGACGTATCCGAACGCGCCCGATAACTACTTCACCGCAGCAGACACCATTCAGGACGTCGATGATCCGACCTATGGCGCAGAGGATCAAGGGGCGCGGCGGGGATTCACATACGAGCCCCGCATAGGCGAGACCGGCCTCGGGCGCATTGATTTGCAGGAGCGGATCAATCAGAGCCCGCCCAACGACCCGGACGGCAACCCCGTTTATGTCTGGCGGCCCTACGACGTTGATCGCGACGCGCTCGATCCCGCGCCGGCGGCGGCGGTGGATGTGTTCGTCGAGGACGACGACGATGGCGTGGATTCTGACCTCGACGGCCGCATGGACGATTACATCGACAGAAGCCTGCACGCGTTCTTTTTCTGCAGCCGGCAGGAGACCCCGGCGCTCGTTACCGACCTCGTGACGGACGGCTTTATGCCTATCCTGGACCTGGCATCTCTGGGAGACGCACTGCCCGGAAGCACGATGATGATGCCCCCGGGGCTCTTTCCGGTGCGCAACCGGGCGACGCAGCAGGTGCTTCGATGCCCGAACTGTGGTGCGGTGCACCCCATCGACGGTGACACCAACCATCCTGTGGCGCCCGTGGGTGGGGCGGGGGCGGGGTTGACGCCACCGCCGGTGGATCACTCGTCCGGCAGCGGGGACCCTCTTGAGAACTACTGTGACTTCTGTGGCACGTCGCTTGAGCCTAACAGGCACACGGAATCCGAGAGGGCCGATGCCGGACTTGCTGAACTCACGCCCCTGCGCACGACCTCGCTCGCATTCTCCCGCGCCTCGCTCAGTGAGGCGAACGGCAGCGGAAGCGCGGAGATCCCGTTCCAGAACGTCCTCTTCGGGCCGCTCACGCCGGGACAAGATCTGAACGCTGACGGCGACCTCGATGACCCGGGCGAGCTCCGTGCGGAGACGGTCGCCGCCGTGGCGACGGCCGGTATGGTCTCCGCGGCACTCGGTGTGCGCATTCCGAGCTTCCAGCCGCCATCCGAGGTCCCCGGCGGCACAGACAATCCGTACAACGGCATCGCAGTGCTCTATGAGACGCAGGACGAACACAATCGCCGGTATTACGAGCCGGCGTCATCGCCCACGGGCGACCCCGATCCGGATCCGAGGCTCCAGGCCCGTCAGAGCCAGACGGGCGAAGGGGTGGTAGACGCTCAACGAGCTACGCCTCTGGGCACGGCGGTCACAAGGGAGCACCTGCTGTTCGACAACAACGGCACTTGGGATACATACTATCTGTGCCCCGACTGCGGGAGCAAGCAGTCGCTGCCTTCGGTGCAGTACGACCAGAGCGCCCCTCCTGATGGCGACTTCGACGACCCCGGGGAGCGAGCTGGCTGCCTCAACTCGGCGTGCCCGGGCCATTCCTTCTGTCCGGTGCACGGGGCGTACTTCGCCTCCGCCGAGGCCGGCGAGGCGTGCATCTTCTGGAAGGGGACCGGTGCGGCGCGGAACTACATCAGTGCGACGGCCGAACAGACGGGCACAGCCCAGGTAGGAAGCAGCGACACGCAAGTCGTAGACGCGGCGAATCTCACCCAGCCCGACGGGTACTGGGTGGGTGGTTGGCTGTTCGCCACGAGCGGCGCGAACGACGGCGAGTACCGGCAAGTCACTGCCTTCGCTGCGGCGACCGCCACGCTGACCGTTGGCTCGCCATTCCCGAACGCATTTGCGCTCGACGATAGCTACCGGGTGACCTTCTGGCGCAACGCGCAGCTCGACGAAAACAGCCTCACGGCCGAAGAGTACGAGCCAGTGAGGATCCAGCTCTCCGTGCCGCGGGTGCCCGCCGTGCAGGTGGCGGGCGGGCCCGTGCAACTCGGCGACGTTTCGCCCGGGAGTGCAGCCGCACCGCATAGGGCCCTAAACGCCGATCTGTACCCCCAGGAGACGTCCCGAAGTGCGGCGCTGCCGGTGGAGAACGCCGGCAACGTTGTGCTGGACAACGCGCAGGGCACCGGCGTCGCCATCGACCTCACCACGGTGGGCTTCGACCCCACAACGGGCGCGCCGATCCCCGGAGACGTGACCCGGGCCGACGCGCTGGGCACGACTGTGATATCTTCGGCCAGAGAGCAGCAGAGCGTGCCGGTAAACACCGGTGGGCAGGCCGTGTTGATTGCCGGCGCCGCGGGATCCACGGTGCAGCCCGTTGACCACGCCGGAGCCGCAGTACCCGCGCTGGTTTTCAGTATGGCGCCGGCATACCCCGAGGAGCTGGCCGGCTCGCGCTTCGCGTATGTGCCGGGCGCGCCCCCGGGCCCGGGCCCCGGCGGCCTTCGTGGTGGCAACCCGGCCCTGGCGGCCCTTCGGCCGCTGCCGAATGGGACGCCGGTGGGCGAGTATGCCGGCCTGCTGACCGCCGGCATCTACGACCCGGGGCCGGACGGAATCGTCGGCAATGCAGACGACGTCGGATTGACGATCCGCGCCGGCGCGGCACCGGTGCGGCTGCGGGTGGCGGAGAGTCGGCTGCCGGCAAATAGCGTCGTCGCCGCGGACGCCTCCCCCAGCGCGGGCATCGCTCCGCCGGGATCGGCTGTGCCGCGGTCGATAGTGGCAATGTGGACCTCTAACGGGGACCCGCCGGGGGCGCCGCCCCCACCGCCAGATCCTGATTGGCCGCAGAAGAAGCCGCACAACATCTGGCGCGTGGACGCTGAGCCCTGGACCGCGCCGGTGAACGATCCCTTCTACGACCATCGCGAGTGGGACCCGATGGGGGCAGGCGCGACGGTTGTCGCTCCGCAGCCGGCGGAGACGGCGGCTAACGCCTTCCACGTCGAGCCGTTCACGGTCTTCGATGTCCTGGATCCCACGAGCTCCTGGCTGTACTGGCATGCGAGGCGACTCAACGGGCTCACGGGCGAATGGGATTCGTCGGTGGGCGTTGCCAGCGACAGCATCGCTCCGTACCTGTACGACACCGGCGCCCGGGTCCGAGGGCTCCGTGCCCTCGTGCTCCAAGACCCAGCCAACCGCCCGCCGGTAGAGCCCGTGGCCTGGCACTGGCTCTTCTGGCACAGCGGCGAAGAGGGACAGCAGCGGATAGGCTTCAACCCGTGCTTCGACCCCGACGCCCCGCGCGTTAGTGTACGGGAGGAACTCCTGCGGCTGACAAACGCCCGCCTCGGCAGCGCTGAGCCGCGCGTGATCGAGTATCGTAACTACACGGGGGCCGACGCGCTGACCGGCGTCGAGGCGGACACCGGCGCCGACCCGCTGGCGGCGTTCCAGGCAGCGTTCGATCCGGACGGCGACACGGTCACCGATCCCCTGGTGCGCAAACCGGCCAGCAATCCGTTCACATTCACCAAGGACCCGTGGGTAGTCGAGTACGCGTACCAGCCCGCCAACCCACTAACGTCCCGGCTGCACGTGTTCTATTCGGCCGGCCTGCGGCATCAGCGCAACAGTGACATATGCTGGTCCATGTTCGACGCCTTCGCCGGCGGGCAGGGGCTCATGACCGACCCGACGGCGAACTACGGCAAGATCGCGTTTCGGCGACTTGATGCGTCAAACGGCAGGCGGCTGCTGCCGTTCAGCTCCGTCCCGGCGCTCCGCAACCACCCGTGGATGCGCCTCGGAGAAAGACTGGCGAACGACGGCGGCTGGCAAACCTTCACCTCCCGGCACCCCGACTGGGTGATCAGCCGGTACTATCCGATGCCGCTGGATCCCGTAGACCAGGACTACTGGAACGGGCTCTCCGCCGACCGGGATGGCGACGGGGCGCCGGAGCTGCTGAACACCAGGTGGTCCGGGATCATAGACAGAGACCCGGCCACTCTTGCCGTGGACCCGAACCGCTACGACGCGGACCCGGCCATTTACGTCGTGCTGATAGTGGATTCCCTGTACGATCCTGCTGACGACGTCTATCGGAGGGCGTCGGTGCATGTTGCCCGGCAAGTAGACTGGGACCCGGCAGCAGGGCTGAGCATGGTGGAGCTTGACCCGAATGCGGCGACGCCCGTGTATCCTATGCCGCTCATGTGGGATCCCCGCGACCGCAAGGGCAATTACTACGACGAACGCACGGGATTGGTGCACATCACGCCGCTGAACCTATCGCCAGACCCCGCGCTGAGTGCAGCAGAGCCCGTGCCGGTGACCATGACAATCGATCCGTCCGCGGGGGTCGTCAAGTTCTCCCGTCCCCTGTTCAACGAGCACGATCCTTGGGATGCGGATCGGGAGGCCGTTTTCCGAGCCGCTGCGGCGGATAATCTGGCCATGGGCGACATTATGGGACTCGTGAGCGTGCGGGTGTGGCTGGATTACCAGCCGTTCACGTATCGCATCACCACGGACGGGAACGCGGATGAGTCGCCCGCAGCCGTGTTCGACGACTTCCGCCGCCTGGCCGTCTTCTGGCAGCGGCGCCAAAGTGGCGTCGGCGACCCGGACAAAGGCGCCCCGTCGTTCATGTACAAGACGTATAACACCGCCGTTCAGGTGCTGCGCCCGCCGATCACCGCCGACCCCACCGTCGAGGTTCGTGACACTTTCGGCAATTGGCTGGCGGCAGACCCGCCCGGCGGATGGCCGGGGAGCCCATCCGATCCATGCTGGCTGCACGCTGGTGTCCGTGCGTCCGGGATCATTCACTTTGATGGCGGGAACCTCGATGCCGCGACTCGAGTGGATGTCGATGGCGATGGCACGCGGGAGCAGCCGCAGGTCTCTCTGCCCGCGGAGATGCGGGTGACGTACGATGACACCGCTGGGATACAGCGCACAGAGCGGCATTGCGTCGTCGGCTGGAGCCAGGAGATGCGGGCGCCGACGGCTGCGGTCGTCTCCGAGGGCCCGGTCACCGTCACGCCGGAGACATATACCGTGAACACCGACGGCGAGCCGGTAGACGTGGTGAAGTACTGGCTATTCTGGACGAGCACGCGGGGTCTGTATGCGCCCGGCGCGCCGCCTCCGCCTGCTGTCGGCTTCCTCGGCGATGTGCCGGCAAGCGACGTGTACTACGGCGTCATGGCGCCCACGTTCGGATCGGCTGTGCCGGAATAGAGGGCCACTGCCCACGCGCCTGCGTGGGCTGCACGAACGGCCAGAGCAGGGCAATGGAGACGACGGTCGCGGCAGCCCGCGGGGGCCGCGCGTAACATTGTGAAAGCTCGATAGCGAAACCTTGACAGGCCGCAGTCAAATGCAATACAATCGCACTGTTAGCGGGCGAGAGCGCATTTGCACATTCCCCGGGAGGGCAGTCTGATGCCGCGAGGCGGACAAGCTGTTCTGGGGCTCGATATTGGCAGTGAAACGACCGCCATCGTCGAGCTTGGCGGCGGCAGGGGGAGCATCGAACTCGCGAGCCGCCCTGTCGTCATGCAGACGCCGCCTGACATGATGCAGAACAACGTCATCGTGGACCCCGAGGCAGTCGGGACCGCCATCAAAGAGTGCCTGCGGGAGAACGGCATCAAGACCAACAAGGTCGTCAGCTCCGTCGGCGGGCAATCGTCTCTGGTGGTGCGCATTACTGAAGTGCCACAGATGTCCGATGCGGAACTGAAGGAAGCAATGCAGTGGGACGTGGAGCGGCACATTCCGTTCCCCGCCACGGACATCATCGTGGATTACAGGCCCATTGAGCGCCCGGACGCGGACGCCGAGACACCGAACATGGAGGTACTCCTGGCTGTTGCCCAGGAGGACATGATCAACGCGCATGTTGAGGCCCTGCAGGCGGCGGGGCTGCAGCCGCTGGCCATTGATGTGGAGCCACTCGCGGCCTCGCGCGCTCTGGTCAACATCGCGGCCGAGCAGATGGCAGGTCAGACCGTCGCGATCATCAACATCGGCGCGAATACGACCGATATCACCATCGTTCGGGACCTGATCCTCAGTTTCGTACGGCCGGTTCCGATCGCCGGCAGCTCCTTAACCCGCGCCATCGGCCAGGCATTCATCGTGGAGGAAGATGAGGCCGAGCGGCTGAAACGCCAATACGCCATGCTGGGCGACGGAGGTGCGCCGGCGCCCGCCCCCACCCCGCCTGCAGCCGACCTGGGCGCGGCGCCTGCACCGGCGCCAGAGCCGGTGGACCTGACGGGTGATCGCACCACCCATCTGGAACTGGACGAGCCAACGGCGCCTATCGCGGCGGCCCCGAGCGCACCTGAGGCTGCCCCGACGACGCAAGAGCTGCCGCAGGACCCGAACGTGGAGTACACCCGCAATCAAGTGCGCGACAGTGTGCAGCCCGTGCTGACAGAACTCATCACGGAACTGCGGCGCTCGGTTGACTTCTACCGACGGCAGCACCGCAATGAGAACATCGACCGGATCATCCTCGTCGGCGGCGGCGCCAACACGAGCGGTATTGACCGTGTGATCGGAGCCGAGACCGGCATCAACACTGAGCTCGGCAATCCCTACGCGCACATCGCCTGCGATCCGAGCGTCGCCTCCCAAGAGTATCTGCGGGATATAGGGCCGGTGACCACCGTAGCGACGGGCTTGGCGATGCGCGATATGCTCGATTAAAGCACCGGGGCACTGCCTTCGGACTCATCGGCGGATGCCCAATGGCATGGCCGGGTGGTAACGATGCTGAAGATCAATCTACTTCCCGAACACTTTGCGCTCGTACGCAAGACAAAGCAGCTCCTAGCCCTCTTCGCCGTCCTCCTAGTGATCGTGGCGGTAGTGTGGGTCGGCTATTGGCTGAAGCTGAGCGCCGCGAGGGCTGCTGAGCAGGCCAGGATTGATGAATTCCAGCCGAAGGCGGCTGCGGTCGATACGCTCGAAAGCGAGACCGGGGCCATTAAAGCCCAGGTGCCGACATTCGCCCGGCGTGTAGTGGTGGTGCGGCAGCTTGAGAAGCTCCCGGAACGCTACATCGAGGAATTCGACAAGGTCAAACGGTACATTTTCGCAAACGTTCGCGTGCTGAGTTGGAGCATAGACGGCGGCGAGATACGCATTGACGCCGAGGCGGATACGGCGATGGACGTGGGTCGCTTTTATCTGAACATTAACCGCTGCCCGTACATCACTAATATAGGGTTCAGCGCATGGAGCGGTGGTGGCGGGCGCGGGGGGGGCTTCGGCGGCGGCGGGGACGATGATGACGAGGACGAGGATGATGAGGACAGCGGCCCGAGCTTTGGCGGGCCGGGTGGCTTCGGCGGCGGGATGGGCGGCGCGGGAGCCATTGCCGGGGGCAAAATACCGATCCAAGTCTCTGCCACACTGGTGAACCCAATCCGCATGCCGACGCCAGGGGCAGGCGCTGCGCCAGCCGGTCCGGCGCGGCCGGCAGCGCCGCCGACGAGCGTGGCCCCCCCGCCGGGCGGCGTGGGTGCTCCTGGTGCCACCGGGATGATGCCGAGCGCAGCGGCGCCCGGCGGCGGGGTAGTGATGCCGGAAGAAATGTAGCAGTCGATGACGAGCAAGCGCGCAACTGGCGCGCGGGAGCGACATGTTGAGCAAAATTCGGCCGTTGTACGTAGTTATCGCGGGGCCAGCACTGCTGCTGATTATCTCGGCTGTATGCTACTTCGTCATTGTTCGGCCGCAATACAATGTGGCAAATGAGGACACTCTTGCCTGGCTCACACAGCAGGCAGACACGTACGAGCAGAGGGCCGGCGAGCGAAGCAAGTGGGAGAGCGAAAAGGACAAGGCGGAGCGCCAATTGCGCGTGGCCCAGAAGTTGTATGCGGAGGTGGCAAAGACCAAAACGCTGCCTCTGAGCAGCGCACAATACCACGAATACCTGCTGCGCTTGTGGTTCCTGCACCTTGAGGACTTTCCCAAGCTCACCAGGCAGTTCCTGAGCAAGGCGCCGTGCGAAGTGGCGCCACGCGAGCTACAACTTGGGCCACCCCCCATGCCACCACCGCCGATGCCGGGAGGCGACGGCTTTCTGGCCCTGGGCAGCACCTACACACTCACAGCGACCGGCACGCTGGAGCAGATATGGCAGTTCGTCCGATCGCTTCCGAGCTTCCCAAACTGCGTGGTGCGCCTCAACTCCGTGGACCTTGTGGGCTTATCAGACGGCACCATCACAGCCACATTGCCCATCCAGATGTGGATGATCGTTGAGCACGCGGGCCCCGGGTACCGGCCCACCGGCGTGTCGATGATCAGAAGGGGCGGGGACGATGACGAGGACGAAGAGGAAGAGGAAGACGAAGAGGAGGACGAGGACGAGGACGAAGAGGACGAAGAGGAAGAGGAAGACGATTAGCGCCGGCAGCCGGGCCGCGCGCGAGGCGTGGTGGACCCAACTCAGCGGCGCGGCCATCGAAGCCATCGGCCGGAGGCAAACATAATGGCCGAAACAGCAGAGCGGCGAAGAAAGGCCATCGCGGTGGCGGCTTTTGGGGCGACGGTTATCTGTTTGTTCTTCGCCTTCGTCTTCCCACATTTGCGCAGTGCGACGGCGCAGGAAGCTACCAGCGCAGCGCCGGCGCTCATGCAGATCGCCCAGGCGCCGCCCGGACTTGCACCGTCCGCGCCGCGGCCCCCGGGAGCCGCACCGCGGCCCGCTGCGCCGGCGGCGCCGGCGGGTGCGGGTGAGCCAAAGACAAAGCCCATTGAGCCGTGGCGTGAGAATCCATTTCTGCCCGTGGCAGGTCAACGGGAGTACGACATCAGGAGCTTCTACGGACCTACTTACCCGGCGCTCCCCATGAGCATGGAAATCGGTTTTCCGGCGGCGGTGCGTCCCACGGGCATCGCGGCCCCCACGGCGCCGCCGGAACCGGAGCGCTACATGCGCTGCTCGGCCATCATCTGGGACAGAGAGGGCAATGTGGTGGCAGTCGTGCAAATTGAGGAGGCCGGTGAGCTCAAGGGCTATACCGTACATCCGGGCGACTTGGTGGCCAGCTACGTAGTGGAAGAGATCACCCAGGATACGGTGACGCTGCGGGATCGAGAGACGGGCAAGCGTCGTACGGTACTGCTCGAGTCGGCAGCAACGGTGCCGCCCCCGCCGGGTGCCGCGGCACCGCGGGCGCGTCCGCGCGCCGGGCGGCCAGTCGTGGAGCCGGCAAGGCCAGGAGGCGCTCCCGCTCCCGGAGGCAGAAGCCCCCGGGAGCTGCCGATACGGCCCCCGCCCGCTTAGGGGGGTGTGCGCCGGCGCGTCCGTCGTGTCGGCGACGCGGCGCACGAGGGCCTGCGTACTCAGCGGGGCGCCGTTTTTGGTGTCGTGTCAGCAATCGATGTCCTTAGATAGCGGCTGGGTCGGGAATTAGGAGGCGGTCAATGTGACTACTACGTATGGACGATCTGTTGTCTATCTCCTCGCAGCCGGTTTGGCCATCGTGGCCAGCCTGACGGCGGCAAGCACTCCTGCGTCGGCCCAGGCAGGCGCGGGGGGGATGACGTTCGAGTTCAAGGAGACGCCTTTGCCGGATGTGATGACCGCGCTGAAGGCGGTGAAGCCCACTTTCAACTTCACCATCGGTCAAGGCATTGCGGACAGCAAGGTCACGGTCTCCCTGACGGACGTCCCATTCAACGCCGCCCTGCGTATCATATTGGAGAGCGTGGGCGCGACCTACAAGATCGATGGCGCTGTGTACCGAATTGAGCGGAAAGCCGCTCCGGCGCCACTGCCAACGATCGCGGAGCCGGTGCGGATTCCCGTGCGTGGTGCACCGCCCGCGCCCCGTCGCGTGCCGGGAGTGGGCGACACCGGCTCTGGTACTGCTGCCGAGGACGCGGAACCCGAGACAATCGTGAAGATCATCAGGCCGTGGCACATAGACTCCGCTGACATTGCCATGATGTTCGGTGGGTATCCGATTTACGGTGAGATGTCGCTGCTAGGTGGTGGTGGTGGTGGTGGTGGTGGCGGCGGCGGCGGCCGGTATGGTGGCGGCGGCGGCGGATATGGCGGAGGCGGCGGCGGATATGGCGGCGGCGGCGGATATGGTGGCGGAGGTGGCTACGGCGGGTATGGTGGTGGTGGTGGTGGTCGCGGCGGCGGGGGTGGCGGTCGCGGCGGCCGGGGCGGCGGCGGCGGCTTCGGCGGCCGGGGTGGCGGCGGCGGCCGTGGCCGGTTCTAGTCCGGGCGCGACGGGGCCGCAGCAGCGGAAAGCCATACTACGGCGTGACGATAAGCGATAGTTGTGGCGGCTGTCGGTGCGTATGGTGTGCGCGAGCAGCTAACGACACAGCAATCCAGTGCGCCTGACAGCGGGCGCCAAGAATGACGTGGGGAGGGCAATCATGAGCTTACGTTCGCTCCGGAACCATTATGGCCTGCAGGTTGGTTTGTGCGCCGCACTCATGCTTCTTGTAGCTGCCCCATCAGCTCTCGGGCAACGGGGAGCGCCCGCGGAGGGCGATGACTCCAGTCTCCTCAGCATGGACCTGAGGGACGCCTACCTGCGCGACCTATTGCCCCTTCTGGCAGACACCGCGGACCTGAACCTGATCCTCGGGCCTGGCGTCAGCGTCCAGGTGCCATTCCTCACGCTCCGCGCCATGCCGCCCGAGGAGATCCTACGGGTCCTGAAGGTGTTCGTCCAGGCGGAAGGCTACTACTGGCGTGAGGAGGCGGGGGTACACATCGTGACGGCCAACCCGCCGGCCCAGATGCCGGCCGAGGCACGGCCTGGCGCGGAACCGTCCGGGAGCCAACTGGCTCCCCTGAGCGCCCCCGAGCCGATAGAAGCGGCGTCGGCGATGGCTGAGCCGCCGCCCACGCCGGAAGTCCATTATGACGGGATAGTGCTCAAGTACGTCGGTGTGGCGGATGTGGCGCGGATGTTCGGTGGTCGCATATCTCAGGCCCTGCCCGCAGCAGGGCAGTTGGCACATATGCAAAGGCGGCTCGCCAGTAAGCCCACGGCACGCTCCGGGATCCGCCCCCAGACGTATCTGCAGAACCCATTTGGCCCCCTTTCATATCCGGTCGAGCAATTCGGCGGCGACTTCGACGACGATTACGGCGTCAGCGGTGGGTTCGGCGGAGGCATGGGTGGAGGATTCGGTGGGATGGGCGGGTTCGGCGGCGGCCTGGTGGAGTTGCTGCCGGGCGAGATGCTGCCCCCCCTGGCGTACATGCCGCTGAATACGCTCATTGTTCAGGGCACCCAGGCAGAGCTGGATGCATTCCGCGAGATCGTGGCGTTGCTCGACGTGGCACCCCGGCAGGTGGAGATCTCAACCCAGTTCATCGAGGTGGAGGCGAACATATTTGAGGCCTTCGGCCTGGAGTGGACGACGAGTGGCGGCAACTGGGACATCTTGACTGACGGCATCGGCCTCGCGGGCAACATTCTGGCCCGATTCGCCAGCGACAACTTCAGGGCCTCGCTCGGCCTTGCGCTGAGTAGGTCCAAGGGCCGGGTCGTGAACGCGCCCAGAATCGTGACGCTGAACAACCAGTTCGCAGAGTTTTCGGTGACAACCGATATCCCGTATTTCGTTCCGGAGACGCAAGTCACCCAGGGCGTCGTCACCACGACGTTTACGCCACTGTTCATCCCCGTCGTGAATGGTCTGTTCGTGACGCCTCGCATCAATGCCGATGACACGATCAGCATGTGGCTGGAGCCGGAGCTTACGGACCAAGTCGGCCTCGTGGTCGCGCCGGACGGATCGACGCCGGTGCCGATCACATCGAGCCAATACGCATCGGCGCTGGTACGGGTGCCGGACGGTGAGACTGCCGTGATGGGCGGCCTCGTGCGGCGCAACGACACTGAATCGATCGTCGCCATCCCGTTCCTGTCGGAGCTGCCCATCATCGGCAAGCTATTCCGACGCAAAGAAACAAACAAGAGCGATAGAGAGCTGCTCATCTTCGTGACGCCCCGCATCATTCGAGAAAGGGGCGGTGGGCTCGAAGCAAGCCTGTAAAGACATCCGGGTGAAATGGCGGGCCGCTCAGCGCATACGGGCCTGAGCAGTGCCCTATTTCGAACGTGAGCGCAAACGGCACGACAAGCTTGTGCCGTTTGTTCATGCTCGGCGGCGGCGGCAGCAACACCAGCGCAACCTGGAAGCGCCAATGAATATCCTCCTGGCAGGATTCCCTGACAGCGAAACGACGGGCGCCGGGGAGCCTTCACAGGCGGAGCGCGCCGAGGTCCTAACGGTACCCCTCGGCACCAATAGCTACGAGATCCACCTCGGCCCCAAGCTCCTGCCACAGCTCGGCCACCTCGCAGCGCGCTGCGTTGGAGGCCGGCGTGGGTGCGTCGTCAGCAATCGCTCCGTGGCGCGCCTTTATGGGTCTCAAACCGTTGAGACGTTACGCCAAGCGGGCATGGACGTGACGCTCATCGAGGTACCCGCCGGGGAGCGCAGCAAGTGTCTGAGACAAGCCAGGCGCCTCTACCACCAATTCCTCGCAGCCGGCCTGGATCGGGCATCCTTTGTCGTCGCCCTGGGTGGCGGCGTGGTCGGCGATCTGGCCGGCTTTGCCGCGGCCACCTACATGCGCGGCATTGACTACATCCAGGTGCCAACGACGCTCATGGCACAGGTTGACTCCAGCATCGGCGGCAAGACGGCGGTGAATCTGCCCCAGGGAAAGAACTTGATTGGCGCCTTCCACCAGCCCCGTATGGTCGTCGCTGATACCGACACGCTGCGCTCGCTTCCGCGGCGCGAGTATCGCAATGGCTGGGCCGAGGTCATCAAGCACGCTCTGATCGCCGATGCCGACTTCTGGGCCCTGTTGGAAGCAAGCGTCGGGCCCCTGTTGAACCTGGACACCGCGTGTGTGGGTCACGCCGTACGGCGATCGTGCGAGATCAAAGTGGACGTGGTGCGGCGGGACGAGCGAGAGGCCGGACTGCGCGCGGTGCTGAACTGTGGACACACGATCGGGCACGCGCTGGAGAGAATTGCCGCCTACGGGCACTTGCGCCACGGCGAGGCAGTGGCTATTGGGTTGGCGGCGGAAGCCCACATTGCCGTCAGCAGAGGCATGATGCCCGCGGCTGACGCCTCGCGCCTCGAGGCCCTGCTGGTCGCCTTCGGGCTGCCTGTACGCGTTGATGCGCCTGAGCCGACGGCAGTGATCGCTGCCTGCGAGGTAGATAAGAAGCGCCTGGCCGGCAAGACGCGGGTGCCACTCCCGCTCAGGATTGGCAGCGTGACGATCGTGGATGATGTCAAGCCGGACGAGATACGGGAGGCAGTCGCTCACATTTCTCGCTAGCAGCCTCGTGAGGCCGGATAAGGATGAGCAGTGGTGGCGGAACGCATTGCTGACAACAGGTTTCTCATCCGACGGCAGCTCGAGACAGGCACTCTATTCGATGTTTTCGAGGCCGAAGATGACGCAAGCCACGATCTGGTGCACATCAGCATTATCGGGACCGCCTGGGACGACAGCCGGTCGCTTCTTCCTCGCGTGGCGGAGGAGGCGTCCAGAGCCAAGCAGCTTATCCACCCCCACATCTGCGCCGTTCGTGACGTCTGCCTGGATGACGGCCACTTATGCGTCGCCGAATCCGCCGGAGGAGAGACACTTGAGCAGCGGCTGGCCGATCGAGACCGGGTGCCGGCGGCCGACGCCGTCGCCGTCATTGTGCACGTGTGCGAGGCGCTCGCATACGCGCACGAGCAGGGCCTCGTGCATGGCGGACTGAGCGCCACCAGCATCCGCCTCGCCAGAGACCAGGTCAAGCTCGACGGGTTCGGCGTTATCGGGGCCATCGGGCGCACGCCAGCGACAAGCGGCCTGGCGCGCCGTCAGCGGGCCGCCTACATCTCCCCCGAAGAGGCGCGGGGAAATGTGCCGGGACCCACGAGCGACATATACGCCATTGGCGTTATCCTCTTTCGCCTGTTGACCGGCCGTCTGCCGTTTGACAGCAACGATCCGATGGAGCTGGCCCGGGCGCATTGTTACAGCCCGGTGCCAAGAATGCGGGGGATTGCGGCTGACGTACCCGGAGCGCTTGAGAGCATCGTAAGCCGGACGTTGGTCAAGGACCCCGCCGCCCGCCCCGCCTCCATGAAGAGCCTGCTCGGGGAGCTGCGCGAGCAGTCACGCCGCCTGGGCGCGCCAATCCTCACAGCGCCACCCATCCCACGACGCCGGCCCGCAGCCACGGCGGAGGCCCCCGCGCGAGCGCCCGACCAGGCGCCGGAGAGCGACATCCTTGCGCCTATCGAGTTGACAAGAGCATTGGCGTGGACCTTCGGGCGCTTCCTCGCCGGCGCTCTACTAATCACCCTGGGCGGCATGGCCGTGGTGTCGCTGCTTTTCTTGTGGCTCGTATCAACTCGGCATCCCGAGGTGCTGGTGCCGGATGTGAGCGGCTTGCAGAGCGATGCCGCGTTGACGCGGCTCGCAGCTCTGGGACTCACTATGGTAGTGGCTGAGGAGCAATACTCTGTCGATGTGCCCCGAGGCAATATCATCCGCCTGGTCGCGCCGTATGCCCGCAAGCGGGTCCGGGAGGGGCGCCAGGTCCGCGTCATCGTGAGCAAGGGGATTCGCAAGGTCCGCGTACCGGATATTCACGACCTCACGGTGGAGGAAGCGAAAAAGGAGCTGCAGAAAGCGCATCTACGGGTCGCACAGCGGATCGAAAAGCGGCAGCACGAGATTGCCCCGAAGGGGCACGTCATCCATCAGCGACCGGAGGTCGGTGCTGTCGTGCCCGAGGGGACCGAGGTTGAGCTTGTATGCAGCAAGGGCCCGATTACGCCCAGGCGCGTGAGCGCGGACACCGTCTCGTGGTATCGGGTGCAGGTGACCGTGCCGGGCGGCGACATGACGCAGCGCGTGCGCATCGAGGTGGAGCACCAGGACGGCATGGTGCAGATAGCGCACGATCAACTGCACCTGCAAGGGCAAGTGGTCGATGAGGCTATCCGGGGCGTGGGAGCCTTTACCATACGCGTGTACGTGGACAACAAGCTGTGGCGCGAGATACGGCCCGTGCGGGAGTGAGCTATCATAGCTGGGCTTGAGATCGACGTTGAAACGCTCAGACAAGCGCAAGGCGGCGACCTGCGGGCCTTCGACGCCCTCGTTGACGAGTGCTACCCGCTTATCTATAACGCCGCCTATCGCATGCTGAACAACGAGGATGAGGCGTGCGACGCCACTCAAGAGGCCTTCGTCCGCGCCTACAATTCCATCCACAGCTTCCGGCGCGATGCGAGCTTCGCCACCTGGCTGTACCGGATCGCCATGAACGTGTGCCTGGATCGGCTGCGCCGGCGAGGACGCGAGGCGGCGACGCTGCACTTGATCTCAGAGACGAGCGACGAGAACTCCCTGCGAGACATCCCGGACGAGACCAACGATCCGCCGATTGAGGCCATCAAGACGCAGCGGCAGGCCCTGGTGCAGCAAGCCCTCGCGGAGCTCACGAGCGAGCATCGGGCCGTGATCGTGCTTTACGATTTGCAGGGGCTGTCATACGAGGAGATCGCGACGGCGCTGGGGGTGCCCATCGGCACAGTGAAGTCGCGCCTGAATCGTGCGCGACTGGCGCTGCGGACCCGGCTCGAACCGCACTTGGAACTTTTCGAGGGGCCCTAACGTCATAAACGCGAGTGCGTACCCAGCGGCTCCGCGCCGCATGCGGCTCGAAGGCGCGCATGTGCGGGGTGATCCACAGCGCAGAGCACTGTGGGGGAGCATCAGAATCGCCGGGTGGGGAGAAGTCAGATGCGGTGCTATGAGATTCGGGACGTTCTGACGGAGTTTATCGAGGGCAGCCTGCCCGAGGAGCAGGCGCGCGAGGTGGCCGACCACATAGCCCGGTGCAAGGCATGTGAGCGCGACGTGCGGCAGATGGAGCAATTGATCGCCGCCCTGCGATCGCTGCCACCCGCGGACGCGCCGTCGCGGCTTCGGCCGAGCATCAGCGATGCCCTGCGCGCTGTAGCCGAAGAGCAGGCGGCGCGCGTCCGCCCGCTGCGCCGGCGCTACCTGTGGCTGGGCGGCGGCCTTGGGGCCGCGGCCGCTGCCGCCGTGTTTCTGGGGATTGTTTTCGGGCTCCGCCCCGCCTTGCTCCAGCGCGATCAACCAGTGCGCACCGCGTCGGCCGCGCTGCGCTCGGAAAAGGCACTGCCGGCCACGGGTGGGGATGACCGCCTGGCGGCGGCAGGACCCGCTATTGATGCCCTATCAGAGCTGGAGCTTGAAGAGGCAGAGGAGGAGGCTGCCGAGGAGGCCGAGGACGCGACGATAGCCGAGCCGGAGGCTGAACCGGACGAGGAGGCGGCGATGGACGATGAGATTCGGCAGCGAGCCGAGGCAGCCGCTGAGGCGCTTCGCGCGCGTCTGGCTGACGCGGGGATCTTTCGCCCGGAGCCGCGCGCACCCACGGCAGAGGAGGGCGGCGCGGCCGCCGCCGTCGCGACCCCAAGCGAGAGCCGATACATGTTCGGACCCGAGGCGAAACCGGCTGCGCCGACGCCGCCATCGGCGCGGGCCCGCGGACTGTGGCTGGAAGACGCGGCCTCGATAGCAGCGCCAAGGACGCGGATGGCGAAGGCAGCAGGCGAGGAGGCGAAAGAGGAAGAGGACGAAGAGGAAACGGCAAGGGTTGCATCTGCTCCCGTCGCAGCGGAACGCCGGACGGCATTCATGGCGACGAGGGCCGATATGACGGCGGTTGCTGTGAAAGTTGACCTGCGGCCGGCTGCGTCGCTGCAGGCTGGCAAGCCGGGAGAGCTTCTCGTCACCGTGCGCGCCGAACGAGACGTCAGGGACGCTCAGGTTAAGATCAACGCTCCGAAGGACGTGCGGTTCGGCAGAGCGTACGAGGACGGCGTGGCATTCCGCGGAGGGCTCACCAAAGGCACTGTCAAGACTATCTCGATACCAATCGTGCCTCAGAAGCCTGGCACGAAGACCTTCAAGGCTGAGGTGAGTTATGCGGGGCGCAGGGCGGCTGTGCCAGTCGCCGAAGCGCTTATCCCCGTGGTTGCAGCCCGCTCGGCCGGAGCACCTGCGGGTCGAGCTGCCGGGCCGGCGGAGGCCCATACCATAGAGTTCGCCAATGTGGACCTGCACGTCGCTCTGCGCGAGGCGGCGAGCGAGGCCGGGATCAAGGTACAGATCGGCTCCAATGTGCCGCGCACAAAGATAACGTACAGTGCCGCCAAGAAGCCGATCGCTGAGATCATGAAGGAACTGGCCGCCAAGGGAGGCTGCCAGGCGACTTTGAAGGCAGATATCTGGGCGATCTCTCGCCCGTCGGGAGGGGAGTAGCCGTTGCGCGGCCACCGCGGAGCGGCGAGGAGGCGTCAACCCATGAGACGCGTCACATGGCTGTGCGCTATGGTAATGGCGGGACTGAGCCTGTGCGCTTGTGCCTGGGCCGACGGCGTGCTCATCACCAGGCCAACGCCGGAATTCCCGAAGGCAAAGCCCCTGAATGTGGAGTATCACCGGGTCACGACCACGATCAACGACCAAGTTGCCACCACATCCATCGATCAGGCATTCAGTAATCCCTTCGGCCGGCAACTGGAAGCGACTTACCTCTTCCCTCTCCCCGAGGACGCCGCCATCTCCGAGTTTGCCATGTTCATGGACGGGAAGCGCGTCACCGGGGCGATCCTGGAGAAAGACAAGGCGCGGCGCACGTACGAGGATATCGTTCGCAAGATGCGCGATCCGGCGCTGCTGGAATACGTGGGGCGCAATCTGTTCAAGGCGAGCGTCTTTCCGGTCCCGCCCAAAGGGCAGACTCGCATCCAAATCCAGTACTCGGAAGTTCTCCCGCTCGACAACAACATCTGCAAATACGTGTACCCGCTCGACACGGAGAAGTTCTCACCAGAACCCCTCAAGGACGTCTCGGTGGCAGTGACCATCAAGTCGCGTATTCCCATCAAGGCGTTGTACTCGCCCACCCACGACAGCCAGCTCGCGGTGCACCGCAAGAGCGACACGGAGCTGGCCGTCAGCTTTGAGGAGAGCGACGTCAAGCCCGACAAGGACTTCGTGCTGTACTACACGCTCTCACAACGGGACTTCGGCCTCGGCCTCATCACGCATCGCCCGAAGGGTGAGGATGGATACTTTCTCCTCATGATGGCGCCAAAGCACGACCTGCAGGAGAAGGAGATCGCGGCCAAGGACGTCATCTTCGTCTTCGACACATCGGGCAGTATGGCGCGAGACAATAAGATTCAGCAGGCCAAAGATGCTCTCCAGTTCTGCCTTGCCAATCTGAACCCGAATGACCGGTTCAACATCGTCACTTTCAGCACCGGGGTGAACGCCTTCCGCACGAAGCTCGTGGAGGCCGGTGTGGCAAAGAGCGACGCGGCGAGGAAGTTCATCGATGAGGTGAAGGCGGTCGGCGCCACCAACATCAGCGAGGCGCTGTTGACGTCGCTGAACATGTTCGACGGCGACAAGCGGCCGAGGATCATCGTCTTCCTGACCGATGGCCAGCCCACCTTCGGCGTGACCGATGAGGGCCCGCTTACCGCGCAAGTGAACGACGCCAACCGCTACGCGCACGGCGGAGGGCCCGCCAAAGGCGGGGTCCGAGTGGCGGCCACTGGGGCAAAAGGGCTGGCGCCGGGAGCTGGCGCCCGCATATTTGCCTTCGGCGTCGGGCACGACGTGAACACACA
Organism: Armatimonadota bacterium; assembly: GCA_030601885.1. GTDB lineage: Bacteria > Armatimonadota > Zipacnadia > JAUWAU01 > JAUWAU01 > JAUWAU01. The sequence continues at coordinate 108,896 of JAUWAU010000002.1, forward strand.
TCTGCTCGATAAGATCACTGGTAACAACGGGGGCGTCTCCGAATATGTGGAACCGGGCGAAGACATCGAGATGCCGCTGTCATCATTCTACAACAAGATAAGCTACCCGGTGCTTTCCGACATCGCTATCGACTTCGGCGAGATATACGTGCACAACTACTACCCGACGGATTTGCCCGACCTGTTCAAGGGCTCACAGCTTCGCCTGTTTGGGCGCTATCGCGGCGAGGGGCACGTCGCTGTGAAGCTGCTGGGCAAGTTGGGAGGCGAGGAGCGCAAGCTCGCCTTCGACGCGTCTTTCCCCGAGGAGGAGGAAGACAACGACTTCATCGCCCGGCTGTGGGCGAGCCGTCGCATCGGATACTTGCTCGATGAGATCCGGCTCAAGGGCGAGAACAAGGAGATCAAGGACGAGATCATCGCGCTGAGCACGCAATACGGCATTCTCACCCCGTATACCTCGTCGCTGGTCACCGAGGACAAGGAGTTGGCCACTCAGGGCGTGGCGGTGCAGACGTGGGCGAGGCTGGCAGACAGAATGAGCGCCGAGGACGAAGAGGAGGGTGAGAGCTATGCCAGCGGGTACGGCGCCTACAGATTCCGCCGTGGTGCGGCAAGTCGTGCTCCCGCAGCGGCGGGCGGGCGAAGTAGTGTTCTGGCGGCGCCGTCGAGGCGCGAGGCACGCGACGCGCTGCGAGCCAAGAGCGGGCGGTGGGCCGTAGATGCAGCGGCCGAAGTCGCAGGCATGAAAGAGGCCACAGAGTGGGCCCCGTATGGGGGGACCCGCGGCGTGAAGCACGTGCGAGGGCACACCTTCTACTTCGACGGGCGCGTCTGGTATGACCGCGAGTACAAGCAGGGCATGAAGACGCACAAGATCGAGACCTACAGCGAGGCGTACTTCAAGCTCCTTGATGCGCGTCCCGAGTGGGGAAAGCTGTTTGCCGTGGGCGAGCGCGTCGCCATCGTCTTTCGGGACACATGTGTGATGCTCGGCGATGAGGGTGCCGAAACTCTCACAGCCGCCGAGATCAAGCAGATTGCAGCGCTCGATGCGAAGAAGAAATAGAAGATGACGGGCGAACTCGGGCGCGCGTTCAGGGTCGGCGCCGAGTGTCCGAGGGGCGCCGGACCGCAGCGGGCCCTCTGATTTCGTGTGCCCGCACTGGTACTGCTATCCTGGGCCAGAAATCCGTCGCAATAGGTCTTTCATGGTGAACCGAAGCGCGGTTTGGTGCTGTCTCATCGCAGTCGCAGCGGCTCTCCCGTGCCACGGGCAGGAGGCCGCAACGCGCAGCGGCCTCCCCGAGTTAGTGGTGCTCGACTGCGGAAACTACAGCTCGTACCGGGGCCACCTGTTGTCGTGGCGCGCCGGCGACGCCCTCGCGCTGGCCATCGATGCGCGGGGCCGCTGGGAGGTCACGCCACGCAGGCAGGTACGACGCGAGATCGAGGCCCGGAAGCTATCCCCCCCATTCGCCGCTGCCCACGCCCAGCTCCTGGGCGATGTCCTCGGTGCCAAGTTCGCCGCTCGCGGCACCGTCCAGTCGTGTGATGTGTCGCACGATGGCGCCCAAGTGAAGCTGTCCCTGACCGTGGACCTGATCGATGTGCAGAGCGGCGAGGTCCTCGCGTCCGAGACCGCCGACGGCACGGCGCGAGCTTCGGGCCGAGAGACGCCCATCATCGACATACAGGTGAGCCAAGCTCTGGCGCGTGCTGCCGAGAGCGTCGCCGGGGGGCTGCCGGCCTTTCGCCGGGTCAAGGGGATGGTGTACGCTCTGCTGCGTAAGCGCCAGGCGCTCATCAACCTGGGTCGCGAGCACGGCATAAAGAAGGGCATTGAATTGGTGGTGTACCGCGAGGGTTACGATGAGGACGCACGGACGCCCACACTCACGCCGGTGGGCCGCATCAAGATCGTAGAGGTCACCGCGACTGACTCAACGGTGCGCATTGTAAAAGCCAGCAAGCCACTGCAGCGGCAAGATGTCATCCATGCCATATTGCCAGTTGCGGGGCCCGCCACAGAGCCGCCCAGGTAGAACTGGACGCGGCCACGCGTCAGAGCCGCACTGCACGGCCTCGCCCCGGCACCGCTGTCGATGCCGGGGCGCATTCATTGCCTGCGGCCACAGCACGAGTGCATCGCCGCCAGATCGGCCGGCACGCAGGCATCATTGCACTTCTTGGACGGCGGCAACGAGCTCCCGCACCGTGCGGTGTAGCTGCATGAGCGTCTGCGCCTCCGGGAGACGGAACTGCACTGTACCGGACGCATCGGCGAGACGTGAGAGGCCCTCCGTCAAGGCCGAAAGGCCGACATAGTCGAACATCTGGCCGCAGTTCGGGCAGGAACGCTGCGGATTGGACGCCAGTTGATGCGTCTCGACGTGGAACTCGCACTTGCAGGTGTAGCAAAGAAGGTAAACGCGCTGATACACTACCATCCTCTCCCTTGGCGTGACTGGATTGTCCTGGCAAGATTCGATGCTGCCTCCCCCATACCCTTGCTAGACTCATGAGGCACACAGAAGGAGATTGGCCCCAGCAAGAGGGAATTAGACAACACAAACGTGGCGGCAGGATGCGGCGGCCGTGTGCACCGCGGAGGCCATCGGCCCGTGCGAATGGTCATTGGCATCGACATCGGCGGCACCAAACTGACGGCAGCGCTGGCGGGCCTCGACGGGAGGGTGGCAGAGAAGATCCGCCGGCGAACGGAGGCGGACTGGACGGCCAAGGACAACCTTGCAGCCCTCCGGGAGATGGTGCAGGAGCTGCTGGAGGCCGCCCGACGGTGCGGTGCCGAGGTGGAGAGTATGGGCGTCGGATTCGGCGGACCGGTGGAGCCGATCCGCGGCATCGTGCGTCGCTCGCATCACGTCGCCGGATGGGAGGGCGTGCGACTGCGCGAGGAATTCGAGGACGCTTTCGGTGTCCGTACACACGTAGATAACGACGCCAACGTCGGAGCGCTCGGTGAGCTGGCATACGGTGCGGCCCGCGACCGGCGCCATGTAGTATACGTCAACATTGGCACCGGCATCGGCGGGGCATTAATACTTAACGGGAGGCTGCATCACGGGGCTACAGGCAACAGCGGAGAGATCGGACATATTGTCATCGACCGCAACGGCCCCCCGTGCACTTGCGGACAGCGTGGGTGCCTGGAGGCGTTCTGCTCAGGCCCATCCATCCGCCGGCGGGCGGTGAAGCGGCTGAGCCGGTCCTGCGCCGGTTCGACATCGCTTCCGACGGGCGCAGAAGCGATCACGGTCAGCTCGGAGGACGTGTTCGCGGCGGCGCGGAAGGGGGACATTCTGGCAGGCAAACTGGTTCACGAAACTGCGGAGCTGCTGGGCATCGGGATCGCGAATGTGCTCAACCTGGTGAATCCCGAACTGGTGGTCATTGGTGGCGGCGTGGCCGAGGCGGGTGATGTGCTTCTCGGGCCACTCCGAGAGGCGATACGGGAGCGTGCGATGCCGGCGGCGGCGGATGTGGAGGTCGTCGCGGCCGAATTGGGATATGATGCCGGAGTGCTCGGCGCCATCGCGCTGGCTGCGCAGCATCTCAACGAGGCAACAACATCCCGATGAGCAGGAGCTTGGTTATGATCGATCTAGGCGGCCGTTCCGGACTCGGCATCGAGATGCTTCTGGACGAGGAAGCGCTGGGCATTGCCTTCGACCCCGCGAGCGTTGACTCCGACGAGGGCTCTCACAGCATGTCGGAACGCACTATCCAGGCGATTCGGCCGGTCTTGATGGATCCGAACGCAGACGGTCCGCCCATTCTGTACCGAATGTATCGCAATATGGGCCGCGACGACGACGACGCCCGGAAGCGGGCGAACAAGGCGCGTCTCCGGTACGACATCACCGTACTGAGAAGTGGCATGTTGGGTGAAGAGCTGCTCAAGACCTCCGGCCATTTCCATCCGCCCACGCCCGGCGCGCCGCAGCTCAGCTTCCCCGAGGCCTACGAGGTGATACACGGGAAGGTGCTGTTCCTCATGCAGAAGGTCGCCAACGCCAGTGACATCTACGCGCCGGCGGCGGACCTGCGCATCACAGACGTGATCCTGGCGGAAGTGCACGCTGGGGAGCGTATCGTCATGCCCCCCAACTACGGGCATGTCATGATCAACCCGACGCAGCAGGTGATCGTCACGTCGGACTGGGTCTGCAGCGACTTCAGCTCCTACTACGCCCCGTACGAGGCGCACCGCGGCGCGGCCTATTACGTTCTGCCAGGCGGCGACAGCGGGGAGTTGAAGCTCGTGCCGAATTCGGCCTATGGCGATGTGCCGGAATGCCGCCGCGCGCGGCCGAAGCAGGAGATGCCTGCCATTGGCCTCGAACCGGACGTGCCGCTGTTCAGTGCGTTCCACTCAGCGCCGGCCAAGTTCCGGTATCTGTGTGAGCCGCACATCGTGGGCGATGCCCTCGCGGTAGAGGAGCTTTTTGACTTCCAGTAAGCCTGCAGCTTCTCAGCCGCAAAGCGGGTTTGGCTGTGCCGCGTGCTGGGTATACTCTGCCATCATTATGATACCGGCGGCGCTCTGCAGGTAGCCGAGGGGCGGCGTGCACCGCCCCCAGCCCAGGAGGAGATGCGGTGTGAGCGAGAGATTCGCGCGAGACGGGTTGTCCTTTGACGACGTGACCCTGATACCGGCCAAGTCCGATGTGCTTCCCAAAGACGTGGACGTCACGACGCGGCTGACGAGGCGGATCACACTCAACATGCCCATTCTCAGTTCAGCGATGGACATGGTCACGGAGTCGCGGCTGGCCATCGCGCTGGCGCGAGAGGGTGGGATGGGTGTGATCCATCGCAGCCTGTCCATCGAGCGTCAGGGCGAGGAGGTGGATAAGGTCAAGCGGTCCGAGAGCGGCATGATCGTGGATCCGGTCACGCTCGAACCCCATCGCAAGGTGCGCGATGCGCTCAGCATCATGGAGCGGTATCACATCTCCGGGCTGCCGATAACGGACGGGGACAAGCTCGTGGGCATTCTGACGAACAGGGACCTTCGCTTCGAAACCAATTTCGATCGTCTCGTATCGGAGGTCATGACGAGCAAGAACCTGATCACGGCGCCCGTCGGGACGACGCTGGAAGAGGCGAAGGTGATATTGCACGAGAATCGGATCGAGAAGCTGCTGGTGGTGAAGGACGGGGGGATTCTCGCGGGTCTCATCACCATTAAGGACATTGAGAAGATCCGGGCCTTCCCACTCGCTTGTAAGGACGAGTTGGGCAGGCTTCGTGTTGCCGCAGCCGTGGGAGCCGGGCCGGAGGCATTCGAGCGAGCCGCCGCGCTTGTCGAGCGGGATGTGGACGTGATCGTCGTTGACACGGCGCACGGGCACAGTACGCGGGTCATCCGCGCGGTGGAGCAGCTCAAGGAGACCCACGAGGATGTGGACGTTATTGCGGGGAACGTCGGGACGGCCGAGGGCATGCGCGATCTCGTCGCGGCCGGCTGCGACGCAGTGAAGGTGGGCATGGGTCCGGGCTCCATTTGCACCACAAGGGTCATCTCAGGGGCGGGCGTTCCCCAACTCACGGCCATCGACGAGTGCGCTCGGGCCGCCGCCGACAGTGGAGTGCCGTTGATAGCGGACGGCGGCATCAAGTACAGCGGCGACATCACGAAGGCCATAGCCGCCGGCGCGGATGCGGTCATGGTCGGCATGCTCTTTGCGGGTACTGAGGAGAGTCCGGGGCAGACCGTGCTGTTCATGGGCCGCACGTATAAGGAGTACCGCGGCATGGGTTCGCTGGGGGCGATGAAAGAGGGAAGCCGCGACCGGTACCGCCAGGAGCACGAGGAGGATGCCGCCAAGCTCGTCCCCGAGGGACTCGAGGGACGAGTTCCGTATAAGGGCCCCCTGTCAGGGGTCGTCTATCAGCTCGTCGGCGGGCTGCGCGCCGGCATGGGCTACTGCGGCGTCCGCAGCATCGAAGAGCTGAAAACGAAAGCGCGATTCCTGCGCATCTCCGGCGCCGCACTGCGGGAGAGTCACCCCCACGACATTGACATCACGGAGGAGGCGCCCAACTATCAACTACTGGCGCCCACAGAGCGTTGACCATGGAAGACTTAACGCCGCGACAGATCGTTGAACAGCTCGACAAGTACATCATCGGGCAGGAGACGGCCAAGCGTGCCGTCGCCATCGCGCTCCGGAATCGGTACCGGCGCATGCAGCTTGACGGCGATATCCGGGACGAGATCATTCCGAAGAACATACTCATGATCGGCACAACGGGCGTGGGCAAGACGGAGATCGCCCGCCGACTGGCCAACCTGGCCGCGGCGCCCTTCGTGAAGGTCGAGGCGACCAAGTTCACTGAGGTCGGATACGTGGGGCGCGACGTGGACGCGATAATCCGTGACCTGGCGGAAGTGGCCGTGCGCATGGTGCAGAGTGAGAAGATGGCCGAGGTGGAAGAGGAGGCCGCTCGGCGGGCGGAACAGCGCATTCTGCACATTCTCGCGCGCGACGCCCGCCCGAAGCAGCCGGCGGCCCCGCAGGTTCCGCCGATGCTCATGGGCGTTCCGGCCGCGCCGCAGCCGGAGGAGACACCCGAACAACGGGCGGAGCGAGAGAAGCAGGAGCGACGCGCAGCGCGCGTGCGTGAGTTCACCAAAGGGCGCCTGGAAGCCGGCGAGTTGGAGGACAAAAAGATCGAAATCGACGTCGAAGACGGTCCGACGCGGAACCTCCAGATCTTCTCCGGCGCCGGCTTCGAGGAGGTATTCTTCAACATCCAGGACGTCATGGGCAACCTCATGGGCCGCCAAAAGGCCAAGAAACGCACTACCGTGCGCGAGGCGCGGGACATTCTGACCTATGAGGAAGCGCAGAAGCTCATCGACAATGATGAAGTGACGCGCGATGCCATCGAGCGAGTGGAGCAGCGCGGCATCGTGTTCCTCGATGAGCTGGATAAGATCGCCGGGCGCGAGGGCGGGCACGGACCCGACGTGTCACGCGAAGGCGTACAGCGTGACATACTGCCGATCATTGAGGGCTCCACCGTGCTCACCAAGTACGGGCCGGTGGACACGCAGCACGTCCTGTTCATTGCTGCCGGGGCCTTTCACGTGTCCAAGCCGTCGGACTTGATCCCGGAGCTCCAGGGCCGCTTCCCGCTGCGGGTGGAGTTGGACGATCTCACCGAGGAGGACTTCAGGCGGATCCTGGTGGAACCGAAGAACTCCCTGGTGAACCAGTACACGGCGCTGCTGTCCACGGAGCGAATTCTGTTGGAGTTCACCCAGGACGGCATAGGTGCCATCGCACAAGCGGCAGCGCGAGTTAACGAACAGACGCAGAACATCGGCGCGCGGCGGCTGCATACCGTCATGGAGCGCATGCTCGAGGATGTGTCCTTCCGTGCGCCTGAGGAGGGGCAGGGAAAACTCAAAGTAGACGCGGAGTTCGTCGCCGAACGCATTGACGATCTGGTCGAAGACCAGGACCTGAGTCGGTACATCCTGTAGGAGTCGGGGGCGACTGCCGAGGCACTCGCGGCGCAGCCGGAGCTATCGGCCTCGGCCGCGGCACCCCTCCTCCCCGCCTCAAGGACACTCAGGCGACCCGGCTGCCGCCAGCTTGCGCGGGGAGCGGTGTGGCCGTCGGAGCTGGCGCGGTAAAGATGGCAGAACGCCTGATGCCGCAGCGATGCAGGAGATAGCGGGCCACCGTCGCCAACGTCCCCATACCGTAGACCACGCTGCGAGCGAAGCCGATCGACGAGACCTCAGCCGTATATCGCGCGCTCACGGAGATCTCCGCCAGGCGGAAGCCGAAGTGGTGTGCCTGGGCGATCACTTGTGAGTCGAAGACGAAGTCGTCGGAATTGGCCTCCAGAGGCAGCGTCTCCAGCACTTCACGCCGGTATGCCCGCATTCCCGTGTGTAGCTCGGTGAAGTGCGTGCCGAAGGCTGCGTTCTCCACGATGGTCAGAACACGATTCGCGAGATACTTGTACAGAGGCATTCCGTTCCTCACCGCTTGGCCGTCGGCCAGCCGGGAGCCCAACACCATGTCGGCGGCGCCGTCGAGGATGGGTGTGACGAGGCTGGGGATGCGCTTAGGGTCGTACTGATAGTCAGGATGCAGCATCACGACGATGTCGGCGCCACGCTCGAGTGCGGCGCGGTAGCACGTCTTCTGGTTTCCCCCATAGCCCTTGTTCTTTGAGTGCACGATGACGTGTAGTCCGAGGCGTTTCGCCACCTCGGCCGTGTGGTCGGCGCTGCAATCGTCCACGACGATAACGTCGTCGGCCCAGCCGTCGGGGATATCGCGATACGTTTGCTCAAGGGTCTCTGCCGCGTTATACGCGGGCATGATGACAACGATGCGCTGGCCTCGGCGCACTGCCGTGTGCCTCCAATGCTGGGGGTGGCTGATCCTCACAACTCTTATTCCACCAGGGAGTCGCACGCAGCAACGGTTTTTGGCCGTTGGCGACTCTCGGGTTGACGCAGCGCCACCGTGGGGGGTGCGGCGATGGCTGAGCGGAGAGGCCGGCACGCGGCTGCTACTGTTCCCGCGTGGGAACGGCATGTATTTCGATGCAGCTCCCGCCGAAGGCAAGCCCATCAAGTAGGTGCAGCAGGGCCGCCAGAGGCGCAAGCAGGGGAAGCAACAGGAGTGTCGCCCCGAGCTGGAGCGCACCATGCCAACGGCCAATCGGCCAACGCATCCTCGCTCCGGGGGCCTTCAACGCGTTGTAGAGCAGGTTGTGCGCGAAGCCCATGCGGTTCAGCAGCGTCTGCAGCATGCCATAAGGCCCGTACTCGAGCGAGAACCGCTTCATCTTCACCGGCGTGAACCCGACGGCCCGTAGGAGCCGATCGAGAGTGCGCACGGAGAGATGGGACACGTGCCGTGGCAGGTCCAGGTGAAACCAATGCGGGCCGCCGAGGCGGGCCTCCAGGCTGTCGATGTTGGGCACAGCGACCACGAGCAGGCCATCGGGCTTGATACGCTCCCGCACGTGCTCGAGGCAGTCACGGGCATCTGGCAAGTGCTCCAGCACGTGCCACAGCGTTACCACGTCAAAGGTCTCATCTCCAGGGCGGAGAGTGCTGATGTCGCCGACGTGCACGTCCAGCCGTGGAACATGGCGCGCACGCCGGGCCGCGCAAGCGGACAGCTCCGTCCCGCGTACACGCCACCCGCGATCGCGCAGTGCGGCCAGCATGACGCCGCGGCCGCAGCCGACGTCCAGGATCGAACCGGGCGCACGCAGGCGAGTGATGGAGCGGGCGCGCAAGCGGCGGCACCAGGTCTCGAAGGCCTCCCCGACGCCACGGAAGCGACCGTTCTCACGACCGTAGTATTCCGGCGGATAGTGCGCCGCCAGCTCGTCTGGGGCCAAGGCCTCCCCAAGCCACACGAATGAGCAGCCGCGGCACGAGCGCAGGCACCATCGGCCGTCCCCGGCGTCTCGCGGCACACTGAGGTATGGCGCGGCGCTATTGCAGCCGCAGACGCGACACGTGTCACGCTGCTCCGCTATCTGCGACCGCGGCGAGCTGTCCCGACGGTTCGAGCTCATACAGAAGAACTCCATGCTCCGCGTGCACCAGCTTCAGATGCGTGGGAATCTGCCGATAGATGCGCTCCTTGTCGTCGGACGCGAACCGCAGGTAGCCGAAGGTGCGCTGCAGCAAAGCTTCGCCCTCGGGATTGTAGAGCAGGTGCGTGAAGCCATCCCGTCGCAGCGCGGCCAACAGTTCGTCAACGTTCCGCGACCGGTTCACATACTCGCAGATGATGGTGACATCAGGGCCGGTGTCGGCAGCGAACGGGATCCGGGCGTAGAAGGTGCGCCACTCACCGACGAAAAGCAGCTTGCGGGCGCTGGGCAGCGCCGTGTTCGCGTACGTGACCGTGCTGTAATACGGGATGCTGCGTTGGAGGTACGCACGCCGATTGGCGACGCCGTAGATGGCATCGAACGAGTGGAAGACGGACTGCTGAGTGAGGGCGAACCACGCAATATTGAACGCAGCACCGGCGCAGATGATGCCGTAGACCAGGGCCCGAGCACCGACTGGCCGGAAGCGCTTGCGGGCCGGGCGTCGAGGTGGCCCGGGCAATAGAGCGACGCCTTCAGCCAGCACGAAGCTCCACACGACGAGGCCGGGCATGACGTAGCGCATCACCTGCGGGCCCACTGTCCAAGCCCCGTAGTGGACCACTGCATAGACACAGAGAAAACGGCCGAGCCGCGACATGCGGCGACAGCCCCAAACCGCCAGTGGCGACAATAGCAGAAACAGCGGGCCGATGCCGAGCTTGGATCCGAAGCGCCCCTCATCAAGCACGAGCCGAACCGGCGCCGTCACCGCCCCGAGCACCCCCTCGTCGTGAACGCCGAAGCTCATCATGTGGGCCTGATACTCGGAGGCCAGCGCCGCACTCCAGTTGCGTCCGCCAAACACGGAGAAGGCCAGTGGATAGACCGGGTTGCCCGTGTAGCCGACGTTCTTGGCAAGCCACAAACCCGGCAGCAGCAGGGATGTCAATACAATGCTGCAGGCAGCGACGGTGCCACGGCGGCCCTCCAGGGCTCCCATTCGCCACACGGTCGCCGGGAGCAGCACGGCTGCCGGCAGCCACCCGGCGTACTTGATGGAAGCGGCGCAGGCGCAGACGACGGAGGCGACAATCAGCCAGCCGCGCCGCTCCTCTCTCGTTCCCGCCCGCCAGAAGCTGACGAAGGCGTACAGAGCGCCCAGCTCGTACGCCAGCAGCGTGACGTCGTTGAGGCTCGTGCAATTCAGGATCGCCAGCAGGGGGATGCTCCCAACGAGCAAAGCGGGCACCCAGGGACTCACATGCGGCAGGTGTCGGCGGCAGAAGCACCAGGAGCCGATAAGCACCAGGACGTATGAGCATGGCACGAAGAGCCGGGCCAGCGTCTGGTTCATGACGCAAAGGCCGGCCGCGTACATCATCTCGGTGAAAAGCGGAATGTTAGTCCAGAGGTTGTGGGGCACGTAGACAAAACCGTGGTGCTGTACGTAGATGCTCGGCGCGCCCAAATGGTAGAGAAGTGTGTCGCTGTCGGTCGCCGGGGCTATAGCGCCCACCGTCCCCAGCACGATGGGTATCGCCAACAGCGCAATGGCACACTTCTGGCCGCCGTCCCCGTTCTCTGCTCGTTGCCACCAATCCCGCCAGCCCCGGGAGCACGGCCGGTGCGCCGGCAACGTCACCGCCAGGGACGCGGCAGCAGCGCCGAAGCAGAGGCACAGCACCCAGTCGTACAGCAGATGCGCCGCGGCAACAAGGAACACGAAAAACGACAGGGCGGCGAAGCCGAGCAAGCTCGAGAAAAACACACGCTGCCCCTGCCCGATCCCGGTAAGGCGCAGCGCATCGAGCAAACGGCTCCCTCCTGCCACGGCAGTTAGCCACAGGCACGCGAAGGCAACAAGGGGAAGCAGAGGCACCGCCTCTGTCACGTAGTCTGCCTGGGAGGGAGCCAAGAGGCGAAGGGCGAGCCACAACGGCCAGAAGGCGGCACACAACAGCAGGCAGCGACGCTGCCGTCCGAGCAGCTTGGGACTGTCGGCTCTCTGAGCTTCGACGCGTGCAGTGACGCTCATCGCGATCCCGACACCTGGTGTTGACCTGCAACGTTGTTCTCATGCCATTTATACCGTACGCGCACGCCGGATACCTACTATTGTAGCCTCCGTGGGGCGGCCGGCGTGGGGACGCAACCACGGACGGGCCACGGCATGTGCCACGGATCAGCGGCCCGGGCGAGGATGATGCCGGCAGTAGCCACTCGTTCATTGTCCGACAAGTGCTGCGCAATACCTGACAACTACGGTGAGCCGCGAGCCTCGAAGCAATCATGATGCCCCGCTGCGGCACCGGGAAACGATGAAGATTGCTGTGCTGGCCCATCTGTCCGGGATCGGCAGAGGGACGGCAGCGAGCCACGCTCCGTCGCCATAGCGGCTATGGCGCGTCGGCGACAGGTGCTCGCCTACAGAAAGGCACACGACCAAATCTTCGAGGCAGCTCTTCATGGCCCGCGTGGCCACCCGGAAACGATGAAGATGGGCCCGGCGAGGGGCTGGGGGCCGCCGGAGCAAGCTGCTCCGGCTACAACGGGTGGGCCGACGGGCGAAGCCTTCGGGCCAGACCATACGCGCCAGCCGTGTAACAGGGTTTTACGGCTCGTTCAACAAGAACGCAAAAAAATGGTGAATGCACTGGGGGCACTGTGGTAAGAAAAGCCCAGAGACGAGGTATTATGCCGTGCGGCGATTCGATGAGCAATGCAGCGTCACATCGAGTGGGACCGGAGCAGAAGACTGACGCAAAGCTCTCTCGAAACGACGCCGGCCACAAGCCCCCAGGAGGTGCAGTATAAATGAAGCGCAGGAAGGGTTTCACGCTGATTGAAGTCTTGATCGTTATCGTCGTGATTGCCGTGCTGGCCTCTATCGTCATTCCGAGACTGCTCGGTGCAGGACGTCAGGCCAAGGAAGCGAGCTTGCGAGCGCATCTGCAGGAGCTGCGGAACTCCATCGGTCTTTTCCAGTCGCATACGGGAACGTACCCGGCGGCGCTAGCTGACATCATGGGCACGTCGGCCCCGACCAGCGGGCTGGATGTGACTGGCAGCTCGATTTCGATCAACGCCAGCGACTACAAGGGCCCGTACCTGACCACCGCAGACAACAATCTGCCCAAGAACCCGATCACCTCCGCCACCGACTGGGTCTACGGCCTCACATCGCCCAACGTTGGCGCAGTGCACGCAAGCCCGGGCGGCGCGCTCGACGGTACCACAAACTACTCGGAGTGGTAGAGACGGCATCGGCGACAGACGCAGTCGGCCAGACCAGCCGAGCAGCAGGCCTACGTGCCTGCTGCTCTTCTTTTTACCTCGGGCACACCACGACTCGCCATTATGGGTTCGGGGGCCCAGTATGGTAAAAGAAAGTATGAGGGACATCCCTTGTCTCGGCGGCAATTGGAACCATCAACGCCGAGCGCCACAGTATGGAGGGAACAGCCGTGCGACGGTACCAGGGTCAAGCTCGTGCCGGCTTCACCATGCTCGAAACGCTCATCGTCATTGTGTACATCGCAGTCATCGCTTCCATCGTAGTCCCCCGGGTGTCGGGAGCGACGCGGAAGGCGAGAGAGACGAACCTGCGGGCGACGCTATCCGAAGTTCGGAAGGCGGTGGAGTCGTACCACGCCGAGACTGGGCTGTACCCGGCGCAAGTGGATGACATCGTTGCCACGGTGCCGCCTGCCGACGGGCTGACCACGAACGGCACGCCCGTGTCCATAATCCCGGCAGACTGGCGCGGTCCGTATTTGCAAGCGCGCGGCGGCTTGCTGCCCAAAGACGAGATACTGGGACAGCGGAACTGGCGCTACGGCACCAGCCCACCCAATGTGGGCGCCGTGCACAGTCTGGCACCCGGCAGTACCGTAGACGGGGAGCCGTACTCATCCTTCTGACGAGGGGGGCCCCGCACCGCCCGACGGGGCTCGTGCCGACGCGCTTCCGCTAGTCCCGGAGGTGAAGGCGTGCATACCTTGAGTCCCGGACGCCCGGGGGCCGTCGCGTGCGGAGTCCTTCTGCTCATAATGGTCGCAGGCGCACTCCTCCGGGCGATATCAATTCCACACGTCTCTGCCCCTTTTCCCGCCGATGCTGCCTATTACGCGCACGTGGCACAGAACATGGCAACGGGGCGAGGCATGGTCACGGACTATGTGTGGATGTACGCCCGGGGCGTTCCCGACGAGCTTCCGACACCGTCCAACGGCTATTGGATGCCAGGGATGTCGTTCTACCTCGTGCCGTGGCTCAAGCTTCTCGGGCCTACCTTCCGTGCCAGCCAGATCGCTAGCCTCTTTCTGGCCCTGCCGTTCATTGCCCTCGTGTGGTTGGTGGGCCGGGAGCTGACGGGCAACGAGGCCGCAGCGCTTGTTGGAGCCGGCATTGCTGCAGTGGACCCCGGGCTTGTAGTCCTCTCCATAACGCCCGATGCCGCTGTGCTTCAAGGCCTGTTTGTCGCCGGCAGCTTGCTATGCATGTACTATGGCTTCGCCAGGAATCCGCACTGGCTGGCGCTAGCCGGGCTACTGGGCGGGCTGGGGCATTTGACCCGAAACGACGGCATCGTAATCGTCCCAGTTCTGTTCTTGTGCGCCCTGGCGTACCGGCGAGGCGGGCAGTCTCGGGTGCGCCTGGCTCACCTCCTCTACTTCTTGGTCCCCTACGGCCTTGTCGTGGCGCCATGGATGGCCCGCAATGCGCTGGTGTTCGGATCAGCCTCGCCGCCGGATCTGCTGTGCGTCTTGTTCCTGCCGAGATACCAGGATCTCTTTCGCGCCGACCTGTCCTCCATCACAGTACAGCAGTGGCTGACTGCCCACGGCGGCTGGGGTGGGGTCATACGCTATGACATTCTGGTGCTGCTTCGCATTGTCCAGTGGCTTCTTGGCAAGGCAGGACACACGCTGCTCATCGCTGCCATCCCCTTCTTATGCGTGCGGAGGCCGGCCGGAGGCCGCCCGTTTCTGTATATGCTCGGGTTCATCTCGCTGGCCTACAGTTTCGTTGTGCCCCATGTGGGTCTGAATGGAGGATATCAGCGGGCCTTCACCAGCGTCATGCCACTGCTCTTTGCCGCAGCGGCGGGAGGGATCTGGGTGGTGGCGGAGTGCATCCAGAACCGGCTGCCGCGCGTGCGTCGCCCGGCCATAGTGGCGCTGGTGGCGACGCTGCTGCTCGGGCACACGGCGGCGCGCTTCGGCTTCGAGTTGCTCCGAGCTGAGAAGCAGATCGCGGTGAATCCGTATGTCGGCAACGAAGGCGCCATCCGGGCGTTCTTCAGCACTCAGCCGCCCGATCGGCCTGTCTTTGCCGATGATCCGTGGCACTTCGGCGCCATCACCGCGAAGAAGTGCTACCAGACGCCCACCGACGGCATGGACAAGCTGCTTGAGGTAGCTCGCCGGGTTGACGCCCGGTACCTCCTGGTAATGGGCATCTCCTGGAATGCGTACCCGGGCATTCAACAGGCGCTGGAAGAGAACAGAATCGCCCGAGTGCGCGAGCTGCCAACGATAGCCCGGTTCGGGGGGCTGCACATCTTTGACCTCGAGAGCGAGAAGTTGCTGGCCGAGGGTCGCCGTCTGAACGAAGCCGGGCGGGTGGCTGGCGCGCGCGCCGACTATCCGAAGGCCATCAAGAACTTCGAATCGGCCGCGAAACTGGTGGCCGATTATGTCAGACCCAGACGGGTCGTTGCTGGAAATCTCACCAAGGCCAACTACGATTATGCCCGAAAGCTCGAGGCCGAGGGGAGACTGCGCGAGGCGCTCGCGCGCTATAAGAATGCTGAGCGGCGAGCCCCGGAGGGGATGGACACGGCGCCTATTGCCACCCGTTTGGAGGCGCTGCAGGGACGGATCCAGGAGAGCCGGGGTGACGCTGCGTTGGTCGTTCCATGATGTGTGCGAGAGGCCTTGCCGTTTGCGGTGACGATGCGACGCCAGACGGAGCTGATGGCCCTTTGGACGGCATTAGGACTGCTGAGTCCATGACAGATGTGCGAGACGCAACGCAGGCCCGGCTGCTGCTGGAGACGATGCGCCCGGCGCAGTGGATCAAGAACATAGTCGTCTTCGCCGGAGTGATTTTCGCGCAGAAGCTCGGCGAGCCCACTTCAGTGGCTGTCGCCGTTGGAGCGTCTTGGCTCTTCTGTGCGATGTCCAGCGCTGTGTACATCGTCAATGACATACTGGATAGCGAACAGGACAGGCGGCACCCGCGTAAGCGACATCGACCCCTGGCCTCCGGCGCACTAAGGCGGGACTATGCGCTCGTAGCCGCCGGCACACTGGGCGTGCTCGGTCTGGCAGGGGCCTTCTGGATCAGCCCACCCTTCGGCCTTCTGGCGCTGAGCTACATCACTATCTCGTTGGGCTACTCGTTCGCGCTCAAGCGGGTGGTGATACTGGATGCCTTCTGCGTGGCGTCCGGCTTCGTGCTGCGGGCGCTCGGGGGGGCAGTGGCCATCGATGTCGAGATATCGGAATGGCTGCTCGTGTGCACGATCCTGTTGGCTCTGTTCCTGGTGTTGAGCAAGCGAAGGCGCGAACTGGTCCTGTTGGGGCCGGAGGCTTCGGCGCACCGCGACATACTGGGCCAGTATACGCCGCGGCTCCTCGACCAGATGATGGCCGTCGTGAGCTCCTCGACCGTGATGAGTTACTGCCTCTACACCATGTGGCCGGCCACGGTGGTAAAGTTCGGCACGACGCGGCTGATATACACCATTCCCTTTGTGCTGTTTGGCATATTCCGGTATCTGTACCTCGTGCACCGCAAGAGTGCTGGCGGACAACCCGACCGGCTCTTGCTCACCGACGGACCGCTTCTGATTGGTGTCCTGTGTTGGGCTGTTGCGGTTCTGCTGATCCTATATCTGTGACCCTCGCCGCCCTGGGGGGCCGCCCAACTTCACTCCCGCCTGCTGTACAGCCTGAATTGCCCGATCCTGCCTTCGAGCGTATAGCGCTCCTCGACGAATTGCCTGACATCGGGCCACGTTGCCAACTCGACCGGCGCTTCTGTCCGGGTGCCTCCGGTGTCGATCGTGACGAAGTAGGCGGGCGGCGCCGCGGCGCAGTCGGACAGAAAGCCCCGCCGCCATTCCTGCTGCTTATACGGGAGGTGCCGATCGTACAATGGGTGTGTCGCAACGAATCGGGACGGCGCTCTGCGGCGCGCGAGGAACTGAATCGCCGGCTCGAATCCCCACACCGCTATAGTCTGGCTGGGCGAGGTGTGCTCACGCAAATAGGCCGCCGCTGCTGCTGCCTCCGCATAGTTGTAGCGGTCTACCCCTGTGAAAGAGGCCTCGAACTCCCGGGCAGATATTCGGCCCATCCAGAACCGGACTGCGTTCGTGTAACTGGTTGCTATTGCGCTCGGGACGTAGAGGATCATTACTCCGGCGACCGTCATGGCGAGGGCAATCCATACGCAGGTCGTCCCGCGTCGGTTGCTCCTGCGGGCGATGCGGCTGACTATGGTCGCGACTCCGATCCCGGCCAGCACCGACAGCGCGGGCAGTACGGCAAGCCAGTGATACCAGAAGAACCTGTGCTGCAGGAACACCATCAGAAAGGATACGCCGAACCAGGCAAGGATGACGCTTTTGCCTGTCCTGCCCATGTTGAGACAGACTCCGAGCAACCCGACGAGCGCAGGCGGAACCACGAGCGCCATTCCAGCGCCGACTTGAGCTAGCGCGGAGGCGAGCACCTGCAGCGAGGTAGACTCTATCCGCTGGCCAGCGTAGTTCATGTTGAACCTGACGACTACATCCCACATGTGCAGCAGGGCCCCGTGTGCAGCGAAGTATGCGACTGCGACAGCGATGGGGAGAACAAAGCCTGCGACAGCCATCATGGAGGGAGCCACCACATCGCGCCACACACCTCTGCCTTTGCGACCCCAGATGATCATGGCGACGACCAGAGGCAGGAAGAGCGCGCCAGTGAGCTTGAACAGTGCCGCGAGGCCGACACAGGCTCCTGCTACAACTGCGGTGAGGTGCCGAGGTGAGGCCTCCATCCACTTCCAGGCAGCGATGAGCGCGAGCAGGCCGAAGAGCGACGTTGCCACCTCTGCTTGCGCCGTGTGCCAATAGTCAAAGTGGAGGTAGTAGGCAAGCGAGTAGCCGATTGCAGCCACACATGCCGCCAGGGGGCCGGCCATTGCTCGAGTGAGCCCGAATATGCAGGCGACGATGCAGAGGGTCAGAACCAAGTCGGCGACGCGCGACGAGAGCTGGGAGTGGCCGAATGTGGCTATCGCAAGGGCAGCCAGCGCGTACGTTGCCGGGGGCTTGTTGTCCCAGGAATCGCGGTAGGGCATGTGCCCCGCGCGCCACTGATCTCCGACGTAGGCAAACATGGCTTGGTCCCGGCCAAAGCGATACGTCAACGTCGGCGATCCAATGAGCAGGGCGACCAAGATGCACAGTGTGGGTAGAACTGTTGGTCGGCGCAGGAAGCGTCCTGCGCCGCTGCGGCGGCCCGACCCCAATACCGATTCCTGAGGGTGATCCACACTAATCACGCTCCCTCGCCAGGCTCCTGCGCTCAGCAACTTCGCTGGCGAGCGCATGAGCTCCTGCGCCAAGCTCCGCCTCCACAACCGGGGCCGACGAGGGCGCGTGTCACCAAGCCCGCACGACTGCCTGGACTCGCGACGCAAATGAGGTGGGGATCGCACACGTCGGTAGGGTACATAAGTAGTCAGCGGGGCCGCCCGGAACGACATGACAGCTTCTGAGCGCAGGCCAATCCGTGCCCTCCCTGGGAATTACGCACGGACCGCATGCAGTGGGAAGTGAAAGGCTTGTCCTTGCCTGACAACGTGCGCCCCTGAAGAATCCCAGCCGCGGCTTCGTTCCCCGCTGCTGCCTGGCCGAATGACCGGCCTCTGCAGGACCCTCCCGAGAGGCCTACAGGCGTCCGGGTGCGAAGCTAACCGGCGGAGTGGCGGCCGACGGCACCGCCATCAACATGGATCCGGGACGGCACACGTTGACATCTCCCGACGGCGCTCGCAGATCTCGCCTTCGCACACTCGCGCTGACGCATTGGCCATTCGTCCCCGCGCTGGCGGTTATCACGACGACGTGTCTTCGGCCCGTCGTGGCCACGGACATGTGGCTGCACCTGGCGGTGGGGCGCCAGATCGTCCGGGAGCGTGTCATTCCGGCGACCGACACCTTTTCACACACCGCGCCCGACCAGCCCTTCGTGCCGCACGAGTGGCTTTCGCAGGTGTTGCTGTACTGCATTCACGAAATCGGCGCCCTGAATGCTCTCGTTGCGCTAAAGCTATTGCTGGCCGGCGCGGCGTTTGCGCTCCTGTATTGGCTGGCCTATCTGCGTTCTGCTGAGCCGCTCGTCGCAGCAGCGCTCGTGGCGCTGGCGATCTTCCCGTGTGGCCTTTACCTCGATTATCGTCCGACGATGTTCTCACTGGTGATCCTGGCCGCTCTGCTTCTGCAGCTCGAGCGTTTGCGAGCCTGCCGCGTGCAGTGGGCGAGGTGGCTGCCCTTCGTTGCGGCGTCTTTTGCAGTGTGGGGCAATCTCCACGGCGCGGCGATGGCCGGACTCGCCATCTTGGCCGCCGTGTTCGTCGTTGAGGGGCTGGGCAGGTGGATTGGAGCCGGCGACGACGCCGGGCGACGGCAGCAAGTCAGGGCCGTGGGAGTGGCTTTGCCGATCGCGGCAGCAGCGCTGTGCCTCAATCCGCAGGGGCCAAACGCGCTATGGTATGGCGCGTGGCTCGCCACAAGTGACCCGGCGCTGCAGCACATTCGGGAATGGCAGTCGCCGGATTTCCAGGCATGGGAGACGCGAGCAATCGAGGTCACGCTGCTTCTGGCCATTGCCCTCCTGGCCGTGGTGCGTGGCCCACGCCGGCTCAGCGATATCGCCCTGTTGCTGTTGCTCGCCCATGCGACGCTCATATCGCAGCGACACGGTGCCCTGTTCGCTGTCGTCGCCGTGCCGGCGTACGCGGGCATGACGCGCCGAGCGCTCCAGCAGGTCCGAAGCAGATTGGGCAGCGATTGGCGTCGGATTGTTCGTCCGGGTCTGCTGGCGGCGTTTCTGGCTGCGTGCGCCATGTACACCTTCGCCCGCCGGCCGTCTCCCGCCGACGTCGCCGAGACGGCGATGGGTCTGTCGCATCTGCCGGTGGAGGCCGCGCGGTATCTGAAGGCGCATCCGCCCGCCGGCAACGGCTACAACCTGTACGAATGGGGCGGCTATCTGATGTGGGAGGCGCCTGACGTGCCGGTCTTCATCGACGGGCGAGCAGACCTGTACTACAAGGGCCCCTTCAACGAATACCTCAAAGCCCTGCGAGGCGCCCATCAGTGGCGCGCCATCTTTCGCCGATACGACGTTCGCTGGGCGCTCATCGCTCCGCGAACGCCGCTCCGCTCGGCGCTCGCCCGCGCGGGCTGGCGCGAAGTGTACCGGGATGCCGTGGCGGTCATCGCGGTCGCTCCTTCGCGGCCGACCATCCAGGGAAACGGCGCACAAATTGACACGATATCCCGAGACCGCTGAACATTTTCCCCCCGCCGTGCGTTACATGTAATGTATGAATTGTCTTACTTTCCACCCGAGATGGGGTGATGGGGCGTGAGACGACACTCGCGCTTATGCTACTACGGGTCGGCAACAGTGGGGGAGCGGGGCCAGATGGTGATACCGGCGGAGGCCCGTCGAGCATTGAGCATTGACGAAGGGGAGAAGATGGTGGTGTTCGGCAGAGGCAAGGGGCGGCTCATGCTGGTCAAGGCCGAGATGGTGAGCGAGTTCGTAAGCCGGGCGCTCACCGACTCGGCCGAACTAGAGCGCCAGCTCCGTTCGGACGGCGAGGTGGCTGAAGAACTCGAAAAGGCGCTATGAGGCATCGACAACCTGCCTGGCTACTTGCAGCATCACAGCACTTTGAGAATCCAGCAATGTCCCGAGGCAAAGGCTGGCGGGGAAGGGCATCCCCGCCCTACAATTCGGCCTGCGGCCGAATCTCCGCGGTAGTTCGCCATGGCCCGGTGGGCCACCCGGAAACGATGAAGATGTCTGGGCTGGCGCACAGCCCGTGGGAGCGCTGAGACGGGGCTGTGGCGAGCCACAGGTACTCGCCTACAGAAAGGCACACCACCGAATCTTCGGGGTAGAGCTGTAACGCTTGGCGAAAGACGGCCACTATACACTTGGAGATTGCTCCCATACGACGTCGTGCGTGCGGCTGCGATGGCCACAATGTGCGATTCTGGGAGGAGGTGTGGATGTTGAAACTCACCTGTTGGAGGCTGCTGCGGGGTGCGCTCGGGGCGGCGATGTGCCTGTCCGCTGCCGCTCTCGGTTGGTGCCAGGAGGCCTCCGTTGAGATGCCGTCGGCACCATTTTCGCCAGCGGAGCGTGCCGGGCCGCGAGACATCCGCGACCGGACAGTGATGGGCCGGGTGACGGACCTCAACCCCATCAGAGGATACATCGAGCTGGAGTCTTTCCCGGCGGGCACGAGCCGCGTTATCGTTGTGACCGAGAAGACGCAGATAACGAAGCCGGGCACGATCACGGCGGCGGAGCTGCATGTGGGCGATGTGGTGCGCGTGTCGGGCATTCCCGTGCAGCTCGAGGCCGCCAGCGTCAGCGTGCAGCCGCCGCGGGAAGCTCTCGAGGATGAAGGCGGCGCCCCGGGGGAAGCATCGTCGGAGGCAGGAGAGGCTGTCGCCGCCGAGAACGAGGAGAGCGAAGACCCAGAGCCGAGGCCCGACGAGGCCGCCGCGCCAGACGAGGAGCGCGGGAGGCTGGCGGAGGGACGTGGCCCGCCACGGCGGGCCGAGGGGACCGTGTCCGTATCCGGCGTCGTGAAGAGCCTCGATCCACTGGTCGTCGCGCTGTCGGATGAGCTTTCCATCACCGTGACTCTGACGGACCAGACCGTTATCTCAAAGCCAGTGCCGGGGACAATCGAGGACGTCAATGAAGGGGACTTCCTATGGGCTTCCGGCGAACGGAATGCCGACGACTTGCTTGAGGCAGCGCAGGCGCGGATTATTCCGGCGGAAGAGGCGATGTCTCGATTCAGTCGTTTCCCGTCTGCCTTGGGTGACCGCCCGGAGGGGCGCCGACGGTTTGGACGACCCAGAGGCGAGTTCGGGCGGGGCGGTGGAGCTCCGCCGTTCGGCGAGGGACGACGGCGGGAACGGGGCGACATGCGATAACGCGCACGCAACCTTCTTGGCTCAGTGTGCGTCCTAAGGGAATGTGCAGAAAGACAACGATCCCAGTGCGTGCGAGGGGAATCTGAACGTGGCAACGGACAAGAGAGACGAGATCTGCGACATACTGCTGGAAAGCGGCGTGATAACTGAGGAGCAGCTCGTCCGAGCGCGGCACGATCACCAACGATCCGGCACACCGATACATGACCTGCTGGTCCGGCTCGGATACTGCGGCGAGGCACAGGTGCAAATCGCCATCGCGAAGAGCCTCGGGATACCGTACGTTGAGCTCACGGACCAGGCTCCTGCCGAGGATGTGATCTCCCGGGTGCCGGCCGAGCTCGCCTATCGGCATCAACTCCTGCCCCTGGAGCTGCACGACAGCACACTGACGGTGGCAGTGGCCGATCCGCTGGACGTGGCCGCGCTCGACGATGTGCGTCTCGTCACGGGGATGGACGTGCGTCCGGTGCTGGCCGATGCAGAGGCCATCCGCCGCATCGTGGAAGAGGCATACGTTGAGCAGATGATGGAAGAGGGCCAGGGGGAGGACGTGGAGGTGCTGGCCGAGGGTGAAGAAGACGTCGCCGACCTGCAGCGCATGGCGCGGGAATCCCTGGTTATCCGCCTGGTGAATCTGATACTGCGCCAGGCCGTGCAGGATCGGGCCAGCGATGTACACATTGAGCCCTTCGAAGACGCGATGCGGGTGCGCTACCGCATTGACGGCGTGCTGCACGAGGTGCCGGCCCCGGCCAAGCGACTGCTGCCCGCTGTCGTGTCGCGTGTAAAGATCCTGGCCGAGCTTGACATCGCCGAGCGTCGCATGCCCCAGGACGGCCGCATCAAGATGCTGATCTCCGGGCACGAAATCGACATCCGCGTGTCCATCGTGCCGACGCTGCACGGCGAAGCCGTGGTCCTGCGTCTGCTGGACCAGAGCGCGGTCCACTTATCGCTCACCGACCTGGGCTTCGCGGAGGACGAGCTGCCCCGCTGGGAAAGCGTCATTGGACAGCCGTACGGCATGATACTGGCCTGCGGGCCGACAGGAAGCGGGAAGACAACGACGCTGTATGCAGCCCTGAGCTACTTGTATACCGGCGAGAAGAAGATCATCACCATAGAGGACCCGGTCGAATACCAGCTCGACGGGGTCAACCAGATCCACGTGCGCGAGCATATCGGTCTCACCTTCGCTCGAGGCTTGCGCCATATGGTTCGGCAAGACCCGGACATCATGATGGTTGGCGAGGTGCGGGACCAGGAGACGGCAAACATCGCCATTCACGCCGCGCTCACCGGGCACTTAATCCTGTCCACGCTACACACCAACGACGCGCCGGGGGCCGTGTCACGACTGCTGGACATGGGCGTCGAGCCCTTCCTGGCCGCCTCGTCGATGATCGCCATTCTCGCTCAGCGGCTCGTGCGGTGCATCTGCTCTGAGTGCAAGGAGGAATATCAGCCGAGGGCCGAGCTGCTGGCCGTGATGCAGCGCGAGTCGGAGCAGCCGGTGCCGGAGGTCCAGGTGCACGGTGCCGGCTGCAGTGCCTGCCGCTATACGGGATACGTGGGTCGAACCGGCATCTTTGAGCTGCTCATCGTGAATGAGCAGATTCGATCTCTGATTATGGAGCGCGCTTCGGCCGGGGAGATCAGGACGGTGGCCATGGAAGGCGGCATGACGCCCGTACGCCAACACGGCTGGGCAACGGTACGAGATGGGATCACCACCATCGAGGAAGTGGTACGGGCAACCGCACAGGAGGAGCTGGGATAGCGGCAGAACGGAGCCAGAAGAGCCCATGCCGAGTTTCGCATACGTAGCAATCGACGAGCGCGGGCGAGAAACGCGAGGTAGCATTCAGGCCGAGACCCAACGCGCGGCTACGACGCGCGTCCGCGAGATGGGCCTCTTTCCCACCGGCGTTACCGAGGGAGTTGCCAAGGCCGATGAGAGTGCCGAGCGCGTCAGCGTTTTCAGCCGCGTTGGCAGCGGAGACCTGTCCGTTTTCACCCGGCAGTTCGCCAATCTGTTCAACGCCGGCCTGCCGATGCTCCGCTGCATCGACACATTGATCGAGCACAGCGAGAACGCACGCTTGCGCGCCACGCTCCGGGAGGTACGGGCCGACGTCCAAGGGGGCGGGAGCCTCTGGGAGGCGCTGGGGAAGCATCCCAAGGTCTTCGACCACCTCTACGTCAACCTGGTGCGAGCCGGCGAGGCGAGCGGGCAGCTCGACGATGTCCTCACCCGACTCGCGGATTTCATGGAGTACGACCAGGAGCAACAGGCACGGCTGAGGTCCGCGATGGCCTATCCCCTGGTGCTGGTAGTGGCCGGCACGGGGGCCATCGCGTTTCTCATGACGTACCTCATCCCCAGGTTCGCCAGCATCTTCGCCACCATTGGGCGCACGCTGCCGACCCCTACCGTGATACTGCTGTTCGTAGCCGGTTTCCTGGGGAAGTACTGGTGGGCCATTATCGGCGCCGTATTGGTCGTGTGGCTGACTGTGCAGGCGATTGCGCGGACGCCGAGCGGGGGGTATCTCATCGACAAGCTGCGGCTGCGCTTGCCCATCATTGGGTCGCTGCTCCACAAGATCGCCGTTTCGCGCTTCAGCCGCACCTTGGGCACTCTCGTGTATGGCGGAGTGCCGCTGTTGGAAGCCTTTGATGTCGTCAGGGGCACTGTGGGAAACCGTGTGCTGGACCGAGCCATCGGCGAGGTGCGGGCGGCCGTGCGTGAGGGCGAGAGCATCGCGGAACCCCTTCGGCGCACGGGGGCCTTTCCGTCGCTTGTGGCCAGCATGATCGCCGTGGGAGAGGAAACGGGCGGGCTCGATACCATGCTGGCCAGGATCGCCGATGCGTACGATGCCGAGATACAGAACCGCACCCGCCAACTGGTCTCGCTCGTGGAGCCTGTCATTATCCTGGTGATGGGCACACTTGTGGGCTTCGTGGTTATGGCGATGCTGCTGCCCATCTTCGAGATGAGCGCGAGCGTATAGGCGGAGCCCGGGAGCTGGAAGCCAAAGACAACAGCGGCCAAGCGAGGTGTACAATGATGTCCAAGAGGCACCGTGTCGCCAGCCGAAGAGCCGGATTCACGCTCATTGAGCTGATCGTCGTTATGGTCATCCTGGGACTGCTTGCCAGCCTGGTGCTGCCCAAGTACGCCGATCGACAGAGGCAAGCCCGGAGGAGCACGACCATCGCTCAGATCGGCCTCCTGCGCGACGCGCTGGAACTGTACATGCAGGACAACGCTCAGTATCCGACGACTACTCAGGGGCTGGCCGCGCTCGTGGAAGAGCCCACTGCTGCCCCGAAGCCACGCAAATGGATAGGGTATCTGGACAAAACGCCTCAGGATGGCTGGCAAAACGACTTTGTGTACGAGTCTCCCGGATCCCACAGTGATGATTACGATCTCTGGTCGTTAGGCGCAGACGGCCAGGAAGGCGGCGAGGGCCTGGATGAGGATATCTACTCATGGGACTTGCCCAGCGAGTAGGGCGTGTGCGGCGCCGGCGCGCCGGCTGGGTCGGACGTTGATGGAGCTGCTTGTCGTCCTGGTGATCCTTGGCCTGGCCGCCAGCCTCGTGCTGCCGCGCTTCGCCACCGCGAGCTCTCAGGCGGCGCTCAAGGCCGGCGTCCGCGATGTCATCACGGCAATAGGCTATGCGCGCAATCAGGCGGTCTCCGAGGGACGTTCATATCGACTGGAGATCGATCCCAGTTCGGGAGAATCCCGGATCACCCACTTCGATCCCGAGGAGGATCCCGAAGAGCCCTACGTGGCGGACGTGGGCATATTGGGCGAGAAGCTGACGCTGCCGAGCGGCGTTTCCTTTTCCCGCGTGGCCGTTGGGGAGGAGGCCGGGGGCGTCGAGGCATCGGGGAGTCCCGCTTCCTCGAGCAGGAGCGGGGAAACCTCCATTCAGTTCCGGCCCGATGGGACCACCGATCAGGCAGTCATCGTCGTGACGAACGACGATGGGGCGGAGCTGACCATCACGCTGGATCAGTTCACTGCGCGAGTGCGGGTGCTCGAGCCGGAGGAGGCCGAAGAGCTTCGCTCCGAACTCGGGCTCAAATAGACAGGCGCACGAGGGACATGAGGAGTCTCTACCGTCAGCAGGTCATTGGGTCGAAGCGGCCAGCCAACCGGGCCGGGATGACGCTCGTGGAGGCGCTCGTCGCGGCGGCGATCCTTGCGGGCGGCCTGCTCGCCATAATGCAGGCCGTGGAGATCAGCATTCGGGCCCAGCATCGCAGCGAACTGCAGGCGACGGTGGTGCGACTTGCCACCGAGAAGATGGAGGAGATCCGGAAGGAGCCGGAGATCGCCGGGGGCGAGGAGAGCGGGGACTTTGGCGAGGATTTCCCTGACTTTCGCTGGGAGGTGCAGATCGCGGAGACCGACCTGCCGGGTCTGGACGAGGTCACCATCATCGTCACGTACGCCATCGGGAATCGGGAGGCGGAGTACGTGTTGACCGCGCTGCAGCGTGAGGCGGGAGCCGAGAGCGAGGAGACGGCCGAAGGGCTCTCCGGAGGCATGCCATGAGGGCGGGACGAGCCATAGCGGTTGGCGACCGTATGGGCCGGGGCGGCCGGGCCGTAGGACCGGCCTGCCATTCTGGGTTCACGGTCGTCGAGCTCGTAACTGCGCTGGCGCTGACGGCTGCGGCCCTGACGCTCACCTATAGCACCTTCCGGCTGGCGCTCAACGCCCAGGAGCGCGGCATGAGCCGCATGGACATGCTGCAGCGCGCGGATTCGGCGCTGGATGTGCTGGCACGGGACCTGCGGTCGGCCATCAACCTCGGCAACGAGGGAGATTACCTCTTCGAGAGCACAGACAACGTCGAAGGCGACGTCGTCGCCGACACGCTCGGGTTCGTCTCGACCGTCAACAACCCGCGGACTCAGACACGACTTGCCTCCGACCTTGCTCGGATCGAATACTACTTGGACTTCGACCCGGACACGCCCGAGATGGGGCTCGTGCGTCGTCAGCTCAGCTTCCCCATCCCCGAGGATGAGGAACAGCGCGATGCAGACGCACGCACCACTGAGCTCCTGCCCACGGCGGAGTCTTTCTCAATCCTGCTATACGACAACACCACACGCGAGTGGGTGGAGAACTGGGATGAGATGCAGGGGATACCGGGAGCTGTCAAAATCGAGCTGGTGATGAGCATGGCTCCGGAGCAGACGGACGAAGAGGAAGAAGAGAGCGAACAGGCTCCCGAGATGAAGCCGCTCACGCTGCTGGTGCATCTGCCGGCAAGCCGCTACACACCCAGCGAACCCGAGGAGCTCGCCGAGGAGCTGCAAGGACCGGGCGAGGAAGAGGAGGGGCCGGAGAGACCGGGGTCGCCCGAAGCGCCCGGGCCGCAATCCCCCTTCCAGGAGCCGGGGAGGGGAGGTCGCTAGGCGATGCGGCGAACAACGCCACTATCAGGCGGTGTCGCACTCATAATAGTGCTTTGGGTCCTGGTCATCCTCTCCATGCTCGTCCTGAGCTTCGCGGCGACGGTACGGGTCCACACCCGGGCGAGCACGAACATCGGGCGAAGATCCACAGCGTATCTCTCGGCCGTCTCCGGGCTTGAGCGTGTGATGACGGAGCTGGAGGGCGACGTGACCGGCTACGACGGTCTTGATGAGGCGTGGGTGTACGTGGACTCACACGATGACGAGCTGCTGCAACCACCGAACGCGTACAGGGTGAGCGTGATCGACGAGTGCAGCAAGCTCGACATCAATACGGCCAGCCGCGAGGCGCTGCTGGCCCTGTCGAGCATGACCGACGAGCTGGTGGACGCCATCATCGACTGGCGCGATGAGAACGACGAGCCCGAGCCGCTGGGCGCCGAGGACGACCACTACCAGTCGCTGTCCCCGCCCTACCATTGCGCCAATAGGCCATTTCAGACGGTTGAGGAGCTGCTGCTCGTCAAGGACATGATCCCCGAGCTACTATACGGATACCAGGAAGACCGGCAGCCGCTGAGTCCAGCCGAGCGTGCGCGCGTCGAGGGCGCGCGGACGAATCTGTCACAGGATGGCGAGGCGGTGGCGCTGATCGATCTTCTGACGGTCTACTCGATCAGCACGCAGGAGGCGAGCGACGGCGAGCTGCGGCTGGATGCGAACGAAGCCACGGCGGATCAAATCGCCGAGCGATTGGCGGCCGACCTCGACCCGGAAGTGGCGCAGGACATCGGCAGACAGATCGAGCGCTATCGCAGCGGGGATCGCCGCTTTACCAGCGTTGCCGACCTGTGGGGGGTTGGCGGCATCAGGTCTGGCAATGCAGAGGAGCAGAGGGCGAAAATGGCTGCCGTAGTTGACAAGCTGGGGATCGCGGCGGGGGAGTCAGAGCAAGAGGAGCCCGCGCCGGGAGGCGAGCAGCGTCCGGAGGACCAGCAAGACCGCCAGCAGGGCCGCGGAGGGGGGCCTGAGATCCCGCCGGCACCGCAACCCGGGGGCCAGGGGCCGCAGCCACCTGGCGGCGGAGGTCGTGGGGGTTCAGGCTCGGGACCAATGCCGCGAAGCCTGCTGAGTATCATCAATGCGCAGCTTCTGGCGCAGCAGCCGCGACAGCCCACGGGACAGCCTAATCAACCTGGCGGGTTCCCACAGCAGCCGGAGGACGACCGGCAGGGCCGGCCCGAGGATGAGGGCGCACCAGGGGAGGAGCTCGACGGCGGCGCTCCGCCCCTGCTGGAGGAACCGGTGGCGGGACTGATCAACATTAACACTGCCCCCATCGAGGTACTGGCGACGCTGCCGGGCATGACCGAAGAGCTCGCCAATGCGATCGTGAGCCACCGTGAGAGCGAGTCCTTTGCCAGCCGCGGGGCTATCGTGGAACTGCAAAACGTGGAGCCCGAGGCGCTGGAGGGCATACTCGACCACATCACCGTCACTTCCAGTGCCTATTGCATGTATGCGCTCGGGAGCATTGACGAAACGGAGATCGCCGTGCACGTGACGGCGGTAATAGATACGTCGCAGTCGCCGGCGCGCATTCGCTACTTCCGGCAAGACAACTAGGTATGAGGGACCATGGCACGCGGCCATACATTCCTGGGCATCGACATCGGTAGCACCTCTATCAAGCTGGTAGAATTGGCACCCGGTCCTGGGCAGGCCCGGCTGGTTCGGGCCATGACCGTGCCCCTGGAGGGCGGCGGGGCCGACGCGGAGCTCGGGGACGAGCAGATTCGCGAGGCGCTTCGGCGAGCGCTGTCCACGGCAAAGCTGCGTCCAACGACGGTAGCGTGCGCCATCTCGACCCGTGCGGCGGCCGTGCGCGAAATCAGCCTCCCACATGCCGGTGCCGACGACGTGGAGCGGATGGTCCGCTTTGAGGCAGAGCGCTTCATTCCCTTCCCCGCAGATCAAGTGTCCATGGACCACCACCAGCTCCCGGGCGACATCACCGACTCAGCCCGCATACTCGTCGTGGCGGCCCGCAAAGAGGCGGCCAGCAGACTGCTGAGCATGTTGAGCGGCCTCGGACTTCCCTATCCGCGGATCGACGTGACCGCCATCGCCTCGTTCAATGCGTTAACGGCTGAGGGATCGCCCGCCGAGTCCGCGACGTGCGCTATAGTGGATATCGGCGCGGAATCAACTGACATCGTCATCGCAAGCTCGGGGACGCTGGCGACGGCGCGGAGCGCACCGGTCGGCGCGGAAGAGCTGGCGCGTGCCTATCAGACGGATCTGAGCATCGATTTCGCCGAGGCCGAGACTCAGAAGCGCCAGCACGGCGTCACCGGCGTTCCGCTCGGGCCGATCCGCGTCGGCGTGAGCGCTCGAGAGCCGACTGATCTTCCGGCCGAATCTGACCTGGGCGACCGCCCGCACGTTGCCGCGTGGCTCGGTCGCCTCGCCGGAGAGATTCGACATACGGTCGAGTCATTTCACCGCAACTCGGAGCAGCGCGTCGAGCGCGTGCTTCTGTGCGGGGGTGGGGCCCTCACACCCGGCTTGCCCGAGGCCCTGGAGGCAGCGCTGGGGGTGCCGACGAGCCTGGCGGATCCGTGGCACGGCGTCGATGCACTCCGCGGCTCAGCCGACGCGCCTGATGCACTTTTCGCCGTGGCATGCGGTCTGGCGCTGAAAGCGGCGGGCAGGGCGACGATCGACGTCAATCTCACGCCAACGGAGGTGCGCGACCTGCGGGCCACGCGGCGACGTGCCAGCACCAGGACGGCCATCGGCATCTGCGTTGGCGTGGTTATCGCAGCATGCGTGGTCGGGGTGTGGTTGCTGCTGGCTGCCAAACAGCGATACCTCACCGAGCTCCAGGCGCAGGTGCGGGGCTTCCCCGGTTCCACGGAGGCGATCGCTCTCTCTGAGGAGGAGCTCCAGCGGTTCGGCGAGATGGCGGCGTCGATCAAGGAGGCCCTGCGGACGGACGCCCGGGCGTTGGACGTGTTGCGTGGCCTGACTCTGGATCTGCCCCGCGATGTGTGGGTCACGGAGTTCTCCTACGATGCCGAAAAAGGCGTCCTCGTCCGAGGCACGGCCACGAACGGGCCCTCTGTGGCTGATTCAGTGCGCACGCTCCTGGCGAGCGAGAGCTTTGCCGACGTCCTTCTGGATTATCAAAACCTGGCGCAGATCGGCGACAAGGCAGTATGGAACTTCCAGATCACCTGCAAGTTCCCCGTCGAGGAGGTGCTGTAGTGAAGCTGTCGCCACGCGACAGGCGCATCGCCATCATTGGGGCCGCCATCGTTGGCTTGATTCTCGTCTACTACTTCGGCATCGATACGGCATCCGGCAGGTGGAGCCAGCTCAACCAGCAAATCGCTGAGCAGGAGAAGCTGCTCCAGGCCCTGGCT
Organism: Armatimonadota bacterium; assembly: GCA_030601885.1. Classification (GTDB taxonomy): domain Bacteria; phylum Armatimonadota; class Zipacnadia; order JAUWAU01; family JAUWAU01; genus JAUWAU01. The sequence continues at coordinate 139,637 of JAUWAU010000002.1, forward strand.
GGCGGGCGACTCGTGCGGGGGCAGGCGGAGGCGCTGCGAGAGCGCATCGGCCGGCAGGTGACCAGCTACGTGGCGCGGGAGGACTTCGCCGAGCAGATTCCGCGCATGATAACGCAGCTCACCAACTTCGACACGTATCCTGCGGACGCCGTGAGCCGGCTCGAGCCGATGCCCATACAGACGAACGAGGCCCACGCCAAGTGCAGCCTGTCACTGAGCTTTGAGTGCGAGTTGAGCCGACTGGTGCAATTCCTCTACGACCTGCAGCGGGCCCAGCCCCTCCTGGTCGTCGAGAATGTCCGCGTGTCGACGAACGACAGGGAGCCCTCATTGCTGCGCGTGCGAATGGCGCTCAGCTCGTTCGCTATGCTCGAAGAGGAGGGAGCGGGATGATGCGCAATCAACGGACGATCATCATCGCCGGGGCCGTGCTGGCGCTCATCGCCTGTTCGGCTGCTCTGGCCCTTCGCTTCATGGGAGGGAACAAGCAACCGGACGCCGGCCTCGTGAATGTCGCCCGCCGTGGCGATGTCGGCCCCACAAGCAACGACACGGAAGCTGCGCCCGAGCGGTCATTCGACGACTACCGCATCCTGACAAGGCGCGACGTGTTCAAGCCATTGGTGTCGCCGCCGCAGGACAGGGCCGCACTCGATGTGCCCGGGGAGATCCCGTCCCCGACGGGCTCCGGGAGGCCATCGGGCACGCCGTCTGGGCCGCCAGACCCGACGGCCGACCTGGCGATGACCGGCGTTGTGGAAAGTGACATCGGCCTCAAGGCGCTCATCAAGAACATCAAAAGTGGCGCCTCGGTCTACGCCGGGGTCGGGGAGACAGCTTTTGGCCTCCGTGTCAGCAACATCGAGGCCAAGCGCGTCGCGCTGGCTCAGGGCGACGAGACATACATGCTGGCCATGGGCGCGAAAGAGCTCCCGGAAAAGGCCGCAGAGTCCGGCGCCTCCAGTCGCCCTTCTGAGGCCGCTGCACCGTCGCAGCAGGCGGGCGAGCGGCGGGGGCCTCCTCGGCCCGGGTTCGGCCCTGGGGAGATGATGCGCCACCTGGAGCAGGCACGCGGCCGCATGACGCCGGAACAGTACCAGCGCGCGAGGGGCTATATTGAGGCGCGCGACCGAGGCGGACGCGGGCCCGGACGCGGACGCGGTCGTTGAACGTTCATGGAAGGTTGGATGCCCAGTGACCAAGAGCTATACGTCAAGACTGCTGCTATTGTGTTTCTTATGCGTAATAGTGGCTTCTATGGTGGGGCTAATGGGGCCCTCACCGTATGCGCAGGAACGCCCCCCCACTTCGAGGCCACCTACCCCATCTGGGTCTGATGAGGAGAAGAAGGAGGAGGAGAAGAAGACCGAAGAGGAGGCTGGGCTGGTCTTCGCCGTCGTGCCGGAGAAGCTAGACGGGGAACAGCTCATCTCCTTCAGCTTCGACCAGGCCGACATTGACGACGTACTGAAGTTCCTCGCCGACGCCAGCGGCAAGCAGATCATCAAATCCCCTGATGTGGAGCTGCGAGTCACCATTGTCAGTATGGCCAAAGTGACAGTGCCGGACGCCTTCAAGGTGCTTGCCGCGATACTGGACGTTCAGGGCTACACGATGATCACGATGGAGGACGAAGTGCGGATCACAACCAAGGAGAAGCGGCGAGTGGACACCGGCCCCATCCACCCGGGGAGGGAACATGAGGAGATCCTGGCGACACAGGAAATCATCACCCAGATCCTCCAGATTCAGTTTGTCGATGCCACGCAGCTTGCCGAGGACCTCAAGCCGCTGTTCCCGGACACGGGCGATACCGGGCTGCTCCTGTCCAATGCGGACACCAACACCATCGTCATCATTGACACCGGTGAGCGGGTGAAGCGGATTGTCGAGCTCATCAACCACCTGGACGCGGACACGTCGGAGGTTAAGGAGATAAAGGTGATCAAGCTGCAGTACGCGGAGGCGGCGGAGGTGGCGAATATCATCGAAGACCTCTTCGAGCCGCGGAGTCCCCTCAGGGGCCTGTCCTCGGATGCGATGCGGCGGCTCACGGACGCAATGCGCCGCACGAGCGGTAGCAGCGCCGGGGCACGGCCGTCGGGCCTGAGGCTGCCAACGGGATTGACAGCGATGCGGGGCGAGGTGCGGGTGGAGTCCGACGAGCGCACCAACTCTGTGGTGGTCTCCGCGTCGACGGCGAACCTGGACAACATCGAGGAAGTTATCAGAGAGCTGGACGTGGACATCTCGCCGAAGGTGATCCACAGGACCTTCCAGCTCGAGTATGCCGATGCGACCACCGTGTCAGAGCAGCTCAATCAATTGTTTGAGCCCGAGCAGACCCGCGGCCGGGGGGGGTTCGGCGGATTCTACAGCAGCTACTACCGGAGCTCCTACGGCCGATCCAGGCAGCCAGAGGCCGCGGGACTGCAGCCGAACCGCGTTGTGCCCGACACCCGCACTAACAGCATCATCGTCACAGCCGAGGAAGAGGACATGGAGGGCTTTGAGGCCCTTATAAAGGACCTCGACAGGGAGTCGCCCCTCGAGGAGGTCGTGAGAGTCTTCGAGCTGCAGAACGCCAATGCGGCGGATGTGGCTGATGCGCTGTACGACGTGTTCCAGGGCGCAGATCGGCAGCGAAGCTTCTTCTTCTTCCTCTTTGGCCGGGGCGGGAGTTCCCAGGCGGGCGCAGGGCCGCTGGACATGTTGCGTGAGGTAAACGTCATAGCTGACCCGCAGAGCAACAAGCTGATCGTCAGTGGGCCGGCCCAGAGCTTCGACTTGGTTGAGAAACTCATCAACGATCTCGACAAACCGCTGCCGCAGGTGTTCATCGAGGTCGTCATCGTTGACGTGACGCTCGACGAGTCCAGCCGGTTCGGCTTGGAGTGGAAGGCTATCACCACCAGCGGCAGTACCACGAGCGAGTTCGGCACGGACCTGGGCGTAGCTGTCACGGACCCATCGGAGCTGGGCGGCTTCCGGTATAGCGTCTTGAGTCGGAACTTCCGGTCCCTGCTGCGGGCCCTCGAGACCCAAAGGGACGTGCAGGTTATCTCGACCCCGCACATATTGGTGATGGACAACACCGAGGCGACTATAGACGTCGGCCAGAGCATACCGTACACCGAGAGCACCCAGGAGACGACCGGCGGCGGCTTCCAGGTCAGCACTGCCTTCTTGGACGTCGCCATCACGCTCGTCGTCACCCCACACATTAACAACAGCGATCAGATCACGCTGGACGTGAATCAAACGATCGATTCCTTCGTCGAGTTCGTGGACTTCGGCCAGGGGAACAAAGCGCCGCGGACCCAGAGGCGCAATACCCAGACCTCAGTGCTTGTGGAGGACGGGCAGACGGTGGTGCTCGGCGGCATCATGTCCGAGCGGGAGTCCGTCATCATTGATGGCGTACCTATACTGCGCGACATACCGCTGATTGGCAAGCTGTTTGAGCACAAGGAGAAGCAGAAGGAGAAGACCGAGTTGATGGTCTTTCTGACCCCGCATATCGTCAAGGACGCGCGCGACGCGGCAGCCGTATTCGACCAGGAGCGATCCAAGCTGAACCGGGATCCGTATCTTGACCCGCGGCGACAGCCTATCCGGCTCCCGCGCCAAGATGAGACCGAGGAGACACAGACCGACGCAGGCGAAGCTGCCCCGGTCACGCCGGCTCCAGCGGCCACAACACCGTAGCAGGGGTGCAGCGGGCCGCCCGGGTGTGGTGGGCGCCATGCATGCGACAGCGCCGCGCGCTAAGCGCGCGGCGCTGTTCTTCAACATCGTCGGTCCAGTCTACATCGGCTGGGGCTCACATCTGAGCGGCATACGCCTGGTGCGTGCCGCCCGCTTGCCGACGCATCTCCCCCACTCCCGGCCCGCGGCGCCGCCAGGTCGCCACGCCGTTGGCCGCCCATCAGCTCCGGCGGCGTCCATTCAGCACCGATTCGTAGACTGCCACGAGGCGTTGGGCCATCTTGGGGGCCGAGTACCGCTTGGAGAACTCCTGAGCCCTGGCACCCATGCGTCGGCGGCGTGGTTCGTCCAGCACCAATTCGATGGTCTTGCTCGCCAGATCCGACTTGGACACCTGGGCCAGCAGGCCGTTTTCGCCGTCTCGAATGGCGTCAACCGATCCCTGTGCCCGGACCGCCACAACTGGGGTTCGCGATGCCATGGCCTCAGTGATGACGAGAGGCTGCACCTCGGTGAGGGAGGCTGAGACGAAGATATCAGCCGCGGCGAAGTACGGCGGGATCAGGGAATAGGGCACGTGCCCCGGAAAGATGACGAAATCGGACAGTCCTCTGTCGGCCACGAAGCCGCGAAGCTGGTCGGCCTCAGGCCCGGAGCCGATGATCATCAGTCTCGTGGCTGGCGCCGACTGGCGGACTAAAGCCATCGACTCGATAAGGAACCGTAGGTTCTTCTCCGGCGCAATGCGGCCGGCCCAGAGAAGGATGGTCTCGTCATTGGCGATGTCGTGGCGCGGCCTCACCGACCTGCCATCGGCGTCCAGGAACGGGGCCAAGTCGGTGGCATTGGGCACCACATCGATCTGCTGCGTCACACCCCACTGCAGGAGCTTCTGCCGCATGGTTTCTGCCGGCGTGGCAACGCGATCGCATTTATCGCAGTACCGCACCACCGCCCGGCGCACCAGCCCGCGGGACATGCGACCTACGATGGGCAGGTAGTGGCAGTACTCATCGTACTGCGTGTGGATCGTGGTGATCACCGGTATGCCATTTTTCCGGCCAAACCAGAGCGCCCAGCGGCCCAACCAGACGGGATGCTGCGTATGCACAACGTCCAGGTGCAGTCCGCTGAGCTCTCGCCACATGCGCCTGGGGAAGGGAGTCGGCGGCCACATGTCTGCGTTGGGGAGCTTCGGCAGCGCCCTGAAACGATACACCCGCCCCTCGTTCGTAGGGGTGCCGGGCGCATTGGCGCAGACGATGAATACCTCGTGCCCGAGGGCCTCCAGCCCCTTCTGGAAGCCCAGGATCGAGTTCACAACCCCATTGACGACGGGACTGTAGCTGTTGGTGAAGATGCCCACGCGCATGGGTTGCCCCGATGGGCCCGGCCTACGAACGGCCGTTCGATACCGCGACAGAACACGCTCGGACAACCGTCGCCGGGGTCGCAGCCCCACCTGCGACTCGTCATCCGGACCCGTATTCGGCGCGACGGTATCGTTCTCCTCTGCGGAGTCGGGCTGAGGACGCCGCAACCGGGGGGCGCCAACGAGAGTCTAAGAGGAGAGAGCGGACCGGCTGCGCCCTCATTGACCCGGTGGAATTAGCGGTGCTATAATTCGGCCGTGCGTGGCCCGAGCGTGCATAGCGGCGACAGTTTGGTTTGAGCGGAAGACCAGGCCGAGGGAGGAGCCGCGTGGACTTCGTTCTCGCCGTCGGCAAGTACTTCTTTCTGGCGCTCTTGTATGTGTTCGTGTTCCTCGTTTATCGTGCGATCCTGCGCGACGTGCGCGGGGCTGCCACGCCCGCACCGTCGGGGAACCGCCGGGCACACAGCGGCGCTCCTTCGTCGGTGGCGCGCCAGTCTCGCGGGCCCGCACCGGCCTCCGGGCCCATCCTCCCGGCTGCAGCAGCACCACAGCACGAGCAAGGCGAGGCTTCCGAAGCCGCGGCGCGGCTGGTCGTAGTTGAGAGCCCGGATGTGGACAGGCTGCCCGCCGGTACAGTGCTGCCCCTGTCGGCCGCAACGTCGGTGGGCCGGAGCAGCGAGAACGCCATTGAGCTACCTGACCGATTTGCGTCCGCCCATCATGTATTGATCTATCTCACACGGGGCAAGCACGTGCTCAGGGATCGAGACAGCACGAACGGCACTTTCGTGAATGGTACGCGCATATACTCCGAAGTCGTCCTCAGTGCTGGCGATCGCCTCGAGATCGGCACTACCATACTCGAGTACAGACAGTGATAGCATGTCATGGTCAGCGTAAGAGGGAGCCGCGACTCCGGTGCGCAGCTCGAGCGAGGGTTGCTGCTGCTCGGCGGCGGCGTCGTGGTCATCGGCTTCCTGCTGACGTCGCTGGGCATGGGTGAGTCGTGGGTTCGGACGGTGCGAATCTTCTTGGTGCCGGGGGCGTTCCTGCTGGCGTCTTTCGCCCTGGATGGGATCCACTCACCTCGGGAGCGATTGATCCTCCCGATGGTGGCCCTGCTGTGTGGAGTAGGGATCTGCTGCCTATGGCTCGTGGACGACTGGCAGATGTCCAAGCAGCTCCTGTGGATTACTCTGGGTGCTGCCCTCCTGGTGGGCACGTATCACGTAGTGCCGGAGCCGGCTCGCCTGGGGCGCTACAAGTACCTTTGTGGCGCTATCGCCGCAGCTCTGATCGTCGTGACCATGATATGGGGCAGAGCCGCGACGCAGGACGGCCCGAAGCTTTGGCTCGGCTTTGGCCCGTTGAGCTTTCAGCCTGCTGAGGCGGCGAAGCTGCTCATGTCGATCTTTCTGGCAGGCTTTCTCGCCGAGCGCTTCAAGGCCCAGCGGGTCGCTCCGGGCGAGCGCAGTCGGGCATCGCCCTCCATACGCTACATGGGCCCCGTCATCCTCGTCGTGGGCTTGTGCCTGGCGATGTTCGTGCTCCAGAGCGACCTGGGTGCTGCTATGCTCTTCTTCGGCCTATTTGTGGCCATGCTTTACGTTGGGGTGGGGCGCCTGCGATACGTGCTGATGAGCATCGCGCTTTTCCTCGCCGGCGCGGGGCTCGCATACCAATACTCGCCCAAGGTGGCCAGCCGCGTCAGCATATGGCTCGATCCATGGGGCTCGGGGGACTACGGCGCCGGGCAGATTCGCGAGAGCTTGCTGTGTTTCGGCGAGGGCGGCATCTTTGGCACCGGATTGGGGTTGGGAATGGTGGGAAGGCTTCCGGCGGCGAGCACCGACCTCATCTTCGCCGTCATCGGCGAACAGATGGGTATGCTCGGCTGCACCGCAATTCTGTTGCTGTACGCCATGCTGGTGTATCGCAGCTTCAGGATCGCGTGGCGGTCCGAGGACGCCTTCTCGTCCCTGCTGGCCACTGCGCTCGCCACCGTGCTGGCGGTGCAAACGCTGACGATCATCGGCGGCGTCACGCGGCTCATCCCTCTGACAGGCATTACGCTTCCTTTCGTGAGCTACGGTGGTAGCTCTATGGCGACGAACCTCGTCGCCGTCGGGCTGCTGCTCGCCATCTCCAGGCAGCCGGGCGGCTCATCCGTACCCGGCGTCACGGACATCTGACCATGGACTTCCGTCCGAACGTGCGCAAGCTGGCGATCGCTCTTCTGTGCGGGTTCCTGGTGCTGTTGGCTCCGCTGACGTACTGGCAAGTGCTGGTAGCCACACGCCTGCAAGCCAGCCCGTACAACGAGCGCGCCAAGGCCCGCCGGAAGGCCATACGGCGGGGCTCGATTTTCGACCGCAACGGCGGCGTCCTGGCAGAGACCCAGCCGTTCGGGAGCGATCTCGAGGAGCGCGTCTACCCGCTGGATGAGGCTGCGGCACACGTGGTGGGCTACTATGCGCGCGTGCACGGCCGGGACGGGATCGAGCGCACTCAAGATGACGCCCTGATGGCCCTGGGCTCATACCTCACGTCACCGAAGCGTCTGTTCTCCCCCCGCCGGGTAGGCTGCGACGTGACGCTGACGCTTGACGCAGAGGCGCAGCAGGCTGCACATGTGGAACTGGGGCGACGCCGGGGCGCCGTCGTTGCAGTGGACCCGCGCACCGGCGAGATCCTGGTCATGGTCAGCGCCCCGTCATTTCACCCGGCTCTCGTTGATGACGAATGGCCGCGCATTCGTCAGCGTGACGATGCGCCCCTGCTCAACAGAGCCACCGCCCGGCCCTACCGGCCAGGAGCCGCACTGCAGCTCATCATCGCGACGGCGGCCATTGACCTCGGCGCAGCGCGGGCCAGCGATACGTTCACCTGCCGTGGGAGCGCAGATGTGGGCGGAATGCAGGTGGATTGCTCGCCCAGGCGTGGACACGGCCAGATAAGCCTGACCGGCGCCTTTGCCCAGTCTTGCCGGATCGCCCTCGCAACATTGGCTACGCGTCTCGGTCCGGAGAGGCTGGACGAGTACATCCGCCGTTTCGGCTGGCGAGGCGCGCCCGAGCTTGAGATCCCTGTACGGCGCTCAGCCGTCCGAGAGCTGACCGCCGTCGGTCCAGCCGATTTCGTGGCCGCGTGCCTCGACGGTCATGGTGTACGGCTCACGCCCTTGGCGATGTGCAGCGCAGCGGCGAGCATCGCGAACGGCGGCGTGAGGATGCAGCCGTACCTGGTCCGGAGCGTTGCCGACGTCAATGGCCGCGTGCTGAACCAGACGCCTCCACGGCGGCTTGGCCGCGTGTGCAGCTCGTGGGCGGCGGCGGAGCTCGGTGCGCTGATGACGTCTGCAGTGCGAAGGGGAACGGCGAGACGGGCAGGAATACCGGATGTGGAAGTGGCAGGGATTGCCGGCAGCGCGGAGGAGCCAGAGGTCGGCGCTAATTCCTGGTTCCTCGGATTCGCTCCCGCCGACAGTCCGGAGGTGGCAGTGGCAGTGGTGATCGAGGATGGCGGGGGCAGCGGCGAGCAGGCGGCCAAGCTGGCTGGCGGCGTTTTTGAGGCGATGTTGCGTTGAGCCCGATTCTGCTCGCGATTGCCCGGCGAGCCACGCGCCGGGTGAGAGATGGCTGCGTCCGTTGAGCCGGCGCGGGAGATGGTGCCTCTATGAACACGGCGCTCATAGCTGGCAGGTACAGGCTGCAGGAGAAAATTGGCGAGGGCGGTATGGCCGTCGTGTACCGCGCTATTGACGTGTCCCTGGGGCGCGAGGTGGCAGTGAAGATCCTGCGGGAGGAATTCGCTGCCGACCCGGCCTTCGTGCAGCGCTTCCGTCGCGAGGCCCATGCCGCAGCCCGGCTTCAGCACCCGAACATCATTCAAATATACGATACGGGCGTGCAGGACGAGACGTACTACATCGTGATGGAGTACGTGCGCGAGCCCAATCTGAAGCGAATACTGGGGGAATACGCGCCTCTGCCACTGCGCAAGGCACTGGAAGTGGGCATCCAGGTGGGCGAGGCCATCGAGTACGCCCACAATAACGACATCGTCCATCGGGACATCAAGCCGCAGAACATACTCTTCACTGATGACGGGCGGGCCAAGGTCGCCGATTTCGGCATAGCCTCGGCGGTTGCCGCCACCTCACCGTCGGACGTTGGGGTCATCTTGGGCTCGGCGCACTACATCTCCCCGGAGCAAGTGCAGGGCCATCCGGCGAGCCCCCAGTCCGATCTCTACTCGCTTGGGGCAGTGCTGTACGAGGCGCTGACAGGTAGGCCGCCGTTCGAGGGAGACTCGGCAGCAGAGATTGCTGCCTACCAGGCCCGTGAGCGGCCCAAATCTCCGCGGGCGCTGAATGCCAATGTCACGCCCTCGACCGAGTACGTGGTGATGAAGGCCCTCAGCAAGGATCTCTCCCGCCGATACCGGAGCGCCGCGGAAATGCTGCACGACCTGCGGAAGCTCCAGGAGGGCGTCCGGCTGGAGCACACGGGGATACTACCGATGCCGGAGGAGCATACGGCAGTGGCCCCCGAGCCAGTGCCAGAGCCTCTCAGCACGCCCAGCAGCATCGCTGCACCGACTGAGGCACTCGCGGGACTTCGGATCCGCCCCGTGGCCGTTGAGGACGAGGGGCCGCCGCTGCGGACTGCTGTCGCCGTCGGCGCCGCCCTGCTCGTGGCACTGTTGGTTGCTGGGTTTGCTGCCTGGCGAGTGATGTATCCGAACCCCCCGCCCGCGCGCGTGCAGGTGCCCCGGGTGGTGGGAAAGACACGCGCGGACGCCATTACCATCCTGGCCCAGGCAAACCTCGCCCTCGGCAAGGAAACGACACAGACAGACGAGACGCGCCAGCCCGGCACAATCATCGACCAATCCCCGGGGTTCGGGGAATTCGTAGACGAGAAAACCACTGTGGACATCGTCATCGCCACCAGCGAGGGGACGGCGATAGTTCCCGACGTGGTGCGGCAAACGCCGGAGGATGCCGACGCGATGCTGAAGCGGCGCGAGCTGGTGCTCGGCAACGTGGTGCTGCGTTACGATGACACCACACCGGCGGGGCGCATCATCGAACAGGACGTGCAGCCCGGCACGAACCAGCCGAAGGGCGAGGCTGTGAACGTAGTGGTCAGCCGCGGGCCGCCGCCTGAAGAAGGGACTATCGAGCCGGGCGACGACGAGAACGACCTCGGCGCGGCAGGCGACGGCGTGTCGAGCGACCAGCGACCCGAGGAGCCCATGGAGTCTGCACCGGTGGTCAGCTTCACTCCGGGCCCGAGTTGGGTGGACGTCCAGGTGGTCGTGGGGGGCAGGCAACAACGACGCCACATTAAGATTGTCAAAACGGATGAGGAAGTTCGGGGCCTGAGGGTGCTGGAGAAGTCTGTGGACCCTGGTGCCGGCCTGAACAAACGAGTGGACGTCGAGGGCAGTGCGACCATTCAAGTATATGTGGACAACGAGCTAGAGCACGAGTACCGACTGGAACCAACAGCGGCGGATGTCGCCCCGGCCGTGCCGGAAGGAAGAGACACGCCATGAATCGCCGAATCAGATACATCTTCGGGGCTGTCTGTGCCGCGACAGCGCTCGCCGCCGCAACGACGACCCGAGCGCTGGTGGTCGGAACGCGCAACATCGTTGCCACTGAGAACGGCGGGAAGATTATCAGCGCCAGCAGCCAGGCAGACAATACGAAGTGGGCGGCCCGCAACCTCATCGACGGGAACCGCGTGCGACTTGTGGGCAACAAGATTGAGCTGGACGACCCACAGTCGTTTGGCTGGTGCTCCAAGAGCAACACGCTGCCGCAAGTCATCGTCTTCGCCTTCAAGGACGAGAAGCCGCGGCTCATCGGCAAGATCGTGGTCGATCCGGTTACCGCTGACCCAGACTGGCAGTTCCGATGGGCGAAGAACTTCGAAATATCGGTCTCCAACACGACCCCCGATGGCACCTACAAGCTCATCGATACCTACGAGTTGGCGAGCAAGTACCTCCCGCACGGACAGAGCTTCGAGTTCCCGTACCCGGTGGAGGCGCGCTACATCAGGCTGCGGATCACGTCGAATCAGGGGTCGAACAAGTTCACGGAGTTGGGGGAGTTCGAAGTGTACGAGGCTATTGTGGGGGCAGATGAGCTGGCGAAGCTGATCATCGAAGGCGAAGACTGGCTCACCAGGCTGCAGCGCTTTCGAGATGGCCGGGAGTTCACGGCGCGTCATCCGGACCCGAGCGGCCCGGAGGCCCCCGGCAACGTTGCTGCGGCTGCCAACGGGGCGACGGTGCTGTCAGCGACGAGCGAAGCGCCGGACCCGAAATGGGCCAAGGAGAATCTCATAGATGGGCTGCACGTGACATTCTTGGACAACGTAGCCCAGGTTCCGCCTGAATCGTATGGCTGGTGCTCGGCGGATGCGTCGTTCCCCCAGGAGATAGTCATCCAGCTCGCCGGCGATGGGCCCGTGCTGATCGACTCCATCGTCATCGACCCGGCAACGGCCGATTCATACATGGTGGGGCGTGGCGCCAGGGCCTTTGAAGTCTTCACCTCGACGATGACCCCCACGGGACCCTGGCGGCTTGCAGGCAAGTTCTCGCTGATGAACCGGCCCACGCCTCAGGCCTTCGACTTCACCTCCGCCGAGGCGAAGTGGCTGAAGATACGCGTTCTCGGCAATCACGGATCGGACAAGTTCGTCGAGATGGGCGAGGTGGAGATCTACCAAGCCATCCTACCCCAGGAGCCGCTCGGGCAGATCGTGAGTCAAGGCGAGAATCTGATCCGCGAGCTCAAGCAGTACCGCGATGAGCTGCGCTCGAGCGAGACAGCTCGGTAGCTGTGCGGCAGCAGCCGTGACGAGAGGCCCTCAGCGGCACCCTTTTCGAGTTGCGAGGATCACATGGAGCAGATCGCCACCTTCCGTGTGCCGCCGAAGCTGATCACGGGCGTTGGTGCGGTGGGCAGTGTATGCGACGAGATCCGGGAGCTCGGGGGCAGCAAGGTGCTCGTCGTGACCGACCCGGGTGTGGCTGCGTGCCCGCCGCTGGCAATGCTCACAGAAGCTCTCGACGCAGGCGGCGTGGACTACGCCGTCTTCGACCAGGTCATCCCCGAGCCGCCGATGGAGCAGCCGCCCCAGTGCCTGGAACTCGCCCAGTCGGAGGGCGCCGATCTGCTGCTGGGCCTCGGCGGCGGGAGCTCAATGGATGTCGCCAAGGTGACCGCATTTCTCATGACCAACGGCGGCAACCCGAGCGACTACTTCGGCAATGAGCTGGTGGCGAAGCCCGGCGTCCCCACTATCCTCATGCCGACGACGGCGGGCACAGCCAGCGAGGTCACCAACGTCGCGATACTCAAGGATCGAGGGGCCAAGCTCAAGGAGGGCATCGTCACTCAGCACAACTACTGCAAGGTCGGCATCCTCGACCCGCGCCTCACCTTGAGCGTGCCGACCGATGTCTCTGCCGCTACCGGCATGGACGCGCTCATCCACGCCATCGAGTGCTACATATCGGTGAAGGCGACCGATATGACCGACACGTTCGCCCTGAAAGCCATCTCGCTGTGTGCGGGCAATCTGCGCCGTGTATGCGAAGACGGCTCCGATCTGGCGGCGCGCACCAAGATGCAGCAGGGCTGCCTCATCGGGGGTATCTCCTTCGCCAACGCGGGCGTCGGAGGCGTGCACGCGCTCTCGTATCCGCTGGGTGGGGCGTACGACGTGCCCCATGGGGTCGCCAACTCGCTCATGATGCTCCCCGTGCTGCGCTTCAACGCCCCGGCATGTGCGGAGCGTATGGCCGACATTGGCGTGGCCATGGGGCTGGACGTGGCCCAGGCGCCCGCGAAAGAGGGCGCAGACGCAGCCCTGGATGCGCTGGCAGAGCTGGTCAGCGACATCGGCATTCCGCCGCGTCTGCGCGACGTCGGCGTTGCCCGCGAGGACCTGGAGGCGATGGCCGATAGCGCCATGACGGTGACGCGGCTGCTGGCGAACAACCCGCGTCCCCTATCGCGGGAGGACGCGCTGGCGCTGTACGAAGAGGTGTACTAGCGTCGGCTTCTGCCCTCTCCCCCACCTCGCGCATCAGCGCGCACTCAGGATCCCTTGTAGGACGGCGCACCGCTCTGGCCGTAAGCGCCCTATGCAGGTGCCGGCACACTCGAGCCGAATACGTGCTCGGAGGTGCGTCCTGATGCCAGAGGAGCTCCGAGCCGGCATTGGCATTACGAACATCACTCCGTCGCTGGGTGCATCGCTGCGCGGCTACTATCACGAGCGGAAGGCGGAGGGCGTCCACGACGATCTGCTGGCGAAGGCCGTGTGGCTGCAGGATGCTGAGGAGGCTGCGGTGCTGGTGGAGTGCGACCTCATTGGGCTCAACAGAGAGGTCGTCTCCGCCGCGCGCAAGCTGATCGGCGAACGTGAGCGTTTGCCCGCGGACAACGTCCTCCTGGCGGCGACCCACACGCACACCGGGCCCGGCATCGATGGCGAATACGCCGACGTGCTGGCCGTGCGGATCGCCGACGCCGTCCACATGGCGCGTCTCGATGCGCGCCCAACCCGGGCGGAGATCGCATACGGGCACGAGGACAGCATATGCTTCTATCGCCGATTCCGGATGAAAGACGGAACCGTGCAGACCAATCCGGGCCACCGGAATCCGAACGTCCTGGAGCCCGCCGGCGAGGTGGATCCGCGCATCGGCATCGTGAGCCTGTCCGCGAATGGGGACGCGCCCCTGGCGCTGCTTGTCAACTACGCTCTGCATCTGGACACCGTCGGCGGCAACGTCATCTCGGCCGATTACCCCTTCTTCATGGGCGAGCTGCTGCGACGCGCCGTGTCGCCGGACTTGCCGACGATCTTCCTGCAAGGTGCCGCCGGGAACATCAACCATTTCGACGTGTTCGGCCGAGGACCGCTCAAAGGCTTTGCGGAGACACAGCGCATTGGGACGATCCTGGCCGCCGAAGCGCTGAAGTGCACGCAGAAGCTGGAGCCACTGAGCGCTGTGCCGATTCGCTGCGTGCGACGCGAGGTCGAGCTGCCGGTGGCTGAGGTCAGCGGCGAGGAGGCGGCGGAGGCCAAGCGGATCCTGGAGAAGCCGGCAGATCCGGAGAAGGACTTCACCATGGACCGGGTTGGCGCGCGGCGGGCCGTGCGGCTGGCCGAGCTGGGCGGCAAGCCGGTGCAGACGGAGCTGCAGTGCATCGCGGTCGGAGATCTTGCCTTCGTCGGCATCCCCGGCGAGCTGTTCACGGAGCTTGGCAGATCCATCAGGGACGGGTCGCCGTTCGCGCACACGTTCATCGTGGAGCTTGCCAACGACAGCGTCGGCTACATCCCGCACCGCGGGGCGTTCGATGAGGGCGCCTACGAGGTGGAGTCGAGCCGCTTCACGCCCGATGTGGGCGAGCGGATTATCAGCGAGGCGCTGGCTATCCTGCGAGAGCTGGCTGCGTAAGTCTGCTTGCCGAGCCGGGCACACCAGCACCCGGGCTGACGGAGCGATTCGCTTGGCTATCTGGATCTGCACGTGGTTCGTCTTGCCCGAGATCGAGGAGCAGCGGCTCCTCGCGAAGGCCCGGCAGCCGATGCGTGGTCGTGAAGGTGCAGCATGACGCCTCGCGGCGCCGGCCCCAAGAGGAGCAAGACGCCGCTTCGCCGAATTGAGGCTCTGGCGGGCGCGTGACATGTGATCTGCGCCGGCGCAAACACGAAGGAGTACGCGCGGCCGGCGGCCAAGAAGTCATATAGGATGTCAATACCACCAGGGGGTGCTTGCATGGCCGAACAGAAGGGATCGCGCAGGCGAGCCGCGCTCTCGCGACGCGCGTTCCTGAGGACAGCAGCGGGTGCGGCCCTCAGCGTGCCCCTGGCGACAGGTGCCGCCCGGAACAAGGCGGAAGCCAAGGCGGGCACGGCGGCAACGCCAGAGCGCCTGAATGTCATTCTCCTGATCTCGGACACCTTCCGCCGCGATCATTTGGGCTGCTACGGGTGCGACTGGATCCACACGCCGAACCTGGATAAGTTCGCCGCCGACGCCGTGGTGTTCGACCACGCGTACACGGGCTCGTACGCCACCGTGCCATGCCGCAAGGACGTGATGACCGGCAGATGGGTGTTCCCGTGGACGGGCTGGAGCCCGCTGGAGAAAGAGTTCAAGGTGATGTCGCAGGTCATCGGGGCCGCCGACTACACCACGCAGTTCGTGGTTGACACGCCGCATCTCATCAGGGACGGCTACAACTTCGACCGCGGATTCTCCGGCTGGCACTGGGTGCGCGGCCAGGAGAACGATCGGTGGTGCACCGACCGGCACTACGGGGTGGAGCTTCCGGCGGCAGCGGAGAAGCTGCGGAGCCCCGACCGGACGGTGCGGCAGTACTTACGCAACGTCTCGCGCCGCCGAAGCGAGAAGGACTACTTCTGCGCGCAGACGATGAGCTTCGCGGCCGACTGGCTGCGGCGCAACCACAACCTGGGGCCATTTCTCCTCTACGCAGACACGTTTGACCCCCACGAGCCCTGGGACCCGCCACAGCGGTATGTGGACCTATACGACCCGGGCTACGAGGGCGACGAGATCATCTACCCGGCGTATGGTAAATGCAACTATATGACGCGTCGCGAACTCAAGCACACCCGCGCACTGTACGCGGCGGAGTTGACCATGGTGGACAGGTGGGTCGGGCACGTGCTCGATACGGCCCGGAAGCTTGGCCTCTATGACAATTCGCTCATCATCTTCACCACCGACCACGGCTTCTTCCTCGGAGAGAACGGGCTCATCGGGAAAGGGATGAATCCACTGTATGGAGTCCTGTCCCACGTCCCCTTCATCGCACGGCTCCCGGGTGAGCAGCGAGGTGGGCGCTGTCAGCACTTCGTGCAGGTGGCCGACCTGCTGGCCACGTTCGTTGATGTGACGGGGGCCAAGGACCCCGGCACGCTCCACGGGCGCTCGCTGCGGCCGCTGCTCGAGGGCAAGTCCCTCCCTGACAGGGCGTGTGCGGTAAGCTCCCGGTGCCCGCTCACCAGCAAGCGCGCGCAGGAGCGCGTTGAGAGCACCATCACCGACCGGGAGTGGCGCCTCGTATACCGCGGCACGACCGGAAAGAGCGAACTCTATCATCTCCCCGAGGACCCGGCGCACGAGCGAGACTTGTTCCGTGACCGGCGGGACGAGGCGAAACGTATCCTCGACTTGTACGTAGACTTCCTCGAGGGGCTCGGTGCGCCGAAGGAGATCATTGCCGGCCGAAGCAGTCTGCCGACATAGGCGCCGGCCTCAAAGGCCAGGCAGGGGCGATGGAAATGCGCAAACGAGGCTTTACTCTTATCGAATTGCTCGTGGTCATCGGCATCATCGCCGTGCTCGCCGGCATCATCTTCCCGGTGTTCATCAACGCAAAAGATAAAGCGAGGCAGACGGCGTGCATGTCCAACGTACGCCAGATGGCGATGGCCCTCGCGATGTACGTGAGCGACAACGAGGCGTATCCGGGGCACTACTACAGGACACCAAACAACATACGCGTTCGCTGGTTTAACGCCATTCAACCTTACCATTTGGCCTACGACCTATTTCGATGCCCCAGTGTGGCGGACTGGGAGGTAGGCCGGAACCTGGCCTACGGCTACAATTACCAGTACCTCGGTAATGCCCGGCCCTCGCAGGAGGGCGGGAACATGCCGGTACATGAGGCCGACCTCATCACGCCGTCGCTGACGATCGCCGTGTGCGACTCCGACGGTACGGGGACGGGGCGGTACGCCCCGTCGCCTTCCAGGGATCTCGACCGGCTTGGCAACTGCGGCTACATCGTGGACCCGCCGGAGCTCCCTCCGCGGCGAGGGAACGAGCCGGCGGCCGGTGGCAGATGGTCGTATCCCTCAGGCCGGCACAACGACGGCTCGAACGTGGCCTTCTGCGACGGACACGCAAAGTGGCACCGGAAGGAAGAGCTCTACCGGGATAACACTCTGTGGAACGGGCGAGGTCAGCCCCAGCCCTGAGTACGCCAAGCGCCACCACGACCCACACACGCATCTCCCCGACTCCCGAACCAGCCAGTGGCGTGCCACGCAGCCGCGCGGCGAACGCACGGGCACGGCGTACTCCGGCCCGGAAGCTGATGCAGACTCGTGCCCACAGCGTCCGCTCACTGGGTGGGGAGAGGCTCCGGACCGCAGACGACCGTGCCGGCGGCAATATCCCAGATCCGGACCCCGTCGGACTGGATGGTCGCCGCGGTGGGGACGGGCTCAAAGGAGCCATCGGACTTGGGGATTGCCGGACTGCCGGGGTTGAGGAACACGGTATTGTCCCGACGGGTCAGCTCTCGAATGTGCGTGTGCCCGGCGATGAAGATGTCGAGATTCCATGAGGCGGCCCAACGAGCCATTTCTTCGTCGCTGAGCCCGTCGCCGTGGTGGGCAAGAATGCGCAGGTCGTCCAGTTGCACGAAGGCGTATGGCGCCTGGATGGGCGTGTCGATGACGAGCTGATCCACCGGGCTGTCGCAGTTCCCCCTGGCAACCACGACCGGCACTGGCGCGGCATTGATGGCTTCGGCAAGTGCCGGAGGTCCGTAACCCTCCACCAGGGGATTCTTTGGCCCGTGGTACAGCAAATCGCCGGCGTGAATGATGAGCTCGGCGTCGCGGAAGATGGTATCCATGCACCGGCGCCAGCCGTCCAGGTCGCCGTGCGTGTCACTGACAACGCCGACCTTGAGCGCCATATTGCTGATTCGCCTGCTCATCTGTCGTACGCGCTGTCAGGTGCCTGCCCGGTTTTCACCGACAACTGGGTGGTGGCGCTGTGCCGGACGACGGTGAGCACCGTGATGCCGCCGATGGGGTGCTTCCGAATGGCTCGCTGCATCTCCTCCGGCGTGTTCACGACCTGGCCATCTACCTGCGTAACGACGTCGCCTCGCCTCACGCCAGCCTTTGCCGCGGGCGTACCCACGAAGGCCTCAGCCACTACGACACCCCTGTCGGTTGGCAGATCGGCGTACTTGGCCAGGCCAGGGCTATTAGGCCGCATTTGCACGCCAATCCACGGCCCGCGATGCAGCAGGTAGTACAAAAGGTCCTTCGCCTGGTTGATGGGGATGGCGAAGCCGATGCCGATTGAGTATCCGGTTCCGGAATAGATCATCGTGTTTATTCCGACGACCTGACCGGCAAGGTTGACAAGGGGCCCGCCGCTGTTGCCGCGGTTGATCGCCGCGTCTGTCTGGATCAGCTCTCGCGTCCGGCCGTTCCCCATGGGGAACGGGCGTTTGGCGCTGACTACGCCCACGGTGACGGTGTGCTCGAAGTCGAAGGGATTCCCTATCGCCAACACCCATTCGCCCACGCGCAGAGCATCCGAGTCTCCCAGTTCAACGGCCGGAACATCCACAGGAGGGTTCACGAGCCCGATAATGGCGATGTCTTTGGGCGTATTCCAGCCAGCCACCTTGCCCTTTAGAGTTCGTCCGTCCGGGAGAACGACGTCAACTTCGCTCGCGAGCCTGCGCCTCTGACCGGCGACGACGTGCGTGTTGGTGAGCACGTAGCGCTTGCCTTCGTAGGCGAAAATGAACCCGGAGCCGATGCCTCTCTCCGTGTCAGGTAGGTTGCCGGAGAAGAGGTCGAAAATGGTCAGAGGGCGCTGATGGATGGTCTCTACTTTTACCGCCGCCGGGCCGGCGACGGCAGCAGCGCTGACGATGGCGTCTTGATCGGTGCTTATGGTGATCGTGCTGCTGGAGCGCGCCGGTGCGATGGTGGGGCTGGTCGTGACAACTGTTGGGGATCCGGACTGCGACCCCGGCCGAAGCCGCGCGTAGAGGGCTGCGCCGCCCACGCCGGCCAGCAGCCCGAACATGCACGACAGAAAGACGATGACGCCGACGCCCGGCCCACGGCTCTGCCTCATGCTGCGTCACCATCTCCGGGCATCGCCCGCATCAGATTGGCCATTTCGATGGCATTCTGTGCCGCTTCGAAGCCCTTGTTGCCCAGCTTGGTGCCCGCTCGCTCGATGGCCTGCTCAATCGTATCGGGCGTGATGACGCCAAAGATCACGGGGACCCCCGTGTCGTGGGCCGTTTGAGCCACACCGCGACTCACCTGCGCTGCAATGAACTCGAAATGCGATGAGCCGCCCCGTAGGACGCAGCCCAGAGCGACCACAGCGTCGTACTTTCCCGAGCTTGCCAGTCGCTTGACGGCGACGGGTATCTCGAAGCTTCCAGGCACCCAGGAGACGTCGATGTCCGCGTCGGCCACATCATGCCGGGCGAGACAGTCGAGCGCACCATCGAGCAGCTTGGTGGTGATGAAGTCGTTGTAGCGACTCACCACCAGCCCGATCTTCAGTCCTGAGCCGATCAGGTTCCCCTCATAGGTGTTGGCCATGTGTCTGTGCACTCCTCGTACGTGGTCCGCCGGGCCAGCGCCGGGCAATTGATGGCGGATGCACGATGTTATGCACGGATGGTCGCGTCCTCGGGCGGCTACTCATGATCAACAGCGGTATCGAGCTCGAGCATATGGCCGAGCTTCTCTCGCTTGGCCTCCAGATACCGGCGGCTGTGCTGCGTCGGCTTGCATACGATGGGGACGCGCCCGGTCACGTGCAGCCCATAACCCTCCAGGGCCACCAGCTTCCGCGGATTGTTGGTCATCACGCGCATCGTGGTGACGCCGAGGTCGGCCAGCACCTGAGCGCCGATGCCGTAATCGCGCAGATCGGCGGGAAAGCCAAGCTGCTCGTTAGCCTCGACGGTGTCGAGCCCTTGGTCCTGAAGTCGGTATGCTCTGACCTTGTTGCAGATGCCGATGCCACGTCCCTCGTGGGCCTGGATGTACACAATGACGCCGCAGCCGGCTTCCTCGATCACCTGCATGGCGGTGGCGAGCTGCCGGCCACAGTCGCAGCGCAGAGAGTGAAAGACATCGCCCGTGAGGCATCCGGAATGCACGCGGACGAGCACATCGTCGCCGCCGGCCACGTCTCCCTTGACCAGGGCGATGTATGGTGTGCTGTCCACGGTGCTGCTGTAGGCGACGACCTCGAAGTCGCCGAATGCCGTGGGGAGACGGGCTGAGTCGTCGCGCTTGATGAGTTTTTCCGTGCGGCTGCGGTACTGGATCAAGGTTTTGACGCTCACGATGGGCGCGCTGTGGCGCTGGGCGAACTCCTCAAGCTCCGGGAGCTGCGCAAAGGTGCCATCGCTGCGCATTATCTGGCAGATCACGGCCACCGGCTGCAGGCCCGCGAGGCGTGCGATGTCGGTAGCCGCCTCCGTGTGGCCGACGCGCTTGAGCACGCCGCCGTCGCGTGCGCGCAGCGGGTACACGTGGCCGGGCCGCACGAAGTCGCGCGCCGCAGCGTCAGAATCAGCCAAGAGGCGTATCGTGGCGGCGCGCCCCTCGGTTGACGCGCCGGTGTCGGCGCCGCGCCGCGCATCCACCGACACGCATGCGGCCGCGCGGCTCCCAACGGGCTCGTCCCCCACCATGAGGGGAATAGCCAGCTCGTCCAGCCGCTCCGCGGCCATCGCCACGTACATCATGCCGCGCGCCTCGCGCAGCATGAAGTTCACCGCCTCGGACGTTGCCTTCTCGGCGGCCAGCATCAGGTCGCCCTGGCGGCTCCGATTCTCCTCGTCAATGATGATGACGAAGCGCCCCGCCGCGCACTGCTCGAGCGCCTCGTCCACACCCACCATGGACATTCGCACACCGCCTCTTGTCAGCCTGCGAAACCGTGCTCGGCCAAGAACGCCTCGTCGAGCTGCTGTCGCTCCGGTCCCATCTCCTGCAGCATTCGCCACACGTACTTGGCGAGTACGTCCACCTCGACATTGACCTGCTCCCCGACGACCTTGCTGCCAAGCGCCGTGTTCTGAATCGTGTACGGCACCAAGGTGACGCTGAAGCGCCCCGCCCAAACGTCCACCACTGTAAGGCTGAGGCCGTCAACCGCTATGGAGCCCTTCGGTGCGACAAATGCCGCCAAATCGCGGCTCAACGATATCGCCACGATGACGCCCTCGCCGCCTGCCGCGCGCTGCAGTATCGTTTCCAGGCCGTCAACGTGCCCCTGGACGAAGTGGCCGCCAAAGCGGCCGCCGGCAGCGACGGCGCGCTCCAGGTTCACGGCATCGCCCACACGAACGCGTCCGAG
Source organism: Armatimonadota bacterium (assembly GCA_030601885.1). GTDB lineage: Bacteria > Armatimonadota > Zipacnadia > JAUWAU01 > JAUWAU01 > JAUWAU01. Next base: position 160,947 of record JAUWAU010000002.1, read on the forward strand.
CGTCGTCCTCGTCAGCGTTTCAGGAACCGCCGTGGCCGTGAATCTGCCTCCATCCGTTCGCTCGACCGTGAGGCAGGCGCCGTTCACGGCGACGCTGTCGCCCGGCTCCACGTCCAGCTCGACTGTACCCACATCGACGGTCAGCAGCAAGCCATCCGGCCCCCGTGATGCGTCCACCACGGTGCCCACGCGCTCGATTATTCCGGTGAACATACGTACCCCTCGTAGAGCATATCCGGGCCCAGTGTTTCGATGCGGACATCACGCAGGGACACGGCATCGGCGAGCCGCGCTATACCCTCACCCCCGACCGTCGTCGGAGCCGCTGCGCCGCCGATGAGCTTCGGCGCAATGAAGAAGCAGACCTTCTGCACGTGTCCCCCCTCGACCAGGGACCCGGCGAGCGTCGCGCCGCCCTCGCACAAGATGTTGATGCGATTCATCTTTACCAGGTTCTGCAGCAGGTCCGCCAGCTCTACCCGCCCGTCACGATCCTCGCACACGAGCACCTCGGCTCCCGCGCTGCGCAGGGCTCCGAGCGCCGACACCGACGCGCGTTTTGTGGTAGCGATGATGGTTGCAGCCGGCGAGCGTCGCTGCACGACGCGTGACGTCGGCGGCGTTCTGGCCTTCGAGTCAACAACCACGGCAATCGGATCGATCTCGCCCCCGGGCAGACGGCAGGTCAGCACCGGGTCGTCTCCAAGCACCGTGCCAACGCCGATGAGCACCGCGTCGGCTGCATGGCGCAGCTCGTGCACCCGGTGCCGCGCCGCCTGGCCCGTTATCCACCGGGATTTGCCAGCGCGGGTGGCGGTCTTGCCGTCGGCGGAGGCCGCCATCTTGAGAGTCACGAACGGCTGACCCGTTCGCCGATGTCTGATGTACGCCTCGTTCAGCCGCCGGGCTTCGTCCCCCAGCGGCCCTTCGATGGCCTCGATACCGGCTCGCTCGAGCGCCAGAGCCCCTGCCCCGTTGACCCGCGGATCCGGGTCCCGCATGGCATAGTATACCCGCGCGGGACGCGCCGCAATGAGAGCCTGGACGCAGGGGGGACGTCTGCCCCAATGGCAGCACGGCTCCAGCGTCACATACACGGTGGCCCCCGCAGCGCGATCGCCGGCCTCTCGGAGCGCGAGCACCTCGGCATGTTCCGCTCCCGCCCGCGCATAGTACGCGCGGCCCACTATCTGATTCTCCTGGGCGATGAGCGCTCCCACAGCCGGGTTCGGGCTTACCGCCCCGATGCCCTTTTTTGCCAGACGGAGCGCCTCCGCCATGTAGTGCTCGGCTCTCTCGGCTGCGTCCCCTATAGCCCGGCCTCCTGCGGACGTGTCGCCAACCACCTCAGGGCGGCATGCCCGTCGCACCGCCGCCGGTTGGGAGTGCGTAAGAGCATGCGACGGCGTACTTGTGCTGGTGTCAGTGGCTCTGTGACATGTCGGCGGTCACAGGCGATTCTGCGTGGAGTGATCCGAGACGCGACTAGTCCGTGCGATCGTCAGGAGTGTCCTGCCGGTCTTTCTTGCGGAGGATCGCCCGCCGCATTCCCTCCACAAGCTCGCGGTACATCTGCCGATGCCTTTTCTCCTGCATGTGCAACACGTTACGCCAGTCGCCCGCGGCCACGATGGCTATCAGGAGGATGATGACGAGAATGCCCAGCCAGTAGATGATCTCGGCGTTGACGCTCTCCCACTCGAGCAGAAAGCGGCCGACGAACACCATGCCGATAACGCACAGAATCAGGCCCGAATATACCATCCTGCTGCGGAGCTGGGATGCGGTGATGACCTGATGCCCCCTGCGCCACCAGCTCAATTGTACGGCCATCATCGTCAAAATGCCGACGAAGGCGATGACCAGAAAGAGCGCGAGAAGGTACATGGGACATCTCCGGGTGGAATTCAGAGGGATGATAACATACGGCGTAGGGGCAGTCAACTTGCGAGGAAGTCGGGGGTGTGCGTAAAGATTGTCGGTACTGAGGAGCAGTTAGGCGCCTGCCCGGTGGCTGAGGGGGCCGACGTACTACCTTCCTGTATCCCCGCGCCGTCGCCGGCGGGGGACGGAGCGCGGACCGGGCGCCCGCTCAAGCTACAGGGCCACCGCGGCCTGCAGCACCGCGGGGGGCCGCAATCCGGCTGCTCCCACGAGGACTCGAAAACTCGTCAAAGGGTGGCTTCGAGAATCGGCCATTCCCTCACGTCGGCGAAGCCCAGTGCCCGATAGAAGCCCATGGCCTGGTCGCTCTCGCGATCCGTGATGAGCTCAACGTCGCGACATCCGCGCGCCAGCAGCGAGGCAGAGGCCGCCAGCATGAGCGTCTTGCCAACTCCCAGTCCCTGGCTCCGCGGCGACACGGCAAGGCCCATCTGGGAGAAGCCAATGAAGCCTCGCTGTGTGCCGTGAGTCGCGTTGTACACCGGATCAATCATGGCAGCGATATAGCCGACCACGTGACCATGCCATTCTGCAACGATCATGCCCCGCTTATCGCAGCCCCGAACCGACTTCGCCAGCACGGCGAGCTCGTCGGCCGTCATCTTTTCCCATTTGTGGAGCTTGCGGATCTCTTCGAAGGCGGCGTTATGGATATCGATGACCGCCGACACATCCTGGGGCAGCATCTGCCGGGGAGTACACTTGGTCTGCTCCCCCTTCTGCGAGGCGATCTCGGCTCGGAGGGATACCATGCGCTCGATCTCCTCGAAACCCTCGTCTCTCAGCAACTCGATGAGAGCGGCGTCGCCTTCGGGCACGATCATCTGGAGGTTCTTCTTGCCGCGACTGCGCAGGGCACGCTTCGCCTCGCATAGCAGCCGCCGCTGCACTTGCTCAGCATTGTCGCCCTTGACGGGCAGCAAGCTGGGCTGGAAAACGATCTCGCCACCGACGTACGGATAGATGTCGCCGCCAACGTTGGGCTGCCAGACCGGCTCCACGGACACGCAGCCGCACACGTCGCCGCCTTCGTGTACCACAAAGATGAGACGCCCGGGAAAATGCCGGTCCGCCCGGGCCTTGGCGACGAGTTCGTCCGGCTCGATAGGCCGGAAGTTGCTGGTACCCTCATACGCGTCGTTGTATACGGCCGCGATCGGCTCAGCCAACCGCGAGAGTTCATTAATCGTCTCCACGCGGCGAATCATGCCTGGAATCCTTTGTTCGGCCGGTGCACAGTCCACGACGCGTGGCGCGTAGAGGCGATTGGGCCGCTGCGCGAGGGCGCCCTATCCGCTTTCGCCGACCTCTAAGAGCGCGTCAAGGCGGATGCGCCAGAATTCGTCGGTATCGTGGCCGCGGTACACGTAGAGATAGCGCATGTCCTCAACGTCGGCGATGACCGCACGATTGCCCTCGACCGAGACGACGTCCGGCAGTCGCGGCCGAAGGTGACGAAACTGACGCCGCTGCAGATCCAGCACGCCGAGGGTCCGTGACCCCATGCCCTGAATGACATAGAGTCTCTTGGTGTCCTCGTCCAGAGCATGCATGCCGCCGTCGCACGCGGGCCGGAACCCAAGGCTGGCAAAATGGTGCCACTCTTCGGCTACGGCATCGTACCAGATGATGCGGTGATCCGGGCAGGCGTAGAGCATGCCGTCAGCGTACACCAGGCCAGCGGAGACGTAGCCAATGGGAGGCGAGGAGCTGTCGGGCAACGGCGCCAACTTTCGCCAGCGGCCGGCGTTCGTATCGTAGCGCCAGAAGTCGTTCGTCTCGCCGCCACGCAGCGCGTACAGGTAGTTCTCGCCGTGGGCCAGCCGGCCGCCGGCGCCGATCCGCGCCGGCGCAGAGGCCAGCTTGCGAAGGCCGCGCGCCTCCATGTTGAATCGACAGAAGGTTCTTGAGTGATCCCCGACGGTCACATACAGATAGCGCCAGCCGTCGTACGCCATGCTGGCGCCCCTGCCTATGGGCGCAGGCAGGCGGGTGGCCGTCTCATAGAGCTCCCAGGCGTCACTCCGAGGATCGTAGCGGCGAAGATACCGGCGGCGGGCCAGGTAGAAGTAGGGGGGTGCACTAACCAGCACGCCCTCGGCGCCGTAGCGCACGACGCCGCCGCCACGGCACAGCTCCCATCCGTGCTCGTTGGCACTCGACGAAGGCCGATTCTCGTCTGCCTCGGCTTCAGCCATCGCACCCGCCCGGCTTGGGATTGACGCACTGTGCGACCCATCTGAAGAGGAGGGCCGCACTGTCGCACTCTAGCCACTCGCCAAACGCTCGCCAGCGTCCCCATCAGCGTATGCCGCCACAATCTCGCCGAAGTAAACGGTGTGAAAATCGCCACCCGGGTACGACTTATCTCGTATTTCTTGCGTCAATTCGGCAGGGATGACTTTGTTCTTGTGAACCACCTTGCATTCGTAGTGTATCGCGCATTCCTCAATGATGGGCGACTTCACCCGTCGCCCCGGCGTCGCTGTCAGACCCTTTTCCGCGAACTTGTCGTAGTCCCGGCCCGATACCGTGCCGCAGTACGCCACAATGTCGCCCATATCTCGATAGGGTACGTTGACCGTGAAGTCGTTGGTCTCCTCTATCAGGCTGAATGTGAAGCGTGACGGGCGAACCAGCACGCAGTATATGGGCTTGCCCCAGATGATGCCGATGGTCCCCCAGCCGATGGTCATCGCATTCGGCTTCCCGGCGGCGTCCGCCGAGACCAACAGCAGTCCGGGGCTGCCCAGCACGTCGAGCATCTCGCTCACGTAATCCGTGTACTCGATATCGACCTTCGGCATGGCGCACCTCCGCTGCATGCAGCGCCGACGAAGCAGACTCAGATACTGCTGTATTCTTCGCCCAGACGGGTCTTCCTGCGTTCGTGTGCGGCTGTGCCCGAAAGGTGCCCGTCGGCCCCACAGAGGGCTATGGCCGGACGCAGGCGAACAGCGGGCACGATAGCGTGGCCGGCGGGCAACGCCGCCGGATGTCGCAGAGGAGGCACATCGGAGATGGCCAACAAGCAAATGGGACTCGCGCGGGCCGGGCGCCGGAAGTTCATCAAGTGGGCGTCTGTCGGCGCCATCGGCGCGGCGCTCTCGTCCGGCTGCCGGCCCGGCGCGGAGGTGCTCCCCCCAAGGAGCTCGGAGTGGAAACAGGGGAAGAGCAAGGTCGTGGTTGTCACGAATCCGGCTATACAGGCGCCGCGAGCGATGGACCCGAATGCCATGCAGGCAACAGTGGACACGGCCATGTGCCGGCTGATGGGGACGGAGTCCCGTAAAGATGCGTGGGCGCAGCTCGTCACGCCGCAGGATGTCGTTGGAATCAAAGTAAACGTCTGCGGCGGAGCGCGGAACAACTGCACACACGTGGAGTTCGTGAATGCCATCGCCACCGGGCTGGTCGAGGCGGGTGTGCCCGAGGAGCAGATCATCGTGTGGGACAGGCGCGATGGCGAGCTCATCATGGCCGGGTACACGATCAACAAGGGGCGCAAGGGGATGCAATGCTATGGGACGCCGAGCTTCGATCGCAAGTCCACCACATCCGGGGCGGTCACGACGCGATACAGCACCATCATCTCGAAGGAGTGCTCCGTTATCATCAACGCGCCGTATCTGAAGACTTCCAGCGGCGTTGGCATCACTATCGCCCTGAAGAACCATATGGGCTCAATGGACAATCCCTGGGAGTACCACCGCAACGGCTGCGACCCATATATCGCGGACATCTTCGCCGCCGACGTGGTCCGGCAGAAGAACAAGCTCAACATCTGTGACGCCACGTACCCACTTTTCAACGGCGGGCCTCACGAGAATCCGAGCTATCACTGGGCATTCAATGGCGTCATCGCCAGCGTGGACCCAGTCGCGCTCGACCGGGTTGGCACCGACATCCTTCAGGAGCACCGAGACCGGGAACACGGCGGGTCATGGCCCATTCGACCGGCACCCCGCCACATCGCCACGGCCGCGTCAGACCGCTACAAGCTGGGCACGGACGACCCGGCGCACATAGAGGTGGACCGAATCGAGGTGTGAGTGAGGCGCCAACTCAGACGACAGAGACAGCCTTAATCGACCAGGCCGGAGAACAACTCCGTGGACAAGTAGCGCTCGGCCGTACTGGGGATCATTGTCACGATAGTGCGGCCCCTGTTGGCGCGCCGCTGCGCAATCCTGACGGCCGCGTGGACGCACGCTCCGCCGCAGATATCGCTGAATATACCCTCCTCGCGCAGCAGCCGCCTCGCCATTGACATGGCGTCGTCATTACTCACTCTGACCACCTCATCCACAAGCGCCATGTCCAGCACGTCCGGGACAAACCCAGCTCCAATACCCTCGATCTTATGCGCCCCGGGGCTGCCGCCGGAGAGAACCGACGACGACGACGGTTCGACAGCGATGAACTTCACGTGCGGCAGCCTGGGCCGGATGGCGCGGGCAACGCCCGTCACTGTACCGCCCGTGCCAACGCCGGCGACGAAGATGTCAAGTTTCCCCTCCGTGTCGTTAAGTATCTCCTGCCCGGTGCTCTCGCAGTGGGCTGCCGGGTTTGACGGGTTGGAGAACTGCTGCGGCACAAATGCATCCGGGGTCTCGCCGGCAATCTGCTCCGCGCGCCGAACGGCGCCCGGCATGCCCTCGTCGGCCGGTGTGAGGACGACTTCAGCCCCCAGACCACGCAGCAGCGCGAGACGCTCGGTGCTCATGCCCGCCGGCATCGTCACGATGAGCCGATATCCCCTCGCGGCCGCCACCATCCCAAGGGCAATGCCCGTGTTGCCGCTGGTCGGCTCCACGATGACGCTGCGGCCCGGGGTGAGGTCACCCGCGCGCTCCGCCGCCTCCACCATCGAGATAGCAATGCGATCTTTGAGGCTCCCTGCCGGATTGAAGAACTCCAGCTTGGCCAGAACCGTGGCCTCGGCATCGCCAACAACCTTGTTGAGTCGCACGAGGGGCGTACAGCCGATGAGCTCAAGAATGCTATTCGCGATCCTGGGCACGAGCTACTTCCTTTCGTCGGCGGTGGCACTCGGGGGCCGTACGTGACCAGCCGGTGCACCCGCTATCAGCACGAGGGGGCCATCGGTGATTTCCTCTCGCGGGGGGCGGACTCCTTCACGCCGCCGCCAAGTGAGGAGTTGTGCGCGCGCACAGCGTCCGCGCCCGGGGGTCACTGCCGGAGCAGCTTCACCGCTATGTCCTTCTCGATCGGGGGAGTAATGAGGGTCAGCTTGCCATTCCGCGCACGCTCGACTGCCTCGCCGATCGTCTCGCCAGAATACGTGTCATACCATGTGCTGCGGTAGCGTCCGGTGGGCACATCGCTCAGCGTCAGCTTGCCTCCGGGCTCGACGTTCAGCGCCGCACTCGCTCCCGAGCCGGCCGCGGTCCACTGCCGGTGCCACGTATGATTGCGGTTCTGCAGCCACAGCAAAATGAGATCTGTCCATTGCAGCCCAACCACGCGAAGATTCGGGCCACTCAGGGGCACCAGCTTCTCGAAGCGATACCCCGCGTAGAACCAATCCGCGCCCGTGTTCTCCGTCGTGATGCGATGCCGCCCGGCCGAGACATCTATCGCATACGCGCCGTCGTATTGGTACATGGTGTCGGTGTTGTCTGGGGCGGTGTCGGGGAATTGCTTTTCGAGCACAACTGTGTCGTCCAACTGAATCGTCAGCCCAGCGCCGCCGTGCCCCGAGACACCGCTGACGGTGACGACGAAACGGCCGGACGTGGGATACGTGACGACGAACGTCACTGGGTTGTGCTTGTCGCGGTGATTGCCGACGCCGTGGGCGAGGCGGCTCAGCAGCTCGGGGTGGTCCAGCTTGCCTTCGGCGTTGACAGTGAAGGTGCGTGGCTGATTCACCGGATGCTCAGCCCAACTCGCGGTTGTCCCCTCCAGCGCGACGTCCCCGTAACGCGCCGGCACGTTCGGATCGGCATATTGCAGGCGCAGAACATTCGCCGGACGGACCGGCCGCCTGTTGAATCTGACGTCGGCAGTAAAGCGGGCAACAGGTGTGAAGTGATGGTAGAGGTCCTGGGGATCGATGAAGTTGTCCCACCACCAGGTCATGGCCGTGCCGGCGGCGCCGCTCACGATGCTGGCCCAGAGGGCGTTGTGCAAATAGGTGGCGGCAGGGTCGCGCTCGTGGTGAAGCCGGCTGCTGTGACCGATGCCGCACTCGCCCACGAAATACGGTTTGCCGTAGGCCGCCGTAAGCTTCGGCGCCCACTCCGCGACCGTGCCGGCGAGATCCGTTCTGCCATACGAGTGCGTCTGCACGAAGTCGATCTCCGGGAGGCCATCAACTGCTGGATCGCCGTCGGTGTTGCCATAGCTGGTGCAGATAAGGTGGTCGTATGGGTCGATGCTGCGCAGATAGCGGCTCATCTCCGCGTGCCACGCGGCGGCATTCCTGCTATCGTACTCGTCCATGGCGCTCACTTCGTTCCAGAGCTGCCAACTGAAGATCGCCGGTGAGTAGGCCCAGCGGGCCACGATATAGCGCAGACGACGCTTGAAGAGGGCTTTGGCCATGGGATCCGTCAGAAAGCTCCCCGGGCTTTCGCAGGGGCCGCCGACAGTGGCGTTGTACGGGTTGCTCTCCCAACCGCGGCCGCGGCGGAACCAGTTCTGGGCTTCGAGGCAAAACATCTGGCGTATGCCGAGGCGGCGCCCCAATTCGACGACGTAATCCACCCGCCACGCATTCTCGAGGTTGATCTTTCCCAGACCCCAGTCGGGCCGGTCGCGGGCTGCCGTCTCGAGACCTAGACGCGTCCACGCACACGTCCAGAGACGCACGTAGTTCCCCCCGGCCTGATGCAGCTTGGCGCACCATTCATCGTAGTCGTACGTGCCGGCAGGGCCCGGCCAGCACATGTTTTCCCCGATGGGGAAGTAGCAATGGCCACTATCGAATTCGAAATAGAGCGGATTGGCTCTGGCGATGCGAACGAATCCCTCGTCATCGCTGGGCGTGCACGAGAAGGAGCCCAACTCGCTCCGAACCGCCCTGCCCCCACTCTCGGCCACGACCGTGTACGTGTGTACGCCAGCCTCGCCGGCAGCATACCGCACCTTCCACACGGGCTCGCCGACTCTTGTCAACACCTCGGCGTCCTCGACAAGCCGCCGCTCGTAGGCCTGGTAGAAGAAGGCCGGCAGTCGGACGCGCGTGCCGGAGGGCGCCAGGAACTCGGCGGCGATGTCGATCTGTTCTTCGTTGAAGGGATTGTCCCAGGTGCCGGAGAGCCGCACCGTCAGTTCGAACTTACCGTATCGGGGAACCCGCGCATCACTGGGCGCCACCTCCGACATCGCCAGAGGCCGGGTTGAGCGAAGGGAGACGGCATCCGGACCGCAGAAGGCGGCCGACGAGAGCGTCAGCACGGCAATGGCGGCGTAGACGACGCCGGGGTGAGCCGGGCGAGTGGGTACGTGGGCCATCCAATGATCGAGCATGAGCTTCACTCACTACTTCGGAATGCGTGAGGCGAGAATGCGCACGGCGCACATCCGTCTCGCAGCATAGTATCGCATTGTGAAGCTTTAGACAATCGAGTTGGGCACAGCCGCGGGCACGAAGGACGCGCGTGGGTGCGCGCCGAACCTGCGGCGTAATTGCTTCACGGGAGGTTACAGGATGTTACCTGCTTTTCGCAACGAGCCGTTCACTGATTTCACCGATCCGCGCCAGGTCGAGGCCTTCGAGGCAGCCCTGGCGCAAGTAGAGGAGGAATGCGGTACTTTCTACCCATCTGTCATCGGCGGGGAGGAGATAGCAGAAGGCGAGCGCTTCACATCGACTAATCCGGCACAGCCGGATCAGGTCGTTGGCGAATACATCAAGGCCGACGCCGCACTGGCTGAAAGGGCAGTGGAGGCGGCGGCCGAGGGGTTCGAGCGCTGGAAGCGGGTGGATCCTTTCGAACGAGCGCGGTACCTGCTTACCACCGCGGCGGAGCTTCGTCGCCGGAGACACTACTTCTCGGCCTTGATGGTGCTGGAGACGGGCAAGTCGTGGGTCGAGGCTGACGGCGACACAGCGGAGGGCATCGATCTGATCGAGTTCTACGGGCGCGAGATGATGCGCCTGGCGCTGCCGCAGCCGCTGACGCCGGTGCCGGGAGAAGAGGTGGACCTCATCTACATCCCATTGGGCGTCGGCATTGTGATCTCACCGTGGAATTTCCCGTGCGCCATCATGGGAGGAATGACCTCGGCAGCCATCGTGGCCGGCAACGCAGTCGTGCTCAAGCCTGCTTCCACCGCCCCGACGGTCGCGCGGAAGTTCTGCGAGGTGCTCTGGGAACAGGGCCTTCCCGACGGGGTGCTTAACTTCCTCCCGGGCCCCGGCGACACCATGGGCGACGCGCTCACGGCTCACCCAAAGACGCGGTTCATCACGTTTACGGGGAGCAAGGAGGTGGGGCTGCACATCCACGAACTGGCAGCGAAGACGCAGCCGGGCCAGATCTGGATCAAGCGGACGATACTGGAGATGGGCGGCAAGGACTTCGTTCTGGTGGACGAGACGGCCGACCTCGACGCTGCCGCCACGGGCATCGTGACGTCTGCCTTCGGCTACCAGGGACAGAAGTGCTCGGCGGGCGCTCGCGCGATCCTGGTGGAAGACGTTTACGACCGGGTCGTGGAGAAGCTCCTGGAGGGGGCGGGAAAGATCAGCGTGGGACCGCCGAAGGATCGTAGTAACTACATGGGGCCGGTGATCGACGCGGCGGCAGAGAAGAAGATCCTCGACTACATCACCATCGGCAAGTCCGAAGCCGAGCTGCTGTGCGGTGGGAGCAAGCTCGATCGGCCCGGCCAGTTCATTGAGCCAACGATCTTCGGGCGTGTGGACGCGAACGCGCGCATTGCGCAGGAGGAGATCTTCGGTCCGGTGCTGGCGTGTATTCCGGCCAAAGACTTCGACCACGCCGTGAAGATTGCCAACGGAACCGAGTACGGACTGACGGGCTCGATGTACTCTCGGCACCGGGGTCGCAAGGAGATGGCCCGACGCGAGCTGCACGTCGGCAATCTATACTTCAACCGCAAATGCACCGGCGCGTTCGTGGGCGGGCATCCCTTCGGTGGCTTCAACATGTCGGGGACTGATTCGAAGGCCGGTGGCCGCGACTACCTGCTGCTGCTCACGCAGGCCAAGTCGATCGGGGATGTGCTGTAGTCGGAGTGCGGAGGCCGTGCAGGAAAACCGACGCGTTCGATGCCAGGGAGGCGAATGAGTCCCCTTGTTTGCGTTTGTGTTTCTCGTTGGTGCTGCTCTGTGCCGTCCTGAGTTCAATGACTATACGCCCATCGAGACGCGGATGTGTTGGGGGATCGCGGAGCTTGACGGCTGCCGCTTCGTGACCGACTGCACCGGCGGGGAGCTGCTGCGGCTCCGGCACGGCTCTCGGTCGAGACTACCGGAGACGTCTGGTGGCGCCGGAAGGACTGGACCGATGGAGGATCGAGGCAAAGGCCCTCTGGCGGCTGAAGGCCCTGCGGCCTTGGACTTGAGAGCGTGCGCCGAGCTATCGCTGTACGTTGACGGTCACCGGCGCGGGATCGCTCCGCCTGTCCGGCGTATTGCTCGCCACAAGCTCGCAGTGGAAGGATGTTCATTGGGAGATGAAGAATATCATTTACACGGGAAACTGACTGGGGAAGACGTGTAACCGCGAGGGTGCGGAGCCAGATACCCGAACCGCCCCCGAGAAAGGGGAGAACACAATGACCCTCAGGAAGTCCGCCATCGTGTGTGCAGTGCTGGCACTCGCGCTGCTGGCCGGTGGTGCCGTCGTGTATACGCAGCCCGCCAAGCCGGACAAAGACGGTTGGATCTCGCTCTTCAACGGCAAGGACCTGAGCGGGTGGCACATTCGAAAACCGGACGCCGAGAACAGTTGGAGCGTGGTGGACGGTGTGCTGACGAATGCGGGGCACGGCGTGGATCTGGTTACGGACGATAAGTTCACGGACCACGAAGTGCACGTCGAGTTCAAGATCCCGGCCGGGAGCAACAGCGGCCTCTATCTGCAGGGGCGGTATGAGATTCAGATATTCGATTCGTACGGCCAGCCTCCGAAGAACAACGGCTGCGGCGGCATCTACAAGCAGGTCGCGCCGAAGGTGAACGCATCGAAACAGGCCGGCGAATGGCAGAGCTTCGATGTGAAGTTCAACTCGGCGCGGCTCGACGCCGATGGCAACGTGACCCAGAAGGCGCGCATGACGGTGATCCACAATGGGAAGCTGATCATTGACGACGCCGAGGTGAACGGCCCCACCGGCGGGCAGCTCGACAATAAGGAGGGCACGCCCGGGCCACTGATGCTGCAGGGGAACCACGGCGCCATTGAGCTCCGGAACATCAGATGGCGGCCATTGATGTGGGCGGGGCGTCCGGAAGGCACGTAGAGCGCGCGGCGCCCATCAGCGGGAGCAAGCTCACTCGTCACGAGACACAATGCTGGGCCGGGTCATTACATACAGAGCACACCCGGCCCGCCATTGCGTGTGGTGGCTACCGACACGGATACAGCAGGATCTTGTCAATCAACGTTTCGGGCTCGGCGTAGGTGACCTTGAGACGCACCTTGCCGCCGGCGAGGTTGATAAAGACTGGGTCCGACGGCGACTCAGTCCATTCGCCGGTGCCGAAGTGTCCCCGAAAGCGCACCTCGCCCACGGTCACGTGTGCAGCGTCCTTGTCGCTCGCCATGCCCATTCCGACCATAGTCGCGAGGTACAGGCCCGCGGGGACCTCGATCTGCCCCTCGGCGGCGCTGGTCTCATCGAAGAGCCGAATAGCTCTTCCGCCGCTGGCTCCCTTGATGATCTCCACCCGGACGTTCGTCCGGCGCTCGAGGCTTTCGGCCTCGATGACGATGGGGTTCTTCCGGCGGGCAGTGGCCGCCAGCTTCGCGTACCGGCTCCCAGCAGCCGTGAGGGCCTCACGCATGGGCACCCGGACCTCGTTGTTCCCCTCGTCGGGCTCATCGATGTCGTTCTGCGGATCGAGAGTGACGCGCAGCGTCGCGTTCGGGGCCGCTCGCCGACACCCGAACGTCGCCAGAGCGGGGCCCCTCGGGAGTACCTGGACGGTCGTTTCGCCAAGCTTCTCGTCGCCGAGATGTGCGGCCACGGCGACGCTCAGCGCCCCGGTCGCGCCGTCTGCCCGCACGACGACAGTGAGCTTTCCGACCTGAGAGTCGTACATCACCTCCGAGCGGCGTAGCACGAGGTCGGGGCCCTGCTTCGCCCGGATCTTCGCCAGGCGAAGGTCGCTCAGGTAGCGGGCAAGCGTTTCGAGGTTGCGGGCAAACGTGCGCGTCCGAATCCATCCGTCATCCATCCACCGGGCCCGATCGTCGAGCGTGTTGATGAGCGTCCCGACGCGGCCCTCGGCGGATTTCGCGCGGCTCAGATGCTCCTCGGCGGTCGGGCGCCTGTTCCGCTCGTTGAGGATTACATCTCTCCCGCGCTTCACGATGTCGTCGTATAGCGGATCGCTCTGACGGGAGAAGTAGCCGCCCTGGAAGCTATAGTGCGTCGGCATGTTGGCATCGCTGTAGGTGAGGTGGTAGGCGTCCTTGGTGAAGTAGAGGGGCTTGTTGGTGCCGAGTTCATAGAAGCGCGCATGGCGCCCGTCAGGCAGGCGCGATTCGTTGAGCCACTTGATGGCCGCGGGAACGGGGCTGAGGTACTTGTCGTCGGCGGTTACCAGGTACAGCTCGCACAGCGATCTGATGTTGTGAGCGGTGACCGCCGCGCAGACAGCCGGTGGCTCGAATCTCCGGGCCCATTCCGGCTTGCCATCCAGCGTGTACTGCTGCGCCCATCCGGCCTGGGGAGGCTCGAGTTGTGACTTGACCAGGTAATCGCCGCAGCGTTTCGCGCTCTCGATGTACTTCGGAGCGCCGTAGCGCCGGTAGGCCTCGAGCATCAGCTCGAGGGTGTCATTCATGGCGCTGTCGTTGAACGTGGGGTAGTGCCGGTAGCTGGTTGGCCTCTTGAGGACCGTCTCGCGCCCCTGCTCGTCGATCCTGGTGTACTCGGCCATTGGCATCTCGTCGGGCGGCTCGACGTTGAATTGCTGCGGCCAGGCGCCGTCCTCGTACTGCGCCTTTATCAGGCCGTCGAGGCCATACGTCGTCGCGAGGCGCACCTCGGAATCGGCAACGAGCTGATCGACGGCCATGAGCAGCCGCAGGGCATGCTGGGTGGTGTCGTCGTCGAGCACGCTGATGTTGCGACCCTCCCGGAGCGACTCATCGGGAGCGTTGGCGTTGTGGCGGTAGAAAAACTGCTGCTCGCCCTGGGGGCTGAAATCCACGATGTAGTACCAGCCGCCCGATTCGAGCTGGCCCCAGGCCAATGCGTGGGCGCAGGCGACTGCGGCATCCAGGAACTGCCGGTCGCCTGTTGCCTCGTAGGCCCGAACGTAGGCCATGCCCACCGTTGGGCACCCGGGGGGCTGGATCCAGTTCTGCCAGATCTGCGCCTCCCCCTCGCCCCACACGTCCGTCATGTCCTCAGAGTAACGACCCAGGTATCCGCCGTGGCAGGCGATCTCGGTGGTGAAGAACGTGGTGGCCCTCTTCATGGCCGCCAGCGCTTGCTCCGGAAGATCCTCCTGGGCAAGTCCGACGACGGAGCTTGCCGTAAGGGCGACAGAACACGTAACGACAGATACGGCACGACGGGCCATTCGCAACATAGTAATGCTCCCTCTGGCTGACTGCATTGCCCCGCACTTGCGGATCCCCGCGGCTACGGCTCTGTAGGATCGTCCAGGAAGTACGCGAGGCCCCGCTCGAGCGCCTGCTGCCGCTCGACAGTCATCTCTCTTGGGATCTCGCGGTAGATGGCGGATATGTCCGAGCCCATCTGGGCGCGCAGGATGCGACAGAACTCGACCACGCTGACGCGATCTGCTTGTTTGAGCCCCAACCTCTTACACCAGCGTTTGTCGATGAGCAAGTTCCAGGCCATCTTTGACGACGGCGCCTCCGGCCGGAAGCTGGTGTCTATCTCATCGTCGCACTCGTCATTGACGTGATGCACGCACGGCTCGCAGATGTCATCGATGCCGAGCTCCAGTTGGAGCACAGCGTCCAGGTCGGCCATGACCTTATGCGCGACTGTGTGCACCGCATGGCCGTATGGATGGGGTTCAAAGCGCCTCTGCCCTTGGCCGATCGCGGTGACGATGTCGATGAAGTGGTGCGGTTTGACCCGGATAATATCAGGCATCCTTGGCCCCCTCAGCATCGCGCCCAGCCACCCAACAGCCTGTACCCATACGCTGCTCGGTCGCGTGCACTCGCTTCAACAGCATGCATGTTCGCTGAGAGCCCTCGCAGTGCCTTCCATCGTGGTGGTCAAGACTCCAACAACACCAGAGCATCAGCAGGCGGGAGAGGAACGGGAAGCAGTGACCGGGAAAGCTGGCCGGGCCCCGGCAATGGGGAAAGCTCGCCGACTCCAGGTGGGATTAAGACACATGAAGATACGATCATTCTGCGATGCCGACGTCCTGGGTGCGCTTTCCGTGGTCAACGCGCACTTGACCGGACCCTATGGCGGCCGAATCACCCCCGCCATGCTCTTTTCCCGCACGTTCAGAGGGGATACCCCCCACGCCACCATCGCGCTGGTTGGCGAAGAAACCGACGGCGAGATCACGGCGTTCTGCGCCCTATGTGACGGACACGGACGGGAGCCGGCCAACCGAGCCCAATTAGAGTACTTCCACGTCCACCCCGGGCCGGGAGCGGAGGAGCGGCGCGAGAGCCTGTGGGCCGCATTGATGGGCGCGATGGCGGACTGGAACCCAACGCACATAGATATCCGGTCTTACACCGCGACAGGCCACATCCTCGGCGTGCCGGAGGACGACGAGGCGGCACTGGCGTTCTTCGAGTCCAAGGGGTTCGCCAAACGTCATTGCGAGGCACATTACATCTTCGACGCAAGCAACGCCCGGAGCATGGCCGCGCTGCCGCCCGACCCGACACGCGACGAGCACGGCTACGAGTACCGGGCACTGTACCCGACATCGCTCACGCACGCGCGGACGGTGCGCAGCATCCATCGGCTCTGCCTGGGCGAGACGAAGCAAGGCTGGGCCAATCAGTATCGCACGCCGGCCGCCGGGCCAGTCGTGGTGGTGCACTCGGGCGATGAGCTGGTCGCCTTCGTCGGCTTTACCACCAGCCTCGAGTCACCGTCGCTTGCCTGGGGCACCGGGCCGCAGCTTGGGCCCGTGCTCACGTCATCGGCGCACCGCCGCCGTGGCATCGGCAAGCGCATGTGCGCCAAAGTGGTGCACGAGGTGCTGCGCCACGGCGCACCGCACGTGTTCCTGACCACCACCAAGGATGGCATGCCGTCGGAGCTGTACCGCAAGATCGGCTTCCGCTACGTCCGAGGCTGGTGGGCGATGCGCCAGGAGATGTAGCGACCGAGTTCCCCGAGGGCTCAGGAGGCGCAATAGATCAATGGCACAGCGACGGTATCTCGACGCGCGCGCGGGCGTTCACGGCTTCGACTTCGAGCGGTCGGCGAGCCGACCGCACATCTTCTTCATCACCGTGGACATGATCCCACCCGAGAGCTACGAACTCGGGAGCGCCATCCGGGAGCACCTCCGCACGCCCAACATCGACCGGCTGCTCGGCGATGGAGCCAGGTTCGCGAACGCCTTCACGGTGTCGCCGCTGTGCGGCCCGTCCAGGGCAGCGTATCTCACCGGCCGCTACCCGTACATTCTCGTGAATGAGGAGCGCGCCCACGAGGGCTTCGAGGTGGCCCTGCGGGAGAGTGACGCCATCTTCCCGGAGTACCTGCGGGCGACAGGGTATCGCACCAAGCACGTGGGCAAGTGCCACGTGGGGCCCGCGAAGTTCATGGCGGCGTTCGGCGAGAACGACACGCCCTGGAATCGTTGGGCGCCGCCGATGGCGGACGACGATGGGTACCTGCGATACCTCCGCGAGCTCGGTGTGAAGCCCCCTGTGTTTCGCGATCCGCTCACGGGTCTTCGTCCCGACAGACGCACGCCCGGACACGCCTACGGCGGCTGGGTAACGCAGCCCGATGGCAGCGAGCTGCCCGAGGAGGCCACATACAGCTCGTATTTGGCGTGGCTCGCGCGGGAGTCGCTGGAGAGTGCGCTCACGCAGGCGCAAATGCGGCACGAGGGCATTTACCTGCAGCTCGACTTCTTCGCGCCGCACCAGCCCTTCATGGTGCCGGGCTGCTACGAGCAGCGCGCCAGAGAGCTGGCGGAGCACATCGAGCTGCCGCCGGAGCTACTTCGAGGCCACGGAGGGCAATGCGGGCAAGCTGCCTCGCGTCTATGAGTTCTATCGCCGGGCTTGGGGGCTGTACGACGCGGACACGGCGCGCAAGTACATGCTCCTCAACTTCCTGCAGATAGAAGCCCTCGACGCGGCCATCGGCCGCTTCCTGGCGGCGCTCGACAAGCACGGACTGTACGATGATGCCCTCGTCATCTTCGCCGGCGACCACGGGGAGATGAACTGCGAGCTGGCGCTCGTTGACAAGGGCGTCTACGCACACCCGAAGGTGGCCCGCGTGCCGCTCTCCATAAAGCTCCCCGCCGGCCAGCGGTCAGCGGCGTCGCAGATAGATGCACCGATCTGCCTACTCGACCTCGCGCCGACGATTCTCGACATTGCCGGGATTAAGCCCGATGATCGCCTCGATGGGGAGTCGCTCATCCCCTTCGTGCGCGGGGACAAATCCGAGCGCGATGCGCCGTTCATCTTCGAGTGCGGCTGGCACGTGTGCCCGAACCCGGCCGTGGCCACCGTCGCCCAGCTCGCCGGCGGCCGCCTGTTCATGTACACGTACAACCTCACGTCGAACTTCGACGAGCTTTACGACCTGAGCGATCCCTCATACCGCAACCTCGCCCAAGCGCCGGAGCACAGCGCGGTCAAGGAGGAGATGATCCGGCGGCTGGCGGCCATCCTGGAGCCCGACCCTCGGTGGCGATGCTACTGGCACACTTTCAGGCTCGACAAGTTCGACGTACTGGGTGTCCCTACCGGAGATCTGCAGATGTTGCGCCCCGAGTAGCCCTCATTGTGCCCGCGCCAGAAGCGCCCAGTCCGCGTCGCTTGGCTTCTCGAATGTCCTGGGAGCGCCGCCCGCGCACTGAAACGGAGGCCCGTACTTCCCTGATCGAGGATCGTAGAATCGGGCGGAGAGAGACTTGCCCACAGCGGCGGAGAGGTCGAGTGAGAACTCTCGACCGGCTATCGAATAGACGGCATACTCAACGCCCGGCCGCGCCAGGCAGTAGGCAGTGCCGGCGGTAACCAAGTCATTGTGCGGCGCCATGTGGTCGAGGTCTGCGATCCCCTCGTTGAAGAAGCGGGCCGCATGGCCCAGCCAGTCGCGCCGCTCCATCGCCTTATCGCCGCCCGCCACCTGGGGATCGTAGCCCATGATGCCTGTGGTGACCGTCTCCTGACCGGCGTCGTTGTGCAGGAAGTAGTGCCCGCCGCCAATGAGAAACGTCCAGATGGCCCGGCGCACCCCTTCGCCCTGATACGGCCCGCCCTCCAGATGCAGATATGGCCGAGCGGGCGCTTTGGAGAAGTTCCTCACGGCGTCCCCATTCTTGTCGTCGCGGGTAAAGGTGGAGCTGAAAACGAAATCCACCTCCTCCCGGCGCCGGTCCCAATCGGTCCAGACCGCGCCGCGGCTCCTGAAGAATCGGAGGAAGTGCTCGCCGCAGTTGCCCTCCGAGTAGCTGTGCTCGTCCATGAATACGAAGAAGACGTTGCCGTACCCGCCGGCGTGCCGAATCAGCTTATCGGCGAAGCGTTCCCACACCCACTGGCTCTTCTTGGCGCCGGGCCAGGCATTCGACCACGGCTCATTGAGCACTTCGACACCGGGCGAAAAGATCCGCTGACACGCCGTCGTAATGCGGCCCGAGTCGGTGAGAAAGCCGCCGTTGAGCACGTTGAACGGGTGATACGACCAGTCGGGTCGGTCCGGATGATTATGCTTCGGCCAGCCGAAGAAGACGGTGATGCCGACGATCATGCTTTTCGACTTGGCATAGGCGCAGAGGTCGCGCAGGCGAGGCCAGTAGTGCTTGGCAGGATCAGTGCCTTCGTCGAAGCGCGTCAGGTCCCACCGTGGGAGTTGATCCGTCGCGGGCGGCGCCTCTGGCGACAGGCGGGCCCACGGCGTCACGCCCGGATAGACATAGCCGTAGCGATCCTCAACAACGCTGCCATCTTGCCTCTGCCGCGGGGCCAGGAAGGACCAGATGTGCACGGCGGGGATGCCTCGTGCGTGGCAGTCATCAATCCACTGCCGATAGTCGATGTTGAGATTCTGCATCACGCACTGCGTGCCGCTGTCGCCGACGAGCACGAGCGTGTTGCCGTTGTACCGGACGTAGTGGCCGCCGGAGCTGGCTCCAAGATCCGCGCGGGTCTCCGTGTGGATGCCGGAGAGCATGATACTGAACGCCATAGGCAGGATGGATCGGGCCGCGAGGCTCATCGGAGGCCGCCCCGCAAAGCAGTTCCCCATGGTCGCACCGCCGTTAGCCGCAGACAGCTTGCCAAGGCGTGTTCCCGTTCAGAAGCGCACGACCTGCTGCTTGACCCCGTTAGGCGTGACGTCCACGACGACGAAATGGTGCTTGCTGCCGGTAGGACCAAACCGATTGTGGAGATACGCGCCCCCGCCGCCGGTCACCGTGTAACCGACGCCGCCGACCTCAGCCGTGGAGTATGCGTGAATGTGTCCGACGAAGACATGATCGACGTGGTGCCTGCTCATCAACTTCGTCAGCGCAACCGACTCGGAGTAGCTGGCCGCGTGATAGGCCCATTTCCGCACGTTCGCGGGCGGCTTGTGCGTGAAGACGAACTTATGCGTGTTCGGCGGCTCGGCAAGCCACTGCTCGGCCAGCGCAAGCTGCTCCGACCACGGCAGGCGCACGCCCACGCTCCCGTTGTCCAGGACGACGAACACGCTGTCGCCGTAGTGGAAGCGATAGACGCGCGCATCGGCGCCGAAGAGATAGTCGTATTCCCGGCCATTGTCGCCCGAGTCGTGATTGCCCATCACGGGGAGGAACTCGTAGTTCCTGGCGTTGGCTTCGAGCGTTGGGATGAGATAGTCGGCGAACTCCTGTGCCCGGCCCGTCGATACCATGTCTCCCGTATTGACGGCGAACACCGGGTCGTACTTGTTGATCGACGCCGCGATCCTGCGCCACACGGACGCATTACCCCGACTGTCCCCGAACACAACGAATCTAAACCCCTGAGTCGGGCCCACGGGGATCTGCTGTATGCGGCTGATGGCATTGCGGACGTTGTACTTGTCCCGGTAGGACCCCAGAAGGCCGGCAGTACCTTCGGCCACCTCGACGATCGGGCCTGGTTTGAGAGGCATCTGCGGGCTAACGACCACCCGGGGCATTTCTGCTGCTTTGGCTGCCTCACTGCCTTTCCCGGTTATGTCCGCCGGACGCGAGGCCCTATCGCCGGTCCGCGTTGCCGCCCTGGGAGCGGGAGTGGCCTCTGACGGCATCTCGAACAGGCGCCAGAGTTGCGGCAACAGGAGGGCGAGCGAGGCCGCGATTACCAGATAGAGTGCCAAACGCCTAATCATGGACGATCCACCTATTCCTTGGACATATGCTCCCCGGCAGGTTTCGTGTCGGATGTTACCCGAGGTGCCCGATCTTGTTCTGTAATGAGGCTCAATTAGCCCATCCGTGGGCTCACACGACCGTCCTGCGGTCACCAAATATCGTGAGATTGCTCACACGCGTCGGAAGGGCCACTCGGCAGTGGTGGCGAAGTTGGCGCTTCGGTCATACCCAACTGGCCTCATCGGGCACTCGACGTAACCGAGGACACACTTGAGCGCCTATGCGATACGGAGCATGTCGCGGCCTTACGCCGCGTGGCCAATACGAGGAGGCAGTTCAGTGACGAATCAGCAGATCCGGGTCGTGCAGTACGGCCTCGGCGCCATCGGGACCGGCGTCGTGCGACTCGCGAGCCGCAAGGCTGGCATGCGAATCGTCGGCTGCGTGGACGTGAACCCCGATCTCATCGGCAAAGACGCCGGCGAGGCCGCCGGGCTCGACCAGGCACTGGGCGTACCGGTGCTCGGGAGCATCGAAGAGCTCGCGCGTGGCGGCCGGGATGAGTCGGCGGATGTTGCCTTCCATTGCACCGGCTCCCATCTGCAGGAAGTGCATGAGCAGCTCGTCGAGATCGTCCGGGCCGGAATGAACATCGTCTCCACGTGCGAGGAACTATCGTTCCCGCGCAGGCGCAATCCGCAGATCGCCGCACAGATCGACGCGCTCGCCAGGGAGCACGACGTCACGGTGCTCGGCACCGGCATCAACCCCGGCTTCATCATGGACACGCTTCCGGTCGCCCTCACCGCCATGTGTGCGGACGTGCGCAAGATCCGCGTCTCTCGCATTGTTGACGTTGGCACGCGGAGACGACAACTCCAGGCGAAAGTGGGCACGGGGATGAGTGTTGATGAGTTTCAGCGACGCGCATCCACCGGTCGAATGGGGCACATCGGCCTGCAAGAGTCGCTGCTTGGCATCGCGGAGGCTCTCGGCTGGCCCACCGATGACCTGCACCACAGCCTCGAGCCGGTCATCGCCCACGCGCCCCTGCAGACGGAGTTCTTCGGTATTCCCGCGGGGCATGTGGCGGGGCTGAGGGAACGAACCTGGCTGGAGCAGGACGGCGAAGAGGTACTGGCCCTGGAGCTCCAGATGCGCGTCGGCGCTCCGGAGCCGGGTGATACCATCGTGCTGGATGGCACGCCGCCTGTGACGGTCAAAGTAGATGGCGTCCAGGGGGACATCTCCACCCAGGCCATCGTCGTCAACAGCGCCCGGCGCGTGGTCGAGGCGCCGCCGGGCCTGGCGACCATGATGGATATCCCCCCGGTGTCGCTGGCGCCGACGGCTGCCGGGGCTTGAGAGGGAAGTAGGTGAAACTCGGGGAAGACACATGGATCGGGGCCACGGAGGCCGGAGCCGCATTGGCCAGCACACCTGGGCTGCATTGAGTCTCCGATCGGCGGAGCCGAAACCCGAGTGCGCCATATGTCCGGCGCACCACCCAGCATCACACGGAGGAACAGCAGATGGCCAAAATCGCCATGATCGGGGCCGGCAGCGGATTCGGCCTCCGACTCAGCACAGACATCATGTCATATCCGGAGCTGCGCGAAGGCACCATCGCGCTCATGGACATAAGCCAAGAGAATCTCGACCGCGCCACCGGCTACACGAAGAAGGTGGTGGACCTGCACAAGGTGCCCACGCAGATCGAGTCCACCACGGACCGGCGCGAAGCGCTGGATGGCGCCGACTATGTCATCGTTGCCATCAGCGTCGGCGGGGCAGCCTACAGCGGCTCGCCGTACTACGAAGAGATGATGATCCCCTATTCATACGGCGTCAGCCAGCAGATTGGCGACACGGTAGGCCCCGCCGGCGTGTTTCGCGGGCTCCGCACCGCGCCGGTGATGCTCGACATCTGCCGCGACATGGTCGAAGTGTGCCCGGATGCGCTGATGATCAACTACACCAACCCGATGGCGATCCTGTGCTGGATCATGACCGAGGCCACACCGATCAGTGTCGTCGGCCTTTGTCACAGCGTCCAGGGCACCGCACGCCGACTGGCCGAATACATCGACGTGCCGCAGGAGGAGGTCTCCTACTGGGTCGCCGGCATCAATCACATGTCGTGGTTCCTGGAGTACCGGCACAACGGAGAAGACGCCTATCCGCTGCTGCGAAAGGCGATGGATGATCCCGAAGTATACGCAAAGGATCCGGTGCGCTTCGAGATCATGCGCCACTTCGACTATTTCGTGACAGAGTCAACGCGCCACATGTCCGAATACGTTCCGTACTTCCGCAAGCGGCCGGAACTGCTGGAGAGCTTCGGCCTGGATGTTCGCGAGCCCGCGAAGGTCACTGGCGACGACCGGCGCAGCCGGCGATGGGAGTGGGCCGACGAGCGGCTTCAGCGACAGTTGCGCGGAGAAGAGCCGATCCCGCTGCGGGCCTCGCATGAGTACGCCTCTCACATCATGCGATCCATGGAGACCGGCGAACCCTTCCGAATGAACGGCAACGTACCGAACAACGGCATCATCAGCAATCTGCCGCAGGGGTGCTGCGTGGAGGTGCCGTGTCTGGTGGACAACACGGGCATTCACGGGTGCTACGTCGGGGAGCTGCCACCGCAGCTCGCGGCGCTGAATGCGGCCAATGTCGCGGTGCAGGAGCTGACAACGCTGGCGGTGCTGGAACGGGACCTTCACAAGGCCTACCAGGCGGTCCTGCTCGACCCGCTCACCGCCGCGGTGTGCACGACCGCTGAAGTGCGGAAGATGTTTGACGAGATGGTGGCCGCCGAGGGGGAGTTGTTTGACTACTACAAGTAGCGTTTCACCCGCGAGAGCGTCCGACGGAGGTGAGTGGACCGCATGAGAATCCCCGAAGACAAGGTGAAACAGGCCTGGAGCCGCGCCGAGGGCAAGTGCGAGAACTACGACCGACATCCGTCGCCGAAGAAGCTGCAGTGGGAGAACCGGGGTCGCAAGGACGACATCGGCTGGGACGTGTCGGTCATCGAGCCGGACGATGCCATCACACCGTCCAACCTGCGCATACTGTGTTGGCCATGCCTGCGGCGGGTGCGCAAGCCCTATTGATGCCCGGCTCTGCCACTGTCTTCTACACCAGGTAGAACTGCGTCTGGCGACCGTCGAGGGGACGGCATCCGTCTGCGCTGAAAGCCACGTCCTCCTCCAGAGCCATGACAAGCTCTTGGTCGTTCCACTCCGGAAGCGGGCCCCGGACGGAAAGCTCCATCGTAAAGCAGTTGTTGTATTGCAGCGTGACGTCACCGCGCCCCGGACACCGCTGCTGCTCCCACGGAAGCCCGATGAGTGGGCCGGGCTCATGCAGGAAGAGGCCGAGGGAGTGGGAGTAGACCTTGGGGTCGGGGAGGCCCTCGTGCCGGGCGCGCGTGAGGATGTTCTGCAGAAGCTCGTTGCCGGTGAGGCCCTGCTGAAACTCGGCCATGAAGATGTCCTGGAGCCGATTGGCCTCTGCCATGAGCCTTTTCGCGCCGTCGGGCGCGTCGTTCTCGCCTGGTCGCAGCACGTAGGCCCACTGCTGGTGGTCGCTGTTGAGCCGCAAGTAGCGGATGCCCACGTCGGATCGGATGAAATCACCCGGACGGATCACCCGATCCGTCTCGCCGTGCTTCCTTTTCATGTCTTCGCCGCGACTGAGAACGAAGAACGGTTTGAATCCGACCTGCAGACCCAGGTCGGCGCAGCGCTGCCAGTAATACCATTCCAGATCCTGCGGGGTAGTCACTCCCGGGACGATGGCTTTCCGACTGTAACATTCTGCCAGCAGGCAGTGCGCTACGTTGACGACATGCTCGTACAGCTCGATCTCGTCGTCGCTGAGAGTCGCCAGCCAGCGCGTGGCGAGTGCCTCGGCGGAGGTCAGTCGATCAACGTACTTCGGGGGCAGCGCTTCGGCGAGCTGCGTGTACAGGTTGTGCGTGAGGCCGCCAGCGGCCCATTGCACCGAGCCGGTGTTGATGCCGATGCGCTTTGGGTCTCGATCTTTGATGATCTGTCGGAGCAGCGGCCACTGTTCTTCGTGGTGCTGGCCCTTCCAGGGCTTGTCGTAGAGCCCGTGCGTGTTCGTTCTGCACAGATTGATGCGCTCCACGCCCTCGTCGCCGCCGCGGTCGTAGAAGACCAGCATCTGCAGGATGGGGCACCAGGTGTCCATGGGAATCAACGTAGTGAACACGGGATCGAGATCGTCTTCCTGGCAGAGGATCAGCCACATGTCGAGCCCGGTCTCTCGCATGGCCTGGGAAAGGATGGTCGCCAGGCGTTTCTCGAGAATCCCATTGATGACGTTGGCGCGCTCCCGCATAGGCAGAATCTGAGGGAAGTCGCGGTGCGGTCCAGGTACGGCAGGACTCCTCGGACTCATGCTCACCTCACTCCGGAGCGGCATCCGGATGCTGCCGTAAGAACGCAAGAGGACGGGTCATCGTATAAGCCTCGTTGACGAACGCCGCGGCCTGTCGCGATGCCGCGGATGTAGGCCGGGCCTAGCGTGTCACCATGACGCCGAGGCCGGCGAGATCGTCCTCGCAGGCGATCCGATGCGTAGTCTCGATGTGGTATTGGTCGCTATAGCGGTATCTGAACAGCAGGGCGTATTGACCCTCTTTCTCCGGCACCCACGTCGCTGTCAGGTTTGCAGGTGAGGCCGCGGTCACCACGAGCACACGGTCGGGGGCTTGGCTCACGACAGGAGCGCGTGCTGCGGCGAGGATCTTCTCGGGCCGGAGCGGGAGCAGCACGTCCTCACCGCCATCCACAGGCCGTGCGACAAGCGTGAGGCCCTCAAGCCAGTCGTCGCCGTCGTCGCGCTCCACGCGAGTGACCGTGATGTCGAAGCGCGCGGTCTCCCCCACCTTCACTTCGGCGGGAACAAGCACCGTTGCCGTGAGTTCGACGAAGCGTTCCCGGTCATCCACGCTGTGCACGTACCGCACGAGGCCGGTCCTGATGAGGTGCTTCAACGTGTGCACGCGCTCTTCCCAGTCGCTCTCCCCGCCGACCCGCACCACCTTCGCCGTGGAGTCGGGCACAAACCCCGGCTTACGGGCGTCAACGAGGATGCGGAGGAAGCGTTGCCCGGCGTATCGTGTCGCGCCGCGGGCCGGCGGGAGATGCGCCCCGTCACCATCGTGCCCGTCCCGGCGCAGTGGCACTGATGCCTCGTACGCGCCGCCACCAACATCACGGGCAGCGAAGAAGCGTTGAGGAACCGCGCCCGGGCCGAAGCTGCCGCCCTCGTACACCAAGCCCACGCCCACGTACGCATCGTCCAGCGGACGGCCCCTCAGATCGGTCAAATGCACTTGCAGCTCCAGACGGTCGTCGAAGTCGAAGCTTTCCTTGTTCGTGCGCAGAACGCATCGAAGCGCCGGTGTTGTCGGCGGTCGGTCCTCGAGGCCGAAGGCACAGGCGTTGATGATGAGGCGCGACAGTCGCTCAAGGCCGCAGGCCGTATCCCGATCGTAGGATGAGTGCACCACGCCGCGGCGCGTCACGTTCCGGTGAAGCCCCACAACGGCGGCGATGTCCGCGCCGAATAGCCACCAATTGCCCTCGCCTACGGTTTTCTGCACGACCACGGGAGCGCCGCCGGCTGCGCGCGCGGCGCCCCGCCATCCGTCGCCCGAAAGCTCGTGGATCGTCATCGCTCTCTGCCAGGCCTCCGACCCGGGCGCGACCCGGCCGAATCGCGTAATGGCCTCGGCGCGCGCCTGCCCGAGCTGCGGCACCGCCAGAGGCTGCTGTGCCCACTTCTCGACGCGTATGTCCTCTGTCAGCTCATGCACACGCCCCACCTGAACGCCCAACAGCCGCCTCAGCTTCTCATCCGCCCGGTACGCAGCCATGGAGACGACGACGTTCGTCCCTTGGGCGGCGAGCCGCTGAACGACGGCGAACTCATCCTCGCTCAGCGGCCTCGAAAGCGCGAGGATAATGGCGGCCGTGTCGACGTGCTTTGGGCGTCTGCCTCCATCCTGCTGGAAGAACTCGTCGGGCGACAGAGACGTCCGGATATCCTCGCCGCCGCGGAAGACGCCACGCGCCGGCAGTTCGAGGACGTATCTGGAGAAACTCCACCACACACCATCATCGTCGTCCAGCAGGGCTATGACGCGACGGCACGACGCATCGCGGCCAAGCGCCTCGGCAAGCCCATCCGCGCTCTCACTGAGTTTTTCGAGGGCCGCCCGCATGCCGGCGCCGTCCGCGGCGGCGACCACGACGAGGTACCGCTCGGGGAAGTAGGGATTCACCCGCTCCTGGATGAGGAACTTGCCGGTGGCCGGGAAGGTCGCGTCCGTGATGCCGAGCACACCGATGCGCTCGAGGCGGCGAATGCACTCCGGCTGGTCGTCTCCGAAGCCACCGAGCACGACGACGTTCGCATCGAGCGAGGCGAGATCGAATCCCCGTCGGATCTCCTCAACCCTGACGATCTTGCCAAGGCGGGCCATGGCCGCCGCAAGCTGCTGGGCCTCCCCAAGGCGCTCCCGCGCGTGGGCGACGAGTATCTCCCCTGGTGTACTGCGGAGGAAGTACATGGGGCTCTGGAATCCCCGCATCGCCCGACGTGCGGGGGTGTCGGCGGGACCGGGCGGCCAGACGTACGGGTACCAATCGCACCCCTTCTGCTGCGACCAGCGCAGCGTCTTGCGCCACGCCAGGCCTTCTTCGATGGGCACAGTGGTGAGGTCCTCGATGGGCATGACCACCCAGTTGAGCACGAACTCAGTGGACAGCATCACGCCCGGCGTGCGAAGCATCGTGTCGAAGTACCGATAGATGTAGTGCGCCGATCCGCGCTCGGTCACACCGCCGACGCCAGCCGTCGCCCACGAGTACTTCGGGCCGTTCCACTCTGTAATGCCAAAAGGCTTGTCCTCGAAAGCAGCGACGCGGGACAGCGACGCCAAGTCGGCAGCGATGGTGCACACGCGTCCCCCATACCGGCCGGTGTACTGGTTCACGCCGCTGTAATCCTCGCGCAGAACCGGCGCGACCCGGTTGAACGTGCCCGCCCGCACGTAGCCGACCGGGACGTCGGGCGACAACTCCTCCCGTACGCAGCGAGCCACCTCATCGAAGCAATGCCACAGCTCGGCGCCGTAGTAGGTGGGGAGGCTCGCGCCCCAGACGGCCAACTCGGCCTCGTTGCCAATCTCCAATGTCAGGATCGAGGGATGATGCAGCGCCCGGCGCACCTCGCGCAGACGCTCCCGATAGTCCTCGAGTCCCCGCGCGGCGGTGACGTAGCTTCGAATGGCTGTATAGCTCGGTCTCATCGAGGCGAGAAACCCCAGGCCGCGCTCGTCGAATACCCGCCCGCGGTCGCCGTCGATCCCGCCCGAGCGGAAGCCGTAGGTGCGCTGGAAATCGAGCCACAGCTCCTCGAAAAGGTCAGCCTGCTGTTCGGCGACGGCTCCGGTTGGTGTTGGCCCCCCGCACACGGTGCCCGTGGGGAAGAAGGGCTGGCCATTCACCACCATGGCATAGTCGGTGAGCAGCAGCTCCCAGGCGTGCCGCATTGCGGCCGTGACGTCGGTCTCGACGCAGCGAATCTGGCGAAAGGCCACCTTGCCGCGCCATATGTCCTCGAGGCGATCGCCCCGCGACAGAGCCAGCACCAGTTCATACGTGTACGGGCAATCCGGGTACCAGTACCGCGGCGACGGAAGAACGAGGCGAAGACGCTCGCCTGCTTCGCGTGGCGCGGTGACTCTTTTGGTCTGCAGAGCCACGACGTTGCCGGCCGCATCATGCAGCGCCGCATGGAGGCGGATGGCTCCGGGCGCGGCATAGAGGCGCACGGCAATGTCAACGATGCCCCGGTCTCGGGCAAGGTCGAGGTGCGGCGAGACGATAGGATCGAGCAGTCCCTCGTGCGCCCGCTCCGTGTCGGCTCGCATGAGGCGAGCATACTCATCCGGAACCGTCAGCTCCTGCCCGGCGTGCCGCGGGCCGAGAGGCTTCGGGCGCCAGGCGTGAAGCTGGGCCCACAGATAGAAGCGGCGCAGGTCCGGATCGCGCGCGAGCTGCCGTTTCAGCGCCAACGCTGCCTCCAGTTCGGCGAATGCGGCATCACGGGGGTCAGGCTCTTCCTGCAGCTCATCCAGGCGGTCCGCGGCTTCGGCGCCGCCCGCGAGCACGCTGGCTTCGATCTCGGCGAACGTGCGCCCCTCCTGGACGAGGAACCGGCGTTCTTGTACGGCGCGCCCATGCCTGGCGACGAGCCGATGAAACGGCGTGCCGGCTTCGGCGAGCAGTCGCTCGAGGTCGGCCCGGCGGCGCTGGAGCGTACGCGTGCGCTCGCGCCATACGGCCTGCTGGATCAGCAACTCCCGCGCGAGGTTCCGATACCGCCGCTGCTCGGCCGTCGCCCGCGGCTCAGACGGCGGTGGCTCGCACTCGAATAGCGCGAGGTCGTCGAACCATGCCTGGCCGTGGCCGGCCTCGCCGCGCACTCGGCACGAGACTTGAAGCTGGCTCGCACGTGAGTCCCGTGCATCCGGGAGCAGCAGCATCTCGACTCCGTGCCACGGGCGCACGCCGCGGACGCCGCGTGTTTGCTGGAGGCTCAGCCAATTGTCGTCGCTGAACCACGACGCGACAATGTAAGCCTCCTCGCCCCCTCGCAGGTCCGTGCGGATCCAGCCCCTCAGCAGGTACGCCTTCTCTGGCTCGATCGCCAGCCGCTCCGCGCCCACGGCATACCGGTTCGTAACATCCGATATTTCAGCGCAGCGTTTGCCCCCGTGAGGCTGCTCCGTACTCAGGCGCGCACGCCCGGCGCACTCGCCCCAATCGGGGCTGAAAAAGCCCTCCCAGCCCTCGGCGAATCCCGTCCCGGCGTCTACTGCCTCGAAGCCGTCATTGGGCACGAGGTTCCCACCACGCAGTTTCACCTCGGCCCCACTTCCGATGGTGGCGAAGAGCGCCCATGCGATGATTGCCGGCGTTGCCCGTCTGCCGAAAGCACAAATAGTGCTCATGCATATGCTCCTTCCAGGCCCTGCCACGCCCGCTCCCAGCGGGCGGCATTCAGGGACGGAGCTGCATTGTGTTGCCGAACGAGGCGGATTTCCGCATAGGAAGCCGGGTTACCTGTCGCCGGAGGGAAACGGCGAGGTCTGTTGCACGGCGACGCGGTCAGGCAGGCGTCTGCGCCCGCTCTGCGGAACTGTATTGCGTTCGGTGCGATCGCGGCACTCGGCAACTCGAAGTCATGCGTTGAGGTGAACCTATGCTGCCGAAGGAACGCGTGCTCGCCATTTTCGAGCACCGGCCAACGGACATCGTTCCGACGTATCAGGCAGGACTATCGTCGCGGGTGGCCTCGGCGCTGCTCGGCCGGGAGGCGTACGTCGGTGGCGGGATACAGCAGTGGCGTGAGTCGAAGGCCCTCTGGGAGGGCGAGGCGGCACATCGGGAGTTCCGCGAGCGCTCTCGCCAGGACGCCCACGACCTCGCCAACGCCCTGAACGTGGACTACGTCCGCCCAGCTTACTGGCGGAAGAACGAGAAGCCCACGCGGAAGATCGACAAGTCTACCTTCATGTTCGGCGACCCGGGCGACGCCTGGTACGTAATGCGATTTGATCCCGAGACGGAGCTCTACCAGGTGGTGGATTCCCAACACCGGGCCGAACCGACGCTCGTGGACATCGAGCGGCGCGTCGAGGCTCTGGAGACTTCAGCGCCGCGCCACAGCCCTACTCCGGAGAGCTTCGCCGATTCAGCGGCGGCCCTGGAAGTATTCGGGCACGAGCGAGCAGTGCCGGGCGGCGGCGTCGGCATCTGCGTTCCCCGCGAGGCCGTCTGGCTTGAGGCGGTGGCGCTGCGGCCCGACCTCGTCGCCCGTCATCTGGACGCGCAGGCGGAGCGCAGCGTGCGCAGCATCGCCTGCCAGGCGAAGATGGGGCTCCGATTCCTGCAGGGCGGGGGCGACTTCGCCGGCAAGAACGGGCCCTTCTATTCGCCGAAGGCGTTTCACCAGCTCATGCTGCCGGCACTGCAGAAAGTGTCGGCCGCCTGTCACGAGCATGGATGTTTCCATATGTTCGCCAGCGACGGAGACCTCTGGCCGGTGGCCGAAGACCTGTTCGGCGCCTCCGGCGTGGATGCATTCTACGAGATCGACCGGCAGGCGGGCATGGATCTGCGGGCGTTGCGACAGCGCTACCCGGAGCTGACCCTTCTGGGTGGGATCAGCTCGGAGACGCTCCATTGCGGCACGCGGGACGAGGTCGTTGCGGAAGCCCGGTCGGCCCTCGAGGTGGCCAGAGAGATGGGCAGTATCATGGTGGGCTGCTCGAATCAGATCGTGGCGCAGACGCCCATCGAGAATCTCATGGCCATGCTTGAGACCGTCAACGAGCATCGCTAGGTCACCAACCGCAGTTGGCGATCTTGGGCGTCGGGCTTCAGCGACCATGGCAGTAGGGGCGACCAAGCTGGTCGCTCCTACTGCCATTTGCTATCAGGAGCTTGAAAAAGCGCTAAAGCGTGAGCGAGAGCACGCCGATATATGAAAGTGAGAAGGATTGCTCGGGACGGCGTCTCGCACGACAGCAGACCGACTCGGGCGAAGCTCCAGTGAATGTGCCGCAGAGAATATGCAAGAGCAGTTTCGACACTGCCAGGCAGAGATCCGCTACGAGCGGCTCAGCTTGTGCCTTTGTGTCGATCAAGCCACGCGTCTGCGATCAAGCGCGGGCGATGGCAATGAAGGCGCCCGGTGTGTCATGGGTTCCTCTCCCTCCTCGGGCGCCATGGCAGGTACACGCGGCCGCGCCGTCGATGATCCCTGCCGGCGCATATCCCCTCCCCACCCCAGCCGCTGTCCCTGCATGCATTGCCACAACGTCGTTCCCCCCGCAGCGCCGACGCCACAACACACCCGTGCTCCGGGACGCCGAACGTTCCTGGGCGGGCGCGTGGCTGCCAATTCACGCTCTGCCTCCGGGCGGAGCGATGCCGTAGCGACGTTGCATGGCGCCACTTCGGACACGCATCGAGGGCTGCTGGCTCGGCCAGACGCGGATTTGACAGACAGCCACAAGAGCACCAGTTGATCCAGAGGGGCTGCCGGCACAGCGTCGTAGGCGAGCGGGCGCGAGCCAGCCCGACGCTAGCGCCGCACAGTTGCCGACTGACGCACCAGCTAAAGCACTGGAGTACGAGCCATCGATTGCAGCCTCGGCCGGCCAGCAGCCCCCTGCAGCCGCCCGTCCTCACACACCGTCATCGACCCCGGAGCCGTGCCGACCTCTGGCCTCGTTTCGTCTCCCGACTCCCATGCCGCCGCACCACATGCCGCCCTGTGCAGGGGCCGGGCACACAGCGGCGAATAACACCCCGAACGAGGCATGATGTCTGCCGCGCCAGTGGCGCGGCGGACATCATGACCACACCACGACTCCCGGGAGGGCACGCGAAGATGCGTCATGGTCACGCCAGTGGCATTGTGCTGCTGTGTTGCCTCATGCTGGCGAGCACTTGGAGCGCGGCACGGGCACAGAAGCACCGGAGAGAAAACGTAGTGAGCTGCGAGACGTACAGCTTGCGGCAAATGCTCCGGGACGGGACGCTATCGCTCGAAGGCACGCCGGCAGCGCTCAAGGAGCTCGGGATCAGAGGCATAGCGCTGAACGACATGTTCTTCGAATCCTGGGACCAGGCGTACTTGGACAAGATCAAAGAAGCTGTCGCGGAGGCGGACGGCATCATTACGGGCGTCATATTGGGCGGCAACCTCGCCACACCGGACGAGGCGAAGCGGGAGGAACAGATCGAGACGGCCAAGGAGCGCATGCGGGCAGCCGCCTATTTGGGCGCTCCCCTGGTACGTATCAATGCGGGGCGGGTCGCTGAGGGAGAAGACGACGACACGGTGGGCGTGCAGCGAGTGATCGGCGCCTTCAACCAACTCCTGCCGCTGGCCAGGGAGCTGAACCTGAAGATCACCATCGAGAACCACGGCGGCGTCTCTCGCTCAGCCGACAACATCGTGCAGATCATCAAGGGCACGGACCCAGAGTGGGTGGGCGCCTGCCTGGACTTCCTGAACTGGCCCAAGGAACCGCGCAACCTGCGGTACCGAGAGTGCAGGAAGCTGGCCCGGTACAGCTATCATGTGCACGCGAAGGCCAAGAGCTTCGACGCCAACGGCGAGGAGACCGAGATCAAGTATCGGCGCGTGCTGCGCATGCTGAAGCGCGCCAAGTATGCCGGGGCGCTCTCCATCGAATTCGAGGGCAAGAGCGACCCGATCGAGGGCATCAAGAAGACGCGGGATCTGATTCTGAAGTACTGGTAGCGGCTCTGATTGCCCGGGTGAGCGGCCGGCGTTCCCGGCGAGCACATCATCTGCTTTGGGAGACGAAGCGGGGATGTCCGATCCGGGGGGCGGCGTACGTGCGGCGTGCGTGCTTGTTCTCAGCCATGCGGGTGAGGGCCTGCCTGTGCCGGGTGAGCTGCTCCTGCAGCGCGGCGAGGCATGCAGCATCGGCCTTCGCGGCGGCATCAGCCAGAGCAGCCAACTCCGGATGGGCGACCTGCGCACCAGCATGCTCTCCGGCGGCGTCGGCCGGCGCGGCGAGCAGCTCACTGAACTCTGTGATGAGGCGGTCGCGCTCGGCGGCGGCACCGCTGGCAGCCTCAAGCTGCCCCGACGAAAGGGCGTCGCAGCACTGCTTGGTCGTCGTCAGCAGCGACTCCAATACCGTCCCCAACGACCTCTGCGGCGCTTGCGCGATCGGCGCCTCCGCTGCCGACGGCTTCGGCTGACTTGGCCTCTGCCTGTCGCCACGCATCGGCTAGCCCCTCCAATAGGCGTATGACCTCACTGAGCTTGCCGGCATCGTCGCTCAGGTCTGCCTCGATGAGCCGGCGGTACATGTACCCGTACAGCGCCATCAGCCGGTCGGCGAACCCTCCTCCTGCTTCCGTGTCCAGAGAGCACTGCAGTTCGGTGATAATGCGGCGGGCTTTGTCAATGGCGTCCGAGCGCTGCTCGATCTCCCCGCTTTCCATAAGCTCCAATGCCACCCGCAGAGCCGCCAGCGCCCCATCGTACAGCAGAATAATGAGCCCCAGGGGCGTACTGCACTGCACAGCCGTGTGCTGGTAGGCA
Organism: Armatimonadota bacterium; assembly: GCA_030601885.1. Taxonomy (GTDB): domain Bacteria; phylum Armatimonadota; class Zipacnadia; order JAUWAU01; family JAUWAU01; genus JAUWAU01. The sequence goes on from JAUWAU010000002.1 coordinate 194,791, forward strand.
GTAAGCACCGTCTTGTTATTCACGGCTAACGTTCTCCTGTGGGCCCCTGCGCCGGCGGTTATTGCCCATCCAAATCAGGTTGTCAACTAGGGTTCTGGAAAGTCTGCAGCGCCGCCAAGCTCGACGTCAGCATCCGGCTCTGCGCCTGGAGCTGACTCAGGATCGCCTCCATCGAGATGAAACGCCGCACGAGCTGCTCCTGGCGCAGCATGATGCGCTCCTCCATGCGCTCGATCTCTGCATCGACCCTCTCGATTTGCTCCTCGAGGCCAGTGGTGGTGACTTTCAGCAGGGAATTCTCGCCTTCGGCCATCTGCGCTGCATATTCCACCAGCCGCGTGGCGACGCCCTTGGTCACCATCACGGTGCCGTGGTCGCCCGTGGACGTGGTGGCGATGCGCACCACCAGCCCAGCGGTAGTTTCGTTCTGAGCATCGCCCGTCAGGATCCGCCCATCGCCGGTGGCCGCCTCGCCGTTGATGGTGCCTTCGACATCGGTCCCGGCATACTGCGCCGTCTCCCCCGCAGTCTCGGCGCCGAGTCCCGTTGATCCGGCTGTGCCTGAGCCACGGGAAGAAGCGATCTGGAGCACGTGCTTGGAGCCGTAGTAGTCGCTCTCCAGTTTCACGGCGCCGCTCGCATTCGATGTGCGCGCCTCGATGCCGGCCTCTTCCAGGGCGTCATTGATGGCATCCACGACCTGGTCTGTGCTCATGCCGGCCGTCAACACGACTGTCGTTTCGCCGTTGATGGTCAACGTCTCATCCTGTGCCAGGCCGGCGCTAATGTCGTTGCCCGTCACCGATGCGCGGGTGGCGACGGCAGTGATATCGAGCGCATAGCCCTCTGATCCGGACGAGGCGGTCGCGGCATCCACGGTCACCACCTGCACGCGGGCGTCGGTGACGCGGGTTGTGGTGGCGAAGAGCTCAGCCACAGCCTCAGGATCGTCAGCGATGGCGGCGGCCAGGCGGGAGCCGTCTATCTGCAATCGGTCGGTGACGCTGGCCGAGATGCCGATCTGTGAGAGCAGCCCGTACGCCCCCCCGAGCACCTGGACCGTCGCCGAGGCGGCGCTGCGCAGGCCGGCCTGAATGCTGCTGACGGGCCACTGCGCGAACAGCGTGCCGCTGACGCCGGTGTCGGAGTCAAAGTCCTGCTGGGTGTTGAGAAAGTCCATGAGGCCATTGAACTGATCCACCAGCGCCCGAATGGCATCCTCCGTGCCTGTATTGTCCTGGGTGACTTGCACGCGCACCGTCTCGCTCGGCGCCTCCTGCAGCAGGTGAAACGTGACGCCCTCGGCCAGGCCCGTTATGGTATTGGTTGGCCGCGACACGGCAACGCCGTCCACGGTGAGGGTCGCGTCGGCTGCCTGGGTGAGCTCGTCGGCGACGGTCTTTTCCAGCACGCCCAGGGTGACCAGGACGTTGTTATCGTCAGCGAAAGTCGGCGTGCCCGCATCGCCGACGATCTCGAGCCGGTACTGCGTCTGGCCGTCAACCTCCTCGCTGACGACGGTCGCTGTCACATCAGCCACGGTCGTGGTGATAGCTGTGGCGATGTCGCTGAGCGAGTCATTGGCCAGATTGATGGCCACGCCGGTGCCGTTGATGGTCACCGTGCCGCTGGGCGCTGCGCTGAGCCCCAACTCGGTGCCGACGGCGGTCGTTTGCGCATCGAGGAAATCGGACGCCGCGCCGTTGGTAATAGCGGTCTTTATCGAGGTGCCGCTGGTGAGCAATCCCAGGCTTTCCAGCACATCGTTGGCGCTGGCATCGGCCAGGTCGATGGCGTTCGCCGCGCCCTGGCTGTCGCTAGTTATCACCAGCCGAGCGTCGGTCTCGGAGACCGTCAGGATGGATGCGGTGACACCGGCACTGGCGCCGTTGATCTTGTTGCGTATGCTGGCAAGCGTGTCCTGCGTTTCGATGTCCACGACTTTGCCGTTCACCAGTATCTCGCCCGAGAGAGCCAGAGCCGTGGTGCTATCGGTGAAGCTGGCGGACGATACCTTGTGGGCGGAGGCCAGCGTCGTAACGACGATATCGTACGACGCGAGCGGGGCGCCGCTCTGTATGGTGGCGGTGACCACATCCGTATTGGTGCTGCCAGCCGTGCGGGCCAATAGGTCACCGACATCGGTGAGCGACTGGGCCTGCGTCTGCAGGGCCAGCAGCCGCGTGTTCAGCTCTTGATAGCTCGTCAGCTTATTGATCAGGTTGACCTGACGACTCTCGAGCTGATGTACCGGGATGCGCTCGACTGCCATCAGCGACGATACGATGCTGCTGATGTCCAGCCCCGAGGCGAGCCCATCAATTGAGATCATTCCAATACCCATCATCGTCACTCCCTGAGAACAGCAAGCCCCCTCGTCACGACCTCCTCTGTGAAGTCAAATCTGTGAGAAGGAGGGCCCCCGAGTCGGGGGCCCTCCCGAAGCTACCGCTAGCGCAACAGAGCTAGGACGTTCTGGGGCAAGGCATTGGCCTGCGCCAGCATGGCGGTGCCCGCCTGGACCAGGATCTGATCGCGGGTGAACTCCACCACTTGGCTGGCAAAGTCGGTGTCCCTGATGGCGCTCTCGGATGCCAGCAGGTTCTCCCGCGCCACGGTCAAGCTGTTGACGGTGGCCTGGAGTTGGTTGTTGACGAAGGCGCCGAGGTTGGAGCGAAGTGTGTTGACCTGTTCGATGGCCTCGTCGAGTATCGCGATCGCGCTATCGGCCCCCGCCGTGGTGGAGATGTCGATGGCGGCGACCGTGCCGGTCGTGCCGAGTTGGCTGGTGGACACGGCCCCAACCGAGACGGAGACTTTCTCCCCCACCGCGTTGCCCACCTGGAACTCCATCTTGCCCTGCGTCACGTAGATGCCATCTTGTGGGTCAACAGCGATGTCGTTGCCCGCCTCGGTGAGCATGATGGTCATGCTCGAGGTCGCGCCTTTGAGCTGAAGGCCGTTGCCGGCCGTGAAGGCCTCGGTGGTGGCGTCGCCGTACGTCACCGTGGCCGCGGAGTCCACGCCCCACTGTACGGCAGTGCTTGCGCTGTTGAGAACGTCGGCGGTCTCCACATAGGTGACGCCTTTGTCGCTGCCATAGCTGAGCTGTTTCAGCTCCACATGGTCCACGTCCCAGGCGGCAGTGACGCCGGTCTGAGCACTGGTGGCGACTATGGCGTCAATGACGTCCTGGACGGTGTCTGCTGCTGCAGTGAACGAGCCGACGCTCACGCCGTTGATGGTGATGGTGCCGTCGTTGGCGACCGAATCGGTGGCCGCCACGTAGACGTGTGAAGTATCAACAACGGCCTTGGTGGCGGCGGTGGTGATGTCAATGTCAATGTAGCCTTGGGGCGTGCTCGTGACAGCGCTGGCAGTGAGGATGTTGGTCGAATCAATTATCGTCGCCGACGTCCCGGCGCTGCCATCAAGCAGGTTCTTCGAACCGTACTTCGTGGTCGAGGCGATCTGGTCAATGGTGGCGATGGACGATGTCACCTGCGCCTGCAGGGCGGCCCGCGTGGCGTCGTCGTTGGTGCCCTCGCTGGCCGCGTCCAGCGCCAGGTCACGCATCTGCCGCAGCAGCGAGGTGACTTCGCCCAGCGCTCCTTCGGCCGTCTTGACCATGTTGGTGCCCTTGGCGGCATTCGACAGCGCCACGCTGAGGCCAGAGGCCTGCGCGCGCAGCATCTCCGAAATGATCAGACCGGCCGGATCGTCCGCAGCACTGTTGATCCGCAGGCCCGAGCTCAGCCGCTCAATAGAGATTGCCAAGCGTGCGTCAACAGTGGCGAGATTCCGCTGCGCGTTTAACGCGCTAATGTTCTGGTTGATTCGCAGTGCCATTTGTCTTCCTCCATGAAATGAAAACGCCGGCTGATCCCTATTCTTCACAGGGGAGCCGGCCTGCTTGGGGCTTCCATGCCCTGCCAACGGGCTGCTGCATTGATTTTCATTCCGCCGCCCGCCGCTGGCCCCAGGCGGGGAATGATTCAGTCAACTGTCACCTCCTGCTCGGTGCGCCCCTCCCCTCTCTCCATCACGGTTATCGGCAGCCCCCTTATCTGACTTTAGTTTTGGTGCGGGCGCCCCACACATTTTTTTTGCCAACAACGCCGCCGCCTGCTGGCGCGACTCCATAGCCCGCCGGTTCTCCGCCAATACCGCCTCGTACACCTCGCGCCGATGCACCGGCACATGGCGCGGCGCCGCGATGCCCAGGCGCACTTGATCGCCACGGACGGCGATGACGCGTACCTCGATATCATCGCCGATCATTATGCTTTCAGACGCCTTTCGCGCCAGAACCAGCACGACCGTCCTCCATCTCTTGGGGGAAAGGAAAAGGCAAAAAGGACCAACCACGACACGACGAGCGCTGCATACCCATGCGTTGGTGGTCTTCTCCCTGCTGCTTTATCTCTGCTCCTTGCCGTTATCGCCGCATGGGCACTGCGCCGCGGCACAGGACCGCTCGCTAATCTCATCCTCAGTGCGAAGCACATACTGCAGCGGATGTTGGGTGTCGTTCAGCATAACTTGCTTGCCAAGCTGACGGCGGCGGTTGATCACGATGGGAGCGCGAAGGTTGGCGGTGACGCGCCGCGGCTGCTCGTGTACCGCCAGGATCACCAACAGCTCGGCCTCCTCGGCCCGCTCGAGCTGAAGCTCTGCAGCGTCGGCATCGCTGATCTCGATGTCGTATTGCCCGGCGATGGCGGCCGGCGGCATCACGGCGAAGGCAATGCTGGGCTCGTCCACCGCCTGCAACCAGCGCAGCCCTGGCTCTGCCTCGGCGCTCAGCACACAGTACTGCTGCAGCTCAGTGAACGGAGGAATGCCGCCGGGGAAGACAACGACGTCGTCCGCTGCGATTTCGATGTCGCCGAATATCCTGCTCCGTATACGCATGTGATCCTCAGGGAACGACGTGCGTCCCCGCATTCCGCATGCCCCGCGGCTCAGGCGAGGACGCTCAGCATGCCGGGCATGTGAAGCAGATGCGCCGTGGCAGTGAGCGCAGCTTCGTAGGCGGTGGCTTGAATCTGGACCGCAACAATGGCTTCGGCAACGTCGAGCCCGACAAGCTGGTCGCGACTGCTCTCCGCTCGCAGCTCTGCATCCAGCAGCACTTCTTGTGCCCACCCGACACGCTGCAGGCCAGTGCCCAGCGTAGCCCGCATCTTGAGGAAGTGATTTGCAATGCTCTCGAGGTCAGCGAGACTGGTGTTGGAGATCGCCTCGACGTCGGCGTCCAGAATGCGCTGGTGCAGCTCGCTGAGGCTGACGAAGACGTCGGCCACCGCCGGGTCAATGCCGCCCACATTGAAGAGCACGTCCCCGGGTACGTTTACTGCCATTACCCCGCCGCCGCCCAACGGGCGGAGAATCTCGCCTCCGTCGCCCACGTAGGTGGGAACGCCGCCGACCGATGCCGGCGGGTCGAAAGGCGGCGTGAGCGTACGGTGCCCCGCGAAGATGTGCCGACCGTCAACGCGCTGGTTGGCGATGTCGAGAAGATGGGCCATGGCTTGCTCTATCTCGCGCACGATGCCGATGCGCTCGGCATCGTTCATGGGGCTGTTGGCGCTGGCGAGGGCCAGGTCGTGAACCCGACGGATCGTGGACGTGATGTCCGCAAGCGCCGCCTCCGTCGTGGCCAACCAGCGTCCGGCCCTGTCGAGCGTGCGCTCCCGCACGCCGACTTTCGCCAGCGCTTCGTTCAGCCTGTAGAGCTGGCCGATGACAACAGGATCGTCAGATGGCTTCTGGATACGCACGCCACTGACCAGCGCCTCTTGAGCGGCACCGAGCCGCTTGAAGCTCTCGGAGACATATCGCTGCGTCCGGATCAGCATCATATACTCAGTGACGCGCACCTCTGCTCACCTCATCCGACAAGTCCGATCACGGTCTCGAGCAAGCCATCAATGACGCCAGCCAATCGTGCCGAGGCCTCGAAGGCGCGCTGGTGCACCACCAGATTCACCAGCTCTTCGTCCAGGGACACGCCGGCGGCTGAGTGGCGGGCCTCCGTGGCCCGAGCCACGACCAGGTCGCGCGCCTGCGCCAGCTCCTGGGCGTCGCTGACGTCGAGGCCAACACGCGTTACGAATGCCGAGTACAGTTCGGTCAGCGTCGCGGTGCCGCCGGCACCGACGCGGGCGTCCCGCAGGTCGGCGATGGCCTGTGCCTGCTGTCCGTCACCCGGCTCGCCACCGGCCGATGCGCCGATCTTGGCCGAATCTGCCGCAATGACCGGGTTCACGTTGATCTCGCCGTCCACGCCCAGGATGAAGAAGTCCAGGCCGGTGGTGCTGCCATCGAGGCCGATGCCGGCCTGATGCAGGGCATTCACCTCCGCCGCGAGCGTATCTCGAAAGCTCTCTATCTCGGGGAGGTAGGCCGGCAGGTGCTGGTCCCGAACAGCGATGAGTCCCGCGATCTCGCCGCCGATCACAGCGGCCTCGGTGCCGCTGGCGAACTTCACGGTCAGCAGCCCGGCGTTGCTGGGGTCAGGCTCCACGATAAGCTCAAACGCCCGATCGCCCTGCACCAGCCGCTGGCCACCAATAAGCACGTCGAGCTGCTCGCCGTCGCCGGCAATGGCCCATGCCCCAATGAGTCGCGCCAATTCGACCACCGCCCCGTCACGCTCGTCCAGGAGGTTGTTCAGCGGGCCAGAGCTGGCGCCGATGGCGATGTCCGCGTTCAGCGTGGCCACCTTCTCAGCCAACTGGTTGACGGTGTCCACCATTGGCGGGAGCCAACCGTCAATCTGTTCGCGAAGCTCAAGCATCCGTTGGTACTGCTGCGAGACAGACTCTGCCAGCCGCATCCCAGCCTGCAGCGCCACCACCCGCATGGCGCCAGATTCGGGAGCGTCGGCAAGCTGCTCGAAGGCATCGAAGAACGCGCTGAGATCGCTGTTGACTCCACCGTCGAGGCTTATGCTGACCGCTTCAACGTGCTCGAGGCTCGCCTTCAGCCCTGTGCTGGTGCCGGCTTGGGCCGTCGCCGTTCGCAGCCGGCGAATAGCGAACTCATCGGTCACCCGCTCCACAGCCGCCAACACGACGCCCCGCCCAGGCACCCCAAGGACATCGAGCCCGCTAATCGACATGGGCACCGATGTCAGCACCGGTCGCTGCCGGCTGAAGTTGGGCGATTGTGCGTTGGCGATATTATGGCCGGTTACGGCGGCGGCGCTGGCGTGTGCTAACAGGCCGCTCCTGGCGATTTCCAGTGTTCCGAGTAGTCCCATAGCATCTCACGCTGACGAATCCAGCAGTGCCGGCGCGCGAGGTGCAGGTAGCACCTCACCCGTGGCGGCATCCACGGTTGGCAGCTCCGGCACTCCCATCAGTACGTCGATGATGGCCTCGTTAAGAGCCTTTTCGTCCTGCAGAAGCTCCTGGTTGACGGCCGATCGCACCTGCGCCGCACGAATCAGCCGCGCCAGACGCCTTCTGAGCTCCTGCCAACGCTCGGCGTCGGGAGAGGCGGCCCCATTCCCAGTGCGGACGGCGAGCCGCGCCAGCGAGCACTCGTCGCTCGGCACGCCTGCCAGCCTCGCGTACGCGGCAACAGCATCACCGCGGTGTCGCTGCTTCGCCCCGAGCTCGTCGGCCGCGGTGCGAAGCAGCCGGCATACTTCCAGCACGGCAGCCGCGTCGCGCTTCGCCAAGGCCTCCTGCTGGCTGACGAGCAGTCGCACAATGCGTTCCCAGCAGAAGCTCTCACCATCCACAGCGGCGTACAGCGCCAGCAGCGCCTCGGCGGCTGCCTTCTCATCACCAAATGCACCTTCGTGCGTCTCCCCATCTGACATGCTACTGCCGCTCCCGGCCACGGCGGGCAGAATTGAAGACGGCTAAAGTAGAAGACGGCGAATCCCCCGCATTGGTGTGGCTGCCGTCTGTTCGTCTTTCCCTTATCCCTACAGGGCCGGCGAAAGCTGCTGGTAGAGCATCGTGGCAATGCCAACACTGCTGCGACGCACCATGCCCCTCGCCAATTCATAGTCGAGCTGCTCGCGAAACATCTCTTCAGCCCGACTGACCCTCAGCAGACCGTCTCGGGGCGCCGAGCCGCGCATTGCGGTCATCATGGCGACCATGAAAAGCGCCTCGAAGTCCGCACACGCCTCCCACATCCGGGAGTCGGGACTGGTATCATCGGTTTGGCGCAATGACGTATGCAGCCGGCTCTCGGACGCCGCCATCTGCGCACCGGCGAGTGTTATCCGTGCATCCATGGGTGACCCCTCGGTCAGGAGCGCTTCGCCTTCCTTCACATGATGGCGAGATGCCCCTGCAGCGCCCCGGCTTCTTTCAGCGCCTGCAGTATCGCGACAAGGTCCCTGGGCGACACGCCCAGTGCGTTGAGCGCCGTGACCAGGTCGCCTACGGTGTTTTGCGGCGGGATCTCAAAGAGGCGCCCGGTCTCCTCCTTGGCACGCACTCTCGTGTCCGGCACCACGATCGTCTCGCCGGCGGAGAAGGGGGCCGGCTGCGCGATGACGGGCCACTCGCGGATTTGCACCTCGAGGCTGCCGTGCGACACCGCGGCGGGCAGGAGCCTGACATTGTGCCCAATGACAACCGTGCCGGTGCGCTCGTTGATCACTACCCTCGCCGCCGCATCCGGTCGCACCGGGAGCGACTCGAGGCGGGTGATGAGCCGCACCAGCTGGAATTCGTCCATTTGAGGCACTTGCACGCTGACGCTGGCGGCGTCCAAGGCCCGGGCCGCCTCGCGGCCCAGCTCTGCGTTGATCGCCGCCGCGATGCGACTCGCCGTCGTGAAGTCAGGTAGGTTGAGCGACAGACACAGGCCGACCGTGGGCAGCTCATCGGGAACGGCGCGCACCACAGATGCGCCCCCCGGCACCCGGCCAACTGCAGGATGATTCTTCCGGATCCGCTCGCCGCCGGCGGCCACGTTGTACCCGCCGATGGACACCGGGCCCTGAGCGACGGCGTATATCTGGCCATCGAGGCCCTGCAGCGGCGTCAGCAGGAGCGTACCGCCGCCCAGGCTCTTCGCATCGCCGATGGATGACACCGTGACGTCAAGCGTGCTCCCAACCTTCACGAAGGCGGGCAGAGAAGCCGTCACCACCACCGCCGCGACGTTCGTCACGCGCAGCTCCGTGGGCGAGACCGTCACGCCGAATTGCTCCAGCATGTTGGCCAGCGACTGGACGGTGAAAGTGGAGCGCATGCCATCCCCAGTATTATCGAGCCCGACGACGAGCCCATAGCCGATGAGACGGTGCTGCCCAAGGCCGGCTATCGTGGCGATGTCCTTGATCCGCGTGCCGGACGGCGCAGCCGTCGAGGGCTCTGCCGCCGCCGCGTCCGTCGCTGCCATCATGATGGCCATCACGATCTGTGCGTACGCCATTTCGTCAACTCTCCATCACCGGGTCGGCCCGCTCGCAACTCTCTACCAGAGCCAGTTCAGTATGCGCGGGATGAGGCCGACTCTCCGGCCCGGCTGACGCGCAGCGGGGCCTTGGTACTCGATCCTCGCGTTTGCAACGTTCTGTGACAGGACGGTATTGTCGCGACGCACGTCCCGCGGCCTCACTTCGCCCTGCAGCGTGATCCTTTGGTAGTCCTTGTTGACGACGATGTGCCGCGTCCCCTCAACTAGCAGATTGCCGTTTTCCGTGATGCCCGTGATCGTCACGGCCACCCTGGTCACCAGCAAGTCGGAGCGGCTGCTCGCGGCTTTGGCCTTCGTTTGGCTCTTGGCATCAAACCCGACGAAGGGGATGAAACTAAACTGGCCCACTCCGGGCCCGACCTTGCTGTCCGTGGCCTTTTCGTATGCGCCGCTGGCCTGATGGCTGGCGCTGGCCGATTCGCTAATGAGCACAATAAGCACATCGCCGACGCGGGTCGCCTTTCTGTCCATGAAGAGCGACGCCAGATCGGTCTCCGGATTCCAGAGTGTGTCCCCCGCGGCCTCGTTTGCCGCGACCACGGCCAGAGTCAAGGCAACAGTCATCCGGACGGCGCGACCCATTCTCAACGTGCTCCCTCCTCAAAGTGTGATCCGGACGGTATTGGGCCCGGCCACTGTTCCTTCGATGACCTTGTTGGTCGCCTGAATGCGTACCGATACGATGTCGCCGGCGTACCCACTTCGAAGCGCCTGGGCGGTGGCCCTGAGGCATATCGTCTGCAGCTCAAGCACGACTTTGACTACGTCTCCCCGGCAAATGAGCGGCTTGGCATCCGGGAGACGTAACTGTTGATCACCGGCTTCCTCCGCCTCCGGTGCGATGCTTGCTCTCGCAACAGCCTGCCGCTGCACGTGGACCGTGTCCGGCCCCGAGAAGCTAATCTCCTTCGGGGACAGCATGGCATGGCGCAGGCGCATCTTGATGTATCCGAGCGAAATTGGACGAGTTTGACCTGGCAGTGGCGCCGGGCCGAGGGTCACGGCTTCGAGTCGAGCCTTACCCGCCAGCGTGGCCGACCTGATCTCAGCAATGTCCCCCAAGCACACGGTATCCGACGTGACGGCAGCCTCAGGCTTCAGCACCATTCGAACGGAACTGGCCCGTGCGCGTGCGTCACGTCCCGCCGATACTTCCGCCGTCCACAAGGAATCCGTACCGGCCGTTATCAGCAACGATATGGCAAGCGCAACCCCGATCACGGTTACCGCCTCGCACTGTTGGCAGTTGCCAGCATATCATCGGCTATCTGAATGGCGCGGGAGTTGGCCTCGTAAGCGCGCTGGGCAACGATCATGTTGACCATTTCCTGCACCACTTCAACGTTGGACTGCTCCAAATAGCCCTGCAATAGATGGCCGAGCCCGTCTATGCCCGGACTTCCCAGCGTAGCAGTCCCGGAGGCTTTCGTCTCCAGGTACAGCCCATCGCCGACGCTCAGCAGCCCGGCCGGATTGGCGAATCGGGCCAACTGTATCTGTCCCAGCACCTGATGCTCCGTCTGGCCCGCTATCTGAGCCGACACCGTGCCGTCCCGGCCAATGGATATGCTCAGGGCGTTCGCTGGAAGCGTGATCGCCGGGTCCATCGGCAGACCGTTGCTGTTCACCACCAGGCCCTCGCTGCTGCGATTGAAGGCGCCGGCGCGGGTGTAGGCCACACTGCCGTCGGTCTGCAGAAGGGCAAAGAAGCCGTCCCCTTGAATCACCATGTCCAGTGGTGCTTCCGTCTGCTGAAAGTCGCCCTGTGAGAATATCTTCTGCGTCGCCACCGCCCTGGTCCCGAGGCCAATCTGTATGCCGGTGGGCACTTCCACACCCTCAGCAGCCAGAGTGCCAGGGATGCGCAGCGTCTGGTACATCAGGTCCTGGAACTCAACGCGCGCCCGCTTGAAGGCGAGCGTGTTCACGTTGGCCAGGTTGTTGGCAATGGTGTCCACATTGAGCTGCTGAGCGGTCATGCCGCTTGCGGCTGCATACATCGCCCTCATGGCCGAATACTCTCCTTTCGCGAAAGGCCCACGGGTTGGCCCCGTACGGCGTGCCGTACGGCACGCCGCTTCAGACAGGCGTCCCGCTTGCTACTCTGCGAAGTAGCTCGCTACGTAGCACGAGTCAGACAGGGACGAGCAACCCGTGCCACCCATTCCTGGGCGGCACTGCCGTGGAATCTACACAGCGCTGTCAATGAGCCACTGGAGCGACTGGTCCTGCGCCGTGAGCGCCTTTTGGCTCGCCTCGAAGGCTCGGAATCCGATCATCATTCCTCCGAGCTCCTTGACGGGATTCACATTCGCCTGCTCGAGAAAGCCCTGCTTGATGGTGTATCCCGTTGCCACCGGGCGGAGGCCGTCCGCCTCGAAAAGCGTAGCCCCAAGCCGCGCTAGCGACGCCACGGTCTCGGGCACCTCAATGCGCAGCCGCCCGAGCGTTTTATTGGCCCCCATCACTGTGCCATCGGATGCGACCACGAAGTCCGAGCCGCCGACCTGAATGGGACCGCTCTGCCCGGTCGCCGCGTCCACGCCCAGCAATGCGTGGCCGGAGGCGTCCACGATGATGCCCGTGGGATCGAGCGCGAAGGCACCCGATCGCGTCAGTCTCTCCCCCCCCGCCGTAGCCACGACGAAGAAGCCCTCGCCATCTATGGCAAGGTCCAATGCTCTATCGGTGGCGACGAGGGCGCCCTGCTTCAGGTCCACCCCTGCGGGGGCAACCGCGGCGCCACCGGTGAGACGCACTGAAGACGTCGCCAGGCCGGCCGCCTGGCCCGCACTTCGCCCGCCGCCCATGCATGCGACCAGCACGGCGGGAAAGGCGGCCGAGCTGACCAATTCGCGCTTGTAGCCGGCCGTACTCGCATTCGCCAGGTTGTTGGCGAACACGTCCTGGCGGTGCATCTGCGTCAGCATGGATGAAGCCGCGGCGTATATACCTCGGACCATGCCGCAATTGACTCCTCAAGCATCTCGGCGGTAGACGTATCCGCCGGGGAACGATCGATGGCCAGTGGGGAACGCTCGGCGGAACTGGCCCGAACGTCAACCATTAACCATTGTCATTGTGGTGCCGCGCCACTGTTGAGGTCATCGGCCTCAAAGCCCGTTTGCTTGAGACGTGGCAGATCGCCGGGCGCCGCGCGGACATCCGAGGACGCGTCTGGCCGAGCAGCAGGACGAGCCGCCGCCGGCTGGCAGTCTACTCGACAGGTCGTGGCGGCTGCAGACGGAGGAGATACGAATTGACTTCATCGCCTCAGTGGGCCGACAGGAGCAATTACGCGGCGCCGCTGTGGCCGTCAGGCTCACTCACCATGCCCTCCCAGGCGCCCGTGGCGGACAGCACTTATCAGTGCCGCCGCGATCAGGCCCCAGCACCAGAAGGCCACGAAGGCGATGAGGGCGGCGAGGAGGCATCTGGCTGGCCGTGCGCCGCCGTAGACTTGCCCAGCGCCCACAATGATGAAGCCGATGAGGGCGAGGGTCGCGGCGAGGCGAATGCGGTCGGTTGCTCTCATGGTTCACGGGCCTGTCAGGCCGGTTCGGGCCCCACGTTGACCATTTCGCCGCAGTGTATCGTGTCCTCGGCAATGAGCTCGGCATGCGACAGGACGGGCAGATGAGGCAATACTTGCCCGACGAGGCCGCGGACATGCGGGCGAATGGCCGCTGTGGTGAGCAGGACGGGCGTCTTGCCGAGCGCGGCCATGCGCTCGGCGGCAGCGGCGACGGCCCTGACCAAGCGCTGAACGAAGCTCGGCTCCGGCACGGCGACGGGGCCGCTGCTGCCCTCGACGACGGCGTCCGCGATCGCCTGCTCTACGTCGGGGTCGAGCGCGAACACGTGCAGGCCGTCCTCGTCCCGGTACGTGTCGCAGATCTGCCGGGCGATGCTGCGGCGCACCAGCTCCGTGACCTCCTCGAGTCGCTGCGTTTGCCCCAGGCCATCGGAGATGGCCTCGAGGATCGCCTCCAGGTTGCGTATGGGCACTCCCTCAGCCAGCAGGCTCTTGAGCACCCGCTGCACATCGCCCAGAGTGGCGCGCTCGGGTATGAGCTCGGTCACCACCGCTGGGCTGGACTCTCTCACGGCATCGATCAACAGTTGCACATCTTGTCGAGTGAGTATTTCACCGGCGTGCCGCTTGATCGCCTCACTCAGGTGTGTGGCGATTACAGCGGCCGGATCCACCAGAGTGAAGCCGCCCGCTTCAGCCACGGCCCGGTCCGCCGGGGCGATCCACGTCGCCGGCAGCCCGAAGAGCGGCTCCTCGCACGTCTCGCCAGGCGGCGGCGCGGCGTCTTCCGGCCCGCCCATGGCCAGGAGTAGGTCGGGCATGACGCGCCCGCTGGCAACGGTGCTGTCACGCAGTTTGATGACGTACCGATCGGACTCCAGCGCGCCGCTGTCACGCACGCGCACGGGAGGCACGATGAGGCCACACGTGGCAGCGATCTGCCGGCGCACGCCGGTGACTCGCTCCAACAGCGTCCCACCGCTCGCCGAATCGGCGAGCGGCACCAGGCCGTACCCGAGCTCGAGCGTGACCGGATCTGAAGCGACCAATTGCACCAGGTCTTCGGCCCCGGGCACCAGCGGCGGCCCCGGCGCCGGTTCCTCCGGCTCCACGGCGGGGCGCGGTTGGCGCGTTGCCGTCCACCACACCGCAGCTGCGATCGCCCCAACCACCATGAAACTGACGGTAGGCAGCCCGGGCAGGAGTCCAAAGACCACCAGGAGCACCGCCACAATGAGTATCGCCCGGGGCTGCGCAAGGACCTGGGATACGACCTCGGTGCCCAAGCTCGCCTCCGATGCGGCCCGGGTGACCACCAGTCCCGTCGCCGTGGAGATGAGGAGGGCCGGCACTTGACCCACGAGGCCGTCTCCCACCGTGAGAAGGGCGAACTTGCGCAGAGCCTCGGGCACGGAAAGGTCCAGCCGCAGCGCCCCTACAGCGATACCGCCAATGAGGTTGACGGCGATGATGACGAGCGCGGCGATGGCATCCCCGCGCACGAACTTGCTCGCACCGTCCATGGCACCGTAGAAGTCAGCCTCGCGCTGGATCTCCCGCCGACGTCGTTTCGCCTCCGCCTCATCAATGATCCCCGCGTTCAGGTCCGCATCAACGCCGAGCTGCTTGCCTGGCATCTCGTCCAGCGTAAAGCGGGCGGCCACCTCTGCCACCCGCTGCGCACCGTTGGTGATGACGATGTACTGGATGAGCACGAGGATGAGAAAGACGACGAAGCCAACGATGTAGTCGCCGCCGACGACCGACTGGCCGAAGGCGGCGATGACATTGCCTGCAGAGCCATGCAGGAGGATGAGCCGTGTTGTGGACACGTTCAGGGCGAGCCGAAACAGTGTCGCAATGAGCAGGATTGAGGGGAATACTGAGAACTCAAGGGGGTGCTTCGTGTACATGGATATGAGGACGATGCCCAGAGCGAGAGCAATGTTCACCGTCAGAAGGACGTCCACAATGGCCGACGGGAGGGGCATGACCATCATGATGAGGATGCCCACGACGGCAACGGGCATCAGCAGGTCGCTCTGAAACATCAAGTCCCATGGACGTTTGGTTGGTCGCAACTGAGTGCCTCCGCAAGACAGCGATCAATGGTCAGTGGCCAGTGACCGATGACGACGCGCGGCCAAGAAAACGAACGCGTCGCCGGCGCACGGTTTCGCGGACGGACAGCCGGGTGTCTGTTCCCACGGCTGCAGAGCCGCCAAAGCTGCTACGCTTCCACTGGCTCCCTGGCGGCCCGCTCCCGAGCGGCGCGATACACGCCGGCAAGCACTGCGGCAACGGCCTTGTAGAGGGCGCGTGGTATCTGACGCCCCAAAGGAACCAACTTGTAGAGTGCCTGTGCGAGGGCGCGGTCGGACCATATCGGTATGCTGTGGGCGCGGGCGATAGCCAAGATGCGGTTGGCAACCAGGTTGCGGCCCTTGGCCACGATCTTCGGCGCCTCCATCTCGACGGGATCGTAACGCAGCGCGATAGCGATGTGGACCGGGTTGGTCACAACCACCGTCGCCTGCGACAGCTCGGACGTGGTGCCCTCGCGCAGCACCTGCCGAGCCCGCTCCCGCACCCGGGCCCGGATGTGTGGATCGCCCTCGGTCTCCTTCAGATCGTCTTTGAGCTCCTGGCGAGTCATTCGAAGCCTCTGTTCGTGCTCCAGCCGCTGATACAGACAGTCGGCCCCGGCGACGATGATGAAGGCTAATGCCACGCGGAACCCGACGCGGAGAGCAAGCCCGCCTACGGCCCCCGCGGCTGCAGGGAGCGGCATTGCGCCGAGGCTGATTACGAGGGGCAACTCGTCCTTGACGCTGACGTAGATGACGGCCGCGACGATGCCCGTCTTGATCAACCCCTTGAGCCCTTCGACCACCAAACGCCGTGAGAACACTCTTTGAAGACCGGCAACCGGGTTGATGCGCTGCAATTGAGGCTTGATGGGCTCGCCGGAGAATATAAAGCCTACTTGAACCAGATTGCTCGCGATGGCAAGCACGGCAACTGCCACCAGGATGGGAAACACCACTGCCGCGCCCGCGCTGAAGGCCGCCCCTACGATCTCCCCGGCCGCTGCAGGCCCAAGATCGCTCAGCTCGGGGGCGCGGAGGCCTCGTGCGACGACCGCCTTGAGCGTGGCGAACTGTCGGGCCCCCGCCAGGGCTACGACACATAATGCCGCCAACAGACCGAGCGCGGCAGAGACCTCGACGCTGCGCGCCACCTGGCCCCGTTCACGAGCCTTGCTGCGGCGGCGGGGGGTCGGCGCCTCGGTTTTCGACGGGTCGGCCATCTCTGCGCATCCTCAGGAAAGCCGCGTCTGGGCGCCTTTCAGGGCGCCGACGTGAGCTCGACGAGCACTGGGGCTATCTCCCCGAGTACACCGACCATGACGGCGACAGTGGCAGACACGGCCAATCCGATGGTCAGGATCCCGACGAGCGGGCGCAGCGGCGCTCCCACGATGAACATGTTCGCCTGCGGCATCGCACGCGCGAGCAAGCCCAAGATGACGTCAACGAGAAACAGCGCGCCGACCGCCGGCGCGGCAATGCGGAGACCGCCACGTATCACGATCCCGGCCAACGCCGCCACGGAACTGAGCGCGCCGGGGCCTATCAGTGACGACCGCCACGACACATCCTGGAAGCTCTGGCCCAAACCCAAGAGCACCCAGTGGTGACCATCGAGCCCAAGAAACACCAGCCCGCCGATCAGGTAATGTGCCTTGTCAAGGCCCGCTGCCCGCGTGCCCAGACTCGGATCGATGATTTGGGCGATGTTGTAACCGGTTTGCAAGTCGAGCAATTGTCCGGCAAAGCGGACGGCGGCGAAAAAGAGCGATGCCACGTACCCCAGCAGCAGCCCACACAGCACCCCATGGGAGAGCAAGCGCACATACTCAGGCATGGTGAGGGCGATGGGTTGCGCGTGGGCCTCCGCCACGGGCGTAAGCACAGCGGCCGTGAGTGCCGCCGCCGTGACTCGTATCCTGGTGGGCACCTGCTGATCGCCGATGATGGGTGCGACCGCATAGACGCCCATGGTGCGGGCCAGGACGAGGCCGAAATCGGCCGCATGTGCCTCTATCGCGGCCAGCAACGCATTCACGGCCTGCCTCCCATGGCCGCGCGCCTCAGAATTGCCCTCCTCCGGCGGCCGCCTCAGTGCGCGTATAGGGCCAAGTTCGAAAACAGGGCAATTGTGAAGTCGGTCAACGCAGCAAACATCCACGGCCCAAAAACTACGATCGCAGTGGCGACAGCGAGAATCTTGGGGATGAACACCAGCGTCATCTCCTGCACCTGCGTTGCCGCCTGCAACAGACTGACGAGGACGCCCACCAGGAGGCCGGCGAGCAGAACAGGGCCGGCCAGTTTCGCGGCCACTATGAATGTGCTCGTGCCTAACGATGCCACGGTCGCTTCAGTCATGGTTCACAACCCTCTCAGGCGATGTGAGGGCGTGGGAGCCGGCGCCCTCTATCTCCCGCCGGTACCATCCTCAGCGGCGCCGTTGCCTGCCGGTTTTCTCCCTTGACCCTTGTTGCTGCCTCGCTCACAGAAAGCTCATCACGATTGACCGGGTCAGCAAATGCCAGCCATCCACCATGACGAAAAGTAAGATCTTGAACGGCAACGATATCATCACAGGTGGCAGCATCAGCATGCCCACCGACATTAGGGTACTCGCGACCACCAAATCGATCACCAGAAAGGGAATGTACAAGACGAAACCGATCTGGAAGGCCGCCTTCAGTTCACTTATGACGAAGCTGGGTATGAGGATGTGCACTGGTATCTGCTCCGGGCGCTGCGGCCACTGTGCCTGGCCCAACTCCAGGAACAATGCCAGGTCTTTCTCCCGCGTCTGGCGCAGCATGAAGTCGCGCAGCGGGATGATGCCCTTGCGCAGCGCTTCGTCGAAACTGATGGCGCCGCTGACATAGGGCTGCACGGCCGTCTCGTCGATCGCGCGCCAGGTGGGAAACATAACGAACATGGTCAAGAACAGCGCAAAGCCGACGAGCACGGGGGTGGGCGGAGCCTGATGCGTGCCGAGTGCGGTGCGCAGGAAGCTGAGAATGATGATGATGCGCGTGAAGGAGGTGAGCGTCATGACGATGGCCGGGGCCAGAGAGACGAGCACGAGACCGAGGAGTATCTTCAGTGGCAGCGCGACCTCAGTCGGCTCCTTGGCGCTGCCAAAGTCGAAGGTCACTCGCGGGACCGGAATGGAGGTCTGTGGCCAGCCCGGCGAGGCCGCCAACGCGATAGCGACAGCGGCCAACAGCACCACGGTGGCTCCGCGGAGCCAAGGGGCCGTCTGACCGCCCGACCGCCGCCGGAGCACATCGCCTCTGGCGGCCGGCGTGGCTGAATGCCAACCCGGGCGCTCTCCCGTCAAGGCATCCCGATTGAATGCTCGCCTGGTACCCGGCCGGGCCGGCGTCGCGCTCACCGCCTCTCTGTGCACTGCCGCATCTAGGCCCGTTGGCCTCTGAGGGCCTCGAGCAGCAGGTCCCTTTTTCGTGCGCGGGCGACAGAGCTGCGCGCGAACTGCTCGGCATCTGCCCGAGTGCCGCCATTGGCACTAGCGCTGCGGCCATCCTGCCGATCGTCGGGCCACTGGATTTCGCCTTCCTGTGCGCCGTTCCCATCAGGGTCTAGATCCGCCAGCAGGGAGATGTGATTGCCATCGGCGCCGATGAGCATGAGCTTGACGCCCGCCTCGACGAGATACAGGCAGCGGTTGCCACCCAACGACGCTCGTTCCCGCACCCTGAGCTCCCGGCCGGGCGGCCCCGCACCACCCACCCGGCGCTGCCACGCGCTGCGAAGTCCAAAGATGCTCACGTAGACCAACGCCGCGACTATCGCCAGCTTGCCAACGACGTCCAGAATCCCGATACGAGCCGAGTTGCCGGTGAGCGCCGGCGCAGCCGACAGGCCCACAACATCTCCGGAGCCAACGCCCGGCGGCGCCGCGACGCGCCTCTCGTACCCACCGGCTACTGCCGGCGGTGTCCCCGGCTCGCCGGCGACCGCGGGGCCCACGAGCCCTTCCACGCTCCGGGGGCCAACAGGCGCCCTTTCGGCGGCCGTCACGTCTTGCGCCGCAGCCTCGGCAGACGGCACGTCGGCCCTCTCTCCATATGCTGGGCGGAATTCGGTATCCGCGGAGCCAGGCGCTGTTTGCCCCAAGCACGCGGACCGCGCCAACAGCGGAACAAAGAGCAGCAAAGTGACCGCCGCGCGCGCCTGTGATCCGAATCCCCCTGGTATGGCGCAACGGCGTTTCGTCCTGAGAAGCGTCATCGTCGTCCCTCCCTTTGCAGTCGCTGGGGCCCCCGTAGCCCTCCCTCATGCCTGCCCGCCAGGCTCCTCCCCCGTCTCTCCCGGGCTCATCAGGGCAGTGATGGAAACACCGAATCTATCGTTCACGATGACCACATCACCCCGGGCGATGCATTGACCATTGACCAATATGTCCACTGGCTCGCCCGGCTGGCGGTCGAACTGGACGACAGAGCCGGGGGTCAGGCCAAGTACCTCGTTTACGGGCAGCATCGTCCGAGCCAACTCTACCGTGACGTGCACTGGTACATCGAGAATTAGCGCCAGATTGTCCCCGGGCTTCCGCGTCTCTGCCAGCGCCCGGGCGTCCGCTGCAGGCACTGCATCCGACGAGTCGGACGTCGCCAGAGCGCCAACGCTCGCCTCGCCAGCTTCTGTCGCCTCGCCCACATCGTCCTGGGCCTTTGGCAAAGCGCCCTTGGGGCCCGCTGCCTCATCAGGTGCGAGTTCCTGCGTCTCTGCCATACTGACTCTCTCCCTGCGATGTGCGCCAGCCGGGTTTGCTTGGGTTGTCGTGCGCTTCCGGCCGAATGGCCGTGCTGGCGTCCTACTGCATCACGAAAGACGTGACGAGCACGCTCCGGACCTGTGCATCCTCCAGCTCTTCGGTGATGGCCGTCTTGAGTTGCTCCTTGAGCCGTTCTTTGCCCCCGCTGGCCTGCAGATCGTCGAATGTGGCGTCCGACAGCACCATGACGGTGACGTCGCGCATGCGAGCGGTTCGGGGGTCCTCGTCCTCATCCTCGTGCTCTCCGCCTTCGCCTGACGACATGTCCTCGATCTCGACGGTGATCTCGGTCTTGAGGAAGCGCAGAGCATCGCCGTCGGACAGGTTCACGAGGAACTCGCCCAGCGCAACGAATGATGTGGGCTTCTGCTCAGGCTGCTTGGCCGGGGCGGCGCCGAACGGCTTCTTGACGGCCACGAAAGCCACGGCACCGATGAGGACGACAGCGAACAGGATGACCAGCTTGATCCGTGACACCCCCGGAGCGGCGCGGCCGCTCCTCCCCGTCGAGCGGCGATCTCCTCCAAATGGGTGCCGGCTCGCAGCAGCTCTCATTCCGTCACCTCGTCCGTCTGTGCCTCCGATGCGCTCCGCTGTTGCGATGCGGTATCTTGCCCGGCGCCCGGTGCAGAATGAGCCAGGATGACGATGTCCACGCGCCGATTGCCCCCGCGGCTCTCCTCCGAATCGTTAGGGGCCACCGGCTGCGTATCGGCGTACCCAACTGCAGACAGGAGCTCGGGCGGAACATGCCAGACGCGCAGGAAATAGCCGACCACGTTGGTCGCCCGGGCAGTGGACAGCTCCCAGTTGGAGGGAAAGCGAGGCGTACTGATCGGCAGGTCGCACGTGTGACCCTCGACCTGGACTCGCCCTACACCCTCTTCTCCCTGGGGTACTTCGAGAATGACCTTGGCCACTTCGTCCAGAATGCGCTGCACACGGGGGTGAAGGTCGGCACTGCCACACTCGAACAGCAGACCTCCCGCGAGAAGCCGGATGGTGACCCGGCCCTCTGCTTCATGGACCTCTACGCCCTCCATGAGCTGCTGTACCTCCAGGCTCTGCCGGACCTGGGTGGCGATCTCTGTCATGAGCGCCATCTGATTGGCCGACATGATGCTGGGCCCACCGCCGCCGCTTCCGGCCGTGATGGTGGCAGCGCCCGTCTTGGCCATCTCGCCGCCGAAGCCGCCTCTCACGGAGACCGCAAGCTGCTGAAACTTCTCTAGATTGATGATCGACATGCCGTACAGCATTATGAAGAATGCCATGAGCAGGGTGATCATATCGGCGTACGTGACCAGCCATCGCTCATGACTGGCGCCGCCATGGTCATCGTCGGCGCTACTCCGACGTCTCTGCTTCCTGAGCAACTGAGCTCACCTGCCAGGTGGGCTTCGCAGACGATACAGAGGCACCGCCGCGCTGCTTCGGAGAGAGGAACGATTTGAGACGCTCCTCCAGCGCCAGCGGATTGGCGCCGGCCTGCATGCCCAGAATGCCCTCCATGATCAGCTCCCGGAGCTGCGTCTCGGCCTTGCTGTTCGTCTTGAGCTTCGTCGCCAGCGGCAGGAATATGACATTGGCAGAGCCGACGCCGTACATGGTGGCGATAAAGGCGGCGGCGATGGCCGGGCCCATCTTGCCGGGCTCGTCGAGCCGGGCGAGCATGTGCACAAGTCCCATCACGGTGCCCAGAACCCCCAGAGTGGGAGCATAGGCGCCCATGTTGGCGAAGACAGCCTCCCCACCCGCGTGACGGCGCTCCTGGGCCAGAAGCTCGATCTCGAGCGTGTGCCGCACTTCGTCCGGATCGCCGCCGTCCACGACGAGCTGCAGGGCCCGGCGCAAGAAGCGATCCGACACTTTCTCCATCTCGCTCTGCAGGGCCAACAGGCCGTTCCGCCGCGCAACCTTCGACAGCGCCACGAGTTGGTCAATCGCCTCCTGCGGCTTCATCATCTGAGAGAAGATCGTTTGACGAAGCAGCGCCGGGATGCTCAGGATCTGGCTCATCGGCAGACTGATACACGTAGCACCGAAGGTGCCTCCGAAGACGATCAGGGCAGCAGACACGTTAACGAGCCCGCCTAAATGGCCACCCTCCAGCAGGAAGCCCAGAACAAGCGAGCCGAGTGCCACGATCAGCCCGAGGACGGTTGAGACGTCCACCCTGGCTCATCCTCTCTCGGCTCTGCGTCGGACTCACACGGTGGGGACGCAGACGCCGTCGGGAACGGGCCGTCGGGGCCGTGAATCTGCCGCAGGTACGCCATGACGCGGCGCACGATTTCGCGCACGGACTCGCGCACCACTACCTTCCGGTCCGTGGTGAGCGTGATCACCGTGTCCGGCGTCGCCTCCACGGTGATAATGAGGTCGGCGTTGACGACAAAGGGCGTGTTGTCCAGGCGCGTGGCTCGGATCATGATACTCGTGCGGCTGGAGCTGTAGGCCGCAGATAGCCGCTGGTGTAGCTCCCGGCTCGGGCCGGATCAGGCGCTCCAGGGTCCACGGATAATCCGAGCCAGGCTACGGTGGGTGTACCACCGCTGTCTATCCGCCGCCGATGTTGACGACTTCCTGCAGAATCTGATTGGCCGTAGCAATGACCCGCGCGCTGGCCTGGAAGCCGCGCTGTGTGACGATCATGTCAACGAACTGACGGGTCAGATCGACACTGGACTGCTCGAGCGCCCTGGCCGTGACGCTGCCGTAGGAGCCGAGGCCTGGAGTCCCGAAGAGCGGAGAGCCGGAGGCCGCTGAGCTCACGAAGGCACCGTTGGCCACGCGACTCAATCCGCGCAGATTGGCGAAGTTCGCCAGAGCGATCTGTCCCAGATCGACGTCCTGACCGTTGGAAAGCCGTGCGGTGAGCACGCCTGTGCTGCTTACGGCCACATCCTCAATGGCCCCGCTGGAAAAGCCGTTTTGGGCCACGATGGCCGTTGTATAGTCGCCGCCATACTGTGTGATCCCGCTCACGTCCAGATCGACCAGCAGGGGCGTGGCAGCGCCGGTGGTGAGCGCGATGCTGATGGAAGGCGGGGTGCCCGGTGGCACGAGAGCGCCGGAGGAGTCGAACGTGACGCTCCCGGAGCCCACCGAAGCGCCTGCGACCTCTGCCGCCCAGTCCCACGTATCCACCGCCGTCTTGGTGAACTCTACATCGACGGTGTGCGCAATTCCGAGCGAGTCGAACACGTCAATGCTCATCATCCGGTAGCCGCCGGTGGGCGGTGGGCCGGCGGCGTAGACGCCATCGTTGGCATCAAGGTTGCCCACGAGCGTCATTTCCGCCGTCGCTTGCGCCGGGAAGATGGTATTCAACGGGACCGCCAAGTCTCCCGGTGTCCCCGACGGCTGGATGACCCCGCTCGTCGCAGCCCAGCCTTGAACCTTGAGACCCGAACCACTCCACACCAGGCCCCCGTTGCGATCAACTGTGAAGGAGCCGTTGCGGGTGTAAAGGAGGCTGGCTCCGTCCGAGAGCACGAACATGCCGGATCCCTCGATGGCCACATCGAAAGGCTCACCGGTGGGCTGGATGGCGCCCTGCCGGTGGAGCACATCGATCGCAGCCACGGACGCGCCGGTGCCCACTTGTATCGGGTTGGCGGTGCCGGAGGCGCCTTGGAGCGTCTCATACAAGGAATCGTGAAACGTGGTTCGAGACTCTTTGTAGGCGACGGTGTTGACGTTGGCGAGGTTGCTGCCGATCACGTCCAGGCGAGTCTGGTGAATGTTGACGCCAGAGAGGCCAGAGAACAAGGAGCGCAGCATTGTCGTTCCCCCCCGGGATTTGGGTATTGCCGCGGCGCTGGCATCCTTGCCCACTGACTGCGCGTCCGTTCGCGTGCGCTGCCACACTTTGAGATATCGTCAGGCTCCTGCGGCCACTTGAGGTCGTTCCTGCGGCGCGACCTCCCACCCCACTGATCGGCGTGCGCTGCCCATCCACCGCAGGTGGACCGCTCGACCGCCAAGGCCGTCTGAGACGGCCAAGCTCGCCCGAGGCGAACAAACTGCCGGTGCCACCTCTCACGCCACTGAGTCCAGCTTGTGCGGAGATCCTGCCTCGTCAGGCTGCGCTTCTTCGCGGACCTCCGGGCCCATCTCCTCGGTTGCGTGCGCGTCGCTTGACGCGGATGATGCGTCCTTCCGCTTGCGCCGTGGCCGACTTCGCCGCTGCTGCGGCGGCCGTTCCGAGGGCCTAATGGGTCTCAGCGCGTCGCTCTCACGCACCTCAGAGACTCGCATGGCCAATCGCCCCCCTGCGCCTATCCTCTACGCCCGCCAGGTGGTGATAGCCCGATTACCCGGGCCGGTATAGCATTACAACCTCATCGGATCTGCTCGATGTCAGCTAGAGCGACCCGTGCATCCCCCACGATCAGTATCGGGCCAGCGGCACCGAACTCGATGGCTGACACTTCTCCCTCTACTGCCGCCCCACTCGCGGCATCGGTCCCGCGTATCGTTTTGCCGAGCAGATTGCCCAGTTGCGCGACTGTCTGCATTCGCGTCAGGGTCGCGAGGCTATCGGTGAGCTCCATGATACCTGCAGCGCTGCGCAGTTCGGCGAGCTGCGCGATGAACTCCGTCTGACTGACAGGCTCGAACGGGTCTTGGTTTTGCAGTTGCGCCACCATCAGCCGCAGGAAGTCGGCTGCACCGATATCCGCCAGCTCTGTTGTTCGCCCGGCGCTAGCAGCCGGGGATGCAGCGGCGAAAAACGGCTCGAAAGTCCCTATTGGCTCCATCGGCTTCCCTCTCTATCCGCGTTCGTCGAAGAACGCGAAGCGTCTCTATCATTGTGTCAGGCGCGGCAGTCCAGCACCACGACCCCGATGCGCCCGGCGCCCGAGCTGTTCGTCCCCGCGGCACGACGGCCCACTGGTCGGACAGCGCGGGGCACCGAGACCAAGGCGTGTCGCTCCCGTTTACTTCGAGCATCCCCGTAGAAGAGCGCGTTTTCACCCCCGCTCCCGTCACTTCCAACCGACACGTCGTACGCCTGAAGTGCAAGATCGCTGCCCTGCAGCCTGTCCTGCACGTGTGGCTCGGCGTTCAGGAGGGCCACCGCGACCGGAAGGGCGCCGGCCGCCAGGTGCGCACGCACATGGCGGCCGGAGGCCAGCACATCGACGGTCACCGGGCCCATTCCGGGAGGCTTCACCATCAACTCCAGGCGCTGAGGCGGCTTGGGAGTGAAGACGACGGTTGATGGGCCGGCCCCCGGCGCAGGCGGCTGGCCCAGCGGGGGTGTTGACCGGACCGAAGCAGCGGTCGCAGCCATCTCAGCGCTCATCGCGACAGCGGGCGTGCCAACGGCAGCGCGCTCGCCATGAGGCGCCGGGGCATCCGTGCGCGCGTCCGGACCGATTCCTCCCCGTACATTGCCTTGCGTGTGCGGCTCGGCCGCAGACTCGTCTTCCGTGTGACTCGTGCGTTGGCCAAGCGCCGGGGATGTCTTGGCATCCTCCAACACAAGCTGGCCTGGCAGCGCGGATACACCCGCCGCCTCGCCGGCGCGGTTCGCGGAGGCTGCTTTAGGGGACGCTGGGGCCACATCCTGGCTCGTGCCCGACGGGCCGTCCCCGACAACGCCTGAGCCCTCAGGTGCCGACGTCACGAGTCGAGGCGTGTGTTCGATCAGCCACCGTGCGCCCTCGCTGGGAGGGCGGGCTGGTTCGGCCCGATCTTGCGTGCCCGCCTTGACTTCCCCTAATGCCCCGGGCACCTTCTCCCCACGCATTACTTCTGCAACGGGCCGCGCTCCGGCCCGGCGCACCGGGAGCGCCACATCCGGCTGCTCGGTGGACACATGCGCGCCGGCACGGACACGCTCGACGGTGCGCTCCACCCCTACTTCGATCGACTTGGCTCGGGCTTCCGGCTCTTGTGCGACGGTTCCAGCGGTGAGGCGTGCCTCAGTCGGGCTCTGGCGCTGGGACCTGTGGGCATCGGTCGCGGCGGACTGCTGCGCGGCCACCTTATCGGCACCGTTAGTGGGCGGTGCTCCTCCCCGGGCTCTCGCCATCTCGTCCCCGGCCCTCCGGGCTCCGTCCGCGCCTTGAGGCAGCGCCAGACGCCTCTGCTCGGGAGTGCCACGCCGGTCAGCAGGCTCCACCACCACGGGCTCCTGGCTCGGAGCCCAGCCACGCTCTCTGCTGACAGTAGGACTCTCACGCACGTCTGCCTCGGGCTGCCGGCGTGGCGCCGGAGCGACGCGTGGGGCCTCGTCCACGCGATGGGAGATCTGGTCCTGGATCGCCGTGGCGCTGGCGAGGCGTTGCGGTGGCATCGTGTCCAGGCGAGATGCCTCTGTCGCGGACCGTACCGTCAGCGGCGCTCCTCCCGTGGCTCTCGTTATCTCGTCCCCGGCCCTCCGGGCCCCGTCCGCGCCCTGAGGCAGTGCCAGACGCCTCTGCTCAGGAGTGCCACGCCGGTCACCAGGCTCAACCACCACGGGCTCCTGGCTCGGAGCCCAGCCCCGCTCTCTGCTGACAGTAGAACTCTCACGCACGTCTGCCTCGGGCTGCCGGCGTGGCGCCGGAGCGACCCGTGGGGCCTCGTCCACACGATGGGAGATCTGATCCTGGATCGCCGTGGCGCTGGCGAGGCGTTGCGGTGGCATCGTGTCCAGGCGAGATGCCTCTGTCGCGGACCGTGCCGTCAGCGGACCGCCAGAGCCCGACTCGGCGACGGGCCCATCGACGAGGCTCTGAGGCCGCGTCGTCCGGGCACTCGAGAGCACTGTCCCCTGCGTTGCACCGTCCGTGGGCCGGCCACTGACGCGGGGCGGTCTCGCTTCGCCTTTGCCCCCAAGCTCCCCAGCTCTCTGGTTCGCAGGAGATAGTTGGGGCTGCTCATCTGGTCGGGCGGGTGTGTCGCCTGTCCGGGTCGGCCACGCTATCGGTCGTTGCGTCGCGCGTAGGGGGTCTGGCTGCTGGCCGACTGCACTCGGCTCGGGGCGGGCGTGCGAGCTTGCTTTCCGCTCGCCGGCGACTGCCTCCCTCACCGCAGGCACCTCCTGTGCCGGCGCCCGATAATGGCCGATATGCGTCTCCCGCAAATCCCCCAGCATCGCAGCGGCGGCGGGCGCAGGCACTTCCGCCGGACCTGATCGGTTGGCTGCCCGGTCCCCAGCAGGAATTCGTGCGGCCATAGAGCGGATTGGCTGTTCATGCGGACCGAGCGCGGTCGCTTCTCGGGTCGAAGCTGGAGTGCCGTCGCGATCCGTATGCGCAGCGTCAAGCAGTCGTGTGGCGCCTCTGATGGGCTCATCTGAGCTCAACGCCGTGCCTCGTTGTGACGGCCCATCAGCCGCAGCGCTGTCCGGCGCAGCAGGCGGCTCCACACGTGTACTGGCAGCCGCGGGCGGCGCCGCGACAGGCGCACCCTCCACCGGAGCCGGCCCGGCAGGCTCGTGACCGAGAACGGAAGCGGCGTCCGGCGGCCTACGTGCCGCGTGTGCCATCGCCACGTCGAGCTGCGCCGACGCTCTGGGGCGCGCCAGGGGAGCCGCTTCTGCAGGTGGGCTCGTCGCTGGCGCTTCCAAGTGGGAGCGCGCGGCGGTCTCCGAGGGCAAGACCGCATTGAGGGACGGGCTTCGGCCAAGCCCGCTTGTCTCCCCCCATCGCTCAGATGGCGACATCGGGGGTGCGTCCGTCACCATCGTCGAGCTCCCCGCCGATGCGTGCGCGGTGCGCGCCTCTGGTAGCATCGCAATACGGAAATCGGGGAGCCGCGACGCAGGGACGGCATCCGGGCGTCCCTGCAGCCTGTGCGCCACGTCCATCTCACCGTGCGGTGCAGGCGTCGTATCCTGCGCGCGCATTGACGAGGGCACACCTCGTCCGTCGGCCCGCGCGCGCATCGAGACCTCAGAGTCCTGGTCACTCGGAGGCCAGCCTGGACCATCGATTGGCTGCTCCGCATCGGCGACGCTCGACGCCCTGCCAGGCTCTACGGCAACCGACGCGATGGCGAGAGTAGCAGCCGCGGTACTGTCGCCCCCGTCAGCGTCACTCAACGTAGGCTTCGCCGTTTCTGAGGTGCTCTCTGAGCCCTTCGCCGACGCCGGCCGGTCCCGGATGGACGGGCCCTCGATCGCGTCCACCGAGTGGCCCTCCTCCACCTCGTTTTTCGCTGCCGTCCGATCAGGCGGCACGGCGCCCTCGTTGATAGGTGGCGCGACCAGAGCGCATAGGAAGCCGGCAAACAAGCCGGCATCGGTCTCCGCAGACGCCAGCAGCGACGGCGCAACCTCGTCGCGCGGTTGCAGAGCCACGTCCATGGCGGCATCTGTCTTAACGGTTACGCTCACGTTCCCTCACTCGCCCAACCAGTACGAAAGGACACGTCGCACGTACGCGTGCGTCTCCCGATATGGCGGCACTCTGCCATGCTTGCTGACAGCGGCGGGGCCGGCGTTGTAGGCGGCCAGCGCCAACTCCACATCCTGGAATCTATCAATCTGGGCGCGTAAGTAGCCCGTACCGGCGAAGACGTTCTGCACAGGATCGTACGGATCAGTCACCCCGAGCGACCGGGCCGTCCCTGGCATAAGCTGCATCAGCCCCTGGGCGCCGGCCGATGAGTCCGCCTCCGGCGTGTAGCCTGACTCGGCCCGCACCACTGCATGCACGAGGGCCGGGTCAAGCCCGTGGCGAGCGGCCGCAGCCCTGATGATCCGATCAAAAGGTGGCACTTCGACGGCACCCATCGCCCGCGCCAGGTCGGCTGCGAAGGTGCGTGGCGCATCGGGTCGCGGCGTCCCAAGCGCCGCGAGAGTGGCCCGGATGTCCTGTACCTTGTTGAGCACTTCTGTGAACCGGGATATCATTCGACTCCAGCTCCGCCCCTCATCAGTGTCCGCGGCGGCCCGAGCGTCTGCGGGCCTGCACCCGCCTGGCGTGGCTTAGCGTAGCCGCTTCACTGAGCTGCCGACTCTCACGCCGTCGCTCATGCCGAAAGTGCTCGTCACGACGCAGATCGTGCAGCCGCTCCATCTGTCGGGTGCTCACTCGGGCACTCACGAGCGCTTCCCGCGACGCCTCGACGTCTTGGTCACGCTCTCGCAGCTTTGCAGCGCCCTCCCGCCGACACGCCTGCAAGCGGCTGCGAAATAGACCATGCCAACTGAGCTCGGTGCCCGACAGAGCGCGACGCTCTTGCCGCACCGCCTGTGCGGCACTTGCGAGCTGCGCCGTTGTCCGCTCCAGCGCCCCCTTTGCGGCCCGCTGGCCGCTTTCCGCCCGACGAAGGTGGGCCTCCACGGCTCGCTCGTTGGTGCGGCGTAGCTTTAGGATCGGCGTCAGCCGAAAACTGAACCTCCGCATACTTGCCGCTCCGTAACGTCCTTATGTCTCAGTCGCAGGAGCCATAACAGCAGCGTCCTTGGGACCGGTCAGCTCCGCGAGCCGTGCAACGGTGGCCGCCCACTCCACTGCCTCGTGTGTGCCCTGGCGCAGGAAGGCGTTCGTGTCGTCAATGAGTGCAATGGCGCGATCAGTCCTCTCGTTACTGCCGCGCACGTAGGCGCCGATATTGATGAGGTCCTCGGATTCGCCATAGTCGGCCAGCACTCCGCGGAGGCGTGCGGCCGCCTCCTGGTGCTCCCGGGTGGTTACGGCGGGCATGATCCGGCTAACGCTGTTTAGCACGTCGATGGCCGGATAATGCCCTCGAGCGGCCAGCTTGCGGGACAAGGCAATGTGCCCATCGAAGGTGGCTCGCACCAGGTCGGAAACGGGCTCGTCCATGTCATCGCCCTCAACGAGCACGGTGTAAAGCCCGGTGATGCTGCCCTGCTCGGCTGTTCCGGCCCGTTCGATTATGTGCGGGAGCAGCGCAAACACCGAAGGCGTGTACCCATTGCGGGTGGGCGGCTCGCCGATAGCGAGCCCCACTTCTCGCTGCGCCCAGGCTACCCGCGTTATTGAGTCCATCATGAGCAGGACGTCGCGCCCCCGGTCACGGAAGTACTCCGCAATTGCCGTCGCCGCCAGCGCCGCCTTGATCCGCGTCACCGCCGGCAGATCCGGCGTAGCCACAACCACCACAGAGCGCTTCAGTCCATCTTCACCGAGGCATTCCTCGATGAATGGCCTCACCTCGCGGCCGCGCTCACCAATCAGAGCGATGACGTTGACGTCCGCGTGCGTGTTGCGTGCTATCATTCCCAGCAGCACGCTCTTCCCCACGCCGGCGGCGGCGAAGATGCCCTGGCGCTGTCCCTTCCCACAACTCACCAGTGCGTCGATGGCGCGAATGCCAAGGGGCAGCGGCTCCGCTATTGGCTGCCGGCGCATGGCACTCGGTGGTGCTGCCGTCGTGGGATAGGTATGGGACGTGCGAATCGGCGGGCCACCATCCAGGGGGCTACCCCCCGCGCCCACGACGCGCCCCAGCAGCGCTTCACCCACGGCAACGCGCACCGCCGCGCCCGTCGCGACGACGCGGCAACCGGCTCCGATGTCGCTCATGCGACCGAGGGGCATCAGGAGCACCTTGCCGTCCCGCAGCCCCACCACTTCCGCCTCCACCGGCCCATCGCCGTTGCTGCGATCCACTCGGCACACCTCGCCCATCCGCACAACCGGACCGGCAGACTCGATTACAAGGCCGATGACGTCAGTGACCCTGCCGATGCGCTCAACGGTGTCTATCTGCTCGGCCAGCGAATGGCACAGCGAGTAGTCCACCATCCCGCCTCGTGTCCCCATGTCTTATGGCCCCCCGATGACGCGCCGCGTGAGGGCATCCGCCTTCGATCGGAGGGCGTCGAGCTGCGTCTCGATGCGGGCGTCGATCTCGCCCTGGTCCGTGCGCACTACACAGCCCCCCTCATCTATCTCGTCGTCGGCGACGACCTCGAAGCGGTCCGCTTCATCGAGTATCCGAAGCAGTTGCTGCATCTGTCCATCCACAGCCTCGCGATCCTTCGAATTCACGTACACCCGGACGCGATGGCTGTGGGAAACTCGACAGAGCGTGTCGCGCACGACATCCACAACAATGGTGTTATCGGCAGCTATGGCCCGCTTGATTACCTTGGTCGCCATCTGAGCTGTCAGGGCGAGCACGTGTGGCTCGATGCGCTCCAGCAGCTCCGTGCATGCCGCCTCAAGGTCCGCAGCGACCCGCTCGACTCGCTCCCCAAAGGCATCTGCCGCGGCCTTCGCGCGTCCCAGCTCCTCGCTGCGCTGGGTCGTCAGACGGTCGGCTTCGGCCCGGGCCTGCTGCACGATCTGCCGCGCCTCGTCTTCAGCCTCCGCGCGCAGCGCGCCGCTTTCATCCGGGCTGATATACTCCGGCCGTTGAGCAACGTGTGCCAGCGGCTCCCAGTCGCCGTGCTCATCCAAGTTGCGCTCATCGGCGCCTCCGCCGCCGAACACAGGGAGAACCTCTGCAAACGAGCTGACCGGTTGAGACCGTACGCTTCCGGACATGTGGTCACATCATCTCCAGTCACGAGGTACCGTGAACGACAGCCACCGCCAAGGCCACGGCGCAACGTCAGCCGCCGCCCGAGATCCATGAGCGCAGCGTGCCGGCCGCCGCATCAGGATCGGTGCGCACCAAGTCCTTGAGTCCCTTGCCATTGCCTTCTGCCGATTGCGCCACAAACGCCTCAGCCAAGGCGTCGCCTTCTGCCGGCCTTTTCACTGCCGCCTGCGCCAAGGGCTCAGACACCGGCTCCATCTCGATTGGCATCTCAGCCCGCTCCTGCTGCGGCTCGGCCGGCGCACTCGCCTCATCAGCGGCCCGCGCGCGCAGGGCCGCCCTCGCCACAAAGGCGATCACAAGGCCCGCGGCCAGCAACAGCACACCGTACTCGATGCCGAGTGCCCGCAGGCGTGCGCGCCGTTCCGCGGCCACGGCCGTAGTGTCCTCCTCGACTGCTGCGCGCATCGTCTCAGGCCCCGCCAATGTCATTGACTCGACCACTATTTGGTCGCCGCGCGTCAGGTCGATGCCGGCGGCGGCGGTGATGACGTTGCGAACGGCGGCTATTTCCGTCGGCGAAAGGGAGGCGTCCACGACGGCAGCCACGCTGATGCGCTGGACGGCGCCAGGTGCTTTGACTCGCTGCTCAGTGATCTTTGAGATATGATACTCGGTCGTCTTTTCCGTGCTTGTGAACGTCCCGCCGCCTCCAGCGGTCATGGGGACAGCCGGCGTGATGTTGGCGGTGACGCCGGGCGGCCCGAGCGGGCCGGTTTCCGCCCCGGCATAGCTCTCGTCGGCCGCGTGCTCTCGCACAGGGATGCCCGGTCCGGCGGTGGGCTCAGACCGCTCACTGACCGACTCCTCCTGGTCAAAGCTCAGCTCAACGTGCATTGCCACGACGGCCTTGTTTGCGCCGATCACTTCGTCCAGGATCCCCTGTACGCGGCGCCGAAGCTGCTCCTCGATCTGACGGCAGGCCGTCGCCTGCTCCACAGCACTGCCCCCGACTGCCTCTTCCGCGGAGCCGACACCAGCACTCAGCACCGTGCCCATGGTATCCACCACCGTGACGCCCCGAAGAGTGAGGCCGTCCACGGCGCTGGCTACGAGGTGCTTGATGGAGCGCACCTTGTCGTCACCGAGTTCGGCGCCACCGGTGTCAATGATCACGGAGGCTTTGGCACTCTGTTTTTCGCGGCTGAAAAGCCGGTCGCGGGGGATGACGATGTGCACCCGGGCGCTGCGCACCTCGCGCAGTGCCTCGATGGTGCGACACAGCTCTCCCTGGATAGCCCGCTGGTAGGCGATAGTGTTGGAGAAATCGGTGCCCGGCAGGCCGGATTTGTCGAACAGCTCGAAACCGGCCTGACCGGTGATCGAGGGGAGTCCACTGCTTGCGAGCTTCAGCCGCGCCGCACTGATCTGCTTCTGCGGAACGGCGATGGCCGTGCCGCCATTGGTGAGGCGGTATGGGATGTCTTCCTGGCTGAGTTGATTGATGATCTCGGACGCCTCGGAGGGGTCCAGACCCGCATACAGGATGCCGTACGCGGGGCGCGTGGCCCAAATGGCCACCCCGACCACAGCCACCACCGTCAGCACGCCGACGGCCACAAGCGCGGCCCGCTGCGGCGTATTGAGCTGCTCCCAGAGACGCTCAAGTTGTGCCCGCATCGTGTTCGCTCTACCTCAACGTCACGGGTCAGGTCACGATCCATGCCGGCCCGCCTGCCCGGCTGGCACGAGTAGCTACGCTGTCGGTGGCTGGGCCGTTTTGCCTTGAGCGCACAGCCTCATGACACGCCGCTGCCTCGCTCCAATTACACTTGCATGCGCATGATCTCTTTGTAGGCCTCGACGGCTTTGCGGGTGGTCTGAGCGGTCAGTTGCAGCGTGAGATGTGCCTTCTCCATGGCGATAATGGCGTCATGGAGGTTCGTCGCATCGCCGGTGGCAACCCGCTGTGCCTCCCGGTCGGCTGCCGCTTGCAGCTCGTTGACCTCGTTGAGCGCCTTCTTTGCGAGGGCGCCGATGCCGGGCTCGCGCGCCTTCGGTACCTCCGACAGCAGGCCCAGCCGCTGCGCGAGCTGCTCTTCCGTCTGGCGGGCAATTCCTATCCTCGCCGGTCCCTCGATCCGCATTCCGGGTGCATCCCTTTCAGCGGCTGATGTCCAACGCGGCCTGGGCAAGTCCCCTGGCCGCCTTCAGCATCGCCGCTCCGGCCTGATACGACCGGGTTGCCGAGATCATGTCCACAAGCTCCACCAGCGGGTTGACGTTGGGCATCCGAACTGTCCCGTCCGGGTCCGCATCCGGGTGGGTCGGATCGTAGATAAGCTGTGGCGGGCTCTGATCCTCCACAACGGTGAGCACAGCAACGCCTCCACCCGGAAGTGAGCCCCGGCCAACGAGAAAGGGCGGGCGAATCCGACCCGAGGGCCACACCTGGGCGGCGAACACCGCCTGCTTGCGCCGATACGGCCCACCGGTCGATGTGCGTGTGGAGTGCATATTGGCCAGGTTCTCGGCGATGATGTCCATCCGAATGCGCTGAGCCTCCAGCCCGGAGGCGGCGATGTCCATGGTTCGAAAGAGCTGCATAACTAGATGCCCCTCTCGGAGATCACCACGCCGAGCAACCGGAATTTGCTCCGCACCAGACGCGCGACGGCGGCGTAATGAATGCTGTTCTGCGCCAGAGCGCTCATTTCGCGCTCGATACAAACGGCGTTGCCGTCACGGCGTGGCGTCGCCCGGGTGGCCCGTGTGAGGCTGCCCCGGACGCGATCGATCCGCGCCCGTGCCGCCGTGGGCGCCGCGCGTTCCCGGTGCAGAGCGGTTCGGAGCTCAGCGGTGAAGTCCAGCTCTCGGGGGACGAATCCGGGAGTATCGACGTTGACGATGTTATCCGCCAGAACGCGTTCTCTGGCGGCGATGAGGTCGAGGGCCTTCGATAGGCCCGCCATGGCTACGTCATGAAGCAGCCAGCTCAAAGCGACGTTCCCTCCCCACCGACAGGGCTTTCGCACCGGCCCGGAGCCTGCGCCGGTCGCCGTCTGGTGGTTATTTCGGCGGCCTTCGCGACTGGCTTGAGGCGGGAGTGGGAAGAGAGAGAACGCCGGCTAGGCGCAGGCAACCCAGATGGGCGAGGACCAGGCCATCTGGCCGTTGAGCTGGCTTACTCTGAGGTAGTAGAAGTTGCGTCCCGAGGGCGGCTCTTGACGGCGCCCCGTTGCCCCGCGGACCGGTGGTAAGTGTCCGGCGGCACTCGCGGCATCGACGTGCAACCGAAGTGACGGCCTACGTGGTGTTCCCCGCGATCGAGTTCTCAGCATCGGGCGCCAGGTTCTGCACCGCTCCGTCCACGTTCGCCGAGAGGTCGTTTCCGCTGACCGTGACGCGGTCCGCGTTCTGCCCGATGGTGACCGCATAGCGCTGCGTCTTTTTCTCCGGGCGCGTATCCGTGATGGTGTTGCCGGTGATGAGTATGTGCTTCGTGACGCCGTCTATGTAGATGCCACTGGCCGGTTCGTTCCGGCCGTTGTCGCAGATAACGTTGCCGGTGATGGTATTGTAATGGGCGGCATTCTCCTCTGTCTCCTTGCGGAAATAGATGCCGTGCGAGCCATTGCCCACGATGGAGTTGCTGCTGATGATGTTGTGCGTGTCCTGGTGGCCGATGGAGATGCCGTATCCGTCGTTGTCATAGATCACGTTGTCCGCAGCGACGCTGAACTGCACGTTGTAGCAGAAAAACAACCCGACCCGGACGTTATGGTGGATGGTGTTGGCTCGCATGATGCAGTGGGTGACACCCGTTCCCGGATGGAGCCCGAAGCCGCGGTTGCCGTAGGCTTCGCAGCGTTCAACGGTGATGGCTTTGCCCCGCTGAAAGCTGATCCCGTCGCCGTTGTAGTTGCGGGCGATGCAGTCTACCACGGAGCAGTTGGTGCACGTGTAGAGGTTGATGCAGCCGCCGCGGCAGCCGTCCAGACGCTCGTTTGCCTCCGCGTTGCCATCCAGCGCGATGTTTTCTATACGCACGCGCTCCTGTGTATAGGCAGCGAGCAGCGGAAACGTATTCTGCACGAAACTGCCGTTGTCCGCTTTGTAATCGCGCTCCAAGGGCTCATCGAGGGTGAAACACGTGCCATCGATCGCAGTGATGCTGCGCACCGCCAGCGCCCAGCCGCTGCGGTTGCTTTTGTCCCCGATGGTGACCCCCATCCCCGCTGCGAAGCCCGATGCGTCCTCGACCGTGATTCTCGTATCGCCGCTGTCGGCGTCTCGGGCCAGAGCCGTCTTGCAGCCGTCGCATTTGCGCAGCACCGTCGCGACACCCTCGCCCCGGAGCGTGACCCCACTCGCGAGTCGTACCTGATCGCGCATGACGTACGTGCCGCGCTTGATGAAGACCACTCCGCCCCCCTGCTTGGCAGCGCGATTGACGGCCCTCTGGATGACATCGTTCGTTGTGCCCACGAAGTCGCCCCCGTCTTGGCCCACGAGGACGGCATATCGCGCCTGAGCCTTGGCGCCGCCCGATGCCGCCAGCATACACAGCAGGGGAACGAGAAGACACAGCGCACTTGCAGCGATACCTTTCACATGTATCAGCTCCAGCGGCGGGCCGCGGCGCCTTCACACATCGGCGAGCGACACGCTCGCACCATGGCGCTCCCGCGACAGTTTCGCTGCCGTGAGCGTGCGGATGATCTCCAAGGTGTGCTCCAGCGGGATGGGCTCGACGCCGGTGCGACACGTCTCGATGAAGCGCTCCAGTTGGCGGCGATAGTAGGCCACGTCGGCCACAGAGGTGTGGCGTTCGCCCTTTTCGCCGAAGATGCTGCAGTGGAAGCCGATCTCGACGTCGCGCAGGAGCGAGAGGAATGCCGTCTTGCCGTCCGCCCAGCGCAGGGCCATCAGATCCCGGTGTTCGTCCGCGGCGTTGGTCACCGCAACGATGCCTGGACCGAGCATCGCGTGAGCCATCTCGACGAGGTGCACGCCGTAGAAGAACAGCTCGCCGGGCCCGGAGCAGTGGCAGTGGGCGATGGAGCCGAGCCGCGCCATCTCAGATTGCATCTCCGCCAGCTCTACCGAGTAGCGCAGGGAAGAACACGACATCAGCGGGGCGCCGCTCCTGCGGGCCGCGCGCACCATCTCTTCGCTGTCCGCCATCGTGTGCGCAAACGGCTTGTCAACGAACGTCGGCTTCCCCGCTTCGAGGAACGGCAGCGCCTGCCGGCAGTGAAGATCGCCATTGCGCGCCAGGATCATGGCCGCGTCCACGTGTGGCAGCATCTCCGCGGGCTCCTCGTACACCTCTTCGATGCCGTAGCCCCCCTGCAGCTCCTGCATCCGCTCAAGCGGATTCTCGTGCGGACACACCGCCGTGACCCTGGCACCCTCGACCCGCATGCCGTTGAAGCCCTGTTCCGCGTTCAGCAGCTTGCAGTATGCATCCACGTGTGTTGATTCCAGCGATACGAGACCTATCTTCAGCATTTCTCGGTACGCTCCCAGCGCCGCGGCGGTGTGGGTGCGGCGTCGCTCGCCTATTCTCCGCCCAACTCACTGACGAACTCCCGGGCCGAGCGCGCCTGATCGCCGTCCGGCGCAACCTCCAAATATCGCTTGAACGCGGCCACGGCGGCCGCCTTTTCATCACGGCTCCGATGGATCACGCCCATGCCGAAGTGCGGGAATGGCTCGTCAGGATCCAACTCAATGGCCTTGTCGTAGCAGCGCTCGGCCCGCCGGTGATCCCCGAGCTTGTGGTGCAGTGTCCCGAGCGTCTCGAAGGTCTCTGCATGGTCGGGTTCGATGCGGCTGGCCCGTTCGAGCCATCGGATGGCCTCGTGGAAGTCGCGCCTCACGACGTGGGCGGCGGCAAGGTTGCGCATCGTCGGCGCGTCGGCGTCCTTCTCCGCTGCCACATGCTTCAGCTCGATGAGGGACAGCGCCTCCCGGGCTGCCCGGTGGATCGCACGATGCCGGCTGGCTTGGGCGGCGCCAATGGCGGCGACGGCTCTGGGGCCCCCGATCTTGCTGAGGGCCTCGGCAGCCATCGCCCCTATGGCAATCCGTGCACGGAGGCCGGGGAGCCAGCGGGCGATGCTCCCCTCCTTGAGAATCTCTATCAGCGTAGCCACCGCGCTCTCGCCTCGGCTGGCGCCCAGCGCCTCGACGGCCGCTCCTCGAACGATGGTACTCTTGTCACTGGTGGCGGCCTTCGAGAGCGCAGAGATGACCTCAGACCCAGCACGACTGCCGAGGGCCGTGGCCGCCGTGGAGCGAACGTCGGCGTCCTTATCGTCCGCGAGGGCCTTGCACAGCGCCTTGGCGGCGGGCCGGGTGGTGAGCTCCGACAATGCCATCGCAGCTCCCAGGCGCTCCCCGGGGGAGTCGGCACTGAGCGCGCGCCGTAGGGGCCCCAATTGGGGGTTCTTGAGCAACTCGCGAGCGGTGCGCAGCGCTGTAATCCACTTGTATCGATGCGCCGCGGCTGAGAGCACCACATGCAGCAGCGTGGCGATCACCACAACGGCAACGACGATGGAGGCGATGAGGAGGTCGAGGTCCATTGCTGTCTCAAACTTCGACGCGGATATCCCAGCATCCTGCGCGATATTCGGCAGTCGCGGGACTCTCCCCGTCGGTGCGCCTGGCTCTCACCACCCGCGAGCCCCCGATGGCTCATCACGCTCCACAGTGACAAAACGGAGCCGGGGACGACCGCTGCGCGGAACGTCCCCGGCATAGAGTCCGTCAAAAGAGTACGATCAGCTCAGAAGGCGGGCGGCGGCGGGCCCACGACGCCGTGCACGCTCAGGACAAGCGCCGATGTTGGGGCACTGGTCGCACCCAGAGCGTCCGTGGCCGTCAGGTACACATCGTACTGCTCGGCGGGCTGATCGCCGGTCGGCCCAACCGAGGTGCTATTCGCCGGAACAGAGTACGTCGTCTGGTAGTGGCCGAACCTCGCGTCCCCCGTCGTGACGAGCGGAACGAGTATTGTGATAGTTGCCCCCGTGCCTCGAGACCGGACGGTGGCCACGATATCAGCCACGCCGTCGTAGCCCGCCGGCGCGGGCGACTGGCCGGGCGGCTCAGGATCGAGAACGGGGCCGGGCGGCGTGCCGCGGTCGGCGATCTGGTCGCCGTCTTCCACCTGGGCGCTCATGCTCACTGTGCCCCCATTGTGCCCCAGCGTAAGCGGGGAGAGAACGAAGTTCGTCAGCACCGGTGGCCCAGCGGGGTCAGCCGTCACGGGCACTGCGTCGGTCGCCAGGCCGGCCGTCGCCATGACCTGGCCGGTCAAG
The DNA here is from genome assembly GCA_030601885.1 of Armatimonadota bacterium. GTDB lineage: Bacteria > Armatimonadota > Zipacnadia > JAUWAU01 > JAUWAU01 > JAUWAU01. The sequence goes on from JAUWAU010000002.1 coordinate 233,452, forward strand.
GGCATCGTTGTTGTATTGCGCGCCGTCAGCACGCCAAGACGGGTGATCTCTCCGATGTTGTTGGTCACCGTCCAGGTGGGGTGAATGGGCAAGGTATTGCCATTGGCGTCCTTGACGACGGCGTCAAACTGGCGCGAGACGCTTGTCTGCACCGTCATGTTGCGCGGCGATATCGTAACTTGCGCCGGGTCCGCCACACCGGCGGGCACGAGCCCGACCTGCACCTGTGTCACCTGCCCCACGGTGCACTGAACGCCAACCAGCGTCTGCTTGTAGGCGGCGCGCGCCGGTCCCGTCACTTGGAGCGTAAGAAGCCCGCCAGGCAGTTGGCCCAGAGTGAAATTGCCTGCCGCGTCGGCAGTAGTGGAGCGCCCGGTGCTCATCTCCGTCACCACGGCGCGGCCCACGGCCACCGTCGGGCTTGCAGCATCATAACACTGTCCCTCCACCGTAGCGAAGCGGGCCGCCGCGCCGCCGCCGCCACCACCGCATCCCCAAATCGCAGTGAGAAGCAGAAGGATGGCTGCACCTGTCCCCACACGCATATACCGATTTATCATCTCGCTCAGCCCTTTCGCCGACTCTACAGAGGCGAGTGAATTCGCAGGGCTCGGCCCCACGGGTCGATACACCACTGCAGCTCCGCATACGGCCACATCATCGCCCAACATATACATGCGTGACGGCTGTGCCAGATTGCCCCTCGTCGGTGGCGGCCCGAACGCGCACCAGATACACGCCGGGCGGGGCCCGCCCGCCCGCCTCGGTCCGCCCGTCCCACACCAGGGCCGTGCGTCCGCCTGGCAGCAGCTCACTTCGCGAGACCGTGCGCACGGGCCTGCCGGCAACGTTGAAGATTTCCACGTCCACGGCCGCCGAGCGAGAGAGCTGAAAACTGATCTCGGTTCCGGTCCCACGCATCGGCACTGCTACGACTCCAGCAATGCTCAAGGCTCCGTGGATCCGCGGCGACACGGTGAGGACGAATCGGCGGCGACTGGGAGCAGAGCCGCTGCTGTACGTGTAGACACGGCGTGCTCTGAGGAACTGTCGTCGCCCGCTATCCAGGTCGGTCAGCATGACCTGGTACTGCCGCGGCAGAGCGGACAAGTCCGGACACGACACCTCAACTTGCGCCATCGGCACGGTGCACTCCACCACGAAGGGCCACTCGACCTCGGTTGCTGAGCCGGCGCTGAAGTACGACGCGAGACGTGCGGCACCGCGTCGGCCGCCTCCGGCAGCGACGCCTAAGTCATCGGGGCCGAGGAAATACAGACTCACATACGGCCCGGGCGGGGGCGGCGGCTCCGGTATGGCACTGGCAGTACCGGTTCCGCGGCGCTGCCCGAAGAAGTTGTAGCTGTCCATGCGCCCTCCGGCACGCGCGACGAGCTGCGCCTGCCAATCACCGTCGGCCGCTGTCGTGGCCAGGCTCCGCGAGGCGCTCCTGAACGCGGCGGCAGCGCCCGGTCGCGGGATCTTCAGACCGGCCTCCTCGAATGCCAGCATCCAGAATGCCGCACTGGTGGGAATCTCAGTGGCGGCACCGTCCAGGAGCTCGTTCAGCGGCACGTACTCGGAGGCCTGAGCATCATAGAGCCAGCCCGACGGGTTGATCACGCCGAGCAGCGCTGCATCGGTCAGGGTTCGTTCCTGTCCCCCGGTTACAACTCGCAGCCCGGTGAAATCCACCGGTCCATCGAAGGGATTGCCGACCTGGTTCCACCCCGGCACGAGCGGCGTCACATAGGGCCCGGGCGAGGCCGCAAAGCCGGTTGGCTCCACCACCGCCGGCGCCGGCAGCCTGAGCCAGTAGCCAACGCCGAGCTGTATCTGCAGAAACGGATCTGCGGGGCTCTCGGCCAGCAGCCGATAGCCATCCGCAGCCGGATCGTATCGGGCCCAATCCAAGCTCTCGGGCGGCTGAGCCCCAAACAGAGCCGCCGGATCCTGGTCCGCAGGCTGCACGAATAGACCGATAAAGGAAAAACCGCCCGGGAAGCCCACTATGGTGCTTGCGCTATTATCCACCGATCGCACCGGCCCGACGACGCCGGAGTCCGTGTGCTGATCGTCCTCGAGAGTGCGGACGACGTAGAAGTAATCCACGCCGTCAGTGGTGGCGTCTTCGAACTGCTCCGTTCCCGGGCTGACGGCGCCGCGGGATTCGAACGGGCCACCCGGAGCCGTGGCGCGGCGGATGTCGTACCCCGTCACGTCCCCCTGGCCGCCCCCATCGTCAGACGATTTCCGCCAAGTGACGGCCAGGCTTCCCCCGGTGTCGAAGGGTGTGTCGGCAGCCACGAGGTCCGTCACGGCGCCTGGAGGTGTGTCCAGACTCCTGAGAGCCGCCTCGCAGTTAATGCGCCCCGTACCCAGCTTCCCGGCGAAATTCGGGTTGAGTCCGTCAATGTCATCGGCGGTGTTTCGGATCGTGGCAATGAGCTGATCAGGGGTGAGTGTGGGATCGGCTGCCAGCAGCAGGCCCGCCAGGCCACTGGTCTGCGCCGTCGAGAAGGACGTGCCGTCGATGGCGCCATAGAAATCCTGCAGGTTGGGGAAGGCGGGGTTCTGATACAGCGTGCCGAAGATGTTCACGCCGGGCGCCACCACATCGACGAAGCTCGCCCCCGACGAGTCGAAGGCGGCAAAGCTGGCTTTCACATCTGAATTGTTCGTTGCCGTGAGTCCCAGCACGAAGTTGTCGCCGGCGTTTGGGCCGTCGTTACAGATCGGGGACTGCCATGTTGACCGGTTGGTCGTGTACTCCTCGCTGGAATTCCCCGCCGCGGTCACGATGAGAATGCCCTCGCTGTGGGCTCTCTCCACGGCAGGCGTGAACGAGGAGTCGAAGAAGTCCGTTCCCAGGCTCAGATTGATGATGTCGGCGCCCTTGTCAATGGCGTATTCCATCCCGTCGATAACGGTTGACACGGGAGTACCGCCGTCGTCTGGGAATATCTGGATGGGCATGATGGTGGCGCCCCAGTCCACGCCAGCAACACCCACACCGTTGTTCCCAATGGCCGCCGCCGTGCCGGCCACCAGAGTTCCGTGGGTCACTTGGTCGTCCGGCGTGCCATCGCTATCATTGTCATTGCCGTCGGGATCCGGGTTCGGATCGGTCCGATCGGGGCTTCCCGGACTGAAGTCCCAGCCGTGCACATCGTCCACGAAGCCGTTCCCGTCGTCATCGAGGCCGTTGCCGGGGACCTCTCCCGGATTGGTCCATATCTTCCCGGCCAGATCGGGGTGATCCAGATCCACGCCCCCGTCCACGACAGCGATGACCACGTTGGAGCTGCCCTGTTCTGTGTCCCACGCCTGCCGGGATCGGATCGGTGTGAAGTGTCCCTGTCGAAACAATAGAGGATCGTTCGGATCGAATCGCAAATGGCATATCCGATCCGGACCCGCATGTCGCACAAAGGGCAGCGCGCGGCATGCCGCGGCCGCCGCCGCCAGATCCGCGCTCTCACTAAGCTCGACGACGGCCATCCCGACGCGCGGCAGCACCCGGGCGAGCCGGCCACCGGCCCTCCGGGCAGCGCGCTCGAAGTCGGCCACGGACGTCCCGGGCGACCCGACCACGAGGATGCGCCCGGCGAGGGCGAGATCGCGCCGCAGCATCATTCGACCCCGTGCATCCCTCACCCACCTCACCCGGGGCGTAACCGCAATCGTCCTCCGTCCGCCGGCATACACCCTCCGGCCTTGGAGCTCATTGCCCTGAGTCAGCGTCGCACACAGTAGGCCGATAATGGCAAGCGACAGCCGCTGTTGTACCATATGATGCCGTCTGCAAGGAGATGTCGGCCACGCGTGACTGCCACAGCGCAGCATCCGGCCGGAGGCAGAGCTTCGGCACGCGTGCCCCCGGCTAGCGGGTAAGCGCCAGAGTGGTAATGCCGCTGGCCTGCTGGCCGTCGTCCCCGCTTGCCCTTACGCGGAGGAGGTAGATTCCGCTGGGCGCCTGAGCGCCCTGAGCGCCGCGGCCGTTCCAGAGCACGACATTGCGCCCCTTGGACAGCATACCGTCGGCGGAGACGGCCCGCACCAGGCGCCCGGCCGCGTTCAGGATTTCCACCCGCACCCGGGCCGGCTGCGACAGATTGAAGGCGATGTCCACGCCAGCGCCTCGCGTCGCCACCGCATTGAGACCGCTCACAGTGAGCGCTGCCGCAGCGTCCGTCGTCACTTCCACGGTGAAGCGCCGCTGCCCCCCCGCCGGACCGCTGTGGTAGGTATACGACGCCTTGGTCCGCAGCGACTGGCGCTTCCCGGCATCCCGGTCCACCAGGAAGGCCCGGTGGCCTCGCGGCAGTTCGCTGAGGTTGGGGAAACTCAGCACGACCTCGGCGTTGGCAATGTCCGTGTCAACGACCAATTCCCACGCGTGGCTGCCGCCCATGCTGCTCACGAAGTCCGTGGCGTAGCGAGGCCCTCCCTGTCTCCCGGGCTCGGGGAAGTACACATCCACGTACGGCGATAGATTCGGCGGGCCCTGAATGTGCGTGATCGCCGCCGCGTTCGGATGCACGCCCAGAACGGTCGCGGCATCGCTGACATTCTCCGTCGCGACGGTGGCGACGACCGGTATTGCCCAGTCATCCACGGACGCACGGCGTGCGCTCTCGCGGGCCCGCGCCCGCACGCTCAGCGCTCCGGCCGGTTTCTTCAGATTCAGCATGGCACTGCTATAGGCGCGGAACCATAGAGCCTGGTAGGCTGGGAGCGACTGGACCGCGAAGGGTACCGAGCCGTGAACGAGCTGATAGGACCCGGCGCCGGCATTGTAAAGCCAGGCGTAGTCCTCCGCTATGCCGCTGGCAACCGCCTGCTCCAGTGTCTTCTCCCCGCCAGCGACGGTGAGCGTGACCGCGGTGAAGTCAACAATGGCGGTGGTGTAGGGGTTACCAATCTGTTGCCAGCCGGGGACGATCGGTATGGAGAAATCCTGCCCGGCCGGCGTGGCCACGGCGGTGCCGTCCACGCTCACCAGCTTCGACGTTGACAGCTTCAGCCAGAAGCCCCTCCCGGGCAGGACCGAGAGGAACGGGTCGTCAGGGTCGTCCGCGGAATAATGGTAGCCGGGCGTGGGCTGCATCAGCGGGTCCCAGCGGGCGAGCTCGGCGGCCGCCTGCTGCGCTGCACCTTGTGCCGGCGAGACGCCGAACACCGCCACGGGCGATGTATCGAAGGGATAGGCGGGCACCGCCGCCAGCGAAATGCCCGCCGGGAAGGTATGCTCGAAATCTATGGCGGGAATCGCGGACGCGGTAATGACCGACGTCTGCTCATTCTCCGGCACCGAATCGTCCACCGCAGTGACCGCGTAGAAGTACTCAGTGCCGTTCTGGAGGTCAGAGGATTGGTCGAGGTATGACAGCACGGCGGGATCGCTGGGCGTCAGCAGCGGCGTCATGCCGGTGACGTCGCTGAACTGTCTGTCGCCGCGATAGATGCGGTACTCGGCGAAATCGCTGGGAGCCGAGTACGGACCCCACGCCAGCTCCACCGCACCCCCAGCGTCGCCGTCTCGGTCCCCGGCCGTCAGGTTCGTGATCTGTGGCGGAGGCAGGTCGTCGCGGGACCGCGCCGGTCCGGCCACATTGGAATCCACCTGGGTGGTCACGTCGTAGGCCCGCACGTAGTAGTAGTAGTCTACGCCGTCAACGGTCGGCGCGTCAGTGTAGCTCTGAGTGCCCGGAGGCAGATCGCCGGAGATGTTGCTGAACGTCGCACCGGGGTCGTCCTGCGCCCGATACAGCTCGTACTTGACGATATCGTTCTGCCCGGTGCCGTCATCTTTCGACCGACGCCAGGTGACCGTGATGCTGCCGCCCTCGTCGTTGGGCGTATCAGCGGCGGCGACCGCCCTCGCCGCACCTGGGGGCAAGTCGATGCCCACCGCGCTCGCGGCGTTGACGCGACCGGTGCCTAACTTCCCGATATAGAAAGGGTTCTTGTCATCTATCGAATCTGCGGTGGCACGGATCTGGTCGATAACGGCGTCAGGCAGCCAAGTGGGATGCTCGGATACCACGAGACCGGCCACCCCAGCCACATGCGGGGAGGCCATTGATGTGCCGGACCAGATCGGCCCGCCGTACATGTTCCCCGGGAGGGTGCTGAGGATGCTCACACCTGGCGCGCTGACGTCTACCAGCTTGTAGACGCCGCTGTAGTTCGAGAAATCCGCCTTCACATCCATACTGTCTACGGCCGCAACACCGATCACTTCATTCTGCGTGCTCGGATCCACGCCATCGTTGCACACGGGTGACAACCAGGTGGCTTGGTTCATGGTGAACTCGGTGTTCTCGTTGCACGCGGCGCAGACGACGACGACCCCGCTATTGTAGGCGGTGTCGATGGCGGGTTGCTCTGCCGTCGAATACGGCCCGCCGATGCTCATGTTGATAACATGCGCCCCGTTCTGGGCAGCGTAGACGATGCCGTCGATTATGTCGGACGTGAGCCCCCAGCCGAATTCGTTCATTACACGGCACGACATTACTTTGGTGCCCCATGAGACACCGGTGACGCCGATGCCGTTGTTGCTGTCGGCGCTGGCCGTGCCGGCCACGTGGCTGCCATGTTGCTCGTTGATCGGGTCCACAGGGCTGGGATCGTTATCGCGAGGGACGGAGGCGAAGTCCCACCCGCCATTGGTGTCGTCGATATAGCCGTTCCCGTCGTTGTCCACGCCATCGCCGGGTATCTCGCCAGGATTCACCCAGATCTTCGCCGCAAGGTCCTCGTGCTGGAAGTCAATGCCGGTGTCAACGATGGCTATGATCTTCGTCGGGCTCCCTGTCTGGACTTCCCACGCATACGGACATTGTATCAGCCTCAGACCGTACATGCCCGAATCGCTCCACAACGGGTCATTCGGCGTGACCTGAGTTGGACGCGCCCGGGCGCTCACCCGATTCTCCTGACCCACTGCCCCGACTGCGCGAGCCACGTAGTCTGCCTCGGCGCTGAATACCTCGGGCCGTTGCTGGTACATCTCGATGGTGGACTGGATGGTCTCCCCGGCCGGGACTGCGACGAGCTCTACGCGCGCCGGGACGAGTACGCGGATCAGGCGCGCACCGACGTTTGCTGTTGCTGCCGCCCGTGCTTGCGCCGTCGTGCCGGGGCGGTAGACGACGAGAACGCGCCCGGCAGCCGCGTCCACCATCTTGCCCGAGTACGGATGTCTAACCTGGGTGATCTCTAATTGCGCACTTCCTGGAGTAGGTAGCCCGAGAAGAACGACAACGAGGGCACTGCAGGCCACACACATCGACCAGAATCGGCGGCGTTTGCGCTGCATGCGGCACCTCCCTTTAGGCCGGGGGAGCACACCGGCGCCGCGCCTCCCGTCCGGCTTCGATGCGGACCGGGAGGCCATCACGCGCCATCGTCCGGGGTCGCGTTAGGAGCCCGTCCGTGCGCTCCTGGTATCACGGGGCCCAACCTGCTCGAGCCTTCAACATGGCCTTCAGCGGCCAAACACACCCTTCGGCCGGCCCCTCAACATGCACGAAGCCTGCTACGATGGCGAGTATAGCAGCGTGCAGTGGGGTTGTCAACCGAGGCGGGCCGGGCCGTTTCTTGCGTCCGTTGACGAGGATTCTGCTCTTCCGGAGCGGCCGCTCCGGCGCCTCGGCCTGGTCCAAGCCACTTGCTCTATGCACGAGACAGGCCCCGCAGCCAAAAGGCAGGCGACACCAACTGGTGTCGCCTCGGACGTCATGCTCAGAGTAGGCGTGCGACCCCCCTTGCCCCCCGCACACGTGCACGGGCGGCACAGGTGCGTCACTTGTCCTACAGCACGGCACACCGCGCGACGCGGTGCCGCTCTCTACAACATGGTGTGATAGGACACGCCCCACATGAATTCGTCAAAGATGCTCCCAACGTCAATGTGCACGTCGTCAGTCACGTTGAAGCGCGCGCCCCAGTTGAACTCCTCCTCCAGCACCTCCGCCATGAGGGTAACGTGCTCATTTACGTCCCCGGTCACGGACGCGAAGAACTGCACCTCGTCTACGTCCTCGTCTCCCATCAGGAGCCCAGGGTCATCGGCAAACAGCAGGCCAATGGTTACGGGAACCGGGCCGTTGGCCTGCAGGTCGCTTCCCAGGTCCTTTCCGAGGGCCAGATAAAGCGGAACGCTGTCGCCCAGCTCCTCGAGAATGTCCACCAGGCCGACGGCGAGAGAGACCTCATCCTCTGGCTCAGACAGGATCCCGTACTTCAAGTGAAAGGTGAACTCGTCGTCCCCGCCGTTCTCGACGGCGAAGAGCCCCGCCGTCAACTCGACGTTGTCCGCAAGGCCAAAGCTGGCCGTGAATGGCGTCAGACTCGCACCGTTCCTGAAGAAGTCGGCGTTGGGCACGTTGTGAATGGCCAGATCGACGGAGTCTTCGCCAACGAGCGCCGTATTGGGGGTGGCAAGCACGCCGGTGTAGCCGAGAAAACTCGGCGCTGCGCTCGCGGGGCACGCGACAAGGGGGATTATCACCGCGACTGCGGCCAAACCAATTCGCATAGCGTCTGTCTCCTTCCGTGTGTAGGTGCTACGACACTTGCTTCATAAGCGAAGCTGGGACCCTGGATCTCGCTTCGCGCAGCGAACTGGGTGCTCTGGGAGCGCCCGTGCGCTCGGAGCAACTGGAGCAATCCCTCCTTTCGGCGATACGCCTAGTCCCGGCTATCTCAGGGGAGTGTGCGATGCGTCTCAGGGACAGCCGCAAGTTCTCGTCGGAGCCCACAATCCGTCGCAGAATTGCAGCCGCGCACAACACCCCGCAAAACCGGCAGAAGCATAGCCCAAATCCCTAGACCGGTCAAGTGCAGCGCCTAGACTGCTACGAGGGACCCAAATCCGGATGCTGCCGAGGCCAGACTTTCCACGCCACCGGCAGGCCAATAAGCTTGAGCGCAACCACGCCAACAGCCTCGTCGCCGGGGGCGGCGATGGCGATCGTAGGGGCGATCCCGCCCGGGCCGGCAGGAACTCGGAGGCGGGTGCGGAATAGGAGCTTGCGCAGCGGACGCGGGCGGGCCCGCAGGCGCAGCTTGCCGGCCGGGTGTGCGGGAGGTGCGCAGCACCCCTTAGGGAGGCAATACGCATGACGGGCGTTGCAATAGTGGCGATTGGCCTCGTCGTACTTATCGCAGTGGTAGCATTCATAATCCTGCGCGTCATCGCGACGCCTACCGGGATGACTATGGTCGGAGCAACGTTTGCCGGCTGCTGCGTAGGATTCGTCCTCGGTCTGCTCATATTTGCCCTCGGGGCCGGCTGGACCTTCAATGAGCCGGAGTCGGCACGGGAGTACGGCGGGCTCGTCGCCATCGCCGGCGCCATCACGGCCGCGGGGTGTGCGCTGGCCGCGGCGCTCGTCAGCCGCTCGCAGTCCGAGTGAGCCCGGCCTCGCCGCACGAAGCCACGGCAGGAGGAATCAGCGCCGGGCCCCGAGTGCCACACTGCAGGAGCAAATGGCGAGCGGCGTTCCACGCTCAATGTCCCAACAGGAGACCGTACGTATGAAACAGAAGGTGCTGTACATTCCAACCGAGAGCCATACGAACCGCGTTTTCCGGCCCGAGACCTTCGACCGAATGTGCGAGCTGTTTGACGTGACAATCAATGAGACGGGGCAAAACTTCAGCACAGAACAGGTGACGGAGCGCATCGCAGGCTACGATGCCTTGGTCACCGGTTGGGGTTCGCCGTCCCTGAACGCCGAGTTCTTCGGGCGAGCGGACAGACTCAAGATCATCGCCCACTCGGCGGGGTCGGTGAAGTTCATGCTCGACCGCGAGCTCGTTGACAAATACCTCATCCCTCGGGACATCTGCGTCTTCAGCGCGAATCGCGCTATTGCGTACAACGTCGCCGAGTCCACCGTCGGCTACCTCATCGCCGTCCCGCGCCGCTGGATCGAATTCACCGCCCGCTTCCGCAGCACGGGCCGCTGGCGTGCGCCGGACATCGAGAGCGAGGGGCAGTTTCTGCTGGGCGCGGTCGTAGGGCTGGTGAGCGCGAGCACGGTCGCGCGGGAGGTCATCAAACTGCTGCAGCCCTTCGAGGTGGCAATCCTGGTCTACGATCCGTATATGTCCGACGACGAAGCGGCCAGGCTCGGCGTGGAGAAGGTGGAGTTGAATGAACTGTTCCGACGCAGCGATATGGTGAGCCTGCACGCGCCGAAGATAGCGGAGACCACGAACATGATCGGCGAGGAGCAGCTAAAGCTCCTTCGGGACGGCGCCGCACTCATCAACACCGCCCGCGGCTCCGTCATCGATCACGACGCCCTGCTGCGCGAGTGCCAAACTGGGCGCATTGTCGTCGCCCTGGACGTCACTGAGCCAGAGCCGCTGCCGGAGGACAGCCCATTCAGGGAGCTCGAGAACGTCATCATCACGCCCCACATCGCCGCCCACGGCTCCTATGGGCTGTTCAGGATTGGCGAGACGGCAGTCAAGGCGCTCCAAGACCGCTTCGCCGGCCGGCAGGTCGAGGGTGCGGTGAACTTCGACGCGTTTGAGCAGCTTGCGTAGGGGCGACCCGGCGGGTCGCCCCTACAACCGGCTGGCGCTAACCGCGCTCAGAACGGGATGGACCGGGGAGGAGCGAACGGAGCGTGAGGATCGAGTTCCTGTATTGCGCCGATTGTCCATCGCACGAAGAGGCCCTCACGCGGCTCAATGACGCGATGGCGGCCGAGGGCGTCGAGGCGGATATTCACATCATCGAGGTGAAGTCGGATCAGGAAGCACAGCAGCTCCGCTTCATCGGTTCGCCCACCATACGAATCGATGGCGAGGACATCGATCCCGAGGGGCTCGAGGGTCAACAGTATGCGCTGACGTGCCGCGTGTACACGAAGCGAGACGGCAGGCCTTCGCCGGCGCCCGAGACGGCACTGATTCGGGCGCGGCTGCGCGGGGAGATACAGTAGGGCAAACACTCGGAAGAGGGGTGAGACGCATGGCAATCTCTGTGGGAAGTACGGCGCCGGACTTCAAGCTCAAGGGCGTGGACGGCAAGGAGTACTCGCTGGGCGCCTTCGCGGATCGTAAGGCGGTGGCCGTCATCTTTAGCTGCAACCATTGTCCGTACGTGCTGGCGTGGGAGGATCGCATGATAGCGATCCAGCGTGACTACGAGGCGCGCGGCGCGGCGCTCATTGCCATCAATTCTAACAACGCGGCGGCGTACCCGGACGACAGCTTCGAGAACATGGTGAAGCGCAGCCAGCAGCAGGGCTTTGGCTTCCCCTATGTGCACGACGAGACCCAGGACGTCGCGCATGCCTACGGTGCTACTCACACGCCCGAGGTGTTCCTGCTCGACGCCGAGCGCAAGGTGCGCTACCACGGCGCCATCGACGACAACTACGACGACGCCAGTGCCGTGAAGCAGCACTATCTGCGGGACGCCCTTGACGCTGTGTTAGAGGGTGGAGAGCCCTCGGTAACCGAAACGCCGCCGGTGGGCTGCACGGTGAAGTGGAAGTAGACGGCAAGCTCAGGAGGCGCGCTGATGAAGCTTCTTCTCGTTGTTGCGACGGCGGGTGCCGTGGCAGGGCTTTGGGGAGAGGTGCATCCTCTGGTGGCCGCTGAACTGACGCCAGCGGATTTCCCCGGCCCCGACGGCATCGTCTATCCCGACTGGACGTGGGCAGGAGTGCCCGGAGGCATCCCGGATGTTCCGGTACGGGCTCGTTTGTCCGAGTTCGGAGCGAAGCCGAACGACGATGCCGACGACAGCCCTGCCCTGCAAAGAGCCGTTGATGCAGTGGGCGCCCGAGGCGGAGGCGCGCTGCTCATCGAGGCTGGCACGTACTATCTCGACCACCCCGTCATCATCACGCGGGACAACGTGGTGATCCGAGGCGAGGGCCCCGAGAAAACGCGCCTCATCAATCGTTACGGGCCGCCGGAGTCCGGCGTCACGTTCTTCCGGCCCACCGAGGGGGACGAAATCAACGAAGACACGTGGGTTGAGGTCCATTGTCAACCCGAGGGGCTCAACGCCATACGCGTCCTCGTTGACGGCAAGCAGGTGTGGTCGCGCACCCGGAGCGCTCACTGGGGTGGCACTTTCGCCGGCAAGATGACCGGCTCGACGCTGCTGCGCGGCCGCCCGGAAGGCCCGCACGAATTGAAAGCCGTCGCCGAGTTCGACGGCGGCAAGCGCGCCGAGACGACCATCAACGTGGTGTTCAAGCCTCTGCCGGAAGGCGCACCGCGGCGCCGCCACATGCCCAGCTTCCTGGGCGCCCTCACCTTCGTAGGCCAGGCGCCTCTCGGGCCGCGGCTGCTGCTGTCTGCCGACGCCGAGCGAGGCGACACGGAGCTGAAGCTGAAGTCGGCTGCGGGGCTGAAGCGGGGCGATTCCCTCATCCTCACGGCGCCTGCCACCGAGCGCTGGAACCGTCTGGTGCAGAACGCCTGCAAGTGGGGCAGCTACCGGGTCAACGAATATCGCGTGGAGGCCGTCCAGGGCAACACGGTCCGCATCAATCAGCCACTGCGCCTTCCCTTCCCCGTCATCGACCGCAGTTACGTGCAGCGGTACGAGCCGATTCGGCGCTGCGGCGTCGAGGGGCTGTACCTGGAGCAGACCAAGAAGCTCTGGACGAGCGGGGTCATCTTCAGTTACGCGTGGGAGTGCTGGGCCCGAGACGTCCACGTGCGCAAGTGCGGTCAGTGGCCCGTGTACACCACGCCGGCGAAGTGGTGCGAGATCCGCGATTGCCGGTTCGACGAGGCCTGGTATAACGGCGGGGGCGGCACCGCCTACACCGGATTCCAGCGCGCCTACGACTGCCTCATGGAGAACGTGCACACCACCAAGATGCGCCACGCCCCCTGCGTCCAGTGGTCAGCATCCGGCAACGTCATCCGCAAGAGCACCTTCGTGCAGAGCGACGGCCAATGGCATGCCGGCTGGACGAACGAGAACCTGTTCGAGCAATGCGTGATAGACGCCGCGCAGGGCACGGGCTCCTACGGCCACGGCTTCTGGGCATCGCCCCCGAACGACACGGCCCACGGCCCGAACGGCCCGCGCAACGTGGTGTACAACTGCGATGTGGTCGCGCCGAAGAACGGCCTGTGGATGGGCGGCATGAACCATGGCTGGCTGATTCTGCACAACCGGCTCATCTGCGGCGCCGGTCCAGGCGTAGTCATGCAGAAGAACAGCGACGGGCACCTCATCGCGCACAACGTCATCGTCCTCAAGGACGGCAAGTCGCCGAGCATCAGGATCGGCACGGACGACTGCGACGGCGTCCGGGCCATTAACAACCGCATATACGGCGGGAACGGGGCACTTCTTGGCGGCAAGGCAGGGCTGACGGAGGACACGGGCAACGAGCTGAGGCCGCTGCCCGCGGAGGTCGCGCCGGCGCGACCGACGCCTGCCGTACCGAGCATCTTCGAGTGGCAGCGAGCCCATCAGCGCAGATAGAGCCCGGCGATGAGCATGAATGCGTCCTCCGGCGTGCCGGTCATGCTGCCGTCCCCAAAGACCACGGGCTCATAGCGTTCGTGGCTATAGGTGTACATTGCCAGTTGCCAGAGCTCTTTACTGCCGAGGTAGCGCAGGCGGCACAAGTGAACCGGCGTCTCCCGCATGCGTTCGACGTACTCTTCGGGCGTCTCGGTACACCCCGGCCACGGTGCTGCGTTGCCCGCAGCCGGAGGTATTCAAGGCGCTCGCCAGAAGCAGGAAGCTAAGACCGTTCCTGCTTGGGGCGCTCGCGCCGGACGTGCTGGTGGTGGACGGGCAGCATCTCCAGGCGCTGAAACGAGAACTGACCTGGGCCGGACTGTCGGTCTCCCCGGAGTTGGTCATTGCGGCACGGTGAAGGATTATGCTGTGCGTTTGCTACTATCGTCCGACTCCCTCTGGCCGGGGCTGCAGGATGCGAAACCCGGGGACGAAGCCGTGAAACTGGCAGATGCTGCGGAGGCTCACTGAGGGCTTGACCGCTCCAGGAGATGACCCGTCTACGTCGCCGGCAAGCAAGAGGCAACAGCAAATGGCCAAGAAAAGGCGCGGGAAGAAACAAGCGGACTGGGCCGAGGCCAAGAAGCGTTGCCGCCTCAACGCCGAGGAGGTGAGGATGGCCAAGGAAATGGGCCTAAGCCCGCGGAGCCTCATCAAGAACATCCCGCCGAAGAGCGAACCGTGGAAGGCGCCGGTCAAGGCATGGGTGCGCGAGATGTATGAAAAGCGTCAGGAGAAGGCAGCCAATAGGAAACAACGGGCGAATCGCGCGCCGGCGCGACGCGCGGAGCAGAGCGCCTCGACCCAGCCTGCCGCCGAGGCGGCAGCGACCGGTTCCGCTGCACAACCCTCCGTCACCCACAAAGCGTACATGCCTTCGGACGGCGAGACGAACGCTGCGGCGCGCTTTGATGGGGTGTATGCTCCCGATCCGTTCACCGACGTGCTCGGCTCGCACGTGGATCTTCCTGACGTTATGGAACTGGAGGACTACGGGCCACCGGACGAGGCGGAGACCGCGGCGCAAAACCGCTACATGGAAAAACGCCAACGGGATTTCCGCCTTGCGGCCGAGCGCATTGCAGACGCATTCGGGCGTTTTCCCTCCGTTTGCAGGGCGGTGCTGCTTGGGTCCGTTGCCATCCCTCTGCACAAGGAGGTCCCGCGATTTCGGAGGTTTCGCCGGGCAGGCATCGCAATATGGCACGAGTGTAGTGACGTAGACTTGGCCGTGTGGGTGACCGACCTTGCGGATCTGCGGGCCCTTCGCAAGACAAAAGCGCGGACGGTGAGTGAGCTCTATGAAGAGACGGCGATTGGCGTGGCGAGTCACCAGGTCGATGTTTTCATCGTTGAGCCTGGCACTGACCAGTATCTTGGTCGCTTGTGCGAATTCGCAAAGTGTCCGAGCGACAGACGCAAATGCCGGGCCCCGGGCTGCGGAAATCCGCCATTTCTGCGACAGCACGCGGAGTTCACGCTCAGGCCGGGAGCTTTGGATCCCAGCAAGATCGTTGTTCTCTTCACCAGATAGCCATAGGAGGCAGCCTTCCATGAAAATCGGGCTTGCCGGTTGGGCGATCGTACACCGGTTCAAGGCAGAGGAGAATCCGCTGCAGCTTCTGGACTACTTCCGCGTGGCGAAAGAGGAGTTCGACATCGACGCCGTGGAGCTGAACAATGTGTTCATGGCGTCCCACGACGATGCGTACCTGCAGCAGATCGTTCACGCGGCGAAGGCTGCAGGGGTGACCATGCTTGGTGTGGCCGTGGACGGCACGGGGGACCTGAGCCTCACTGACGAGGCTCAGCGCAAGAAATCCGTCGCGAACGCCATGGAGTACTTCGGCATCGCCGAGAAGCTCGGCCTGCAGTACTTCCGCGTCAACACCGGCGGCAAGCCGGACGGGGGCGAGGACGCCATTCAGGCGTGCATCCGGAGCTTCCGGGAGCTTGGCGAGGAGGGGAAGCGACGCGGGATCGCCATTGCGACTGAGAACCACGGCGGCCTCTCGTATGACCCCGACGTTATGGTGCGCATTATCAAGGAGGTCGGGCTGCCGAGCGTCCGCACGCTGCCCGACTTCGGCAACTTCCCCGACGAGATACGTTACGAGGCCATCGAGAAGATCATGCCGTACGCCATCGCGGTGCACGCCAAGTGGCACCGGCGCGACGGCACGCGCTTCGACATCCCGCGCCTCATGGACATCGTCAAACGCAGCGGCTTCGACGGCTACGTCTTCATCGAGGACAGCGGTAAGAGGTTCGGCAAGGAGGATCGGGAGGGGATTCTGGAGCTGAAGGCCGAGCTGGAGAAGTGTATGTAGGCGACGGGGCCAAGCAGTTGATTGCCTTCGCCACGGGCGGCGCCGGTATCTGCTCGCCCGTGTGTGCTTATTGGCCGGAGCAGCACGGGTTGGCCCCGTACGGGGTCCCGCTTGCTACTCTGCGAAGTAGCTCGCTACGTAGCACGAGTCAGACAGGGACGAGCAACCCCTGCCACCCGGCGACCGGCTGCCTCTCGGCTAAGGCGGAGCAATGAGATTGTCCCCGTCGTTTGTGGCCACGTCGCTGTTCTCGACGGCGATGGCCGCCTGCCTGCCCGGACTCAAACGGCAGCCGTGCACCTGGCAGCCTCGGGCATTGTCGAACGAGATCGCGGCCCTTATCCGCGGCTCGTCACGCGCGTCGAGGATGGTGGTGTCCGACACGCACACGTTTCTCGAGTCTGCGACCGTGATGCCGCATGTCGCCGGGTTGAGGATCTGGTTGCCGGACATGCAGATCTCCTGGCTATCGCGGATCTGTACCGCGCCATCGGGATGGTGCGTGTCCGAGAACTGATTGCCGTTGATGATCACGCCGCGCGTTCGCTCAACCTTGATACCGTCGAGGCTCTCCTTGGCGTAGTCGGGGTTGTGGTCGAAGACGTTGGAGCCGACGACGACATTGCTGCTGTCCTCGATGACGATGTTGCGCTTGTGGCCGCTGAAGAATGTGTTGCCGGTAATGCTGACGCCGCGCGCGTACCGGAGGTGGATTTGCACCTCCTGGCTGCTGATGAGGTTGCCGCTGATGCAGAACAGCCCCACCTTGTGGGCCACCTCGGCGCTCTCGCCGATGAAACGGATGTTGGCGCCGCCGGGGCAGGGCCGCGCCTGCACCGTGCAGCCCGTGATGGCGCCCTCTCTCAGGCTGTCGCCCCGGGTCTCAACCCAGATGTCCGCCGTCGCTCTTTCGAGGTTATCGCTGTCGTAGTTGTATTCGATGTCGCAGCCGGCGATCTGCAGATTCCGGATCTGGCTGCCGAAGGCCACGATGCCGCCGCCCTGATTGTAGCTGATGTGGCAATCGGAGATGTTGATCTGGTGAAGGTTGAGCGCGTCGAGGAAGATCCCCTGGGCTCGGTTGTTGTATACGTGACAGTGATCGATGAGCACATCACGGTTGCGCTCGACGAGGTGAATACCGACCCGGCACTCACGGATCAAGAGGCCGGTGAGGATGGGCTTGAAGCATTTGCGCAGCTCGACGCCGTCGGCCTCGGGGTGGGCGCCCACGATCTCGAGCCCAGCCACCCTTGGCGAGCGCTCGTGGCTGTAGGTGAGCGCCTTGACGCTCTCCGGATTCGCCGTCCCTTCATGGCTGCCGATGAAGCGCAGCGCCGGCCCCGCGCCTGCCATGACGAGGGTCGCCGTCCCATCGCCCACCACACTCCAGGGGCCATGTCGGCCGAGATCAATCGTTATGGGACGGCTAATGCGGTACGTGCCCGCCGGGAGTTCGAGGCCCCCTCCCTCCTCGACGGCTCGCTGCAGGGCAGCGGCGGAGTCCGCCCGACCATCGCCGACGGCGCCAAGCTCGTGGATGTAGCTCATATCTGGCTCCCCATTGCCTTCCCGATGGTGTGCGTGGCCGTGGCAAGGCGGCCAGCCGCAGATGATGTTAGCTGCGCCGTGGCAGTTCCCTCTTTTGGCGCGAGCCGCGGATGGCGACGACCTTCCTCATAATCAAAACGCAGAGCCCCTGGACCATCGAAGTCGTTGGAATCCGGTCGGCAGATTAGCAGGATGGACGGCTCCGTTGCCGAAAGCCCCGGTGTCAGCGGCCGGGCGCCCCTCGGCCGACCTGCAGGCAGTGGGAAGACGATGTGGAGGAGTTGCTCAGAGAGGGGATACGATGATCACGTGCGCGCTTCTGTCCCTCAGTTTGACGGCCGTTACGGCGGCCGACTATGCCGACGGCGTTTTGAAAACACCGGCGTACACGCTACGACTTGACCCGGCCACGGGACGCCTCGTGTCCTTGCGGGCCGCCGACAGTGACTTGGATCTGGTAACCGGTGACGAGAGCGGGTGGTGGGAACTTGCGTACCGGGACGGCAGCCGCGTCGGGCCGGCGGATTGGCCGGGCAGCGTTGCCTGGGACGGAACGGCCCTGCACATCACCCATCGCGGGGACGGGGGCGCCCTCCAGTTGGCGCTGACGCCGCACGATGAGCAGCTCGATGTCGTGGCCACCGTCGAGCTCACACATGGCGAAGTATTGACGCTCCGGCTCCCGCGGCGCCTCAACTTCGCGGTAGAGCGGATTAACGAGGTGCACTATCCAGCGGAGCTGGGGATTGCGCTGCAGCGCCCCTGGTTCGAGCCCGCCAGCGACGGGAGCGCGGGATTCGAGCGCGTTCGCTCCGGTCCGGAGGGTCTGCGTCGAGTCTGCGAGCTGAGTTGCGACACCAGCGCAACCGACGGCGCGACGCCCGTGCCCGTGATCGTGACCGATGCCGGTGAGGACTGGCTGCAGGAGGAGACACAAAGGCTGGCGAGGGCACGACGGGTACGGGTTGACCGACCCGGCCGGGAGCCACCGGACGTGTCGCTTATTGCCGACGCTGACGGCCACGCCTGGGCCGCCGGCTGGCGACGCGGCGCCGGTTGGCTCTGGCGGCTGTGCGGCGGCGACGGTGACGAGCCGGGCCTCGCGACCCGGACCGTTGCCGACGTGCTGGCGCATTTCCTCGCCGAGCCCGGCCGACCGAGGGGCGGGGAATTAGGGGTTCTGGCGTTGAGTCATGGCCCCCCCACCGGCGGCTGGGCCCAGGCGCCGGTGGCGAAGTGGCTCGAACTGATCCGCCTCAACGCCGACCTGCGCGACGCCGACCTCGTGGTCATCGATTCTGCCGACGCCCTCGAGAAGGTGCTCCGGGACCGAAGCTGCTTCGCGCTGGTCAACCCGTATGGGGAGTGGTTCCCGGCGCGCGACCGCGCCCACGGCGAGGAGCTACTCGGGCTCGTGCAGGCCTACGTCGAGGCGGGCGGCATCTGGTGGGAGACCGGCGGCTACCCGTTCTACTACTTCCTCGTGCCGCGGCGCTATCGGAGCCTCGCCGGATCGCATCCGAGCCTGTGGGCGGACTTCTGGCATCTCGACTCGACGGCCGGAAAGCTAACATGCTACGGACTCCAGCCAGACGCGGATATCTTCGTTCCCGCCCAACTCGAGACCGGCGCCGACGCCGCAGGCGCCTACTTCAGTCGCGGCTGGCAGACGTTTGTCCGTGCGGGCGAACGCTGGACTGCGCCGACTGTAAGCTTCGTGGTGGGGCGCTCGATGCCGGAGGCAGCGCGAGCGTACGTCGCCGCCAACGCAATGACGCGCACTCTCGCTGAGAAGATGCGTCCGGAAATCCTCGAGCGTTTCCGGCAGTCGATCCTGCTGAAGTACCAGGGCCGATGTGGGGACCAGATCAGGGCTCTGCCGCGCCTTCCGGGGCCATGTGTGCTGCACCATTCGAACTACCTCAAGGGCGGGTTCGACAAGCAGTATCCGGACCATCTGCCGGTCAACCCGAGCTTCGGCTCGCCGGAGGAGTTCGCCACGCTGTTCCGCCTGGCCAAGGAGGCGGGGCACCTGATGATGCCCTACACCAACCCAACCTGGTGGTGCGATAAGCCTCGGGGGCCGACCTTTGTGAAGTACGGAGAGGCGCCCCTCCTGATCGGGCTCGATGGGCGACAGCAAATGGAGCGCTACAGCAGCAATGTCGGTTGGACCACGACGCTGTGGCATCCCGCGGTCGCAGCCGCCAACGCTGAGATCTTGCGACAGTTCACCGAGGATTACCCGGTGGACATCCTCTTCCAGGACCAGGTCGGAGCACGCCGTTTCCGCTACGACCTCAACCCGGCGTCGCCGACGCCCCACGCTTACACTCAGGGGCTGCTGGAGTTGGCTCGACACGACTCCGCCGTCGTGCCCCTGGGGACGGAGAACGGATACGACCGGCTCATCAACTACGAGAGCCTGTTCTGCGGGCTGACGTGGAGCATTGTGCCGACCGAGGGCGGACCCACGTGGAGGCGCCTGTGGCGAGAGCAGTATCCCGCGAGCACGTACCGAGTCAGTCCCCTGGCGCTCCGGATGGCCCACGACAAATGCGCCTTCGCGCATCATGACCTGGGGCAATTCGTCACGACCCCTGAGGTGCTGGCCTGGACCCTGGCACTCGGCTACCAGCTCAGCTACCGCATCTCCCCGGAGGCTCTGAATCTGCCTGCCAAGCGCCACTGGCTGGCCTGGCTCTCACGCCTGCAGCGGAGCATCGTCTCTCGATTGATGACTGAGCCGCTTGATGAGTGGACCTACCTCACGGGAGATGTCATCCGGGCGTGCTACGGGCCCGTCACCATCGTGGCCAATGTCGGGCCGCAACCGTATGCCCTCAACGCCCGCACGACGCTGGCGGGGTACGGGTTCCTCGCCACCGTGCAGGGCGACGCCACTGCCGGCCTCCTGACACGCTGGGAAGGCGTTGAGCAGCCCGCGGCAGTGGGGTTTGTACGGGAGGGGGATGAGCTGTGGCTTATGGCGCCGCCCGGTCTCGAAGTGCGAGTGCCGGGGGCGGAGGCCGTCGAGGGGCCCGGCGCGACGGGATCGCGCGTCGTTATCCCCGGCGGCGAGCGCCAGGCCATACCGGTGCCGGTCGCTCTCGCCGCTCGGCCTCGTCTCGAATGGCGACCGCAGCCCTCAGAGATCGCCATCATTGCGATACCCGGCATGACCGCTGCCTGGACCAGGGGCACTCCGGATGCGTTCGAGGCCGCGCTTGGCGAGACAGCCGCGGTGCGCGGACATGGGCTTAAGCTGGTGCGACTGGCCTCGCTGCAGGCCGTACGCGAGGCGCTCCGGCGCCCGCGCGAGACGCTGGCGATCATCAACCCCTACGGCGAGCATTTTCCCTCAGAGGGCTCCGGTCGGTGGGGCGAGATGCTCGACGCGATCGGGGACTTCGTGCGCCGCGGCGGTATCTGGTTTGAGACCGGCGGGGCTTCCTTCTTCGGGGCCCAGTATCGGAGGGCTGATGGGACAATGGCGCGCGAGGCGGTGGGCTCGTCCGGGGCGGCCCGACTTGGCATCGACGTGGCCATGCTGCCAGTGGACGAGGCGCCGACGCGCTTGCGCGTGACTGCAGCCGGCCGAGCCTGCCTGGGCGACGCCGTCGAGCTCCTGGAGCGAACGCTGACGCAGGTCAATCGGCCCTCAGTGCGGGGGACTGCGAGCGTCGAGCTGGTCGGAAGCGTGGATGGGGTTTGGCTGGCCGGCCACCAGCTTGGGGGCTACGGCTGGCTCTTCCGGTTTGGTGGCGGCCACCCGGACGTCTTGGCCATGACCACAGCCACCGCAGCGCTCATCGACCACGTGTTGACCATGCCCGCGGTGCGCCTGCCAGTCAAGTCGGGCATTCCTCACCTGACGCAGTACCGCGTGCGGTGATGCCGTCGGGCCGCTGCCAGGTGATTGTGATTGCGCGTGCCATGACTACCCGAAGGCGGCCGGGCAGGTGGTGCAGCGCTCGTGAGAGAAGACGCGATGCTGGATCGCATGTTTGACGGACGCAAGGCAACTGGGTATTAGGAGGAGTGTAATGGCAAACAGAGGTCCCACAACAGGGCTCGCGGTGGCAGCATGCACGCTTGCGGCACTGGTGTCGCCGCGGCCTGGGCAGGCGGCAGTCGTGAAGGTGAGCAACTTCGCCGAGGTCATGGACGCCGTCGGGAGGGCAAATCCGGGAGACATCATCGAGGTGCAGCCCGGGGTCTACGAGCCCACCCAGGGGCGCAACAGCGTCCGCCGCGCGGGTGAGCCGGGGAAGCCCATCATCATGCGTGGCGTCGTTCGCGATGGGCAGCGACCGGCGTTCGACGCCGAGGGGCAGGACATCGACCGGGGCATCTTCTACATCTGGGAGACGGCGCACGACTGGGTGTTCGAGAACCTGGAGTTTCGCAACGCGCACGGCGGGAAGACGCACTCCAGAAACGCGGCGGCCGCCTACATCAAGGCCAGCACCATCACCTTCCGCAACTGCTACTCCCACGACAACGACAACGGCTGGTTCAGCACGAGCACGGCGGAGAACACGCTGCTGGAGTTCTGCGAGACGGCCTTCAACGGGGCAAACGATGGCCACACGCACAACCACTACGTGAGCTCCCGCAGCATCACGCTTCGCGGCTGCTACGTGCACGACAGCCGCGGCGGGCAGAACTACAAGGATCGCTCCCAGCACACCGTGCTGGAATACAACTGGTTCCAGAACGCGGGCAACTACGACATCGACTGGGCCTCGAACGGCCAGAACAACGCGCTGATGATCGGTAATGTGGTCGTGCGGCTCAACGACTTCGGCAATCGCAAGATCATCAACCTCGGCGATGGCACGGGCGTGCGCGGCGGCATCATCACGCTCATCAACAACACCATCATCGCCCTGGACGACCGTTACCGCGTCTTCGAGCGCGTGGCGTCGTCCACGGCGCGGCTCGTGCTGTACAACAATATCGTCTATGGGAGCAGGACCGTCTTCTCCAAAGCCGGTTGGGACGGATTCCCCACGACAGGGGGCAACAATTGGTTTCCAGCGAGCGCCCGAGACGTCGTCGCCACAAATGCCCCGCAGCTTCAGGGGAGCATTTTCGGCGAAGAGCCCGGCTTCGTGGATTTCGCCGGCGGCGATTATCGGCTGAAGCCCGGCTCGCCCTGCCGGGACACGGGCATTGCTGAGCCGAAGTGGTTCGATGCTCAGACTCGCGAGTTGGTCATCAAGCCGACATTGGAGTACGTGAAGCATCGGGCGATAGCGGCGAGGGCGGCGGATGCTGCGCTCGACCTTGGCGCGTATGAACAGCCATAGGATTTCGGGGATGGCGTTGCAGGGGCGCCCCTACATTGGGAGCACAACGATGAGCAACATCGAACTCGTCATCTTCGACATGGCTGGCACGACCGTGGTGGACCCGGGGAACGTACTCCAAGCTTACATGGAGGCCCTCCGGACCCATGACATTCCCGCGCCGGAAGCGGAGCTACGGCGCCACCGGGGTCGGTCGAAGCGAGGGACGATTGCGGCTTTGGTGGAGGCCTATGCACCAGACGGCGGCGAGCAGCTTGTGGAGGCAGCCTTTGCCACGTTTCAGCAGACGCTGGAGCGCAGCTACCAGGAAGGCAACGAGCCCATCCCCGGGACGCTGGAGATATTCGCGTACCTGCGCGAGCACGGCATCAAGATCGGCCTCAACACCGGCTTCTATCGGCACGTCAGGGACAAGATCCTCGAGAATCTGGGCTGGGATGACACGGTGGTGGACTGCGCCATCTGCGGCGACGATGTGCCCGAGGGCCGCCCGGCGCCGTACATGATCTTCGCGGCGATGTCGGCAGTCGGTGTTGACGACGTCTCGCGGGTGGTAGCCGTCGGCGACACTCCGCTGGATCTGCAGGCGGCCACGCGGGCCGGACTTGCCGGGGCAATCGGCGTGCTCAGCGGCAGCCACGATGCGGTGTCGCTCGGCGCTACACGCCACACGCACATCATTCCCAGCGTGGCGGAGCTGCCGGATCTGCTGGAAAGAGAATTCTAACCGGCGTCGCGTTTGCCGAGGAATACCCAGCCCGTCTGCGGGAGAGGCAGCACTGCCTCATGCGCACGCGAGTCGTGCCGAGTGGAGCAGAGAGACGCAAAGACGTGGATTCACTTGCTGGCCGATCATGGGCTCAGGATGAACGCAAACACGACCGAGGAATGCTACTTCCCGCGGCGGCGAATTCCGGGCCCGAATTCCTTCATCATCTATGCGACGGCGATGGCTGTGCCAGCCGGCCAGCACGAAGGCTAAACGCTCGCCCCACGCTGCGCCCGTGGGCTCCGCGCCGAACTGCTTCTCTCATTCCCCCAGCTTGAAGCCCTTCACCTCGCCATTGCTCGTCGCGAGCAGCACCACGGGAGTGTCGTCGGAAGCCGTAAACGACTCAATGCACGTCGGAGTCCCCCTGACCATGCCTCGCCGGATGAGCTTGCCCGCGCCGTCCAGCACAGCCACGGTGCCGTCCTCACAGCCGAGCACTATCCACGGAGACCCGTCGGCGGCTTGCATACACTTCATGACCGTCGGCGGACCGCTGAGGCGGGTCGCCCAACGCTTCTTGCACTGGTAATCGAGAGCCACGACGAGGCCACTGGAGGTGGCTGCGATGATCTCCTTCTTACCGTCGCCGTCGAGGTCTGCGACGTCGAGATCTCGCATGTTCTTCGCGGGCATGCGCGCCCCCGGGCCAAAGCTGGCATCGTACAGCGGCGTGCCGTCCACGGCCCACACCGTGACCCGATTCCAGGTCCCGTTTGTCTCGCTGACCACTTCTCCCGTGCCGTCGCCGTCGAGGTCCTCGTAGAACAGGTGGTGGCGGTTCATGCTCGACCAGCCCGGTACGTACGTGTGGCCTGGGGGCACGGTGTAAAAGCCACGATCGCCCGGCTCAAGCTTCCGGTTGTTGATGATGCGCACGGTGTTGGTGCCATTGTACTTGCGGGCGGCGAGCAGATTGAGGCTCCCCTCTGGCCCTGGGACCATGGCGAACGTGGACACATCGCCCCAGAACTGCGGCATGCGCTTGATCAGTTTGCCATGCTCGTCCAGTATCTCGAGCGTGCACGCGCTGCCGACGAATGCCTGGCTTTCGCCATCGATAAACAGGCCAGTGTACAGCCCGTGGATGCCGGAGTGACGGGGATCTGACTTGAACCAATACGTCTTGGCGGCGCGGAACACCGCCGGGTCCATCTCGGAGGTAAATACCCATCGCCGCTTGCCATCGGTGTCGAAGGCGATGACTTGCTCATCGGCGCAGCCCACCAGCAGTAAGTTATGCTCCTCCCACCAGCGCAGCATGCGGACGTCGCCGTCGGCCTCCAGGGCTCGTACCCGCTCCCCGTCGGGCGTGAGCAGATGTACCGTCGTTCCCTCGGCAGCGCAGATGAGCCGCCTGTCCCCGTCGGGGATGGTAATGAGGTCCACGACATTGCCGCCGACGCTCGCGGCCATCGCCTCCGTCAGCGGCGGCGCAGTGGGCTGCGTCTTCTGCTCAGCCGCGCGGGCGAGTTGCGCACGCTCTTGGGCGCCTTGCGCGAGGAGGGCGACCAGGCGCGCAGACGTTCTACTATGAGCCGTCTGCTCCGGCTTTGCGCGCTCGAAGACGTGACGCCCCCGGGAGAGGGCGAACGCAATCAGGCCATCGTTGGCCACTTGGCCGTCGGCTGGCTTCCCATCAACAGCTACTCTCTCAGTCGAGGCGAGGCGGAGAGTCAGGTTACAGTCCTGCGAGGCGACCACGTGCAGAAGCCCAGTGTTGAAGTCCCAGTCCACATCGACGGGCGCGTCGGCGCTGATAAGCGTCGCCTCAAGGCCTGCCCGCGTCAAGCCGTGGCCATAGAGATGGCCTTCTGCCAGGACGGCCAAGTCCGCTTTCGTGCCTTCGTATTCGCCGACCACGGCAACCGCGGGAGCAGGCAGCCCCAGCGCCGCCGCGTTGTCGGCGAGGCGCAGGCAGGCGAGCGAGTTGTCGGCATCGGCCGGCTGGCCGGCAAGCAGCGAGAAGAAGACAAGGTGTTGACCCCTCTTGACCGATCCGAGCCACTCCAGGGCGGCCACATTGCCAGTGCGACCGGCCTGCACAATGTCCGACGGCCGTATCTCAAAGCCGGGCGCCCCCCGTGGGGCTGGCGCACCGTCGGCGCGGATGCTGAGACCCACCAGGCCGACGTAGCACTTGTCAACGCCGGGGTGCCTTGCCACCACCTCCACGCGCAGGCGATGCTTCCCCGCCGCCAACTCCCGTCGGGCCAACGAAGCGCGACCGGGCGCAGCGGTCCGAGCATAGTTGTCGTAGTCGTCGCCCACCTGGTCGCCATCCAGAAAGATGCGCACAACGCCGCGATCCAGGTAGTTGAGGAAGTCAGCGTATATAGCTCCGGCGACCTTCTCGGGGAGCTCGAACGTCATCTCGATATGCGCGCCAGGCTCGTTGGCTCGGAGCAGCATTATGCCGAGCTCGTCGAGCCGTCGGAGGGATTCCTCGCCCGCCGGCCGACTCGTGCACCGTGAGTCCAACGCGCGCACGGCCTGCCAGCCGGGCGGAACGACAGCGGGCCCGGCGCCGGCAATGCGCAGCGCCTGCTCGTTGGCGTCCCAGACGCCGTTGCGGGTTTCCCACTGCGTCTGCACCTGGACGTTTTCGCTGTCGGTTCGGAACGCAAGGTCATCGACCACGAGCGCGTACTTGCCTATGCGCTGCACCAGCGTCCGCCGCCAATTGCAGTAGGCCGCGTCCGGTACCTCGGCAATGGCAACGGCAGCGCCTCCAATAACCTCCGTATGCAGGAGTCCCGCATTCATGGCGATGTTCGGCTCGACGAGCCCGTCAACGCGCGTCAGCACCTGATTGCGGTACCCCTGCAGAAGCGTTCGCCCGTCAATCCGCAACTCGAGTACGGCGAACGTATGGTACGGGTTGCGCGAGGCCCCGTTGTAGCCGTCGATGAGCACGAAGTCACCGGAGGCGTCCGGCGCGCTGCGGAAGCTGCCAAACATAAAGGACTGTTCGAGAGGGAGGCCGCTGCGCCGGGCGCCCCACATGGGCTTGGGCAGGTAGTTGATGCTCCACCTCCCGACCAGGTCCTCGGGCGGAGTCGGCTGGATGCTTTCGTCCGGCCAGAAGGACTGGCCGAGGCGGAAGACGCTCAGGTCCACGCCCGTGCGGTCCCGGTACTCCAGCCACCGACCATCGCCGGTCAGATGCGCTGCCTTGTGCAGATAGCCGATCGAAGCCGAGCGCAGGGCCCAGTCCGGCACGCGTCCGGAGACGAGCATCTCCTGGCCGCGCAGCAGCGTGTGCACGCTGCCGCTCTCCAGCGGCCTTCGGTCCGCCGACAGCAGCATGTACGTGAAGATCGGGGCGATGCCGGTGTTGTACCAGAAGAGATTGTCGCTCTCGCCGCCCACCCAGGCATGCTTATACAGCGGCGCGAAGTGTAGCTGGGCGCCGCGGACGCACTGTGCCCAGATCGGGTTCGGATAGTCCTTCTGGAAGTACCGTCCGAGGCAGTACAGCGAGATGGCCGACCACTGCCCGTGACGGGATCCTACGCGCTCCGGCGGCTGGGTCAAACCATAGATGCCCTCGCCCTTGCGATGGTCGAGCTGCTTGGCGAAGGCGTTCGTGACGCGGAGCCGCTGTTCGTCGCTGAAGGGCGGACTCTCCTCGATAAGGTCCCAGAACAGGATCATCATGTGGGCATTGTAGTGGTACGGGCCGCTCAGGGGCTCGTCTTTGTTCTCGATGCGCTCGCCGTCTATCTCCGCTATCTCTCGCCGAGCATTCTCGTCGGGGAACGCCAGTCGCAGGGCCTCGCGCGCATGCAACTCCCTGCCGGTCATGTAGTACATGGCCATGTGCTTGCTGATGCTGTTCCAGCCGAAATAGCCCACGGACCGGTAGCCCGCGGACGCCTCCCATGTCTCGAACTCCTTCACATCCGTGGGCACACGAATGTCCTTGCCGAGCTTGATCTCGGCGAGCCGGCCGATGCTCAACGCACCGCGCCGTGGGGCCGCCCCGCGCAGCTTCTGTGCGAACACACGACTCGCCGCATCGACTCCTGCTGGGTCACTTCCGCCCACGAAGACGACGTTGTGACCGTCGCCGAAGGGATTGTGCAGCGTGCGCACCACGTACCCCTCCGGCCCGGGATAGCGCAGGTCAAGCAGCGTGTAGTAACGGTTGTACAGCTCCTCGATGGTCTTGTTCGTCGAGCGATTCCCCAGCGCGATGAGATTGGTTGCCATCGGCGCCGCCGCCTGAGGCGCCTCATCGGTCGCGATGGGCACTGTGACGCCCGTTAGCTCTTTGATGGCCTGCTGAATGCGCGCCGCCTGCCGCTCGTAGATGCCCGAGGCAGGCGCAACGATCGTGACGGCGGATCTGCCGTCCTTCACCAGATGCGTGTCAAGGTACAGCTCCTTGAGCTGGGTATACACGGGCGGGATGGGCTCGGGCGGGGGAGGTGGCGGAGGCGCGACACCGGACACCAGCGAGACCGCATCAACGATCAGCCTGGGCGTTGAATCCCGGTGCGTGTAGAGGTATACTCTGGCTTGTTCGGTATCCGGGGGCGCCGTCGCCGTCACGGAGACCTCCTCGAATTCGTCGTCGCTGGAGGCCGTGAGGCCGGCCTGCGCGTACTCGTTGGACGGCAGGAAGCGCAGTTGAATATACGCGCCGGCCGACGACGCCCCGGCGACGCCCCGCACCATCACGCTGGCCTGATACGTCAGGCCGGGGTGTGCCGGGCACGTTTGCATCAGGCCTATCTCCTTCGTCGGATCGCCGTCCTCGATCAGCACGGCCTTCTGGTCCACGGCGCCCGGCTCAATGAGCCTGATGTGCTGGCCCGCGCCGTCGCCGCCGTAGAGCGCCCAGGCCACGGGCGCGTCATTCTCGCCCAGTCCAGCCTCGAACGACCCGTTGACGAGCAGGTTGCCCGAGACGGCTCCCAGGCACGGCATCAGAGCTATCGCCACAACGACCACAGCAGCGAGAGTGGCAGGCACGGGTTCGATCACACCCTTCCCGGCGCGTTTCCGGAGACGTGATTAGAAATCTGCTCGAAGGCACGGGTTCGGCGTTGGCGATACTGCCTCCTCCGTGCGCCGGGCGCCCCAGACGCAGCAGAGCACACGGCGTCCGCTGGGGCATTACCGCGCCGTTGTGTGACCGCGTCGTGATTGACAGGGGCGCTCGCGGAGGTATAATCAGGCTGGCAAGATGAGCATGTGGGCAACCGCAACGGAGCAGGAAACTCCTGGCGCGGCGATGAGTCTTGACGCGCTCGTGGCGCGCGTGGCAAGTTACTGGCCCACCGCGGACCCTGAGTTGATACAGCGGGCCCATGAGTTTGCCGTCCGCGCTCACGATGGCCAGCGGCGCCTCACGGGCGAGCCCTTCATCCAACATCCCCTCGAGGTAGCGGCGGTACTGACGACGATAGAGAGCGATCCCCAGAGCATCGCCGGTGCTCTGCTGCACGACGTCGTCGAAGAACGTCCCGAGATCGCCGTTGAAGATATCAAGACCGAGTTCGGCGAGGTGATCGGTGACCTCGTTGATGGGGTCACCAACCTGACACGCATTGACTTCAGGTCCAAACAAGAGGAGCAGGCAGAGAACCTCCGCAAGCTCTTCCTCGCCATGGCTCGGGATGTGCGCGTGATCATCATCAAGCTGGGCGACCGTCTGCACAACATGCGCACCCTGCACGCCTTCGACAACGATCCCGAAAAGCAGCACGATATCGCTACGGAGACGCTGCAGATCTTCGCTCCGCTCGCCCACCGGCTCGGCGTCTGGATGATCAAGTGGAATCTGGAGGACTTGTGTCTGCGGTACCTGGAACCGGAGGTGTATTCGGACCTCGTGGGCCGCGTGAAGAAGACGCGCGAGGAACGCGAGGACGACATAGGCCACGTCACCGAGCGGATTCGAAGCAAACTGGCCGAGGTGGGGATCGAGGCCGAGGTGCAGGGACGTCCGAAGCACTTTTTCAGCATTTACCAGAAGATGCTGCGGGACGACGTTGACTTCGACCACATTTACGACCTCACGGCGCTGCGCATCATCTGCAACACCGTGGGCGATTGCTACACGGCTCTGGGTATCACGCACGACCTGTGGATGCCCATGCCGGATCGCTTCACGGATTACATCGCGAAGCCAAAGGCGAACCAGTATCAGTCGCTGCATACGAAGGTGATGCGGCGCGACGGCCAGCGGATGGAGGTGCAGATTCGCACGCGAGCGATGCACCGCGTCAATGAGTACGGCGTCGCGGCACACTGGCGCTACAAGGAGGGCAGTGCGGATTCGAAGGCCGACGAGCAGATGGCGTGGCTGCGGCAACTGCTGGAGCTGGAGACCGAGGTCAAGGAGTCACACCAGTTCCTGGACTCGCTCAAAATCGAACTGTTCCGCGACGAGGTGTTCGTATTCACGCCGAATCGCGACCTGATCGCCCTCCCCTCCGGGGCCACACCTATCGACTTCGCCTATCGCATCCACACGGAGATCGGCCACCGGTGCGTCGGCGCCCGCGTGAACGGCCGCATGGTCGCCCTGGACTACACCTTCGTGAACGGGGACATCTGCGAGGTGATCACCGCCCGGGCGGCCAAGCCGAGCCCCGACTGGCTGCGAGTTGCCCAGACGAGCTCGGCCAAGCAGAGGATCCGTCGCTTCCTACGCCAGCAGCACCGACAGGAGAACATCGAGCGCGGCCGACAGCTTCTGGAGCTCGCGCTTGAGCGCCGCACGCCTCGCCGAGAGCGCGAGCACATTGATCTCGAGGCGCTTGGCGACATCGCACCCAAGTTGAACTACCGGGGAGTCGATGACCTGTACGCCGCCCTCGGCTACGGCGACGTAGATCCCCGGACCGTGATGAACCATCTGCTGAAGCCGCCGATGCCTGAGACGATCGAGGCAGAGGCGGAGCTGCTTCTGCCACTTGATGTGACCCCCGCCAAGCGGCGCCGCGGTCGCGTGACAGCAGATGGCGTTGACGGCTTCCAGACACGGGTCTCCAAGTGCTGCTCGCCGCTGCCTGGCGATGAGATCGTAGGCTACGTGACGCGGGGCTACGGGCTGGCGATTCATCGCGCCGACTGCAAGAACCTCGCGTACCACGCACGGCGCGAGCTCGATCGCGTGGTGCAGCTTGACTGGGCGCCGGGCGCAGACGTGGCGTATCAGACGGAACTGCAGGTGGATGCGGTGGACCGCGTTGGCCTACTGGCTGACATCACGGCGCTCGTGGGCGCCTGCAACGTTAATATCGCATCGGCGAGCGTACTCACAGATGCGCCCAACAGGATGGCGTCCATCCACATGACGCTCGACATCCGGCACCGGCAGGACCTCGAATTGCTCATGGAGCGCATCGATGCCCTGCCCGATGTGATGCACGTTCGTCTCCCGCCGAGCAGGAGTGCATAGGTGCGGCTGCCCGGTAGTGAGGGGCAAGTGCCGAGCGACGCCCGGAGCCGCGGCGAGGGTCAGCCCCAAAGAACAGAGGAAGATGCGCCAGCGTCTGATCGCCCCGCAGTTGGCCGCTGTTGTCCTCGTCTCGCTGCCCGCGGCAGCGCAGCATCTGCTCGTGCCCATGGACGACGCCCAAACGGACCACCTCAAAGCCTACGGCCTGGCATATTGGTGCCTGCAGGAGCCCAGAGGCTATGCGGTGCAGTGGCTGCTGAACTACCGCAGCGGCGCATTTCTGCTCCCGGCGACTCAGGACACTGGGGCCCAAGCGGCGGCGATGGGCATTGCCGTGACGCCGGTGGGCGATGGCGAGCTGCAGGCCATCTACGCGACAATTGACCAGGAGAACATGGAGAAGGTGGTGCTCGAACGGGCCCCACGAGTGGCCGTCTACATCCCGCCTGACAAAGAGCCCTGGGACGACGCCGTCACGCTGGCGCTCGCCTACGCTGAGATCCCCTACGACAAGCTGTGGGACACCGAGATACTGGCCGGTCGGCTGCGAGAGTACGACTGGCTCCACTTGCATCACGAGGACTTCACCGGGCAGTTTGGCAAGCTCTGGTGGCCCTTTCGCCACGCGCCCTGGTACATTCGCCAGGTGCACACCGCCCAGAGCGCCGCTCAGGAGGCCGGATACCCATCGGTGCAGGCCCACAAGTGCGCCGTGGCAAAAACCATCCGGGAGTACGTTCGCTCGGGCGGATTTCTGTTCGTGATGTGCCTTGCCGTGGACACGCTCGACATAGCGTTGGCCGCCGACGGCATCGACATCGTCCCACCTCAGATCGACGGCACGCCCATCGATGCGGATGCGCGGGCGCGGCTCGACTTCTCGAAGACATTCGGTTTCAAGGGCTTCCGCCTCGTCGTGGACCCGATGGAGCGGGAGTTCTCCGACATCGACGTGCCCCCACGGGTCGTTGACACGAGCTCCAAAGGCGAGGTATTCGAGCTCTTCGAGTTCTCGGCGAAGCAAGACCCAATCCTCACCATGCTCACCCAGGACCACACCGGCGTCGTCCACGACTTCCTGGGACAGACGACGGCCTTCAATCGGGCGACGCTGAAGGACTCAGTCATCGTCATGGCCAGCATGCCCAATGCTGGGCCGGCGAAATACATGCACGGGGATTACGGCGAGGGGACATTCACCTTATACGGCGGCCACGACCCGGAGGACTATGCTCACGTCGTCGGCGAGGAGCCGACCGACCTATCCTTCCACAAGCACTCCCCCGGCTACCGCCTCATCCTGAACAACATCCTCTTCCCGGCCGCCAAGCGGACGCCGCGGAAGACGTAGGGCAAAGACCACCGGTACTTCGACGGGCAACTCCACAAGGAGCAGCACTCGATGGCGGAGAACTCCGGAGCGGCGCCACTCTCGTGCAGCGCGAGGGTTTCGTCAGCGACTTGGAGGGAGCATTGCCATGAACGTCATCCTCATCGTCTCCGACACCTTCCGGTACGACAATCTCGGCTGCGCCGGCAACCACGTGATCAACACGTCCGAGCTGGACAGCTTCGCCGCGCAAAGTGTCGTCTTCGATCAATGCCACGTCAGCAGCTTCCCGACCATCCCGCACCGCACGGACATGATCACCGGTCGGTACTCGTTCCCGCACTACGGGTGGTCGCCCCTCCGCCCCGAGTTGGCCAGCCTCGCCGAGGTGCTCAGAGGCGCCGGCTACGTTACGCAGCTCATCGCCGACACGCCGCACCTTATGAAGCACGAGTACAACTTCAGCCGCGGCTGTCACGGCTACTACTGGATACGGGGACAAGAGGGGGACATCTCCTTCACTCGGTGCAATTACGAGATCCCCACCGTCATGCGACGTGAGAAGACGCGGGTGCAGCCGCTCACCTTCGGGCACCCGCTCGTGGACCTGAACGCGTGGGCGAATCGAGAGTGGACCTGGGAGGAAGACGCGTTCGTGGCCCAGACGTGCCGGGCGGCCAGCAAGTGGCTCGAGGAGAACTACAAAGCGGACAAGTTCTTCCTCTGGGTAGACTGCTTCGATGTGCACGAGCCGTGGGCGGCGCCGCAGTTCTTCGTGGACATGTACCATCCGGGCTACCGGGGCGAGCCGATGCTCCACCCCAACTACGGGCCGGCGACGGCCTATACAAAGGCAGAACTGAAGAACCTGTGGGCCCATTACGCCGCCGAGACGACGCTGGTGAGCAAGTGGATCGGCTACCTACTGCGCAAGATCGAGGACCTCGGGCTCAACGAAAACACCGCCATCTGCTTCACCGCCGATCACGGCATGTACATCGGAGAGCACAACCGAGCGGGCAAGAGTAACATCTGCGAAGAGGACGACCGCGGCCCGTGGCCGCTGTACGAGGAGCTAACCCATATCCCGCTCATCATCCGCGCGCCCGGCGTCAGGTCCGGGCAGCGCATTCGCGAGCTGGCGCAGCCCCCCGACATCATGCCCACGCTGCTCGAACTGGCCGGGGTGGATGGGCCGGCCGCAATGGAGGGCCACTCCCTGGCGCCGCTCATGAAAGGGCGGAAGGTGAAGTGGCCGCGGCAGCATGCCTTCTGCTCGCCGGCTCTGACAGCGGGGCTCAATGACCGGCCCAAGACAACGGTGCGCAGCAAGCGCTGGGCGCTCGTCATCGGCGGCTAGGCCGGCTCACGGCCGGAGCTCTACGACATGCGCGCCGATCCGCAGCAGAAACGGAACGTCTTCAGCAAGAACCGCACCGCCGCCGAGCGCATGCACCGGGCGCTGCTGCGATTCCTGAGCGACGTCGGGACCGATGAGGCGAAGATAGCGTCCGTGTCGGAGCTGTAGGTACGGGCTGCAGATCGGAGCCGGCATTTCCGGCATGGCTGTGCCAGGGAGGTGAACGCGTGCCGCCGCCGAATACTCCCGGTGCTCTCGGTCGCGCTGCGTGCGGTACACAGCCAGGAGAGTTGCAGAAGCCCGACGAGAGTGGTGATCGCGATGAAGACCTTCGAGTACACCGCGCCTGACAGCCTCGATGAGGCCATTGCTCTGCTGGCCAAGCATGGGGGCAAGGCTGCGCTCATCGCGGGGGCGACGGACATGATGCAGCGCATGAAGATCGGCGAGGCCGAGGTCCCTGACTGCATCGTGTCACTCAGCAAGCTGCACGATTTGGCGTACATAAACGTTGCCGATGGGGCCGTGGCTATTGGGGCCCTGACGTCGCTGGCGAACATCGAGCGGCACGACACGATCCGGGAGCACTGCACCGTGCTCGCCGAGGCGGCGGCCTCCATTGGATCGCCCCAGATTCGCAATCGGGGCACCCTCGTCGGCAACGTTTGCTCGGCCTCACCGGCGGCTGACGCGGCGGTTGCTCTGCTCGCCTTGGACGCACGCGTGAAGATCGCGGGCAGCGACGGCGAGAAGCAAATCGACATCGGCGACTTCTACACCGGCCCACGCGAGAGCTGCCTTGAGGCGACGCAGATCGTCACCGAGATCGCCCTGCCGGCGAAGGA
Source organism: Armatimonadota bacterium (assembly GCA_030601885.1). Classification (GTDB taxonomy): domain Bacteria; phylum Armatimonadota; class Zipacnadia; order JAUWAU01; family JAUWAU01; genus JAUWAU01. Next base: position 267,900 of record JAUWAU010000002.1, read on the forward strand.
GTGGTCGGGCAGCTCGTATCAGCGCACCGGGCTCCGCCGGGCCATGGACTGCTGCGTGGCGTCGGCCGCCGTGGCACTGATCGTGAACGCTGACGGCGAGATCAGCGCCGCCCGCGTCGCCCTGGGGGCAATGGCGCCAACGCCGATCCGAGTGCCTGCTGCCGAAGAGGCCTTGACCGGCCAGGTGGTGGGAGAGCAGTTGCTGGCCAAGGTCGCCGCCGCAGCCTCGGCGGCGGCACAGCCCATCAGCGACATCCGCGGGAGCGCCGAGTATCGCAAAGACTTGGCCGGCGTGCTTGCCCGGCGTGCAGTAGGAACAGCCTACAAGCGTTCGCGTGGATCGTGAGCAGGTCACCTGGGAGGGGGCCAGAGATGGCGAAACAGCTCTTGTCACTGACGGTGAACGGGGAGCGGCACGAGTTGGCGGTGGACCCGCGAGATACGCTGCTTCGCGCGATCCGTGACCACCTCGGCCTTACCGGGACGAAGGAGGGCTGCGGGGAGGGTGAGTGCGGCTCCTGCACGGTGCTGCTGGACGGCAAGCCGGTGTGCTCCTGCATCATGCTGGCCCTCGACGCCGAGGGCTGCGAGGTGACCACGATCGAGGGCATCGCCGAAGACGGAAAGCTGCATCCGCTCCAGCAGGCCTTCGTCGAGCACGGCGCCATCCAGTGCGGATTCTGCACCCCAGGGATGATCGTGTCCGCCAAGGCGCTGCTGGATGAGAACCCTGATCCGACGGAAGATGAGATCCGGGCGGCAATTGTCGGCAACCTCTGCCGCTGCACGGGATACACGCACATCGTCAATGCCGTCAAAGCGGCCGCCGAGGCAATGTCCGGCCGATAAGCTGGCAGCGGAGCGAAGGAGCGCTGAGCGATGAAAGAGCTTGCCTTCGTCGGGAAACCGGTATCGCGTCTGGGGGACCCGGAGAAAGCCACGGGCGCGGCGCGTTTCGGGGCCGACTTCACCCTTCCGGGGATGCTGTATGCGAAGATAGTCCGCAGCCCCCATGCCCACGCAAAGATATTGTCCATCGACGCGTCCAAGGCGCTGGCGCTCGACGGCGTCGTGGCCGTGGCCACGCCGGAGGACACGCCGCAGAAGCGCTATGGGTTCGGTCTCGGGGACGAGACGATATTGGCGCAGGAGAAGGTGCGGTTCTGTGGCGAGGCGGTTGCCGCCATCGCGGCCACTGATCCGTATGTGGTCGAAGAAGCCCTGGGGCTCATCGAGGTGCAGTACGAGCCACTCCCCGCGGTTTTCGACGCGGAGGAAGCCATGAAGCCCAACGCCCCCCTCGTGCACGACGATCCCGCGTCGTACGAGGAGGGGTTCATTCCCTTCCCGGTGGAGCCGAAGGGCAACATCGCCACGCATACGGAGATAGTCGAAGGCGACGTCGAAAAAGGCTTCGCGGAATCCGACCTCATCGTCGAGGAGCGCTACAGCACCGTCCCAATCCATCAATCCTACATCGAGCCTCATGCGTGCCTGGCGCAGTGGGACCCGGACGGCAAGCTGACGGTGTGGACGTGCACGCAGGGGCACTTCGTTGTGCGGAGCCTCCTGGCGAAGGCCCTCGACCTGCCAATGACCAGCGTCAAAGTCGTGCCGATGGAGATCGGGGGCGGGTTCGGTGGGAAGGTCGCCGCCTACGTCGAGCCCATCGCCGCCGTGCTGGCGATGAAGACGGGCCGCGCGGTGCAGATCGTCCTCACCCGCCAGGAGGAGCTGGAGGACGCACGCCCGCGCTGCGCCACTGTCACCGAGGTCAAGACCGGCGTCAAGAAGGACGGCACCCTCGTGGCGCGGACGTTGAAGTTCATCGTGGACAACGGCGCCTATACCGACTTCGGACCGGGGACAGCGGGCGCCTCCGTGGAGGCCGCCCGAGGGCCGTATCGGATCCCCAACGTGCACTTCGACGGGTATTCCGTGTGGACGAACAAGTTCAATACGGGGCCCATGCGAGCGCCGGGCTTTCCCCAGATAACCTTTGCCCTCGAGTCACATATGGACGTCATCGCCGAGAAGCTCGGCATGGATCCCGTGGAGCTGCGCCGCAAGAACGGGCTTCGAACGGGCGAGACCACCTTCGCAGGCACTGCCCCGCAAAAGGACGTCTTCATGGAGTGCCTGGACAAAGTGGTGGCCCGCATCGCAGAGGACCCGGAGAAGGACGCGCCGGACACCGGCTGGGGCATCGGCTGCGGTGAGTGGCGAACGGGTGGCCATCCGTCAGGGGCCACGCTGAAGATCAACGAAGACGGCACGGCGTCGCTGATCATCGGCGCGCCGGATCTCACCGGCTCCCGCACCAGCATCGCCCAGGTGGCGGCCGAGGAGCTGGGCGTTCGCATGGATCAGCTCTTCACCGCCGTCGGCGATACGGACGAGGCTCCCCTGGGGCCGGTGAGCGCCGGCAGCATGGCGACGTACAATCTGACGAACGTCGTGCGGAAAACGGCGCGAGAGCTCCGCGAGAAGCTGGTCGCGTTGGCCGCGGAGCATTTGCAGGCGGAAGAAGAAGACATCGAGATCGACGAAGGCGTCGCCTTCGTCCGTTCCGCCCGCGATAAACGCGCCACCTTCGCAGACCTGGTCGAAGGCCAGCAGATGGCCATCACCATGACGACTGAGGCTTTGCCGCCGACGCACGCCTTCTCGGTGCACGGGGTGAAAGTGCACGTTGATCGAGAGACGGGCAGGGCGACCGTGCTGCGCGCCATCGGCGCGCTGGACTGCGGGAAGGCGATCAATCCGCTGTCGGTGGCGGGCCAGATCGGCGGGGGGCTGGTGCAGGGCCTCGGGCAGGCGCTGTGCGAGCAGATCGTATTGGAGGACGGCGGCGTCGCCAGCCGGAGCTTCACCGACTACAAGCTCCTGACGGCCATGGACGTGCCGCCCGTCGAGCCTATCATCGTCGAGGGGGACCTCTCCACCAGCGATGGCCACGGCTGCAAGGGTATAGGCGAGCCGGTGCACGTCCCCACGGCAGGCGCCGTCGCGAACGCCATCTACAACGCCGTCGGCGCGCGCCTGTACGAGCTGCCGATGACGCCGGAGAAGGTTCACTGGGCTCTCAAGCAGAGGAGCGATACGTAGTAAGGCTATAGCGGGCGCTCGCGGTGGGCTGGCTATACTGATTCGGCGTTCATAAGCTCCCGCAGAGCGCCCTCGCACAACGGCCCCGCCAGCGGGCCGACGCAACTGCGCTTCTCCAGCGCGTACTTCTCGTCCCCATAGTGCTCCGGGTACATCATGTACCCAAGCTCGTCGTTCGCTAGCCCAAAGACGAGCTTGTAGTCAGCCGACATCGCCTGCTTCACGCTGAGGCCGATCGCCGGGAAGGGCTCCCCGGGGAATGTCGCAATCTGCGCGGGGCCGATGTTCATCAGGTGCACTTCTGCGTGCAGATCGCCGGCGTCGGTTAGATCGGTCTTGATGATCCCCATGGCCACGGCGATCTGAAGCAGCTCGTTCTCCGGCGGAATGGGCACGCGAGCGTGGCGGACTCGTAACTGCGAAGCTTCCATGATCTCCCCCTCCTCGAGCGCCGTCAGGGCCGTGTCGGCGATGGCGCAGCCGATGCGCTCGGCCTCCTCGAAGCTGGGCTCAGCGACGTCCGCCGTGACCATGCCGCCGAGCGCGCCATTGAAGAACAAGCCCACGCCGCCGAGCCGCTCTTCCAGACGATCGCAGAGATAGCCGGGGAAGTCGGCAGTTATGAGCCGGCTCTCGTACCAGAGCACCTCGGGGTGGCAGGCGAAGTTGACCAACGTCGCAATGCTGTTCCCGCCGTCGGCAGCCTCCAGATGAGCCACTGTGACGCTTCGATCGAGCACGTCCGGGTCGCGGATGTTCTTCGATACGCCATCGGGCACATCGGCCGCGCCGAGGCGAAGAGTTGCCGGAACGGAAGCGTCCAGGGCCTCAGAGAGGGCCTGTATTGCGCGCTGGCGCACGAACTCCATGTGCTCCGGCTTCACCCCGGACTGCAGAGCGCTCGGGCCCCAGAGGCCGATCGTGTCGGGCCCGGAGTGCTGATGGGTGGCCGCGATGACGATGTTCTCAGGCGGTATGCCCTTTATCTCCTCGCGCACGGCGCGCCCGTCGTGCTGCAGGTAGCCGATGACGTCGAGTGCGACCAGCCCCACCGTCGTGTCGCCGGATCGCAGAGCCAATGCGCGGGCGTAGAGCTCATCGTGAACGCCCTCGCTGGGCCTGTTGCCATCGCCAAGCCCCGCCAGCCAGACGGGCTGCATGTCGGCCGGGGGGGTGATGGGCGCCTTGGCGGCGCCGGCGAGGAGCTGAGGTGCATCAGTGGTCATCCGGGTTGCTCCTTCTAACACTACAACGACGCTTTGCCGGGCCGTTGCCATTGGACCGATGGGCATTGACAGGCACAAAATGAGGATGAGCACTGTGGCTCTCATGCCTGGCCTCACGATCCGGGATGGAACCGGCCTTCATGCTTACGCGCGCCATCACCGATCACCTTCTCGCGGATCGAACTGGCGGCAGCGGAACAGAGCCCGGCAAGGAATACACGCGCTGGAGTCGAAGCTTCGCCCATTCGAGCACCCCTGATCAAGTAGGTGAGCCATTGAAAGACACGGCCACAGGGGACCCGCAACGTTCCCCTGATGTCACGATACCCTTCGGGCTGCGTTGGCGACTGTCGCTGATGATGTTCCTGCAGTACGCGATCCTGGGCGCTTGGTCGCCGATCCTGGCGATCCACCTTGACGAACTCGGCATCGACGGTCGCGGCATCGGCCTCATCTACAGCACTATCGCCTTCGCCTCGATGGTCGCGCCTTTCATCGCCGGGCAGATCGCCGACCGTTACTTCGCCACCGAGCGCTACATGGCGCTCGTGCACCTCCTCGGCGCCGGCCTGCTGTTTTACGCGGCTGCCCTGACGGCTTTCTGGCCGCTGTTCGTCGTGATGCTCCTGTATTGCACCCTCTATACACCAACCGGCGCCCTGACCAACTCGCTCGCGTTCGCCCATCTGACTGATCCGCAGAAGAGCTTCGGCTCGATCCGGCTATGGGGGACCATTGGATGGGTGGCCGTCGGTTGGATCTTCGGCATGTGGCTGGGGTCGCTTGATTCGTTCCTCGAGCACTTCTTCCCCGCCTGCGCCGAGAGCGTGGCGCGCTGGCGAGCCGTATTCGGCCAGCCAAGCATGCGCAATTGCCTCCATCTGGCCGGGGGCCTGTCCATTGCCCTGGGGCTCTTCTCCCTCGGCCTTCCACACACGCCCCCGACGAAGACGGCGGAGAAGCCCTGGGCGTTCCTTGAGGCAGTCAAGCTGATGCGGCATCGCGACTTCGCCGTGCTGGCCATCGTAACGTTTTTCATCGCCACAGAGCTTGCGTTCTACTATCAGTTGACCTCCCTGTTCTTCAAGGAGGGCATTGGGATCCCCCCGGCCTGGGTCAGCCCGGTGATGACCATCGGACAGGTCGCGGAAGTGCTCGTCCTGGCGGCTCTTCCGCTGAGCCTCATGCATCTCGGCATGCGCGCAACTATTGCCCTCGGGATCGCCGCCTGGCCGGTGCGGTACGTGATATTCGCCATCGGTCGGCCACGCTGGCTCGTACTGGCCTCGCAGTCGCTCCACGGCATCTGCTACACGTTCTTCGTCGTCGCATCGCAGATCTACGTGAACTCCGTCGCCACACGCGACATCCGGGCCAGTGCGCAGAACCTCCTGGCGTTCCTTTACATGGGCATCGGCAAGCTCGTAGGCAACATCTTCGCCGGGAAAATGGACGTGTACTTCCGACGCGACTTCCGCAAGATCTTCCTACTCCCGGCTCTCATCACAATGGTGTTTCTGGGCGTCTTCCTCGCCGGCTTCCGGGGGAAGGAGGCCGAGGCTGCCGAATCGGCGCAGGAAGATGAGGCTGCCGGCTCATGACCGTCGCTGTGCCCCTGAAGTCCAGAGATCAATAGGCTTCGCGGCATCCGTGGGGAACGGCAGCGCGACCCGGGCTCCCGTGCGGGCGGACTCGTAGGCGGCGAAGATGATCTCCAGCACCGCCCTGCCGTCTTCGCCCGTCTCCATGGGCTCCTTGTCGTGCTTGACGCAGTCTATGAAGTGCTCCATCTCCTGTGGGAAGCCGTAGTTCCAGATCTCCTCGAACGCCGTGAACGTCCATCCCCTCGTCGCCCGCGCCTTCTCCACGGCGTAGCCATAGCCGACGTCGCTGAAGGTCAGCAGGGCGTTGCCCTGCAGCAGATCAGCGTAGATGACCCCCTCGGAGCCGTAGAACTCCGAGCGGTCGTCCATTCCGCCTTTCTTGGCCCAGCTCTCCTCGGCCACACAGGTCACGTCGCCCTCAAGGTTCACGATGATGACCGCATTGTCGTCGCCGCGCGTCTTGTCCCTGTGGACGTAGGTACCCATGTCCGCGTACACGCTCAAGGCCTTTGGTTTGCCGAGCACCCAACGGAAGAACTCGAAGGCGTGGCATCCCATGTCCAGCGTCACACCGCCGCCCGACTTCTCCACATCCCAGAACCACGGCGAGTGTGGGCCGTCGTGCTTCTCGCTCTGCTTGATCATGTACAGTTTGCCGATGGCGCCCTCGTCAATGAGCCCTTTGGCCCGCACGTACTTCGGCGTGAAGCACAGCTCCTCGGCGTACATGAGCTTCACGCCCGCTGCGCGGCACGCCTCGATCATTCGATCCGCCTCGGCAAGGTTCATGCACAGCGGCTTCTCGCAGATCACATGCTTGCCGGCAGCGGCGGCATCCACTGTGACCTGGGAATGCAGGTGGTTGGGCAGGCACAGAGTCACCACGTCGATGGCGTCCAGCGCAAGCAGATCCCGGTAGTCCGTGAACCACTCGGGGATGCCGTGCTTGTCTGCGAAGCCGCGCACGTGCTCCTCAGTGGGCGAGGCTGTTGCCCGCACCTCGGCGTCGGCGACACGCTTCAACGCCTCGGCGTGGATCTCGGCAACGAACTGTGATCCGATTATGCCCACACCTATTTCGCTCATGTTCGCGCGCTCCTTGCGCGGGCCCGATAGCCGGCTGCACAACTGAACCCTGGGCCCGCTGGGGGCGTCTGAATAGGTGTAATGCGCGCCCCGCACTGGACGCTACCCGGGCCCACACGTCCGGCGGGGCGACGCGTTGCAGGGCATCAGGAAGCGAGAGGGCACCGGCTCCGGCGATCGCGATATCCAAACCCTCCCGACCCAGCCGTACGGAAGGCGACCGCTCCCGCCGGCGCCCTCTCATGACGCCATCTCCGGCTGATCTGCTGTGCATCCAGTCCCGGTGGGGGTCTGGTGCCGTGACTTTCCTCACATGTCGTGGCATCTCCTACGTGAAGCGGGTATACTCAGAGCGCGAGGGAGGAGTGACGTAATGTCCACAAAGCTATCGTCCAACTTGCTGCGAGTCTGTATTATCGTCGGCCTGCTGGCCATTGTCGGTCAAGCGGCATTTGCCCAGGGCCTGACTCGGCCCGGGGCTCCCCGGCTCCTGTCGCCCACACCGGCGCTGCAGATATCGGCGCCACGTTTGTTGGGGACGCCGATCGGCGCGCAAAGCAGCCTGCAGCGCTACGCGAGGTGGCCCGCCCGCTCCTCGCCATTCCGGAATCGGTCGGAGACCATCACCAGCCCCGACGGTAAGACGATCATCAACAACACGAACGTGGTGATCGTCAGGCCGCCGCACTACGGCTACTACGGCGGATTCCAGTATTATCGCCCGTGGTACCCGCAGCGGCCGACCTATACGTACTATCAGCGAGGCATCTACAACGCCATGCTGGCGCCCTTCGGGCTCAGCTCTCGCTCGCCGCTGAGGTAAGCGGTCATCTATTGGAGCCGCAGATGGCGAGCTGAGACTGAAACGGCACCCGAAGGCATGCGGGCCCGCAGTGAGAGGCGAAGGGGGCCGAGCGAGCCGCCCCGCACTATGGCCATCAGGGACATGGCCATGGGTACAAGGGATACTACGGGGGGTCGCGATACCCTTACACGCACAAGTATCACCAGAACCACATCTACTACCACAACGGACATTACGGCTTCGGGTACTACGGCCACTAACCGGAGCCGCCGTTGAGCGGCGATCCGTTCTCTATACAGTGACCGCGCCCCGGGATCATCCCTGGGGCGCCCGTCATTTATGCGTTCCGGGCATCGTCTTCACCGGACGGCACGGGCAGGGGATTTGTCCACGCTACCCGGCCGCGCACATCCACTACCTCGAGGCGCACGTAGCGCTCTTTGCCCTTCAGCTCCACCTCAGCCTCGTCAAAGAGCGTGTCGTCGTCGCGCCAAATGCTGCGCCCTCGCGAGTCGGCGGAGATGAAGTTCACCACCTGCGCGGGCGAGCACCGGGCCACAGCCTTGCCATCCTCAACGCGAAAATCGTGAATCTCCGGGCCTGAGGACGCATAGAAGCATCCGCTCTTGATGGCTGTGAGCATGCCTTCGGACGTGAGCTCCTCGGCCTTCACGCATATCCATCCGCCCAGGTAGTCATTATAGTGCCCATGGCTATCGTCTACCCCGAGGCCGACGACCGGCACTCCCTGGGCGAGCATGACATCCCAGTAGATGGCCGAATTCCCCTTACCGATACCGCGATAGCACGTGAAGTTGTACACCTCGACGCCCGCGTGGTCCCGGAGGGTCAGGAGGTCGTCGGTGTGGAGGCCGCTCCAGTAAGGATGCGCGACGAAGGCGAAGCCGCCGGAAGCGTTCGTGGCATCAATAACCGCCTGCGCGTCATCGTCCGGTCGCGGCCAATCCGGCTCAACACCGAGCACGACGATATGGTACGTCCGACCGGATGGCGCTCCCTTGCCCCCGAACTCTCCTCCGAGCAGGGTCACGAAATCGTCGCCAGACAAGTGGCGCGTGTCCGTGATGGTGCCGTGGTCGGTGATCGCCAAGAACGAATATCCAGCGTCCCTGTACCGGGCACATGCCTCCTCCGGAGATAGCTCGCCATCGGATTCCAACGTGTGCGTATGGAGGTTGCCCTTGTACCATTGGCCGGGCACGTCGAAGGGATTCACAATCGGCATTGCTTGGACTCACCTCAGGGAAGTTGCCGGCCGGTGCGTGACGCGCACCGGCCATCTCAAGATGCTGGGGCCTACAACGGCATGCTGCAGCGGATACACTTAGAATGCGACGGCCCTCTCAGACATGCGGCCCTACGCCTCGGCGCCGACCTCAAGCTCGGTGCGATATGGCAGCTTCATGAAAAACGTGGTGCCAACGCCCTCCGCGCTCTCGACGCTGATGGTGCCCTCATGGGCATCCACCACGTTCTTTACGATGCGCGTTCCGAGGCCGGTGCCCCCCGGCTTCGTGCTGACGACGTCATCGGTGAACAGCTTCGCGCGGACGTGCTTCGGCATGCCGCGGCCGGTGTCGGCCACTTCGATCAGCACGTATGCCCCATCGGGGAACTGGCCGTCGATGCACGCCGACGTCCGGATCGCCACAGTGCCGCCCGGCTCCGTCTCCGGAATAGCGTTGTTGACCAAGTTGTACACCGCATTGTAGAGCTGCTTCCGGTCAACGAGCGTCTCGGGGACGTCATCGGGCGATTCCGTCGTGAGCTCCACCTGCGCCTTGTTCGCCGTCACCGAGAGCGGCCGGAGCACGGCGGTGACCACCTTGCGAACGTCGGTCAGCTCGAATTGCGGCTCCGCGACAATGCCTTTGACGCAATCTGCGATCTCTCGCACCCGATCTTGCACCCGCAGCGATCCATCCAGGGCCATGTCGGCAGCTTCCGGATAGAACTCCCGCACGCCCTCCGTCGCCTGCTGCAGCCTCTCGACCAATGCCGCGCGATCCGCCGACTCCTCTGCGGCAAGCTCGTCAAGCTCCGCGTACATACTCTCCAGCATCAACGCCAATGTCTGAACTGACGTCTGCACGGGAGCGATGAAGTTCTTGATGTCGTGGCTGATATTGCCCATGAGATTGACGATCTGCGCCAGCCTCGCCTCCTCGTGCAACTGGGCCGTCTCTATGGCCATGGCCGCCTGGCTGGCCAGGATGGTCAGCAAGCCGAGGTCCCTATCGTCGAAGTCGCCGCGCTCCTTGTTCAGAATCTGCATGACGCCTATGGGTTCGCCCTCAGTGCTCCTGAGCGGCACAGTGACCATGTTGGTGGTCTGGTACCGGATCTTGCGTCCCACGTCGGCGGCGTGGCTCTTCTCCTTGGTCACATCGTCGCTGATCTTCGAAACGCCGCTGCGGTACACTTCGCCACAAATGCCGCGTTCCGGCGAGATGCCCATCCCCGTCAGCTCCCGGGCCTTCTCCCCCACCACGTGCTGGAACACAAGTTCTTCCCGGTCGGCATCGTACAGGAGAATGGAGCCCGCTTTCGCGCCGACGGTCCCCATGGAGACCTCCAGCGTTTCCTTGAGCATATCGCCCAAATCGGTCTTGGATGATAGCGCGGCGGTGATCGTGCGTATCGAGTCCAGTTCGGCACGAAGCCGATCGAGCTCAGTTCCGAGAGGGCCCGTCTCTTCCGAGCCTGTCATCTCGCTCCTCCCACCTTGGGCTGCGGCACATCCTCGCTTACCCGCTGTGCTTTCCGCGCTCCAGTATCGCCAACTGCATATCGAGGTTCTTCAGCCCGTCGCGGCCAGTCGCCAGAACCCCCTCACCCTCGCCCCTGGCCGCCGCGATGAAGCGCTCGAGAGACACTTGGACAAAGTCGGGGCGCTTGGTCTCGCGGCCTTCGTGCGTCAAGTACGCACAGAAGACGCCCTGCTCGTCGTTGCGCCCCTCGTAGTCCATTAGCTTGCCGTTGATGCCGAAACGCCTCACAAGATCGCCCTCAGGCCTATTGCGGACGACGATCTCCACATCGCACGTGCCCGTCGTGGGCGATACGTATTCGAACTGGGCGACGACGCACTTCTCCTCTATCTCACAGCGGAGGGTGTCCCCCCGCATTTCCCCGTCGGGCACCAACCCCATGAGGGTGCTGAGCGGGTGGGAGCCCAAGTCGATCCATATCTTCTCGCCCTGCACCGGCCCGTGAGCACCCCTGGATTCCATCTGCGAAAGCAGGCTGTGTATGGCGGCCGGCCTCTCGCCCTCGAGCACCCACTCCACGTACTGCTCGGCGCCGGCGACGTACTGCGTGTTGACCGCGAGGAGCCTGTCCTCGGCCTCGGCCGTCGAGCAGATCTCTTCCCCCTCCGCCACCAGCGTCGCGCGATCCTTTGCAGTGTCCAACACCAGTGGCTTTTCGCACATGACATGCGCGCCGGCTCTCAGCGCCGCGATGGCTGGCTCCCGGTGCAGGTGAACTGGCGTACAAACGCTCACCACATCGGGCCGCGCCTTCGCCAGCATTGCCTCAATGTCGCAGTATGGCGTTCCCCTGAAGCCAAAAAGATCTGCAAGGGCCTGCGCCGTCTTCTCGGCCGTCGCCTGCGAGCTGCCGCAGATGGCGACCACGTCGCATCCTGCCAGGTGATACCACTTGGCATGGTGCTTGCCGATGCCGCTGGCGCCAATGACGGCAGCGCGCAACGTCCCGCTCTCCTCTGCACTGACCGCCGACATGCCGAGCACCTCCGTCTCGAGTCGGTTCAAAAGCTCTGACTGCATTCCTCAAAATTTGGGCGAGTACCTGCCGGCACTATATGCCACGTTGGCGGCAGCACTCAAGCATTATCGCTATCCGGCGAATCCTGCGGCTGCCGCCCGGCAAGCGCGCGCCGCGCGAGGGTGGCTCCGGCCCAGCCGGCGTAAATGATGGCCACGAGCCAGAGGGCGGCATGCAGCACGGCTCCCACAAGAGCGCGCACGGACAGGTGACTCGTGGTGCTGAGAAGCAGGGCCGTGTTCGTGCTCATGCTGAAGCCGGAAGCGGGCGCGGGCGTTTCCGGCCATGCGGGGATGACTGCCACGAGCCAGCCCAAGAGGCAGTCGCGGATGCCCGTCCCGGAGGCCAAGCCGACGAAGGCGCCGCTGAGGCCGCCCCATGCTCCGCCCAACAGACCCGCCATGGCACCGCCAACGAGCACCGCCAGGACGAATCCGCACAGTTGAAGAGCGTACACCTTAAGCGCGGAGAACGGCTGGAGAGTAGCAGCGTAGTAGCGTGTGCAATGCGCGGCAAAGACGTGAAGGGCAGCGCTCACCAGCGTCCCGGCAAGAGCGCCGAGGATGGCGCGCAGCAGCTTCCCTCTCTCGGCCGCAGTCACCCATGCACCTCGTGCCTCTTACGCGCGGTGCGTCAGTCGCTCACGTCGTTGGGCTCGACCAAATCGCCGACGATTGTGCCCTCGCTATCTCGCGGAGCCGGCGTCCCGATCAGATGCGCGAGCGTTGGCGCCACGTCAACCGTCCATATCGGGACCTTGCGCTCGTAGCCGGCCTTGACACCCGGCCCGGCGACGATGAACACGCCCCGTACCGAGCAGCCGGAGAAGCGTGCCGTTGGATGATACGCATGATGCACGCCCTGCTGGCCGCCGACCATGGGCTCGATCCCGTCTTCGGGAATGAGCGCCGGATCGATCGGCCCGGCACTGTGAATCTCGACGTTGTTGGCATAGCCCGGGGCGAGGAAGTAGATGATGTCCCCGACGTTCGGCCCCCACTGGCCGAGATGCTCGGCGTCCTCCTTGCGGCACGCAAAGGCTACCGGGCACGTGCCGTTCTCCGGATCGCGGATCTCGTACAGCGTGTTGATCACCTGCGTGCGGACCTCTTCGTACTCGTCGCCCGGCTCGACGATGCCGTCGGGATCGCGCCCTTTGAGATTGACCCAGATGTTCTGCGCCAAGGGATGATCGCCGAGCACGAGTTTGCTGCGCCGCCAATCCATCTCCAGCAGCCCGTTCTCCTCGTCGCGCATGTAGTGCAGCAGCTCCGCCTCCTGCAGCCAGTGCCCCAGCCAGACCCGGCGCACCGTCGGGATGGCCCCGTGATCGGAGATGACAGCGACCACGGTGTTCTCGTCGGCGCACTTCTGCACCACGCTGCCGACGAGGCCATCCAGATTCCGAAACTCGTTCCGGAACCGCTCCCACACCTCCGCCTCCTTCTCCGCGTCGTACTGGGGGGATTCCGCACAGATGCCGTTCAGGGCATTGTGGTTGAGGCCATCCGGTGCGTGCACCTGGAGCCACATCACGTCCCAGTCGCGCGTGCCGGCGAGGTACTCGCACGTGGCAGCGATACCGACGCACTGATCGGCGATGGACTCCCGCACCTGGCACAGGGGACCGGGCTTCGGGATGTCCTCCTTGGTGCCGTCGCTCTCATAGGGCGCGTCAGCCCCGGCGCTCACCCCACGCTCGAAGATGTCCTCGATGAGCTCGTCGGCGACGTCCTCGGGATGGGCCCAGCCTTTGCGGTTGAAGATAGTAGTGCGATATAGCTCGAGCTCGCCGCCATCAGCCGACAGGCGCCGCAGCTTGAACCGGAACTTCCCCTCCACCTCGCCCCATCGCGTTGGGAACTTATCGGTCACCCAGTCGCTCCATTCGCCCTGGTGAAGGACAGCCACAGGATGCTTGATGTCGCGGCCTCGGCAGATCGTCACCGTATCATAGGCGTCTTTGGCGGATGCCGTGATGAGGGCACAGTACAGCAGCCCCGGGTCCACGCTCGGCGTCTCGCCCTCCTGCGGCGAGACGATCCAGCCGGCGCCCGTTGGCTCGATGCTCGCCTCCCCGCTCACTACAAACGCCGTCTCCCTCACGTCTCTGGCCGACTTCGGCAGCTTTTCCCATCCGCCAGGCGGGGCGATGTGGAGGCGGTTGGTCTGCTCGTCGCCCTTGCCTGCGACCGTGCTGAAGACATGTGGGAAGCTCAGGCGCGCCAGGCGGGACGAGTACGGGCCGGAGCCGTCCACCGTGACGACGCCTTCGGCATTCGGAGGCCAGCCGCCGGGGTAGTTCACCAGGATGCACTTGCGCCCGGCGCGCTCGGCCGCCTGCCAGAACCATTCCACCGCCGTGAGCTGATTCAGATTCTCATCGGCGACGCCGGCGAAGGGCGGGAAGATGTTCTTGCCCAGCATGTGCAGTTGGCCGAACTGCTCCCCGTCGATGTGAACGCCGAAGGTGTTGTTGCCATGCGTGCCCGTCCACGTGCCCGTGGCGAGCGTCGTCCAGTTCGTCGGCGTGTCGCACGGCGGTGATGGCAAGGCCTCGCAGAAGGTGCCTTTTTGCATGAGGCCGGCTATGGCGGGCAAGCTGCCCTCCACGGCGAACTTGCGTACGAACTCCGGCATCATCCCGTCAATGCCAATGACAATGAGCTTGGAGCCTTTCGCGGCCACGATGGTGCCCTCCCCCTGACGTTCTGGGTCGAATATACCAGAAAGACCGCAATGGGGCAAAGAGCCGGCGAAAAAGGGACGGCCCAGTGAAGGGCTGTTTCGCGGGCCGGCGAAATCCTGCAGCAGCACTATCATCAGGAGGGATCATGCAGTGATCAGAAAGTATCGCGACACGGACCGCGATGTTCTGAAGCAGATAACCGTGGAGACCTTCAAGCCGGTCTCTATCGACGCCAGCATCGAGAAGATGTTCGGGCATCCGGGCGGCACGAATTGGGATCAGCGCAAAGTACGGCACATTGATGCCGACTGCGACGCCAACCCAGACGGGATCTTCGTGTACGAGGAGGAGGGGAAGGTCATCGGGTACATCACAACCCGCCTCGATGAATTCGCCAAGACGGGCTGGATACCGAACATGGCCGTCGCGGAAGGCCATCAAGGCAAGGGCATCGGCTCTCAGCTTCTCGACAAGGCGTTCGAATACTTCCGCGAGAACGGCATGGAGTTGGTGCGCATCGAGACGCTGGCGCAGAACGAGGTCGGCGCCCACTTGTATAGGAAGTTCGGCTTCAAAGAGATCGCGCAGCAGATATACTACTGCATGCGGCTGTGACCGGAATCCGACTAATGGCTGATGACCGGAGCCAGCCGTTCGCCTATCGAGCATCGACGATGGGCGGACCGATGGCGAGGGCAAGGAAAGGAAGGTAATACTCATCAAGACCAAGTTTGGCGTCATGGGATCTGCCGGCGGCGACATGGACGAGGACATCTGCGCGCGGGCCCGCGCGCTCGGCGAGCACATCGCGAAGCACGACTGTATCATGATCACCGGCGCCTGTCCGGGCCTGCCGCACGAGGCCGTCAAGGGGGCCCGGGCCAACGGCGGACTCATCGTGGGGATATCCCCAGCTCTCAGCCTGGAGGAGCATATCAATCGCTACCACTCACCCTACGAAGAATACGACCTGCTCATATTCACCGGCGACGGTTTGATGGGGCGGGAGGTGGAGGCGATCCGGAGTTGCGACATCGTCGCTATCGTGGGAGGGCGCTCAGGCACGCTCGGCGAGTTCGCCATCGCGTACGACGAAGGCAAGCTCATCGCCGTGCTTCGCCAGACCAATGGCATCGCTGATCACATAGAGGACATCGTCACCATGATAAACAAGGACACGAGCGCGGAGCTAATCTACGATCACGACCCGGAGCGGCTGGTGGAGCGGGCCGTGGAGGCGCACGACGCGCGAGTGAAATTGGGCGTGGCCTACAAGTTCCCTGTGCTCGACGGCTGAGCGTTAACGGCAGGGCAAAGGGTCAAGGGTAAAGGGAAAAGACCGCAAGACCGGCCCCGCACGACTTTGCCTTTTTACCCCTTTTCCCTTATCCCTTTGCCCTGCCGTTGTAGGGGGGGTTCCCGATGCCAAAGCTTTTCGGGCGATCGTACACGAAGGCGGAACTGCTCGAGCGTGTGGGTGACATCAGCCAAATAGGCGGCGTGCAGCGAGTGCGCCTGCAGGAGGGGACGGAAGACGGCGTCAACGCCATCGAGTTCCGCACCGGCAGCGGGCTTTGCTTCACGGTGCTGGCCGGCCGCGGGATGGACATCTCCAGCGCCGAGTACTGCGGAAAATCGTTGTGCTGGCGCTCGGGGACGGGCGCTGCGGCGGCGGCGTTCTTTGAGCCGGAAGGGCTCGGGTGGCTGCGCACCTTCTACGGCGGCCTCCTCGTCACGTGCGGCCTCACCTACTGCGGCTCGCCCTGCCAGGACGGCGACGAGGAGCTGGGCCTGCACGGCCGCGTGTCGCACATCCCCGCGCGCAGCGTGTACGCCGACGGCGAATGGGACGGCGACGAGTACCGCATATGGGCGCAGGGAAAGATGCGCGAGGCCTCCGTGTTCGGCCCGAATGTGCTTCTGACCCGAAAGATCTCGGCGAAGCTCGGGGAAAGCAAGATCTGGGTCGAGGACGTTGTGGAGAACCAGGCGCACGAACCGCAGGAGCACATGCTGCTGTACCACTGTAACCTCGGCTTTCCCCTCCTCGACGCTGGCGCCGAGCTCTTGGTCCCTTCCGCGGAAGTGACGCCGCGCACCGACTTCGCCGGGGAGACCCTCGCCGAGCATAGCCGGTTCGCAGCGCCAACGGCGGACATGCAAGAGCGCGTCTACTACCACGACCTGGCCGCCGACGCTGATGGCATGACATGCGTGGCGCTGGTGAATCGCGACCGCCCCGGTTCTCACCCCCTTGGACTCTACCTGAGGTTCCGGAAGAACGAGTTCACGCAGTTCGCGCAGTGGAAGATGCCCGGCCAGGGAACGTACGTGATGGGGCTGGAGCCATCCAACTGCCGGGTGGAGGGCCGGCCCACGGAGCGGGAGGAGGGCAGGCTGCGAGTGCTGGCGCCGGGCGAGCGGCAGGAGTATCACCTGGAGATCGGCGTGCTCGCATCCGGCGGCGAGATCGACGAGATAGAGCAAGCGATCCGGGCGCTGAAGTGAACGACAAGGAGAATGGAGAAAGGCAAAAGGAGAAGACGGCAAAACGGCGCGCGCACGTGCGTTCGTCGTCTTCTCCTTTCTCCTTCTCCCTTTACCCTTGCCGTTGAGGAGTGCTGCCACATGTCCCCGTCGTCATCGGCTTCCGCCGCCCACAAGCGCTGGTTTGGGGTTGCACCTCTGTTCGATCCTCGGACCGGCACAACCGTGCTCAAGCCTCCCGGCGACGGCCCGGGCTATTGGGCGGGAGCCCCCAGCGCGCTCTACGATGACGATACTGAGAACTTCTATCTGTACTACCGACTGCGCGTGCCGCGGGCGTTGGGGCGCGGCACCGAATGCCGCGTGGCCCGCAGCCATGACGGCGCCACGTTTACCGACATCTGGAAGGCCAAGAAGGAAGACTTCGACTCTCCGAGCGTCGAGAAGGCCTGTCTGATGAAGACGCCCGAGAGCAAGTGGCGCCTCTACCTGAGCTATGTGGATGGCGCCGATGGCAAGTGGCGGGTGGACATGCTGGAAGCGGCCGAGCCGGGCACCTTCGATCCCGCAGCGCGCCAGAAGATCCTCACGGCTGACGACGTGGGCGTCGAAGGCGTCAAGGACCCCGTCGTCCTGCTCATCGGCCATACGTATTACATGCTGCTCAGTTATGCGCCGCGCCCGGAGGCCGTCTCGGACGACCAGAAAGCTCAAATGCACCAGACAGCCGACGTGTACAACACCGGGATCACAAAATCATGCAGCGCTCTGGCCACGAGCACTGACGGCGTGCACTTCGAGTGGCATGGCGAGGTGTTCGGGCCCGGGGACTCGTGGGACGCGTATTGCGGCCGTCTCGGCGGAATCGTCTATGTCCCGCCCATCTTCACCGTCTTCTATGACGGCAGCACCAGCGTGGAGGAGAACTACGAGGAGAAGACGGGGCTGGCCATGAGCTTTGACCTCCGGCACTACGAGCGCATCAGCACCACGGCGCCCGTCCTCACCTCCCCCCACGCATCCAACTCGCTGCGCTACATAGACGCCGTGCAGCTCGCCGAGGAGATCTACTACTACTACGAGTACGCTCGCTCCGACGGATCGCACGAGCTGCGCCTGAGCCGCGCGCGCCTCTGAGGGACGCTCACAAGTATCGTCCACTCGGCTCGCGAGTGCGTCTCGACGGCGTCGCCCAAAGCAGGAGGTGGCTCGACGTGCGAGCACGCGGCACATCGCATCCGGCTGGTCGTGTTGTGGCAGCTCTATCGGCGCTTGCTCTGTGTGCCGCCGCGTCGGCGCAGCCGCGGCTGCGCATTGACCTCAACGGCGAATGGCAGTACCAGAGGGTGCCGGAGCTGACGTTCCCCCCTCCCCAGGGCAACTGGCAGCCCATTGCCGTCCCGGGCCTCGTCAACGGATGGAACTACGAGCGGGCCTGGTTTCGGCGCACCGTCGCGCTGCCCGACAGCGCTGCTGGGCAGAGCATCAAGCTCCATTTCGGCGGCGTGAGGTTTAACAGCGTCGTCTACGTGAACGGCCAGAGGGCCGGGGGGCACTTCGGCGGTTATGACCCATTCGATGTAGACGTGACAGACTTCGCGCGACCCGGCGCTGAGAACGAGATACTCGTCGGCGTGCACGATTGGACGGGCGTATTCAGCGAGCGCGTAGACCTCGAAGGCCAGCGTCGGCCGGGGCAGCGCCTGCGTTCGATCCCCAGAGACGTCATCCTCGCGCCCATCGGCGGCAGACACGAGCTCTACGGCATCTGGGACGATGTATCCCTGCATGTGGCGCCCCTGGTGCACATCAGCGACGTCTTCGTGCAGCCATCCGTTCGCCGGGGCCGACTCACAGCGCAGATCAGCGTCACCAATCGGAGCACCAGAGCGCAGATCGTGACACTTCGCACCGAGGCGCTCGACGGCAAGCGGCCGGCGCTGGCCCTTCCGGAACAGCTCGTCGCCCTGACCGCTGGAGCGACGAAAACCGTCACTGTGCAGCAAGCGTGGCGGAATCCGAAGCTCTGGACGCCCGACCGGCCACATCTGTATGTCCTGCGTGCGAGCCTGATCTCCACCGGGCGGCAGCTTGACTCAACGGACACGCGCTTTGGCTTCCGGGAGCTGTGGGCTGAAGGGCCGGACTTCTACCTCAACGGCACCAAGATCGTCCTGCGCGCCACCTCGTGGTGGCCCCCCAACACGCCCCAGACCCGCGAGCAGATCGAGCAGACGATGCGGGCCATCAAGGCCGGCAACAGCATCTGCTTCCGCACGCACACCCAGCCGTGGCGGCGCATCTGGTACGAGGTGGCCGACGAGCTCGGGCTGATGATGATACCGGAGGGAGCCGTCTGGAACGACGATTACGCCTATCGGATCGACGATCAGGCATTCTGGGACAACTACGCCGTTCACCTCCGAAGCATGGTTGCAGAGTTGAAGAATCACCCGTCCATCGTCATCTGGAGCCTCGAGAACGAGATGTACGGTGGTCGGCTCAACGATGCCTCGCCGGCAAAGGCACAGCTTGTGAACCTCGGCCGCCTCATGAAGCAATACGATCCGACGCGCCTCATCACGTACGAGTCCGACATCGACCCCGGCGGCGTCGCCCACGTCATCGGCCTCCACTACCCCCACGAATACCCACACTTCACCCTCTATCCGAACACCTGCTACTGGCTGGACGAGGAGATCCCGATGACGCACGGGTTCACCGACGGGACAAGGCGGTGGAAATGGCAGCGCGACAAGCCGCTGTACATCGGCGAGTTCCTCTGGGTGCCCTCGCGCGACCCCTCGTGGCACACCGTCTTCTTCGGCGAGGAGGCCTACAACGACTACCGGGACTACCGCAACCGCGGGAAGGCGATGTCGTGGCGCATGCAGATCGAGGCCTACCGCTGGCACGGCGTTGGTGGCATATCGCCGTGGACCGAGGGCGAGGGCGGGCCGCTGGACGACGCCAATCACCTCTACGTGGCGCAGCGCGAGGCCTTCGAGCCCATCGCTGCCTACGTGAAGGAGTATGACTCCCGTTTCTACGCCGGCACCCACGTCGAGCGCACGCTGCACATATACAACGACGTGCTCCAAGGGTCCGACCTGGATCTCCGATGGGCCTTGAAACGTGCCGGAAAAACGATAGACGATGGCAAGCTGCAGCTCAGTCTCGGCCCCGCCGAGCGCGCCGAGCGCACCATCGGGTTTGGTACGCCGTCGGTGCGAGAGCGTACCGCATGCGTCTTGGCCATTTCGCTCAGCCGAGGCGACAAGACGGTCTTCAGGGCTGAGAAGAGCTACGATGTTTTTCCCGCCCCCAGCGTGCGCGGCCCGGCGGGCGTTGCGTTGGGCATCTATGATCCGCCCGGCCGTACGCGGCGGCAGCTCAGCGCGCTGGGCATGGCACAAATGCGCCGGATCGAAGCGCTCGACGCGATCCCGGACGATCTGGACGTGCTCATCGTTGGCGCGGAGACCCTCAAGGCTGAACGGCGGGACGGCCTGGCGGTCGTTGGCCGACGAGACACGGCCGGGGCTGCGCTCGCCAAGTTCGTCGAGCGCGGCGGACGGCTTTTCGTGCTGCGCCAGGAGCAGTATCCCGGCCATCTCTTCGGCGCCGTGCTCAGCGAGCATTCGTCCACGATGGCCTTCCTGCAGATGCCCGATCACCCCATCCTCGCCGGCCTACAGCCCGACGACCTGAAATGGTGGCGGGGCGATCACATGGTGTCTGTGCGGGAGATCGTCCGCCCCTGGCGCGGCGCCTGCCGCCCCGTCGCGGTATCCGGGAGCGCCGCCGGGCTCAACTTCTGTCCGCTCCTGGAGCTTCCGCGGGGGCGGGGCACGGCCGTACTAAGCCAACTGAAGCTCGCCGAGAAGCTTGCCGACGAGCCAATCGCAGCGCAGATCATCCGGAACGTCCTAAGCTACCTGGCCGCCTTCGAGCCTGACACCGGCACCGTGGCAGTTGCCTCCGACGGGCAGCCGCTGAAACGCCATCTGCGCTCCATTGGCCTCGACTTCGACGATATCACAGGTGAACTTGAGACGACGTCGCTGAGCTCCTACCGGGTCCTCATCGCCAGTGGCGGGGGAGCCGCCGAGGTTGCGCGCGCGTCAGGCCAGGTGACAGCATTCGTCGAAGCGGGAGGCCATGTGCTCCTCCATCGCCTGACACCGGAGCAACTCGACGGGCTCCGCAGCCTCGTAGGCACTGACGTGTCCCTGCAGCGCACCTCCGCGCCCCTGTCCCTCGGACGTCGCGATCCCATCACAGCGAGCGTCACCAAGGAGGACGTGTACTGGCTCGGCCAGCACGTTGGCGTCGGGCACGCGACGACGCCGCGGTCGGCAGAGATGATTGACTTCATGTTTGGCAGGAGCCTCGCAGGAAAGCGCCTGAAGACCTACGAGGCCGAGAGCATGGAGATTCAGGGGAATATCGTGCATCCCGTCGAGGGCGGCATCGGGATGTTCACCGTCGGCTCTGTCTCGGCCCAGATTGACTTCCGGGCCGGTGGCACATACGTCTTCGGCCTCAGCATTGGTGGGAGCCCGGGACTGGGCGTCTGGCCGGATGCTGAACTGCGAATCGGCCGCCGCCTCATCGGACGGGTCACGGCGCCGCAGGCCGACTACCAGGTGGTCACGCTGTTTGGGGAGGCACCCAGCGGCAAGCACGTTGTGACGGTGAGCTTCCCCAACGATGGCGGCGGGCCCGGCGACGACCGGAACCTTTTCTTCGACAAGCTGCTTATCGCCAGGGACGAGCCCTCGCGCGACGGCCCCACCTTTCTGACGACGCCTCCGGCGCTCGCCAAGCTCTCGCGCGGCAAGGGTGCCATCATCATCGACCAGATCAAATGGGACACGGAGCGACGCAACGCCAGGAAGGCGGCTCGCTACATCTGCGGCCTGTTAACGGAGCTGGGGGCCCGATTCCACGGTGCGGCGGCGGTGTACATCGAGGCGGAGTCCATGGAGCCGGAGCCTGACATGCCGCACTTCCGGCGCGATGCCACGTTCGCCAGGCTCGGCACCAACGGATACATCGAGACCGCATTCGACTGCGCCTCCGCGGGCACGTACGTCTTCAACCTCGTCGCCGGGGGCACACCGGCCCACGGCGAGTATCCCATCGTTGAGGTGCACATTGATGGGGCGGCGGTCGGCAGCGTTGAGCTGGAGAGCGATGCTGCCAGCAGCTATCCGCTCGAGGTCCAACTGAGCGAGGGCCGCCACCAACTGCGGCTCGTCTTCACCAACGACCTCCACGATCCGCCCGAGGACCGGAACCTGTATATCGACCGGGTGGAGGTGGCTCAGTTCCTGGATCAGGGCGCACGATCCAGGAATTGAGGCTGGCAGGTTAAGCCACACCGCCTACAGCCTGCTCCGATACAACTCCTCGATCTGCTCCAGCGTCATGGGCCTGTGATAGCGGTCGTCGAGGCGCGTCTGATTGATTGCGGCGGCGAGGCGGGCGCAGTCCTCGGGCTTGGCGCCCACATCGCTGAGCCGACACTCCATCTCGATATCCCGCAGCCAGCGCTCCGTGGCTGGGACGCAGGCATCGGGAGCGACGCCGGGGCCGGGCTCCCCCAGAATCTCCGCCAACTCCGCGCAGCGCTCGGGAAAGGCCTCGCAGAGCTGCTCCAGGACCGCCGGTATCATAATGGCCAGCGTCACGCCGTGCGCTGTGTCGAACAGCGCCGAGATGGGCAGTCCGAAGATATGCAGGCCCGCCTCCCCGAGCGGAGCCAGCACGCACATCGCCCCCTGCGTCGCTGCCCACGAGAGCCGCGCGCGGGCCTCGATATCGTCGGGCTTCGCGAGTGCTTTCGACAGGAACTGGTACACCGTGCGCATGGTGTCCGCCGCGAGCGTGTGGATGAACGGGTGCAGCTCGGGCGAGAAGAAGCGCTCGAAGGCGTGCGTGAAGGCGTCAAAGCCGGTGGCGGCCGTGATGTGGCGCGGCAGGGATAGCGTAAGCTCGGGGTCGATGATGGCCACTCGGGGAGCCATCTGCCGGCAGCGCAGCGGGCCCTTCTGCCCCGTGTCGGGGTTGCTCAGGACGGCGATGTGATTGACCTCGGCGCCCGTCCCCGCCGTCGTGGGGATCGCGACAAGCGGCAGCGGCTGCTGGGTCACCTCCCGCATCTCGCCGCGAAACTCGATGGTGTACTCCCACACCGGGCCCTCGTTGACTGCCGCCAGGGAGATGCCTTTGGCGCCATCCATGGCGCTGCCGCCGCCGATCCCGACGATCACCTCCACACCATTCGTCCGGGCTTCGGCAGCCGCCGCATCGATGGTCGGGGCGCGGGGGTTCGGCTCAACCTCGCAGCAGCCGGTCACTTCGCACCCCGCATCGGTCAGGAGCTCCGTGACGCGGTCCGCGTGCGGCATCTCGGGCGTGGTGACGATCAGGGCTCGCCGGCCCAGGCCCCGCACTAGCTCACCAACGCGCTGCAGTTCTCCCACGCCGAAGATGATGTGGGTGGGGAGTTCGTACTCCATGCTTACCACGGACATTCGTTTGCTGACCTCCTGAACGGCGGGGATAAGGGGAAAGGGGACGGGAGAAGCCGACAACGGCGCCGGCGTACACGGGTTCAGTCGTTTTCGCCCTTTCCCTTTGCGTCGCCGCTACGGCCCGAGGGCCTCGCGAGGAAACATCAGGCGCACGATCAATTCGCTGACCTTGAACGTGCCGCCTTCGTGGCGTCGCACCGTGATGGTGTTGCTGCCTTGCACGAGAGCGGCGCTGTCGAGTGGCACCGGATCGAAGCTCACGTTCTTCCAGTTGTACGCCGGCCCTTTGCCCCATGGAAGGGGGATCGTCTGCTTGCCGTTGATGACGATCTCGCCCTCGGCCGGATTGTCGGCGTCAAAGAGCGTCAGCAGCAGCGCCGCGGAAGAAGCCTTCGTCGGCTCCACGTCCAACATGAGGGTGATGCTCTTCGCCGCCGCCGGGCCCGGCTCGGAGAAGTCCACCCCCGCCTCGCCCATGTTATCTCTCCGGATCGTTCTCGGCAGCCTGATGCGCACGTCAAGCGTGTACAGGAGCTGGCCGCCGCGGCCCGGCAGCGGCACGCTCCGCACCTTCTCGGCCAGCCCCGTCTGGTACTCAGCCGGCAGCGTTGCGGTCGCCGGCGAATCGGCGATGTTCACCAGCACCATGCCGCGCTCATAGCGCCGCGAATAGACGTTGCCCTCGTGTGTGTAGTCGCCCAACGCGTCGCCGAGATCCACGTCGTAGAACGCGAACCACTTCCATTGCGTGAAGTTGTACGGCCCGTAGGCGAAATAAGCGTGTTCGCCGTCTTTCGCCAGCAGATAGGAGGCGAAAAGAGCCTTGGCTGCCTGCTCCGACGCGCCCTGGGCGATGGGTAACGTGTAGGTGTTGAGCTTGTTGAGGCGTTGCACGAGGGATACGTCTTCGCGCCACTGCTCGGGCTTGAAGTTGCCGTCGCTGAGCCACGTTTCGTCCATGGCGCCATCGGTCTCGGCCACGAACTCGAGGCTGACCTCCGGATTGTATCCGCGCACCTGATTGAAGACCACCAGCTTGTCGCCGACGGCCTCTTTGATGGCCCGCAGCATCAGGATCGAGTCGTCCCACCACTTGCGCTCGGTGAGCCCTTCGGGCACGGCCGATACCCAACCGCCTATGCCGTAGCCGTACGGGTACCGCACGCCGACGTTATCCAGGAACACGCCATCGTAGCCGCCGTCCACAATGGCCTTCGACTTCGCCGCCAGAAACGCCCGTACATCGGGCCTGCCAATATCGAGGCCGTAGCGATCATCCCTCTTGTTCAGGTACACGTTCACGCGTCGCCCCTGCTCGTCGTGGTAGAACCAGTCCTTCGCGTCGGCCTCCTGCCATTCGCGGAGCATCCGCTCCGTTTTTCCGCCGGGCGTCAGCGCCCGGCCGACGAAGCTCGACATATCCCGGATGTCGAAGGTGTTGCAGTAGCCGAAAGCCTTGATGTTGGGATTGACCTGCTTCAGCACGCTGGGCACGCGGGGGAAGTTGAGCGGATCAAGTATGACCAGGTCGAGCTTCTCGCCCATGCGGCGGAAGTCGTCGTCAGTATACTGGCTGCCGAAACTGACGCTCAACAACTGCGCCGTCCGCTTCGGCGCGGCCGGGGCCGCGCAGGAGAGCATTGTCACGAGCAGCACCAAGTATATCATAGCAGCCCGTCTCATAATGGCACACCTCGTCACGGCGTGGGTCATTCAGGCAGAACAGAACGCAAGCAATGCAAGCAGCAGCAGCCTTTTCATCGGCCAGTGCCTCGCGTGGCTGTCAGCTCCCGCTCCGTGACCGGGAGCTCGAGCGCGCATTATCGGCTGGTGACGCCCGCTTTCTGCAGCTCGATGATGAACCGCGCGGTCTTGTAGCGGATCTGCTGGAGATCGTCGCCTCGCATGCCCCTGGTCCAGTACACCAGTATCGGGCTCTCTTCCTCGATGTCTGCGATCTGCTCGGAGCTCGGGACGAGCCCTTTCACGTGCGCGAGCCAGTCTTCGGCCGCCTGCGTCGCGGCGGGGTCCTTTGGCTTCACTGTGGCAATGAGACGCTCCAGCATCTCGAAATAGGCCATATCGTAGACGCCGTCGCGGAAGGCCTCCCACGAGCGCGTCGGAATCGGCGTCATCCCATCATCCGGCGACGGAAAGGCATAGCCGAAGTCGTGTCCCTTCACCGCCGGCCCGTCGGTGTCATCGAACGGATTGCCCTTGTACGAGTGGTACATCCACGGCACGTGGCACTTGAGCGGCGAGGCGTACAGATACAAGCTGTTGACCAGTCGCGTCCAGATGGGCAGGAAGAAGGAGCCCCGCATGTTGTAGTACGTCCACGCCTCATCGCCGCTCGCCTTGAGCTGCTGGGCGAGTTCGTCGAAGGAGTGGCCCGCTTGAATCCACCAGTCCATCACGTGGCCATTGTAGCAGCGCACATCCGCGTATGGGTCGATCTGGGCGGTGAGCTCCTCAACCGCCGGATCCGGCCGGTTGTGCATGGTGATGTACACCCGCAGGTCTGGGACCTGCCGCACGGCCTTGGTTAGGGCGATGTACAGCGGAAGCCGTCCCCTGCCCAGCACCTCGTCCATGTGGGTCGGCAGAAACTCAAACTCCGGAAACTGCCGCTGCAAGTCGTTCAGGCCGAGCATCGCCTGCTTGGCTATCGCCTGGAACTTGGGGTCGGCATCCAGTGCTGCGCGCGCCTCCTCACTCGCAGCGATGCCCGTGTGCCCGAGGAGCGACGCAAGCTGCTGCAGTCCTGTGTTCACCGGTAGAGCGCCGTGGAAGCCCAGGTCCTGCATCAGGCGAACCCATCGTCGCAGCGTGTCGTAGCTAATGCGTACCTCGCCGCCCTCGTCTCTGGAGTACCCGATGCCCATGTTGGGCTTGAGCGTCGTGCAGCCGTGCTCGCGGATGTCCTCCAGCTCCAAGCGCACCTTCGCGTCGTCCGTCGCGTCCGCCGGGAACCGGTAGTACATCCCATAGAAGTGCTCCCTCGGCGCCTCGAGCCGGAACGGCAGCACCTCGAGGGACACCGTAAGCGTCGTCGGTTCCGCATTCTGCGGGCGCACGGTGATAGTGCCGGTGTACGTGCCGGGAGCCGCATTCTCGGGCGTCTTTATCGTCACATAGACCTCGTGCACATTGCGTGTAGCTACGTCAACGGGCTTGAGGGGAAGCAGGAATCTTGCCACCACATCCGATTCCGTCGCCGGCCGCGTGTACAGGCGGCGTTCGAGACAGCGAATGACTTCATACGTCCGCACCCTCGCCGACGGGATTACGCCTGCGCCGCTGCGAAGATCCGTCACCTCGACCTCGACGCTCCGCAGCTCCTTCTCAGCGAAGATGGCGAAGTCAACTAAGGCGTACTGCCCCTGTGCCGCAAATGTCGAGAGGCGGGCGCCGGGCGTTTCGGTCGGAGGCGAGTCCGGGTCGATGTCGTCGAGGTAGTTGCGCGGGTATATCAGGTAGCCACTTGGCGCCGGCGGAAGGTCGAAGTTGAACCGGGCCGCCTCTGCCTGGCGGCGCATCACTTCGAGCCGGTCGGCATCCAGCTCGCTGGAGAAGCTCGGCAGGTCACGCACGGTCTTCGTCAGCGCAGCGACGTCCACCCAGTCGGCGTACACCGAAGCTGCCCCTGGCGTGGGCGTCGTCGTCACGAAGCGCACGGCGGTCGAGCCGGCAAGGGGAATATCGAACCGTTTCGTCCCGTCGCCCCTGCGCATAGGTCCGCTGTCGAACGCTTGATGATCGCCGACGAAGATCCGGAACGTCGCCTCGGCCCCATCGTCGGAGAGGTCGTCAATGCCCGCTCCGCCGACCACTCGAGCGAAGCCATCCGGGAGCGTGCAGCGGATACTGCACGGCGCAACCACAGACCATCCGCGTGCGTACGCCATACCATCGATGACGAGCGGCACGCGAATGACGCGGTTGACCCATCGGCCGTTCGTGCCTACGCGACCGGGCGGATCTGCCGCCGCTTCGAGGTCGCTGAGATACACATATTCTGGCGTCCCTGCCCTGGCTTGCGCTGCCGCCCGTATCTCCGACTGGTTGAGCATTGCCTCTGACACCCTCAGTTCATCCAGGATCACCTCGCCACTCAGCGAGATGCTGGGCGGCGTCTGCGTCATCATCTTCGCGTCCGCGACGTGCTTCCCCACCTCCTCACCGTCGATGAAGAAGTGCAGTTCGCCGCGGCCCCACACGGCTGCGATGAAATGCCACTCACCGGGCTTCCACGAGCCGATCTCGCCGTTCACGCGGCGCCACACTCTGTCCTCCTCGCCCGTGCCGCCCGACATGGCCACCCCAAGGCCCCCACCCCGGAGCGTGTTGACGACGATGTAGTTGAACGTATCGGCTCGCGCATTGAGAATGCCGTGCGAGACGCCGTCGTTCCCGGACCACCGGGGCTGAATCCACATCGAGATCGTGCCTGCCGACGGATCGAGATTGCCCGGGCCCGAGTAGCTGAGGGAGCGGCTGCCGGTGAGGTCGGCGGCGCTGCCGATCCTTCCGTCCGCCGTGATAGTGCCCGTGCCCGAGCCGTAGGCGAGGCCCCGTGCGTAGTCCGCGTCAATGCTCCGATCGAAATGACACAGGAGCAGCGTGTGCTCGTCCGGCGCCGTTTGCCCCCAGCACCATCCTGAAGCCAGCACTGCGCCCAAAACGCCGCAAACAATCCTCATAGCTCATCACTTCTCCGCAGCCTCGTACTCGCGTATCTTCGCGAGGGCCTCATCCCAGAGCCCCTCGTGCTCCGCGTCTTTGGGCGTTGGGTGAAAGCCCAATGACAGATACAGGCGGATAGCCGGCAATCGGTACGACTGAGTCTCGAGGAAGGCGCGGGAAAGCCCGTGCTTCTTCATATAGTGAAGGACAGCCACCGTCACTACCCGGCCGAGGCCTTTGCCCTGCTGCTCCGGCAGCGTGGCAACCCAGTGCACCCGCCCGCACTCGCGCTCCTCGGGGGTATCGCGCCAGGCGAAGGCCGTTGCCACGGCCTCGCCCTCCGGGCTCACCACGAAGAACATCCCCTCGGGGTCGAAGCGTGCCTGGCTGCTGAACTGCTCTCTGCACTTCTCGGCCGTCCACGTGTCGTTGAGGAAGGCCGCGTTTATGATACGAGCCCACGTGGGCTCGAAGCCCTCCGACGCCGTCTCCAAACGATGACCCTCCGGCAAACGGACGGTGGGCAGTGCCTCCAGATGGGGTCGATCCATGCGGATATCCACTTCGCTCACGTCCCTGGTCCTCCCTGAGGTCATGGGGTCGATGGTTGGAGACTCCGCCCGCCCCGCGGGAGCGGCGGCACCGGGACGGCCCGGCCTCAGCTCCCCCCGGCTCGCCAATCCCGGCTATCGGGCACCGCCAGCCACTCGCCGTCGCGCTCGATGGACTGCTGACTGACGAGGCCCGGCACGGTTATGTCCATCGCTTCATGGACTCCGATCGGGCATGGCGCCTCGCCCGTGATGGCCTTTGTGAAGTCGAGCACCACGAAGTAGTCGCCGCCGCCGTGACCGGCGCTTCGAGCCTCGCCGGCCGGCTCGCGCCACATATCGGGCAGATGGTCCGCTTCGAGTTCGCTCAGCTCATGCCACATTTCCCTGTCCTCGTGCAGATCGGTCAGCCAAACGCGATGGACGCCCCCGCGGCGTCGCGCAGATTCGTATGCTCCCTTGGTGCCCTGCAGTTGATACGTACACATGCCGCTTGGTCGGTCGGAGATCATGTCAACGCGCACCTTGATGAGCCCGCCCTTTGCCGTCTTGGCGAGCATTACGCTGGTGTCATCGTGATAGTGGTCGCCTCGCGGGTCTACGTAATGACTGCCGGATCCCTCGCAGCTCACCCGTACGATGCGGTCGCCGGACATCCAGTTCAGAATGGGCCCGAGAGAATGCGTGCCATACGTGATCCCTCGCACGCCTGTCTGCCAGATGCGCCGCCACGGCGTGCGCTCGTTGAGCTCCTTGAGCTCGTGCAGGTACTCGCCCTCCGCGTAATACACCTCGCCGAACAGCCCGCGCTCCACCAGCGCTCTCACCAGCACATTGGGCTTGGTGTAGTTCATGTTCTCAGCCATCATGTAGACGGCATCAGCCGCTTTGCCGGCGGATACCAGATCGCGGCACTGCTCCAGCGAGACGGCGGCAGGCACTTCGCTGAGCACGTGCAGGCCGCGCTCCAGTGCCTGGATCGACTGCGGGACGTGCAGATCCACGGGCGTGGCGACGATGACGGCGTCGAGCTCGGCGGAGTCAAGCATATCATCGTAGGACGTGTACATCTCTGCCGCGCCGAGCCCTTCCGCCGCCTGGCGCAGCGCGTCTTCATCGATGTCGCACACGGCGTGGACGCGGGCGATGCCGCTCGCCTCGATCCCCGCGCCGAACGACCTGCCGCGTCGAACGCCGACGATGCCAATACTCAGCTTCTCGGCTGTGCCGGGGGTCATCAGTACTCCTCCCATCAGTTATTGGGCGATACGCCGCTGAACGTGGCCTTGATAACGACACTCGTATGTGGATCGTGGGCAGTGGTCGGCATGCCGCCCTTGACCCACGGATCATGACCGCGGGAGGGTCTTTGCCAGCCGTTCCAGAAAGCTCGTGGTGGAGCAGCCTGGCACCGGAGGCACGAGGACGATCTTGCTGCCGAGACGCTCGGCCAGCCGGCGCTCCTCTTGGTTGATAGTGTCGATGGTGTAGTCGCCGCCTTTGACATAGCACTCGGGCTCGATGGCCTCGAGCAGCCCGAGCACGTTGGGCTCGGAGAAGACGATGACCGCCCCCACGCATCCGATGGCGGCCAACACGGCGGCCCGATCCGCCTCCGGCTGCAGCGGACGCCCGGGCCCCTTCACGGATCTGATGGACTCGTCGCTGTTGATGGCGACGATGAGGAAATCGCCGTGGGCGGCAGCCTCCTCGAGCGTCTGCACGTGCCCTCGGTGCAGCACGTCGAAGCAGCCGTTGGTGAAGACGATGCGCTTGCCCTCGCTGCGGAGCCTGCGGACGGCTGCGAGGACCTGTGGGAGGTCCATGATCTTGTCGCTGCTTTGAGACGGTTTGCCGCCCATGTGCTACTGCCTCCGAAGCCGGAGCCGTCACCCGAAGTCATCGGGTGGCACGGGTGGCTTGCTGCCCGTGCGTCGCGGTGGGCCGAAGGAGCACGGCTTGACGAGCAAGCCATGCCACACGTCCAACCTGTCCACCCGGGGGTCCCGAACGGTGATGTTCCCAGCCCGTCAGCCGTAACCTTTTTCGCCGCTGCTTTGTTTCGTACCTACGAGGCAGCTTGACGCACAAGCGCCCGCGGGCGGACGGAGGCATAATGGATAGAAGCAGGATCGCAGTGGTCCCGGCTGTCAGGCTGGTAGCCATCACCGTGCTGCTCTTTGCCGTGACGTACGCCCATGCCGCCCCGGGCACTCCAGACATCCAGTACAGCTTCGACGACGGCGCTGGCGACTGGACACTGGAGACCGAAGACGGCGCCATCGCCCAGCTCGAGACGCTCACGGTCGGGAGTGGCCGCACCGTGCTGCGCATCCACGCGACCTTCCCCGGCGTCGTCGGCCTCAAGATAAAGCCCTGGCGCGATTGGTTCGACTACGACGCGGTGGACTTCGACCTCCAGATGCAGTACGCGAAGGACGGCTCGCAGGAGATCGAGCCGGTCGTTTACTTCAAAGACAGCGAGTACTGGTGGTACCAGGCGCTGCCATCCCGTGACCCGAAGACCGATAAGGTCGTCCACAAGCTCCCGCTGGCAAAATGGAAGCACTTCACGCTCGACATCTCCCCCACCAGCACCCAGTGGACGCCACACGGGCATGAGAAGCCGTGGTCAGGACCGACATATCGCCCCAAGGAGTTCGGCATCCGCTTCTACTCCAAGAAGCCATACAGCGGCTCCATCCTCATTGATGACATCGTTCTGTCGGCCGTTCCGGATCGGCGACCGCAGCCAGCCGGCGACATCGAGCTGCAGCTCAGCGCGCGGCGCGTCCCGCAGTATGAGAAGCTCGAGGCGACCTTCGGCCTTGGCAAGACCTACTCCAACCCCTTCGACCCGGCGGTCGTAGACGTCATGGCGCACTTTAGCGCGCCCGACGGCAGCACGATCGAGCTGCCCGGCTTCTACTACCAGGGATACAAGCGCGTCCAGGATGAGAAGGAACACGAGCGGCTGGCTCCGGTGGCGAAGCCCGTGTGGAAAGTCCGCTTCGCCCCCCATCAGGTCGGGACGTACGAGTTTTTCGTCACCGTCAACGATGGTCAGCAGCGGCGGTCGCCGGTGTACAGCTTCGAGGCGACTGGGCCAAAGAATCCCCGCGGCCCGGTACGCGTCAGCCAGTCCGATCCGCTCTACTTCGAGTTCGCCAATGGGGACTTCTACTACCCCGTGGGTCTGAACGTGCGCGACGGCAACGTGAAGAAGGAAGAGGACGGCCAGCGCGGCACGTATGACATGGACCACTATCTGAACAAAATGGGCGACGCGGGGATGAACTTCGTGCGCACCTGGATGTGCTCCTGGTGGGTGGCGCTTGAGTGGGGCGAGCACTACGACTCCTCAAGGTACCACGGACTGGGCCGGTACAGCATGGCCAACGCCTGGCGACTGGACTACACGCTCGACTTGGCCGAGAAGCTGGACCTGTACGTCGAGTTGACCCTCAACAACCACGGCCAGCTCCGGCAGGACAAGTTCGACTACGAGTGGGACTACAATCCCTTCTGGACGGTCAACGGCGGCCATCTGACCACGCCGCGCCAGTTCTGGACCGACGAGCGCGCCAAGGAACTCACGCGCCAGCGCTATCGCTACATCGTGGCCCGGTGGGGCTACTCCACGAACCTTATGACGTGGGACCTCTGGAACGAGGTGGACCTTGTCGAGGGCTACACGAAACAGGCGAACGATCCTGTCGTCCTGTGGCACAAGGAGTTCGCCCAGTATCTGCGCGACATCGACCCCTTCGACCACATCGTCACCTCTCACTACTGCCTCGGCCATCTGTCCCGAACGGGCGGGAAGGAGTTGTTCCAGGGCGCCAACCTGGACTACGCGCAGGCCGACTCCTACTGGAGCAAGACGATAACCGAGGACATGAATAAGATGCTGAGCGCCGGTCAGGGCATGGGGAAGCCTCTCGTGCTGCTGGAGTTCGGGCGGGTGCCCGCGAAGACGCGCTTCGAGCTGCGGGCCGGCATCTGGAGCTCTCTCTGCATGCCCTTGGCCGGCATCGCCATGTACTGGATGTGGGATCAGGTGGACATCCAGGACATGTGGCGCTACTACCGGGCGGCCGTGAAGTTCATGGAGGGCGAGGACGATCGCGGCAAGAAGTGGGTGCGCACCATCGCCGTCGCTCGACCGTACGTGGCGCAGGCCATGCGCAGCAAGGCGGGCGCGCGCATCTATGTGTACGACCTGAAGAAGCTGGCGGCGGATCCGAGGGCGCTCGAGAAGGTGGCGGGCGTGAAGCTCATGACGCGGATGTCCCAGCCCGGCGACTACACCGCCGAGTTCTGGGACACTGTCGATGGCGGCCTCATCGGCACGGAAACCGCCACGGCCTCAGCGAACGGCATCCTCACCGTTCCGCTGCCGCCCATTGCGGCCGATATGGCGGTGAAGATCAGGGAAAAGGGCTAAGGGTAAACGGTCAAAAGGGCAAAGACATCCCGCACCCGGAGCAACGGCTGCCGCCTGTTCCATTTACCCTTCCCCCTGCCTCATTCCCGCGTTCGCTCCCGCAATTCTCGCTCCATGTCCCGCCGCTCATCGCGCTCGGCGATGGCGCGGCGCTTGTCATACTGGCGCTTGCCTCGGCACAGCCCCAGCTCCACCTTGGCATAGCCGCCCTTGAAGTACATACGCAGGGGGATGAGCGTGTAGCCCTTCTGCTCCGTCCGCTGGCGCAGACGGAGTATCTCCCGCTTGTGCAGCAGAAGCTTGCGCGGCCGGCCCGGGTCCACGTTCCACCGGCCGCCCTGCTCGTACGGCGCGATGTGCACGTCGTGGAGCCACACCTCGCGGCCGTCCACGCGGGCGTAACCCTCCACGAGGCTGACCTTGTGCTGTCGCAGGGACTTCACTTCCGTCCCCTTGAGCGCGATGCCGGCCTCAATACGGTCCTCAATGAAGTACTCGTGCCGCGCTCGGCGATTGGTTGCGATGGTGAGTTGCTCGGGCATAGTGGCTCTCTACAGCGATTTGTGTAGATATAGTACCACTTGGCCGGCGCAATGCCCACCCCCATTGCCGACAGCGGCCGGAGTGACGGAGGGCGGGGCCTTGCGGCCAGTGAACTACAATAGCCAATACCCAGAGCAGACGAGGCGGCTGATGATGATGCGGGAGCAGATGGCGTTTGCTGATAGTCCATGGGCTTCTGGCGGGTCGGTAGTGTGTCTGATGGCGCTTCTCCTGGCGTTGGGCGCCGGATCAGCCTCCGGGTCGGTGGCTATGCGGGTGGTGGGGGCAGGCGATGCGAAGGCGCCGAATGTGCTGGACAACGCGGGATTCGAGGAGGGGCAGGGGGATGCGGCGACGAGGTGGAGGGCGTGCCGGAAGGGCTTTCGGTGCGAGACGGGCCGCGGGCGCGAGGGCGGGCGGGGGGTCGTGTGTGAGAGCGGTGATACGGCAGAGCAGTACGGAGCGTCGCAGACGGTCGTTCTGAACCAGGAGACCACGTGGCCCATCGTGGTGCGGGGCTGGAGCAGGGCTGAGAACGTCAGTGGGACGCCCGACTCGGGGTATTCGCTCTACGTGGACCTGGAATACAGCGATGGGACGCCGCTGTGGGGGCAGACGGTGAGCTTCAGCACCGGCACGCACGATTGGCAGCAGCGGGAGCTGCTCATCGTGCCCGATAGGCCGATTGCCAGCCTCAATCTGCACTGTCTCTTCCGCGGCCATACGGGCAAAGTGTGGTTCGACGATGTGGAGCTTCGGCCGGCAGCCGAGCCCGGTATGAGCCTCCTGGTTCTGGACGGCGTCGTGATGACGCCCGTCCCAATCAGTGGGCCGGTAGCGCTCGGGATGCCGCTGCGGACCGGAGACGGGTTGAGTATCGGGTACCATTCCGAGACGGCGCAAGTGACGTTGCTCCGCATCGGGGAGCGGCGCCTCGACGCTGCGGATGTCCCGTCGGGCTTCATGGCGAGGGACGTGGCGACGGACTCTGACTGGCATGCGTTCAGGGACGGCGTCTGTCGCGCGCTGTCGCTCCAGCTGGCCATGACAGGGACCGCCAAGCCGACGCACTTCGAATTCAATGGCGCGCTGTTCGATACCAGTGGGAGGGACCGGGCGGTGACGCTCATGTTCGCGCTGCCGCTTGACGCTCGCGGCTGGCACTGGGGCGAGAGCATTCGCGCCACGCGTCAGATCGGCACGGCCGGGGAGTACGCGAACAACGTGCGCATCGGCACCGGGGCCACCGGAACGATGGCGCAGTACCCCTTCTCGTGTATCGCGGATAATACGTCGGGGCTGGCGCTGGGGATCGACATGACCGCGCCGGCGCAGTACCGCCTCGCCTACAACGCCGGCACTCGGCAGTACTTCATCGCCTACGACTTTGGCCTCACGCCGGAAACGAGCCACCTGCCCGGCGGCGCCCACTTCCGCTTCGTGCTGTATCGCATCGACCCGGCCTGGGGCTTCCGCAGCGCGGCGAAGCGGTACTACGAGATATTCCCCCACTTCTTCCAGTGCCGCTCCAAGCGACAGGGGATCTGGATGCCGTTCACGGACGTGAGCACGGTGGAGGGGTGGCAGGACTTCGGCTTTCGCTACCACGAGGGCATCAACAACGTCCCTTTCGACGACAGCGCCGACATCCTCAGCTTCCGCTACACGGAGCCGTGCACGTTCTGGATGCGAATGGAGAAGGACGTCCCGCGCACGTACGAGGCGGCCCTGGCGGAGCTGCACCGGCACGCCGCCGGCGACGAGCCGCGCAAGAGAAGAATGGCGCAGGCGGTGCTCGCGTCGGGCTCGCACGATGAGGAGGGCCGCTTTCAGATGCTCTTCCGCGACACGCCCTGGTGCGATGGGGCGGTGTTCAGCCTCAGCCCCCTCCCCGACATCCCCGGCGAGTGGACGGATGCCAAGGTGGCCTGGAACGATGACGTGAAAGAGCGGCACTACGGCCCGGGCGCCAAGGGCGAGCAGGACGGCGAGTACCTGGACTCGCTCGAGGCCTACGTGACGGCCAATGAGAACTTCCGCCGCGAGCATTTCCGCGCCGCCACGCTCCCGCTGACCTTCACCACGGCCGGCAAGCGTCCGGTCATTCACAAGTCGCTGGCCATCTACGAGTTCGTCCGCTGGATCAGCGAGGACGTCCACCGGATGGGCAAGCTGATGATGGCCAACAGCGTCCCGAGCCGCTTCAGCTTCCTGTGCGGCCATCTGGACGTCATGGGCACGGAGACTAACTGGATGCGGGGCGGAAAATGGCAGCCCATGGCCCACGGCAGCATGGCCCTGCGACGCACCATGTGCTACCAGAAGCCGTATCTGCTGCTGATGAACACCGACTACGATGCGCTGGAGCCCTTCGTGGAGCGCTACTTCCAGCGCAGCCTGTTCTATGGCATGTTCCCGAGCATGTTCAGCCCGGTCGCATCTTCGAGCACAGACGCCTACTGGCGCACGCCGCGCTGGTACAATCGCGACCGGGAGCTGTTCAAGCGGTACATCCCCATCATCAAGCGCGTGGCCGAGGCCGGCTGGGAGCCGGTAACGCATGGCACCACGGACAACGACGACTTTCTGGTAGAGCGCTTCGGGCCGGATGATGAGGGGAGGGTGTACTTTACGGTGATGAATGACGGGGAGGCGGCTGCTCGGGGCACCGTGCTGATCGAAGCGGAGGCTCTGAAGCTCTCTGACAAGGCC
Organism: Armatimonadota bacterium; assembly: GCA_030601885.1. Classification (GTDB taxonomy): domain Bacteria; phylum Armatimonadota; class Zipacnadia; order JAUWAU01; family JAUWAU01; genus JAUWAU01. The sequence goes on from JAUWAU010000002.1 coordinate 304,196, forward strand.
ACGGGCCGTGAGCTCGTGTCGGGCCAGGCAATAGCTCTGAAAGCGGCAGACAACACGCTGGAGTGCGAAGTGGAGCTTGAGGCGGAGGAGGTGGTGGCGCTGGAGGTGTCGAGGTGAGGGGTGGAGGGTGGACGGGGGCGCCGGGCCAAGCCCGTGCGGAGTCGTTTGACAGAGTTGCGGCAGTACCCCATAATCTGGGACGATGCCGCAGACTGTCGGGCACGTTGGGTGGATCCGGGGTAGGAGAACCGGGGGCGGCAAGCGGCTTGCGCTACGACGCGGCGTCATGGGCGGGAGAGCGACTGGCAGGAGGCGATCAGTGATGCTGACCGAGTACGTCGAGCAGGCCATGCGCCTGGCTCATTATGAGATCATGGAGAACGGCCGCTATTGGGGCGAGGTGCCTCCGCTTCGTGGCGTGTGGGCCGAGGCTGAGACGCTGGAGCAGTGTCGGGAGACCCTTCGCGAGGTGCTGGAGGACTGGTTGCTGGTGGGCCTGCGCCGGGGCCACACCATCCCGGTGATCGAGGGGATAGATTTGAACCAGAAGGCGGAGGCCAGCACGGTTGCCGATTAGGCGGCGGGAGCTAATCCGTTGCCTCCGTCGCCTCGGGTTCGAGGGCCCCGAGGCAGGCGCCAAGCACGAGATCATGGTCAGGGGTAGAGCCCGGTGTTGGGAGGAGAGAGTGCGGATTTGCGAGAGGATGGGCATGCTGCACTCGCGGACGGAGGGTAGGGCGAAATGCACGTTGCGTCGGCGGGGTAGTGCGCCCGGCCGAGCCTTGGGACGCGGCCATCGTGTGACCGCGGCGTACGATCCGGCAGGAATTTAATGTGGTGTCCCCGGAATTTTAGTGGGGAGTAGCACGGCCGGCGGCAGAGGGTGCTCTGGCGCGGAGGGCCGGGGCGTACGGCAAGAGGGCTGACGAATCCTCCGGAGGCCCCGGAAATGAGGATTGTGTGCCGGGGATCTCAATAATTTGGTATGGCGTCCCCGGAATTATTGACTTTTGCAAGCGCATCCGTTCCGGAGCCCTGCAAGCAAGCCAATTCCCCTGCACTCTCATGGACGCGGACGGCACCTTCCACAAGCCCACGAGCTGGTAGGGCGGCCGCCGGCGGGGCACTGAGGAGCGCATTGATGGCAGGCGAGCACGAGCGGAGCGCTCAGCCGAAGCCCAGCAAGAGACGGCCGCGGCTCATTTGGCTGCTGGGCATCCCTCTGGCGCTCGGGGGAGCAGCTCTCGCGTTCCATCTGTGGAACCGCCCCCCAGGGCCGCGGGGTGCCACTGTCGTCTCGTTGCAGTCCCTGGCCGATAGCGGCGCCTTCCTCCTGCAAATCTGGCCGGCCGACCAGCGGCGGACGGTCACGTTCCTGGCCACCGGACGCCAAGGCAGCCTATTGGCCGGCACGGCCGGACCGTCCGGTGTGGTGGCGAAGCCGGTTGCCTTGCCCGCGCATCTGTCCCCCTGGGACGCAATGGAGAGCTGGCATGGAGGCGCCGTGGCCTACGTGGACGGGGACGCCGGCGCCGCGTACCTGTGCTCTCCGTGGTGGGCGAGGCCGCGTAAGTTGAGCGACCTGGTCGTGCCACGAAGCACCGATCCACCGACGTGGTCACCCAACGGCGAGCGGCTGGCCGTCGCCATCGGTGATGCTGACAAGTGGCCCAAGGGCGTGCGCATCTTCTCAGCGAAGGGCGACCTTATAGCAGAAACGATCGTGCCAACCGCCGACGGGTACTGGAGTCGTATGCTGTGGTCCGCGTCCGGTCGCCGCCTTCTGCTGTGGCGGTTCAAGGGCGGAGGGGCCAAGCACGGACAGTCGCGGCGCAGGCGGCCCGACGCCATGCTGCTCTCGGAGCCCGACTGGCGCCCTGTGCCGGTGTATTTCCCCCGCCAGGGTCTCAATCTCCTCGGCTGGGCCGACGACGACGTGTTAGTGGCCGAGACGTCGTCGTGGTCATTGACGCCGACGCCCCGAATTACGTTGTTCGGCGCTCTGACCGGAGTCGAGGTCCGCTCCTTGGACTGCAGTCAGGTCCCGGTCGGTGGTGCGCGGGTCATCGTTGGGGCTGCGGACGTGCGGGTCGCTCCCAGCCGAGGCGGAGTGATCGTGCCCATTGCAGGCGTGAGTCGGGCCGCTCTGGCGATGGCACGAGGCACTGAATATCTGCCAAGCAGGCTGCAGCCGCGGTTGGAGCCGAGTCTGACGAGAGCGACGATGCGCGTATGGCGGCGCTGGCCACCGCCCCGAGTGGCCTACGTGTACCTCCCCATCTCCGGTGGCGCCCCCGAGACCATAGCCCTTGACGACGCCTCAGACCTATTCAGCTTCGCCATCTCCACCGAGGGGACCGAGCTCCTGTATGTGAGCAACTGGGAGCTGAAGGCCGCGCCATTGCCGCCGGAGGCGCGCGCGGAGGCGAAGAAAAGGGATGCTGCGAAGGTGCCTTGAGGGGGCGCGCAAATGGTGAAGGGGCAGGAGGCGAATGGTCAGCGCGCACAGTCGGTGACACGAAGGCGGCGAATCGGTCGGCTTGCCCTGCCGATCCTTGTAGGCGTGACCGTCCTCGCGCTCGTTCTGTGGGTGCGCTGGCGAGGGCCGCGGGGCAAGAGAGTGGCCTCGCTGGAGTCGGTCGTGGACCGGAGCACGATGTGGATTGGCATCTGGCCGGCCAACGATCCGCGGAGCGTTCGGCTGCTCGTCTGGCAGCATGAAGCCACCCCACTGATCGGCACAGCCGGCCCGGCGGGAGTAGCCGCAGAGTCGGCAGGATGGGCCCGGGACCTTCGGGGGCCCTACGCATTGCGCGGCTGGCACGGCGACGCGGTCGCGTATCGGGATCGCGCGAGCGGAGCGCTGTATCTCGTCTCCGCCTCGTGCGCTGAGCCCCGGAAGCTGACTGAGACGGTCCCCCCATCGAACGGATGGTGGCCCGCCTGGTCACCTGATGGTCGTCGCCTCGCCGTCGCTGTCGGCAATGCGAAGAAGCAGCTCAACGGCGTGCGCATCTTCTCCTCAGGCGGCGAGCCGATAGCAGAGGCACCTGTACCCGAGCCGGGCGAACGGTGGGGCGATATGCTCTGGTCTGCCTCCGGCCGGCGTCTGCTGGTGTGGTACCTGCACGGCAGCACTCCAAGCGATGCAAAGCCGAAGCGGCAAGGGGCGGACGCCGTTGTGCTTTCGGAGCCGGACTGGCGCCCGGTGCCCGTGCGCTTCCCGGGACTGCCGCTGTACCCGTTGGCGTGGGCGGACGACGAGACCGTGGCCGGCGTGACGTGGGGAGAGCTGGATTCGGCGATCCCCATCCGGTTCATACACGTCCTCAGCGGAAAGCAGGTGGGATGCCTGGATTGCGAGGTCACGTCCGTGGGGGCCCCGGCATTGGCGACGGGCGGCCCTTCGCCGTTGAAGCCCGCGCCCAGCGGCGCCGGCGTCATCGCGAGGTTCGTGCGCCCCGACGAGCCAGCGTTCACCGTGCACAAGGCGACGTGGCGCTTCCGCGACTCTCTGGACCGGCGACCGCTGGGTTGGAGGCTGACGACTTGGGCGTACCAGCACGCCTACTCGCGCGTTGCTTACGTGTACATCCCGATCTCCGGGACGCGTTGGCGGACGATAGCCGTGTCCGATCGCGCACGCGGGGACTTCACGGTCTCGGTGGATGGTCGCGAGCTGCTGTACGTGGATGAAGACTGGAACTTGCGCGCTGCGCCATTGCCGCCGGAGGCGCGGGCGGCCGCGGAAACGCGGCGGGCGACGAAGGCGTACTGAGCATCACACGGAGCCCGCGGAGGGGCTCCCCTACCTTCTCCACAACTCCCGCCAGCGCCAGCGGAGGACGAGGGCGAGCGTGGTGAGCAGCGTGCCGAAGTGGAGCTTCGAGCGGCCGCCGACGCGGTCCACGAACACGATGGGGATTTCCTTTATGCGATAGCCACGGCAGCGGGCTAGCACCTCGCTCACGATGCTGGGGCCGACGGACTGGAGCGATTCGAGGTCGATCGCGGCCAGCACCTGGCACCGGAAGCAGCGATAGCCGGAGTTCGGGTCCTTGATGCGCCACATGCCAAGCACCATGCGGGTGTAAATAGCCGCCAGCTCGCTGATGAGCACCCGGTACCACTTGCGCTTCACGCTGCCCCCGCTGGGAATGTAGCGGGAGCCGATGACGATGTCGGCATCCTCGAGAGCGTCGAGCATCTGCGGGATGTAGTCGGGATCGTGGGACAGGTCGCCGTCCATCTCGATGACGCAATCGATGCCCTCGCGCTGGACGGCCCATAGAAAGCCATCTCGACCGGCCACGCCCCGGCCGCGCGGTCCGTTGCGGTGCAGCACATGGACACGGTCCGACTGGGCGGCGAGACGGTCAGCCATCTCGCCCGTGCCGTCGGGCGAGCCATCGTCCACGATGAGGACCTCGACGTCGGGCCCCTGGGCGAGGATGCGCTCGACGAGCGGCTCGATGTTCTCGGCCTCGTTGTATGTGGGTACGACGGCGAGGGCCCTCACGAGTCGCTCCTTGGCTCGGATCGTCGGGAGCGCTCATTCCCCATCACGGTGGCGAGGGCCTTCAACACTGCCTCGGCAGAGTGCCCGGCCATGCAGCATGGATCCCCGCCGGAAGGACGGCGGGCAAGGTCGCACGTGGCTCGATAGCAGGGCGCGCATTCGCTCGTGGGCGCCAGTTTGACCCCTCGATCGTACAGGTCCACCTCCTGCGGGCACGTGGGCCCGAAGAGGGCGACGACGGGCTTTCGCAGGGCTATGCCGACGTGCATGGCCAGCGTGTCGGTGGCCACCACCGCATCGCAGTGGCCGATGAGCCCACAGAGCTGGGGAATGGTCGTTTTGCCCGTCGCGTTCATGGGATCGCTCTGGCTGCGTTTGGCAATCTCCCGGCTGCGCTTCTGCTCGTCCGGCGCGCCCAGCAGGACGACGGCCGCGTCGAGCCGATCCCCGACGGCCCGAGTGAAGTCGGCGCAGTTGGCCACCGGCCAGGCCTTGGTGGGCCACATCTCCCCCGCGCTGGGCGCCAGGCCGACGAGTGGCGCCCCAGACGGCGCTCCGGCGGCCTGAAGCCACTGACGACCCCATTCAGCGCTCTCCGGGGCGACTGAAAGCACGTACTCGTCCCGCTCGTAGGGGATCTCGGCGATGTCAAAAACGAGCTCCTGGTACGTCTTGGTGTTCTGGCGGAACTTGAGATCGTCTGACAATCCAAGGGCGAAGGCGTACTCGGCGCTGGGACCGAGTGGCTCGGGTCGGCCGGTTTCGTGCAGGCCAAATCCGAACCGCCGGTCGGCCGGCACGAGCTGAGTCAGTGCGGCCGCATGGGGCTCCTTGTCGAGTGAGATGAGGACGTCGAATCGTTGCCCCTGCAGCGCAACGATCGAGCGAAGGCTGTACTCGAGCAGGACGTCGATGTACTCGTTGTTCCGGAGAAGCTCCACGGCGTCCGGGGCGGTGAGCCACGCAACGTGCGCGTCCGGATACCGGCGCCGCAGGCCGCGCAGCAGGGGCGTTGTCCGCAGCACGTCGCCCCGATGGGAGAGCTTCACGATCAACACCCGCGTCCCTACGGGGCGATAGTGCGGGCAGCCGGGGCATAGCCGGTTGTGCCGGCACGGCTGGTCGCCCCTGTACTCACGGCAGTCTGGCTTCGGCCCCATTCTCAAACCTCTGCACCCCAATGACGCCATCCGGAAGGGGAGGCAATTGGGGAAACGAAGGAGTTATTGGAATTGAGACACCTCGCGAGTCACGGCGCGGTGAGCGGGACCACCGGTGGCCCATCGGGCTTTGACTGCAGTGCGCTTGTGCCGTACACTACCTCGCACGTCAACACGCGGCGCATCTGCGGAGGTTCCGCCCGCCGGGGAGCAGTCCGAGCACAGTGCCAGCGCACACAGATCATCCTCAAGTGGAAGAGACCTCGGGAGGCGCGGCCGCCGCAGCTCAGGCCGCCCGATGCCTCGTACCGGCCCTGATGGTCATTTGCTTCGCTCTGCGCTACTTCGCCAGCACCACGGCGCCGATGCCCTATGACGAAGCCATGCTGGTGAAGGCAACGGAAGAGATCTCCCTCAGGCCCGGCGCCGTGAACCTGCCGCTGCATGGGTACAACCATCCGCTCGCTCAGCTCTACTTCGCCAAGCTCGGGACGCTCCTGCTGGGTCACAACCTGGTCGGCTTCCGCTTCATGAGCGTGGTGCTCGGGACCGCCGGCTGCTGGCTGATATTCGCCCTGGTGCGGCGCGCCTGGGGCGTGTGGCCGGCGGTATTCTCCCTCGCGCTGCTGTGCTTCAATGGCTTCCACATCGGCGTCTCTCGGTTCGCCCTGGAGCGAACGTACTTGTTCTTCGTGGCGCTCGCACTGTACCTGTTCTGGCGGGCCGTGCACGAGGAGCGCCCCGGCCTCTTCCTGGCGGCCGGCGCGGCTATCGGCGTCGGCGCGCTCACCTCCGAGCACAGCCTGTTCCTCCTGCCGATCTTCGCCATCTACCTGGCTCTGGACGGGGAGAAGCGGAAATGGTACGGGCGCTGGCAGACATACGCCGCCGTTGTGCTGGCCTTCGCCATCTTCACCCCCGAGATCTACTGGATGCTGACTAACCCGGGCGAGCCGGGCTTTGGCCAGGGAGCCACCCAGCTCGACACTGGCGACCAGATGACCCGCCTGCGTCCGGGGCGCCTCAGCGCCGCCCCGCTTGCGCTCTACATTCCGCCCCTCTACTACAAGTTCTCCGAGCGCCTGTCCGTGTACCCCGTGATGAGTTTGGCCGGAGGCCTCATGCTACTCGCCGGCGTGCTGCACGCAACGGTGACCAGGCAGGACTCCCTCAGCAAGCTGCTCCTGGTCCTGTTCTGGCTGATCTTCGCCGGGTTCACCTTCACGGCCGGCCCGTTGGGCGAATTCAAATGGGTAGCGATGACTCTCTTTGCGGCCGCGCCACTGGCCGGACGCATGCTGTACCGTCTTTTCGAGCGTCAGGCGCTATACGGCGTGCTCGGCTGCATATCGCTGTTGTATATCGCTGCCTTCGGCATCTGGGTGGCGAATCACTCCATCAACTGCTACTACTCGCCCCTCTGGCCGCCCTCCGACGCACAGGTCTCCACCTGCCGGGCGAAGCAGGACCTGTACGTCATTGTGCGGGAGGAGTGCGACTTCCCCTCGCTCATGGGCAGCCCGCTCTTTCCCGCGCGGTATCGAAGCTACTACGTGAAGCGCTACCTGCTCGCCATCTCGCTCCTATACAACGACGACCTGCCGAACGAGGATCCTGCCGAGAAGCTCCCGCGCATGCTCGACGCGGTGCTCCGCATCGCGCCGGACGATCCGGAGGTACGAGCCTGGCAGCGGCGGGTCGAAGACCGTCACGGAGGTGTCCAGACCACTTGGCCGTAGGCGCCCGCCCAGCCCACACGACTCCTTCGAGCGGCACGGTCAAGGCTGCCCGGGTGCTCGTTGCCGTTCTCATGGTGGTCTGCTTTGCGCTGCGGTACTATGCGGCCACGACGGTCCCCATGCCCTACGACGAGGCGCAGCTCGTCAGGCTGAGCGAGCGAATAGTGCTCACTCCGGGCGCGGTGAGCTTGCCGGTGCACGTGTACCCGCATCGGCATCTGGCGGGCCAGTTGTACTTGGGCAAGCTCGGGACGTTGCTGCTGGGCCACAACCTGGTGGGATTCCGCTTCATGAGCGTTGTGCTGGGGACGGCGAGTAGCTGGATCATCTTCGCTCTCGTGCGACGAGCCTGGGGTTTCTGGCCGGCGCTGTTGTCGCTCGTCCTGCTGTGCTTCAACGGCTTCCACATCGGCGTCTCGAGGTTCGCCATCGAGCGAACGTATTTGTTCTTCTCGGTGCTGGGGATCTACCTCTTCTGGCGCGCGCTGCAGGACGATCGGCCTGGATTCATGATAGCAGCCGGCGCGGGGCTGGGGGCTGGCGCCCTGGTGTCAGAGCACACGCTCCTACTGTTGCCCGTCCTTGCCGCGTACCTGGCCCTAAGCAAGTCCAACCGCAGGTGGCTGACCCGATGGCAGACGTGGGCCGGTGTCCTGGCGGCGGTCGCGGTCTGCGTCCCCCTCGTTTACATGTACCTGCGAAACCCTGACCCGCAGAGCAGCCTGTACGATGACTATGGCGATCACGTGGAGCGGCTGGGCCGTTTTGGCCTCGGCTACGGCTCGTTGGCGCTCTACATTGCCCCGCTGTACTACAAGCTGTCCGATCGCATCTCCGTGTACCCGGTGATGAGCCTGGTGAGCGGCGCCCTACTTCTGGGTGCAGTGCTGCGCGCACATTTCGGCGCCAAGGATGAGCTCACCAGGCTGCTGCTCGTCATCTTCTGGGCGTTCGTCGGGGGCTTCAGCCTCTTCGCCAGCTCGCGACCGGAGTTCAAGTGGGCTGCCACGTCGATGTTCGCAGCGGTCCCGCTGGCCGGCCGGCTGCTGTGGGAGAGTTGGGTGCGCAGCACCCTATACGGGGCACTGTCGTGCCTGCCGCTCGTCTGCATCGCGGGGTTCGGCATCTGGGTAGCCAGCGCGTCCCACAATTGCTATTACTCGCCGCTCATTCGTCCGGCCCAGGAGAGGATCACCGACCAAGCCCTCAAGCACGGGCTGTACACGGTCATGTGGGAGGACTACAACTTCGCCGACCTCACCGGCAGCCCATTCTTCCCGGCGCGTTACAAGGAGTATTACTTCCATCGATATATTACGTACGCGTATTACTACGCGAGTGACGATATCAAGCTCGCGCGTCTTCTACTGGAGCGGGCGGCGCAGATTCATCCGGATCACCCGAGGGTGGGTCACCTAATGAAGCTGCTGGGGCAGCGCAGTGATCCGTGATCACTGGGCGAGGTCCGGTGACGGTCCGGCCACTACATGCGGCCCACCGACCACTGCGCACAAAAGTCGAGTCGCGACGACTGCGGAAGCGTCGGCTCCGCCACAAAAGCGGGAAACGGACGGGCCGTAAATGGCGTTGGAGGCTACAACAAGGTAGTGCCCAAGCCCGTGCGAAAGCGCGCGGGGCCGCAGATTGCCCGCACATCTCCCGTGGGCCGTAGCCGGCGGCCTCATTACTGATCACTGACCACTCATCACCGACCACTGCGGTGTCCGGAGATCGGCTATGCGTGTCACCTTCGTTCATCTCGGACGAGAGAACGTAGGCATTGAGTATCTCTCGTCGGTGTTGAAGCAGGCGGGGCATCAGGTGTGCCTGGCCTACGATCCAGGACTGTTCGGACCGAACGACAACGTGCTGTACATTCCCTGGCTGGAGCGGGTCTTCAGCCAGGAGCGGCAAATCCTCCGCAAGGTCGTTCGCTCCAATCCCGACCTCATCGCGCTCTCCGTCTACACAAACACCTACCAATGGGCGCGCCACATGGCGAAGAAGCTCCGCGAGCACGTGGATGCACCCATCGTCCTCGGTGGCATCCACCCCACGCTCGTGCCCGACGAGGTGATGAAGGATCGCTTCGTGGACTTCGCAATCGTGGGCGAAGGCGAGGAAGCGCTGCTGGAGCTGGTGGAGCGCGGCCGGAAGAGCTGCGGCGACATTCGCAACCTGTGGTATCGGGAGAACGGCGAAGTCAAGGGCAACCCGCCACGACCGCCTATTGAGGATCTGGATGCGCTGCCGATGCCCGACAAAGGGCTCTTCGAACGGGACGTGAACTTCGGCGACGACTACCTCATCCTAACCGCCCGCGGCTGCCGCTTTAGCTGCAGCTACTGCTGTGAGAGCTTCATGAACCGCCTGTACAAGGGCCGCTACTTCCGCCGGCGGGGCGTAGACTCGGTGATGCACGAGTTGGCGATCATGCGGGATCGATACCGGTACCGGGAGGTCATGTTCAACGACTCGATCTTCTTCACCGATAAAGAGTGGCTCGCGGAGGTACTCACCCGGTTCAGGGACGAGATCGGGGTGCCGTTCCGGTGTTTCGGGCAGTCGCGATACCTTGACGAGGACATCGCGCGGATGCTGAAGAATGCCGGATGCTACGCCATCGAGTTCGGCGTGCAGACGACCAACGATGCCATTCGCCGGCGCGTGCTGAGCCGGGGAGACACGATGGAGCACGTACGGCGCGCCGTTGCTATATGCGATGAGCTCGGTATACCGTACGACATTGACCACATGTTCGGCCTCCCGGACGAGACAGAGCCGGATCACCTCGACGCGGCGAGGTTCTATTCAGGGCTCAAGTGCCTGAACAGGCTCAAATGCCACAACCTGACCTACTTCCCCAACTTGCGCATCACCGACATAGCGCACCAACGCGGCATTCTGGACGAGGAGGATCTGGAGGACATTCGCACGGGGCAAGTCGGAGACTTCTTCCACGTGGACTCCATAGGGGACGAGGAGCTGCGGCGCTTGAACCGCAGCGTCCAAGTGTTGTATAAGATACTGCCGCTGCTGCCGCCGCGTTGGCTGGAGTACCTGCTGGCCGATGGGCGGCACCGGAAGCTGCGCCGCATCCCGGGCCCTCTCGTTGTCCTCGCGCAGATATTGGTGGCCATCAAGAATCGGGACTATCGCTACCTGGTGTATCTCAAATACTATCCACTGCGGATTCGTCGGACCATATTCTCCGGTCGCGACGCCCTGACCGGGCATCCGCCCGCGCCTGCCGAGGCGGAAACTGGCGTACAGACAGCCAAATGACCCGGGAAAACGCCAAATCAACCGTTGCCGTGAGGGAGTGCGCCGGCTACGACGGTGTGGCCGAGGCCGTCGCTGCGGCCCTCGCCGATATCAGGCAGCTTGAGACCTTCCGCGGCAAGCGGACGTTGCTCAAGGTGAACCTCATGCGTGCAACGCCGCCGGAGCAAGCGCGGACGACGCATCCGGAGCTGCTCCGCGCGATGATCCGAATCGTCAAGGAGCACGGCGGGACGCCGCTGGTAGCAGAGTCAGCCGGCATCATCGGCTTTACCGAGGAGTGCTTCGAGGCCTCGGGACTGGGTGCCGTGGTACAACAGGAGGAGGCAGAGCTCGTCAACCTCGACGCCCAAGACATGCGCCGGGTGGCGATCGACGGCAAGGAGCTGAGGTCCGCCTACCTCCCCGCTATCTTGTGGGAATGCGACGTTCTCGTCACGCTCCCGAAGCTCAAGACGCATACGCTCACCACCTTCACCGGCGCGTTGAAGAACCAGGTGGGGCTGCTGCCGGGCGGATCAAAGTGTGCCATTCACCGCACCGCCTCAACGCCGGCGCGGCTCGGCGAGGCGGTGGCGGACATCAACGCGGCAGTGCCGTTTCACCTTGGGGTCATGGACGGAGTGGTGGGGCTCGAAGGTGGAGGCAGCGTCAAGGGGAAACCCGTTGCGTGTGGGATCGTAGGGGCGAGCACTGACTTGGTGGCGCTGGACGCCGTATGTTGTGCCCTCGTTGGGATCGCTCCGGAGGAGGTCCCGACGACGGTGGCTGCCGCCGCTCGGGGCATTGGCCGGGGCACGCTGGCTGACATCCGGGTCATCGGCCGTCAGCCGACGGAGCCGGTGGCGAGCTTCGCGCGACCGGGCCCGGAGCCGAAGCGGAATCCGCTGGTGGCGAAGGCCGTCTATCGACTGCGCGAGCAAGCGCTCTGGCCTGCGGTCGTGCGTTCCGAGTGCCGGCAGTGCGGGACGTGCGCTGAGGTGTGCCCGGTGGATGCCATCACGCTGGATCCGTGGCCAACGGTGGCACGGAGCTGCATCTACTGCTTCGCATGCCGCGAGCGATGTCCGGCGGGAGCAATGAGGCTGTCGTGCAAGTGGTATCTGAGATCCGCGTTCCGGGGCCGAGCCAAGGAACTGCCGCTGCGGCATATGCTATAGTGGTTAGTGGGTAGTGGTCAGTAATCACAACGACCGGCCTGACGGGCCGGCCACCTGCGGGACGCTCTGGGAACTGACCACCGGCCACTAACCACTGCGGTGGCCGAGCACGAAGAGGGCTGGCATTGAGTTTGCGTTCTGCTGTTCCCTTTGCCAAGGCATTCTTGAAGGCCAAGCTGTTTCGCCGGCGGACGCCGCTGATTGTGAGCTGGCTCGTGACTCGCCGGTGCAACTACCGGTGCGGCTATTGCGACTCCTGGCGCACGCCGGGGCCGGAGTTGAACACGGAGCAGGTCTGCGACCTCATCGATGAGTTCGCTCGCGAGGGGACGCGACAGATCATCTTCACCGGTGGTGAGCCGCTCGTCAAGGAGGGCATCGAGCGGATCATCGAGCGCTGCGCGGAGCAAGAGATCCGCGTGGGCATCAACTCCAATGGCGCGCTCGTCCCCCAGAAGCTCCCCGACCTCGACGGTCTCCGCACGTTGACGCTCAGCCTCGACGGTCCGGAGACGGTGCAGGATAAGCTGCGAGGCCAGGGCTGCTTCCGTCACGTGATGAACGCAATAGAGGCCGCCCAGTCGCGGAACCTCCGTCTGCGCCTACTGACCGTTCTGTCCTCCGAGAACCTGGATCAAGTGCCGTTCGTCCTGGAGACGGCGCGTTCCGTCGGAGGACGCGTCTTCTTTCAACCGGCGACGGAGCAAGTGCTGCGGGGCGAGCACGTCAACCCCTACACCCCGGACCGGGCGGCCTACAAGAAAGTCCTGGACGACCTCATCGCCGAGAAGCGGTCGGGACAGCACAGCACTGCCATTGCCCATTCGCTCACCGGCCTGCAATACTTGCGTAATTGGCCGGAGGACTGCCCCATCCCGTGCGCCGGCGGGTTGCTGTTTTGCCGCGTCACTCCGACCGCGAACCTGAAGATCTGCGGCCAAACTGATCTCCCACCGGGCGACAACAACTGCGCGCTGCTCGGCGTGCGGAAGGCTTTCGAAGCTATCCCGCTTATCACCTGTGACCACTGCTGGTGCGCCTCGCGTCTCGAGGTGAACCAGTTGATGATGCTGAGGGTGGACGTGGCGCGGAACCTGCTGGCGCTAGAGTAAGTGGCCAGTGGTCAGTGGGGAGTGGGCAGCGCGCCGCTCGGCATTGACGGGTGATGTGGGGAGCCACAGCCGAGCCGTGGGCGCTGCGATGGAACAGGACACGCAGTTGACCGCAGAGGACCTCACAACCGAGGCGGCTGTGCGTCCGGAGCCTCCGACGCTTCGGCGACGCGCCAAGTGGGTCGCGGCGTTGGCCGTGACCGTGGGCATCTTCGTCGTCTTGCTGCTCAAGATCGACGTGAGAAGCGTTGGCGACGCGCTGCAGGCCACCCGGCTGATGCCGCTGCTGGCCGCCGCGGCGTTGTCCATCATCATCAAAGTGTTCCTTGGCGCCGACAAGTGGCGCCGGATCCTCGCCGCCCTCTCCTGCCGCGTGTCGCTCGTCGAGGCGACGTTCATTCGGACCGCCAACGGGCCGCTGCGAACCATCTCACCGGCCAAGTCCGGGACGCTGCTGGCAGCGGTGTATCTCCAGCGATACTGCGGCCTGCCATTTGCCAAGGGCGTCAGCTCCCTGCTGCTCGAGCGGCTGCAGAACCTCGCGGTGCTCCTCGTCTTCGTCGTCTTGGGGCCGATGCTCTTCCGTGCCGCGGCGCCAGCGCAATTGAATCACCTTTTCTCCGGCCGCGCCTTGCTCGTGTCCGGCTGTGTCTTGGCGGCCCTGGGCATTCTCTACGTCTTCCGCCGGCCGCTCTATGCGCTGGTGGCCCGTATGAGCGTGAAGATCGCCAACACCATACGCGACCTGGCGAGCTGCTTTCACGAGGTCCGAGCGGGGCAGCAGGCCGGGCTGCTGCTGTATGCGGCCATCGGGCAGGTGGGCGAGATCGCCATGGGCTACCTCATTTTCCGAGCCGTCGGCGTCGCGGTGCCCTTTGGCACCGTTTTTGTCGGCCTCGCCCTCATCGTCATCATCAGCAACATCCCGATCACCGTGGCCGGCCTCGGTACGCGCGAGGCCGCGTTGGTCATCCTGTTCGCGTCCTACGGGACCGAACCGATGCTCTTGACGGTCGGCATCCTGATCTCCGCCATCGGCTACATGCTCCCCGTTGTCATTGGCATCCCCCTGCTGGGCCCGTTCGTGCGGCGACTGACGGCGAGGGCACCGGCGAGGCGGCCCTCATCCTCCTGTTCGCCTCTTACGCCGAAACGCCCATGCTTCTGACGGTCGGTATCCTCATCACCGCGATCAGCTACATCCTCCCCCTATTGACCGGCGTACCGCTGCTGGGCTCGTATTTGCAGCGCGTGCCTTTGCCTTCTCTGGGAGCGCAGGCTTCCCAGCCTGCAGCCTTTCCTCGAAGCCAGCCCACCCGGGCCACTGACAACACTGCGCTCCCCGCGTGGATGGAGGAGACTGGGGTTCCGGACCTAAATCCGGGGACATTCATTGAAACTTAAATCCGGGGACATAGTACTCATTTCCGCCCTTGTCGGCAACGCCGAGAGCGCATTGTCAAGAAATGCGTACTATGTCCCGTGATTTTACGTCGTAGACATACGTGGTCTCGCGCAGCACGCCGCCCTGGTCGTCCTTGACGACCACGCGCCGCGCATTGTCCCCGGCCGTTCTGCTACGTCACTGCTGCAGCCGGGGCAGGCTGATGCTGCGGAGGATGCGGCTACCATCCAAGAGCGCGGCCTCCAGCCGCAGCGCCGTAATGCCCGTGAGATGTCCGGGGATGGTAACCTCGGTTTTCTCCCCGAACCCGACGGCCTCCTTGACGGGCATTGTTGGGACGCGGCGCCAGTGGCCGTTGGTCTGGCCCCAGAGACGGCATCCGGCGAATTCGCGGTACGAGCGCCAGCTCAGTGCCCAGTGCAGGCCTGTGCACCACATCTGTACATCGCCGATGCACACCGCAGTTGGCGTGGCATGGCGAGCAAGATAGATGTCCGTGTCTGAGGATGAGAGCCGCCGGCGGAACACGACATGCATGATATCTGAACTGTCAATGTACGTGGCGCATTCGCCCCCCGACTGGCCGCTGGGAGTGACGCTGCTGGGGCTGCTCCAAGTGCCTATGGTGTTCTCAATGTAGTACAGGTTGCCCGCTTCGTCCCCATAAACGAGATGCAGGTGCCCCGCTGAGTCGGCGTCCAGACCCCCAAAATGTAGCCGGTCTGGGCTGTCAGCCAGAAGCTCTTCCGTGCCTTTGACGCCCGTCGCCGAGAAGGGGGTAAAATACACGTCCCAGTCGCTGGAGCCGAAGGCCTTCTCATATACTATCCCTGCGTTCCCCGACGCCGTCGCTGCGATACGAGTATCGAAAGGGGTCCCCATTAGCCTGTTGGTCTCTGCCACCTCGTGGCTCACCCAGCTGCCGCTGCGGCTAGTGGCGTAGAAGTACTTCGGGGTTCCACTGTCATTGGCCCAGTAGGAAACGTGGGGAAAGTTGTCTCCGTCCAAGGCGATGTATGGGGCGCTGGCATTCGTCTGGGTGCTAAGCTGGAAGTAGCCGAGGAACTCGGTCGTTCCGCTTGAGTAGTACACGTGCCAGGGCTGGCCCAGCGCTAAGCGCGCCATGAACACGACGTGGAAAGTGCCTGTCGCGTCGGTGAGGATCTCGTTGACAGATACGAGGTCGAAATTGTCCACGACCGTCTCGGCGTCTCCACCAAGGGTGCTCACATATAGTATGTCCTTTTTTTCCAAGGTGTCGTAGTTTGTATACGCGGCCATGTAGAGGATACGCGGCGTGCCGTCTGATGCAACCGTTATGCGCGGGAACCCGAAGCCGGTTCGCGAGAAGCCGGCAGGGGGCTCTGCGAGCGGGATTGCGGTAGGCGTGGCAAAATCCCCGGCCGCATTGTTCGTGTACTGCAGAGATTTGGGCGCTTCCCGGCGGAACACTATGTGAACGACCCCGTCGGCGCCCACGGCTACATCGGGCATGCGGTCATCGGCGCTTCCGCTGCTGATTTGCGTTTCTGGCCACCCGTCGGCCAGGCACCAGGACGAAGCTGTAACCAGCCACACGCAGGATACGAATGGGAACCAATAACGCTGTCCGCACATGCTCTCACCACCCCCTACGCTCGTTTGGGAATTCTGAATTCTCGCGACACTATACTTAATTCTTGGCCCGATGCTTCCGCGGCTCCCTCGGCTCTGCCGTCCGCCCTCCCAAGCGCCAATTGGGGGAATTCCGCTGTAAGTATACGTCGTGTATGTCCCAGTTGGCAAGTCCATCGGTGCAACGGCAGGGAGAAGGCAAAACGGAGAAAGGAGAAGAGGGCCTCAACACGGCGCCGCTGTGAGCCGGCGGGGCGGGGTTACGTGTCGTGTCGGGCAAATGTCGCTGGATGTCCGGTCGCGCCCGACCGCGGACCTCCGGACCGAGATGACAAATGGCTGTAAGAGCCATGCCTCTGACAGGCAAAGCTCGCTGCGCACGTGATCCCCATCCACGCTACCGGGACGGCACGATGACAACTGCCGGGGGGAAATCTCCAGTTTCCCCTTGACATATACCTATCATGAATGTCCCCAGATTCCATGGCACTCCAGGTCGCCGTACCCTTGATCGTCCGTCATGACGAGTATGACGTTAGGCTGTCTCTTGACGGCCTCATCGCTTCCCAGCGCGGCGACCCCCGCCAGCCCCACCGCCCCCCCGGCCGCCCCGGCGATAGCGTTCAGGAACCCCCTGCGGGATATGCCGTTGCCGTGTGTAGGGCGGGCTTGCCCTAGCCCGCCGCCTTTGCTGAGGACAGTCTCCCATTTTGGCACGTGGTTGCCCCCTCGCGGTTGAGCACTGAGGCCGCCGAGATGGCTCACTGTCCCTCGTTTACCACCGGACATGTCGGTGGGTCAGTGTACCATAGATTGGGTGGGGGTGACGGGGGGAAGTGGGCTAGGGGGGTTGGCCCGCAGGGCAGGTACATGGCGCATGCGACGTTGCACCTGGGGAGCGAGGAATCCTACGGACGGTCCGGTATCTTGCACGGCGCGTGCGATTCTGGTAGAGTGTTGGCGGCGCGGGGCAGGGAGCGTCGTTGCCGGGTGCACGAGATGGTGAGTGCGTGCCCGGAAGCGGCGCGGACCTGGAGGACCATCGCCCCGCAGAGCAGTTCGCCGCTGTGAGCACCCAAAATGAGCCCACCCAATGCCACCAGCCAGCCGGGTAGTCTGCGCGAAGCGATTCAAGACAGCGCGCTGCAGGACAGGGCGAACCAGCTCTGGCAAACAGCGAAGAAGGTACACCACCGACAGACGGCTCCCGGGGAGTCGAGCAGTGGACATGACCACTGCCTCGAGGTCGAACGGATCATCTTCCGCATACTGAAGGGCTCTCACTCGCTTAACAGGTTCGTTCCTCCGGAGACCTTCCTCCTTTCCGCTGCTGCGTGTTGCCATGACTTCGGGAAGGCCGTCGGGGAAGAATCGCGTACAAGTCCCGATCACGGCGCTGACTCGGGACGGTACATAATCGATCACTACGAAGAGCTGCACCTCTACCTGGGGGAAGCGAATGCCCTCCAGCGGATCGTCTCTGTGCACGCCTTGAGCAGCGATATCTTCCGCGACGAGTGTGATGAGCTGCGAGATCCCACAGATACAGAGCATGGCGCGATCGATGTGCGCCGTTTGGCCGTGCTTCTGAAACTAGCCGACGTACTGCACACTTACGGCCGGGCCAGTGGGCTAACTGTGGATACCGACGCACTCAGGCGGGCTGCAGAAGGGGCGGAGGCAGCAGCAGCCCGCCCGCCGACGGACGCCAACATCGCCCGAGCAAGGGAGCGACGCGTGGCGTATGAGAAGGCCGTCTTCCGGGGTCGAGCGACAGGCTGGGAATTCGAGGGGCTGGGCACTATCCGCGTGACCGTATGTCCTCTCTTTCCAGACGAGGTAGACCCCATCCACAAATGCGGCTCGTACCTTGTACAGGAGGAGTTCGCGCCCCTGAAGGACGCTCTGGTGGAGCTTAAGCTCCCGGACCGGCTGCGGATCAACGTGGACCCCTCACTGCTGCGGTCCCGCAGACCATCCGGGCCGGAACCGCCTGCTCCGGAGGCGCCCAGTCCGGCATGGGCGGAGGCCAACTCTCTGGAGGATGCCCTCGTGCAGCCTGAGCCCTCGGAGCCGTTGCGGATCAACTGGGCCGCCCCACACCTCCCGTCCCCCGGACCACGCGCGCCGGAGCCGTGCACTCCCGCATGGGCGGAGCCTCACTCCGCACGCGAGCTCATTCCTCCCCTTCTCGCGGGATCTTGGGATGATTCGTGCAATGCTGACCGCGATGCGCTTAGTCGAATCGCGCGGGCGGACTACGCCGACGTGATCCCTGCCGTGGTCAAGTGGAGCAACGCAGAGGACGCGCCACTTCGCCGCGTCGCGCACACCTGGGAGTGGGTTTCGCGCCGCCGGGCGTGGATGCAGCTCGGCCGCTTTCTCACGCGAGACGATCTAGATGCCTGGCAGGAGGTGGCGCTGGAGATCTTTGCAGCGCTGGACCCGCGCTACGACCTGCCCCCCGGTGAGAGATGGCTGGCCCAAGTGATGGGACAGGTACCGCCCAATTCCGCGAGACTGCGTGCGGGCCTGGCAGAGACCCTGCCCCTGTTGGCCGTCCACGGAGACGCGGCGGGGATCCAGGAGCCTGTGCGAGGTCAGGACAGGGCAAACAGCGCCGTTTGGAGCGTGTTGGAGGACGGGCAGGACTGGAGGAAGTGGGCTTCGCTGTCAGACGTGCTTCCGACCTTGGCGGAGGCGGCGCCGGAAGCGTTCCTGGATGCTGTGGAGGACGTTGTCCAGGAGGATGCGTCAGTGTTCGCGGAGCTCTTCGGCGCGGAAGCTCTGATGGGCGGCAGCCCGCACACGGGCTTGTTATGGGCGCTTGAGGCCTTGGCGTGGAAGCCGGGCTACCTGACCCAGGTCACGGTGCTTCTCGGCCAGCTCGCGGCCGTTGATCCGGGCGGTCGACTTCGCAACCGCCCGCAGGAGAGTCTGCGAGATATCTTCCTCCCCTGGCTGCCGCACACCGTGGCCTCACCCCAGGAGCGGACGGACGCGATCGATGTGCTCGCGAAGAGACAGCCGGACGTAGCGTGGAAGCTTGTGCTGTCGCTCCTGCCAGTGGTCTCTGATTCCTCGTTCGGAACTCGCGAGCCTGAATGGCAAAACTGGGCGGACGACTGGACCAAAGGAGTCACGCGGCAAGAGTTCTCGCAGTGCGTGCGCGCGCTCGGGGACCGGCTGGTGGGAATGGCCGGTGCCGACGCCACGCGCTGGTGCGCGTTGCTGGAGAAGCTGGGGGCGCTTCCCCCGGCATCCTGGGAGGCGGCCATTCGCCGACTGGGGGAGGTGGCGGGTCACATGGCTGTCGAGGACCAGGCGGCGGTGTGGGAGGCTCTCCGCGGCGTCTTGCATAGCCACCGCAGGCACGCCGACGCCGTCTGGGCCCTGCCCGCTGAGGCTGTGGACAAGCTAGAGCGAGTATATGAGCAGTTGCGGCCCGGCGATCTGCTCCAGCAGTCGGGGTGGCTCTTCTCCGGGAGGCCGGAGTTTCCCGATGGCGGCGACCGGGATTGGCACGCCGAGCAGGAGATGCTGGAGCGAGCGCGTGCTGCAGCGATCAACAAGATCGCTGAGGAGGGCGGGGCGGATCGCTTAGTGATATTCGCGGAATCCGTGGAACTGCCCCACCAGCTCGGGGTGTGCGCGGGAAGGGTGGGGCTGGCCAGGGACGTCCAGGATGAACTTGTCGCAAGGGGCCTTGGCGCGGAGGATCATGCGCGCCGTCAGCTCGCCCTTGGGTTTGTCGCCGCGCGCTTCGAGGCGGACGGGTGGGTCTGGGTCGAGGGATCAGCTGAATCGACGGCTGTCAAGTGCTGGTCGGCTTCGCAGCGGGCCGACTTCGCCTGTGGGTTGCCCTTCGAGGGTCGCACGTGGGACCTCGCAGCCTCATGGGGACCTGAGGTTGAGGAGCTCTACTGGCGTCGAGTCATGGCCTACGTGATTCGGACGCCCGAGGAGGACGGTAACCGTGCGATCGAGAGTCTCCTCGCCGCCGACAGACCAAATGCGGCACTGCAGTTGGCCAGTTCGTGTGTTGACCACGAGGAGAGAAGAACCAGCCTATCGCCCGAGGTGCTGGTCCGCGTTCTTGAGGCGGCAGCATCGGCAGATCCAGTGAGCGAGGATCCCCCTGTCCTAATCCACAGCCCCGAGTACCATATAGGGCTTATCCTCGACGCACTCGAGAACTCGGACGACATAGACCCCGCCCGCATGGCTCAACTCGAGTGGCTCTATGTCCGGCTTCTGGCCGACGGGGAGCGTCAACCCAAGTTCCTCCACGCAGAGCTCAGCCGCGACCCGGAGTTCTTCGCGAAGGTTGTCCGCTTGGTGTACAAGCGGGACGACGGCGAAGCCGAAGCCACCGACGGCCCGGCGGCCACTGCAGCGGCACGAGCAAGGGCCGGGTACGAACTGCTTCGTTCCTGGTCCGAGATCCCAGGCAGCACTGAGGACGGCGCGATCGATGCCGCAGGGCTTGCAGCGTGGATCGAGAGGGCCCGCGTGGCCTGCACCCGAATCAGCAGGCTGGCGATGGCAGAGGAGGAGATCGGCCGCATGCTCGCCCATTCCCCAGTGGGGTCAGACCAGCAGTGGCCGCACGAGGCAGTGCGTGAGAGGATAGAGGAAGCCTCCAGCCGGAATCTGGAGGATGGATTCTGTGTGGAGGTCATGAACAGCAGGGGCATGCACACCAAGGCGTTGGACGAGGGCGGAGTAGAGGAGAGGGACCTCGCCAAGCGGTACCGAGGACACGCAGAAGCTCTGGCTGCGCAGTACCCTCGCACCGCGGCTGTCTTGCGCAGCATCGCCGAGAGCTACGAGTCTCAAGCGCGGAGGGAGGACGAGCGGGCCAAGCAATGGGACGATCTGTGAGTGACCAGCGCGAGGCAGCCGCAGGATGGCGAGAATCAGGGGACATAGTACCCATTTCCGCGGTTGGCGGCAACGGCAAGAGCGCATTGTCAAGAAATGCGTATTATGTCCCCGGTGAATCCTGGGCACACCATACTTAATTATCGCCTTCCGGGTACACAGCCCTCATTCTCTGCTCCCCAGCAACAACGCCCTGCGCCTGCCCCACGCTAAGACCATATCACAATCCCACGTGTTGCACAAGAAATGGGATAGTCCGTCCGATTCGTGGGCTCGCAGGTTCGGGCTTCGAGGTTCTGGGTTGACCGCGAGGGCAAGGCGCACGGATCAGGCAGTGGTCAGTGATCAGTGGCCAGTGGTCAGTGGTCAGTGGTCAGTAAAGGATAAGGAGAAGGGCAAATGGCAAGGCGGCGGGCCGGGTGTCCGTCAGGGCTGCTTCTGCGCCGGCTCGAGTGCTCTCGCCTTCGGCTGCGGGGATGATGCCTTGAGTGCCTCGAGTTGGCGCTGCTTTAGCCGGAGTCGAAGCTCCTCCGTGTTCTCGTTGTAGGCGATGAACCCGTCGCGCTCCTCGTCCCAGTCCTCGGCGTGCTTCTCCTGACGCACGAACATCTCCAGCGCACAGGAGAACTTGCGCTTGAACTCCGTCCAGGAGCGCAGCTTCAGGATGGACTTGATGATGAACTTCGGCCGGAAGTGGAAGTCGTGGTACGCCTGCTTGGCCAGCGCGTCGATCTGCTCGTTGGTGAGCTCCGTCCAGGGCCGGGGCAGCGCATGCTCGTGCATCAAGCCCAGGATGTAGTTTCGCCAGTAGTCCTGGCCCTCGTGGCGCACGAGATCCTGCCACAGCGGCGTGAGCGGCTTCGCCGTGCACTTGGAGAACTGCACGTAGTCGAGGTCGAGCCCCTTGGCGAAGTCCAGCGTCTGACCGAATGTGTCCTGCGTCTCGCCCGGCGCGCCGACGAGGAAGAAGCCCAGAGGCCGAATGCCCACCTCCTGTGTGTCCTGTATGGTCTGGCGAACAAGCTCCTTGGTCATGCGCTTGTTCACAGTCTCGAGGATTTCGTCCACGCCAGACTCGATGCCGTAGTAGATGCGACGACAGCCGGCCTTGGCCATCTCCTCGAGCAGCTCGCGGTTGACGCTGTCGAGGCGGGAGCGGCAGGCCCAGATTATATCCAGGTTGCGTCGTTGGATATCCTTGCAGATGGCCAGCGTGCGCTTGTTGTTGCAGGGGAATTCGTAGTCGAAGATGTCGATCTCCCGAATGCCGTACTCGCGGTAGCACTGCTCCATCTCATCCACCACGAGCTCCGGGCGGCGCGGGGAGTGCGGCGTGCGGCCCGCCTCGCAGAAAGTGCATCCGTAAGGGCACCCGAGGCTGGAGACAAGGACGGTGAAGTTTCTCCGCTCCGTGGGGAACTCCGCGTACAGCTCGTTGGGCAGCAGATGCCGCGCCGGCACGGGGAAGTCGTTAAAATCCGGCGGCTCCGGCGGCAGGGGATTCACGATGACTTCGTCCCCGCGCTTCCACACCAAGCCCGGGACTTCCCCGAAGTTGCGTCCGTCCTCGAGCTCTGCCAGCAGCCCCGGGACGGTCGTTATGGCGTGCATCAGGCAGCCAAAATCGACCTCCTCCGCCACAACCGATGCTCGCGGATACACGCGCAGATTGTAGCCGCCGATCATGACCGGGACCTTGAGGTGCTGCTTGAGGTACCGAGCCCACTCGAGCGTCTCGCGGTACATGTACGTGGTCATCATGAAGCCGAGGATGTCGGGCTGGAAGTACTTGAGCCGCTCGAGGACCTCTTCTTTGCTCAGCCGCAGCGTGCGCGCGTCGATGAGCACGACCTCGTGGCCGGCTTGTTCGGCAACGCCCGCTACCCAGGCGAGACTCAGCGGTGGAAAGAGACCGAAGTACCGCTGTACGATCCGCAGGTTCTCTTCATGCAGCTTGTAACTGAATGGGTTAAAAACCAATCCGACCCGCGACGTGACCACCGCCTCATAACCAGTGGTCAGTGGTCGGTGGCCAGCGGTTAGAGGCTACATCCACTGCCACCGCCCGCTTAACACTGATTCTCGGCTGCGCCCGCTGCCGGCACCGTCGGAAACACGGCGCCATTGCGGCTGAAAGACTAGCATTATTGACCAACGCTGTCAATGGTTCCGCCGGTTCCCGTGGCGGCGGACACAGTACCGTTCTCGACGCTCACCGGCGAGTGCCGGGTGGTTCAGATGCAGCCCAGGAGGAGATACGGGCCTTCGCGACCAAGTAGGCCCGCAGTGGCAGGGCCCGCACCGGCCACTGACCACCGACCACTGACAACTGAGGTGTTACGCTTATGCCCGACCAACATCGCGTAGGGATCATCGGAACCGGCGGCATCGCGAAGGCGCACGCCCGTTACTACGCGGCGAACGAGAAGACGCAGATCGTCGCAGGAGCGGACATTCACGAGGGGAGGCTGAACGAGTTCTGTGACGCCTTCCTCATCGCGGCGCGCTACAGCGACTATCACGAACTGCTCGCGAAGGAGCGCCCGGACATCGTCAGCATCTGCACCTGGCAGGAGTCGCACCCGGAGATCACCATCGCCTGTGCAGAGGCCGGGGTCAAAGGCATCTTCTGCGAGAAGCCCATGGGCGAGGATCTGGCCGGGCCCGAGAAGATGGTCCAGGTATGTGAGGACCGCGGGGTGAAGCTGGCCATTCACCATCAATCCCGGTATCGCCCCTCGATGGTGGCGGTGCGGGATCTGATCGCGAAGGGCGGTATCGGCGGGCCCGTGTCCCTGGTGTGGCACACGGGCGACGGACTGCTCAACAGCGCCTCGCACGCCATTGACTGGTATCGCTTTGTCCTGGGCGACCCCATGTGGGAGCTCGTGGTCGGTCAGGCGGGGCGGCACACGAACCGGTACGAGCGCGGGACGCCCATTGAAGACTTCTGCGCGGCCGTGGTGCACTTCGACGGCGGGCATGAGATGCTGCTGGAGTGCGACGTGAACGGCGGCAAGGTCCGCGGCGAGCAGTGCATCACGGGGCCCGAGGGGATGATCAAGTTCGTCAAGCGCGACGCGTTCATCCTCTCAGCGGAGTCCGGAGGCTGGCAGGCCATCGAAACCGAGGAGCAGCCCAACCCGGCGGAGGCCTTCATAGGGTGGATGGAGGGCGGGCCGGAGCACCGCGCCCGCGGGCGCGTGTGTCTCGACGCGCAAGTCATTATGATGGCCCTGTACGAGTCGGCCAAGACGCGGACGATCGTTCGCAATCCCCTGCTGAACAAGAAATCGGCGCTCATCGAGCTCATCGACGACGGGACGCTGGCCGTGCCTGATCAGGAGCCGTACGACATTCGGCGGGAGGATGCGCTCAAGCACAGATTGGGGCAATGAGGCGCCGGACCGTGCCGCCAGCGCCTATTCGGACAACCGCCAGGGAGGTGCGGAAGCATGCGGCCAACACGTGGGACCGCGGGCGCGCAAGGCCAAGGCTCCGAGCAACCGGAGGACTTCCAGGCGTATGTACCGATAGAGAACCTCGTCATCGCCGTTCCGCACCTACAGGTCGGCAGCGCTCAGCTGTATCCGATGACCCCAGATAAGCGCGAAGACCTTTTCGGCGCTATTGCCGAGTGCGTCGATGGCACCATCCATTCCCCGGAGGAACGCGCCGAGATGCGCGACTCCGTCGACAAGATGATCCTTCCCTACTTCGACGATTGCGCTTGTCTGCAGTTCGGACTTAGATGCGGCCCAAGTGCCGTGCGCGCACTGGCCACGGCGCGTGCTGAGGAGATCCTCAGCCTCATTCGCCTCTACACGGCCGCGTTTTACCCACCCGAAGCCAGGGCTAGGGTCAATACTGTTCATTTAAGTATCGAAGTATGTTATACTCCTCTCTGGCGGGGGTGAGTCCAGGAGAGAGGAGATGCAACCATGGCTCGCACAACTGCGACGTTGCCGGCCGGGCCGCGGATCACAGATTACATC